>NZ_AJXT01000035.1 GCF_000264295.1 Rhodanobacter spathiphylli B39 | reverse complement strand
GCTGAATCTGATAGCGTTCGTCTTGGCTCAGGTGTGTGTTGCTCATGTGCAGTTCCACTTGGCGGTGAAGCTGTGCAGGCTACCGCACCTGCGCCGCTCTACCGCTGGGGGTGGTGCACTTCAGAATTGAACTCGCCCGATCACCCGCGCCGAAGCAGCAAAGGCCCAGGGAAGCGAGAAAGATGCTTACGAGGTGATACTTTCCTGCCAACGCCGTAGAGACAACGGTTGAGGCC
The DNA here is from genome assembly GCF_000264295.1 of Rhodanobacter spathiphylli B39. Lineage (GTDB taxonomy): Bacteria > Pseudomonadota > Gammaproteobacteria > Xanthomonadales > Rhodanobacteraceae > Rhodanobacter > Rhodanobacter spathiphylli. The sequence continues at coordinate 16,032 of NZ_AJXT01000035.1, read as the reverse complement.
AGGTTGCCGAAGGCGTGGGGACGATGACCAGGATCATTCAAATCAGCGCCAGAGATGCTGGCGTCGAGCCTGCCCTCGTCAGGGACCGGGAAGTACATGGACTCGTCTTTTTCACCTGGGCACAAGCAGCCGTCATTGGTGCCCAGTGCGGACATTGCCACACGATCCTGTGGACGGATCCTCGGGCAGACCGCGTCCTGGGCGAACCCAAGCCCGACAAGGTTCCTGATCATGGCGCCGGGTATCGGTCGTACTACGAGGACAATCTGAGAAGATTTCTGGGAAGCCTGCCGCCATGTCCGAGCTGCGGCAAGCAGGGCTTCAATCGCTTTGTGAACAATGTTCAGTGGTGCAGGTTTTCTGACGGCACCGAAATCCCCGCAGACATTACTCCGGAAAGAATCATTCCACAGCAGACCGACTCGTGCCTGGTATGGATGTATCGTCAATAGGACGCCAATGGTGGCTCACACCTGTCGACCCCATGGCGTTGGGGTGCGCACCGGAGGCTCGGAGCCCTCCTTCGCAAAGCTGCCCATGGCAGTCCGTTGTTGACGCCGTGGCGGCAAGGCACGGCTACCCGGATCATGCGACTGCAAATCTTCGATTACCAATGCGAACCTTGGGGCCATCCCTTCCAGGCTCCGGCGTTGCCACTCGCGTCCTACGCGGAATTTCTTCTCCGTAGTGGAACAGGAGCGTCGATGGCCTATCTGAATGCGCTCGTCGATCCCACCTACAAGGAGGTCGATGACCTCATTGCCCGGCAATCCGGCGCCGAGATGAAGGCAACCAGGCGTGCGGAACTGCTGCGAGACATCTATGGGCAGGTCGCTTGCGATCCGGACGAGGGTGGCAGGCCGCTCCGGATCGGTCGGCATCCATCGTGCCCAGTGTGTTCTTCCTCCTCCATGCGCGCCTGGGAAGCGGCTCAGCCGGCGCTATTTGTGGATATGGAGGTAGCCCCGGTGACTCATTCGCTTTGGGAGTCGCTGACCGAAGAGGAGAAATTTCTGCGGATCGGCCGTTGCATCATGGACGCGCGCATGTGACCTCAAGCTTGCGACAAACATCCCTCGACACGGCCCCATCGTCGAAGTTTCGTGCTGCAAAGAAAGCAAGCACGTCAGGTCAGGAGACCAGCAGTGATCAGGGAGGTGACTCGCAGTCACATGAGCGTCGAAGTCAACGGCAGGTCTCTGACCATTCCCAGCGAAATGTTCTTTCCGCCCGGTGGAAAGATCGGATTTGCCATCTACACGCATGAAATCAAATACTGGGATCACCCCGCGGGCTGAAGATCAGCAGTCCTGAACTGGACGCCGTCATTTCCGGGATACGCAGCGACTTTGAGAGGGCCGGAAACGTCCTGGAGCTGGCGTGAACGGAGTAGCGGTACCTCATCGAACCCTCTGCATGGCGATCCGGACATGACGCAGGCAACAGATCGAAATGATTGACCCCTACGGCTCTACCATCAAGGCTTTGCTCCTCGAATTTCGCGAGCTCGATCTCGGTCTTGATCGGGATGCGGAGTACGAGTTGGTTCTCGCGAATAGCGCCTGCTCGCTGACCTTCCAGACCGAAAGGCATTACCTCCCGTCGCTGGCCGCACACCTCAGCGACAGCTCGGGCAGGAAGTTCGAGATAGGCCTGTCCAGGAAAATACTTGCCGGAGAGGCATTCCGCGCTGACGCCAGCGTGTTCGACGGAATCAGGAAAACTAGTTCGGCGGAGCTGGAGGGCGAAGATCAGGTCAAGCTCATTCGCCTCCATGTGGAACGTGAGGTTCGACAGGTATTCGACTTTGTCCTCAAATTCAGCCGGGAGATGCTCGACGAAAGTGGTCCATTCCGTCATGCGTACCAGATCGAAGAAAGAAAGCTGCTGGACAGCCTCGGCTTGTAATTGCACGGCGGACTTTCACGCGCACACGGGAAATGCGGTGGCCCCGAAGGAACAGGGGCCGATGCGCTCCTCCGGCACAAGGTATATCCATCCCATGATCCAGAATTTTGTCTTCATCTTGAACAACGGCATCAGGACTGGAGTCGGCAAGTACCTTCCCGATGTGCCGGTGCTGCAGCAAATCAATGACCCCGAGTTCCACCCGAGAGCCTACGCGTGGAAGAGCGGCGGCCGTGCGTTCACGCGCTTGATCGACGGCGACGACACATTGACTGCGTGCCTTATGCCCGATGGCAGCAGCATCGCCGTTCTCCAGAGTGAAGAGCACTATGGTTCCGATAACGTTGTCGTCCTGAATGCCAAGAACGAACTGCTTCGACGCATTGCCAATCCCTACCGAAGCTCAAAATTCTTCACGGCAGGCGACGAATTTTCGTTCTATGGCGTCACGGCAAGCGGTGACGATGCCATCTTGCACATTCAGGTGCACCGCAAACTACCGGGGAAGCCCTATGATGCTGCACCCATCTATGAAGCAAGTTACGACCCATCGACATGGGACTTGAAAAAGATCGAGTGGAAACCTGTGACATAGGGCACGCCCCCGCTAGTTCGTGCGCATGGCGAGGCAAGGCTGGTTCGTCAGACCATCAAGCAAGATGTACCGCCGGACGATCCGTATGGAATTCACCGTGAGTTGCTCCCCCTTGATTGAGCGCATCATCGCCGGCAAGCAGAGCTTGCCGCTCACCAGCCAGTTCGAACCTGGAGAACTGCGTTGGGCGAGACGATGACTGCTCGCGCGCTTCCCGATGGCAGCGGCATCGTCGTGCTGCAGGACCACGACACGTATGGTTCCGGCAACGTCATGGTCCTCGATCCGACGAACGAAGTCCTTCGACGCATCATCAATCCTTACGGCACCTCAAGATATTCTATGGCGGGAGACAGGTTCTGGTTTGATGCCATCAGCGTGCGCGCCGGGGAAGTGGCACTGAATATCCACGTGCACCGTAGACTGCCCTGAAAGCCATACGATGCCTCGCCGCTTTACGAGGCCTGCTACGACCCGTCCTCTTGGAGCCTTATGGAATTGACATGGAAGCCATCGACATGATTCCCAGCCAGTCGAGCCGAACGACATGAAGACCAGCATGGCATTGATAACCTCTGCCCCTGTCCTTCGTGCTGTGGAAATCGCCATCGAGGAAGGCAACATCCTGGCCGAAATTTCCGAAGGATGGAGCAGAACCTGCCAGGTCGTACACATGGAGAGGGAGCTGTCCGCGCTGGCCAGGCAACGCATCGAATCCGAAGTGCCATCGCTGCGCTACTGGCGTTCACCAGGGACGCCGCACAACCTGGCGACATGCGGCTTCATCAGCGATGACGACGGGACAGGCCTGTCATTTCCCGATGACTCGCCGCCACATGGGGCAACGCCTTGGATGCACCCATGATTGATCGCAGCGAGGCGCTGGCTTCGGCCAGGCATGCGCTGGACATGCTTGCCGATCGCCTGGCAAGAAGCCCCGATTATGGGGTTCATATCCATGCCGGCGAGCAGCTGAGCCGCATGATCGCGGAACTTGGCTACCGGTGTCTTCCGCTTGCCGCGGATCGCGGATGGGTGGATATCGGCCTGATGGCGGCCAGGGAGCTGGAGTCTTCGGATGCCGAGTTTGCCAATGCGCTCATGCAGGCGGACTTCGATTTCAAGCATGTCGAATAATGCACGGGGTGCCGCGATGACGAAGTTCGAGGAGGTCTCGCGGGCGCTGCATGCCTGCCTGTCATTCATGACACGCTGGGGATACGCACGGCTTCCGGATGAGTTGGCTCATTCCACCCTGCTTGGCGATCAATTGGTCATCCGGTACGTATCGAGCGCGGCCGACAGGGAGCTGCGCATTCACTTCTCGCCCGCAATGCCGACCCATGCCGACCGTCTTTCCGTGTTTGTCGACTCGCGCAATGGAGATGGCTTCTTCGTGAACGATCATCTGGCCCGGTGCGACGAATAAGATATCGTGCCACCGCTCACCAACGCCAACCCCGAGCACACGATCGCTGAATTCTGTCGCGACGCTGCATCGATCCTGCGGCTGGAGTTCGAGACGACGCTTGCCGATCTGATACAGGGCAGAGCCTGGGACGCACCGCCGTTCGACTGGTCGCCTTACAAGTAGACGAATGACCATGACCCGCCCCACGAGATCTCCATGAACACCATGCCAGACCATGAAGTCGTGGTGCTCGACCTTGCCGGCCATGTGGCTGCGCTTGTTTGCCGTAGCCCGGCAATCGAACCCGCGTTGCGCGTACGTGGCGTTGTCGCGGTGTCGCCACGCTGGGAGAGGCCCATCACGGACGACCCCGACAGGAAGCAACTTGCCGATGCATTGATCGGGCTGGACGGTCTGTTCGCGGAAGGCGCGGGCTGGAGTCCGGCCGAATTGCTTCGCCTCTATCGCGAACGGAACACCCTCACCGCCGCCTATCGCACGATCAGCTGGCTTGGCCCGTCAGGGTTCCGCATTCACCACCACCCGAATCAGGCGACCGGCTGACTCACACCCTGCCGCCGCTGATCCGATCACGCAGCTCCAGATCCTGCGCCGTGAACACGTCGGCATAGCCGGCCTGGGCCAGCAACCCGCGCACCGCTTCACCCTGGTTCCAGCCATGCTCGAACAGCAGCCGGCCGCCGGGGCGCAGGTGGTGGTGGGCGTCGACGAGGATGCGGCGGATGTCGTCGAGGCCGTCGTCGCCCGAGGCCAGTGCGCTGGCCGGCTCGTGGCGCAGGTCGCCTTGCACCAGGTGCGGGTCGGCGGCTTCGATGTACGGCGGGTTGGAGACGATCAGGTCGAACTGCTGGCCGGCCAATGGTGCCAGCCAGTCACCATGCACGAAGGTGACGTTGTCGAGGTGGTGGCGTTGCGCGTTGCGCCTTGCCACCGCCAGCGCGGCGACGCTGGCGTCGGTGCCGATCACTCGTGCCTGCGGCCGTTCGCTGGCGATCGCCAGCGCGATCGCGCCGCTGCCGGTGCCCAGGTCGACCACGTCGACGGGCGCCCTGTCGGGAAGTTGCTGAAGGGCGAGCTCGACCAGCAGTTCCGTCTCCGGGCGCGGGATCAGGGTGGCCGGGGTCACTTCGAGGTCCAGCGTCCAGAAGCCCCGGCGGCCGGTGAGGTAGGCCACCGGCTCGCCTGCTTCGCGCCGCGCGACCAGCTGTTGAAAAGCCGTCTGGACGTCCATCGCCAGCTCGTCGTCGGCGTGGGTGAACAGCCAGCTGCGTTCCTGCTGCAGCGCGTGCAGCAGCAGCAGTTCGGCGTCGGCGCGCTCGCCGAGCCGTGCGGTCGCGGCCATCAGCGCATGGCGTACATCAGGCATGCGGCGGCTCCGAACTGTTCGGTGGCAGCTGTGGCGGCGTCGCGCCCGGCTTCGGCAACGGCTTGCGCCAGTAGCCGCCGTGCGTCCACGACTTGAACGCCCACTGCAACCAGCCGATCAGGGCATTGGCCAGCCACAGCGCCCAGATGAGCATTGCCAGCTTGTAGAACCACAACGACACGCTGAACACGCCACCGCCCGGCAGCAGGCCGGCGCTCTGGTCGGCGAACCAGCGCAGGCTTGCGGCAGCCGAGCCGTTGCCCACCACATGCATGTCGGGCAGTCCAAGAAGCCCCTTGGGCACCGCGGCGATCAACACCAGCAGGGCCAGCACGGTGAGTGCCGCCAGGCCGACCTGCAACAGGTTGAAGCGCGTGCTGTCCGCGTTCTCCGCGGGCGCGTGGCGGGCGCGCAGGCCCAGCAGGATCAGCCACAGCACGACCAGCGCATAGGCGCTCCAGGCGAATGCGGAGAAGCCCAGCCCCAGCAGCAGCCAGTGGCGGAAGCGCAGCGGCGTCGGCGCGAAGCGGGCCAGCAGCCACGCGGCGAGCAGCAGCACGACCAGCTGCGACCAGTACAACACGGCCGGACCGGTGGTCGGCCCCCATGTCCACAGCACCCAGCGGTCCTGCGGCAACTGCAGGTCGAGACCGATGTTGGCCACCGGCGCGTGCAGCGCGAACGTCGGCGTGCGCGTGCGCGCGGCCACCCCACGCGGCTCGCGCAGGCGCAGCGTGTAGTCGTGCTCGCCCGGCAACAGGGGCAGGCCGAGCTTGCCGTCGCGGACCGCCAGGTTGATCGACTCGCCATCGCGGTTCGCGTCCAGCAATTCGGCGCCGGCCGGCAGGTCGATCGCGTGCTCGCCGCCGCGGGTGCTGCGCGCATGCAGTTCCAGTGTGGTTTCGCTGGCGCGTTCGCCGGCCACCGTGGTCACTTGCACCCGATCGAAGGCCAGGCTGTCGCCGGCGATCGCCTGCGGCTGGGTGAATGCCAGTTGCAGGGTCTCGCCCGGCAGCGGCTGGAACAGCAGGCCGTCGTCACTGGCGCTGGTTGGCACGCCCTTCGCCTCGACATGCCACATCGGCGCCGCCTGGATCTGCCATGCCTCGGCACGTTCGCCCAATGCGGGCGCCTTCAACACCAAGCTGGCAACGTGATCCAGGCGACTGCGCCAGGTCACCGCGCCGCTGCTGGCATTGAAGGTGATGTTGATGCGACCGTCCTTCACCAGCACGTCGTCGCCCACCGGATGCTCGCCGGGCAGCAGCGGAATGCTGATGCTGAAGCCGCCCTCGCGCGGCGCGATGCGCTGGACTTCGTTGGTCACCGTCCAGTCCACACCCAGCTCCAGCGTGCGGATCAGCCGCACGTAAGGTGGAAAGCTCTGCACCGCCGCGACGCTGCCGCCGTCGTTGCCGGCGCGCACCCGATGCAGGGCGATGCTGTCGCCCAACGCGCGGCCGTCACTGACGCCATCCAGCAACCAGCCCTGGCCGTCGAAGCTCACGCGTTGCGGGCGCAGGTCGAAACGGAGGCTCGCGGTGTCCGCGCTGCCGATGCGGTAGCGCAGGCCGACCCGGTGCACGCCGCGATCCAGCCGCAACAGCAGCCGGTCGCCACGACGCACGATCGGCGCATCGGCATGGCCATCCACGCTGACCTCGAACAGCTGCAGCGCGTCATCGGCTTGCGGCAGGGGCAGCGCCACCGCCGCCCCGACATGGATTTCCAGGGCGACATCCAACACGTCGCCATTGACTTGCAGCTGCGCCTGAGCCACCGCGGCGCAGGCCGGCGCACAGGGGGGCGCCTCGGTGAGCCGGTTACGCAACTGCTCCAGCAGCGGCGCGTCCGGCAGACTCTGCGCCCGGCTGCCCGTCGGCAGCAGCAAGGCCACGAACAGCGCCGCGCCGACCACGCTCGCGCCGCGACGCCCGCCCGGCCAGGAGATGCGCGAAGCGGGCAGCAACCTCGGCACCAGGCGACCCAGCAACGCGGCCAGCAAGCCCACCATCACCACCCGCAGCAGGCGCACCAGCCACGACGGCACGATCAGCAGGCGCGTGGTCTGCTCCGCCGTCACCGGCCCGGACCAGCCAAGCCGGTAGTTGTTGCCCTGGTTCCAGGACGGCATGCCGGCGCCGGCCTGCACCACGTTGCGGGCATCCAGATCGTCGCGGACGGCGGCCAGGCTTCCACCGAGGTCCTGCACCGCCGACGCCTCCACGGCAATGGCACTCAGGGCCGCCGCCGTCTTTCCCGACACCACCCCGCGAGCCGACGAACTGCGCGCGTCAGCCGCTGGCATGGGCGGGGGCATCGACGCGTTCGCGTAGGCTTCTTCGGTCGGCGGCGGTGCCGCTTGCGCGACGATCTTCGGCGGCGGCTGACCCGCCGGCTCGAACCTCGCCATCACCGCACCCTGTTGTCCGCCCTCCAGCTGGGGATGCAGCGCGTACTGCAACTGCGCCGCCGCGAACGGCAGCGCCCACAGTACCGCCAGCGCAAACCCGGCCAGCGCGCCGAAGCGCGCCGTGCGGCGCAGGCGCCCTTCGGGCAGCGCCGCCAGCAGCAGGCCAAGCGCCAGTGCCGTGGCCAGCGTCCACAGCGGCACGCCCACCTCATGCCGCGCCAGGGCCAGGAAACCGGCGGCCAGCAGCGCCCACGGCCAGCCCAGCAGGCGTCCCGCCAGCAGCGCGATCACGGCCACCACGAACAGGTCGAGCAGATCCCATTGCGCCACCCACGAATCGGGCGAACGATCCGCACCGATCGCACCCAGCAGGCGGTAACCGTGCGGCAGGTGCAAGGTGGCATCGATGTCTTCCAGCGGCACCTGCCAGCCGGCCGTGGGAATGCGGCCGCCATGCATGGGCAGGCGCAGGCCGGCGCCGAGGTCGATGTCCTGCTCGCGCAGCTCGACGCCGCTGCGGCCCTGCCCGCTCCGGCTGATCAGCAGCGGCTCGTCATCCTGGCTGGCCCGCTGCAATTGCCACGGCGCCGCCACATCCAGACGCTGCCGATGACGCAGCTCGCCGCCGAGATGGTCGACGATGCTGAGCCCGCCGCCGTCGAAGTCGAGCCAGAGCTGACGCTGCAGGTGCAGCTGGTCGCCCTTGCCGCCCTCGTCGCCGCGGGTGCCCTGCTCGATCGCCAGGCCGGCATGATCATCCAGCACGAAGGCCGGCAGCTGGCTCCACTGGGTGGGCACGCCGGCCTGGGCGGCATCGGTGGCGTTGCCTTCGACGCGCGTGCTGCGCAGCGCCGGAGCATCGACATAGCTCCACACTTCCTGCCGCGGCCACGGTGCGGCCGGCAGCTTCAGCGCGATGCGGGACAGCGGCGCGGCGCTGCGCGCGGCCAGCGTGATCGTCCACTGGCCCGGGCGCAGCTGCACGCGCAACTGGCCGTCGTTGTCCAGCCGGGACGGCAGCTCACCGGACAGGGAGGTGGCCACGAAGCCGTCAGGCAGCACCGGGCCCAGGCTCTGCTCGCGGGCGCTGCCGGTGACGTTGAACTGCAGCTGCGTCAGCAGGGTGCCCGGCAGGCCATCCTCAAGCCGGCGATAGACGCGCAGGGAAAGTGCGTCGGCGGCGCGCTGCGCAGCGGCGGCCTCGCCCAGGGTCAACTGCTCGCCGTTGCGCTCGATGCGGCTCACCGCCGCGCCATCCACCTTCAGCGTAACCAGCCCGATCGACTGCGGCACCCGCAGCCGCGCCGGTCGCGCGTTCCACGGCAGACTGCCGCTCAACTGGTGTTCGCCCGGGGTCAGCCACAGCATCGGCTGGTCGTTGCGCTGCAGGACCGTGGCAGGCTGCCGGTCGAGCATGACCTGCTGCGGCCAGTTCTTCGCATCGCCCGGCAGCGCCACCCAGCTCGGCGCATCGACATGCACGTCGAGAGTGAAGTGACCGCCGTCCTTGCCGGCATCGAGGCTCATCCGGCCCGGCCAGGCGCATTGCCGGTTGCCCGAGTCCGGCGTCTGGCCGGCAAGAAACGGACAGCCATGCTGCGGCACGTCGTGCAGCACCCAACCCTGCCAGTCGCCCAGTGCCGGCGGAATGTCCTGCGCCGGCAATGGCGCGGCCAGCAGCAACAGCGACAACACGATCGGCCACACGAAACCCGACAACCCCGGCATTCGACGACGCATGCTTCTCTCCCTGTGTGCCTGCTGGCCGGCACAGTGTAGGTGGAACACGTCAGGCATACATCGACGCCTGCATCTTCTGGCGGCCATGGCACGTACACCTGTGCACGCGACCCCACATCCATGCAACGCAGCTCGGCGAATCACGGGGTTGACGCCCCCGGATCACCGTCGCAAAGGAACCCCATGCCACCGAAAGACGCCGGTCACGCCCCGCGCCGCACCGTGTTCGCCACCCTCCTGCTGCTGCTCGGCGGCGGCCTGCTCAGTGGCTGCCAGGCGGCGCTGTTCCGCAGCCTCAATGCCACGACGGGCAGGCACGACGTGGTGGTTCAGCGCGACGTGATCTACGCTCCCGCTCACCGGCTGGCGCTGGACATCTATCGCCCGCGCGACAGCCGCCACGCGCCGGTGGTCGTGTTCTTCTACGGTGGCAGCTGGAAGTCGGGCAAGCGTGCATGGTATCGCTGGGCCGGCGAAGCGCTGGCCAGCAAGGGCATGGTGGTGGTGATTCCCGATTACCGCCTGTGGCCCGCGGTGCACCTGGATGGCTTCATGCAGGACGCAGCGCACGCCGTGGCCTGGGCGCACGCGCACGCCGGCGAATACGGTGGCGACCCCGCCTCGCTGTTCCTGATGGGCCACTCCGCAGGTGCCCACATCGGTGCGCTGCTGGCCACCGATGCGCAGTGGCTGTCCGGCGTCGGCATGCAGCCGCGGCAACTGGATGGCTTCATCGGCCTGGCCGGCCCGTACGACTTCCTGCCGCTGGAGAATCCGGACTTCATCGACATGTTCGGCACCACCCACGTCGCGCAATTGCGCTCCCAGCCGGTGCACCAGGTCGACGGTGACGAGCCGCCGATGCTGCTGTTGCAGGGCGGCGACGACAAGGTGGTGTGGCCGCGCAATGCGACCTCGCTTGCCGCAGCCATGCAGCGCCACGATGAGCCGGCCGAGGTGAAGCTGTATCCGGGCATCGGCCACGCCGCGATCCTGCTGTCGCTGTCCCGTCCGTTCCGCGGGAAGTCGAGCGCACTGGAAGACAGCGTTCGCTTCATCCGGCAACAGGCAAAGGCCTCGGCGGCCCGCGCAGCCACGTCGCCCTGAGCGAGCGCAGCACGCGACGATGGCTAAGGTGCACGCCGGGGCGCGTCGATGCGCCACAATCGAAAACGCAGCGAGGCGGCGTCAACGCCACGCATGGCCTCTCCATCCCAGCGGAACGCCTCGATGAGCACCAGCCAGCTGTTCGACCTCTCCGGCAAGATCGCCCTCGTCACGGGTGCCAGCCGCGGTATCGGCGCCGAGATTGCCCGACTGTTCGCCGCCCAGGGCGCGCACGTGATCGTCTCCAGTCGCAAGCAGGTCGACTGCCAGCGCGTGGTCGACGAAATCGTCGCCGCGGGTGGCTCGGCCGAGGCGCTGGCCTGTCATATCGGCGAAATGGAACAGATCACTGCGCTGTTCGCGCATCTCGAAGCCAGCCATGGCCGGCTCGACGTGCTGGTCAACAACGCCGCCACCAACCCCTACTTCGGGCCGATCACCGAGACCGACCCCGCGATCTTCCAGAAGACCGTGGACGTGAACATCCGCGGCTATTTCTACATGTCCAGCCATGGCGCGAAGCTGATGGCAAGACATGGCGGCGGCTCGATCATCAACGTGGCCTCGGTCAACGGCGTGGTGCCGGGCTTCCAGCAAGGCATCTACTCGATCACCAAGGCCGCGGTGATCTCGATGACCAGGGCGTTCGCGGCGGAATGCGCCGAATCCGGCGTGCGCTGCAACGCCCTGCTGCCCGGGCTCACCGACACGAAGTTCGCCTCGGTGCTGGTCAACACCCCGGCCATTCTCAAGCAGGCGCTGGCCCACGTGCCGATGCGCCGGGTGGCGCAACCGTCCGAAATGGCCGGCGCGGCACTCTACCTGGCTTCGGCCGCCGCTTCCTACACCACCGGCGCGGCGATCAACGTCGATGGCGGCTATCTTTCGGTCTGACACCTGCCTGGAGGCAAACCATGTCCCTGATCAATCGCCAGCTGCGCCTGAAAACCCGCCCCGAAGGCCTGGTCTCGCGCGACGACTTCGAGCTGGTCGAGCAAGCCGTACCCGAACTCGAAGACGGCGAGGTACTGGTGCGCGTGCTGTACCTCTCGATGGACCCGACCAACCGTGTGTGGATGCGCGACATTCCCCAATACCTGCCGCCGGTGGCCATCGGTGAAGTGATGCGCGCGCTCGGCCTGGGGCGCGTGGTCGCCTCGCGCTCCGCGCACTACGCCGAAGGCGACCTGGTTCAGGGCGTCACCGGCTGGCAGGAATATCTCGTGCTGCACGAAGACGCCAGGGGCTACGTGCGCCTGCCCGCCGATCCCGGCATCCCGCTGCCCACCCTGCTGGGCGCAGCCGGCATGAGCGGCGTCACCGCCTACTACGGCCTCACCGACATCGCCCCCGTGCAGGCCGGCGAAACCCTGGTCGTCTCCGCCGCCGCCGGCTCGGTCGGCTCCATCGCCGGCCAGATCGGCAGGATCATGGGCGCCCGCGTGGTCGGCATCGCCGGCGGCGCCGACAAATGCCGCCACCTCGTCGACCACCTCGGCTTCGATGCCGCCGTCGACTACAAGTCCGCCGACTTCAAGCAGCAGCTCAAGGCCGTCACGCCCGACGGCGTCCACGTGAACTTCGAAAACGTGGGCGGCGAGGTGATGCGCGCGGTGCTGTCGCGGATGGTGATCGGCGGCCGCGTGGCGCTGTGCGGCATGATCTCGGGCTACAACAGCGCCGAACGCCCCGGCGACGACTTCAGCCCCGTCATCATGAAACGCCTCAGCATGCGCGGGTTTCTGGTGCTGGATTACACAAAGACGCGTGAGGCGGTGCAGACGCTCAGTGGTTGGATTGGCGAGGGGAAGTTGAAGGCGGAAGAGACGGTGGCGGAGGGGTTGGAGAATGCGCCCGTTGTGTTGAATCGGTTGTTTGATGGGAGTCATAGAGGGAAGTTGGTACTAAAGCTTTAGCAGCAACCCCAACATGCGGCGGGACTTGGAAGGTCATGACTTCCGCGGAAGCAAAACGCACTGCTCCTACAATAAATGTGAGCAGTGCGAACAGATGAGGCAGCGTGTAGTCGGTGAAAGTGCGCTCTCGTAGTACAGCACGGACGATGCTGATGAGCCCTACGCGTATGATAGCTAGCCGATCCTCAGGCGGGATCTCAATCTCCGACATGCCGAAGCTCGCCGGCACCTTATTCTCACCGGCACCCTGGCCCTTAGATGTGAGCCCGCAAAGGTCGAGCAAAGGTTTGCCCGCCGACCAGCTCAGCTTGGGAACGCATCCGTCAGGTGGCCCTATCGCCGCCTCCACCTTCTGTCCTGAGTACGGATCTACTGCACCCTTAGCCAGCTTGATCGCAAGCCGGCGGATCGTCGCCGTATCACCAGCCTGCCAGGCAATGTCTTGAAGAAACGCACCCATGGGGCGAATTTCAGACACGAGAGAGAACCGAAACCAGAAATAGGCAAACCCTGTCCAAGCAGCGAGAAGTAACCACCAAGGCCTCTCCAACGCGATAGGCAAGATGCTCCCGAAAGAGGTATTGGCTGCAACCTTCCCTCCTGCCAGATTGAAGAGCAGCAACCCAATTGACAGCGCATAGAGATCTCGGCGTTGGCGAAGAGCATCAGGCCTAATGTCACCCCGATTAGCAATATTTTTCCGAGTCATTCGATCCCCCAATCTAGATTGACGTACACCAAGGGTTTTGCCGCATTTTGAGGAAAGGTCCGAGCCGCTATCGACACCTGCTTGTGACTAAAGACTATCTTCCTCGTCAGCTGCAGAGCAGTAGGGATCATGCGTCCGATCTTCGCAACGTGTTATATCGTGAAATCTTGAAATGTGGACTCGCTGCAAAGGCGCTCGGACCGGAAGATTTTTTCCGCTATCGGGGTCAGGTTTAGTTCCAGCCTTGAATGCGCGGTCACCACATGATTCGCAATAGCAAGAGCTTTCGTGCGCCTTCGGCGCCCGAGCCACCTTTCTCTGTGTGGCCAGAGAAACGTGGCCCAAAGAGAGGCCACCCCGCTTGGCGCTTGTTGGGCCTCCTGCCCAACAAGTTCGTGAGCCGGGGCCGGGCTTTTCGAACGGGCCTCCTGCCCGTGCGAAAAGGCATCGACATCCCTGTCGATGCCCGCTGCGCGGCCTGTCGACCCCGACTCACCGCCGCACAAGGGACCCGGGCAGAGCAGCGGGCCTTCCTGGCCCGCACTCGGTGATGAAGCAGGGAAGCAGAAGCCAGAGCCAGAGCGACGCGTCGCTCTGCTGCTCTTGCTCCGGCTGTTGACTTGGCTCTTCTGAAAAGTACGCGCAGGATGCGCGTCGCTCTACCCGGGGTCCCCTCTGCAGCGGCGGGCGGGTGGAGGAAAGCCCGCAGGGTGGCCGGCAGGGATGCCGGCCAGTTTGGCGTCAGGGCAGGATGCCCTGTCGACAAACCCCGTAACCCGCACGCGGACTTTCCGGGCAGGAAGCCCGGAAAACGCGGAAGCGGGGTGCCCCTCTCTTTGGTTCCTTTCTCTCGGGCAAGCGAGAGAAAGGGACTCGCCCTCCGCAGGAGGACGAAAGCTCTGCTCTGCTTCGCTTGAAAACACTCAAAGGCAAACCACAGCCCAGCCCGTGCGAGATCGCCACCTGCATGCACATCATGACCAGTTCAACGATCAGCCTGTACTGATACACCCGCCATTGGCGGAACAAGTTCTAGCGCAAACCTGTCGGGTCATCAGGGGAGCCTGCAGGGCGACTTGTCCTCGCCGGATCCGCCGCCATTTCAATTTCCCCGGCCTGACACGTCTAAGCCTGGAATCGACAAACACGTGGGTCGCCGCCTGGCCCGACCGTATGCGCGAAGCGCGTCATGAGTACCCGGATGGACAGCCCCCACCGTTTCAAGGAACCACCCCGCCGCAGCGAGGAGCCGCCAGACGAGCGCGCGCCCGCGCATGCCGAGCTGGTGGCCACGCTCTATCGCGAGCATCACCATGCCCTGGTGGCGTTGTTGCAATGCCGCCTCAGCTCGCGCACCGATGCGCAGGAGATCGCGCAGGAGGTCTACGTGAAGTTGCTGACCATGAAGGACCTGGGCCACCTGGAAACACCGCGGGCGTTCCTGTTCCGCATGGCGATCAACCAGTCGGTGGACTACCTGCGCAAGCGCGTGGTGCGCGCCAACCTGTCGCCCCCGCCCGTCAGCGAGGATCTGCACGCCGCGCCGCTGCCCGAGCAGCACCTGTGGGCCGGCCAGCAATGGAAGAAAGTGCAGGCCGCCCTGCGCGAGTTGCCGGCCAAGTGCAGCCAGGCGTTCGTGCTGCACGTGCTGGAAGGCCGCGAGTTTTCCGCGATCGCCACCGAGATGAAGCTCAGCGAACGGATGGTTCGCTACCACGTCAGCCGGGCCATGGCGCACTGCCGTGAACGCTGTTTTGCAATGGAGACGCCGTAATGGCCACCAATACCGGATTCGACGAGGAAACCACGCGCACGGCGGCGCTGTGGTGGACCCAGTTGCGCGATCCCGAACCGTCCCCGGACCTGCTTGAGCGCTGGGGTGCATGGATGGCGGCTGATCCCAGCAACGCCCAGACCTTCGCCCAGCTCAACACGCTGGGCGAGCTGGCTGCCGACGCCTCGCCCAGCCAGCGCCAGCAGTTGATCGACGAGTTCGCGCCACGCGCCACGAAGCGGCCGTATCGTCCGCTGGCGGCCGCCGCGGCGGTGGTCGGCGTGGCGCTGCTGGGCGGCTGGTGGATGCTGCGCGGCGGGCCGGACCACTCCCCGCTGCCGCAGCAATACGCCAGCGCGGTGGCCGAGGATCGGGCCATCCAGTTGCCCGATGGCACCGCCATCGAACTCGGTGCGGCCTCCAGCCTGACCACCCGCTATGCGCAGCACCGGCGCGACATCGACCTGCGCGCCGGCGAGGCGTTCTTCACCGTCACGCATGACCGCCAGCGCCCGTTCGTGGTGACGGCCGGCCCCCTGCACATCGAGGATCTCGGCACGGCATTCAACGTGCGGCGTACCGGCCAACGGGTCAGCGTGACGGTGACCGAAGGACGGGTGCGGCTGTCACCGGCGAACGGCGCTGCGGACGATGCGGACCTGCCCTCCGGCCGGCTGGACCTGGTGGCCGGCCAGCGCGCCGAGTACGACCCGGTCAGCGGCGCGCTCAGCGTCAGCACGATCGCGCCGGAACACGCGGCGACGTGGCGCCAGCATCGGCTGGAGTTCGTCGACGAACCGCTGTCGACCGTGCTGGCCGACGTCAATCGCTACAGCCGCCAGCCGGTGCAGCTGGCCGATCCGCGCCTGGGCGAGCTGCGGTTCACCGGCACCGTCAACACGACTAACATTGGCCGTTGGGTCGATGCCTTGCCGCACGTTTTTCCCGTGCAGGTGAGCGCGTTTGCCGATCACGTGGTGCTTTCCGGCACCGGAAAGCACTGAGAGGTTGTGCGTTTTACAACCTCTCAGGTCGGCCAAGGACGGCCGAGCATGAAGCAGTCACGCAAGTG
>NZ_AJXT01000034.1 GCF_000264295.1 Rhodanobacter spathiphylli B39 | reverse complement strand
TTTCATGTGAGCGAGTCCGGACATGCGCCGGACTCGCGATAGAAGAAAACCACAGGAAGTGGTTTTCTTCACAGGCTCTGAGAGCCGGGAGCGTGGGTGGTGGGAATGTTCGAGGCGAAGGCCCGGCCCGATTTCCACCGGCCACGCTCCCGACCATGGTTCGCACGCACGGTGGGCAGGATGGCGGAACGTAAATGGCGTCGCGGCGACGGGCGCAGGTGTTGCCGATGACGTCCGCGAAGCGGATGCAGCGTGCGTTCGGCGTTGGCCTGGCATGGATCGCGGCGACCGGTTTCGCCGGCGTTGCCGTCGCCTCGGGCGCACCGACACTGAAGGCCGAGCGCACCAGCTTCTCGATACCCTCGCAGCCGCTGGCCGATGCGCTGATGGCGCTGGGACGCCAGGCCGACGTGCAGATACTCGCCTCCAGCAAGGCGATCGCGGGGCGACGCAGCACCGGCACCTCCGGCAGGTTGAAGGTGGAAGCGGCGCTGGACCACCTGCTTCAGGGCACCGGCCTGGACTACGAGGTGATCGGCAGCCGCACGGTGGTGGTGCACCAGCGCGAGTTCACCCCGGCGACCTCGTACGAAAGTCCGCTGCGCGGCACCAAGCCGAATGTGCCGATCGTCTCGGTGCTGGATACCGTGCGGGTCTCCGGCCTGGTGCTGGGCGACTGGGGATTCCTGGCCGACGGCACGCGGGGCGCCACCCGCACCGACGCGGAGCTGGCCGACCTGCCGCAGTCGGTGAGCATCGTGACGCGCGACCTGATGGATTCCCGCCAGGCGTTCGAGGTGGCCGACGTGGTGCGCCACGTGGCGGGCGTGGACTATGTGGATGGCTTCGGCGGCCCGCCGCTGTTCCGCATCCGCGGGTTCACCACCGGCAACGGCCTCACCGACGGCATGCCCAACGGCGTGGCGCGCATCGAGGATCTGCCGCCGCTGATCGCCATCGAGCGGGTCGAGGTGTTGAAGGGCCCGGAGACGATCCTCGGCGAGTCGTCGGTGGACAACAATTTCGGCGGCTCGGTGAACATCGTGATGAAGCGGCCGCAGGCCGAACCGGTGCGCGAGCTGACGTTCTCCACCGGCCAGGGCGACGGCAGCCGCCTGGGCGTGGACCTGGCCGGTCCGCTCGACGAGCGGGGCCGGCTCACCTATCGCTGGGTCGCCGCCGGCAATCGCGCCGAACGCACGGCGCAGGGTTATCGGGGCCAGCGCAGCGCCTACTTCGCGCCCTCCATCGGCTGGCAGGACGACACCACGCGATGGCTGTTCGGCCTGGAATACGTCGACAACCGCGTGCCGGTTGCGGACCACACGGTGCTGCTCGGGCAGTCGCTGGCCAGCGCGTCGCCGTTCGACCGCTTGCTGGGCAACCCCGACGACCATGCGCGGTTCCGCACGCGCCGTGCGTTCTACATGGTCGAGCAGGCACTGGGCGACGACTGGAGCCTGCGCAGCCGCGGACAGTACGTGAGCCAGCGCAGCAGCGGCCAGGCCTGGGCGTTCTCCGACACCCAGCATTTCGGCCTGAGCGAGGCGCAGGCCAGCAGCTACCGCTACTCCGACGCGTTTTCCACCTTGCAGAACGAACTGGCGGCAAGTTTCGAACAGGGCCTGCTGGTGCACGACGTGCTGCTGGGCGTGGACTATGCCCGCACCCACACGGGCAACGGCAACCAGCCCAGCACGCTGGTCACCGGCGCAGCGGTCAACGCCGACCTGCAGGCGGACGAGTCCCTGCCGTTCGCGTCGGCGAAGAACACCGTCGCCGTCCAGACCCGTCCGCTGGGCGGATCGTGGTCGAGCCAGCTCGGGCTGTTCGCGCAGGACCAGCTGTCGATCGGCGAGTCATGGCATGTGCTGGCCACGGTGCGCCACGCCACCTACGAGCTGACCGGTGCGGCAATGCCCGCGCTGCGCCAGTCGAGATGGATACCGCGTTTGGGCGTGGTCTATCAGCCGCGCCCCGGCGTGTCGCTTTACGCGTCCAGCAACACCGGTTTCCAGGCCGATGCCCTGCTGGGCGAGGACGGTCGCCCGCTGCCGCCATCGGTGTCGCACCAGCTCGAGCTGGGCAGCAAGGTCGGCCTGTTCGACCAGCGCGCCAGGCTGACGCTGGCCTGGTACCGCATCCGGCTGGACCACAGCATCAGCCAGGTAGCGCCGGAGGCGCCGCATTTTGCCGTGCCGGGTCCGGGCCAGACCAACACCGGCGTGGAAATCGAATTCGACGGCCGGGTCCTGCCGGGGCTGGACGTCTCGGCCAGCTATGCCGGCGCGCGCATCCGCAACCACGACGGCAGTGCTCCGTACGGCGCGCCGCGGCACCAATGGAACACCTGGGCCAGCTACCGTTTCCAGCGCCCTGCCCTGCAATCCTGGGGCGTGGCCGGCGGCGTGTTCGGGCGCAGCAGCACCAGTGGACGCACCGAGGACGGCGGCTATTTTCGCATGCCGAGCCAGCTCAGCGCGGAGGCGAACCTGAGCTGGTATGCCGATCCCTGGACGCTGACCCTGGGCGTGAAGAATCTTTTCGGAGGCACCTTGTACGCGATCAACGCCGAGTCGTCCTTCGTGCCGGTGCGCCAGGGCCGGCTGGTCCTGTTCAACGGAACCTTCCACTTCTAGCTTCCGCCACGCGCGCGTCATGGACCGGCAGCCAGCAGGCTGGCGGCAGCGGCGGGGTGTTTCTCGCCGCCGCGAAATCGCTGGGCCGGCGTCGGCACGCCTTCGCGCGGGACCGCGGTTTCCGCAGCGGCAGGCTGCGCTCCGGTCGATCGCCGCAACGCGGCCGCGAAGACCTCGGCAGCCTTCCGGCGGAAGGCTTCGCTGTGCTGCTGCCTTTCGCGGCGACTGCGCGGGCCTTCGGCGCACGGCGCGGGAATCAGCGACAACGGCAGCGCATGACAGCCCGCGCCGGCGCTCACGCCGCCCTGTGCCTCCCAGAACGCATCGCCGCTGGCGGCAGCTTCCACGTCCGCACCGTCGGCATCCGCACCCGACTGGCCGACGCAGGCTGCCGCCGTGACGGCGCGAATCCGCTTCAGCCCGTGCAGCGCCGCCAGCTCCCGCACCAGCGACATCAGCAGGTCCTTCGGATGCAGGCCGTGGCTGCCCCGGATGAATTCCCGCGTCGCCTCGAACGGCGCATGCGGTCCCGCGCCCCGCAACGCCCCGATGGTGATGCTGTCGCGTCGGTCGAAGGTCAGGATGCACGAGGCCAGCACGTCCTTGTCGTCGCTGAGCAGCAGCAGGCTCAGCTCGCCTGCGTCGGCACGCGAAGGCTTGCGCAGATGCAAATGCACGTCGGCCGCATCCTCCAGCCGCAGCGTGGTCAGGCGCGCGCCGCCGCCCAGCACGAGGCGTTCGGCCAGCCATGCGGGAAACCGGCGCATCACGAAATCGTAGTGCGCGTTGACGATGCGACGGCGTGCGGCGGCGCTGAAGTGCGTCGAGATGTAGGGCCGGTGCCAGCGCTCGTACAGCCGCGGATCGGCCTGGGCCGCCCGCCACATCGCCTCGCGCGCATGCAGCGAGTGCAGCCATCGGGTCTGGCCGACGCACAGCCGCAACCAGCTGGTCATGTGCAGTGCGAGCTGCCAGCGCCCGTCACCGGAGGCCTGGCGCAGCGACCAGCGACTGCGCACGGCCTCCATCCACAAGCGGGTCGTCCTGCTGATTTGTTCGATGCGCATCGGTCCGCCTCGTCATGCCGAGTTGACCTGTGAGACGCGCGAGCCAGCGGTTTTTGAAATGCCTGCGTTCAGCCGTCCGTGGCTGCGGCCGGCGAACCCGTCAGTCCGAAATCGCCAGCACGCACTCGTCCGCGCCGTAGCTGCGGCAACACACCGGAAAGATCGACAGGCTTCCCGGCGCGATGACCGGTCCCAGCAAGCCTTCCAGGAATCCGCTGAAGAAGCTGCAGCCGGAATGGCCCTGGTTCGTGCACAGCGGGCTGTCGAGGATATGCAGTTGAGCGCCCTGCTGCTCCACTTCCACCAGCGCACGCAAGGCCGGCGTGCCGATGCGCTCGAGTGCATCGGCCAGGCCCAGGCCGCCATCCAGCGCGTATTCCCGCGCGAACACCCATGCACCGGCGCGCTGACCGGCCAGCGCCAGCGAGGATTCGCGTGCACCCTCGGGCACCGCACCGCTCAACGCCAGCAGCCTGGGCATGAGTTTCGGGTAGTCGTACTCGATGGACTGCAGCGCCTTGTCGACCGCGCCCTCGTCCGCGTCCAGCGCCACCACGTCGACGAAGGGGTTCGCCTCCACCGAGGCGGCAGGCGGTGGCGCCGGCGCGCGTGTGGTGGGCAGGATGAATTCGAAGTCCGGTTCCGGCGGCGCAGGCGGCGCTGCCGGAACGGTCTGCACGGCTTCGGCCTGCACGGCTTCGGTCTTCGCGGGCCGGGCCAGGATCGGCGCCACCGCGAAGGGTTCGTCCGTCAGCACATCTCTCGATGGCGATGCGGCAGGCGAAGCGACGCGAGCCGGTGCAGGCGCCGCCACCTTCGCGACAGGCGTGACCGGCTCGGGTGCCGGCGGCGGCAGATAGGTCGCCCGCTTCACCGTGGCGCCGAAATGCGGCTGCTCCTCGCCTTCCACGAACGGCGTGATCCGGAAACTGACGAAGCGGTCGTAACCTTCCAGCGCCGCTTCCAGTTCGCGCTTCTTGCGCGGCGAGCCGCGCACCACCATCGTCAACAGTGTGCCATGGGGGTCTTGCACCAGACGCTGGCGCTGCAAGGTGAAACCGCTGGCAAGAATGAAACGGCCAACTTCGATGAGCAGACCTTCGCGACTCTGCGAAAGCCCCTGGATTTCCAGCTCGATCATCAAGCCCCCTGTAGGCGATGCCGATGGAGATGTGGGATGAAGGACGGCGCCGACCCCGAACAGGACCCGGGCGCACATCGGTGCAACGTGGCAATTTTATCGCTGTCCCGCCGCCCGGGGTGTGAACGGATACGGCGGATGGGGCATGTGTTGCGGGCACGCGTGGCGGATGGCGGTGCAAGCACGTATGGTCGCTGCTTCCCCAGCGAAGGTTTGTCATGGCCACGCCGAAACCGTTCCAGCATGCTGCCTTTCTGCGCGACCTGGAGCAATTCGTCGCCGGTGGAAGCTGCCCTGCCTCCTGTTCGCCCGAACTTGCCGCGATCCTGCGGACCCCGGGCGTCGATGCCCGGCCCTCACCGGCGGCGAGCCAGCTGGTTCGCCTGCTGCATGCACGCAAGGCCGTGCTGAAGGCAGCGTTCGACACCGGGCAGGTCGCCGACGAATTGCGTCGCCACCAGAAGTTCGCCAAGCCCGGACAGCCGTCGCCGCATATCGTGCAACTGCGCCAGCAACAAGCCGCTGCACGACAGGCTTCCAGCCAGTCGCGACAACTGCTGATCCAGTCCGCCGCCGCCTTCGTGCGCGAGGCCGGCATCGTGCCGCCCGCGCGACTGGCCCTCGAGGCGTTCATCGACGGCTGGATGGAAGCCAGCTTGCCGCAGGACCCGCGCACGCCCGGATAAAAAAGCGCCGCCGGCACGATGCCGTGCCGGCGGCGGATGCCTCGTTGCCGCTTAGCGCAGGATGCTGGCCGGGTCCTGCTTCGCCGTCAGCGCACTGCACAGCTGGATCGACTCGCCGGTCTGCGCCAGGCCACGACCGATGCCGGCCGCGTCCTTCTCGCGGGTCTTGAAGAACGCCTGCAGGCGATCGTACTCGGCGGTGGAGCAGCCGCCACCGGCGGCCAGCGACGGCAGGCGACCACCGGAGAAGCTGCCGGTGCGATCGAGGATCTGCTGGTAGTGAGCGGTGAACCAGTTCCACATCGCGTCACGCTGGGCCTGCGTATCGCGACCACCGCGCAGCAGCATGCCCATCTCGCCGACCTTGACCGGCTTGGTCAGCGCGAAGTTGCGCACCTGCTCGGCCAGTGCCGGATCTTCCACACTGGCCAGGCCGCCGAGGATGCCGTTGCGCAGCGCCGGGTCGCTGGTCTTCGGCAACTCGGCGATCAGTGCATCGACCGCGCTCTTGCCGTGTTCCTGCACCGCCACGCCCAGCGCATCGCCAAGCAGGTCGGGATCGGCCGCGGCCAGGTTCAGGTGGCCATCCGCCGTCGGCTTCAACGCCGCATCACCCTGCTTGAGCAGGGCCGCACGCACTTCGGGCAGCTTGAAGTCGAACGCCAGCGAACTGGCCAGGCTGCTGCGCATCAGCGAATCGTCTTCCGGCTCGCCCGCCTTGCGCTGGTAGCCGAGCTGCTCCAGTCGCGGCAGGTAGGCGGCCTTTGCCCATGCGGCCAGGCGGGCGCGCTGGGCATCGGTGGTGGCGATGCGATGGTAGAGACCGCCTGCCGTGTCCAGTGGCACGGTGGCCACTTCGCGGATCTTCGAACCGGTCAGCGGCTGCATGGCGGCCAGCACCTGGCCGGCATCCAGATCGCCACGACGGAAGCTGGCGTTGATCGCGTCGGCGTAGGCCAGCTGCTCGGCGTCGCTGAGCTTGCCGACCTGCTTGATCAGGCGATCGAGCCCGTCCTTGTCGAGGCTGAAGCGGTAGTAGCCGCTGGCGTCCGCGTTCGGCATCACCCAGGTCGGCTTGCTGGCGCCGGGCAGCTCCATCGAACCGGTGGCCTGGTCGAGCATGTCGCAGGCGACCTTGCTGGACGGTGCTCCATTTTTGCCGTGGGCGTCGGTGCCGTAGCGCACGCACACCGGCACGCCCCAGATGCGCCTGGCGTCGCCGCTGCTGCCCAGCGGCAGGTAGCGGCTCTGGCTCAGCTGCAGCACGGTCTTGCCGTCCTTCTGCTCCAGCTTCGTGGCCACGTAGGGCACGCCGGACTGGTCGAGGAAGCTCTTGAACGCATGCTTGAACGCCTCGCCCTTGTCGGCCGCGGTGGCGATCGCCGAGACCAGATCATCGGCGGTGGCGTTGCCGTACTTCTGGCTCTGGATGTAGGCGCGCATGCCCTTCTGGTAGGTCTTCTCGCCCACGTAGTTCTCGAACATGGCGATGACGCTGGCACCCTTCTGGTAGGTGATGCCGTCGAACGCGGTCATGATGTCGCCGTTGCCGGAGATCGGCTGGCGGATGCTGCGGGCGCTGGTCAGGCTGTCGTTGCTCATCGCGCCCTGCGCGCCGCGCACGCGGTCGAGGTCGGCGCGGTATTCCGGATGCACCTGCATGGTGACCTTCTGCTGCATCCAGGTCGCGAACGCCTCGTTGAGCCAGATGTCGTTCCACCACGCGGTGGTCACCGTGTCGCCGGTCCACTGGTGCGCCAGCTCATGCGCGTTGACGTTGAACGAGCCCTGCACGTTGCGGGCCGGGGAATCCTTGTCCAGCAGCAGCAGCCAGTCGCGGAACGTCACCAGGCCCGGGTTCTCCATCGCGCCGGCTTCGAAATCCGGTGCCGCCAGCAGGTCGAGCTTGCCGAACGGATAGCCGAAGCCGTAGTAGTTCTCCAGTGCATGGATGATGCTCGGCGTCTCGCCCAGCACGTGTTCCATGCGATGGCCTTCACCCTTGGCGGCGATGCCGCGCAGCTTCAGCGGCTCGCTGCGGTAGGCGTCGGGCGAGATGTCCGGGCCGTCCACGATGTCCCACGGACCGACCGCGAACGCGACCAGGTAGGTCGGCAGCGGCAGCGTCTGGGCGAAGGTCACGGTCTTCCAGCCCTTGCCGGCCGGCTGCTCCTTCACCTGCCTGGTATTGGCCACCACGTTCTCGTGGTCAGGCACGGTGATGCTGATGTCGAACGGGGTCTTGAAGCCGGGCTCGTCGAAACCGGGGAAGGCGAAACGCGCGCTGATCGGCTCCATCTGCGTCATCGCATACGGCTGGCCCTTGGCGGTGACCTTGTACAGGCCCTGCAGCTGCTGGTTGAGCGGCGCGCTGTACTCGAACTTCACGGTGAGGTCCTGCGGCTTCAGCGTGCTGCCGAAATCCACCCGCACCACGCCCGCCTTCGGGTCGACGTTGACGTACTTGCCCGCGTGCGTCCTGCCGGCGGCGTCGGTGATCGTCACCTTCGACACCTTCAGCTCGGCGCCATCCAGCCACAGGTGGTCGGAGGCCTGGGTCAGCTTGACCTTGATCGTGGTGGTGCCGGAAAAGTCCTGCTGCGCCGGATCGACCTTGAACGCCAGCTGGTACGACTGCGGCACCGCCCAGCCCGGCAGGCGACCCTGCGGCGCCTGGTCGGCGGTGGCGGCAAACGCGGCGCCGCAACAGGTGGCGAGTGCGGTAAGCAGGAGCGGGCGGACGAGACGGCGCATGTTGGTTTCCCTGGGTTGTGGAGAATCCCCAAGCTAGAGCCGGCATGACCTTCGACCCAGTGCCAGAAGGCATGGCCGGGCACGGGCCAAAAAAAACCGGCGATGAAGAGGACTTCATGGCCGGTTGGGGAAGCCCGCGCGCCTGCGGGGGAGAGGGAGGGACTCCGACGCGCGGGTTGTCACGGGATCAATGGCGCACAGCTTAGCGACCTCGCTTGCATTGCTCCAATTGATTGTTACCATCTCGCTCATAGCTTCTGGCTATTGTCGTACCGGGATGAGCGATGAATCTGCGCGACCTTCAATACCTGGTGGCCCTGGCCGAGCACCGTCATTTCGGGCGCGCCGCGAATGCCTGCTTCGTCAGCCAGCCCACCCTGTCCACCCAGATCAGGAAGCTGGAGGACGAACTGGGCGTGCCGCTGGTCGAGCGCACGCCGCGCAAGGTGCTGCTGACCGAGGTCGGCCGCGACATTGCGATGCGCGCGCGCAACGTGCTCAACGAGATCGAGCAGATCCGCGGCGTGGCCCGGCGCACGCTGGACCCTGAATCCGGCACGGTGCGGCTGGGCATCTTCCCCACGCTGGGACCGTACCTGCTGCCGCATGTGCTGCCGCTGGTGCGCAAGGCGTTTCCGCGACTGGAACTGCTGCTGGTCGAGGAGAAGACCGAGACCGTGCTGCGCCTGTTGCACGAGGGCAAACTCGACGCCGGCATCCTCGCCCTGCCGCTGCACGAGGACAGCCTGCATCAGGAATTCCTGTTCGAGGAGCCGTTCCTGCTGGCGGTGTCCGAGGCGCATCCGCTGGCGCACAAGCAGGGCCAGCTGAAGCTGGCCGACCTCACCCACCAGAACCTGCTGCTGCTGGAGGACGGCCACTGCCTGCGCGACCAGGCGCTGGAGGTCTGCCACCTGGCCGGCGCGGGCGAACATTCCGGCTTCCGCGCCACCAGCCTGGAAACGCTGCGCCAGATGGTGGCGGCCAACGTGGGCATCACCTTGCTGCCGGTGACCGCGGTGAAGCCGCCGGTGGCGCCGCTGGAAAACCTGCACCTGATCGAGTTCAGGGGAACGCCGCCAAGCCGGCGCATCGCGATGGTCTGGCGCAAGAGCTCGGCGATGGACGCCTTCCTGAAGCGCCTCGCCGACGTGCTGCGCGACCTGCCCGCCGACCTGCTGGACGCACACACCGTGGCGACGCCGCCGGCGGCGAAAGCCTCCGCCGGCTGACCCGAACGCGCCGGACGCGAGATGGCATCCATCATCCACCTGCAAGCGGCCCGGCCGACCACGGATACTCCCTGACGATGCGCAAACTGCTGATCGCCGCTGCGGTGCTGCTGGTCCTGCTGTTCGTGCTGTCGCACCGGCAGCACGCGGCAGTGGAAACCGGGCCGGGCGTGCTGGCTCCCGACGCACCGCAGCAGGTCGACCTCGACCACGGCGCACAGCTGCAACGCGACGGCGTCAACCTGCAGACGCGCGCCCACTTCGACATCACCGCGCGGGTGCTGTCGCGCAAGGACTATTCGGGCTCCCGCGATGGCGACCTGGTGCCGCTGGATCTGGCGTTGGGCTGGGGCCGCATGTCCGACAGCACCGTGCTGGCCGGCATCGACATCAGCCAGTCCGGGCGCTTCTACTACTGGCACGTGAAGGACTTCCCGATACCGCGCCGCGAGATCGAAACCTCCAGCGCCAACATGCACATGATCCCGGCCGACGAGGACGTGAAGCGCCAGCTGGAGTTGGTCCGGCCGGGCCAGGTGGTGCACATCGAGGGCTTCCTGGTCGATGCCACCCGGGCGGACGGCTGGCACTGGAACACCTCGATGACCCGCGACGACACCGGTGGCGGCGCCTGCGAATTGATCTACGTCGAAGGCGTGACCATCACTCAGAGCCTGTGAAGAAAGCCACTTCCTGTGGTTTTCTTCCATCGCGAGTCCGGCGCATGTCCGGACTCGCTCACATGAAACAGTCACTTGCGTGACCGCTTCATGCTCGGCCGTCCTTGGCCGACCTGAGAGGTTGAAAAAATCACAACCTCTCAGTAGTGCAGCAGGCCGTGCAGCGGCTTGCCGCCGGGCCAGCGCTCGCGCCCGCGCAGCGCGTCCAGTTCGATCACCACGCTGGCGCCGACCAGCTCGGCGTCCAGTTGCCCGACCAGCACCCGCGCCGCAGCCAGCGTGCCGCCGGTGGCCAGCACGTCGTCGACCAGCAGCACGCGCTCGCCCGGGCGGATGGCGTTGCGCTGCACTTCCAGCCGATCCGTGCCGTACTCCAGTTGGTAGTCCACCGCGATCACCGGCGGCGGCAGCTTGCCGGGCTTGCGCAAGGGCACGAAGCCCGCGCCCAGCTTGTGCGCCAGCGCCGCGCCGAAGATGAAGCCGCGCGCCTCGATCCCGCACACCGCCTGCACGCCGTGGCCGAGCCATGGCTCGGCCAGCGCATCGATGCAGCGGGCGAAGCCTGCGGCGTCGGCCAGCAGCGGCGTCACGTCGCGGAACACCACGCCGGCGCGCGGAAAGTCGGGCACGGCGCGAATCAGCGCGGCGAGTTCATGCATGTCGTTTCCCCGGGAATCCACGTCGTGAAGCGCCGCTCAGCACGGCAGCGGCAGCGGCTCGCCAGGCAGTTCGTCGTTGCGGATCGCTTCGCGCGCTTCGCTCAGCTGCAACTCGACCCCGGCCACGATGGCCTGGCCGTCGGCCAGCGCGGCCTCGGGCACCATCACCGCGATGTAGTCCATCGCCGGCAATTGGCCCACCGCGCCGGTCAGGTACTCGCCGGCGATGAACGCGGGGATGCCGCCGCCTTCCAGCGCATCCTTGACCAGATGGGCATCGAACAGGTTCTCGGCGCGATACACGATGTGCATGGGCGCACGCTAACCCGCACGGCAGCGCGGGGCAAGCCGGTCGCCCTGCCCCGATCACGGTGACAGGGTAAACTTGCACGTTTCCACCACCGTCCGTGAGCCACAGCCCGATGTCGACCGATCAGCCCGCCGCCGCACCCGCCCAGCCGCCGGCCGCGGCACCCCAGGATTTCATCCGGCAGATCGTGCGCGACGACCTCGCTTCGGGCAAGCACTCGGCGATCCACACCCGCTTTCCGCCGGAGCCGAACGGCTACCTGCACATCGGTCACGCCAAGGCGATCTGCCTCAGCTTCGGCATCGCGAAGGAATTCGGCGGCTGGTGCAACCTGCGCCTGGACGACACCAACCCGGGCAAGGAAGACCCCGAATTCGTCGAGGGCATCAAGGACGACGTGCGCTGGCTCGGCTTCGAATGGCACGAGCTGCGCCACGCCTCGGACTACTTCGAGGTGTTCTACCGGGCGGCGTGCAAACTGATCACCGACGGCGTGGCCTATGTCGACGACCTCGACGCCGAGCAGATGCGCGCGTACCGCGGCACGCTGACCGAGCCGGGCCGCCATTCGCCGTATCGCGAGCGCTCGGTGGAAGAGAACCTCGACCTGTTCGCGCGCATGCGCGCGGGTGAATTCGCCGACGGCAGCAAGACCCTGCGCGCGAAGATCGACATGGCCTCGGGCAACATCAACATGCGCGACCCGGCGATCTACCGGGTGCGCAAGATCGCCCACCAGAACACCGGCGACGCGTGGCCGATCTACCCGATGTACGACTACGCGCACTGCCTGTCCGACGCGCTGGAAGGCATCACCCACTCGCTGTGCACGCTGGAGTTCGAGGACCACCGCCCGCTGTACGACTGGTTCGTCGACAAGGTCGACCTGCCGAACCATCCGCAGCTGTGGCAGCCGCTGCTCGCCGCGGGGATGCCCACGCAGCCGGCCAAGCCGCGCCAGATCGAGTTCTCCCGACTCAACCTCAGCTACTGCATCACCAGCAAGCGCAAGCTGGCCCAGCTGGTCAGCGACGGCTTCGTCGACGGCTGGGACGACCCGCGGATGAACACCTTGCGCGGACTGCGCCGCCGCGGCTTCACCCCGGCCGGACTGCGCCTGCTGATCGAGCGGCTGGGCGTGAGCAAGCAGAACAGCGTGATCGACTACGCCGTGCTCGAAGGCTGCATCCGCGAGGACCTGGACGCCACCGCGGCGCGACGCATGGCAGTGCTCGACCCGCTGAAGCTGGTGCTGACCAACCTGCCCGAAGGCCACGAGGAAACGCTGGGCTTCGCCAACCATCCGAAGGACGAGAGCTTCGGCACCCGCGAGGTGCCGTTCTCCCGCGAGGTGTGGATCGAGCGCGACGATTTCGCCGAGGTGCCGCCGAAGGGTTTCCATCGCCTGAAGCCCGACGGCGAAGTGCGCCTGCGCGGCGTGGGCATCGTGAAATGCACCGACATCGTCAAGGACGCCGACGGCAACGTCACCGAGCTGCACGGCTCGCTGGACCCGGAAACCCGCCACGGCCTGCCCGGCGCCGACCGCAAGGTGAAGGGCACCATCCACTGGGTCAGCGCGAAGCACGCGGTGGCCACCGAGGTGCGCCTGTACGACCGCCAGTTCAGCGTGCCCGCGCCCGACAACGAGGAAGACGGCAAGACCTGGCTGGATCACATCAACCCCGACGCCAAGCGCGTGGTGCAGGCGTGGCTGGAACCGGCCGCGGCCCGTGTCGAACCCGAACAGCGCTTCCAGTTCGAGCGCCTGGGCTACTTCGTGGCCGACCGCGTCGACCATCGCGCCGAGGCTCCGGTGTTCAATCGCACGGTGACCTTGCGCGACGTCTGGGCCAGGGCCGCTGGCCAGTAAACGGAGAACCGCATGTTGCCCCTGCAAATCCATCTGACCCTGCCGCCGTGGATCGGCGACGTGGCCGATGCCAACCGGCGTTACCAGAGCGACGAGGAACGCGTCGGGCTGGCGATCGAGCTGTCGAGACAGAACGTCGAGCGCGGCGGCGGCGGTCCGTTCGGAGCGGCCGTGTTCAACAACCACAGCGGCCGGCTGGTCGCCGTGGGCGTGAACCGCGTGGTGCCGCAGAGCTGCTCGGTGGCGCACGCGGAAATGATGGTGATCATGATCGCCCAGCAGCGGCTGAGCCGGCACCGGCTGAACGAGGACGGCGGCCACTACGTGCTGGCCACCAGCTCGCAGCCGTGCTGCCAGTGCTACGGCGCCAGCGTCTGGGCCGGCATCGATGAACTGCTGATCGGCGCGCGTTCCGAAGACGTGGAAGAGCTGACCGATTTCGACGAAGGCCCGCTGCCGGCCGACTGGATCGGCGAACTCGAGCGCCGCAACATCTCGGTTCGGCGCGACATCCTGCGTGACCAGGCCCGTGCGGTACTGGCCACTTACGGCGCCAGCGGCACGCCGTATTGAGCCGCTGGCGCGCCACGCTGCCGCTGGTGCTGCTGGTGCTGGCCGGCGTCGTGCTGTTCGCCTCCGGCTCGCTGGACCAGTTGACCCCGCACCGGCTGCTGGCCAACCAGGCCAGCCTGCATGCGCAGATCGATGACCACCCGTGGTTGAGCCGGCTGGCCTTCACCGGACTGCTGACGCTGACCGTGGCCACCGGCATCCCCGGCACCATCGTGGTGATCCTGGCCGGCGGCTTCGCCTTCGGGGTGTTCGACGCCACGCTGTATTCGTCGCTGGGGCTGACCCTGGGATCACTGATCCTGTTCCTGGCCAGCCGCTATGCCTTCGGCCCGGGCAGCCGCCAGCCGCCGGCCATCGTGGCGCGGCTGCACCATGGCTTCGAGCGGCACCCGGTCAGCTACACCCTGTTCCTGCGCTTCATTCCGATCGTGCCGTTCGGCGCGGTCACGGTGGCGCTGGCCTGGCTGCGCTGCCCGCTGTGGCTGTTCCTGGGCGCCAGCTGGCTGGGCGGCACGGTCGCGCTGATCTTCGAAACCTCGATCGGCGCCGGTCTTGGCGACGCGATGAGCCAGAGCGACAGCCTCGGGCTGGGCCTGTTCCTGCACCGCGGGGTGCTGTTGCCACTGGGCGCGATCGCCCTGCTGGCCCTGCTGCCCCTGCTGATCGAACGCATGACCCGGCGCCGGCGTCAGCGCCGATTCCCGCCGGAGTGAAACGGATCGCGGCAGCTGCCAAGCCGAGCCGTTTCGCGCTAGTGTGACCACCGGACAACCGGCAGCACCTCGGGCCCGGCATCAATGCCCATCGGTCCGCGACGCGCGATGGGAGACGGGACGGATGGACATGGCGGCTGACTCCTGGCCCAAACGACTGTGGCAACGCCGGTCGTTGATGCAGCGCATGGCCTTCGTGGCCCTGATGCCCGCCCTGATCACCGCCGCCCTGCTGGCGGCCTTCCTGGCCCAGCGCCAACTGGTCAACCTGCGCGAGATGGCCCGCAGCAATGCCGACGCCATCGCCACCCAGGCCGCCTCGATCAGCCTGCAGCCGTTGCGCAACATGCAGCTGCGCGAGCTGAACCGCATCGCCGACTCGGTGGGCGACCTGCCGCATGTCATCCGGGTGCAGATACGTAGCGGCGCCGGCCAGATCCTCGCCGACCACAACGAGCTCGACGGCAACCGCAAGCCGGCGGAGGTCCTCACCGTGGTGCGCGAGATGGTCGACCGCGACCAGCCCGGCGGCGTGGCCGAAGGTTCGGTGCGGGTGGACGTCAGCCTGCATGAAGCCATCGCCATGCAGCGCGCCAGCCTGCGCCACGCACTGATCGCGCTGCTGGTCAGCCTGCTGCTCGCCGGGGTACTCGCGTGGCAGGCGGCGCGCTGGATCAGTGCGCCATTGCGCCACCTTGCCGGCGCCGTGCATCAGCTGGGGATCGGCGATCGGCCGGTCGAGGTGCCGGTGACCGACCGCACGGAAATCGGCGAACTGCAACAGGGTTTCAACCATGCCGCCGCCGCGCTGCATGACATACAGAGCGGCATGCGCCAGCAGATCGAACAGGCGACGCGGGAGCTGGCGCACAAGAATGCCGCGCTCGAAGCCGCCAGCCTGGCCCGGTCGCGCTTTCTGGCCGCAGCCTCGCATGACCTGCGCCAGCCGCTCTACGCGCTGACGCTGTTTTCCTCCGCGCTGAGCGTCGACGAGAGCCGGCCGGAACAGCTGGACCGCATCGCCCACATCCAGGAATGCGTGCAGTCGCTCGACCATCTGTTCAACGAACTGCTCGACCTGTCGCGGCTGGAGACCGGGGCGGTGCAGGTCGAGATCAGCGAGTTCCCGCTGGCCCAGGTCTTTGCCGAAGTCACTCGCAACTTCGACATGGTCGCCGAGCAGCGCGAGTTGCAGTTGCTCATCCACCCGACCCGGCTGTGGGTACGCAGCGACCGCACCATGCTGAGCCGCATCCTCAACAACCTGGTCAGCAATGCGCTGCGCTTCACCCATCATGGCGGCGCGCTGCTCGGTGCCCGGCGGTGCGGGGACGGGCTGATCCGCATCGAGGTCTGGGACACCGGCAGCGGCATCGCGCCGGAACACCTGCCCAACGTGTTCGACGAGTTCTACCGCATCGACGACCGTGCCGACGCCGGGCTGGACGATGGCTCGCAATCGGGCCTCGGACTGGGGCTGGCCACGGTGCAGCGACTGGCGGAGCGGCTCGACACCGAAGTGCAGGTGAAGTCCCGGCTCGGTCGCGGCAGCGTATTCCACTTCCGCCTGCCGACCGCCGACGCCAGCCCCGATGAATCGCTGGCGCCCCAGGAGACGCCGGTCGACCTCAGCGGCAAGCGGGTGCTGGTGGTGGACGACGACCCGGCCATTCTCTCCGGGGTGCGTTTCCTGCTGCGCAGCTGGGGCTGCGAGGTGGAGGTGGCCGAGGATCGCCTGCAGGCGATGGAGGCCGTCGAGAACTGGCCCGGTCCGCCGGACATCGTGATCAGCGACCTGCAGTTGCGCGGCGGCACCCGCGGCATGGAACTGTTCGCCGCGCTCGATCAGCACTACCAGCGCGACGGCGACACGCCGTTCGCGCGACTGCTGGTCACCGGCGAGACCCGCGTCGACCATCTGCGCGAGATCATCGCGGCGAACATTCCGCTGCTGTACAAGCCCGTGTCGCCACCCCAGTTGCGCAGCGCGATGATGTCGGCGTGGACCAGCAGCCGCGCCGGCCGGTGATTGCGGGCTGGACGCAAAAAAAGAGCGCCCGGACGGGCGCTCTGAAAACTGGTGGGTCGTCCGGGATTCGAACCCGGGACCAATGGATTAAAAGTCCAGTGCTCTACCAACTGAGCTAACGACCCCTCGTTGAAAACTCAAGCGATCAATTTTACGGGCTGCGTGGCAAGGGCACAAGCAAGCGCCCCGCGGCCGGATCACGCATAACGCGTGGGATCGGCCAGCCCGGCCTCGCGAAAGCCCTGGGCGCGCAGGCGGCAAGCGTCGCAGTGTCCGCAGGCGCGACCGTCGTCGTCGGCCTGGTAGCAGCTGACCGTGGCGGAAAAATCCACGCCCAGGCGCTGCCCTTCGCGGGCGATGTCGGCCTTGCTCATGCGCATCAGCGGCGCGTGGACACGGATACCGGCGCCCTCGACGCCGGCCTTGGTCGCCAGATTGGCCAGCTGTTCGAAAGCGTCGATGAAGGCCGGGCGGCAATCGGGGTAACCCGAATAGTCGACCGCGTTGACGCCGCACCAGATGTCACTGGAGCCCAGCACCTCGGCCCAGCCCAGCGCAATCGACAGCATGATGGTGTTGCGCGCCGGCACG
This sequence comes from Rhodanobacter spathiphylli B39, assembly GCF_000264295.1. Lineage (GTDB taxonomy): Bacteria > Pseudomonadota > Gammaproteobacteria > Xanthomonadales > Rhodanobacteraceae > Rhodanobacter > Rhodanobacter spathiphylli. Next base: position 51,384 of record NZ_AJXT01000034.1, on the reverse strand, counting down.
TAGGTGACCGGGATGGCGCTGGCATCCGCCGCATCCAGCGGCACGTCGATGTCGGCGGTCAGCGCCGAACCGCCGATGCTGCGCAGGTCGATGCCCACCGTCTTGTGCTCGACCGCACCCAGCATGCTGGACACGCGGTCGGACGCCGCCAGTTCCGAATGATGGCGCTGGCCATAGGAGACGCTCAGCGCGTGCACCTGATAGCCCTGTTCACGAGCCATGGCGATGACGACCGCCGAATCCATGCCGCCGGAAACGAGTACGACGGCCTTGCGGGGGGAATGTTCAGACATGTTTTGCATCCACGGAGTGCGACCGGTCACCGGCCGGAAAGCGCCACCGGCAACACAGGCCGGCGCGCGATGTTCGTTGCAGGGTCCGGCCACCGATGGCCGTCCCCTTCCCGCGCCCCGGGCGGGCGCAGCAAACTATCTCCCGGCGGCGTCATTCCACAGCAGCTTGTGCAGCTGCAACTGGAAGCGCACCGGCAGCCTGTCGGCGATGATCCACTCAGCCAGTTCGCGCGGCTCGACCTTGCCCCAGACCGGCGAGAACAGCACCATGCAGCGATCGGCCAGGCGGTGCTCGGCCAGCATGGCGCATGACCACTCGTAGTCTTCACGACTGGCGATGACGATCTTGATCTGGTCGTGCGGCAGCAGGTGATCGAGGTTCGACCACAGGTTGCGCGCGCTTTCGCCCGAGCCGGGTGCCTTCAGGTCCATCACCTTGCGCACGCGGGGATCGACGGCGGAAACGTCCAGCGCGCCCGAGGTCTCCAGCGACACCTCGTAGCCGGCATCGCACAGGCGCTGCAGCAGGATCAGGCAGCGCTTCTGCGCCAGCGGCTCGCCGCCGGTGACGCAGACATGCCGCGCGCCATGCGAGGCGACTTCGGCCAGGATCTCGTCGATGCCGTGCCAGTCGCCGCCGTGGAACGAATATTCGGTGTCGCACCAGACGCAGCGCAGCGGGCAGCCGGTGAGGCGCACGAACACGGTGCGCCAGCCGATCGCGTCGGCTTCACCCTGGATCGAGTGGAAGATCTCGGTAATGCGCAGCCGCTCGGGAACGGCTGCGGCAGGCGTCGCCGACGCCTGCTGCGCGTCATGGCCGCTCATCGCCGCGGGACTCAGTTGCCCGACTGCAGTTGCAGGCGCTGCAGGCGTTCCTGTGCCAGGCTGGCCGCCTTGGAGCCCGGGTACTTCGTGGTGACCTGGGTCAGCGTGGCCCTGGCCTCGGCGCTCTTCTTCAGCTCGAGCTGGCTGTAACCCACCTTGAGCAGGGCGTCGGGCGCCTTGTCACTCTGCGGGAACTGGCTCAGCAACTGCTGGAACGACTCCAGCGCCACCGGGTAGTTGGTGGTGGCGTAGTACGACTCGCCCAGCCAGTACCAGGCGTTGGGAACCAGCGGATGATTCGGGAACTGCTGGATGAAGCTGCGGAACTCGCGCGAGGCTTCCACGTAATTGCCGCCGCGGATCGCCTTGAACGCCACGTCGTAGGCCGCCTGCGCCGCCGCGGGATCGCCCGCGGCGACAGCCGCGCTGGCTGCGGGCGCCGGAGCGTTGCCGGCGGCCGCTGCTGCCGGCACATTCGCATTGGCGCCAGCAGCGGGGCTGCCCGCGGCCGCCGCTGGCGGATTGCCGGCGCCGGGCGCCGCGCCCGCACCGCCCGATTCCAGACGCCCGAGCCGGGCATCGAGATCGGTGTACTGGGCCTTGTTCTTGTCGTCGAGCGTCTGCAGCTGGTGCTGCAGTTCCTCGACCTGACCCTGCAGTTGCTGCACCTGGGCCTGCAACTGCTGCATCTGGTTGACCATGCCCGTGCCGGACTGGTCCTTGTTCTGTGCCTGCTGTTCCAGCCGCGCGACACGATCGGCGAGGCTCAACCGGGAGTCCTGCGCGAAAGCCGGGAACGCGAACAGCACGGCGGACGCGATGGCGCCCGCCGTGCTGATCCTGGCTGCAAAGCTGTTAGCCAGTCGCTTCATCATTACTGCGCCGTGTAGACGATCTCGACGCGACGATTCTTGCTCCAGCAATCCTCGTTGTGCTCACGGCAAACCGGCTTTTCCTTGCCATAGCTGATCACTTCCAGCTGGCTGGCCTGGCCGCCATTGGCCTGCAGCGCGTCGGAAACGGCATTGCCACGACGCTCGCCGAGGCCGAGGTTGTACTCGCGGGTGCCGCGCTCGTCGGTGTTGCCTTCCAGACGGATGTGCGACATCGGGCGATCCTGCAGGTACTTGGCGTGGCACGCCATGATCTGCTGGAATTCCGGCTTGATCTCGGTCTTGTCGAAGTCGAAGTACACGACGCGCTGACGCAGGCAGGCATCGGTATCGAGATCGGCAGGGGTGTACTTGCCGTCAGAGACGGGCGCCTGCGCGGGAGCAGCCTGCTCCGGAGCCGGCTGCGGTTTGACTTCCTGCTTCTTGGAGCAAGCGGCCGCGCCTACGCAGAGCAGGGCAACCAGGGCGACGCGAACGGTCTTATTCATGGTGACGTTCCTTACGGGTTGAGTTCCGACAAACAATGACGATGGGAATTGCGGGACAGCTGACGCCGGTTGACCGGCTGTTATTTTGACACTTGAAAGATCGATGGTGCGTGAGCCTGCACCATCCACCTGACTGGCTCTCGACGCGACAAGCGCCGTCACCGGAAACCGAAACGCGCCTTGCCGGCGCTGTTCGGGCCCAATCCCTGGGCATCATGCTGCCGCACTTTCGCGCAGCAGCATGAAAATATCATCGTTGCCGGTATGGCCCCCAGGCCGGTTCGCGCACGTCGCCATCGGAAAGTACGAGGCGCTGGCGAACCTGACCGTCGGCCGATACGGCGTACAGCACGCCGCGACGTCCTTCGGTAGCGGCATAGAGCAGCATGCTGGCATTCGGAGCAAAACTCGGGGACTCGTCAATCGGGCCCGGCGAGAGGAATCGCACCTGGTCACCCAGGCTGCGGTCCATGATGGCAATACGATACACGTTCCCATTGCCCTGCACCATCGCGATCTGCTTGCCGTCGTAGCTCACCGAGGCGTTCGCGTTGTTCTGGCCCTGGAAACTGATCCGCTGCGGCGATCCGCCGCTGGCCGGGACCTGGTAGATCTGCGGCCGGCCGGAACGGTCGGAGGTGAAATAGATGCTCTGGCCGTCCGCCGACCAGACCGGCTCGGTGTCGATCGACAGGCTGTTGGTCAACCGGGTCTCATGGCGGCTGCCCAGATCCAGCACGAACAGCTCGAGGTTGCCCACGTAGGAAAGGGCCACCGCCAGCTTGCTGCCGTCCGGCGACCACGCCGGCGCACCATTGATGCCGCGCGGGTGCGACTCCACCAGCTGGCGCGAGCCGGTGGTGATGTCCTGCACGTAGATGTTCGAATTGCCGCTCTCGAACGACACATAGGCCAGCTTCTTGCCGTCCGGCGACCAGGCCGGCGACAGCAGCGACTCGCGCGAACGCGCCACCACCTGCGGGTTGTAGCCGTCCGAGTCGGCCACCAGCAGCGAATACGTCGTGTTGTTGCCCAGGCCGACGGCCGTGATATAGGCGATGCGGGTCCAGAAGGCGCCACGCACGCCGGTGATCTTCTCGTAGATCACGTCGGCGATCTGGTGCGCCACGCTGCGCAGGTCACCGGCGGGCGCCGGCGGCATCTGCTGGTGCAGCAGGCTCTGCTGCTTGTTGACGTCCCACAGCTCGTATTCGACCTGGACCATGCCGTTGCCGGCGTCCCGGATGCTGCCGACCACGATGTAGTCCTGCTTGAGCAGGCGCCAGGTCGGGAACTTGATGTCGGCTCCCTTCGAAGGGAACTCCACGATGTCGCTCTTGGCCAGCGAACGGAACTTGCCCGAGCGGTTGAAATCGTTGCGCATCACGTCGGCGACATCGGTCGACAGCGGGGCGCCGCCGGCCTGGGCAAACGGCACGACCACGATCGGGGTGGCGGTCTTGACGCCACCGACGATGTCCACATTCAGCGACTGGGCCGCGGCAGGACCGGCGAACAAGGCCACGGCGGCCAGCAGGACGATGGCGAAGCTTGAGCTGAATTTGCGCATGGGCTTGATCATTGCGGCCTGAATGTGAAGGTAAGGTTGCGTTGGAACACGCTTTCAAAACCCTTGTACGGCAGGGTCTTGGTGCGCAGCACCGCATTTTCGACCGAACGCCGACCTGCGTCGTCGTACGGGCAGCTGGAATCGACGGTCGCACTCATCACGTCGCCACCGGGCGATTGCACGATGTGAACCTGACAGGGGAGCGCCGCTATGTTATCCGGCCTTAACCAATTGGGCGTGACCGCATTCTGAATGGCCGCGGCGTATTCGTCGGCCAGGTTGCTGTTCGGGCTGTTGTTGCCGGTCTGGCGCTGGTCGGCGGCCGGCAGGTCGGGCTGACCGTCGTCCTGGGCGTTCTTGAGGTCCTCCAGCTGCTGCTTCGCCTGCTTCGCCTTGTTGTCCAGTTGCCTGGTCTGGGCCGAAGCCGCATCCATCTTGGCGAACAGCGCGTCCAGCTTCTTCTTTTCCTCGGCCTTCTTCTTCGCCGCCTCGGCATCCAGCTCGGACTGGCGCTGGCGCTCCTTTTCTTCCTGCAACTGCCTGGCGTCTTCGGCCTGCTTGGCGGCGTCCTCGACCACGCGTTCCTGGTCCTTGACGTCGACATGCTTGGGCGGCGGCGGCAGCTGGCTTACCGGCGGGGTCACCGGCGGTGGCGGGGTCGGCGGCGGGATGGTCGGCGGCGGCGGGGTGGAATCGGGCACAGGCTTGGCCTTGACCGCCTTCGGTGGCGGGCTGCCGGTGCGCCCGATCAGGGTCGCCTCGATGATCGGCCCCTGCAGCTCCAGCGGCTTGGCGCAGGCAATCGGGTTCATCCACGCCGGCAGATGCAGCGCGTTGAAGAAATTCTCGTAACTGGAGCACGGCAGGACCGCGAGGAACAGAAACCCCACGATGCCGATGTGCAGGATGGCGGAGACTACGACCGCCTTCGGCGTCGCCTTACTTTCGTCCATCGGACGTGCTCTTGCCCTGCACCGGCTGGGCCATCAGGCCGACCTTGGAGACGCCGGCCTGCTGCAGGTCGGCCAGCACCTGGACCACGCCGCCGTAGTGCCCCTGGTCGTCGCCGGCCACCAGCACGTTGACGTCCGGATTGGTGCGCACGAACGCGCCGACCTTGGTCTGCAGCGCCGCCGCGTCGAGCAGCTCCTTCTCGGCGCCGGGCAGGGTCAGGAACAGTTGGCCGTCCTGCTTCACCGTGACGATGACCGGGTCCTTCTTCTGCTGCAGCGACTTGGCGTCGGCCTGCGGCAGGTTCACGTCCACGTTGGACTTCATCATCGGCGTGGTGACCATGAAGATGATCAGCAGCACCAGCATCACGTCGATGTAGGGCACCACGTTGATTTCGGATTTGAGCTTGTAGCGCCGCTGACGGCCGGAGGTTCGCATGAGTGCTCTCCGCTCAGGCGACGTCGTCGGTCTGGATCTGCCGCTGCAGCACGGAGGAGAACTCCTCCTGGAACACGTCGTAGCGCGAGGCGATGCGCTCGACCTTGGTGGCGTAGCGGTTGTACGCCCACTGCGCCGGGATCGCGGCGAACAGGCCCATGGCGGTGGCGATCAGCGCCTCGGAGATGTGCGGGGCGACCACCGCGATGGTGACGTCCTTCATCTCGCCCAAGCCCTGGAACGCACCCATGATGCCCCACACCGTGCCGAACAGGCCCACGTACGGGCTGATCGAGCCGACGTTGGCGAGGAATTCCAGGTTGCGTTCGAGCAGGCCGATCTCGCGCGTGCCGGCGACCTGCATGGCGCGCTCGGAACCCTCGATCACGCTGCGCGTGTCATGAGTCTTGCGCTGGCGCTGGCGGGCGAACTCGCGGAAGCCGGACTCGAAGATGTTCTCGATGCCGCCGGTGCCGCCCTGGCGACTGCTGACCTCGCGGAACAGCTGGGCCAGGTCGCCGCCGGACCAGAAGCGCTCCTCGAATTCCTCGGCGTTCTCCATCGCCGCCTTGGTCTGCGAATACTTGCGCACGATGATGACCCAGGACAGGAACGAGAACACCAGCAATACCAGCAGCACCAGTTTCACCGGCAGGCTCGAATCCGCGATCAGCGTGAAAATGTTCAGTCCACCGTTCATTGCTTGCAGGTACTCCGCCGGTTCGGCTTGGTTATTCTTGAGGAATCAGGTCGGCCGGAATCGGAGCCGGCCGCATGCGCTGGAGATCGACGCAGGCCACCCGCACGCTGGCGCGGATCAGGCAACTGCCGTCCGCCTTCATGATCGTCTGGGTGAACAGGATACTGGCAGCGCGCCGTTCTTTGACGTCCACCGTTACCGTCAGTTCATCATCCAGCAGGGCTGGCTTGAGAAAGTCGATGTGCATGTCGCGCACCATGAAGGCCAGCCCGGTGGCCTGCTTGTACGCCAGCTGGTCCACGCCCAGCGCACGCATCCACTCGCTGCGGGCACGTTCCATGAAACGCAGGTAGCCGGCGTGGTAGACCACGCCGCCGGCGTCGGTGTCTTCCCAGTAGACCCTGACCTTCCAGCTGAAAGGCAGTTGCGCGGCCGGCTCAGACATCGCCGGCCCCCGCATCGAACAGGTCGGCCGCCTGCGCCTGGCGCGGCGGCGGGGTCAGCCCCAGGTGACGCCAGCCCTTCGCGCTGACCATGCGGCCGCGGGCGGTGCGCACCAGATAACCCTGCTGGATCAGGTACGGCTCGACCACGTCTTCCAGCGTGCCGCGGTCCTCGCTCAGCGCGGCGGCCAGCGACTCCACGCCGACCGGACCGCCGTCGAAATTCTCGATGATCAGGCCGAGCAGGCGCCGGTCCAGTTCGTCGAACCCCTGCGGGTCGATCTTCAGCATGTCCAGCGCCGCCTGCGCCGCAGCCAGGGTGATCTCGCCACCGGCGCGCACCTCGGCGTAATCGCGCACCCGGCGCAGCAGGCGGTTGGCGATGCGCGGCGTGCCGCGCGAACGGCGGGCGATTTCCTGCGCCCCTTCCGGCGCGCAGCTGATGCCGAGGATCCTCGCCGCCCGGCGCACGATCGCGGTGAGCTCGTCGGTGGTGTAGAACTCCAGCCGCTGCACGATGCCGAAACGGTCGCGCAAGGGCGCGGTGAGCATGCCGGCGCGGGTGGTCGCGCCGATCAGGGTGAACGGCGGCAGGTCCAGCTTGATCGAACGGGCGGCCGGGCCCTCGCCGATCATGATGTCGATCTGGAAGTCTTCCATCGCCGGGTACAGCACTTCCTCGACCACCGGCGACAGCCGGTGGATCTCGTCGACGAACAGCACGTCGTTCGCCTCCAGGTTGGTCAGCAGCGCGGCGAGGTCGCCGGCGCGTTCCAGCACCGGGCCTGAGGTGGAACGCACGTTGACGCCGAGCTCGTTGGCGATCACGTGGCTCAGCGTGGTCTTGCCCAGGCCGGGGGGGCCGAAGATCAGCACGTGGTCCAGCGCCCCGCCCCGCTTCCTGGCCGCCTCGATGTAGATCGACAGCTGTTCGCGCACCGCCTGCTGGCCGAGGTATTCGGTCAGGCGTTTCGGCCGGATGGTGGCTTCCAGCGCCTCGTCGTCGAGCTGGGCGGCGGCGGTGATGATGCGGGCTTCGGTCATGCCTGCATTATGGCAGGCGGATGAAACGGAGCGGGAATCACCGGCAAAGGCAGCCCTTCATGCCGGGAAAGTGATTTCCTGCACTTTCCCGGCTCGCAGGATCGGGCGTTGCCCGACCCTGCTTCGAATGCCGATCGCCAAAACGATCGGCATTGGAGCGGCCCATCCGTGGGCCGCGGTGGAGATCCGATCCGCCGCGCGGATCAGATCTCCACCTGCGCCCCCAGCTCGATCAGCCGGTTGCCGGGGATCTGGAAGAACGCGGTGGCGGGCAACGCGTTGCGCGACATGAAGGCGAACAGCTTGTCGCGCCACAGCGCCATGCCGGGACGACGCTCGTCCGCCACGATGCTCTCGCGGGACAGGAAGAAGGTGGTGTCCATCATGTCGAAGGCGAGTCCTTCGCGTGAACACTGGGACAGCGCCTGCGGGATGTTCGGGTCCTCGGCGAAGCCGAAGCGCAGCTCCAGCGCGTAGAAGTCGTCGCTGCCGGACGACAGCGCGGTGAGCTGGATGCGCTCATCGGCCTCGGCCACCGGCGTTTCCAGGATGCCGACGGTGAGCAGCACGTTGCGCTCGTGCAGCACCTTGTTGTGCTTCAGGTTGTGCAGCAGGGCATGCGGCACCGCACTGAGGTTGGCGGTGAGGAACACCGCCGTGCCGGGCACGCGCAATGGCGGATGCGCAGCCATGTTCTCGATGAACGGCGCCAGCGCCAGGCCGCCCTGCTTGATCTCGCGCACCACCAGCTCGCGACCGCGGCGCCAGGTGGTCATCACCGCGAACATCAGCAGGCCCAGCACCAGCGGGAACCAGCCGCCCTGCAGGATCTTCAGCGTATTGGCGCCGAAGTAGCTGAGGTCGATCGCCAGCAGGATCACGCCCAGGCCGATCACCAGCAGACGGCTCCACTGCCACATGCGGCGGGCCACGATCATCACCAGGACCGTGTCGATCGCCATCGTGCCGGTCACGGCGATGCCATAGGCGCCGGCCAGCGCGTTGGACGAGCCGAAACCGACCACGGTGGCGATCACCGCCACCATCAGCGCGCGGTTGATCCACGGCAGGAAGACCTGCCCGATCGCCTCGCGCGAGGTGTGCACCACCTGCATGCGGGGCAGGAAGCCGAGCTGGATCGCCTGCCGACACACGGTGAAAGCGCCGGAGATCACCGCCTGCGAAGCGATCACCGCCGCCATCGTGGCCAGCGCGATCATCGGATACAGCGCCCACTCCGGCACCGAGTGATAGAACGGGTTGGCGATGGTCTCCGGATGCACCAGCAGCAGGCCGCCCTGGCCGTAGTAATTCAGCAGCAGCGCCGGCATCACGAAGAAGAACCACGCGGCGCGGATCGGCACCCGGCCGAAGTGGCCCATGTCGGTATACAGCGCCTCGGCGCCGGTCACGCACAGCACCACCGAACCCAGCGCCAGGATCGAGGTCTTGCCATGGGTCATGAAGAACTGCACCGCATGCCATGGATTCAGTGCACGCAGCACTTCCGGTGCCTGGATGATGTTCCATACGCCGATTACCCCCAGTGCCAGGAACCACACCACCATCACCGGCCCGAAGATCGCGCCGACCTTGGCCGTACCATGCCGCTGCAGCCAGAACAGGCCCACCAGCACCGCCACCGTCACCGGCACCACGTAATGCGACAGCGACGGCGCGGCCACCTGCAGGCCCTCGATCGCGGACAACACGGTAATGGATGGCGTGATCACGCCATCGCCGAAGAACAGCGCCGCCCCCAGCAAGGCCATCAGCATCACCGCCCGACGCGTGGCCACGGACTTGCCGCTGGCACGCTGCGCCAGCGTCATCAGCGCCATGATGCCGCCCTCGCCCTTGTTGTCCGCTCGCATGACCAGGCTGACGTACTTCACCGCCACCACCATGATCAGCGACCAGGTCACCAGCGACAGGATGCCCAGCACCGTGCTCGGCCGGGGATGCAGGCCGTGCTCGGGCAGGAAGGTCTCGTGCATGGTGTACAGCGGGCTGGTGCCGATGTCGCCGAACACCACGCCGATCGCGCCGAGGATCAGCGTCGACTTGGCGCCACGCACGTGGGCGGTGTCACCGTGGGCCGATGGCTGGGCCGGGTTGTCTGCTTGTGTATTCATTGAAGTCCTGGCGAGCTAGCTGCCCAGAGCGGCGCGCAGCGCCTTGCGGATGATGGCTTCGGCCGTATCGCCTTCCGCGGCCACTTTCTGCACCAGGCGGCTGACTTCGGCTGGCTTGTAGCCCAGCTGCTGCAGCGCCACGGTCGCCTCGCCGGCCGCATCGAGTGGCGCGCTGGCCCGCTGCGACGGCACGCCGGGAACGCCGGCCACGCCGTCGAGCCGGTCGCGCAGTTCCACCACGATGCGTTCGGCGGTCTTCTTGCCGATGCCGGGAATCTTGGTCAGCGCCACCACGTCGCCGGCCTGCACCAGCCGCGCGAAGTGGTCGGTGGACACGCCGGACAACACGGACAAGGCGATCTTCGCGCCGATGCCGCTGACCTTGAGCAGGTTGCGGAACAGCGCGCGCTCGGTCTCGTGCAGGAAGCCATAAAGAGTGATGCCGTCTTCCTTCACCGCATGATGGATCAGCAACACCACTTCCTTGCCCAGGCCCGGCAGGTCGTAGATGGTCGACATCGGCGCCTCGACGTCGTAGCCGATCCCGCCCACGTCGACCAGCAACGACGGCGGCTGCTTGCCGATCAGGGTGCCGCGCAGCCGCCCGATCACCGGCGCCGCCTCGCGGTCTTCTTCATCCGCGACGCCTTCATCGGCGTCGCCTCCAGGCGGTGCGCGGAATGCCGACCCGGGCCAGGCTGGCGCGGGTATGCGCATGGGTCACGGCGATCGCCAGCGCATCGGCGGCGTCAGCCTGCAGCGGACCTTTCAGGCCAAGCAGGACGCCGATCATGTGCTGCACCTGGGTCTTGTCGCCGCGGCCACTGCCGACCACGGATTGCTTCACTTCGGTTGCCGCGTATTCGTGCACCACGATCCCCTGACTGACCACTGCGCAAATGGCGGCGCCACGCGCCTGGCCCAGCTTCAATGCCGAGTCGGGGTTGCGCGCCATGAACACGCGCTCGATCCCGCATTCGGCCGGCCGATGCGTGGCGATGATGTCACACAGCTCGTCAAAGATGCGTTTGAGCCGCAGCGGGAAGGTCGCCTCGCCCGCCACGGCAAGCGCACCATGGAACACATGGCTCAGCTTGCCCGTGTCATCCACGTCGATGATGCCCACGCCGGTGCGCTGGCTGCCCGGATCGATGCCGATGATGCGCACGGCACGGGAATCGGGAATCGGGAGTCGGGAATCGGAAGCTGCGCACCCAGCGACGGAGGCCTTGCTCATGATTGAGCTCGGCCGCGGATGAAGATCACCCGGGACTGCGCGGTCCTGTCCATTCCCTATGCCCGATTCCCCATTCCCTGCTTCACGTCGGCAGCAGGGCGTTGTGGGACACCTCGCTCACATCGTCCAGCGAGTCCAGCTTCTCGAGCAGGTCCATCAGCTGTTCCAGCGCCTCTTCCGGCACCTCGACGCGGTTGTTGGGACGCATCACCACGCCGGCGTGCAGCGCGCTCAGCCCCGCGTCGACCAGCGCCTGCTGCACCGCCTCGAAGTTTTCCGGCGCGCACAGCACGGTGCTTTCGCCGTGCTCGTTGACCACGTCATCGGCGCCGGCTTCCAGTGCTGCCTCCAGCACCTTCTCCTCGGCCGCCTCGTCGCCGCCGGTGGCAAACACCAGCTCGCCGCAACGGGTGAACTGGAACGCCACCGAACCGCTGGTGCCCAGGTTGCCGCCGTGCTTGGTCAGCGCATAGCGCACGTCGGCCACGGTGCGGGTGGGGTTGTCGGTGAAGCTTTCGATGATCAGCGCGGTGCCTGCCGGGCCGTAGCCCTCGTAGCGCAGTTCCTGCATGTCGGCGCCGCCATCGGCACCGGAGCCGCGCTTGATCGCGCGCTCGATGGTGTCCTTGGTCATGTTGGCTGACAAGGCCTTGTCGATCGCCGCGCGCAGGCGCGGGTTGCCGCCAGGGTCTGCCACTCCGGCGCGGGTGGCGACGGTGATTTCGCGGATCAGCTTGGTGAACACCTTGGCGCGCTTGGCGTCTTCGGCGTTCTTGCGACCTTCGATGGACGGACCTCTACCCATGACGATTCCTGCACGACGGCGGTTGGACAAGCCGGGAATTTTACCTGAATTGAACCTGTGTGCCGGATCGCGGGGTGCGGCGTCTCAACGCGGCTGCGGTGGCGAAAAACGCCCGTGGCGCAGGAAACCGGCAGTCAGCTGCGCCACTTCGGGCGAAAACAGCAGGCCGGTGTGGTTGGTTTCGACCACGCAATGGTCGGCAAGCCCCGGCAGAAGGGTCTCCTCGACCGCCACGGTGCCATCGTGTTCGCCCTGGAAATGACCAAGCATGGCGCCCAGTCCCAGCGGCGTGCAGCCGGCGATCATGCCCACCTCGCGCGGGCCATCCCAGCGTTCGAGCCCCTGCTCCAGCAGCTCGCGGTTGTGCCCCAGCAATACCTCGCCACCACGTCCCCAGCGGGCAAAGCTGCGCGCCGCCGCACTGCCACGCAGCGGCGAACCGAGGCAGACGATGCGACCGGACGGCAATGCGGCGGCGTCATGGCAGGCGCGCAGCGCGAGCAGCCCGCCCAGGCTGTGCCCGACCAGGTGCACGGCCTGGGCATCGGCTTCGCCGAGCAAGTCGGTCATGCGTGCATGCAACTGGTCCAGGATGCGCTGCTCGGTGGCCGCCACGCTGAGGTAGTCGAAGCGATGCACGCGAAAGCCCGCCTCCATCAGCCGGCGATGCAGCATGGACAACGCAAAACCGCGCATCCACAGGCCGTGCAGCAGGATCACATGTTCAGACATGGCGAGCGCCGGGAAGGGTGGCCGGGGAGCCGGGAATCGAAAACGTGGAAGCGGCCGGCATGGACAACCGCCCGAAGCCGCCCACGCTCCTAAGCCCGCACCGCCACGTGCAGTTCCTTCAACTGCGCATCGCCGACCGGCGACGGCGCGTCGGTCATCAGATCCTGCGCGCTGGTGGTCTTGGGGAAGGCGATCACGTCGCGGATCGACTCGGTGCCGGCCATCAGCGCGGCGATGCGGTCGATGCCGAAGGCCAGGCCGCCGTGGGGCGGCGCGCCGAACTTCAGCGCCTTGAGCAGGAAGCCGAACTTCGCCTCGGCCTCGTCCGCGCCGATGCCCAGCAACTCGAATACCGCGCTCTGCATGTCCGGCCGGTGGATACGGATCGAACCGCCGCCGATCTCGTTGCCGTTGAGCACCATGTCGTAGCCCCGGCTCACCGCGGTGGCGGCGTGGCTCTTCAGGTCGGCGATGTCGTCGATCTTCGGCGCGGTGAACGGATGGTGCAGGGCGACGTAGCGCTGTTCTTCCGCGTCGTATTCGAACATCGGAAAGTCGGTGACCCACAGCGGCTTCCAGCCTTCCTCGACCAGGCCACGATCCTTGCCCACCTTCAGGCGCACCGCGCCCATGAAGTCGGTGACGGTCTTCCACGCGCCGGCGCCGAAGAACACGATGTCACCGGTCTGCGCGCCGGTGGCTTTCAGCACGCCGTCCAGCGCCACGTCGTCGAGGAACTTCGCCACCGGCGAGTTGATGCCCTCGCGACCCCTGACCAGATCCTCGACCTTGAGCCAGGCCAGGCCCTTCGCGCCGTAGCGCGAGGCGTATTCGGTCAGGCCGTCGATGTCCTTGCGCGACAGCGTGCTGCCGCCGGGCACGCGCAAGGCCGCCACGCGGCCATCCGGAGCATTGGCCGGCTCGGCGAACACCTTGAACTCGATGTGCTTCAGCGCAGCGGCCACGTCGACCAGCTCCAGCGCGATGCGCAGGTCCGGCTTGTCCGAACCGAAGCGACGCATCGCCTCAGCCCAGGTCATGCGCGGGAACGCGGCGTCCAGCTCCACGCCCTGCACCTCGCGGAACACGTGGCGGATCAGCTCCTCCACGAAATCCTGCACGTCCTTTTCCTCGACGAAGGCAAACTCCAGGTCGAGCTGGGTGAATTCCGGCTGGCGGTCGGCGCGCAGGTCCTCGTCGCGGAAGCAGCGGGCGATCTGGTAGTAGCGATCGAAGCCGGCCATCATCAGGATCTGCTTGAACAGCTGCGGCGACTGCGGCAGGGCGTAGAACTGGCCCGGGTGCACGCGGCTGGGCACCAGGTAATCGCGCGCACCTTCGGGGGTGGCCTTGGTCAGGATCGGCGTCTCGATGTCCTGGAAGCCACGCTCGTCCAGGTAGCGGCGCAGCGCCTGCACCAGCCTGATCCGCTTGCGCATCATCGCCTGCATCTCCGGGCGGCGCAGGTCGAGGTAGCGGTAGGTCATCCGCATGTCTTCGTTCGGATTCTCGTGCAGTGCGAACGGCAGATCCTTCGCGGCATTGAGGATCTCCACCGTGTCGGCCAACAGCTCGACCGTGCCGGTCTTCAGCTTGTCGTTGACCGACACGCGCGCACGGATGGTGCCGGTGACACGCAGGCAATACTCGTTGCCGATCTCGCCGGCCACGGCAAAGGCCGCAGCGTTGTCGCGGTCGACCACCACCTGCGCCAGACCCTCGTGGTCGCGCAGGTCGACGAAGGCGACGTGGGCCTGCAGACGAATCTTGTTGACCCAGCCGCACAGGGTGACGGACTGGCCGATCAGCGACTCATCGATGAGGCCGCAGTAATGCGTGCGCATGCGTTGGAACTCCGGCGTCGCCGCGGGGCGACTTCAGGCAGGGGAAAAGACCGCCAAGTTTACCACCGCCGCGCGCCGCGGCGGACCGGCGGCGGACGACCGCCACCGGCCCGGCCCGCATCACCAGCGGCGATCGACCAGGAACTGGCCGCGGCAACCGTGCGCCACCCACACCCCGGCGCGGTTCCAGCCCCAGCTGTAGCCCTCGGTGCAGCGGGCATCGGAGAGCTGGCGTGCCAGTCGCACGCTGCCGTTGCGGCCCACGTCGACTTGGCACATCTGGTACTTCTTCTTGTTGCTGTCGCACTGCAGGCTGATCCGGCGATTCCAGTCCGGGCCTGGCTGCCAGCCGCCGTGCGGGTTGCCATGTCCCCCACGATCACCACGGTAGTCACCGTAGCCACCGCGCCCGGCCGGACCGAACAGGCCGCGGCAACCCCGGTCGACCCACAAGGTGCCGTGATCCATGCCCCAGCTCTGGCCCTCGATGCAGGCGCCCTTGGACTCCTGCTTGTAGAGTTCGACCCGGCGCCACGGCACGGCGCAGCGGGCATAGTGCCCGTCCTTGCTCACGCAGCGCACCGGCGCATCCGACTGCGCGCGCACCGGCGACGCGATCCCGAGCAGGCTGCCCAGCAGTCCTGCAATGACTATTCCACTGGTCCATCCGCTGATTGCGCGCATCGGTCTTGCTCCTCGCTGGCAGTGGCGGCAGCGGGATCGCCGCCGTCTCCGGAGGTCAGCATATCTTGCGAAGCCGCGCAGGAAACTGCGCCGCCGCTCCGTGGTTCAGCTTCCGCTGTTGCCCGATCCGCCTGCCGCCGGCGCGGGGCTGGCAGCGGGGGCGGGGGCTGCGGCCGCAGCGACCGGCGCACCGGCGGCGGGCTTGGCCTCGCCCGGTGATGCATCGACCAGGTTGCGCTTCTTGTCGCCGTCCTTCTTGAAGTCGGTCTCGTACCAGCCGCTGCCAGCCAGCCGGAAGGACGGCGCGCTGACCCGCCGGTGCAGGTTCGGGGTGCTGCACGCGGGGCAGACCACCGGGTCGGTGTCGGACAACTTCTGCAGGCGGTCGAAACGGTGACCGCACTGGCTGCATTCGAATTCGTAGATGGGCATGGAGGCTCCGGAAAATCCCGCCGGCACGCGAGCCGGCAACTGGCCATTATCGGCGCTGACCGGCGGATTTCAACGTGCCGGACCGCTCATGGCGATGCGCGCGGGCGGGTAGTAGCCTCGTGATCGGAACCGGGCGTGACCGACCCGCCAGACGCCCGCGCGCCGGGATCGACGCATGGGCTATGGACGTATAGACGTCTATACGTCTATTGACGGCCACTACCTGCACCACTAGTCTGTGATTGCTGCACGGCAACATCCCCATCCGGAGAACCTCATGAGCAAGCGTACCCGTACGACCGCGTCGGCATGGCTTCCTGCCGCGGTGTTGCTGGCATTGGCCGGCAATGCCGCGGCGCAGGAAGCACAGGCACCGGCACCCGCCAAGGCCCGCGACCTCAGTGCCGTGATCGTCACCGGCACCCGCGCCGACAACCGCACGGAAAGCAGCTCGCTGACCCCGATCGACGTGGTGTCGGCCAAGGTCCTGCAGCAGACCGGCACCAGCGAATTGTCCACAGCGCTGGCGCGCATCATTCCCTCGCTGAATTTCCCGCGCCCGGCCGCCGCCGACTCGGCCGACACGCAGCGTCCCGCCCAGCTGCGCGGCCTGTCACCCGACGAAGTGCTGGTGCTGGTGAACGGCAAGCGCTGGCATCCGGGCGCCATCCTGCTCAACAACGGCGTGATCGGCCGCGGCTCGCAGCCGGTGGATCTGAATACCATCCCGATGTCCGCCATCGACCACATCGAGGTCTTGCGCGACGGCGCGTCCGCCCAGTACGGCTCGGACGCGATCGCCGGCGTCATCAACGTCATCCTGAAACAGGGCGCCAAGGGCGGCGACGTGCAGGTCACTGGCGGCCAGTACTCCGCGGGCGACGGCAGGCAGTGGCAGGGCTCGGCCAACTTCGGCATCCCGCTGGGCGGCGACAAGGGCTGGCTGCGGCTTGCACTGCAGAGTGGCAACCAGGATCACACCAACCGCGCCGGGCCGGACAATCGCCCCGGCTTCCCGCAGCTGGGCGTGAACTTCCGCCAGGGCGACCCGGACGTGCATGACAACAACCTGCTGCTGAATGCGCAGTACGACATCACCCCGGACGTGCAGCTTTACAGCTTCGGGCACTACGGTCGCCGCCAGAGCACGTCACCCGCGTTCTTCCGCTATGGCACCAATTCGCCCAAGCCGAACAATGCACTGATCGGCCAGGTGTATCCGGACGGCTTCCTGCCGCTCGAACATGCCGACTCCACCGACACCTCGCTGGTGGCGGGCCTGCGTGGCAAGATCGGCGGCTGGCGCTGGGACCTGAGCGGCAACTACGGTCGCAACCGGGTTTCCTACGAAACACGCAACAGCACCAACTACGCCTACCTCAACGACTTCGGCAGCGCGCCCAGCGTCTTCAGCGACGGCATCCTCAGCGCCGAGCAGCAGAGCCTGGATCTCGACGTCGCCAAGGACATCCAGGCGGGCGGGCTGCCCAATTCGCTCACGGTGGCGTTCGGCGCCCAGTATCTGCGGCAGACCTACGCCATCGATGCCGGCTCGCTGCCGTCCTGGTACGTGGGCACCTCCGGCGTCTCCGGCGGCGCACAGGGCTTTGCCGGCTGGCAACCGGCGAACGCGGTGGACGCCTCCCGCCACGACGTGGCCGCCTACCTCGACCTCGAAACCAACCTCACCGACCGGCTTGGGGTGGCGGCTGCGGTGCGGCATGAGCATTACAACGACTTCGGCAACACCACGTCCGGCTCGCTGTCGGGTCGCTTCGACTTCACCGACAGCTTCGCCATCCGCGGCAGCGCCTCCACCGGCTTCCGCGCGCCCTCGCTGGGGCAGGAGTATTTCTCGCAGATCTCCTCGCTGTTCTACGGCGCCGGCAGTCTGCCGGGCCTGCCGGCAGGCATCTACAACCGGGGACTGGTACCGGTCGGCAGCCAGATCGCCCAGTTGCTGGGTGCCGAAGCGCTGAAGCCCGAGAAGTCCAGGAACTACACCCTGGGCACGGTGTGGAGCCCCACCGATGCGCTGACCCTCAGCCTGGACGTGTACCAGATCAACATCCGCGACCGCGTGGCGCTGTCCGGCGCGATCTCGACCACCACCCCCGCGGTGGTCAGCTACCTGGCCGCCAACGGCATCAGCGATCTCGGCTACAGCAGCGTCAACTACTTTACCAACGCGGCGGACACGCGCACCCGTGGCGTCGATTTCGTGGGCAGCTACCTGGCCGACCTCGGCAACGCGGGCACCCTGGCCACCACGCTCAGCGCGAACTATAACCAGAACACGGTCACCGACGTGAAGCCGAACCCGACGGTGCTGGACAACCTGGGCGTCAGCTTCGTCCGCCTGAACCGCCAGGACATCCAGGGATACCTGGGCAATTCCAGCCCGCGCAGCAAGCTCATCCTCAACGAGCAATACAACGTGGGCAACTGGGGCGTGACCGGCACGCTGACACGCTATGGCCGTTACACCAGCTATGTCAGCAGCCTGGCCAGCTACAACCCGAACGCCACGCCGCCGGTGATCGACCAGACCTTCACACCCAAGTGGGTGCTCGACCTGGCGGTGAACTACAACCTCCATGACTGGACCTTCACCGTGGGCGCGGACAACGCGCTCGACGCCCATCCGGACAGGAACATCGCCAACAACACCAACAACGGCACCCTGCCCTACTCGACCTTCTCGCCGTTCGGCTACAACGGCGCCTACGTCTACGGCAAGGTGCGTTACAGCTGGCAGTGAGCGAACGCGGCACCGCCACGGCAACACGCAGCCCCGGTTCGCCCGGGGCTGCGTCCCGGCCCCATCGCTCTCGACCGACTTCGTTGACCGCCCGAGGCCTCCATCCCGGCGTCGCCACCCCGACAGCTCCCGCACGGCCGGGCTGCCCTGTCGTCCCCGCCGCCAGGCATTGACGGGTTTGCCCTACACCACCTGCCGTCCGCGCTGACAGCCGGCCCGGGGCCGCCCCCGGATAATCGCCGCACAGGGTGCCGCCCTGCACCGGGGAGTGCACCCGTGCAGGGACCGCTTGACAAGGCCAATCCCGCACGACCAGCATCCGGCGTGATCGCGCAACGGCAAACGCCTGCGCCGCCCGCGACACTCGGCAGCCGGAATCCAGGGGGATTGCGGGGGGACTGCACCCTGGCACGACACCACACCCGTACTTTCGCCGCGGCATCGCGCGTCGATCGGACGGGTATCACGCCAATGACTGGAGGGGACTTGATGAAACTCGCAAACCACACGGGCCTGCTGGGCGCAGCGCTGGCCCTGGCATTGACCGCAGGCGGTGCCGCCATGGCCCGCGAAGCGCCGACGATGACCGTCGCCGTGATCGACTTCACCAACCAGACCAGCTCGGCCAGCTGGTGGAACGGCGACGTCGGCAACCAGCTGGCCGATGTGCTCAGCAACGAACTGAGCGCCACCGGCGACTTCAAGGTGATCGAGCGACAGAAGATCGACGCCGTGCTCGCCGAGCAGGATCTCGCCGCCTCCTCACGCATGCGTCCGGGCAGCACGCCGCACACCGGCAACATCACCGGCGCACAGTACCTGGTCACCGGCAGCGTTGCCGCTTACACCGAAGACACGTCCAAGACGGGCGGCGGCCTCAACATCGCGGGCTTCCGCGTGGGCGGCGGCAAATCCCAGGCTTACGTGGCGATCGATCTGCGCGTGATCGACGCGGAAACGTCCGAAGTGGTGTACTCGCGCACGGTCGAGGGCAACAGCTCCGGCGGCGGGGTCAGCCTCAGCGGCTTCACCCATGGCGTGGGCGGTGACTTCGGCCACTCGAAGAAGACGCCGGCCAGCAAGGCCGTGCGCGCCGCGCTGATCGAGGCCACCGATTATCTGGATTGCGTGATGGTCAAGCGCGACGGCTGCGAGGCCCGCTACCAGCAGAAGGAACAGCGCCGCCGCGACAACGACAAAAAGGTACTCGACCTCGAGTGAGTCCGGACGAAGGCCGCTCGGCACCAAAGGCAGCCTCGCAAAAACAGCAGGGCCATCCGTCCAGGATGGCCCTGCTTCGTTCAGGCGGAGCCGGGCTGCCGGCGCCGCATCAGGACTTGCGAAACACCAGCTGCCCGCCCTCGGCGGACACCCCGACCGTATCGCCCGGCTGGAACTGTCCTTCCAGGATCTGCCTGGCCAGCGGATTCTCCAGCTGCTGCTGGATCGCCCGCTTCAACGGCCGCGCACCGTAGACCGGATCGAAGCCCACGTTGCCGAGCAGCGCCAGCGCATCGTCCGCCACGTCGAGCTTCAGCTGACGCTCGGCCAGTCGCCGCTCCAGATACTGCAGCTGGATCTTCGCGATGGCGCGGATCTGGGCCTTGTCCAGCGGACGGAACACCACGATCTCGTCGAGCCGGTTGATGAACTCGGGACGGAAGTGCGCCTGCACCACGCCCATCACCGACGCCTTCATCTGGGTGTACTGCTCCTCCGCGTCGCCGCCGTTCTCCGAGGCGTCCTGGATCATCTGCGAGCCCAGGTTCGAGGTCATCACGATGACGGTGTTGCGGAAATCCACGGTGCGGCCCTGGCCGTCGGTGAGGCGGCCGTCGTCGAGTACCTGCAGCAGGATGTTGAACACGTCCGGATGGGCCTTCTCCACCTCGTCCAGCAGGATCACGCTGTACGGCCGGCGGCGCACCGCCTCGGTGAGGTAGCCGCCTTCCTCGTAACCGACGTAGCCCGGAGGCGCACCGACCAGGCGCGAGACGGAGTGCTTCTCCATGAACTCGCTCATGTCGATGCGCACCATCGCGTCGGTGGTGTCGAACATGAATTCGGCCAGCGCCTTGCACAGTTCGGTCTTGCCCACGCCGGTAGGACCCAGAAACAGGAACGAACCGTTCGGCCGGTTCGGATCGGACAGGCCGGCACGCGAGCGACGGATCGCGTCGGCCACCGCGTGCACCGCCTCGTCCTGGCCGACCACGCGCTTGTGCAGCTCGTCTTCCATCTTCAGCAGCTTGTCGCGTTCGCCTTCGAGCATCTTGCTGACCGGGATGCCGGTCCAGCGCGCCACCACCTCGGCGATTTCCTCGGCGGTGACCTTGGTCTGCACCAGCTTGAAATCCTGCGTCTCGGCGGCCTGCGCCGCGGCGAGCTGCTTTTCCAGTTCCGGCAGCTTGCCGTACTGGATCTCGCTCATCTTTGCGTAATCCTGCCGGCGCTGGGCGGATTCGAGCTCCTGGTGGGCCTGCTCGATCTGCTCCTTGACCCTGGTCGTGCCCTGCAGCGACGCCTTCTCGGACTTCCAGATCTCGTTGAGGTCGGAGAACTCGCGCTCGAGCTTGTCGATGTCGGTTTCCAGATCGGCCAGGCGCTGCTTCGACTCGCTGTCCTTCTCCTTCTTCAGCATCTCGCGCTGGATCTTCAGCTGGATCAGCCGCCGTTCGAGACGGTCGAGCTCCTCCGGCTTGGAGTCGATCTCCATGCGGATGCGGCTGGCCGCCTCGTCCATCAGGTCGATCGCCTTGTCCGGCAGCTGGCGGTCGGCGATGTAGCGATTGGACAAGGTGGCGGCGGCGACGATCGCCGGGTCGGTGATCTCCACGCCGTGATGCACCGCGTAACGCTCCTTCAGGCCGCGCAGGATCGCGATGGTGTCCTCGACACTGGGCTCGCCCACGAACACTTTCTGGAAGCGCCGCTCCAGGGCGGCATCCTTCTCGATGTACTTGCGGTATTCATCGAGCGTGGTGGCGCCGATGCAGTGCAACTCGCCGCGCGCAAGCGCGGGCTTGAGCATGTTGCCGGCATCCATCGAGCCTTCGCCCTTGCCGGCGCCGACCATGGTGTGCAGCTCGTCGATGAACAGGATCACCCGCCCTTCCTGTTTCGAGAGGTCGCTGAGCACGGCCTTCAGCCGCTCCTCGAACTCGCCGCGGAACTTCGCGCCGGCGATCAGCGCGCCCATGTCCAGCGCCAGCACGCGGCGGTCGCGCAGGCCCTCGGGCACCTCGCCCTTGATGATGCGCTGGGCCAGGCCCTCGACGATCGCGGTCTTGCCCACGCCGGGTTCGCCGATCAATACCGGATTGTTCTTGGTGCGCCGCTGCAGCACCTGGATGGTGCGGCGGATTTCCTCGTCGCGACCGATCACCGGGTCGAGCTTGTTGCGCTCGGCGCGTTCGGTGAGGTCGATGCAATATTTTTCCAGCGCCTGTCGCTGCTCCTCGGCGTTCTCGCTCTGCACCTTCTCGCCGCCCCGCAGCTTGTCGATCGCCGCTTCGAGGTTGGCCTTGTTCGCGCCGGCCGCCTTCAGCGCCGCGCCCAGCTCGCCCTTGTCCTCCAGCGCGGCCAGCACGAACAGTTCGCTGGCGATGAACTGGTCCCCGCGCTGCTGGGCCAGCTTGTCGGTGAGGTTGAGCAGGCGATTGAGGTCGTTGCCGAGGTTGATGTTGCCTTCCTGTCCGCTGACCCGCGGCAGGCGCTCGAGCATCTCGTTCACCCGCTGCGTGAACATCGGCACGTTGACCTGGCCCTGGGTCAGCAGCGGCGCCGTGGAGCCGCCCTGCTGGCCCAGCAGCGCCGCCATCACGTGCACCGGCTCAAGCATGTTGTTGTCGCGGCCCACGGCCAGCGATTGCGCGTCGGCCAGCGCCTGCTGGAACCGCGAGGTGAGTTTGTCCATCCGCATGTCGAAGATCCCCGAGGCTGGTTTGGCGGTGCATCCGCCACTGACGCAAAAATGCGGACGGTGCAGCCCGATTCAAGCTGGGCCGTCCACGGCGATGACCTGACCGGCATGCCCAGCTTTTCACATTCGGCTTGTTACGGTGGATGCGATGTCGACTCCACGCCCCTCCACCACACCGACGCGCCCGGTCCTGCCGGCTCCCCCGCTTCCCGCCGCCGGCGCCGGCTGGGCGCTGCTGTTCGACGTCGACGGGACCTTGCTCGATTTTGCCGACGACCCCGGTTCGGTGCGGGTCAGCCCCGCCCTGCTGGCCCTGCTCCACGACGTGCATGCGGCAACCGAGGGCGCGATGGCCCTGGTCAGCGGACGCGAACTGGACGACCTCGACCGGCTCTTCGAGCGCCCGCGCTGGGCGGCGATCGGCCTGCACGGGCTGGAGCTGCGCCAGGCCAGCGGCAGCTTTCGCCGCGTCATCGTGCCGCAGGCCGGGCAGGATCACATGCACCGCGAGGTGCGCGCCCTGGCGGCGCGATTCGAGGGCGTGCAGGTGGAAGACAAGCAGCTGGCGGTCGCCTTGCACTGTCGCCGCGCGCCGGAGCAGCTGGCCCGCCTGCACGGCGCCGCCTCCGAACTGATGGCGCGCCTGCCCGGCTACGAGTTGCAGCCCGGCCACCAGGTGCTGGAATTCAAGCCGGCGGGCATGGACAAGGGACGGGCGGTGACGGAGCTGCTGCAGCGCGCGCCGTTTGCCGGCCGCACCCCGGTCTACCTCGGTGACGACCTCACCGACGAGCACGCTTTCGACGCGGTCAATCGTCGTGGTGGCTTCAGCATCCGCATTGGCGAGCGCGAACCCAGCGCCGCCCATTTCACCCTGCCCGGCCCGGCCGCCACCGAGGCCTGGCTGACCCGCGTCCTGCACGCACTGACGCACGGAGCCCCTACCCATGCCCGACTTCCCCACGGAGGCCCTGCACGCCAGCCTTGAGCTTGGCGTGATCGGCAACGGCAGCGTTGCCGCGCTTATCGACCCGCATGCGCGCATCGTGTGGTGCTGCCTGCCACGCTTCGATGCCGACGCCAGTTTCTGCAGCCTGCTTTCGCCCACCAGCGGGGGTGGCGACTGGGCGATCGAGCTGGAGGACTTCGATCACGTCGAACAGTTCTACCTGGCCAACACCGCGGTACTGGTGACCCGCCTGTTCGACCGCCACGGCGGTGCCATCGAGATCACTGACTTCGCGCCGCGACATCGACTGAACGGCCGCTTCTATCACCCGGAGATGCTGGTGCGCCGGGTCGCGCCCATCGCGGGTTCGCCACGCATCCGCGTGCGCTTGCGCCCGCTGTGCGAGTACGGCGCACGTGCGCCGGCCACCACCGCAGGCAGCAACCACATCCGCTACCTGCTCAGCGACGTGGTGCAGCGCCTGACCACCGATATCGCACCGCTTCTGGTCGAACGCCAGCTGCCGTTCGGGCTCGACCGGCCGGCCCACTTCGTGTTCGGCCCCGACGAGACCCTCGACACGAACGTGGCCGACTTCGTCCACCTGGCACTGGAACGGACGCTGGACTACTGGCGCGAGTGGGCCCGCTACCTGTCGATTCCCTACGAATGGCAGGAAGCGGTGATCCGCGCCGCGATCACCCTGAAGCTCTGCCAGTACGAAGCCACCGGTGCGATCGTGGCGGCGCTGACCACGTCGATACCCGAATCGGCCGGCAGCGCGCGCAACTGGGATTACCGCTACTGCTGGCTGCGCGACGCCGCCTTCACCGTGCGCGCGCTGAACCGCCTCGGCGCGACCCGCACGATGGAGGAGTACATCCGCTACACCTTCAACCTGGTCGCCCAGCTCGATGAAGGCGAACTCGGCCCGGTGTTCGGCATCACCTTCGAGAGCGAGCTGCCCGAGCGCCAGGTGGAGACGCTCGCCGGCTACCGCGGCATGGGCCCGGTACGGGTGGGCAACGATGCGTGGCGGCAGCGCCAGAACGATGTCTACGGCTCGGTGGTACTCGCGTCGACCCAGCTGTTCTTCGACCGCCGGCTGGAACATCGCGGCGACGAAGTGACCTTTCGCCGGCTCGAGCGGATGGGCGAGATGGCGCTGCGGGTGGCCGAACAGCCCGACGCCGGGCTGTGGGAATATCGCGGCCGGGCAGCCGTCCACACCTACTCGGCGGCGATGTGCTGGGCGGCCTGCGACCGGCTGGCGCATATCGCCACCGAGCTGGGGCTGGCCGAGCGCGCGCGCTACTGGCACGAGGAGGCCGTGCAATTGCACGGACGCATCGAGGCTCGCGCCTGGAACGAAAAGCTCGGCCACTTCGTCGACGCCTACGATGGCGAGCACCTGGACGCCAGCCTGCTGCTGCTGGCCGACATCGGCTTCATCGAGGCTGCCGATCCGCGCTTCGTGGCCACGGTCGACGCGATCGGCGTGGCACTGGGCCGTGGCGACTACCTGTTCCGCTACATCGCACCGGATGATTTCGGCGCGCCGGAAACCAGCTTCAACATCTGCACGTTCTGGTACATCGAGGCGCTGGCCGCCACCGGACGCAGGGAACGGGCACGGGCGCTGTTCGAGCACATGCTGAAACAGCGGAACGTACTGGGCCTGCTGTCGGAGGACCTCGCCCCGGCCACCGGCGAACACTGGGGCAACTACCCGCAGACGTATTCCCTGGTCGGCCTGATCCAGGCGGCGATGCGCCTGTCGCGGCGCTGGGAGGAGGCCCTGTGATGACGGCGCGCAAGGCTGGCGGCCGGCTGGTGGTCGTTTCCAACCGGGTGGCGCTGCCGCGCCAGGGCGCGCCCGGCGGGCTGGCATCGGCGCTGCATGCGGCGCTCGACGAGCATGGTGGCCTGTGGTTCGGCTGGAGCGGCAAGGTGGCCGGCGAGACGGCCGCGGAACTGCATCAGCAGCAGGAGGGCAAGATCGACTACGCCACCATCGATCTTTCCCGCACCGACCATGACGATTTCTACACCGGCTTCGCCAACGGCGCGCTGTGGCCGCTGCTGCACTACCGGCCCGACGTGGTCGACTACCGGCGCAGCCACCTGGCCGGCTACCTGCGCGTCAACGAGATGTTCGCGGAAAAACTGCAGCAGCTGATCAAGCCGGACGATGTCATCTGGGTGCACGACTACCACCTGATCCCGCTCGCCTCGATGCTGCGGGCCCGGGGCGTGCACAACCGCATCGGATTCTTCCTGCACACGCCACTGCCCGCCGCCGGCCTGCTGATCGCCCTGCCGAATCACCGCGAGCTGCTGGAAACCCTGGCCAGCTACGACCTGGTCGGCGTGCACACCCGCCGCGACCTGCGCGCGCTGGAAGACTATTTCCTGCATGAAGCCGGCGCGGTGATGCGCCTGGCCGGGCGCATGCGCATGCCGAACGGCCGCCAGTTCCGCGCCGGTGCGTTCCCGATCAGCATCGACACCCGGGGCATCGCCGACGTGGCGGCCAAGGCGGCCTCGATCCGCGAGATCACCCAGCTGCAACACAGCCTCGAAGGACGCGCGCTGATCATCGGCGTGGATCGGCTGGACTACTCCAAGGGCCTGCCGCAACGATTCGAGGGTTATGCGCGGCTGCTGGAGCGCCATCCCGAACTGCACCAGCAGGTGACCTTCCTGCAGATCGCGCCACCCTCGCGCGGCGCCGTGCTGGAGTATCGCGCGATCCGCCACGAACTCGAGCGCAGCGCCGGCCACATCAACGGGAAGTACGCCACGCCCGACTGGGCGCCGATCCGCTACATCAACAAGTCGTTTCCGCACCGATTGCTGGCCGGCTATTACCGCAGCGCCCGGGTCGGCCTGGTGACGCCGCTGCGCGACGGCATGAACCTGGTGGCCAAGGAATACGTGGCCTGCCAGGACCCGGCCGATCCCGGCGTGCTGGTGCTGTCCCGCTTCGCCGGCGCCGCGCTGGAACTGGAAGACGCCCTGCTGGTGAACCCCGCCGACACCGAGGAAGTCGCCGACGCGCTGGCACTGGCCCTGAAGATGCCGCTGGCCGAGCGTCGCCGCCGCTGGGAGGCGATGATGGACGTGCTGCGCACCAACGACATCACGCTGTGGCGCAGGAATTTTCTGGGCACGCTGCGCGCCTAGCGATCAGCTGCGGTCGAGCCAGACCAGGCTGGCGAAGCGCCCGCTGCGCGCGCCGTCGCGACGGTACGAGTAGAACCGCGCATCGGCGAAGGTGTCGAACCCGCCGCCGTGGATGCGTGCCACGCCGGCCGCGGCCAGCCGCTGGCGCGCCAGGCCGGCCAGGTCGCACAGCCAGTGGCCGGGCCGCGTCGCCACGAAGCATCCGGCCGCGGCCGCATCGTGCGCCACGAAGGCGGCGCGCACTTCGGCCCCCACCTCGTACGAGGCGGCGCCGATGCACGGCCCCAGCCATGCCAGCAGTCGCGACGACGGCATGATCATCTGGCCCAGCGTGGCCTCCAGCACGCCGCCGGCCAGGCCACGCCAGCCCGCGTGGGCGGCGCCGATCTCGCTGCTATCCTCGGCACAGAACAGCACCGGCAGACAGTCGGCGGTGAGGATCGAAAGCACGGTGCCGGGGATGTGCGAAACCGCCGCGTCCGCCTGGGGTTCGGCCTTGCCGGGCAGCGGCCCCAGCTCGGCGACCTCGCAGCCGTGCACCTGCTGCAGCCAGCGCGGCTCGGCCGGCAGGCGCAGCGACTGCAGCAAGGCGCTGCGGTTGGCAGTCACCGCGTCGGCGGCGTCGCCGCTGCGCAAGCCGAGATTGAAGCGATCGAACGGCGGCGCCGAGATGCCGGGACCAAGCCGGGTGGTGATCGCGGCCCGCACCTGGGGTGGCGCGGGCCAATCAGGGAAGATCCAGCTTTCAGTCATCGGGCCAGGTATCGGGAAACGGGGGAGCCATGAAGCATCGCATACTCGCCGCACCCGTTCCCGCGGCTGCTCAATAGTGCTCCGACCCGTGCACGGCCAGATCCTCCCGCAAGGCCTCGATCAGCTGGCGCTGGTCAGCGGGACGTTCGGCGCTGAAGGACATGTCCTCGCCCGTGGCCGGGTGGATGAAGGACAGCTTTTCGGCGTGCAGTGCCTGCCGGCGAAAACCGCGCAAGGTGGCGATCAGTTCCGCGCTGGCTCCCCTGGGCAGCTTCAGGCCGCCGCCGTAAAGCGGATCGCCGATCAGCGGGTGGCCGATATGCGCCATGTGCACCCGGATCTGGTGGGTGCGGCCGGTCTCCAGCTGGCATTGCAGCAGGCTGTGGGCGCGGAAGCGCTCGCGCAGCCGGTAATGGGTGACCGCCCGCTTGCCGTCTTCCTCGTCGCGCACCGCCTGGCGCAGCCGGTCACCCATGCTGCGGCCGATCGGTTCGTCCACCGTGCCGCCGGCCACCATCGTGCCCAGCACCACCGCCTCGTACTGGCGCTCCACCTCGTGCCGCGACAGCAGGTCGACCAGCGCGGTGTAGGTGGGCAGGGTCCTGGCCACCACCATCAGGCCGGAAGTGTCCTTGTCCAGCCGATGCACGATGCCCGCACGGGGCAGCTCGGCCAGCTTCGGATCATGGTGCAGCAGTCCGTTGAGCAGGGTTCCCACCGGGTTGCCCGCGCCCGGATGGACGACCAGCCCGGCCGGCTTGTCCAGCACCAGCAGGTGCTCGTCCTCGTGCACGATCTCCAGCGCCATCGCCTCGGGGGCGCTCGACACCTCGTTCTCCAGTTCCACCTCCAGCCGCACCAGTTCGCCGCCCCGCAGCAGCTGTCGCGCCGCCACCTGCGCACCGTCGAGACTGACCGCGCCGGACTTGATCCAGCCGCTGAGCCGCGAGCGCGAGTAGTCGGGGAACATCTCGGCCAAAGCCTGGTCGAACCTGCGTCCTGCCGCAGTCAGCGGGACCTGTGCCTCGTGCCGGATCGTGGTCATGCGGGCATCCGCGGGGGACGGCCGGTTTCGGCTATCATGCCTGTTCGCTCAAACATCTGAATTCCTTCCTTATGCGCCCAACAATCGACTCGCCGAAGCTGCCGATGTCCAAAATGACCGTGATGAAATTGCTCGTGCTGCTGGTGGCCGCGATGTCGATGAGCGCATGCTCGATGTTCAAGTCGAAGCAGAACATCGACACGATGCCGCTGGAGGCGCTGTACGACAACGCGCACAACTCGCTGGAAAACGCAGATTACGCTGCGGCCACCAAGGCTTACCAGCGCCTGATCGCCCGCTTCCCGTCCGGCGAGTACAACGAACAGGCCCAGCTGGACCTGGCCTACTCGCAGTACAAGGACAACCAGCCCGATGATGCCCTGTCGACGGTGAACCGCTTCATCAAGACCTATCCGGCCAACAAACACGTCGATTATGCCTATTACCTGCGCGGTCTGATCAATTTCGATCGCACCGGCACCGTGCTGGAGCGCTGGTTCCCCCGCTCGGACAAGGATTCGCGCCGCGACCAGGGCTACAACCTGCAGTCGTTCGACGACTTTTCCGAGCTGTCGCGTCGTTTCCCGGACAGCGCCTATACCGCCGATGCCCGCCAGCGGATGATCTACCTGCGCAACATCCTGGCCCAGTACGAGATCAACGTGGCCGAGTTCTACCTGCGCAACAAGGCGTACGTCGCCTCCGCCGACCGTGCCCAGTACGTGGTCGAGCATTACCAGCAGGCGCCGCAGACCGGCGACGCCCTGGCCATCCTTACCCGCAGCTACCTGGCGCTGGACCAGAAGGCGCTGGCCGAGCAGAGCCGCCAGGTGCTGGCCATGAACTACCCGAATCACCCCTACCTCACCGACGCCAAGTGGCCGCATGCACCGTCCACCCTGCGCAAGATGGTGCCGTTCTCGGGCCATCACTGAGTCGAGGCGAATGCAGCAGGAAAGCCGGCGAGCGATCGCCGGCTTTTTTCATGCCCGCTCAATGCCAGCCGGAAGTGATCGGATAACGTCGTTCGCGCCCAAACGCGCGGGTGGTCACGCGGGGCCCCGGAGCGGATTGCCGGCGCTTGAACTCGTTCAGCAGCACCAGCCGCACCACCCGGCGCACCGTCTCGGCCGCAAAGCCCTGCGCCACGATCTCCGCCTGCGACTGCTCGCGCTCGATGAAACGCTCGAGGATCGCGTCCAGTTCGTCATAGGCCGGCAGCGAGTCCTGGTCGGTCTGGTTGTCGCGCAACTCGGCGGAGGGCGGGCGTTCGATGACCTCGGGGGGAATGGTCCAGGAGCGGGAAACAGGGAACGGGGAACGGGGAACATCGGCGGTGATGCGATCCGGGACAACCCGGCTGGAATCCGCACCCGAAGCGCGTCCGCCAGATAGTCCCGGATAGCTCACGTTCCCCGTTCCCCGCTCCCTGTTCCCCGCCTCATTGCGCCACCGGGCCAGCCGATACACCACGGTCTTGTAGACATCCTTCAGCGGTGCATAGGCACCGCACATGTCGCCGTACAAGGTGGCGTAGCCCACCGCCATCTCGCTCTTGTTGCCGGTGGCCAGCAGCAGCCGGCCATGCTTGTTGCTCAGCGCCATCAGCATCACGCCGCGGGTGCGCGACTGCAGGTTTTCCTCGGTGGTGTCCGCGGGCTTGCCGGAGAACGCGGGAGTCAGCGCGTCGACGAACGAGCGGTAGGTCGGTTCGATGTCGATCACGTGATAGTCGACGCCGAGTTTCTCCGCCTGCACGCGCGCGCCGTCCAGCGACAGCTGCGAGGTGTAGCGCGTGGGCATCATCACCGCGGTGACACGGTCGGCGCCCAGCGCGTCCACCGCCAGTGCCAATGTCAGCGCCGAGTCGATGCCGCCGGACAACCCCAGCAGCACGCCGGCAAAGCGGTTCTTGTCGATGTAGTCGCGGGTGCCGCGCACCAGGGCGGCGTACAGCGTGGCCTCCGGTGATTCGTCGACCGCGGCCGGCCAGTCCTGCGCCGCAAGCGTGCGCGTGGCCGGATCGAATTCGGCCCACAGCAACGCATCGACGAAAGCCGGGGCGCGCGCGGCAATCGAACCGTCGCCATTGACCAGCATCGAACTGCCGTCGTAGACCACCTCGTCCTGCCCGCCCACCAGGTTCAGGTAGGCGATCGCGCAACCGGTTTCCCGCGCCCGCGCCTGCAGCACTGCCTCGCGCTCCACCTGCTTGCGCGCGTCCCACGGCGAGGCGTTGATCACCACGATCAGCTCGGCGCCCGCGGCGGCGGCCTGCGCCGCCGGCTCGGCTTGCCACACGTCCTCGCAGATCAGCAGGCCGACGCAGATCCCCTCGATCACCGTGGTGGTCGAGGCATGACCCGGGCGGAAATAGCGCTTGTCGTCAAACACGCCGTAATTCGGCAGCGCCTGCTTGTGCGCGGTGCACTCGACCCGGCCGTCACGCAGCACGCTGGCGGCGTTGAACACCTCGCCCTCGCTGTGCGGATGACCGACCAGGGCGGCGACGCCGTGGGTCGCTGTCGCCAGCGCCGCCAGCTCGCTGTCGCAGGCGGCGAGGAAACTCGGCCGCAGCAGCAGATCCTCGGGTGGATAGCCGCTCAGGGTCAGCTCGGGAAACGCCACCAGTGCGGCGCCGCCAGCGCGTGCGCTGGCGATGAGCTCGCCGACCCTGGCGGCATTCGCCGCCACCGCACCGACCGAAAAATCGTGTTGGGCCAGTGCCAGACGCAGCCTTGCCATGTAGCGTGTGCTCCTGAAATGACGAAGGCCGCGACATGGGTCGCGGCCTTCGCATTTTAGAGCAGTCGGTACTGACTTACTTCATCAGCTTCGCGAGCGTCTTGCCCAGGTCGGCCGGCGACTTCACCGTGGTGACGCCGGCCTTCTCCAGCGCGGCGAACTTCGCCGCGGCGGTGCCCTTGCCGCCGGAGATGATCGCGCCGGCATGGCCCATGCGCTTGCCGGCCGGGGCCGAGGCGCCGGCGATGAACGAGACCACCGGCTTCTTGACGTATTCGCCGATGAACTCGGCGGCGTCTTCCTCGGCACTGCCGCCGATCTCGCCGACCATGATGATGCCTTCGGTCTGCGGATCGTCCTGGAACAGCTTCAGGCAGTCGATGAAGTTGAGGCCGTTGATCGGGTCGCCGCCGATGCCGATCACCGTGCTCTGGCCGAGGCCTTCGTTGGTGGTCTGGAACACCGCCTCATAGGTCAGCGTGCCGGAGCGCGAGACCACGCCGACCCGGCCCTTGCTGTGGATGTGACCGGGCATGATGCCGATCTTGCATTCGCCGGGGGTGATGATGCCGGGGCAGTTCGGCCCGATCAGCACGATCTCCGGATGCTGCTGCAGCACGTTCTTCACGCGCAGCATGTCCAGCACCGGGATGCCTTCGGTGATCGCCACGATGGTCTTGATGCCCGCGTCGATCGCCTCGAGGATCGAGTCGGCCGCGAACGGCGGCGGCACGAAGATGACGGAGGCGTCGGCGCCGGTTTCCAGCACCGCTTCATCGACCGAGTTGAACACCGGCAGGCCGATGTGCTCGGAACCGCCCTTGCCCGGGGTCACGCCACCGACAACCTTGGTGCCATAGTCGATGCACTGCTGTGCATGGAAGGTGCCTTGCTGGCCGGTGAAGCCCTGCACCAGCACCTTGGTGTCTTTGTTTACGAGAACGCTCATGTTTCGATTGCTCCTCAGGCCTTGGCCGCAGCCACGGCTTTCTGCGCCGCGTCGTTGAGATCATCCGCCGGCGTGATCGCCAGGCCGGAGTTGGCCAGCAGTTCGCGGCCCTGATCGACATTGGTGCCCTGCAGGCGCACCACCACGGGAATCTTCAGGCCCACTTCCTTGACCGCGGCGATGATGCCCTCGGCGATCATGTCGCAGCGGACGATGCCGCCGAAGATGTTGACCAGGATGCAGTTGACCTTGTCCGAGGAGGTGATCAGCTTGAACGCCTCGGTCACCCGCTCCTTGGTAGCGCCGCCGCCCACGTCGAGGAAGTTGGCCGGCTCGCCGCCCGCCAGCTTGATCACGTCCATGGTGGCCATCGCCAGGCCGGCGCCGTTGACCATGCAGCCGATGTTGCCGTCCATCGTCACGTAGTTGAGGTTGCTCTGCTGCGCGGCGGCTTCGGCGGCGTCTTCCTGGGTCAGGTCGCGCATCGCGGCCAGGTTCGGGTGACGGTATTCGGCGTTGTCGTCGGAGTTGACCTTGCCATCCAGCGCGGCCAGGTTGCCGTCTTCCAGCACGGCCAGCGGGTTCAGCTCGACCAGGGCCAGGTCCTGCTCGTTGAACAGCTTGTACAGGCCCAGCATGATCTTGGTCAGCTGGTTGACCTGCTTGTTGTTGAGGTCCATCGCGAAACCGAGCTGGCGGCACTGGTACGGCTGCAGCCCTTCGACGAAGTCGACCACGATGGTGTGGATGTCTTCGGGGGTCTCTTTCGCCACCTGCTCGATGTCCACGCCGCCGTGCTTGGAGGCGATGAACGAGACGGCCTTGGAATCGCGATCGACCAGGATCGACAGGTACAGCTCGCGGGCGATGTCGGTCGCGTCGGTCACCAGCACCAGGTTCACCGGCAGCGCGCGGCCGGCCGACTGGTAGGTTTCCATGTGGGTGCCCAGCATGCCCTTGGCGGCGGCGCGCACGTCGTCGAAGCTGCGGCAGAACTTGACGCCGCCGGACTTGCCGCGGCCGCCGGCGTGGATCTGCGCCTTGACCATCCACTGGGAACCGCCGAGCGCCTTGGCGGCATCGACGGCGGCGTCGGGGGAGTTGGCGACCTTGCCCGGCGGCACGGCAATGCCGTACTGCGCGAACAGTTCTTTGGCCTGGTATTCGTGGAAATTCATTCGATACCTCGAGCGAACGGAAAAACGATGGCGGCCGCACGCGTGTCGTGATGCGTGGGTCAGGAAGGTCGGACGGCGGAGGAGTGCGCTGCCGGAGGCAGTGCGCCTGCCGGATGGAGCCGGGCATACCGCGCCATGCGGCCGCCCATTTTCGCGGAAGCCGGCCCCGATGGAAAGGGCCGCCTGCCCGAAACGGCCGCGCGGCCCGCTCCCACGCGCTTTCGCGGTGGCTCACAGCGCCAATCAGCCCGTCTATACTCGCCCGGAATCGCCAGGGAGTAGCCCAAGTGCCCAACAGCGCCCCGTTCGTCGCCACCCCTGCCGCCACTGCGACGATTCGCCACGAGCTGTCGTTCCTCAACGCGTTCCGGGTGGTGCAGGCGCTGGTCTACGCGGGCCTGGCCTTCAGTCCGCCGGGGCTGGGCTGGCCGCAACTGAACGCCCCCGACCTCGCCCATGGCATGGTCACCCTGTATCTGGTGTTCGCCCTGGTCATGCTGCTGTTGAACCGGCGCAGCATGCCCCACGCCCTGGTCGTGGTGGGTGCAACGCTGGTGGTGGACATCGCCGTGGCGGTGATGGCGATCGCCGCCATGCACGACGCCCGCATCGGCATCGCGATGATGCTGGCGGTGAACCTCAGTGCCGGCGCCCTGATCCTGCCGCTGCGACTGTCCAGCTTCTTCGCCGCGCTGGCCACGCTGGGCATTCTGGGCCACACCTTTTTCGGCGATTCGGCGAGCAATCCCGGCGACCGGGACCTGCTGGAGGCAGGGCTGTTCGGCCTGGCCTATTTCGCCACCACCAGCCTGTGCAACGTGCTGGGCCGCCAGCTGCGCGCCACCGAGGCGCTGGCCGAGCAGCGCAGCACCGACCTGGCCAACCTGGCCCAGGTCAACGAGCTGATCATCCGTCGCATGAAGACCGGCGTGCTGCTGGTCGACGATGCCAACCGCATCCACCAGATCAACGAGTCCGCCTGGATGCTGATGGGCAACCCCGGCGCCGACCAGCGCGACCTGGGCCAGCTGGCGCCCGAGCTGTCGCGCCGCCTGTACCACTGGATGACCTCGGGCAAGCTGGACGAGACCGCCACCCAGCTCGCCGACGGCGTGCCCGAGGTGGTGCCGCGCTTCACCCGGCTGGCGCCGAACGACGACTCCCACGTGCTGATCTTCCTCGACGACACCTCGCTGCTGTCGCGGCGCGCCGAGGAGCTCACGCTGACTTCGCTGGGCCGGCTGTCCGCCTCGATCGCGCACGAAATCCGCAACCCGCTGGCGGCGATCCGCTACTCCGCGCAGCTGCTGGCCGAATCGGACAGCATGGATGCCACCGACCAGCGCATGGTGGAGATCATCAACAACCACTGCATCCGGCTCAACGAGATCATCGAGAACATACTGCAGCTGTCGCGCCGCGAGCGCTCGCGGCCGGAAACGCTGGACCTGGGCCACTGGGCCCAGGCCTTCGTCGAGGAGTACGTGCAGGGCAACGACCTGGGCGCCGATTCGCTGCGGGCGATCGCCAGCAGCGGCACGCCGGTGGCTGCGGTGGCCGACCCGCAGCAGTTGCAGCAGGTGGTGTGGAACCTGGTGCAGAACGCGCTGCGCTACGGCCGCCTGCCCGGCGAGCCGGCGCGGGTGATGGTGGTGACCCGCCAGGGCGAACACGGCGTGCCGATCCTGGAAGTGATCGACCGCGGCCCCGGCATCGCGCCCAAGGTGGCCGCGCAGATCTTCGAGCCGTTCTACACCACCCACGAATACGGCACCGGGCTGGGCCTGTATCTCGCGCGACAGATGAGTGATGCGAACCAGGCGGCGCTGGAGTACGTGCGGGTGGCCGGTGGCGGCAGCTGCTTCCGGCTGGTGCTGACGCCGCCGGCCCGCAGCCCGGCGGAAACCAGCGAGGTGGCGCAGACCGCCACGCGTTGACCTTTTGCCCCGCCCTAGTACCCTTCAACAGCCTGCTTCGGGAAACATGGATCTCCTATGACCGCACAGACCGTACTGGTCATCGACGATGAACGCGACATTCGCGAGCTGCTGACGATCACGCTGGGCCGCATGGACCTGCAGGTCGACGCAGTGGGTACGGTCGGCGATGCACGCCGCGCCCTGGCCGAGCGCACGTACGATCTCTGCTTCACCGACATGCGCCTTCCCGACGGCAACGGACAGGAAGTGATCGAGCTGATCGCCAGCGAACATCCGGACATGCCGGTGGCGATGATCACTGCCTATGGCAACGTCGACGCCGCAGTCAACGCACTGAAGGCCGGTGCCTTCGACTTCGTCTCCAAGCCGGTCGACATCCAGATGCTGCGCGGACTGGTCCGCACCGCCCTGCGCCTGGCCGAGGAAAAGCGCAACGGCGGCGCGACTGCCGCGCCCGGCGATGGCGGCAACCGGTTGATCGGCGATTCGGCGGCGATGCAGCAGGTGCGCGCCACCATCGGCAAGCTCGCGCGCAACCAGGCGCCGGTCTACATCGCCGGCGAATCCGGCGTGGGCAAGGAACTGGTTGCCCGGCTGATCCACGAGCAGGGTCCCCGCGCCAGCGGCCCGTTCGTGCCGGTCAACTGCGGCGCGATTCCGTCCGAACTGATGGAAAGCGAGTTCTTCGGCCATCGCAAGGGCAGCTTCACCGGCGCCAGCGCCGACAAGGAAGGCCTGTTCCAGGCCGCCCAGGGCGGCACGCTGTTCCTCGACGAGGTGGCCGAGCTGCCGCTGCACATGCAGGTGAAACTGCTGCGCGCCATCCAGGAAAAGGCGGTGCGCCCGATCGGCGGCCGCGACGAGATCCCGGTCGACGTGCGCATCCTCTCGGCCACCCACAAGAACCTGGGCCAGCTGGTCGAGCAGGGCCAGTTCCGCCAGGACCTGTTCTACCGCATCAACGTGATCGAACTGCGCGTGCCGCCGCTGCGCGAGCGCCGTGGCGACGTGCCGCAGCTGTCGGCCTTCATCCTCAAGGCGCTGGCCGGCAAGAGCGGCGAGCCGGTGGGCCAGCTGGCGCCGGCCGCACGCGATGCACTGGCCGCCTACGACTTCCCCGGCAACGTGCGCGAGCTGGAGAACGTGCTCGAACGCGCGATGGCGATGTGCGACGGCCACACCATCGAGGCGGTCGACCTGATGCTGCCCCAGCGCAGCGCCCGCGTCGGCACCGAGCCACTGGCCGGCACCACCACGGCGACGGCGGCCACCCCGGTTCCCGCTGCCGCGGGCGCGGATGGCGGCCTGGACGACTACATCAGCAACCTCGAGCGGACCGCGATCGTCAAGGCGCTGGAAGAATCCCGGTACAACAAGACCGCGGCCGCCCGCAAACTCGGCATCACCTTCCGCGCGCTGCGCTACAAGCTCAAGAAGCTGGGTATCGACTGAAGGCTGGAGACCGCGCGAGCGCGCCCGGTGCGCGATGAACCCGCGCGTTGCGCGGGTTCGCTCCGCAAACGTTTCCGCAAGCGCCACTCACGAGCACGGGAACCGCGACCGGCGGACGCGCTCAAGCGGTGCCGGAGCTCGCCGCATTGAGCGCCTTGCGCAGGCTGCGCAGCAACACCTGGGTGGTGACCGGCTTCTCGACCAGGTGCAGGTGTTGCAGCGGCGGCAGTTCCTGCATGTCCGGCACCGCGCCCGGACGGGTCAGCAGGATCACCGGGCCGGCATAGCCCTGATCGATCAGCGCCGACAGCGTGCGCACGCCGGTGAACAGGTTCATGTCCGCATCCAGCACCACCAGGTCGGGCAGGCCGCCAGCCTCGATCCACTGCAATGCAGCCGTACCGCTCTGGCTGGCGTGCGCCTGGTAGCCATAGGCGTCCAGCGTGTCGGCCAGCAGGGACAACTGGCCAGCCTCCTCCACCACCACCAGGACCCGCTCGGCCGCGCCTTCCAGCTCGTCGTCGTCCCCGGCGCCCAATGCGTCGGACACGACTTCCTCCAGCGGGATATACAGGTCGAAGCGGGTGCCGCGGCCCGGCTCGCTCTCCACCCGCATCACGCCGCCGTGGCTGCCCACGATGCGCTTGCATGACAGCAGCCCGAGGCCGGTGCCGGTTTCCTTGGTGGTGAAGAACGGCTCGAACATGTGCTCCAGCACGGCCGGCTCCATGCCCGGTCCGTCATCCTTCACGCTGATGCACAGGTAGCGTCCATTGCGCGGCTGCTCCTCGGGCAGGAAGAAGTCATCGTCCAGCGTGGTCTGCGACGTCTCGATGTGCAGCTTGCCGCCATCGGGCATCGCCTGGATCGCATTCAGGCAAAGATTGAGCAGGCATTGCTGCAGCTCGGTGTGATTGCCCTCGAACGACAGTTCCGGGTCGTCGATGACCAGTTCCATCGCCACGCTGCGGGGCACGCTGCCCTGCATCAGCAGATCGAACGCGCTGAACAGGGTGCCCAGCTTCACCTGCTCCGCGCGACGGGCGCCGCGGGCGAACGACAGCATCGAGTGCACCATGTCCAGCCCGCGCCGGCCGCAATCGCGCACCAGCTTGCCCAGTCGTGCCAGGCGCGGATCGTCCTGGTAGTCCTGCAGGCTGTCGCCGGCCAGCAACAGGGGTTGCAACAGGTTGCGCAGGTCGTGGCTGAGGCCGCCGGCCAGCATCGCCAGGCTCTCGAAGCGCTGCGCCCGGATCAGCTCCGACTCGGCGCGACGATTGGCCCGATGCGCCTCCGCCTCGTCCAGCGCGCGCCGCACCGCGCTCGCCAGCCGCGCCGGATTCTGCTTCAGGATGTAATCCGTCGCGCCGTTGCGCAGCGCACCGATCGCCGCCTCCTCGCCCAGC
This sequence comes from Rhodanobacter spathiphylli B39, assembly GCF_000264295.1. Lineage (GTDB taxonomy): Bacteria > Pseudomonadota > Gammaproteobacteria > Xanthomonadales > Rhodanobacteraceae > Rhodanobacter > Rhodanobacter spathiphylli. Next base: position 13,578 of record NZ_AJXT01000034.1, on the reverse strand, counting down.
GTCGCCGAAACGAAGATGAAGGGGGTGTCCTCGTCGCGCTGACGCAGCAGCTCCAGCGCACGCATGCCGGAAAACCCGGGCATGCTCAGATCGGACAGCACGATGTCCGGGTGGAATTCTTCGAGCGCCGCAAGATAGCGCTCCTCGTCGTCGACCAGGCGCACCTCGTAGGCGATCGCGTCGGCGTCGAGCTCGGCCAGCACCAGCTCGGCATCGAGCTCGCTGTCCTCGACCTGCAGGATGCGCACGGTCGGCATGTTTCGCTGCTGCCGGTTTGGCATGGTGTTCCTCGTTCCTTTCCTTGCCCTGACATCGCGACGGCCGTTCGGCCGTCACGGGGGTATCGCTCCACGGTTTCGTTCAGCCGTTTTCCGGCGCCTGGTTCAACAGGGCCCAGAACTGGCCCAGCGTGCGCACCGCATCGAAAAACTGGTCGACGTCGACCGGCTTGATCACGTAGGCGTTGGCGCCAAGATCCCAACTGCGCGCCAGGTCGCTTTCCTCGCGCGACGAGGACAGGATCACCACCGGGATGCGTCGCACCCGCTCGTCGGCGCGCATCGCGGTCAGCACGTCCAGCCCGTTCATCCGGGGCATCTTGATGTCCAGCAGCACCACCGCCGGGTTGCCCGGTTCGCGCCCGGCCCACGCGCCGCGCTGGAACAGATAGTCCATGCATTCCACGCCGTCCTCGACGTGCACCACCGGGTTGGCCAGATGCGCCTCGCCCAGTGCATCCATCGCCATCTCGGCGTCCGCCATGCTGTCTTCGACCAGAAGAATCGTGCGCAGGTCTTTCCTGTTCATGCTTCACTCCCGGTGCTTGCGCCTGCCGCGTCGGTAGCCGGCAGGGAAAAATGAAAATGGGCGCCCTGGCCTGGCTCGGCCTCGGCCCAGACCCGGCCACCGTGGCGGGCCACGATGCGCCGCACGTTGGCCAGCCCGATGCCGTTGCCCGGAAACTCCGAAGCGCGATGCAGGCGCTGGAACACGCCAAACAGCTTGTCCGCGTACTGCATGTCGAAGCCCGCGCCGTTGTCGCTCACGGTGAATTCGTAATTGCCGTGGCGCCCCTGCCGCACGCTCACCTCGATCTTCGCCACCTCGCACTGTCCGGTGTATTTCACCGCATTGCCAAGCAGGTTCTGCCACACCGTGCGCAACATGTTCTCGTCACCGATCACCATCGGCAACGGCGCGATCGTCCACACGATGCGCCGCCCCTCGGTGCCCGACTCGGCCAGCGCGCGGGCCTCGTCGACCAGCGACTGCATGTCCACCCCCTGCAGCCGCAAGGCGCCGCGGCCGAGTCGCGAGAACACCAGCAGGTCGTCGATCAGCAGCGCCATGCGCTGCGCCGAGTCGCCGATGACGGCCAGATAATGCGCCGATTTCTCGTCGATGCGCTCGCCCAGTTGCTGCTCCAGCTTGCGCGCAAAACCGGCGATGTGGCGCAGCGGCGCGCGCAGGTCGTGGGAAACCGAATAGCTGAACGCCTCCAGCTCGCGGTTGACATCGGAAATCTGGGTGACCTTGCCCTCGAGCTGGCGGTTGAGCTCGTTCACCTGGTGCTCGGCCAGCGCACGGGTGGTGACGTCGCTGACCGTCAGCAGCAGCGCCGGCACGTCGCTGTCCTGCTGCTGCAGGCGCCGCGCATTGATCACCACGTTCCGCTCCATGCCGTCGGCGGTGCGCTGGATCATGTCGTAGTCCCACAGTTCGCGGTCACGCAGCAGCACGTCGTTCAGGCGCTGCAGCAGCACGCTGTCGCGCCACGCGCCGTCGCCGATCTCGGTCAACGGCACGGCGCTTTCCGCCGGGTCCAGTCCGTACAGTTCGCCGAAGGCATTGTTGACCAGCAGCGACTTGAGATTGCCGTCGAACAGCGCGATCGGCTCGCGCACGGCCTGGAAGATCATCCGCGAGCGCTGCACGGCCCGCCCTTCGCGACTCTCCGCCAGCCGGCGCTGGCCGATCTGCCGCTCCGACATCCACACGATCACGGCAAGCAGGAACAGCTGCGCCAGCGCGGTCACCGCAAGCACCACGCGACCGTCCGCGGCCTTCTCCCGCGCGGCCGCCTGGCGACTGGCGAGCAGGCCGTCTTCCGTGTGCACGATTTCGTCGATCTCCGCGCTGACCCCGAACAGATCGCCGGCACTGCGCAGCGACTGCCGCGCGCCTTCAACATCGCCGCGGGCAATTCTTGCCCGGGCTTCCTTCATCAGGACGATGCGACCGGTCAGCGCATTGTCGAGCGCGCCGATCAGCGCCTGCTGGTCCGGGTTGTCCCGCGTCATCGCCCGCAACTGGCGGATCAACGCGGGAATCTGCTGGTCGGCGGCCAGCGCACGCCGTTGCGTCGGCTGGTCGGCATCACCGGCCAGCAGGCGATAACTGGCGCTCTCGCCATCGCGCGCCAGATACGCCAGCTGATAGGTCACCGCCTTGATCTCGCTGGAATGGGCGACCCACGCGGCCGCCCGCTGCGTGTCCTCGATGCTGGTCCGGGTCACCGCATAGGGCAGCGCCACGATGACCAGTACGGCCAGCAGCAGGCCGGCCGTGCGCCAGCGCGGAAGTGCACTTTCTTTCATCCGGCCAGCAACCTCGATCGACCGCCACCGCTGGGCATTCCGGTCATTCTTGCATGTTTGCGCGACGACCAGAGCGCCGCCGATGCGCCCTGCCGCGCTTCACATTGGCACGACAATCAGTGTGTTGCAGACGACTGTCCGGCGGGCCGGGCCTGCATGGTGAAGTGCAGTTCGCCGCCGGCCACGATCTGGCCGTGGCGCAGCATCGGCCGGTCCAGCGGCCGGCCGTTCAACGTCACCGAGCCCACGTAGGGATGCGCGTCATCCAGCGGCGCGGCGGTGACCGTGAAGGTTCGGCCGCCACCCAGGTGGATCGTCGCGCGCGCCACGAATGGCCGGCCGAGTGCGTACTCGTCGCTGCCCGGCGTGACCGGATAGAAACCCAGCGCGGTGAACACGTACCAGGCCGACATCTGGCCAAGATCGTCGTTGCCGGAGAGGCCATCCGGTCGCGCCGCGTACTGGCTGTCCATGATCTGCTTCAGCCGCTGCTGGGTCTTCCACGGCGCGCCCGCGTAGTCGTACAGGTAGGCGATGTGATGGCTGGGTTCGTTGCCGTGGGCATACCAGCCGATCAGGCCGGTGATGTCCTCGACATGCTTGAAGTGCGCCGGATCGACCCTGGCGTCGAACAGCGCATCGAGCTTGTCCACGAACTTCGCCTCGCCGCCCATCGCGGCGACCAGGCCGGGCACGTCCTGCGGCACGTACCACGAATACTGCCAGGCGTTGCCTTCGGTGAAGTCGCTGCCGTAGCCCGCCGCGGTGGGGTCGAATGGCGCGCGGAACGTGCCGTCGGCAAGCCGGGCACGCATGAAGCCGGTCTGCGGGTCCCACGCGTTCTTCCAGTTGCCGGCGCGTCGTTCGAAGGTGGCCGCGACATCAGTCTTGCCCATCGCCTTCGCCATCTGCGCCAGCGACCAGTCGTCGTAGGCGTATTCGAGCGTCTTCGAGGCGCCTTCGGGTTCCCTGTCGATCGGCACGTAACCGAGCTTCATGTAATCGGCCAGATCCCCGTATGGCGCGTAGGTGGCGCTGGCCACCATCGCCTGCAGCGCCTTGTCCGCATCGAAGCCGCGCACGCCCTTGATGTACGCGTCGGCGATCACCGGCACCGCGTGGTAGCCGATCATGCACCAGGTCTCCAGGCCCTGGTACGCCCACACCGGCAGGATGCCGAACGGGCTGGCCTCGCGCGCGGCGATCAGCGAGCGGATGAAGTCGGTGCTGCGCTGGGGATTGAGCAGCACCATCAGCGGCTGCTGCGCCCGATACACGTCCCACAGCGACCAGGTCGAGTAGAACTCGTAGCCGTCCGCCTTGTGCACGGCGTGGTCGGGGCCGCGGTAGTCGCCGTTGACGTCCATGCTCAACGTGGGCGACAGCATGGCGTGGTACAGCGCGGTGTAGAACTGCGTGCGGGCGGTCTTCGGCGCGTCGATGTCGACCACCGCCAGCGCCTTGTCCCACGCGGCCGTGGCCTCCGCGCGGCGGGCATCGAAATCCCAGCCTGCGCCGTCGTGGTCGAGGTTGCCGATCGCGTTCGCCTCGCTCACCGTGGAGATCGCCACCTTCACTTCCAGCGGCCGCTTCAGCTTGCCGAAGTCGAACACGCCGACCAGGGCGCGGCCGTTCTGCGCGTCGTGATCCGCGGCCTGGTTGCCCGGGCCGGCGAAGCCCTTGTAGGTCGCGTCGGTCTCGCGGTTCAACAACTCGCGCGAGGTCATCGGCTGCGAGAAACGCATCGCGAAACACAACTCGCGTCCCGGCGCCCAGCCGTGGGTGGTGCGGCAGCCGGTGACCGTGCCGTCGTCACGCACGCGCAGACTGGCCCAGAGGACCTTGCCGGCGTAGTCGTAGATGCTCGGGCGCAGGTCCAGCAGCAGGTGCGCCGGCTTGCCGGCCGGGAAGGTGTAGCGATGCCAGCCGATCCGGCGCCCCGCGGTGAGTTCGGCGCGCACGCCGTAATCGCTCAGGGTCACCGCGTAGTAGCCGGCCTGCACCACTTCGCTGTCGTGCGAGAAGCGCGAGCGGTAGCCGCTGCCGGGCGTGGCCGGATCGCCGGGGTCCAGCCGCACGTCGCCGGCGATCGGCATCACCAGCGCGTCGCCCAGGTCCGAATGGCCGGAACCGGAGAAGTGGGTGTGCGAGAAACCCAGGATGCTGCTGTCGCCGTACTGGTAGCCGGCGGCCCATTTGTACGCATGCTTGAAGTCCGGCATCGCGGTGTCCGGCGACAGCTGGATCATCCCGAACGGCACCGTGGCGCCGGGAAAGGTGTGGCCGTCGCCGCCGGTGCCGATGCGTGGATCGACCGCGCCGGCGTGGCCCGGCGTGGCCATGGCAAGAGCCGGAGCGAAGGCGGTCGCGACGACCAGCGGAATCAGCCAGGGACGGGGCATGGGGCGGCTCTCCGGAAAATTTGGATCGTTCCAAATGCGGCACGCTAGCATCGCAGCGGCCTCCGCGCATGCTGCGGCGCAGGATGGCGGAGCGGGAGAATCGGCTACATTTGGATCGTTCCAAACCAGGGCCTCCGATGGACCGCGCCACCCCGATCCGCCGCAAGATCACCCTGGTCGACATCGCCGCCGGCTGCGGCGTGTCGCGCGCCACCGTATCGCTGGTCTTGCGCAACAGCCCGCTGGTGAACAAGCGCACCCGCGCCCGCGTCGAAGAGGAGCTGCGCAAGCAGGGCTATGTCTACAACCGCGCGGCCGCCAACCTGCGTCGACAGACCTCATCGAGCATCGCCCTGGTGTTGAACGACCTGGCCAACCCGTTCTTCGCCGAATTCGCCGCCGGCGTGGACGAGGCGCTGGCCGCCGCCGGCTTCGTCACCCTGCTCGGCTGCACCAGCGAATCGCCGCAGCGCGAGCAGGCCGTGCTGGAATCGCTGATCGAACACGGCCCGGCCGGGATCATCCTGTCGCCCGCCGAAGGCAGCAGCGCCGCCCAGGTGCTGGCCGCGGTGGGTGCGCGCACGCCGGTGCTGCTGTTCAACCGCGAACTCGGCGGCGACCTGCCTGAATACGCCCACTGGGACTCGCTGGCGCTGGACAACCGCCACGGTGCGCAACTGGCCACCGAACACCTGATTGCCCAGGGCCATCGCCGGATCGCCTTCTTCGGCGGCCACAAGGATTCCAGTTCCTGCCGGCAACGCCATGCCGGCTACGTCGATGCGCTGCAGGCGGCCAAGCTGTCGATGGCGCCGTCATGGCGAGTCGAGTGCGCTCCCACGCGCGTCGATGCGGCCGCCGCCACCGCCAGCCTGTTCGCTGCCGAACCGGCGCCCACCGCCGTGGTTTGCTACAACGACGCGGTGGCGATGGGCCTGATGCTCGGGCTGAACCGTCGCGGCCTGCGGCCCGGCCACGACGTGGCGCTGACCGGCTTCGACGACATCGCCGAAGCCGCGCTGTGCATGCCTGCGCTGACCACGCTCACCGCCATGCCGCGGGCGCGGGGCCGGCAAGCGGCCGACATGCTGTTGCAACGCCTGCGCGAACCGGGCGCCGAAACACGTCGCACCATCGCCTCCGTGCAACTGGTCACCCGCGCCAGCAGTTGCCCGCCACCTTCCATCTGACCCCAGCCCTCAGGAAACGCCATGGCCCTTGCCGCCCCGACCCAAGCCGCCGCCAGTCCCGGCGGGAAACGCGAGCCCTACACCCCCTACCCGATGGCGCTGGGCGTGCTCACCACCATCTTCTTCATGTGGGGCTTCCTCACCTGCCTCAACGACATCCTGATCCCGCATCTGAAGTCGGTGTTCCAGCTCGGCTACTTCCAGGCGATGCTGGTGCAGTTCACCTTCTTCGGCGCGTACTTCCTGATGGCGCTGCCGGCCGGATGGATGGTCGCCGCGCTGGGCTACAAGAAGGGCATCGTGGCGGGACTGGCGATTGCCGGCGTGGGCGCGCTGGGCTTCTGGCCCGCCGCCACGCTGCAACTGTATCCCGCCTTCCTCGCCGCGTTGTTCGTGCTGGCCACCGGCATCACCGTGCTGCAGGTGGCGGCCAATCCCTACGTGGCGCTGCTGGGGCCGGAGCGCACCAGTTCCAGCCGGCTGACCCTGGCCCAGGCGCTGAACTCGTTCGGCACCTTCCTGGCGCCGCTGTTCGGCGGCATGCTGATTCTCTCCAGCGTGGTGAAGAGTCCGGCCGAACTGGCCGCGTTGCCGCCGGCCGAACACCTGGCCTACCAGGCACAGCAGGCGCAGGCCGTGCAGGGTCCGTACATCGGCCTGGCCGTGGTGCTGTTCCTGCTCGCCGTCTTCGTCTGGCTGTTCCGCCTGCCCGCGCTGAGCGAGGCCACCGACAGGGGCGACCACGACCGTCACAGCTTCGCCGAGGTGTTGCGCCACCCGCACGTGCTGTTCGGCGTGCTGGGCATCTTCTTCTACGTGGGCGCCGAGGTTTCGATCGGCAGCTTCATGGTGAACTACCTGTCGATGCCCGAGATCGGCCACGTCAGCGAGCAGCAGGCCGCGAAGTACGTGTCGTACTACTGGCTGGGCGCGATGATCGGCCGCTTCATCGGCTCGGCGCTGATGGCGAAGTTCTCGCCGCGCAAGCTGCTGGCCGGCTTCGCCGCGATCAATGCGTTGCTGGTGCTGACCACCATGCTCACCTCGGGCGACGTGGCGATGCTCAGCATCATCGCCATCGGCCTGTTCAATTCGATCATGTTCCCGACCATCTTCGCGCTCGGCATCGAAGGACTGGGGTCGATGACCAGCAAGGCCTCCAGCCTGCTGATCATGGCCATCGTCGGCGGCGCGATCATCCCCCCGCTGCAGGGCCTGCTCGCCGACCACATCGGCTTGCAGCACGCGTTCTTCCTGCCGCTGCTGTGCTACCTGTACATCGTGTTTTACGGCCTGCGCGGCTCGCGCATCCGCAGCCTGCCCGTCGACGCCTCGCAAAAGGGCGCCTGAATGGCCGTCCATCCCATCCTGTGCTTCGGCGAGGCGCTGATCGACCTGCACGCCGACGGCTTCGACGACCACGGTTTCGCCGCCCGCTTCGTGCCGTTCGCGGGCGGTGCGCCGGCCAACGTCGCGGTCGCCGCGGCGCGTCTCGGCGGCGCCGCCCGTTTCGCCGGCATGCTGGGGCGCGACCGCTTCGGCGACTTCCTGCTGGACAGCCTGCAGCAGGCCGGTGTCGGCACCGACGACATCGTGCGCACCGATGCGGCGAACAGCGCGCTGGCCTTCGTCACCCTCGACGCCCGCGGCGAACGCAGCTTCAGCTTCTACCGCGACAACTCGGCCGACCTGCTGTTCCGGCCGGCGCATTTCCGCGCCGACACGTTCCGCGACATCGCCGTGTTCCACGTCTGCTCCAACAGCATGACCGACCCCGCGCTGGCCGGAACCACCCGCGAAGGCATGCAGCGCGCACACGGCGTCGGCGCCCTGGTCAGCTTCGACCTCAACCTGCGTCCGGCGCTGTGGCCGCGCGACAGCGATCCCCGCCCGCTGCTGTGGCCCGCGTTGCACCTGGCCGACGTGGTGAAGCTGTCGGCCGAGGAATTCGCCTGGCTGGCGGTCGACGGCGAACAGGCCGCGCTGGACCGCCTGTGGCTGGGCCGCACCCGGCTGGTGGTGGTGACCGACGGCGGGCAGCCGCTGCGCTGGTTCCACCCGGACGCCGAGGGCGAGCTGCCGTGCTACCCGGTCGAGGTGGTCGACAGCACCGCCGCCGGCGATGCCTTCGTCGGCGGCCTGCTGTGCTGCCTGGCCGAACTCGAAGCGGGCGCCGAACGACTCGATCACCTGGTGACCGAACTGCCGCGCCTGCACGCGATGTTGCGCTTCGCCGCCGCCTGCGGCGCGCTGACCGTCACCCGCCAGGGTTCGTTCGCCGCGATGCCGCGGGGCGACGAGGTGCTGGCCTTCATGGAACAGCAGGCATGAACGGCAGTCCCGATCTCCCTTCCGCCGATTTCCGTTCCGCCGGGTTCCTGCGCGGACACATCGCGCAGACGATGGCCTTCTACCACCCGCGCGCGATCGACCCGCAGGGCGGCTTCTTCCACTACTTCCGCGACGACGGCACGATCTACGACCGCAGCCACCGGCACCTGGTCAGCAGCACCCGCTTCGTCTTCAACTACGCGATGGCGGCGATCGAGTTCGGCGACGACGCGACGCTTCGAGGCGAGTACCTCGACGCCGTCCGCCACGGCCTGCGCTACCTGCGCGAGGTGCATCGCGATCCGGCCAGCGGCGGCTACGCCTGGACCATCCGCGACGGCCAGCCGGAAGACCGCACCAACCATGCCTACGGCGTCGCCTTCGTGCTGCTCGCCTGCGCCAGCGCGGTGAAAGCCGGCATCGCCGAAGCCGCCGCCTGGATGGACGAAACCTGGAACCTGCTCGAACAGCGCTACTGGGATGCCGACGCCGGGCTGTACCGCGACGAGGCCGACGCCGACTGGCACTTCAGCGACTACCGCGGCCAGAACGCGAACATGCACCTGTGCGAGGCGATGCTGGCCGCCTACCAGGCCAGCCGCGAGCCACGCTACCTCGATCGCGCATACACCCTCGCCGATCACATGACCCGTCGCCAGGCCGCGCTGGCCGGCGGCCTGGTGTGGGAACACCACGACCGCGACTGGGCGATCGACTGGGACTACCACCGCGACGACCCGAAGCACCTGTTTCGCCCGTGGGGCTTCCAGCCCGGCCACCAGACCGAATGGGCCAAGCTGCTGCTGATCATGGAGCCTCTGTTGCGCGAACGCGGCTCCGCGCCGGACTGGATGCTGCCCACCGCGCAGCACCTGTTCGACACCGCGCTGGCCCGCGCCTGGGACAACGCATACGGCGGCATCTGTTACGGCTTCGCGCCGGACGGCAGCGTCTGCGACGACGACAAGTATTTCTGGGTGCAGGCCGAATCGCTGGCCGCCGCCGCCCTGCTGCACGAGCGCAGCGGACTGGCTGTCCATGACGACTGGTACGTGAAGCTGTGGGCCTACGCGTGGCAGCATTTCGTCGATCACCGCCACGGTGCCTGGTACCGCATCCTCACCCGCGACAACCGCAAGTACGACGACGAAAAGAGTCCCGCCGGCAAGACCGACTACCACACGATGGGCGCCTGCCACGAGTTGCTGGCGCTGATCCGTCGCGGTGGCCAGCCGTAAGGCGTCTTCCCTTCCCCAAAGGCTTCGCATGAACAACCTCACGCTCACTCTGGCCGCCACCTTCGCCGCGCTTTCGCTGGCGCCCGCCTTCGCCGCCGACACCGCGCCTGCGCGCTTCGATCCCGCGCAGACGTTCGCGCCGTACAGCTACCCGCAACCGGCCAACGCCTACCGCTCCGCCAGCGGCAAGCCCGGCCCGATGTACTGGCAGAACCGCGCCGACTACCGGATCAAGGCCACGCTCGATCCCGCCACCCGGCTGCTGAGCGGCAGCGAGGTAATCAGCTACACCAACCACAGCCCCGACGCGCTCGACGTGCTGTGGCTGCAGCTGGACCAGAACCGCTATCGCAAGGACGCCCGTGGCGCTTTCACCAGCACGTTCCCCACCGAATTCACCGACGGCTACAGGATCAGCTCGGTCGAGGTCGAAGACGCGCATGGCCGCACGCAACCGGTGAAGTGGATCGTCTCCGACACGCGCATGCAGGTGCAGCTGCCGACCGCGCTGAAGGCGCAGGACGGGCAGCTGAAACTGCACATCGCCTGGAGCTTCACCGTGCCCGGCGAGTTCGGCGGGCGGATGGACGTCAACCCCAGCAAGAACGGCGAGATCTTCGAGATCGCCCAGTGGTATCCGCGCATGGCCGTCTACGACGACCTGCGCGGGTGGGACACGGCGCCCTACCTCAACAGCGAGTTCTATCTGGAGTACGGTGATTTCGACTACGCGATCACCGTGCCGTGGGACATGATCGTGGCCGGCTCCGGCGAACTGCTGAACCCGCAGGACGTGCTGACCAGGACCGAGCAGCAGCGACTGGAACAGGCGCGCCGCAGCGACAAGACCGTGATGATTCGCAGCGCGGACGAAGTCACCCAGCCGTCCAGCCGTCCAAAGCAGAGCGGCACGCTGACCTGGCACTTCGCCATGCACGACACCCGCGACGTGGCGTTCGGCGCCTCGAAGGCCTTCGTGTGGGACGCGGCGCGAATCAACCTGCCCGCAGGCAAGAGCGCGCTGGCGATGTCGGTCTATCCGGCCGAAAGCGGCGGCGACGCCGCCTGGGGCCGCGCCACCGAATACCTCAAGGCCTCCACCGAATACTTCTCGAAACAGTGGTATCCGTACCCCTGGCCGGTGGCGATCAACGAAGCCGGCACCGCCGGCGGGATGGAGTATCCCGGCATCACCTTCGACCACAAGCTGGCCAAGGGCCGCAGCCTGCACATGGTGATCGCCCACGAGATCGGGCACATCTGGTTCCCGATGATCGTGGGCAGCAACGAGCGCCGCGATGCGTGGATGGACGAAGGCTTCAACACCTTCATCGACGTCTACGAGGCCGACGCGTTCAACCATGGCGAATACGCGCCCAAGCGCGACGGCGAATACGCGCCGGGCAAGGGCAATCCGGCCGACGAGATCGCCAAGGTGCTGCAGGACCAGGACGCCCCGCCGCTGCTGCTGGGCGCCGACATGGTGCCGGAGAAATACCGCCACCCGATCAGCTACTTCAAGGGCGCGTTCGGCCTGGTGCTGCTGCGCGAGCAGATCATCGGCCCGGAACGCTTCGACCCCGCCTTCCGCCGCTACATCGCCACCTGGGCCTACAAGCACCCCAGCCCGTCCGACTTCTTCCGCTTCATGGAAAGCGAGACCGGCGAGGATCTGGGCTGGTTCTGGCGCGGGTGGTTCGACCACAACTGGCAGCTCGACCTGGCCGTGCAGAAAGCCGCCTACACCGACGGCGACTACCGCAAGGGCGTCGACGTCACCGTGGCCAACCTGGACCAGTTGGTCATGCCCGCCACCCTGCAACTGGTCTACGACGACGACAGCAAGCAGGACGTGCGCGTGCCGGTGGAAACCTGGCAGCAACACCGCAGCTACGTGGTCCACGTGGATGGCACGCGCAAGCTGAAGTCCGTCACGATCGATCCGGTGCGGGCTTTGCCTGACGGCAATCGCGGCAACAACAGTTTCGCAATGCCGTAGGGGGAGCCAAGGTGTCGGTGGACAGTTTTGGTCGTGGCAGCTGGCCACGAATTGTCCCTGACAACTTTTCCGCGGTTGCCCCTGGCGTGACGAGGTTTATTCTGGTCGGTTGCTGCGGTGCCGATGCGTGGGTGCTGATGTTCAGCTCGGCGATACTTCCAATATTCCCTTCGGTGCCATCTGTAGGAGCGCACTCTGTGCGCGATGCTCTTCGCTCCCGTTGCCCAGGGAGGTCTGGAACCTCAACGAGGACATGGCCAACCTCGACGGGAACGTCCTGAGCCTCAAAGGGGAGGTCCGGAGTCCCGACGGGGAGGTCTGGAACCTCGACGAGGAGGTTCGGAACGTCAACGAGGACGTGTGCAACCTCGGCGAGGAGGCTCGGAACCTCGACGGGGACGTGCGGAACCTCGGCGTCGACGTTGTGCAGGTCCCGGTGGACCGGCAAAACCCCGGTGCAGTGGTCGATGGCCACGCCACTGGATCCAACGGGGAGTGAGCTTGCCGCCAACATCGACCAAATGAGCACGACCCTGTTCTTGCGCTGGCAAACCGCAGCCCAACGGACAACTCACGCTGGCCGACGACGGCGTGCAGCACGAAGTGGAACTCAACTGGCCCTGGGCAGGCTGATCGCGCACCGAAGCGCTCCCCAGGCGATCAACGATCCAGCGGGCTCAGCACGCCATGGCCGCCGCGGTTCAGCACATGCGTGTAGATCTGGGTGGTAGCCACATCTTTGTGGCCGAGCAGTTCCTGGATGGTGCGAATGTCGTGTCCGGCTTCAAGCAGGTGCGTGGCGAACGAATGGCGCAAGGTGTGGCAGGTGGCGGGCTTGACGATGCCGGCCCTGATCCGCGCGTTGCGCACCGCTCGCTGCAGACCGGCCTCATCCAGGTGGTGACGCCGCTGCTCGCCGTCACGCGGGTCGCGCGATAGTTGATCTGACGGAAACACGTACTGCCATCCCGGCTCGCGTGGTGCGGACGGATACTTGCGCGCCAGCGCATGCGGCAGCCACACCGCACCCAGGCCCGCCGCCAGGTCCTGCTGGTGGATCAGGCGCACCCGCTCCAGTTGTGTCTGCAGTGCCTCGCGCAGGCGCCGCGGCAACGGTACATGCCTATCCTTGCCGCCCTTGCCGTCGCGCACGCAAATCTGATTGAGCTCGAAATCCACATCCTTCACGCGCAGGCGCACGCACTCCATCAGCCGCATGCCCGACCCGTACAACAACGAGGCCATCAGGCCGAAGCGGCCATCCATCATCGCCAGCAGCCGATTCACCTCCTCACGCGAGAGCACCACCGGCACCCGCTGCGGCCGCTTCGCCCGCACCACCGTTTCCATCCACGGCAGCTCGATCGACAGCACTTCCTTGTACAGAAACAACAGCGCCGACAACGCCTGGTTCTGCGTGCCCGCCGCAACCTTGCCCTCGACGGCCAGTGTGCTCAGGAAGCCCTCGACCTCGGCCACCCCCATGTCGCGTGGGTGTCGTTTGCCGGTGGCCAGGATGAACCGCCGAATCCATCCGACATACGCCCGCTCTGTCCGCAAGCTGTAATGCTTCAAGCGCAACCGCGCATGCACCTGATCCAGCAACCGCGGTGTTTTTGCCCCCGTTACACCCTCACTTTCGCCCCGGTAACTCATACACCCTCAAAAGTCGCTGATAACAACGGCAGGATGCCCGCCCGTCACGCACCAGGCAGCCGCGCAAGACCATGATCGGACGTAGGAATTCGCCGCTTGTGCGGTCGGGAGTGGCGCCGCATACTCGGCGCAACACCCCACTATTGGGGTCTACTTAGCGTTGAA
>NZ_AJXT01000033.1 GCF_000264295.1 Rhodanobacter spathiphylli B39 | reverse complement strand
CTGAGAGGTTGAAAAACTCACAACCTCTCAGTTCTCGTCACCCAGCTCGTGTACGGGTTCGTGCAGGTGCCGGTCGCTCCGGCACACGGCCAGTGGCCTGGCCGTGGCCTTGCTGATCGACGACACGGTGTGCGCCTGGTCATCGTCGATCACGGTCATGCACGCGCAGCCGTAGCCATGGTGACCGTTGGTTTCGACCCATTGCGCATCACTGAACCGGGGCCAGTCGCCGTCGGCCTGGTGGCCGCCCTGGCTGGCGATTTCCCATTCGCCATCGCGGTCGGTCAGCGTGGCGTTGCCCGGGGTGGGGTTTTCGAACCAGCCGCAACGCCGCTGGCCTGCCGCGTGCTCCGTGGCCAGTGCCGGCGTCAGCATCCATCCGAACAGCGCGGCGGCCAGCATCACGCGGAGCGGTCCTGTCGATGACCTGTGCATGCCGACTCCCGGGGCCAAGTGTGGCGGCAGGATAGCGTGGGCGGGGGCAGGCGATCTGCGATGGGCCAGTCATTTCGCGAGGCGTGGCTGTCCGGAATCGGGGTGGACGATGTCCGCGGACAATGCTGCTGATCGGCGGCCGATCCTGATGGCTTCATGAAAACAACGGCTTGCGCGATATCTCGGCTTGGCATGGCGATTGCTCTGGATACATCACCAGGCACTCTCGCCTCATGACCGGAGCCATCCCATGAAATTCGAATCGATGATCCTCGCCAGCCTGTTCGTCGCCTGCTTTGCCCTGTGCACCCTGGTGATGGGCGCGATGCTGACCGCCTCGCCCCGCACGGTGGCACTGGCCGGCGCGCAGCATTCCGCGATCCAGTCGGCCACGCCGCCGGGCTGTGCGGCGAGGAGTGCGACAACTTGTCCCGAGGCCTGAGCGGATGGCGTGGCGACTGCGTCGATCAGGGTCCACGCCGTTGCCGGCACGGGGGCTTGCCCCGCGGCCATAACTTTAGTCATGGGTGATGGCGGCGGCCTTCGACTAGGATCGGGTGTCCACCATCAACGGGACACTCCCCATGAAGCATCCCATCGCGCTGGCCCTGGCCATTGCCCTGTCAGGCTCCATGGCCGGTTGCAGCGACGCCGGCAACGGCAGCGACAAGAGCGAAACCGCGACCGCCCCGGCGCATGCCGACAAGGTGGCCGCTGACGCCGGCAATCCGTTCTTCGCCGAAAGCCCGCTGCCGCTGCACTATCCGCAGTTCGACAAGATCAGGGATGCCGACTTCGCCCCGGCGTTCGACCGCGGCATGGCCGAGCATCTGGAAGAGATCGACGCGATCGCCGGCAACGCCGCGGCGCCCACGTTCGACAACACCATCGTCGCGCTGGAAAAGTCCGGGCAGATCCTGGAGCGCACCTCGACCGTGTTCTTCAGCCTGGTCGGCGCCGACACCAATGATGCGCGCAAGGCGATCCAGGCCGACTACGCGCCGAAGCTGGCGGCGCATCGCGATGCGGTCTCGCTGAACCCGGCGTTGTTCGCGCGCATCCAGACGCTGTACGACACCCGCCACCAGCTGGGCCTGGACGCCGAGGGCGTGCGCCTGGTCGAGCGTTATCACACCGACTTCGTGCGTGCGGGCGCCAGGCTGTCCGACGCCGACAAGGCGCAACTGAAGCAGATCAACGGCGAGCTGGCCAGGCTGGGCACGAAGTTCAGCCAGAACGTGCTGGCCGAGGTGAACGATTCGGCGGTGACGGTCGACACGAAGGAGGAGCTGGCCGGCCTCACCGACGAGCAGATCGGCGCCGCCGCGGCCGCCGCCAAGGCGAAGGGGCTGGACGGCAAGTACGTGATCGCCCTGCTCAACACCACCGGCCAGCCGCCGCTGGCGCAGCTGCAGAACCGCGCGTTGCGGCAGCGCATCTTCGAGGCGTCGGTGGCCCGTGGCAGCCGCGGCAATGCGTATGACAACACCGCGATCGTGTCGCAGGTGCTGAAGCTGCGGGCGGAAAAGGCGCGGATGCTGGGCTATCCCACCTACGCCGCCTACGTGCTGGCCGACGAGACGGCGCAGACGCCCGAGGCGGTCAACGCGATGCTGACCAGGCTGGCGCCGCCGGCGGTGGCCAATGCGAAGCGCGAGGGCGCAGCGCTGCAGGCGATGATCGACAGGGAGCAGAAGGCCAGGGGCGAGCCGAGCTTCCAGCTCGCGGCCTGGGACTGGGCGTACTACACCGAGAAGGTGCGCGCCGAGAAATACGACTTCGACGAGAGCCAGCTGAAGCCGTACCTGGAAATGAGGAACGTGCTGGAGAACGGCGTGTTCTACGCCGCTGGCCAGCTTTACGGACTCAGCTTCAGGCAGCGCACCGACCTGCCGGTGTACCAGCCCGACGTGCTGGTCTACGACGTGTTCGACGCCGACGGCAAGCAGCTGGCGATCTTCCTGGCCGACATGTATGCGCGCCCGTCCAAGCGCGGCGGCGCGTGGATGAACTCCTACGTGCAGCAGTCCGGCCTCACCGGCAACCTGCCGGTGGTGGCCAACCACCTCAACATCACCAAGCCGGCCAGCGGCCCGACCCTGCTGAGCTGGGACGAGGTGACCACGATGTTCCACGAGTTCGGCCATGCGCTGCACGGCATGTTCTCGAACGTGCGGTACCCGTACTTCAGCGGCACCAGCGTGCCGCGCGACTTCGTCGAATTCCCCTCGCAGGTGAACGAGATGTGGTCCGACTGGCCCGGCGTGCTGGCCAACTACGCGAAGCACCACCAGACCGGCGCACCGATGCCCAGGGAACTGCTGGACAAGGTGCTGGCCGCCTCGAAGTTCAACCAGGGCTTCGCCACCACCGAGTACCTGGGTTCGGCCATGCTCGACCAGAGCTGGCACCAGGTCGGCGCGGACAGGGTCCCCGAGGCCGGCGGCGTGATGGCGTTCGAGGCGGCCGCGCTGAAGGCCAACGGCACCGACTACGCGGCCGTGCCGCCGCGCTACCGCACGCCGTACTTCAGCCACATCATGGGCGGCTACGCGGCGGGCTACTACGCCTACATCTGGTCCGAGGTGCTGGACGCGAACACGGTGGAGTGGATCAAGGCGAACGGCGGCTTGACCCGCGCCAACGGCGACCGTTTCCGCTCGACCCTGTTGTCGCGCGGCGGCAGCAAGGACGCGCTGCAGCTGTTCCGTGATTTCGCCGGCCACGAACCGCGGATCGAGCCGCTGCTGAAGCGTCGCGGGCTGGATGCGTCGGTGGACTGATTCGCGCTCGCACCGCTGGTCAGGAATTGGTCGTCCGGATCGCACCGGGCGGCCTTTTCCTTTCCGGTGGCGCGCGCTCGGGCATACTGCGACCCAAGCGGGCGGGCACCACTTCGACACATCCACAGGGGAACCGAATGACCATGCAGAATCCGTATCAGGCGCCGCAGGCCGCCGTGGCCGAACCGTTCGTGGCGGAGGCCGGCATCGAGCAGGTGGCCAGCGCGCAGAAGCTGATCATCTACGCGATCCTCGGCTACTTCGCCGCCGTTGCCCTGCAGGGCGTGCTTGGCCTGTTCGCCGCGTTGCTGCTGGTGCTGGTGGTCTGCGCCGCGCTGGTGGGCACGTTCAAGCTGTGCACCGGCATGGGTTTCTCGATGGCGAGCCGGGTGATCCTGCTGGTGCTGATGTTCGTGCCGCTGGTGAGCCTGATCGTGCTGCTGGTGCTGAACGCGAAAGCGACCGCCAGGCTGCGCGCGGCTGGCTACCACGTGGGCCTGCTCGGCGCCCGGCGGTGAAGCGCAGGCGGTCGTGACGGCGATCATTCCGGGTCGGGGGGCGCCGTTCCGCTTTCCACCACCATGTCCAGCACATAGGCACTCGACGCTGCACCGGCCGGCGGGTCAGGCAATGTGTAGCGTTTGACCCGCAACACGTTGCGCACCCCGGGCTGGTGTTCGTAGCCTTCGATCGGCTGCGCCAGCGGTTGCCAGGGGCCGGGTTCGCCCGAGCGCAAACCCCGGTCGTCGTAATGCAGCTGGCGAACCAGGAGGCAGTTGTTCGCCGGTGGCAGCGGATGCTGGCAGGCGACCGGTTCGGCCGCGACCTCGAGGAACCCGATCGTGCCGGGGCTGCCGTAGCGTTTTTCGGCGGTGGGCTGGCCGGCGAAGGTCAGCGTGGTTCCGTCGGCGGCGGCCAGGCTGAGCAGGGTCTGGCCATCGGCGCTGGATGTGATCAGCGCAGGCTTCGCCCCCAGCACGTGCTTGATGGTCTTCTCGCGCTGCATCAGGGCGGGCTCGGCGCAGGCCATCATGGTCTGCATCAGCGGCCCGGTGAGCAGGTGGCCATCAACGATCCTGTAGCTGCCGCCGATGCCGTTGCAGGCATGGCTGACGCTGATGCGATCGTCGGTGAAGTCGAGCTGCAGGGGTTTGCCGGAACCGTCGAACAGCCCGTCCAGGCGCTGGTTGTTGCCGTCGACGGCATCGCGCAACTGCCAGTGATAGCCGCCCAGCGCCGGCGCCGTCGTGGCCACGGGCGCCGCGGCGTTGGATGAAGGCTGTGTCGCCACGCCATGGCTGGCTGACGGGTCCGGTGCATGGGACGGGCTGCAGGCGGCCAACGCCAACAGCAGCCACGATGACCAGAGCGGGATTTTCATGGAGCGCCTCCACGATTGCACGGGCCGGGGATGGCCCGGCGACATCATGCTGCAGCCGGCGTGAATGAATCAGCGCGAGCCGATACTCGCCGTCATGGCGCGGTCGCGGCTGCATTTCAGGTACGGCGATGTTTTCAGCCAGCGCGCATCGGGGTAGTAGGAAAACACGTACTGGCCGTTCTTCAGCGTGTCGATCAGCGGCCGGGCGATCGCGGTGCGTACGGCGGGGCAACCGTAGCTGCGGCCGATGCGGCCCTGCAGCCGGGCGATTGCAGGGTTCACGTAGGACGCGCCGTGGATCACCAGGGCGCGTTCCAGCGCGTGGTCGTTGGTGCCCGGCTCCAGTCCTTCGAGGCGCAACGAGTAACCGTTGCGGCCGGCGTAGGTGCCCAGCGTGCGGAACAGTCCCAGGCTGGATTGCAGGCTCTCCGGGGTATTGGAGAATTTCGAGGCCAGGTTGTCGCCGGTGTTGCGGCCATGGGCCACCAGCTCGTGGTAGAGCAGCTTGCGGGTGGCCAGGTCGAACACCCACAGCCGCGGTTCGGTGGACGGTTTCGAATAGTCGATCACCGCCAGCCGGTCGGAGGGTGGCTGGCCTTGCGCCGTGGCGCACTCGGTGGCGGCCAGCGCCAGTCCGATCACCCTGGGGTTCGCATTCGGAGCCAGCCGGCTGAGCGCGGCCTGCAGCGACGACCCCGCGGCGTGCGCCATGGCGGAGCAGCCCGCGAGCAAGGTCAGGGTGGCGATATGGCGCGGGAGTCGGCGCATCGGAACGGCTTGCGTGGGAAGGATACGGATCGCCGATCCTAGCAGTCGCCCGTTAAGAAGCCGTCCGCTGCGGCGCACGCCGTGTTTGCAGGGGCAGGGGGCCGTGCTATGACGGTGTCTGGCCCCCATGCAGAATCCCATCGTGCCCGACAGATATTCCCGTGCCGTTTGCAGCATCGCCGTGCTGGGCCTGCTGCTGGGGGCCGCCGCGCGGGCACAGCAGCCCGGCACGGCCTCCACCACCGGGCCGCAGGTCGTGCAGGCCGTGGCGGTCGAACAGCCGCTGGGCCCGGTAGCCGAACAGATTCGCGAACAGGTCGAACAGTGGCGCGTCGCGCACGCTGAAGTCGATGCCGCGACCTCGCCCGGCCATGTCGTGGTGGCGTTCTACGAACAGAACCGGTTCGCGCCGGCGTGGACCGGTCCGGGCAACGTGGACCAGCTGCTCACCGCGCTGGGCGAGATGGCCGCAGACGGCCTCGATCCGCAGGACTATGCGCTGGACGAATTGCAGCGTCGGCGTGGCGTGCTGCTTGATCCGCTGGCCACGCCACGGCAACGGGCGCAGTTCGACCTGCTCGCCACCGATGCCTGCCTGACGGCCCTGCTGCATCTGTATCGCGGCAAGGTCGATCCGGCCACGCTGGACACCCACTGGAACTTCGATCCGCACCAGTTCGACCAGTCGCGCGGCCTGCAAGCGGTACGCGACGCGCTGGCGCGCGGCACGGTCGGCAGCCTGTTCGAGCGGGCGCGGCCCCGGCCCGCCCAGTACGGCCAGCTGCGCACGGCGCTGGCGGGGTTGCGCACGCTCGCTGCGCAGGGCGGATGGGCGCCACTCGCCGATGGCCCCACGCTCAAGCCGGGCAGCCGCGATCCCCGGGTGGCGGTGTTGCGTCGGCGTCTGCAGCAGGGCGGCTACCCCGTGGGCGATGGCGTGGGCGATCTGTACGATCCGGCGCTGGAGGCTGCGTTGAAGCAGTTTCAGCGCGAGCAGTACCTGGTGGCGGACGGTCATCTCGGCAAGGCGACGCTGGCCGCACTGAACGTGCCGGTCGCCGCGCGCATCGAGCAGCTGCGCGCGAACCTGGAGCGTGCGCGCTGGCTGCTGCACCAGTTGCAGGGCAAATTCGTGGTGGTCGACATTGCCGGCTACCAGGTCGTCTATTACCGCGACGGCAAGCCGGTCTGGCGCTCGCGCGTGCAAGTGGGCAAGCCGTATCGCAGTACCCCGGTATTCAAGTCGGAGATCACCTACCTCACGCTCAACCCGACCTGGACGGTGCCGCCGACCATCCTGAAGAGCGACATCCTGCCGAAGATCCGCAACAACCCCGGCTACCTTGCCGCCAACCGCCTGCGCGTGCTGGATGGCCAGGGCCGCGTGGTATCGGCAGCCAGCGTGAACTGGAGCAACCCGCACGGCATCGTGTTGCGCCAGGATGCCGGTCCGGGCAATTCGCTGGGTCGGCTGGTGATCCGCTTCCCGAACGACTACGCGGTCTACCTGCACGACACGCCGCATCAGGAGTTGTTCGCCCGTGAACAACGTCCGTTCAGCTCAGGCTGCATCCGGGTCGAGCGTCCGCGCGAACTGGCCGGGTTGCTGCTGGACGATCCGCAGCACTGGAACGCGCAGGGCATTGATCGCGCGATCGACACGCTGAAGACGCAGACGGTGATGCTGCGCGAACCGGTGCCCCTGCTGCTCGCCTACTGGACGGTGGACCTGCGCGAAGCAGGGCGGATCAGCTTCCGGCCCGACATCTATCAACGTGACCCGCCACTGCTCGCCGCGCTGGATCGCCCGCGTGCATCGCCGTGGCTGTCGACGGTGGGCGCCGCAGCCCCGCCGGCGCAGCCTTGAAAAAAAAGCCGCGCCAGGGGGAGCCGGGCGCGGCAAAGGTTTGAACCGACCACTGCCAGGTGCGTCGGGCGCCGGCGACGAAGGACTCGCGACAGCCCGCGCAAGGTAGTCAGGAACAGTCTCACGGTTTCGGATCGGCCTGACCGGGATCAGGGCGGCCGGCCCGAAGGGTCGGCATCATGGCTGATGGCGGATGTCCCGCCCCGTCCTGGAGACTGTGCCGATGCTGTTCGAAGTGAAGGATCTTGCCGGTGACACCGGCGCCATTGCCGCCATCCTGCGGGCCCTTGACGCCAACGCGAAAGTCACCGGCGATGTCGCCGCGGGACAGATCGATGTGTCGGCGCAGCTGACGTCCGGCCAGGTCATCAGCGCGCTGCAGGCAGCGGGCTACCAGGCCAGCCGCGTGTCCGAGCCGCGGCAGATCCACGTCAGCGGCGGCAGCACCTGCTGCGGCAACTGCTCATGATCCACTGAGAGCGTCCTTGTCGCCGCGCGCCGTCTTCGCGCGCGGCTTGCGCGGGCCCGGGGCGGAGTGCCGGCCCTGGCTGGCGTCGATCGCGTCGATCCAGCCGGCGCGCGCGGCGGGGAACGCGTCGGCATAGGGCACGTAGGGCTTGATGTCGAGGATCGGCGTGCCGTCGAGCAGGTCGACGCCGCGCACCTGCAGCGCGCCATCGCCCACCGCGACCAGTTCCACCGCCGACAGGCCGAGCGCATTCGGCCGGTGCGGCGAACGCGTGGCCAGCACACTGCGCTTGCCGCCGCCGCGCGGCGGACGCACCTCGGCCTTCCAGCCTTCGCTGCGATGGAAGGCGAACACCAGCCAGATCCGCTCGAAGCCGGCCAGGTCCCGGTAGGCCGCCACGGGGAAGTCCGCCACGAATTCGATCGTGGCCTCGGCGGCCGACTGCGTCTCGGTGCCGGCCACCACGGTGGACTGGTGCGGCGCGTCGATGCGTCGCGCATACGGCGAGCGCACGAACGCGATGGGCAGGCAGGACAGGGCGCTGGAGGTATCGTGGACGGTGCTCATTGCGGCATTATCCACCTTCGCCCCGCCTCTCCATGGTCCCGTGAACCTCCCCCGCCGAGGACGCCATGAAATACCTCGTGATGATCTACTGCGACGACGCCTTGCTGGACGCGCTGCCCGAAGGCGAGTTCGATACCCTGATGCACGGCTGCTTCGTCAAGGCCGACGCCTTGCGCGCCAACGGACAATTGCACGATTCGCAGCAACTCGAAGCACCGGCGACCGCGCGCACCGTGCGCGTGCGCGACGGCCGCACCAGCGTGGTCGACGGGCCGTACGCCGAGACCAAGGAATACCTGGGCGGCTTCAACCTGATCGAGGCGGCCGACATGGACGAGGCGGTGCGCATCGCCTCGAACTTCCCGTGGTCGCGCACCGGCGCGATCGAGATCCGCCCGATCCGCGACATGGACGCGGTGCGCCGGCGCGTGGGCGCCTGAGCATGCGCGACGACGACGATTTCGAGGACGACCGCGACTTCGACGACGAAGACGATTCGGTCGAGGCGCTGGTTTGGCAGCTCTTGTTGCTGATCAACCCGGGCGACGAAGACTCCGCGCTGCAGCAGTTCAGCGCCTATCGCGAGGCGGTCGCCGATGGCGACGAGTCCGAGCCGGTCGAGCTGGTGGCCAGGGTGATCGACTGGCGCGCGGGTTTCCTGATCGCCGAAGACGACCTGCGCTCGCTGGTGCAGGCGCTGGACGAACTCAGCGCGCGCTGGAACCTGTCGATCGACTGGAACGGCGACCCGGACGACGACGACTATTTCGACGATGCCGATGCCGGCAGCCTGCTCGGCATCGCCTACGACCGCCTGGCCGAAGCCGGCTACACCTTGTGGACCTGGGAAACCGACGACGACTCGTATGCCGGATGGATCACGCTGAGCCGCGACAACGAGCCGATGCGCGAACTGGCCAAGGCGCTGCACATCAACCTGCGCCCGGGCAGCGACTTCGGCTGAGCGGCGCAGAAGGGAACGGAACAGGCATGCTGCAACTGATCGGCTTCGACGGCGACGACACGCTGTGGCACAGCGAGGGCTACTACCGCGAGGCGAACGACGCGTTCGCCGCGATCGTGGGCCGCTACGTGGACCTGGGCGACCGGCGCGTGCACGACACCATGCTGGCTACCGAACAGCGCAACCTGCAGCTGTTCGGCTACGGTGCGAAAGGCATGGCGCTGTCGATGGTGGAAACCGCGATCGCGCTCAGCGACAGCCGCATCAGCGCCGCCGACATCCACCGCATCGTCGAGCTGGGCAAGAGCGTGCTGCAGCATCCGGTGGAACTGTTGCCGGGCATCCGCGAGGCGGTCGAGGCGGTGGCCGCGCACCACGACGTGGTGCTGATCACCAAGGGCGACCTGTTTCACCAGGAAAAGAAGGTGGCGCAATCCGGCCTGGCCGACCTGTTCCGCCGCATCGAGATCGTGTCGGAGAAGAACGCCGCCACCTATCGCCGCGTGCTGGGCGAATTCGCCCTGCAGCCGGCACAGTTCGCGATGGTCGGCAACTCGTTGCGTTCGGACATCGAACCGGTGGTGCGCCTGGGTGGCTGGGGCGTGCACCTGCCGTACCACGTGACCTGGGCGCACGAACTGGAGAACGGCCTGGGCGACGACGAGCCGCGCGTGCTAACGGTGGATGCGCCCGCGGCGATCCCCGCCGCGGTGGAGCGCCTGCGCACCCTGGCTGCGGCGGCCCAGGGCGGGCACTGACGGCCACCATCGCCGCAAGCGGCCTTGGCCCCTAATCGTCGAAACCGGTGTAGTCGTCGGGAAAGATCGGCGTGCCGTCCGGCTCCAGCCCGGTCATGTCGGCCAGCGCCTTGGCGGCGGCCGCTTCGGCGATGTCCCTGTCGCGGAAGCTGCGGTTCTCGCAGATCGCGTAGTACACCGGAAAGCCGTGACGGCGCGGGGTGATCGCCAGCCACGCGGCATAGCGCGAACCTTCCAGGGTGGCTCCGGAGCGGGCAAGGTAGTTGTCGAACTCGCGCTCGGCCATGGTTGTCGGTTCCGCTCGGAAAGCACGCATTGTATAGGGATGGCCGGTTTCGCCGCCGATGCCGGCGCGTCGAGGCAGGGGCCGTCCTCGAAGGCGGACGCGCCTCAGGGGTTCCGCGCGCTGTTCGCGGCGCGGATCTGGTCGATGCCCAGCGCCTCGCTTTCGCCCGGCGGCGGCAGGCCGGTCTTCCGGCAGAACGCGATCAGGCGCGAATCGTCGCGGAAACGCAGGATGAGCGGATCGCTCAGCATGAACAGGATGTCGTGGGCCGGCGCGCGCTCCAGCCATTCCATGGTCCGGTCCGCGTCGCCGCGCAGCGCATAGGCTTGCGCGACCAGATAGGGGCTGGTTTTCGCCCAGACCCTGTCGGCGAGCACCTTCGCCAGCGCCGCATCCGCCGCCGCGCGGTCCGGGGAAATCTGCGTGGCGATCGCCAGATTCATCTCGCGCCACGGCGAGGGCTGCTTGCGGGCGGCCTCCTGCGCGGCATCCACGTCGCCGCGCGCGATGGCGGCATACATGGCCCGGTATGGCCGGGATGATTCCGGTGGCGACAGGCCCTCGGCGATGCGCAGGTACTTGGCCGCCTCGTCCAGCCGGCCAGTTGCCGTCAGCAGCTTCGCGTATTCGAAATCGTTGACGTTGTACAGCGGCTCGATCGAGAGGAGCTGCTCGCGCAGCCCGATCGCCTCCCCCAGTTTCCCCAGGCCGGCCAGCACGAAGGCGCAGCCATTGAGCACCGTGCCGTCTTCCGGCGCCAGCTGCACGGCACGGCGGCATTCGGCCAGGGCGCTGCGGGCATCGAAACTGTAGAACTGCAGGTAGGCGCGAGCCGCGTGGGCCTGGCCCAGGCCGGGCGCCAGTTGCAGCGCCTTGTCCGCCGCCAGGCGCGATTGGCGCAGCTGTTCGCGGGCCACCGCGGGAGGCTCGTCCCGGAACGCGGCCACGGTACTCCACGATCCGGACAGGTACGCCCATGCCATCGCGTATTGCGGGTCCAGTTGCACGGCCCGGGCCATGTACTCCGCGGCCTTGGGGAAATCCTGGTTGTGCCAATGCTG
Source organism: Rhodanobacter spathiphylli B39 (assembly GCF_000264295.1). Taxonomy (GTDB): domain Bacteria; phylum Pseudomonadota; class Gammaproteobacteria; order Xanthomonadales; family Rhodanobacteraceae; genus Rhodanobacter; species Rhodanobacter spathiphylli. Next base: position 70,089 of record NZ_AJXT01000033.1, on the reverse strand, counting down.
CAGGCCCTGCAGATAGACGTTGTAGGTGTCGATGTTGCCGCCGGGCGGGCGATCGTTCGGCCTTGCTGCCGCTCCGGGCGACAGCAGCTTCAGTTGCAGCGCACCGGCCACCGCCTGGGCGATCTCGTCCTGCAGGGCGAACAGGTTCCTGTACGGGCGGTCGTAGTGCTCGGTCCACAGCGTGCTGCCGTCGGCGGCGCGGGTCAGTGACGCGTTGATGCGCACGACGTCACCGGCGCGCTGCACGCTGCCGGCGAGCAGGTAGGCCACGCCCAGCTCGCGGCCGATCGTCGCGCTGTCGTCCTTGCTGTCGCGGAAGCGGAAGGCCGAGGTGCGACCGATCACCTTCAGTCCCTGGAATCGGGACAACGCGTCGATCAGGCTTTCCGACAGGCCGTCGGAGAAGTACACCTGTTGCGCGTCGTTGCCGGCGTTGACCAGCGGCAGCACCGCGATGCTGCGCTCCGGAACCGGCCCCGGGGCGCTCGGCGCATGCGACCACCATCTCCAGCCGGCGAAGGCGAGCAACGCCAGCAGCGGCAGCAACCACGGCAGCGCACGCGGCATGGCGCCCCGGTCGCTGGCGCGCCGCCCGCCGGAGCGGGGCGGTGGGCCAGGGGACGGCACCGGCACCACCGGCGCTGCCGGCACGGATGCCTGCAGGGCCTGCCGCGGGTCGTCGGGCGCGGCTTCGGGAAGGTCGAAGCGGTAACCCACGCCATGCACGGTGTGCAGGTAGCGCGCCGCTTTCGCGTCCTCGCCGAGCGCGTGCCGCAACAGGGTCATCAGCCGATTCAGCACCCCCGGGGTGACGTGGCGGTGGCCCCAGACGGCGTCGAGGATCTCGTCGCGGGTGAAGACCCGGCCGGGGGTGCCGGCGAGCAGCGCCAGCACGGCGAAGGCCTTGGGTTCCAGCGGTTGCTCGATGCCGTCGCGCAGCAACCGCCGGCCCGCGAAGTCGATCGCGGATTCGTCGAAGGCGAGCGGGGCGGGCGTTGACGGGTCCATGGCGTCCTGTGGCGGTGCACCTGGGTGGACGGAAACCTGCGCTGCGGGGCGGCACCCAATGTTTTCCCAAGGAATCCAAGCAATGTCCAGTGCTTCCCCAGCGGTGGCCTCAAGACCCGTGGCGCTGCATTCCCGAAGCTGGCCACACCGGCACCCGCCGGCATGTCGCCCGAGGAGATCGCCATGAACCGTCGCCTTCGTTTCGCTGCCGTCCTGCTCACGGCATGTATCGCACCGGCCTTTGCCCAGGAGGGCGCGGCGACGCTGCCGTCGGTCCGGGTCACCGGGTATGTCGCCGATTGCGCGTCACCCCGCCTGCCCACCCAGCGCCAGATCGAGGCATGGACCGACCTGCACAACTTCGGCCAAGTCTACGCCGCGCGCGAGCGACTGATGGCCGGGATCGGTCGCGCCTGCCAGGGGCGCGGCGTCGATCACGTGCAGGTCGTGATGCGGCCGATTGCGCAAGGCGAAACACGCCTCGTCGCCATGGTGCAGCCCGTTCGCTGAGGGTTCGTTCCGCTGTTGTCCACACCACATGCAAGGAGATACGCATGAACCGCAAGTACCAACAATGCGCACTGGCCATCGCCGTCGTCCTGTCGGCCCATGTCTACGCTGGCGATTACGGCGCGTGGAGCAACGCGGTGCCCGCACCCGGGATCAACACGGCGGCCGCCGAAGGCTGCCCGATCGAATCGCCGAACGGGCGGAACCTGTACTTCATGTCCACCCGCAATGGCGGCCTGGACAACTGGCGTGCAACCTGGAATGCAGCGATGCGCAGCTGGGACGACGTCACCAATCTCGGTGAGCCGGCAAACTCCCCCACCGCCGCCGACTATTGCCCCACGCCGCTGCCCGGCGGGTGGCTGCTGTTCGTCAGCTCGCGGCAGAACGCCGAGGATTGCACCGGGTGCAAGGCAATGCCGCCCCCGCCAGCGGGCAGCCCGCCGGCCGGCGACATCTTCCTGACCCGGGAAACCCCGGCGCACGGCTGGGGCCCGCCGTGGGGCATGCGCGGCCATGCGGACTTCCATGGCCGGGGCCCGGCGCATCGCCAGCCGGGTTGGGCGACACCGGTGGACCTGGGCAGCTATGCGGAGGGCGGCCCGAACACCAGGGGTTCGGAATACAGTCCATCGATCGTGGAAACCGCCGAAGGTACCTTCCTGTACTTCTCCAGCGACGGCTATCCGGACAGCAAGAGCCATGACATCTACGTCAGCCGCCTGCGTGCCGACGGCAGCTTCGGGCCCGGCGTGCGCGTGGCCGAGCTGAGTACCGACGCCGCCGACCTGATGCCGAACGTGCGCCGCGACGGGCTGGAGATCGTGTTCAGCAGCAACCGCGCCAGCGCCGATCCGCGCAACCAGGACGTCTGGTACGCCACGCGCCGGAATACCCGCTCGCCGTGGACGGTGCGCGGTCCGATCGAGAACACCGCCGTCAACACGCCGGACGGCGCGGAAACCCGCGCCACGCTGTCCGCCGACGGCACCCGCCTGTACTTCGGCCGCAAGCATTTCGCCCAGGTGCCGGCCGACCCCGGCGATGTCTACGTCAGCACGCGCGTCAGGTTGCACAGGAGCGGCGGCGACTGAAACTGCGCGAGGAACGCGGCCGCGGCGGCCATCGCCATCGCGGCCTTGTTCGTTTAGCCCCGGGCGTGCCGTGCATCGCAAGGCCTGATTGCCGCATCATGACGCGATGATTGCCGCCTCTCCGCCACCACGCGTCGTGCTGGACACCAACGTGTGCCTGGACATCTTCCTGTTCCACGATGCGCAGTCCGCCGCGCTGCACGTGGCGATGCGCGAGGGCCGCATCCAGGCGGTGACGCGCAGCGACTGCCGCGCCGAATGGCTGCGCGTGCTGCACTATCCGCAGGTGCCGATCGGCGCCGAAGCCCGGCCCGGCATCGAGGCCGCGTTCGATGCCCTGGTGCACTGCCTGCCGGACGAACAGGCCACCGCGTCGCCCGAGGTATCGCTGCCGCGCTGCGCGGACCCGGATGACCAGATGTTCCTGGAGCTGGCGCAGGCCGCCGGTGCGCGCTGGCTGGTCAGCAAGGACAACGAACTGCTGAAGCTGGCGCCGCGCTGTGCCCGCGACGGCTTGTTCTGGATCGGCCTGCCGCAGGCCTGGTCGCCGCGCCACGGTTGACGACCGCGTCACCCGGCTTCGTGCTGTACTGGCCTGGCTACCCGTGGAGATGCGCCATGCTCACGCCACACGCCATTGATTGTCCGTACTGCGGCGAGTCCATCGAGATCCTGCTCGACGCATCGATTTCCAGCCAGCAATACATCGAGGATTGCCAGGTGTGCTGTCGCCCGATCACGCTGAGCGTGGAGGTCGACGAGGACGGCGCGGTCGCGGTGCGCGCATCCGGCGAGAACGACGCCTGAGCGAGCCCGCGCTGCTACACGATGCCGATGCCCTGCTCCAGCAGCGCGGCGCGGGTGGCCGCATCGCTGGTCGGCGTCACCGGGCGGCTGAGGTCCCACAGCACGCTGGCGCGAAAGCCGAGTTCCCGCGCATCCTGCGCCGTCCACAACACGCAGACGTCGCGGGCCAGTCCGCACACCACGACCTCGTCCACGCCGCGTTCGCGCAGCCAGCCGGCCAGGCCGGTGCTGGGGCGGCTTCCATCCGGGCCGTGGTTCTCGCGAAAGCCGCTGTAGGAATCCACGGCGGGATCGCTGCCCTTGCGGATTACCGCGTCCAGCGCCGACCAGTCGATGCCCGGATGCAGCTCGGCCCCGGCCGTGCCCTGCACGCAGTGATCGGGCCACAGCGTCTGCGGCTGGCCGTACAGGTCGATCCGCTCGAACGCGGCGCGTCCCGGATGACGGCTGGCGAACGACACGTGGCCTGGCGGATGCCAGTCCTGCGTGGCGACCACGTGGCGGAAGCGACGCGCGCGCAGCAAGGCGTCGATGCCGGGCACGATGGCATCGCCCTCGTGGCAGGCCAGCGCGCCACCGGGCATGAAGTCCGGTTGCACGTCGACCAGGATCAGCGCGGCATGGGCAGAGCGGTTCGATGTCATCGACGGTTTCTTGTGGAGCGGTCGGCGAAAGTCTAACCGGAACCGGCTGCGCGACCGGATGACCCATAATGGCCGCAGGCATACGAACCGGGGACGCGCAGTGCAGTACGACCAGTCGTGGATGGGATACGGAATCATCGGTGGCCTGGAGGCCGGCCTGATTTCCGCCGTGGCGGGCTTCGTCCTGTTCCTGTTGTTCCACTGGCTGGGTCGGCGCAATGGCTGGAGTTACGGTCCGCAGATCGGCTGGTCGTTCCTGCTGGCCAGCGCACTGACCGTCAGCGGCGACCTGTGGAACCTGTTCTATTTCAATTACGGTCGGATGCAGTCGCTGCAACTGCTCAAGGTGAAGCTGGCCGAAGTGCACGATCCGGACAGCATCGGCCTGCGCACCCTGTTTGAAGTGCTCGGCGTGGCCGTGGGCATCTATGTCGCCTGGGCGATCTGCAGCGGCGACTGGCGGCGTCGCTTCGGCCCGCGCAAGTAGTTCTGACCCTGCTCGTTCCAGGAAGTGCGAACGGACGTGCGCCGCGTCACGTTTGCACACATGCGCGAACGCCATCGACGGGTCGCGCAGCGGACTGTGCCGACTTCCATCGTGCCTGCCGCCAACATGATCTAGAACCCCTCTTTGTTCCACCCCTAGCATGACCACCGACCCGCCGCTTCGTCGAACGCGCTGCAAAGCCGAACCGATGTCGCCGCGAGTCAGGCCACGGGGGGTCTTCAATGGAGGGGAACATGGACAATTACACGCGAAAGACACTCGCGCGATGCGTGAGTGCGGTTCTGTTGGCGCTTGGATGCAGCTTGCCGCTTTATGCGGCGCCGACAAAGGTTCAGAAGAAAACACCGGCGCCGACCGCCGCAGCACTGCGCACGACCGGACTGCAGCCAACGCTGCGGCACCACCAGCTGCGTCCACTCAAGCCGAACGAGCGCCCGCCACAATCGTCGTCGCGCGAGCACCTGTACACCGACTACGATCGTCCCGAACGCAACCAGTCGACCTCGTTGCGCAGGAGTCTGGCCGCGGCCACGGCCGCCTGTGACGTCAACGCCTTCGCGTCGGCCAGCGGCAGCACCCTGGTCACCCTGGTGCGCAATTCGTCGGTGGACGGTTGCATCAACACCTTGTTCGGCGTGACCGGTGCCAGCGCAGGCCAGGTGTTCAATCAGGCGAAGATGGTGACGATCGCCAATGCGTTGCAGTCGAACGCCGCCAGCTACGCGGGCAACAACAGTGCGGGCACCTTGCAGCTGATCCTGTTCCTGCGCGCGGGCTACTACGTGCAATACGGCGACCCCACGGATGTGGGCACCTACGGCACGCCGCTGAAGAATGCCATCCGCCCTGCGCTGGACGCGTTCGTGGCGAACTCGCATTTCCGCGACGTCAATGACGACCACGGCGCGGTACTGGCCGAGTTCGTCACCCTGATCGACAGCTCGGGTGAAAACGCCCACCAGATGAACACGGTGAAGGGTCTGCTCGATCGCTACAACGCGAGCTACCACTCGTACTGGTACATGATGTCGGCGGTGAACAACGTGTTCACCGTATTGTTCCGCGGTCACTACAACGCGGACTTCCAGGCGCTGGTGCAAAGCGATGCAAGCATCACCACCAGCCTGTCGGGCTTCGTGTCGCGCAATGCTGCCGAGGTAGGCACCGACAACGAGTACCTGCTCTCCAATGCCAGTCGCGAACTAGCTCGCTTCCTGCAGTACACCTCGCTGCAGCCCACGGTGAAGCCGCAGGTCAAGAGCATCCTTACGGCCTACAGCATGACCGGCGCGGGCGCGTCGATCTGGGTGGGCACGGCTGACGTGGCCGACTTCTACGATCATGCGGACTGCAGCTATTTCGGCATCTGCAACTTCCAGACCCAGCTGGCCCAGGTGGTGCTGCCGATCACCAGGCAGTGCAGCCCGGACCTGCGCCTGCGTGCGCAGGCGCTGACCCCCGCCCAGGTGACGGACACCTGCAACAAGGTCATCAACGAAGAGCAGTACTTCCACGACCGGGTGAACGACGGCAACACGCCGGTGGCGAACGACCACAACACCATGCTCGAACTGGTGATCTTCCACTCGAGCACGGATTACCAGACGTATTCCGGGGTGATCTTCGGCAACGACACCAACAACGGCGGCATGTACCTGGAAGGCGATCCGTCCGATCCGGCCAACCAGCCGCGCTTCGTCGCGTATGAAGCGGAATGGATGCGGCCGACCTTCGAGGTGTGGAATCTCACCCACGAGTACGTGCATTACCTGGACGGTCGCTTCGACATGTACGGCGACTTCAATGCCGCGATGAGCGTGCCCAGCGTCTGGTGGGTGGAAGGCCTGGCCGAATACGTGTCGTACAGCTATCGCGGCATCCCGTATCCGGAGGCGATCGCCGATGCGGGCACCCGCCAGTTCGCGCTGAGCACGATCTACGACAACGACTACAACAGCGGTGAGGAGCGGGTGTATCGCTGGGGCTATCTCGGCGTGCGCTACATGTTCGAGAAGCAGCCGCAGCAGGTCGGCCAGATCCTGGGCTACTTCCGTCCGGGCAACTACGGAGGCTACGCCGGCTACCTGCAGTCGATCCACGGCACCCACGATGGTGAGTGGAATACCTGGCTGAGCTGCCTCCATGCCAACCAGGGCGATACCGCGACCTGCGGCGGCACCACCACGCCGCCACCGCCGACCAATCCACCGCCGGCAAACCTGCCCGAGTGCCCGGGATCGTCCGGCCAGCTCGCCGACGGCTGCCAGATCAGCAACGTGCAGGCCAGCCGCGCCGGCGACAGCGCGTACTTCTACGTCTACCTGCCGGCCGGCACCTCCTCGCTGCAGATCACCACCAGCGGCGGTGACGGCAATGCCGACTTGTATGTCAGCGGGCGTGGCTGGCCCAGCACGACGGATTACGACCAGCGATCGATCGGCGGCGGCAACACCGAAAGCGTCAGCCTCACGCCGCGCGCGACGGCCGGCTACTACTTCGTCGCCGTCGTCGCCAAGGCGCCGTATTCAGGCGTGGTCGTGAGCGCATCGTTCGATGGCGGCTCCACGCCCCCGCCACCGGCCTGGACCGAATGCACGGGCGATGCGGCCGCGCTGGCCAGCGGTTGCCAGCACAGCCATGTCGAGGCGACGCGGGCCGGCGACACCCGGTATTTCTACATGCTGGTGGCGGACGGCTCGACCAGCCTGCACGTGGAAACGGCCGGCGGCACCGGCGATGCGGACCTGTATGTCAGCCACCGCGGCTGGCCGTCGGCGACGGACTTTGACCAGTCCTCGGTGCATGCGGGCAACAGCGAGTCGGTGGACATCGCCCAGCCCGTGGCCAACACGTACTACTACGTGGCGGTGACCGCGAAAGCGCCGTACTCCGACGTGGCCGTGAGGGCGCGCAGCACGCCCTGAGCGAGCGCTTCGGATGGCGGCCGGTCGCCCGGCCGCTGTTCGATCCTGCCGGCAGCACGCTGAAAAGCGAAGGAGCCCGCGATCGCCGATCGCGGGCTCCTTCGTTTCGTCAGCCGACCGGCGTCCGCCGGTCGGCGAGGCTCATGCAAACGGCTGGTCGAACGCCGGCGAGGGTTCGGTGAACCATGCCGCGCCGTCTTCGGTGACGTGGAAGTGGTCCTCCAGCCGGATACCGAAACGGCCCGGCACCACGATCATCGGCTCGTCGCTGCAGCACATGCCCGATTGCAGCGCGGTGCCGTTGCCACGGACCAGGTAGGGCGCTTCGTGGATGGCGAGGCCGCAGCCGTGACCGGTGCGGTGCGGAATGCCGGGCAGACGATAGTCCGGGCCCAGGCCGGCGCGCTCGACCACCGCGCGCGCGGCCGCGTCCACGGTTTCGCAGCTCACGCCGGGGCGGGCCGCTTCGAACGCGGCGCGCTGCGCGGCGTGTTCGAGCCGCCAGACTTCCGCCTGCCGGGCGTCCGGACGGCCAAACGGATAGCAACGGGTGATGTCGGAGTTGTAGCCCTGCACGGCGCAACCGGTGTCGATCAGTACCAGGTCGTCGCGCGCCAGCCGTTGTTCGCCGGGAATGCCGTGCGGGAAGGCGGTGGCCTGGCCGAACTGCACGATGCAGAAGGTGGAGCCGTCGTCCGCGCCCAGTGCACGGTGGGCATCGTCGATGAAGCGCACCAGCGCGTGGTTGCTGATGCCTTCATGCAGCACGCCGGCGGCCAGCCGCTGCACCTGCAGGGTCATCGCGGTTGCTTGCTGCATCAGGGCCAGCTCGGCCACGGACTTGCGCATGCGGCAGCCGTCGACGATCGCAGCGGCATCGCTCAGCCGGCGCTGGCCAAGCGCGGCGACCAGCTGCGTGGCCACGGCATGGGTGGCCGCCGGGTCCAGCGCCAGGTTGCCGGCGTGTCGCTCGCGCAGCGCCTGCGCCACCAGCGCATGCGGGCTCTCGTGCTCTTCCCACAGGCGCACCTCCGCCTCCATCCGCAACACGTGCTGCAGCGAACCGGTCTCGAACGCGGGGCAGATGACGATCGGGGTGCCGCGCGAGGTGACCAGCAGTGCGACCAGCCGCTCGCTGGCGCCCCACGCGATCCCGGTGAAGTAGCGCAGCGACGCTCCGGCGGTGATCAACAGGGCGTCCACGCCGAACTCGCGCATCAGCAGCCGGGCGCGATGCAGGCGCTGGCCGTATTCGTAACGGCTGATCGGCACCGCCATGGCCGGCCAGCGCTGCAACTGGTCGCGCACCGCGGCCATGTCGAGCCCGCCGATCTGCCGCTGACTGTCTGCTGGATTCATGCCGGAACGCCCGCGGCCGCAGCGAGAGGGTCGTGGCGCCAGTGACCGTCGACCAGTCTGCGGACCCGGGCCGGATTGGCATCGCGCAGTTCAACCGGCAGCAGTGCATCGGTGACGTGGTCATAGCAATGCAGCGCCGCGAAGCGACGGATCGCCGCCGGCATGCCGACGGCGGTGAAGCCGGCGTGGCTGGTGCTGGGATAGGGCCCGCCATGGTTCATCGCGGGGCTCACGGCGACTCCGGTCGGCATGCGGTTCATGATCAGCCGACCGACCCGCGGGCGCAGGCTGCGCGCCAGCGAGGCCGCGACGGCGTCATCGGTACCATCGTCGGCGGTGTAGAGCGTGCCGGTGAGGTTGCCCTCGAAACTCGCCGCGACGGCCAGCATGTCGTCGGCGTCGCCCACGCGTACCAGCAGGCTGGCCGGACCGAAGGCCTCGCGTTGCAGCTCGCGCGGATGCTTGAGGAACGCACGCGCGCCTATCTGCAGCAAACTCGGCCGGTAGCGATAGCCCGGGCTTGCCGAGCTGCCGCCGGTGAGGCAGGCCGCACCCCAGTCATGCAGCGCCGATACCGCCGCCGCCAGCTGGTCGCGCACGCCGCGGCCGAACAGCACGGCCGGCGGGGCTGCGGCGAAATGGGCCAGCGCCGCGCTGACGAAGGCATCGCCGACGGCATCGTCGGGCACGACCAGCAGGCCGGGATTGGTGCAGAACTGCCCGCTGCCCATCGTGCAGGAGGCGAAGAACTCCTCGGCCAGCAGGGTGCCACGTTCGGCCAGCGCCCCGGGCAGCAGGAACACCGGGTTGACGCTGGACATCTCCATGTACGCCGGGATGCCGGCGCGATCCGCCGCGGCCTTCAGCGCCATGCCGGCGGCGCGGCTGCCGGTGAAGCCGATCGCGCCGAGCCGTGGGTCGCCGGCCAGCTGCAGGCCGAGCGCCGGGTCGAACTGGTACAGCAGTTGCATCGCGGCCCCGGGCAGGCCGACACGCTGCAGGGCGCCGTAGGCCAGCTGCGCCAGCCGCTGGCTGGTGGCCGGGTGCGACGGATGCGCCTTGGCGATCACCGGGTTGCGCGCGGCGATGGCCGAGGCGAAGTCGCTGCCAGCGACGGCGTTGAAGGCGAACGGAAAGTTGTTCGGCCCGAACACCAGCACCGGCTTGTGCAAGGGCGCGTAATGCGAACGCAGCCCACCGCTGGTGTCGATCACCGGGTGCGTCCAGTCGTAGTCGCGGGCGGCCTGCGCGGCCAGCCGCAATTGCCGGCAGGTGCGCCCCAGTTCCACCCCCGCCAGGCGGGTTTCGGCCGGCAGCGCGGTCTCCGCGTGCGCCAGCGCCACCAGCGTGGCGGCATCCTCCTCGATGGCCCGGGCGTAGGCATCGAGGAACGCGGCGATGCTTTCCGGCGGCGTGGCGGCGAGCTGGTCGGCCACCGCGCCCGCACTGGCCAGCGCGGCCTCGATTTCGCGGGCGCTGTTGACCGGGAATGCCGGGCCGATGCTTTCGCCGCTGGTCGGGTCAATGGCGCGAAACCATGCTCCGGCGGCTTCTGGCGCACGCCATGTGCCGGCGATCAGGGACGGCTGGACGTCCATTTCAAAACTCCGGTCGGCAGGCCACGGCGAGCCTGATCGTCCGCATCGCCTGTTCGCGTTCGGCGCCTTCGATGAGCAGCCGCGGCGCGCGCACCCGTTCGCTGCCCAGGCCGACCACCTGCTGCACCAACTTGATCAGTTGCACGAACTTGGGCACCGTATCCAGCCGCAGCAAGGGCAGGAACCACGCGTAGAGGCTGGCCGCCGCCGGCGAGCCGCCGGCACGGGCCAGCTCGAACAGGCGCACCGACTCCTTCGGGAAGGCATTCACCAGGCCGGCGATCCAGCCGCTGGCGCCCATGCACACGCCTTCGACGAGCGCGTCATCCATGCCCACCAGCAGATGCAGCCGGTCGCCGAGCAAGGCCTTCAGCGCGGCAAAGCGGCGAATCTCGCCGGACGACTCCTTCACCGCCTGCACGTTGGGGTGCTCGGCGGCGATGGCGGCGATCTGTTCGGGCGAGAAGTCGGTCCGGTAGGCGACCGGGTTGTTGTAGAGCATGCAAGGCAGGTCGGTGGCCTCGATGATCGCCGTCACATGCGCGCTCATCTCGCGCCAGTCCGAGGAATACACGTATGGCGGCAACACCATCAGTGCGGCGCAACCGGCCGCCCGGGCCTCGCGCGCCAGTCGCACGCCTTCGTCGGTGGAGAGCGCGGCAATGCCGGGGATCACCGGTGCACGATCGGCCACCGCAGCGACCAGGGTGCGCATGATCGCGACCTTTTCCTCGAAGCCCAGCGTGGCCGCCTCGCCCAGCGAACCCAGCGGCACGATGCCGGTGCAACCGGCGTCGAGCAGGGTGCGCGCGTGGCTGGCGAGAAAGTCGTGGTCGACCTGGCCGTCAGCGGTGAACGGCGTGGTGATGGCGGGGATCACGCCCTGCCAGAGGTTGGGCTTGCTCATGGGTGGTTGTCTCCGGAGTCGCGGGAAGGAAGCGGGGGCGAGGCACGGTCGGCCAGCGTGGCCAGTCGTGCGGGAAAGATCGGCAGGCGGCAGTCGCTGCGGGGGAAGCGGCCCATCTGGGCCAGGGCGGTACCACACACGCGCCCCTGGCAGGCACCCATGCCGCAACGGGTGGCGAGTCGGGCGGTGCGGGCATCGGTGTAGCCATCGAGCGCACCCAGCGTGACGTCCTCGCAGCGGCAGATGATGGTGTCGTGTTCGGCCAGCGCGTACAGCCGCGGATCGAGCGCGAAATGCCGCTCGAGCAGTTCGCCAAAGCGGCGCGCGTGCCGCCGCTGCCGCAGCAGCGAGGTTGCCGCTGCCGTGGCGCCCGCGGCCATGTGGCCGGCGATGCGGCCTTCGATGCGGGCCGCCGACAGCCCGGCGATGCCGCAACTCTCGCCGGCCGCGTGGATGTTCGCCACGCTGGTGCGCAGCAGTTCGTCGACTTGCACCACGGGGTGTGCGCCATCGCGATCCATCGCGCAGCCGAGCATGCCGGCCAGCGCCACGTTGGGCACCAGGCCATGACCCACGGCCAGAAGGTCACAGTCGACGCGCATCGAGGTGCCGCCGCTGGTGACCTGGACGGAGGTGACCGCGGCATCGCCGTCGGCGCGGCGCACGAACGATCCGCAATGATGGGCAACGTCGTGCAGGGCGGCGCGCAGTTGCAGCGCCTGCGCGACGCGCCCCGGCCAGCGCCAGAGCTGCAGCGCGAACGCGCGCATCGCAGCCGCCGAAGCCTGCTCGTGGATGCCGAGCACCCGCGCGCCGTGCCGCCGCAGGCTGGCGGCCGCCGCCCACAGCAACGGTCCGCTGCCCGCCACCACCACGCGCTTTCCTCGCACCGGCCAGCCCTGCTTGGCCAGGGCCTGCAGTCCGCCGGCGCCAGTCACGCCGGGCAGGGTCCAGCCGGGAAACGGCAACAACAGTTCGCGTGCGCCGGTGGCGATCACCAGACGACCGAACGACAGCTCCACGGCGCCCAGCGGGGTTTCCGCGCACAGCCGCTGCGACTGCGCGGCGATCACCTGGTGCCGGGCCAGCCAGGTGACCGGCACCCGCGTACCGACGCTGGCGTTGATGGCCCGGCTCGCGGCGCGTGGCGTGCCGTGCACGGCGTCGTGACGCCAGACCTGGCCACCCTGGCGAGCCTGTGCATCGACCAGGCCCACGCGGGCGCCGTGGCTGGCGGCGGCCTGGGCTGCGGCGAGACCGGCGGGACCGGCGCCAACCACCAGCACGTCGTAGTGCTCAGTCATCGGTATGCACCTGCATGCCTTCGCCAACCGGGGTCATGCATGCGCGCACGTGGGGGTTGCCGTCGATGCGCACGCGGCACTCGAAGCACACGCCCATGCCGCACAGCGCGGCACGCGGCTGTCCGTTCACCGAGCGCCGGAAGCACGCCGCCGGGGTCGTCGCGATCGCCGCCGCCACGCTCGCCGTGGCGGGCACCGTGACGGCGTGACCGTTGATCGACAGGTTCACCGTGTTCATGCCAGCACCCGCGCCGGCGAGTACGGTGCGGGGTCGATGGCGGGTGCGTGACCGAGCAGCAGGTCGATCAGCAATCGCGCGCTGCCCAGCGCGGTGGTCACGCCCAGTCCCTCGTGGCCGGCGGCCACCCACAGGTCCGGGTGGCCGGGGACGGCGCCGAGATATGGCCGTCCATCCGGTGTCGCCGGACGCAGGCCGGTCCACGCACGCAAACCCTGCAACTGCCGCAATGCGGGCATGAAGCGGAACGCATGCCGCAGCATCCGCTGCAGCATCGCCGGCGACACGGCCGGATCCTCCACGTCGAACTCGCGCGACGAACCGACCAGGAGCTGGCCGGTCGGCCGGGGTTGCACGTTGAAGGCGACGCTGCTGGCCGCATCGCCATGGGCGCTGTCGGCATAGCCCAGTTCGAGCACCTGGTGGCGCAGCAGGCCCGGGTAGCGTTCGGTGATCAGCAGGTGGCCCTTGCGCGGGCGCAGCGGCAGTTGCGGCAACAGCCGGGGCAGCGCACAGCCGGTGGCCAGCAACACCGGACCGGTGAGCAGGCTGCCGTCATCAAGGGTGACCGAGGCGCGTCCCAGCCTGCGCACCGAACGCCCGGCATGCAACCGCGCGCCGCGCTGTTGCGCGCAGCGCACCAGATGCTGGGCGACCCGTGGCGGATAGACCACCGCCTCGGCCGGCACCAGCATGCCGCCGGCCAGGCCCGCCGCCAGCGCCGGCTCCAGTTCGTAAAGTGTCCGGGCATCCACCGCGTGCGCTTCGCCGCCGGCGGCGTTCAGTCGCGCGACCCGCGCGGCGATGCCGGCGACCTCGCCGTCGTTGCGCGCCACCCACAAGGTGCCGCAGCGGCTGAACTCCGCTTCGGCGAGGTGGGCGAAGGCTTCCCAGCGCCGCAACGAATAGCGCGCCAGTGCCAGCTCGGCCGGGTCGTCGTCCATCGCGACCAGATGACCCATCGAGCAGGCGGTGGCGCCGCCGCCGACCGGACCCGGTTCCACGATGGCCACGCGCAGGCCGGCGATGCTGGCCTCGTTGGCGCAACTGGCGCCGACGATGCCGGCGCCGGCCACGATGAGGTCGTAACGGCTCACGGCGCGCTGCAGCCCCAGCCGAACGGATCGTCGTCATCGATCAGCAACACGCCCTGGCCGGTGATGTGCGCGCGGCCGCTGATGCGCGGCAGCACGCCCCGCTCGCCAACGCTGTAGCGGCCTTCGAACACGCTGCCCAGGATGCCTTGCTGGTGCCAGCTGGCGCCCGGGGCAAGCTTGCCGTCGGCGGCCAGGCAGGCGAGTTTGGCGCTGGTGCCGGTGCCGCAGGGCGAGCGGTCGTAGGCCAGGCCGGGGCACAGCACGAAGTTGCGCGCGTCGATGCCGTCGGTCGCCGTGTCCACGCTGATCTCGACGTGGTCGATCGGCTCGCCGTTGGCGCCGCTGATGCCCTCGGCGGCGAGTGCGTGGAGGATCGCTTCGGCGTACGTGCTCAGGGTGCGCTGGTGCCGGATCTCCAGCGGGCAGGGCGCGTCGCCGGTGATGAAGAACCAGTTGCCGCCCCAGGCGATGTCGCCGCGCACCGGCCCATGACCGGCCAGCTCGACCACCACATTGGCGGCGTGCCGGTAGCTTTCGATGTTGTCGATGGATACGCGGCCATCGGCATGCAGCTCCACGCCCACCGTGCCCACCGGCGTGTCCAGCGCGTGCCGGCCGGGGCCGATCCGGCCCAGGTGCAGCAGGGTGCGGATCACGCCGATGCTGCCGTGGCCGCACATGCCGAGGTAGCCGACGTTGTTGAAGAAGATCACGCCGGTGCAGGAGCCCGGCCGGCTTGGCGGTCGCAGCAGCGCGCCGACCATCGTGTCCGAGCCGCGCGGCTCGCAGGCGATCGCGCTGCGCCAGCGATCGTGGTGCTGCTGGAAGCGCTGGCGCTGTTCGGCCAGTGAGCCGCCGCCGAGGTCGGGCATGCCGCCGATGACGACGCGGGTCGGCTCGCCGCCGGTGTGTGAGTCGATGACGTGGATGGTGTGCATCGGATCATGGTCGTGGCGGATGCCCGGAGGCGTCTAGGCGAGCCTGTGATGCTTCGATGCGGAAATCGGCACAGTGTCCCCACGAGGCCTTGCGGCTTGCTACTGTCCAGCCCGGTTGTTCCGTTGCATCAGGGAGCCGGGGAGAATCCGATGGACATGAAGATTTCGGCATGTCAGCTGCAAGGCCTGTTCGATGCCTTGCCGGATGTGGTGTTCTTCGTCAAAGACTGTTCGGGACGTTATACCCACGCCAACCTGACCCTGGTCAGGCGGCTGGGCATGAAGCGTCGCGAAGAGGTGGTGGGGCGCCATGTCGCCGACGTGTTCCCGCGCACGCTGGGCGTGTCCTATGCCTCGCAGGATCGGCGGGCGCTGACCGGCGAGACCATCGAGAACCAGCTCGAAGTGCACATCCTGCCCAACCGCGCACCGGGATGGTGCCTCACCTGCAAGTATCCGCTGCGGCAACGCGGCGACATATGCGGGGTGATCGGCATATCGCGCGACTTGCGCAAGCCCGACGGTCGCCATCCGACCTACCCGCGGCTGATCCGGGTGATCGAATACATGCAGGCGCATTTCGCCGAAAGCCTGCGCGTGCACACGCTCGCCGCGCTGGCCGAGCTTTCGGTGGCGCAACTCGAACGGCATTTTCGCCACGTGTTCCAGCTCAGCCCGCAACAGGTGCTGACGAAGTTGCGCATCGAGTCGGCGATGCGGCTGCTGCAGGGAGCCGGCAGCGTTGCCGACATCGGACTGGCCTGCGGCTTCACCGACCAGAGCGCGTTCGCCCGCCAGTTCAAGGCCACCGTGGGCATGACGCCACGGGATTTCCGCAGCCTGCAGGTCAGCGCCGCGCCCTGACATCACCTGGGACACGCAGCGGCGCCGCATGCCTAGCGCTGTGCGGATTTCCGCGCCGGCGTCGCGGTGAATCCACAAGACGCCTGCCGGCGATCTCCCCCACGCTCTGTTCCGTTGTGCGACACGAGTCGCCGCGTGCGGGGACGGCGCGTCAGCGAACGTGGGCGAGCACGACGGCGTGCAGCGGGCCGATCGGGGCAGGTCCATGCAACGCGATGGCGGCGCCAGCACTTCCTCCCCGGCCATGCCGCGCTCGCCGATGCATGCACGACGCGGCTCGATCCGATCCGAATCGCTTCTGGAGAGAACCATCCATGAACAGTCTTTCCCCCGTGCGGGGCGCGCAACTTCGTCGGAACATGCTCGTGCTCGCCCTTGCATCGGGCCTCGGCCTGGTCGGCGCGGCCCACGGTCAGGCCACCACGGGCAGCATCTTCGGCCAGGTGCCGAATGCCGTCGGCGCCACCGTGGTGGCAAGCAGTGCATCCGGCGTGACGCGCCAGGCCACGGTCGATGCGCAGGGTCGCTATGCACTCAACTCGCTGCCACTGGGCACCTACACGGTCAACCTGGTGCGTGACGGCCAGGTGCTGGACTCGCGCACCCAGGTGAGCCTGCGTATCGGCTCGGGTACCGAGGTGTCGTTTGCGCCGGCCGCTGGCGGGAAGGCCAGGGACCTGGCGGCGGTGTCGGTCACCGCCAGCGCACTGCCGGCGATCGACGTCACCTCGGTCGACTCCCGCACCGTGATCACTTCCGAACAGCTGGCGCGCCTGCCGCTGGCCCGCAGCGCCGAGGCGATTGCCCTGCTGGCACCCGGAGTGGTGGCCGGCAGCAGCTACTTCGGTGGTCCGACCGGCAACCCGCTGGTCTCCTTCGGTGGCTCGTCGGTGACCGAGAACGCGTATTACATCAACGGATTCAACACCACCGATCCGCTCAGCGGCTTTGGCGGGTTTGCGTTGCCGTACGGCTCGATCGACCAGCAGGAAATCCTCAGCGGCGGCTACAGCGCTGCCTACGGGCGCTCCGACGGCGGGGTGATCAACCAGGTGGGCAAGCGCGGCACGGACGCGTGGCATTTCGGTGCGCAGCTGTCGTGGACGCCGGCGTTCTCGCGTGGCGAGCAACGCGACATCGACTACGTCAGCGGCCCGGACAAGGGCACGCTGTACAACCGCAACGCCGACGAGAAATCGTGGACGACCGTGGGCAGCGTGTATGCCGGCGGACCGCTGGTCAGGGACAGGCTGTTCCTGTTCGCGTCGGTCGAGGCCGAACGTCGCCAGGGCAACAGCACCAGCTCCACCGATTCAAACCTCAGCACGCGCTACCGCAACGACTATCCGAAGTGGTACGCCAAGCTGGACTGGAACATCAACGACAGCAACATCCTGGAAATTGCCGGCGCCTCGACCAGGCAGGCGTATGCCGCCGACGTCTACAACTACGACTATGCCAGCGGCAAGACCGTCAGCTTCAACAGCCACGCCGTGTCCAGCAAGGTCGGCGCGGACCTGTACACGGGCAAGTTCACCAGCTACATCACCGACGACCTGACGCTTGCGGCGTTGTACGGGCGCATGGATGGCACCTACTACAACGAGATCATCGGCTACGATCCGACCTATCCGCGCCTGTATTCCCCGTACAACCAGAACCCGGCGCTCAATGGCGGCACCGTCATCGCCAGCCCGGGCACTATCGGCGCGGTGAACGACCCGGCACACACGACGCAGAACACCAACCTGCGCATAGACCTCAGCTACCACCTGGGCGACCACACGCTCACCGGCGGCATCGACAACCAGTCGGTCAAGGACCTGCACGACGGCAACAAGATGGCCGGCCAGGGCTTTGCGTGGGAATACGACAAGGGCGCACCGGGCAATCCGATCATCGGGGCGCCGGGCGACGATCCCTATGTCGCCGCGCCGAACGGCTATGCCGGTGGCGAGACGGGTTACTACGTGGCGAAATACAAGCGCTACGGCGGCGGCTCGGTGCGCGTGGAGCAGCGCGCCCAGTACCTCGAAGACGCCTGGCAGATTGACGACCGCTGGCTGGTCAAGCTGGGTATCCGCAATGACCAGTTCACCAACTACAACCCCAACGGCGTGGCCTACCTGCGCCTGACCAAGCCGCAATGGGCGCCCCGCGTCGGCTTCAGCTGGGACGTGCTGGGCGACTCCAGTTTCAAGGTGTACGGCAACGCCGGCCGCTACTTCCTGGCGATGCCGGCCACGGTGGCGATGCGCCAGGCCGGTGCGCCGCTGTATACCCGCGAATACTTCACCTATACCGGCATCGATGCCCATGGCCAGCCGACCGGGCTGACCCCGATCGACACCAGCCGCGGGCCCGGCGCGCCGATCTCGGCCAACCGCGAATACGGCCAGTCGAAGGACCCGAACACGGTCGCGGCCACCAACCTGAAGTCCGAGTACCAGGACGAATTCATCGCCGGCTTCGACAGGAAGCTGGGCGATGCCTGGGTCTACGGTGCGAAAGCCACCTATCGCAACCTGCGCACGGCGATCGACGACTACAGCGATTCGGCATCGGTGGCGGCGAAGATGGATCGCATGGGCATCGACCCGGGGACCTACGATGCCAGCCGGATTTCCGGCGCCTACCTGTTCAACCCGGGCCGCACCAACATCCTGAAGGTCGCCAGGCTGGACGGCAGTGGCTACTACGCGGTGCCGATGACCACCGCCGACTTCGGCTTCGCTTCCGGCATCAAGCGCCATTACTACGGCATGGACGTCTATCTGGAGCATCCCTTCGACGGCAAGTGGTTCGGCAGGATCGACTACCTGTTCTCGCGCAGCTACGGCAACAGCGAAGGCCAGGTGCGCACCGACATCGGCCAGACCGACGTGTCGGCCACGGTCGACTGGGACTTTGCCTCGCTGATGGAATACTCCAACGGCGAGCTGTCGAACAGTCGTCGCCACCAGCTCAAGGCGTATGGCTCCTACCAGCTGGCGGCGGAGTGGCTGGTGTCGGGCAACCTGGCGGTCATCTCCGGCGCGCCGCGCAGCTGCCTCGGCAAGTTCGGTCCCGCGGAAACCAACCCGACCGGCTACGGCGACTACTACCACTGGTGCGGTGGCGTGGCGTCGCGCCCGGGTGATGCGGGACACAACCCGTGGCAGATCACGCTGAGCCTGAGCACGGAATATCGCCCGGCGTGGGCGGACAAGCAGCTGGCCTTCAACGTGATGGTCTACAACGTGCTGGACAACCGCGTCACCACCCAGACCTCGCCGTTCTATGGCGAAACTGGTGCGCTCGATCCCACCTACGGCATGGCGGTATCCCAGTCGCAGCCGCGCTATGTGCGGTTTGGCCTCACCTACGACTTCTGACGTGCACGGGCGGCGGCAACCCGGCGACGGGTTGCTGCGCCCGCCAGATCCGGACCCGTTTCCCCGCTTGAGCCGCCGGCGTCGCCGACGGCTCCCTTTTCGCTGGCACCATCACGGAGGGTCCGCGCCGACGCCGGCGTTTCGGGCAAGGATCGCCGGGCCCACGGGATTTCAGCCGTCCAGCAACCGGTCGGCCAGCTGACGTGCCTGCTGGCGGATTTCCGGCATCGCGGTGGATTCCCACAGGGTGCCGCGCAACAGGCTGCCGATCGCGAACAGATGGGGCCAGGGCTGGCCTGCGTGATGCAGGTGGCCGTTGCGGTCGGCGATCACGCCCAGGCCCAGCGGATCGGCCTCGATGTGGGCGTTGGTGAGCAACTGGCTGATCAGTCGATGATCGCTGCGTCGCAGGTCCGTCTCCAGCCCGACCGTCTGGATCACCAGGTCGGCGTCCAGCGTCTCGACGACGCCGGCGTGGGCCAGGGTCAGTCGCAGCGAGGCGCCATCGACCTCCACCGCGCGCAGCCGCCCGCATCGACGCTGCAGCCGGCCGCTGCGCTCCAGGGCATCAACCGCGTCGTGGACTGCCGGCGCCATGCGATGACGCGCGCGCTCCCACGCCCACCGGGCGTGCCGCATGAAACGCGAGCGCTGCTCCAGCGGAAGTTCGGCCCACAGGCCGGAGAGGTGCGGGCGCAGGCTGTCCACCACGGCCCGCCATTCGATGCCGGGCTGGCCGATGGCCTCGCGCAGCAGGCGTGTCCACTGGCGGATTTCCGGCGCATCGCGCATCGCCTCGACCAGCCCGGCACCATCGTCGACGGGCAATGCCGCGTTGCGCAGGTGAGCTTCGGGAAAGCGGCCGTGCCGGGACAGGCCGACGAACCCGGCCTGCGGCCAGCGCGCGGACAGTTCCAGCACCACATCGACGGCGGTCAGCCCCAGTCCCACCAGCACCACCTTGCGCGGCGGCTGTATCTGCTCGGCGGCGGCCAGCAGGCGCCATGGATCGACGACGTAGCGCCCGCTGGCCAGCGCCGCTTCGCCCACCACGCCCAGCGGCTGCGGCGGCAGCGCGCCAATGGCCAGCACGGCCGCGTCGACGTGATGGCTTTCCTCGCCATGGATCACGGTGACGCCATCGGTTTCCGGCACCAGCGCATCCACCGCGATGGGAATCAGGTTGACGTGATGGCCGCGTGCCCGGCCCTGCTTCAGCGCCCTCGCCACCTCGGCCTCGAGGTAGTCACCGTACAGTCGGCGCGGCAGGAAGTCGGTGCCGTTGACGGCCGGATCGCTGCGCTGCACGAAGTCGAGGAAACCGCGCGGCTTGCCGGCGAACATGCTCATCGATGCCGCCCGCACGTTCAGCAGGTGCTGCTCGGACGTGGTGGCGTACGCCACGCCGCGGGCGGGATGGCCACCGCCGGTGAACCAGTCCAGTTGCAAGGGCGGGGTGGCGTCGCGTTCCAGCAGTTCGCTGAGCAAACTGGCGGCCGCGGCACCACCGCCGATGATGGCAAGGCGTCGAAACATGGCGCTTCTTTCGTCGGGTTGCAGATCAGCCGTGCATGCGGCTGGCGGTGATGCGGCGTGGCGCGACCATCAGCTGCCCGGCCGGCCCGACCCGCCCGGCCGTGGCGTAGTCGGCCATGTCATCGCCGTAGACGTGTAGCGAAAGGGCTGTCTCGTAGCGCGACAGGTTGCGGCAGCGGCGCAGCTGGCGGGCCTCGCCGTCGAACCAGGCGCCGTCACCCGGGCCAAGCCATTGGCGATCCTGCACCGTCAGTTCGTTCGAGGCGGCTTCGCGCCGGCAGGATTGCACTTCCAGTGCGCCGACCAGGGCCATCTCCAGCCCCCACGCGCCATGTTCGCGCAGCGGGGAAACGTGGTTCGCCGGCCAGGCGACGATCCACAGGCTCAGTGGCGGCTTGTTGCGCCGGGTCAGCAGGATCTGCTCGAAGCCGCGCTGCCGCCGCCGCAGCGAGGCCAGCCGGGTGGCGATGGACGAGGCGTCCTGGTGCACCACGCGGCCCAGTTCGCGGGCCATCGAGGCAAGGTCGGGTTGGGCGGAGCCGGCGTGTTCGATCGCGATGCTGCGCAGGGTTTTCAGGAGGTGTCGATGCGTGCCCATGCGTGGAACCTGGCAGGGTGAATGGACGCAAGTGGATCATGCGCATCGTTAACAGGTTGTTGAGCTGGACAGCCGTGACGACGGCGCCCGGCGTGCCGCCGGAACGGCCCGGGCGCCGTGTCGCGGCGCCCTTCATTCGCGCAGATTGAACGTCACCGGCACCCGCGCCAGCGCACGCACCGCCCGTCCGTCGACCATGGCGGGCTGGAAGCGCCAGCCGTCCAGCACCTGCTGGATGGCGCTGCGATCCAGCAGCAGGTAACCACTGCCGCGCTCCACCGTCACCTGCACCGGTTTGCCGGTCTCATCCACCAGCACGCGCAGCAGCACGGTGCCGTGCATGCGTTGCTGCAACGCGCGGGTGGGGAAGTGCAGCGGGGCCGAACGATAGGCCAGGCTGGCTTCGACCGGTGCGGTGTCCACCGCGGGTCCGGTGGTCGTGCCCGCCGGCAGCAGGGTGGGCGTGGTGACCGGCGCCACCGGCACGTTGCCGTCGGCGACGGGTGTCGCCACCGGCGGGCTGATCGGCGTCAGGTGGTGGACCACCGGTGGCGCCACGGGTGGATGCGGCAGCGGCAGCACCTCGACCGGTGGTGGCGGTATCACCGGCTCCGGTGGCGGAATGAAGCTGATCGTGGGTATCGGGTTGAGCCGCTGGATCGCGTGGAAGAACGCCGGGCCCGAAGGCCTCGTCGCGATCATGATCACCGCCAGGTTGAGTGCGATGGCGGCGCTGATGGCCGCGATGCGCGCGGGGTCGGGATGGGTACGGTGAGCAACAGCCAGGCTTGCGGGAGACATGGTCAACCTCCTGACATCGGTGGGGATGTTGCGGCGGTCACGCTGCGTGAGCAGGGGGATCGTGCTGCCGCGACCCGAGCCTATGCCGCCAAACCGCACTTGCGCAACAGGACGTCTGGATGGCCAAATGCGGGTTTGCCGGGTGCGGTCGTCCGCCGGGGATTTTTTCTGCGGCTGCGCCCCCGACCATCAGTCCCCGCCGCCGTGCGGACACTGGCGCTCGCGAAGCGCGCAGCTGTCCTGCAACAATCAGGCGACGGCAACCGGCCGGCAGGCGACGAGGCAACAGGATGAACGTGATCAAATGGGCGGGCGTGGTCGTGCTGGCGTGCAGCGGACTGATGCTGGGTGCGCCGGCGCGGGCGGGCGACATTTCGTGCAAGATGACTTTCCAGCTGTCCGGCTGGTCGGTGTTCTACAAGACCGCCAAGGGCACCGGCACGGTCCGCTGCAGCAACGGCCAGAGCCTCAACGTGAAGCTGCGGGCCAAGGGCGGTGGCCTGACCTTCGGCAAGACGAAGATCAGCAACGGCATCGGCAAGTTCAGCGGCGTGACCGGCGTGCGCGACGTGCTGGGCAGCTATGCCGATGCCGAGGCACATGCGGGCGCGTCGAAATCCGCCGCTGCGCAGGTGCTGACCAAGGGCAGCGTCTCGCTGGCGCTCAGCGGCAAGGGCGAGGGCTGGAACCTGGGCGTGGCCTTCGGTGCCTTCATCATCGAATAGTGTGACGGCGCGACCATGCGCCGCGGTATGCACAAGGCGGGCGCGCGGTTAAGGTAGAGCTGCGCGTCCCCGCGTTCCCCGGAGAAACCCATGACCGCCTTGTCCGGCACCGCCATGCCGAGCTACAGCTTCGGCGACGAACTTGCCAGCAGCATCATCCACGGCCTGGGCATCGTGCTGAGCATCGCCGGCCTGGCGACCCTGGTGGCCTTCGCGGCCCTGCATGGCAATGCGTTGACGGTGGTGGCCTGCGCGGTGTTCGGCACCTCGCTGGTGCTGCTCTACACCGCCTCCACGCTGTATCACTCGATCCCCCTGGTCGCCGCCAAGCCGACGCTGCGCGCGCTCGATCACATCGCGATCTATGTGCTGATCGCCGGCACCTACACCCCGTTCACCCTGATCGCGCTGCCCGGGGTGTGGGGCTGGAGCCTGTTTGCCGCGGTGTGGACGCTGGCCCTGGCGGGCAGCGCGCTCGAGCTCGGCTTGCTCAAGCGCTACCACAAGCTGGCGGTGTTGCTGTACGTGGGGATGGGCTGGATCGGCATGGTGGCTTTCGAGCCGCTCAGCAAGCACCTGCAGGGCGGCGGCACCGCGCTGCTGCTGGCCGGCGGCCTGGCCTATACCCTGGGCGTGCCGTTCTACCTGTGGCGACGACTGCCGTATCACCACGCGCTGTGGCATGTGTTCGTGCTGGCCGGCAGCGTGCTGCACTTCCTCGCCGTGCTGCTGTACGTGATTCCCGACGGGCCCGTGTGAGTCCGCCGCGTCGCCGAGCGGTTCAGCCGAACAGCATCGCCAGGCCGAACAGGCCCACCATCAGGAACGACAGCACCAGCTTGAACAGGGTGCCCAGCAACAGTCCAAGCCACGTCGCCGCACCCACGTGCGCCGAACGCAGCACGCTGGTGCCGGAGGCGAGCTCGCCGACCAGCGCGCCCGCGAACGGCCCGAGCAGCAGGCCCGGGATGCCGAAGAACATGCCGACAAAGGTGCCGATGGTGGCGCCCCACAACGCGCGTTGGCTGGCGCCGACCCGTTTGGCGCCCAGCGTGCCGGCGATGAAGTCGACGATGACGCCGAGCGTGCCCAGCGCCCCGATGATCAGCAGCCACCACAGGCCCAGGTGCCGGTAATCGTCCACGGCGGCGACCAGCCAGATCCCGCCGAAAACCATCGGGATGCCCGGCAGGGCCGGCAGCACCGACCCGGCGAGGCCGCCGACGATCAGCAGGGCGGCGAGCACGTACAGGGCGATATCCATCGGCTGGTGTTTCCCGCGTGGCGATGCCTGCATTGAAGCAGAAACAAGGCGGCGCGGCGGGAACACCACCGCTCGCCCGCCCGGCTACTTCTCCACGAAGGCCCGCTCGATCACGTAGTCGCCCGGCGCACGGGTGCGCGGCGAGGCCTGGAAGCCGCGGCCGTCGAGCAGGGCGCACAGGTCGTCCAGCATCGCCGGACTGCCGCACAGCATCACGCGGTCGGTGACCGGGTTCAGCGGCGGCAGGCCGACCGCCTCGCTCATCACGCCATCGACGATCGCGTCGGTGATGCGGCCGCGGTGACGGAACGGTTCGCGGGTCACGGTGGGGTAGTAGATCAGTTTCTCGCGCACCAGCTCGCCCAGGTATTCGTGCTGCGGCAGCTCGTGTTCGAGATAGTGCGCGTAGGCAAGGTCCTCGATCCGGCGCACGCCGTGGGCCAGCACGATCCGGTCGAAGCGCTCATAGGTGTCGGGGTCGCGGATGATGCTCATGAACGGCGCCAGCCCGGTGCCGGTGCCCAGCAGGTACAGGTTCTTCCCGGGCTTGAGGTCGGTCAGCACCAGGGTGCCGGTGGGTTTGCGCGTGACGATCAGCGGATCGCCGGGCTTCAGGTGCTGCAGGCGCGAGGTCAGTGGGCCGTCGGCGACCTTGATCGAGAAGAACTCCAGGTGCTCCTCCCAGCTGGCGCTGGCGATCGAGTACGCGCGCATCAGCGGACGGCCGTCCGTTTCCAGGCCGATCATCACGAACTGGCCGCTGTCGAAGCGGAAGCCGGGATCGCGCGTGGTGCGGAACGAGAACAGGCTGTCGTTCCAGTGCTGCACGTCGATCACGTGCTCGGTTGCCATTGCCACCATGTCGGTTGTCTCGCGTCGTCGCTGGTTCGGGGAGTCGCGCGCCGGGCCCTCCGGCGAGGCGGAGCTGGGGACTCGCGGGGAGGGTGCCAGTGTGGCCACGGTGCCTTGCGAGCGCCGGAATGAGCGCGGCGACGTGGCTGCCAAGGATACGCGATCCACCGCCTGCCTGTCGCAGACCCGCGCGGTGATCTGCGGCATCATGCGGCATTCGGCCACAGGCGAACGAAGGGGAAGGAGACGATGGATCATCGCGTCACGCAGGCGGTTTCGGATCATCACGTCGGCCAGCGTCACCTGGACCGACTGGTCATGCTTTCCGATGGCGTGTTCGCCATCGCCATCACGCTGTCGGCGATCGAGATCAAGCCCGAGGCGTTGCCGGGTAGAACGCTGTGGGAGGCCTGGGCGACGCCCCTGCTGATCTATTTCCTGAGCTTCTTCCTGATCGGCACGGTGTGGGCCTTCCATCGGCGCATCGTGGCCCATCTGCGCGACATCGACCCGGTGGGCACGGCGATCAACCTGCTGCTGCTCAGCCTGGTGGCGCTGATGCCGGTGGTGATCCGCTTCGTGTTCGAGGGCTTTCAGCAGGGCCAGGGCCTGCTGGTCTACGGGATAGCGCTGGGCGCTACCTACGCCTGCATGGCGGTGCTGTGGCTGCATGTCGCATTCCTTGCCGGGCTGGCGCCCGATCTGCCCCGGCAGAAGGCACGCCAGTGGCTGCTGGAACTGTTCGCCGGGGCGCTGATTTTCGCTGCGCTTGCCCTGCACGAGGCACATCTGCGCTGGGCGTCGGTGGTGGTGACCCTGCTGGCGCTGGCGCTGCTGTCGGCCAAGCGGTTGCGGGTTTTGCGTGGGCGCGATCGGAGCTGACGCCGGCCGCGCTGAACACCCGACACGGCAAGGACAGCGGCGGTTTGCCGGGGCCAGGCCGGAACAAGGCGATGTACTACAGCGTCCAGGGCGCAGGTACTACAGACAACGGCCTCCCGGGACGGCAGCGGCAACGGCCCGCTTGTCGCATCGTCGCCGCTGGTCGTGGGCCAGGGCCGGACCATGATGGATACCAGGGGGATTTCGCGGCATGCCGGCATGGCGTGCCAGGGTTCTTTTGGGTGAATGCGGGGGCGGGTGATGCCGGTGATGCTCGGCCAATCCATGGCAATCCAGGCCGTGCGGGCGCAGCTGCAGCGTTACGCCGGCTGCGACGTGCAGGTGTTGATCGAGGGCGAGACCGGCACCGGCAAGGAGCTGGCGGCTCGTGAAATCCACTATGCCGGTGCCCGCCGCGACCACCCCTTCGTGCCGGTCAACTGCGGCGCGATCCCCGACAGCCTGATCGAGAACGAACTGTTCGGGCATGGTCGCGGCGCTTTCACCGACGCCAAGCAGGCCCAGCCCGGGCTGGTCGATCACGCGCGTGGCGGCACCCTGTTCCTGGACGAGGTCGACGCGCTGTCGGACAAGGGCCAGGTGACCCTGCTGCGCTTCCTGCAGGACAACGAATACCGTCCGGTCGGCGGTGGCGCGGCGCGCGTCTCCGATGCGCGCATCATCGCCGCCACCAACGCCAGCCTGGAACGGCAGGTGGCAGCCGGACGCTTCCGCCGCGACCTGCATTACCGGCTCAACGCGCTGTACCTGCGGCTGCCTCCCCTGCGCGAGCGTGGCGACGATGTCGCCCTGCTGGCCCGGCATTTCCTCGACGCCGTGGCGCGGCGGCTGCAGGGCCCGGCCAGGCGCTGGGGCGACGACGCCATCGAGGCAATGATGGCGCATGCGTGGCCGGGCAATGTGCGCGAACTGGACCACGTGGCGCTGCGAGCCTACCTGGGCAGCGAAGAGGCGGTCATCGGACTGGCCCGGTTGCGCGCGGTCGAACCGGCATTCGCGGGTATCGCGGCCGCCCCGCGCCGGCGTGCCCATGAACCGGACCTGGCATTCGCCGCGGCCAAGCTGCATGCCATCCGCCAGTTCGAACTGGACTACCTCACCCGGTTGATGCAGCAGGCCTGCGGCAACATCAGTGCCGCCGCCCGCCTGTCCGGCACCGAGCGTCGCCAGCTCGGCAAGCTGCTGCTGAAGAACGGCATCGAGACCAGGCAGTTCCGCCCGGACTGAGCGGCACGCGCGGCGCGCACCTTCGCATTCCTGCCCGGGTCAAGTTTTCCCCAGGTGCGTTGTCGAAACGGGTTCATCCCGACCCGGTCGTCCCGGCACGACGGCTCCGATCCGTTGCGGCAGCCCGTTTGGCGACCTCCTGCCATTGGCATGTTCGTTGCGTAGCTTCCCCTCGAGCACGGAACCGGCGGCGAAACAGCCGGTGTTCCGACGCGAACCTGCCATCCGGAACGAAAGGAGATCGTCATGGCCACCCCCGCCACCCCGTTGACCAAGTACAAGGACATTCCCTGCTGCCCGAACCTCGACACCCAGCCGGTGTGCGACGTGATGGACATGCGTCGTCGCCTGCTGTTTCCCACCACGATACGCACGCGCAGCGGCCAGCAGGTCAACGTCGAAGTCATCCTGCATACGCGCTTCAAGCGCTGTTCCGGGCCCATGGCCCTGGGCGATGTCGTCTACACCACCACCTTGCTCCCGGGCGAGAAGGTAAGGCTGGCCACCACCGACCGGCGCAGTCGCTTCAGCTTCGACAGCGAGTCGAACCTCAGCTACCGCAGCGAGCAGATGTCGGAGGAGCAATACCGCATGTCTTCGCTGCGCTCGTTCATGTCGGACCAGAACAGCCAGGACAATGGTTCGACGCGCAACACCGACCAGGGATCGTGGGATTTCCACGGCGACGCCAGCGGCTCGATCGGCTTCATGTCCGCCAGCGCCGATGCCAACGCCCACGGCAGCCACAACGCCGAATCGACCTTCGAATATCTCCAGCAGCATTCGGCGCAGGCCCGCATGGCCGACAACCTGTCGGTGGAATCCACGCGCAAGGCGCACTCGATGTCCGTGGGCGAGGTGTCCACGCGCGCCCATCAGCAGGGCGAGACGGAGGACCAGTACGAGGCCTCGTCGCGCGAGTTCGCCAATCCCAATGCCTGCCACGCGCTGACCTTCCTGTTCTACCGCATCAACAAGATCGAGACGCTGTCGTTCGAGCTGGTGGCGATCGAGCGTCGGGTGCTTGATCCGGTGGCGCCGGCGCCGTTGCTGGCCAACCCCATCCGCGCCAGGGGTGCGGTGGCGGTGATGCCGCAGGAAGTGCCGGCGATGAATGCCAAGCGACTCGATATCGAGAGCCGCGGGCTGCAAAGCGAGGCGTTGCAAGCGCAGGCCGGCGCTGCCCCGGCGACGCTGCAGTCGCGCTTCAACCTGGTGGCACTTTCGGTGCCGGTGAATGTGCAGACCCCCTTGCCGGACGATGTGCGCAAGGCCGCGCTGGCCGAGGTGGACAAGCAACTGGTCGAACGCAAGCTGCTCGATCCCAGGACCGGCGGGTTCGCCGCCGATGCGCGCACGCAGTTCGAGTACACGCGTGACACCTCGTTGCCGACCGCCGGCGTCATCGTCAAGGGCTGCTTCGACGACTGCAACATCTGCGAGCCCGAGCTGCAGAAGAAGACCCAGCTCGAAATCGTCCGGCTCGACCTGCAGAACCAGTTGCTCCAGCGGCAGATCGAGTTGCTGGACAAGGCGCAGGAATACCGCTGCTGTCCGGTTGCCGAAAGCGGCACCGCGTAATCACGAAACGGTTCTTCGGGCCAGCTTCCAACGCCCGCTGTCGCAACGGACAACCACCCCAGTCGCAACACGCACCCCGCCGGCATCCGCTTGCATGGCAGCCGGGCGTGCGTGCCGGAGCGGTGGTTCGTCGCGGATATCGACCATCAAGCCACCCCTCAATTCAGGAGTCTTGCCATGAAATCAGAAAAGTCCGCCCGCCTGCAGATCAAGGTCGAATTCAGCGACCAGGGCGAAGTGCCCGCGCTGCAGGCCTATGCCTTCAACCGCCAGGGAGTCGCGCTGGGCCAGGCGCCGTTGAACGATGGCGCTGCCGTGATTGAG
Organism: Rhodanobacter spathiphylli B39; assembly: GCF_000264295.1. Lineage (GTDB taxonomy): Bacteria > Pseudomonadota > Gammaproteobacteria > Xanthomonadales > Rhodanobacteraceae > Rhodanobacter > Rhodanobacter spathiphylli. The sequence continues at coordinate 41,104 of NZ_AJXT01000033.1, read as the reverse complement.
CTGCCCGCCGCAATGGACGGCCAGATGGTCGAGCTGATCCTCGGTCCACCCACGGAGAAAGGCCAGCCGGTGCCGACCGCGGCGGCCCTGAAGCGGATGGGCGGTTACGCCAAGGCCACGCGCCTGCTGCTGGACAAGCCGGTGCTGCAGCTGAAGCTGCCGACCTACATCTTTCCGCACTGGTGCCTGTGCTACGTGCGGGGCCGGCTGGTCAAGCGCTTCAACCTGCCCGACGGCAGCGCCAGGGAATTGCCGGTCTGTCACGCGCGCGTGCATGTCTGCGAGGTCGATCGCATCCGGCTGGTGATCGAGAAGCTGCCCGACCTGGACATCCTGCGCCTGCGCGACGACCTGCTGCACAAGCTGCAGTTGCGACCGCTGCCGTTTCCGCCGATCCCCGATCCCGGCCCGCTGGCCGGGCCGATCATGACGCGCAGTGCCATGTTGCCCGCCGCCGCGGAATCGCCGCTGCCGCAGGCGCCGGCATCGACCGGCGCGGAGACCCTGGCCCTGCACGCGGCGGCACTGACCGCAGCACAGTCGGCCGGACAGGCCCGCCGTCAGCTGCTCGGGCTGGCCAGCATCATCGCCATCCACCTGTGCGACCTCACCTACCTGTGGGGCTACTTCCGGGTCGATGCGCTGACCACGATCGATGCCGACAGCGACGGGCGCTTTGCGGCGCTGATCTTCCACGACTGTGCCGACCAGCCCGACCTGTACTTCTGGGTCGAGCAGTTCCAGGGCGGTGTCTGGACCACGGTGTACCGCCCGTCGATCGGTTGCGGCACGCACTGGAATTATCCCTGCGGCTCGGAAGTCGTGATCAACCTGCCGGGCGCCGTGGCCTGCGAGGAACCGCCGTATGACGTTCCACCCGGGGTCACCCTGTTCATGCTGCCGTACGCGATCGCCAACGCGCCGATCTGGGGCATTCCGCCCGGCGCGCCGCCGGCGCCGGCCGGATGGGTGCGGCCCGACGGCATGCTCGACTACCAGACCGGGACCTCGCTGGGCTGGCTCTACAACGCTCCGTTCGGCGGCACGCTGAACTTCATCCACGACGACTCGTACTTCATTCCGTCCAGCGGGATCAGGTACTACCGCTATTCGTGGCGTCACCTCGGTGCCTCGCCAAACACCGGTGCGGACGATCCGAGCTGGACGCCGATCAGCGCACCGCTGGCGCGCGGCTACCGGATGGAATATTCGGACCGGCTGCCGACCTACGAAAGCTATCCCGTCGGTCCGGTGACGGTGGGCAGTCACAGCGGCCTGTTCGAGTTCAAGCCGCAGACGCCGCCGGCGCGCGGCACCGATCCGGCCACCGTGCTGGTGCGCGAATGGACCGAGGGCAACCTGGGCGAGGTGGGGGCGGGGTGGAACACGATGCTGGCCGCGCCGCCGTTGTCCCCGGACAACCTCACCGACGATGCCGGTGTCTTCGAGGTGAAGATCGAGGTGTTCGATCCCGCCGGCCATCAGGTCATGCCGGGCGCGGGCAGCTTCCGCTTCCTGGCGCGCAATGCCGACGGCAGCACGACCCGCCTGTCCACGGCCGCCGAGGAAGCCGGCGGCGCCTATGTCATGCGCGTGCATGTGGACAACAACCGGGTGCAGGCGGATCTGCCGCAGCCGAGCATCGGCGGCGTGTCGGCCAGCGACGACTGCGGTTTCCTGCGCTATCACCCCGGTGACCTGGTGCGCCTGCGCTATCTCGCGGCGCATCCCAACCAGCATGCGGTGTTCGACTTCGACGTCACGCGTGGATCGCACGTACTGCCGGAGGGCTCCACGCTGACGCCGTACGTCGAGGTGGCGGCATCCAGCGCGGCGACGGTTTCCGCGCCCTATGTGAAGGTGGCCGGCTACTACCAGCGGGACTTCACGCCCGCGAGTCTGGTCGGCAGTTGCGTCAATGCGGCCTTCGCCGGATCGCTGCGGGTCTATGGCAAGGCCACCGACGGCTACCAGCGCCTGGGCATCGACGACAGCCGGCTGATCGCCTTTGCGCTCGCCGAGCGTGGCGTCGTGCACCCGTGATCCGCCGGTTCCCGGTGAGCCGGTCGGCCACCGGGATGCGGCTGGCGAATGAATCGCGACGCGGATGCGTCGGCAACCACTGAAAGGAGAGGGACATGGCCACGTCAAGAACTTCCACAGCGAAAACATCGAGCCCGAAATCGTCGGCGCCGAAACCGGCGGCCGCGAAGGACGCCGCATCACGGGCAGCTGCGTCGACGGGAGCGCAGGGCCAGAACTGCGCGGTGATCAATCCGTATGCGCTGGCCGACCTGGTTTCCGGCCAGCCGATTCCTTGGAATGCCGTACCCGACCCCGCCAGCGTGCTGGAGCAGGTGCTGGCCACGCCGTACGAGGAGCTGTTCGATCCCAAGTACGGCGGCCCGCTCTACGTGGGCGTGGCGTTGGACAAGCAGCTCAACCTGGTGCGCGAGCGCTCGCCGCTGCTCGATGTGCAGCTGCCCCGGGACGGCAGCGACGCCGAGGCGGGCGGGCTGGCCAGCCTCGACCAGTACACGACCCTGGCCGAGATGGCGCGGGTGCCCGAGCTCAAGTCCATCCTCGACTGGCCGATCCTGTGCGGCGACCTGTCACGCTATTCGCGCCTGCGCGTTTCGCTGAGCCTGCCGCCGGCAATGCGCGCGCTGGTGCTGGGACGCTCCCTGTCGGCGGACGTCGTCCGCTCGATCACCTTCGATCCGAAAATCGTGCTCAACGCGATCCAGGGCTGGACGCCACCGGGTGCGCACTGGGCCACCTCGGGCGAGTTCTTCCACGAGACCGCCGAGTTCTTCGACCCGGTCCAGGGTGCGGTGGCCAACTGCTATTACATCGCGGCGCTTTCGGCGATCGCCTGGGCAACGCCGTTCCGGATCGCGCACCTGACCCGGGCAACCGGAACCAGCCAGACCCAGTTCAATGACCAGATCAACTTCTGCAAGCCCGACTCGGGCGGTGCGCCGGACAAGTCGATCGAGGTCACCGAGGCGGTGCCGCTGACCGCGTCCGGCTACCCGATCTACTGCCGTTCCAGGGAAGCGGGCGAGTCATGGCCGGCCGTCTACGAGAAGGCCTACGCCAAGCTGAAGACGGGGACCTCCAGCGACATGCCCGACATCACGCAGACCGCCTGGGGCGACTGCGTGTGGGCCACCGCCCAGCTCAATGGCGGCGCCCGCCATTACTACGACACGGCCAGCCGCAGCGCCGACGACCTGTGGCACCTGCTGCGCTCCAACTGCCTGTCGTATCGCACCTTCAATCCGATGACGGCGTGGACCTACTCGACCGGCGATGCCGCCCCCGACCACGTGGACTATTCCAGCGCGCACATCGTCGGCTCGCACTGCTACACGGTGCTGGGCTGGGCCTATCGCGACTGCCGGCGCTGGATCGTGCTGCGCAATCCCTGGGGCAATACCGAGGCGACCAGCAGCGTGCTGGACGCCACGATTTCCATGTACGACGTGAGCTGGTGGCGACCGATCACGCTGAAGGACAACGACGGCGTGTTCGCGATGGAGATCGGGGCGTTCAAGAAATACTTCGCCGGTTTCGGCACGGCACATTGAACGGCGATGCCGGACGATGCCGAGGTGAGGCGCGAGGTACTCGCCTACCTGCGTTCACACCCGCAGGCGGCGGATACCCTGCGCGGCATCGTCAGCTGGTGGCTGCCGCGGCAACGGCTGGAAACCGGCCACCAGCGCATCGGGCAGGTGCTCGATGCGCTGGTGAGCGAGGGACTGCTGCGCCGCGATCCCCTGCCCGACGGCGAGGCGCTGTACGGCCTCGAACGACGGGCCGGTACTTCGCGCCAGCGCTGACGCCAGGCAGGCGACGTGCCGGCCACGCCGGGCCGGCCGTCGCCAGCACGTACACTAGGCGCATGAATGACCCTGCTTTTGCCCTGCCATGGCGCCTCTGCGTGGCGCCGATGATGGACTGGACCGATCGGCACTGCCGCTATTTCCACCGGCTGCTGTCGCCGCGTTCGCGGCTGTATACCGAGATGGTGACCAGCGCGGCGCTGGTCCGTGGCCGCCAGTTGCGCCTGCTGGAGCACAGCCAGCAGGAGCACCCGGTGGCCCTGCAGCTGGGTGGCAGCGATCCCGGGGAGCTGGCGCAGGCCGCCCGCTTCGGCGCCGAGGCGGGCTACGACGAGATCAACCTCAACGTCGGTTGTCCCTCGGACCGGGTGCAGTCCGGCCGCTTCGGCGCCTGTCTGATGTACGAACCGGCGCTGGTCGCCGATTGCGTCAGGGCGATGCGTGATGCGGTCGGCATTCCGGTGACGGTGAAGTGCCGCATCGGGGTGGACGACCAGGACGACTACGCCGGCCTGCAGCACTTCACCGAACAGATGCTGGGCGCCGGCGTCGAGGTGCTGGTGGTGCATGCGCGCAAGGCCTGGCTGAAAGGCCTGTCGCCGAAGGAAAACCGCGAGATACCGCCGCTGGACTACGAGCGGGTGTATCGGCTCAAGCGCGAGTTCCCCCAGCTGGTGGTGGTGATCAACGGCGGCATCACCAGCGTGGCGCAGGTGCGCGGACACCTGGCGCAGCTGGACGGGGTGATGCTGGGCCGGGCTGCCTATCACGACCCCTACCTGCTGGCGCAGATCGAGCACGAGCTGCACGGCGAGCCCTTGCCCAGCCGCGAGAGCGTGCTGGAGCACCTGCGTCCCTACGTCGAGGCCGAGCTGGCCCGGGGCACCGCGTTGAAGCACATCAGCCGGCACCTGCTCGGCCTGTATCAGGGGGAGCCTGGCGCGCGCGCGTTCCGTCGCACGATCAGCGAAGGCGCCCATCTGCCGGGTGCGGGCTGGGAACTGCTGGAGCGCGCTGCGCTGCCGTGTGCGGCGGCGTGACAGTCGCCGTCCATCCGGTCAGTATTCAGCCCTGATTGCCTAGTCTGGGCGTCCAGGCAGCAACCAGACGGGAATTTCGCGCATGACGGGGCACAAAAACTTCATCATCGCTCTGCTGATATCGCTGTGCGTGGGTGCGGCCGGTGTGGCTGCGGCCCAGTCGGCGGCGGTGACGCTGGATCAGGCGGTGCTCAAGGTGCAACAGGATACGGGTGGCAAGATCCTGTCGGCCGAGCAGCGCGGGGTCGGGCGTCGTCAGGAGTACCGGATCAAGGTGCTCACGCCGCAGGGACACGTCAAGGTGGTGGTGGTCTCGTCCGAATCGGGCAAGAATCCCCCATCGGCCCAGTCAATCAAGAATCCGCCCGCCAAGAATGCGGGTCGCAAGGAGAAACGCTGATATGCGCATCCTGTTGGTAGAGGACGAGGCGCCGTTGCGCGAAACGCTGGCGGCACGCCTGAAGCGGGACGGTTTTGCCGTCGATGCGGCGCAGGATGGCGAGGAGGGCATCTACCTCGGCCGCGAGGTGCCGTTTGATCTGGCGATCATCGACCTGGGCCTGCCCAAGATGTCCGGCATGGACCTGGTCAAGGCGCTGCGCGAACACGGCCAGCGCTATCCGATCCTGATCCTGACCGCGCGGGGCAGCTGGCAGGACAAGGTCGAGGGGCTCAAGCACGGTGCCGACGATTACCTGGTCAAGCCGTTCCACGTCGAGGAGCTGCTGGCGCGCATCAACGCGCTGGTGCGTCGTGCCAGCGGCTGGTCCAAGCCGATCCTGGCCTGCGGCATGATCAAGCTGGACACCACCGCGCAGACGGTAACCGTGGAAGGCAAGCTGGTCGACCTCACCAGCTACGAATACAAGGTGCTGGAATATCTGATGCTGCATGCAGGCGAGCTGGTCTCCAAGGCCGACCTCACCGAGCACATCTACCAGCAGGACTTCGACCGCGACTCCAACGTGCTCGAAGTGTTCATCGGCCGGCTGCGGCGCAAGCTCGATCCGGAAGGCACCCTCAAACCCATCGAGACGGTACGTGGACGCGGATACCGCTTTGCCATCCCGCGCACCGACGGCGACGACGAATGAGCGTGGGTCGTCGCACGGGCCGCTGTCACTGGCAGCACGTGCGGCGATCGCCACCAGTTTCGTGCTGGCCGGCTTCCTCGGTCTGGTCGGGCTGACCCTGACCCAGACCACTAAGGCGCGCGCGCTGCGTGGCCTGCAGGATCGGCTCGAGAATTTCGCGATTGCCTACATCACCAATACCGACGTCAACCGGTACGGCAAGCTGTTGCCGCCGGAAACCGCACCCAATCCCAATTTCTCCCGGCCGGGTTCGGGACTGTATGCGGTGGCGCTGGGCGACAACGGCTACCACTGGGAATCCTCCTCGGCGATCGGACGGGACTTCAACTTCCTGAAGCCGCTGGAGCCCGGGCAGAGCGTGTTCGTCGGTCCGATCGATACCCGCATGGGGCGGCTGTATTACTACAGCTACGGCGTGGCATTCGACACGCTGGACAAGAAATCGGTGCGGCTCACCGTGATGGTGGCGCAGACCGAAGACCAGCTGGAAGGCGAGAACGCGGTGTTCCGCCACACCCTGGTGATCTGGCTGTCGATCCTGGGCGTGATGCTGATCGTGCTGCAGTTGCTGCTGCTGCGCTGGAGCCTCACCCCGCTGCGCAAGGTGGCCAGCGACATGAGCCGGGTCGAGCGCGGCGACAGCGAGCAGCTGGACAGCCAGTACCCGCTGGAGCTGACCGGCCTGACCGAGCGCATCAACGCGTTCATCACCAACGAGCGCGAACAGCGCACGCGCTATCGCCACACCTTGGCCGACCTGGCGCACAGCCTGAAGACGCCGCTGGCGGTGATCCGATCGCAACTGGAATCGGCCAACGGCGAGGACGATGCGGCACGGCGCAACAGCGTGCTCGACCAGGTGCGGCGGATGAACGAGCTGGTCGCCTACCAGCTGTCGCGCGCGGCCACCTCGGGCCGGCAGACCTTCGCCAGTGCGGTGCCGATCGCCGGCCACGCCGAGGATCTGGTGCAGGGTCTGGAGAAGGTCTACGCAGCGAAAAATGTCCTGTGCGAATTCGACATCGAGGACGGAGCGGTGTTCTACGGCGAGCAGGGCGACCTGCTGGAGCTGATGGGCAACCTGCTGGAAAACGCATTCAAGTGGGCCGGCCATCGCGTGTTGCTGGTGGTCAGGATGCGCCACGAGGCGGGACGGCAGCGCTCGGGCCTGCTGCTCAGCGTGGAAGACGACGGTCCCGGCATCGCCGCGGACAACATCGAGAAGGTGCTCCAGCGCGGCGTGCGGGGCGACGAACGGGTGCAGGGCCACGGTATCGGCTTGTCCATCGTGCAGGACATCGTCCATGCCTATCAGGGCGAGCTGGTGGTCGATCGTTCGCCGGAGTTCGGCGGTGCCCGTTTCAGCGTGAGCCTGGCCGCGACCTGAGCGGCCCGGTTCAGCGTCCGCTGCCTTCGGCGGGCGAGCGGCCGTAGTAGGCCTGCAGCAGTTCGGCGATCGCGGGTTCGGCTTCGCGCAGCAGGGCCGGGCGCGAGTAGTGCATCTCGCTGACCACGGCGAAATATTCGGCGACGCTTTCGGTTGCGTAGTGGTCGATCGGGCTGTCGCAACTGTCCGGCGGCATGGCGACCAGGCGATCGTAGGCCAGCTGGAATTGCTGGATCCAGCGCCGCCGGGGAATCTCCACCAGCGGGGGGACGCCATCGGGCGGCCCGTCCAGCATGTCCAGCTTGTGCGCCATCTCGTGCACGACGACGTTGTAGCCGTCCCAGGGTTGCTCCAGGTCCAGCTGCACGTCGGCCAGCGACAGCACCAGCGGGCCACGTTCCCAAGCTTCGCCGGCATGGGCCTCGCCGCCGTTGCCGGCGATCCCGTTGCGATCGTCGTGGTGATTCCGGCGCACCTTGAACTCGCCGGGATAGATCAGCACTTCGCGCCAGCCGCGCAGGCTGCCTGTTCCCTGCTGCAGGGCAGGCAGGCAAGCCTGCATGGCAATCAGCAGGCGCCAGTAATCGTCCAGCACCGCTCCCGCCAGGGCATGGAACCGCTTGCGCGCAAGGAACAGGGTGGACAGCTGGCGCAGCCTTTGCTGCCGTTCCGGATCAAGTCCACGGGCCAGCGGGCAGCCACTCAATCCGCGTCGCCACAGCGGATCTGCGATCGGAGCGGGCTCGAAACGCGCCCACAGTGTCTGCAGCCAATGTCCCGGCATGACGCCGAGCGCTTACTGGATCGACCCAGGCAGCAGCGATTGCCAGCCCAGATGCGGCCGGCGGGAGGGTGTCGGCGCTGACGATGAGCCGCCGGAACGCCCATTGCCGGACGCCGGTTCGGCATTGTCGCTGCTGCTCGTCGAGGGGCAGTCGTGGTTCAGGCCCGCCGCATCGCCGCCACTGGCGGCATTGCCATCGTGTGCGGAGGCGCTGTCGACCAGGGTGCGCGAGGAACTGTCGAGGTCCTGGGAATCCATACTCGCCGCACTGGCACCGCCGATCCCGGCAATGCACAAGGCGCAACCAACCAACCAGTGAACGGCACGCATGGCGATCAAACTCCCTGACTCGCAGCGAAGACCCCGGATCGTCTCAGAAACGCTGCGCCCGTGCCAGTGCTGTGGATCGCTCGACGGCGGCCGGCTGGCCGGCGGGCCCGTACGGCGGTCCGCCCGGGCTAGAATCCGCCGATGCCAAACCTGTTCCGCCGCCTGTCCCGCCATACCCGTCCCCGACGCATCACCCTCTTTGCAGGGGTGCGCTGATGCAGCCTGCGCAACTGCTGGCCCTGCTTGCCGCCGGGGAGCCGCTGTCCGGCGAAGCGCTGGCCGTGACGGCCGGCGTCACCCGTGCGGCGATCTGGAAGCAGGTGGAGGCCTTGCGTCGTCGCGGCGTTCCGGTCGAGGCGCGTGGCGCCGCGGGGTATTGCCTGCCCTGGCCGCTGCAGATGCTGGATGCGGCGCGCATCCGGACCCTGCTGCCCGCGAGCGCCGCGTCGGCGCTGACTGCGCTGGACGTGTATTGGGAGCTCGATTCCACCTCCAGCGAGCTGCAACGCCGCGGTGCGGCGGCGGGGGACTTCAGCGTGGTGCTGGCCGAGACCCAGCACGCCGGTCGGGGTCGGCGCGGCCGGGAGTGGCTCTCCCCGCCGGGCATGAACATCTACCTGTCCTGCCTCAAGCGTTTCGACGCAGGTTTTGCCGCGCTCACCGGGCTGTCGCTGGCCGTCGGCGTGATCGCGCTGCGCGCGCTGGAAGTACTCGGCATCGACGGCGCCGGCCTGAAATGGCCCAATGACCTGCTGGTGGCTCCTGCCAGGCGCCACGACGGGCCTGGCGGCAAGCTGGGCGGCATCCTGATCGAGCTCAGTGGCGAATACCAGGGGCCTTGCGCGGCGATCATCGGGATCGGCCTCAACTTGCGCCTGACACCGGCCCTGCGCGAGCAGGCCGGCCAGCCAGTGGCGGACCTGGCCGGGCTCGGCGGCGGCGCGCCGCCGGATCGCAACCTGCTGGTGGCGACCCTGATCACGGCCCTGGTCGAGGGCCTGCGGGAATTCGAGCGCGACGGCTTCGCCGCGTTCGGGGCGGACTATGCGCGATACGACCTGCTGCGCGACCAGCCGCTGCAACTCAGCGGCGCGCTGGAGGCGTTTCGTGGCGTCGGTGCGGGCGTGGACTCACGCGGCGCACTGCAGGTTCGCCTCGAAGACGGCAGCATGAGGCGGGTCGACAGCGCCGATGTCACGGTGCGTCGCGCATGACGCTGCTGCTGGATCTGGGCAATACGCGGCTGAAATGGGCGTGGCAGGCTCCGTCTGGCGAGTGGCTGGCGGAGGGCGCCGTGGACTGGCGCGCGGATGTCGCCGCCACCCTGATGAAGGCGTGGGCGTCGCTGCCCGCGCCGAGCCAGGTGGTCGGCGCCTCGGTGGTCGACGCTTCCCGCGAGGAACAGGTGGCTGCGGTGATCCGGCGGCTGTCTGGGCTTTCCGTGAACTGGATGCGCACGCCGTCCCTGGCCTGCGGTGTACGCAACGCGTACGCCGAACCGCAACGCCTGGGGGTGGATCGCTTCCTGGTGATGGTGGCCGCGCGCGGGGCGGGTCACGGGCCGCATGTACTGGCCAGCGTGGGTACCGCACTGACGCTGGATGCGCTCGACGCCGAGGGGCAGCATCTGGGTGGCCTGATCGCGCCGGGTCCGCAACTGATGCAGCAATCGCTGTTCGAGGCCACTGCACGGATCAGGCCGGAGCATCCCGGCGCCATCGTCGAGCTGGCCGACAATACCGCCGACGCGGTCGCCTCCGGTTGCTGGCAGGCTGCCGCTGCGCTGGTGGAACGGTTTGCTTCGCGCGCGACGGCGCGGCTTGGTACCGTACCCGAACTTGTCCTGGGCGGCGGGGACGCGCCGATCCTGCTGCCGCTGCTGTCGCTGCCGGCCCGGCTCAGCCAGGATGGCGTGCTGCGCGGGCTGGCGATCTGGGCTGCTGCGCAACAATGAACCGGGCCGTGTCGGGTTGCCGGTGATGGAGGCTGGATGTTCCTGCGATTGCTGTTCGTACTGCTGACCGCGCTCAATATCGCGGTGGGCGCCTGGTTGCTGCTGGGGCAGCCGTATGCCCGGGGTGGCCTGCCGGCCGAGCCAGGCGTGACCGAGTTGCGTCTGTTGTCGGAAATGCCCGCCACCGTACCCATGGTGACGCCGGCGACCGCGGCCCCTGGCGGCGCGCCGCCCTCCCGGAATCTCAGCTACAGCTGCGTGGCGCTGGGTCCGTTCGCGACCCCCCAGGATCTGCGCAATGCGCGCCAGGCGCTGGCTGACCAGGCAACGCGCATGCGTTCCCGCCAGGAGCAGGCCAGCCAGACCAGTGGCTGGTGGGTCTACCTGCCGGCAGCCGGCAGCCGTGCCCAGGCGTTGGCGGTGGCGCGACAGCTGTCCGCCCGCAACATCAATGACTACTTCGTGGTCAGCTCCGGCGACCAGCCCAATACCATCTCGCTGGGCCTGTTCAAGGACCCGGCGAATGCCCGCAAGCGTCGCGACGAAGTCACCGCGGCCGGTTTCTCGCCGCGCATGACCGAGCGCAGCGAAAGCGTGCCGGAATACTGGCTGGACCTGGTCGTTGCCGATGGCGGCCGCTTCGACTGGCGCAGCCGGGTCACCGCCAGTGGCATCGCCTCGCACAGCACTGGCTGTTTCTGAACGCGCCACGCGGCGCAGCCTGCTAGAATCTTGCGCTTCGCCGGCATAGCTCAGTTGGTAGAGCAACTGATTTGTAATCAGTAGGTCGCGGGTTCGACTCCTGCTGCCGGCACCACGCAATGAACAGGGCCACTCCTTCGGGGCGGCCCTGTTCATTGCGACCTGCCCATGCCTCGGCAAGGCAGGTCGCAGTCCCGCCTTCCGCTTCGGCCATTGCCCAGCGGGCGGCCTGCCGAATCTTCCACATCGGCTTGACGCGATCATCGCGATTCCTCCACCCGCCCTTCCCCACGCTGCACGCTCGAGGAGCATGCGAGGACAGCACAATGGGAATGCTTTATGTGGTGCAGGGCTATCACGACGCCAGTGGCGAAATCGTGGCAGACAAGCCGATTCTCCACGGACTGCAGCAACTGGCGCTGAGCCGTGGCGAACAGCTGGCCGGCGAATGTGAAGGCGTCCTCGTCTATGCGCAGAGTGCCGATGTCGATCGGGGCGAATATTCCGAGCCGGTGATCCTTGCCAGCTATGGTCGCGTTCCCGTGGCGGAGGAAGAGGGTCTGCGTGCGTCCGGGTGATGCGGCGATCGGCGCTGTTCCGGCGCGTCGGCGGCGCACACCGTCCGTAGGCCGGCGCCGACATCTTGCCCCTGGCAACTTGCCCACACTGGTCGCCTGCCGGAAGCACATCACCACTGTCGCGGGGGAGACAGTGACTGCGCTGAGCCGGCCTGGCGGGAGGGTGAGGCGATGCGGACCGTATTGACGATCAGGGAGGCCAGCCATGGCCTGTGGCGCATTTGCAGCGGCGAGGCGGTGCTCTACGACAGGTTGCGTCTGGCGCACGCGATTCGGCTGGCGCGGGGGCTGGCCAGGGAGAAGCACGCCAACTCCGGGCAGCCGGCAAGCGTGGAGATGGCCTGCTCCGAATTCACCATCTCGCTGGTCCATTACGCTCGCCCGAAGGCATTGCAGCAGGCGGCCTGATCGACAAGGCGATCGCGGCGAATCCGACGGGCACGGCATATGCTTGGCGTCATGATTTCAGGCACGTTTCGTGCCAATTTCCGGATAGAAATCAGCGTTCATTCGATTGTGCGCGCAGCGTGAAATCTTGCTAGGATCTGACCCGAGGCTGCACAGGGGCAGTCCAGGACAATCAAATGCAAACGCTGATCGTACATTCCGCCTTCTGGCGTGGAGTGTCGCTGTTTGCAGGGATGCTGATGGGGAAAGTCGTGCACGATTCCCGCCACCGGGTTCTGGTGGCGCGTGAGGGTGCAGACCTGGTGTGCTGGTGCTCATCGGCGCGGTCACGTCGCGAAGATGAACTGGCGCGCAGCCGCCAAGCCCAGGCGGGCTGATCCGACATTCGTTCCAGGCTTGGCTGGACTCGAAGGGTGGTAACGGGTTGTTCGTCGTGAAGGGTACGGAAACCGGCCTTGCGCTGGCCGACGCGTCGAGCGCCATGTGACCACAACGAACATGACGGCATCCATTGTCGTAGTGCGTCTCTTCATCCCTTGCCGGAGAATTCCGATGTCGACTTTTCCGATGCTGCGGTTCGCTGCCCTTTGCGTGTTCTGCGTGATTGCCCCGACGACGGCGGCCCAGTCCGACTCCGGCAACATGATGAAGATGAGCATCACCATGAAGATGCAGATGGCCGGCCTGGGCGACATGCCGGCCCGCACGGTCAACCAGAATGTATGCACGTCGAAGGATCACGACATGCGCTCGATGCTCCAGCAGCAGAAGGACTGCGTCGTGAGCAACTACCGCCAGCAGGGCAACGTGATCAGCTATCACGTGGCCTGCGGCGGCAATCCGCCACGGATGACCGGTGACGCGCAATTCGAGCTGCTGCCCGGTGGCGACATCAAGGGCAGCATGCACGCCGACAGCAACATGAACGGTCAAGCCATGGTCATGGACATGACCTATGCCGGTCAGCGCACCGGCAGTTGCGATTACACCGCGAGCCGGCAGAAGCACTGAGCCGGGTTCCTGCGCCTCGCCGCCAGGCGGCTGCGTCATCAAGCAAGGCCACGGCGTGCTGCCGTGACGGCGTATGCGTCTTCGCAGGTCGCTTCGCGGCCCGGGCGGCGACGCCGCTCCACCCATTCCGGTAAACTTCGCCGGACAGGTGGAGTCTTAATCGCCGCGAAAGTCCTGCACGCAGGATGCCGGCGGCACATCCGGGACGGCTGCTGCAGGCCCGTCCGTTCTCCGCCTCACCCACATCAATGGCGTGTGCCGGGACAACGGCGCAGTGGCCCCCAGGCATGCAGGAGCAGGCGAACGTGGACAAGCAGACCGTTTCATTGATTGGCGTGCCGACCGACATCGGCGCCGGCCATCGCGGTGCCGGAATGGGACCCGAAGCGCTGCGTGTGGCCAATCTGGCCAGCCGGCTGGAACGTCGCGGGCTGAAGGTCATCGATCGCGGCAACTTGCAGGGGCCAATCAACCCATGGCTTCCGCCCGAGCAGGGCTATCGCCATCTGGACGAAGTGGTGGCCTGGAATACGGCCGTCCATACGGCCGTTCATCAGGAACTGCAGGCGGGCCGCCTGCCGATCATGCTCGGCGGCGACCATTGCTTGGCGATCGGTTCGATCTCGGCCGTGGCGCGTCACTGCCATGACGAAGGCAAGCAGTTGCGGGTGCTGTGGCTGGATGCGCACACCGACTTCAACACTGCCGAAGCCACCCCCACCGGCAACATCCACGGCATGCCGGTGGCCTGCCTGTGCGGCACCGGCCCGGCCGAGCTGACCGGCCTGGGCGGAGTCGTGCCGTCGACCACGCCGGACGTGTTCCGCTACATCGGCATCCGTTCGGTCGATGAAGGCGAGAAGCGGCTGGTGCGCGGTGCCAACATGCAGGTCCACGACATGCGGCACATCGATGAAGTGGGCATGAAGCGGGTGATGGAGGAAGCCCTGTCCGGCATGGACGAAAACACCCATCTCCACGTCAGCTTCGACGTCGACTTCCTCGACCCCAGCATCGCGCCCGGCGTCGGCACCACCGTACGCGGCGGGCCGGACTACCGCGAGGCGCAGCTGTGCATGGAGATGATCGCCGACACCGGGCGGATGGCGTCGCTGGACATCGTCGAACTGAACCCCGCGTTCGACAAGCGCAACGCCACCGCCAAGCTGGCCGTGGACCTGGTCGAATCGCTGTTCGGCAAGTCCACGCTGATCCGCTGATCCTGCTGCTGGCGGCAGGATCGTTCGTTCGAATGCGGCGGAACGCGAAGCCATGGACGAGGTCCGGTACGGGCGTGCGGAGGCTGGCAGAATGTCGCGGAACCGATGATCGATCGGACAACCAGCGACGCGGAGCAGGCACGCAGAACATGGAATTTCGTACGTACAAAATCAACGTGCCCGACATCCGGTCGCTGTGTTGGGTCGGCGACACCTTGGTCGACTGGGTGGCGGGTGGCACCGTCATCCGGCTCGACGGCTCGATCGAAGCGTCACATGTCAGGTACGCCTATCGCTTCGATGCCGCCATCGCGTCGCCATGTGGCGACTACGCGATCATTTACGAAAGGCTCGGCACCACCGGCCTCGTCCTGCACAAGGGCGAAATCCTGCGGCAGATCCAGCGGGACTTCTATCACGCTGACGACTACGAGTATCCGATAGCCATCTTCCGCAGCCGCACGGGTCGAACGGTGCTGGCGCATTGTCCGCAGGCGTATTGCCAGCTCGAGCTGGAAGACATCGAGACGGGCGAGCGCCTGGGCGGCACCAACGCACGGGAGCCCGGGGATTTCTTCCATTCCCGCTTGCGCGTCAGTCCGGACGGGCGCTGGCTCGCCAGCGCAGGGTGGGTCTGGCATCCGCTGGATACGTTGGCTGTCTACGACCTTGAAGCCGCCTTGCAGGATGCCTCCGCGCTCGACAAGCCCATCGACTTCGAAGGTTTCAACCCCTACGACAGGGAGACCGTTGCTGCAGACTTTCTGCCCGATGGCCGGCTGTTGGTCGTCCTTGGCCCGGGATGGGACGACACTACGGAAGCCGCCATCGAATCGGATGCACTGGCTATCCTCGATCCGGTGCGGCGGGCATTGACCGCCAGCGTCGAAACCGTGGCGCCCACCGGTACCTTGATGCCGCTGGACGCCCGGTCCACGGTGGCGTTCTGCGTGCATCCCAAGGTGTTGTCCCTGCTGGACGGCTCCACGCTGGCCGCCTGGGAACAGATCGACTCGGGGCGCCAAGGCAGTGCCCTCACCAGGCACGAGTACCTGCCGCCACCCATCGCG
The DNA here is from genome assembly GCF_000264295.1 of Rhodanobacter spathiphylli B39. Lineage (GTDB taxonomy): Bacteria > Pseudomonadota > Gammaproteobacteria > Xanthomonadales > Rhodanobacteraceae > Rhodanobacter > Rhodanobacter spathiphylli. Next base: position 25,675 of record NZ_AJXT01000033.1, on the reverse strand, counting down.
CTGGATCATGCGCGAGCGCGGTTCGCGGTAGCCGGCGCGAACGGCGTGACGGTGATCGAACGATTGACGCCGACGTCTCCCCCGCAGGACAGCGTCGACGCCACCGCGCACGGCGGGCCGGACCACTCCACGCTGACCTGCTGATGCGGCGTTGCCGGAAATCGGTGCGACTTGCGAAGAGCCACGCCGACAGGGCGAATTTTCCGCTCATCGGTTGGGTCCCCTGCGTGGTGGTGTCCGATGGAACTGGGCCGGCGGTTGTGATTTTTTGACAAGGCGGCGATCGGTCGGTCGAGCCGTTCTACCGGATGTCGTAGACTGGCGTTTTACTTGCGCGACGCAGCATGAATACCCGAGTCCTTACCGGCATCACCACCAGCGGCACGCCGCATCTCGGCAATTACGTGGGGGCGATCCGCCCCGCGGTGGCGGCCAGCCGGCGCGATGATGTGGATGCGTTCTACTTCATGGCCGACTACCACGCGCTGATCAAGAGCGACGATGCGGGGCGGATCGAGCGTTCGCGGCTGGAGATCGCCGCGACATGGCTGGCGGCGGGGCTCGACCCGGCGCGGGTCACCTTCTATCGCCAGTCGGACATCCCGGAAATCCCCGAGCTGACCTGGTTCCTCACCTGCATCGCCTCCAAGGGCATGCTCAATCGCGCGCATGCCTACAAGGCCGCGGTGGACAAGAACACGGCCGCGGGCGAGGACGTCGACGCGGGTGTCACCGCGGGCCTGTACATGTATCCCGTGCTGATGGCGGCGGACATCCTGGCGTTCGACGCGAACCAGGTGCCGGTGGGCCGCGACCAGATCCAGCACATCGAGATGGCGCGCGATCTGGGCCAGCGTTTCAACCATCTGCACGGGCACGAATTCTTCGTGCTGCCCGAGGCGCTGATCGAGGAACAGGTGGCGACCTTGCCGGGCCTGGATGGCCGCAAGATGTCGAAGAGCTATGACAACACGATCCCGCTGTTCGCCGGCGGCAAGAAGCAGCTGCGCGAGGCGATCATGCGCATCGTCACTGACTCGCGATTGCCCGGCGAACCGAAGGACCCGGACGACTGCGCGCTGTTCACCATCTTCCGCGCGTTCGCCAGCGACGCCGAAACCGCAGCCTTCCGCCAGGCCCTGCTCGACGGCATCGGCTGGGGCGAGGCAAAGCAGGTGCTGTACGAGCGCATCGAAACCGACGTGGCGCCGATGCGCGAACGCTACGAGGCGCTGATGGCCGACCCGTCCGCGATCGAGACGATCCTGCAGCAGGGTGCGCAGAAGGCGCGGGCGATCGCCACGCCGAAACTGGCTGCACTGCGCGAGGTGCTGGGCCTGCGCGCCATGACCACCGCACCGGCACCGGCAGCCGGGTCGAAAGCCGCGCCGAAACAGGGGAAAATGCCGCGCTTCGCCAGTTTCCGCGATGCCGATGGCAGCTTCCGTTTCCGCCTGTTTTCCGCCGAAGGCGAGGAACTGCTGCTATCGAAATCGTTTGCCGATCCGAAGGCGGGCGGTGCGCTGCAGAAGCAGATAAGGACGCTCGGCGCCGGTGCGGCCGTGCTGCAGGTCCGTCCGCTGGGCGTGGACCTGAAACTGGACGGCGAGACGGTGGCCAGCACGCCGGATTACCGCGATGAGCAGGCGCGTGATGCCGCACTGGCGCCTTTGCGTGAGGCGCTGAACCAGCTCGCCACGCAGGACTGAGGCGCGGCCATCCACGCCCACGGAGTGATCGAACCATGCGTTATCTCGCCATCCTGCTGTTGGCCCCGTGGCTGCTGATCCTGTGCTGGGGTTACTGGGCGTATCCGAAGAGTCTGCCGCGTGTCGCCGCCCGACGCTTCTTCGATGTCGCGGCCGTCGTGCTGGCGCTGATCGCCGCGGCGCAATGCGCGGTGATCGGTTTCGATCGGGTGGAACTGCCCACGGTCGACGGCTTCGGTCGCGCCAGTGGTGCGATCTGGCAACAGGTGCTGCCGGCGCTGTATGGCTACGCTGCATTCACCGTCGTGCTGCTGCTGGCGATGCTGTTGCGGCACGTGCTGTGGGGACGCCGGCGCTGATTCACGGCGGACGACCTGCCACAAGTCATGCAATGACCAATGGCCGTCGACCCGTTTAAACGCTGACGGCAAGCTGTGCATCTATCCCCGGGTGACGAGTGCCTCGTTCGCCCAGGCGCGATCCTGCGCCAGACCTCATGGAAGTTCCCACATGCGCGTGGCATGCCTGTTGCTGTTTTCGCTGGCCGCGGTTTCCGCGCCGGCACTGGCCGTCGATATCGATGGGCATATCCAGCCGGAAGAGTGGAAAGGTGCGCGGCACATCACCGATTTCCGCCAGGTGCAGCCGCTCAGCGGCAAGCCCGGTGCACTGCACACCGAGGCCTGGATACTGGCCACGCCGAAGGGCCTGGCGGTGGCCTTCCGCTGCGACCAGCCGGCTGGCGTGCCACGCACGCATCAGCGCGTGCAGCGCGACTTCGAGGATCAGGTCGATCGGGTCAACGTGATGGTCGACTTCAACGGTGACGGGCGCACCGGCTACGACTTCGTGGTCAGTTCCACCGACGGCATCAATGACGCAGTGATCACCAACGAAACCCAGTTCAACAAGGACTGGGACGGCAACTGGAAACATGCGGTGAGCGAAGATGCCGCCGGCTGGAGCGTCGAGATCCTGATCCCGTGGTACACCGCGCCGATGCACGCGGCGACAGACGGCCAGCGCGCGCTGGGCATCTACCTGGATCGGGTGACCGGCTCGACCGGCGAACGCGATGCCTGGCCGGTGGCCAGCTTCACGCTGCCGCGCTTCCTGTCCGAATTCAGGCGCATCGAGGTGCCGCACTACAGCCAGTCGCTGTTCGCCGTCACGCCGTATGTGTCCGGGCTGTACGACAACGTCCGCGGCCGCAGTCATTTCCAGGAAGGCGCGGACATCCTGTGGAAGCCGAGCGGCCAGTTCCAGCTCACCGCGGCGCTGAATCCGGACTTCGGCCAGGTCGAGAGCGACGACCTGGTGGTCAACTTCGGCGCCACCGAAACCTATGTCAGCGACAAGCGGCCGTTCTTCACCGAGAACCAGGGCATCTTCGACTTCAGCCTGCTCGACGACAACAGCCAGCTGGTCTACACGCGCCGCGTGGGCGGTCCGTCGGATGACGGCCACGGCGCGGCCGACATCAATGCGGCGGTCAAGCTCAACGGCAGTTTCGGCTCCACCAGCTACGGCGTGCTGGCCGCCGACGAGGATGGCGAGGCGGGGCGCTTCTTCGGCGCCGCGCGGCTCACCCACGATTTTGGCGAGCAGAGCCTGGGCATGCTGCTGACCCGGGTCGATAGGCCGTGGCTGGATCGCGAGGCCACCGTGCTGGGTGTCGATCATCACTGGCGCCCCACGCCGCAACTGACCATCGCCACCAATGTGGTCGGCAGCGACATCCTGCAGTCGGGCACGCATACCCGCGACAGCGGCGGCACCCTCATCGCCGACTACGAGATGGGCGACGGCTGGCGCCAGCAGTGGCTGGGCATGCACTTCGGCGACCAGTTGCAGATCAACGATTTCGGCTACCTCGACCGCAACAACTTCAACTACGCCCATTGGGAAGTGCGCAAGCGCTACACGGCCCTGCCGGCCGACTCGGCATACAGCTCCAAGGAATGGCGCTACCGCATCGACGCACTGGACAACGATCACGGCCTGCGCCTGCGTCGCCAGTTCCGCGTCAGCCGCAACAGCAACCTGCGCAACGGCGCCACCGAAGTGGTGCAGCTCAACGTCAACAGCGCGGGCTGGGACGACCTGCTGACGCGGGGCCATGGCGCGCTGTTCCTGCCGCCCAGCATCGATCTGGCCTATGAGCGGATCAGCCCGCGCCACGGCGACTGGGCGTTCAAGCTGGACGCGGAGGTGGTCAGTGGCGGCCTTGGCGGCAACCGCCAGTTCGGCTACGACATCAAGTTCATTCCCACCTACTTCATCAGCGACGCGTTCAGCGTCTACGCCGGCCCCTACTACGAGCATCTGCCGGACTGGCTGGTGTGGCAGCACGACAACCTGATCGGCCGGTTCGACGAACACACGCTGCAGCTCGATGCCGGTTTCGACTGGGCCATCAATCCGCGCCAGGAATTGCGCGTGAAGCTGCAGGCGATCGGCCTGGATGCACGCCTGCGCGGCGGCTATCGCGTCGGCGCCAACGGCCGCGCGGTGGCCAGCGACGAGCCGGTCGACGATTTCAGCGTGCGCAACCTCGGCCTGCAGATCCGTTACCGCTACGAGCTGGCCCCGCTGTCGTACCTGTACGTGGTCTATGGCCGTGGCGGCTACGCGCTGGACGGCTACGCCCGCAACACCGCCGACGCGTTCGGCAACAGCTTCGCCTTGCGCGACGACGAACAGCTGCTGGTCAAGCTGAGCTACCGCTTCGACATGTAGCAGCCGCTCAGTCCCAGCGGTTGAGGTGCGGCCCGAACGTTTCGCGCTGCGGCTTCACCACGCAGAAGCGGTGGCCGCCGGGCGCCTCCATCACCCACCAGCGCTCGCGCACGAAGGCGATGCGGCGGGCGCCCAGGCGCTCCAGCCGGGCCACTTCGGCGTCGAGGTCGTCGGTTTCGATGTCCAGGTGCACGCGGCTGGCGTGCTCCACCTTCTGCAGCAGGATGATCGGCTCGTCCGCGGCCGTGCGCAGTTCCGCGTACCTGCCGTCGCCGTCCTGATCGGGGCTGGCGACCGGCTTGCCCAGGGCTTTGCTCCAGAACGCGGTGGCGGTGGCCAGGTCGTCGACCTGGCAGTCGATGACGAGGGTGCTGAGTCGGCTGTGGTGCATGGATCGTCTCCGCTGGACGGCGCGCGGTGCGGCGCAGTGCGAGAATACGCGGCATGGCGCCGCTCAAGTACCTCCAGGCTTATCCCGTCACCTTGCAGGACAAGGTGCGCGAACTGATCGCGCAGGAGCGCCTGGGCGAGCACCTGGCGAAGCGTTATCCCGATCGCCACGAGGTGCAGAGCGACAAGGCGCTGTATGCGTACGTGGCCGCGCTGAAACAGCAGCACCTGAAGAACGCGCCGGGCATCGACAAGGTGCTGTACGACGCCAGGCTCGACGTGTTGCGCAATGCGCTGGGCCTGCACACCGCGATCTCGCGCGTGCAGGGCGGCCGGCTGAAGGCGAAGAAGGAGATCCGCGTGGCCAGCCTGTTCAAGGCCGCCGCGCCGGAATTCCTGCAGATGATCGTGGTGCACGAACTGGCGCACCTGAAGGAGCTGGACCACAACAAGGCGTTCTACCAGCTGTGCACCTACATGCTGCCGGACTACCACCAGCTGGAGTTCGACCTGCGCGTGTACCTGACCTGGCGCGAATTGCCCTCGACCGACCACACCGACATGCGGGAACGATGATGGATAGTGCAGCACTGCAGAAATACCTGCTCCGCCTGTTCGAGCGGCACGACGTCGACCTCGAGGCCGATGAAGACGGCTGGCTGGTCACCGACGGCGACTTCCCCGCGATCCGCGCCGATTGGCACGAGGGCGCGGCGGGCGAACCGGGCCGGCTCGATGTCGACGTGGTGCTGGGCGAGGAACGGTGCATCGAGGAGAGCTTCGCCGGCATCGGTGGCGGCGAGGCGGGCTGTCGCGATGCGCTGAAGACCTTCGAGCAGAACGTGTTCCACCTGCTGCTGGCCGCCTGCTGGTACGTCACCGACGACCGCCGCATGCAGATCACCGCGTGGGAGATCGGCGTGCGCAGCTGGGACGTCTTCATCGGGCCGTTCAATGTGCGTGGTGCGGCGGTCGCCGACATGCCGCTCGACGCACTGGCATCGATCGAGGCTGCTTTGAAACGCGAGGCGCTGAGTCCCGAACTGCACTGGTTGCGGCTGGTGCACAGCCACGCCGAAGACGGCGACTCGCGCTGCGAGGCCCTGCTCGACAACGAACTGTGGACGGCCGGCACGCTGGCCCTCAACGAAGTGGCCTGGCCTCGCGGCGGCGATTACAGCGCCCGCTGCTTCATGCTGCTGGACGTGCGCGATTACTGAGCGCGAACGCCGCGCCGGCAGGTGACTCGTCGATCGGGTGGCAGCGGTCGGCAAGTTCAAGGTGGAGCGCACTCGCTGCCCGCTTGATCAATGGCGACGCGGTTTCCTCGTCAGGTCGGCGGGCGTGGCGTGGATGTTCCAGGATGTGCCCACGGGAAGAGTGCAGTGCTGGATAGCCAAGGGGAGGATGTGTGTCATGGCAGATCTCAAGTCGTTTGTTCCGATGACAGGGCGTGGCGCCTTTGACGTCACCCATGTGGATGGAACCGGTTTCATGACCATCACGGTCAAGGTCTTCGCGAACTACGAAAATCGCCCCGTCGAGGGCGTGTCCTGGAACCGGCAGGACATCATGCGGTTTGAAGCGGGAGCCAAGGCGGCGGTCAGGGAGCACTGGGACGGGAAGTTCTTTCTTGTCAATCGCAAGAAGAATCCCACCCCACGTGTCTCGGTCCTGTTCAACGTGCATTTCGTGACGACCAGAGCGAGGCGACCGTCATCATGAATGTACCGCGCTACTCGTCGGCTTACGGCCCGGGAGGGCTGGCGCGTTGTGATTCCTATGTGGGCCTGAGCCAGATCGACACCGGTAACATTGCCGCGCAATCGAGCGCCATGGTCCACAGCGAATCGACTGGCCTGATCAACGTCAAGTTGACCGAGGCCGGCAACGTGTCGCGCGACGAGCGCTGCCGGATCAGCGCGCTGTTCCTGCCGCTGGGCCTCAATGCGATCGCGCTGGACCCGTACGGCACCCTGACACCGCAGCTGAAGGTGGCGCTGGCCAACCTGAGCCTGCGCATCAAGACCGGGACACCGTCGCGTCCACTGGTGCCGCTGATCGTGAAGGCGCGCTACAACACCGGCATGGGCGCGTCGGCAGGAAAGGTGGTCAAGCAGATGCGCGCCGTGCGCGATCAGTTGATCGCCTTCGGCGTGCGCAACCCGGTCAGCGTCGATCCATTGCCAGTCAATGATCTGGGCTTGCCCAATGCCGGATTCATCGAACTGGAGTGCGACCTGACCTTCGAAACCCGCTTCGATGACGACATGTGGATGAATATCTTCGCCCACGAATATGGCCACATGCTGGGCCTGCCGGATGAATATGACGCGCCGCCGGCTCCCACGGACCGCTCCTCCAAGGCCATCGCCATCAATCGGTTTTGCGCGATGTGCGATGTGCACAAGGCGGCAAAACCTCCGATGGGCATGATGACCACCAGCATCATGTGCAAGGGGCGCGACATCCTGCCCTGCCACATGCTGCCCGCGCTCGAAGCCATCATTCGCATCACCAACGAGGAAGGCTGGACTGTCGGTTGACGCGAGCCGGCACGTCGGGCGGGAACCTGCGCCTCCATCGCCACGCCTGGAGCCGGTGGAGTGCCTGTCCCGGGCACGAACAAACAGGGCGCCCGAGGGCGCCCTGTTTGTTTGACGATGATCCGCCTGCTCAGTTCGGCAAGGACAGATCGTCCAGCATCGCCTTGAGGAAGCGCGCGGCTTCGCCGCCGGTGGCGGCGCGGTGGTCGAAGGTCAGCGACAGCGGCATGCGGCGGTGCACTTCGATGCCGCCGATCACCGCGACCACGTCGTGGCTGAGCTTGCCGGCGCCGACGATGGCGACCGTGGGTGGCACCACCACGGGCGTGGCGTAGCGGCCGGCGAACATGCCGAAATTGCTGAGGCTGATGGTGTAGCCGGACAGCTCCGAGGCGGGAATGGTGCGGTCCTCGACCTGCGTGCGCAGGCGCTTGATCGCGGTGCGGATGCCGGCGCCGTCGAGCATGTCGGCGTTGCGCAGGGCCGGCACGAACAGGCCGTCGTCGGTGTCGACCGCGATGCCGATGTCGACCTGCGGGTGCAGCGTGCGGGTGAGGTTCTTGCCGTCGAACCAGGCGTTCAATGCCGGCACCGTCTTGCAGGCGGACACGATGGCGCGGATCAGGCGCGCGGTGATGTCCTGCTTGCCGATCCAGGCGTGCAGGTCGGCGTCATCCACGAGCGTGGTCGGCACGACCTGGGCGTGGGCGTCGGCCATCACGCGGGCCATGTTGCGGCGTACGCCCTTCAACTGTTCCGGCTGGCCGCTGGCGGCCTGCGACGGCGGCGCGGTGCGCACCGGCTTGCCGGCCAGCGAGACCGGGCCGCGCTGCGGCTCCGGCTGCGGCAGCTCGGGCGCCAGGTGACGGCCGGCCGACGCGGGCACCGCGCGGGCGGGGGCGGCGCCGAGTGCGGCCGAACCGTTCGCGGCGGCGTCCTTGACGTCCTTCATGGTGACCACGCCGTCCGCACCGCTGGGGCGCACGCGGGCGAGGTCGACCTTGAGCTTCTTCGCCAGCGCACGCACGGCCGGCACGGCCTTGACGCCGCCGATGCTGGCGGCCTGTTCGACGTGGACGGTGTTGCCGCTGACCATGGCACCGACCACGGTGCCTTCGTCCTCGCGATCCTTGCCGCCGGTCTCGACTTCGCCACCCTCGTCGGAGACGACGACCTTGCTGCTGTCATCCGCGGCCGGGCTGCCGACACTCTTCTTCGGGCCATGCTGGTGGCCGGTGTCCTGCGACTCGGCGCGCTGCTTGGCGTTCGGGTCGGGTTCGAACTCGGCCAGTGCGGCACCGGTTTCGATGATGTCGCCGGGCGCGCCATGCAGCCTGGTGACCTTGCCGGTGTACGGCGAGGGCACGTCGACGACCGCCTTGGCGGTTTCCATCGAGCACAGCGGGGCGTCCAGCTTGATGGTGTCGCCCACCTTCACGTGCCACTCGACCACGGTCGCGTCGGGCAGGCCTTCGCCGAGGTCGGGGAGGTAGAACGTCTTGATGTCAGCCATGAGCGGATTTCCAGGTATGAGTTTTCCGGTTTGCTCCCTCCCCTGCTTGCAGGGGGGGTTGGGGTGGGGTGCTCTTGATCCGGGCTTCAGATCAAGAGCTTTACCCCCTCCCAGCCTCCCCCTGCAAGCAGGGGGAGGAGCAAGGGCGTCAGCTTGCCGCCAACGTACGCTTCGCCGCGTCGACGACGCGTTCCACGTTCGGCAGGTATTTCATTTCCAGGCGGAACAGCGGGATGTGGGTGTCGAAGCCGGTGACGCGTTCGACCGGGGCGAGCAGGTCGTACATGCATTCCTCGGCCAGGCGGGCGGCGATCTCGGCGCCGAAGCCGGCGGTCTTCGGAGCTTCGTGCACGATCACGCAACGGCCGGTCTTCTGCACCGATTCGGCGATGGTGTCGAAGTCCAGCGGGGTCAGCGTGGCCACGTCGATCACTTCGGCGCTGATGCCTTCGGCGGCCAGTGCGTCGGCCGCTTCCAGCGCTTCCTTCACCTGTGCGCCCCAGCTCACCAGGGTCACGTCGGTGCCGTCGCGCAGCACGAAGCACACGTCCAGCGGCAGCGCCTCGCCGTCGTCCGGCACTTCTTCCTTGTACTGGCGATAGATGCGCTTGGGCTCGAAGAACATCACCGGATCGGGATCGCGGATCGCCGCCAGCAGCAGGCCGTAGGCACGCGCGGGCGAGGACGGCATCACCACGCGCAGCCCGGGGATGTTGGTGAACAGGTGCTCGTTCGCTTCGGAGTGATGCTCCGGTGCGCGGATGCCGCCGCCCCACGGCGCGCGCCACACGGCCGGCACGGTCAGGCGGCCGCGGGTGCGGTTGCGCATGCGCGCGGCATGGCAGGCGATCTGCTCCATCATCGGGTAGATGAAGCCTTCGAACTGCGCCTCGGCGACCGGCTTCATGCCGGCCACGGCGAGGCCGACGGTGACGCCGGCGATGGTGGTTTCGTCCAGCGGCGTGTCCAGCACGCGCAGTTCGCCGAACTTCTCCTGCAGGCCCTGGGTGGCGCGGAACACGCCGCCGTTGACGCCGACGTCTTCGCCCAGCACCACGACGGAATCGTCGTGCGCCATTTCATAGGCGAGCGCCTGGGTGACGGCTTCGATGAGAGTGATTTGTGCCATGACTCAATGACCCTTGTTTTCAAGCGACAGGACGTAATCGCGCTGCTTGGCGAGATCGGCGGGGATTTCGGCGAAGATGTAGTCGAACATCGCCGAGACCGGCTGGGTTTTGGTCTCGAGGTAGGCATTCACCTCGTTGTCCATCCAGTCGTCGCACTCGGCCTTCCAGGCTTCTTCCTTCGCGTCGTCCCACACGCCCTTGGCCACCAGCCAGTGGCGCAGGCGCTTCATCGGCTCCTTTTCCCAGCCGTCCTTCACTTCCTGCTCGCCGCGATAGCGACGGGCGTCGTCGGCGGTGGTGTGGTCGCCCAGACGATAGGTGACCAGTTCCAGCACGCTGCCGCCTTCGCCGTTGCGTGCGCGCTCCAGCGCGTCTTCCATCGCCTTGCGCACCGCGATGATGTCGTTGCCGTCGACCTGGATCGAGAACAGGCCCGCGGCGATGCCCTTCTGCGCCAGCGTCGGCGCGCCGGACTGGATCTTGCGCGGCACCGAGATCGCCCACTGGTTGTTGACGATCACCGCGACCAGCGGCAGGTTCTGCGCGCCGGCGATGTTGATGGCGCCGTAGAAGTCGCCCTTGGACGAACCGCCGTCGCCGATGGTGCACACCGCCACGCGCTTCTCGCCGCGGATCTTGAACGCCAGCGCGGTGCCGGCCGCATGCAGGCACTGCGTGGCGATCGGCACCGACCAGGCGAAGTCGTGCCGCGCCGGTTCCTGCTGGTAATCGTTGCCGCGCTCGTCGCCGCCCCAGTACATGTAGACCTCGCGCGGCTGCACGCCGCGATACAGCTGCGCGCCGTACTCGCGGTAGCTCGGCGCGTAGACGTCCTCGGGACGCATCGCGCTGCCGATGCCGACGTGCGCCGCTTCATGGCCCAGGCAGCTGGCGTAGGTGCCCAGCTTGCCGGTGCGCTGCAGCGCGATCGACTTGGCGTCGAACACGCGGGTCGACAGCATCAGCTTGTACAGCTTGACCATGTGCTCGAGGTCCTTGGCGAACTCGGGCAGATCGTCACGGACCTGCTTGCCCTCGGCGTCGAGGTATTGCAGGTATTCGATTTCAAACTTGGCGGCGATGGTCACGACTCGCTCCGGGGTGAGGAAGAGAGGGAAAAACCTGGTTGATGGCGTGCCCTCGACGCATCCTCGGGCACACAAACGACCGAACAAGACCGCGCTTGATAACAGGCGGGCATGTTGCGCTGCAAGGTACAGCGCAGCATTCGTGGGCGTACGGACGGGCTTGTCGCGCGGCTTCCCGGAACGTCAAACGCGCCGTAAAGCGGGTCCCCCGCGACTGTTGCCAAGTATTCGAGGTGTCCAGGACGCGCCCCATGTCCCGGGTCAGGGACTGACCGGGCGGCAGCCGTTACCATGGCCATTTTCCGGAAACGTGACGGAACACCATGACCGACAACCAGCGCGATCTCGAAGCCGGCATCCAGACCGATCTCAACGGACAGATCACCTACGGCGGCTATCTGCATCTGGACACCTTGCTGTCGGCACAGCAGCCGCTGAGCCAGCCGCCGCATCACGACGAGATGCTGTTCATCGTGCAGCACCACGTCTCCGAGTTGTGGATGAAGCTGCTGATCCACGAGCTGAAGGCAGCGGTGCTGCACCTGCAGGCCGATGACATCGATGCCTGCCTGAAGATCCTGGCGCGGGTGAAGCAGGTGCAGCGCCAGCTGTTCGAGCAGTGGGCGGTGCTGGAGACGCTGACGCCGGCGGAGTACCTGGAGTTCCGCGGCGTGCTGGGCCCGTCGTCCGGGTTCCAGTCGTTGCAGTATCGCCAGATCGAATTCCTGCTGGGCAACAAGAACGCCGACATGCTCAAGGTGTTCGCGCACGATCCGGCTGCGCAGGCAGAGTTGCGCGCGGTACTGGAGGCGCCCGGCCTGTATGACGAATTCCTGCGCTACCTGGCGCGGCGTGGCCACGCGGTGCCGGCCGAGTTGCTGGAGCGCGACTGGACGCGGGCGTACCGTCGCAACGAGGCGCTGCTGCCGGTGCTCAAGCGCATCTACGAGGACCGCGCGGAGTTCTGGCCCGAATACCACATGTGCGAACAGCTGGTGGACGTGGAGGAGAGCTTCCAGCTCTGGCGTTTCCGCCACATGAAGACGGTGGAGCGCATCATCGGCCATCGCCGCGGCACCGGCGGTTCGTCCGGGGTGAGCTTCCTGAAGAAGGCGCTCGATCTGGAATTCTTCCCGGAACTGCTGGACGTGCGTACCGTGCTGGGCAGCTGAGCGAATCGCCTGCCGCTTGCGCAGCCCGGCCTGAATCCCGTCATGATGTGCCACCTGAAATCCGGGAGCACCCATGAACGAAGCCGTCCAGCCCAGCGCCACACCCGAGTACCCGCAGACGCTGGGGCATCCGCGCCCGCTGTGGATGCTGTTCATGACCGAGTTCTGGGAGCGCTTCGCGTTCTACAGCGTGAGCTGGGCGCTGGCGTTGTACATCGTGGCGCACTTCTACCACGGCGATGCCTCCGGCCAGGCGTGGGCCGCCAGCATCTTCGGTGCATACACGGCGCTGATCTACGCCTCCAGCATCTTCGGCGGCTACGTGGCGGATCGGGTGATCGGCTATCAGCGCTCGATCCTGCTGGGCGCGCTGATGATGGCGCTGGGCCTGTTCGTGGTGATGCTGCCCAGCCGCGGTGTCTTCCTGCTCGGCCTGGCGATGGTGATCGTGGGCAACGGGCTGTTCAAGCCGAACATCTCCACCATGGTCGGGCAGTTGTACGGGCGCGACGATCCGCGCCGCGATCGCGGCTTCACCCTGTTCTACATGGGCATCAACGGCGGCGCGCTGCTGGCGCCGCTGCTGACCGGCTGGATGGCCGGCCATTTCACCGACACGCCGATGCAGCAGAACTACCGCATCGTGTTCGGCGCGGCCGGCGTGGGCATGCTGCTCAGCCTGCTGTGGTTCTGGTTCGGTCGGCGCGGCCTGAAGGGCGTGGGCCGACCCGCGCCGGAAGCGGCCGGCCGCATGCGCGTGGTGTGGGTGCTGCTGGGCATGGTCGTCGCGGTGCCGCTGGTGTACCTGCTGCTGGCCTTCGTCACCACCGGCCTGTCCTGGATGCTCGGCGCATTGTTCGTCGCGGTGGCGGTGATGCTGCTGGTCGAGGCGGTCAGGCACGACCGGGTGCAGGTCGACCGGGTGGTGGCGATGCTGATCATCTTCGCCTTCAACATCCTGTTCTGGATGTTCTACTTCCAGCTGGGCACCTCGTTCAATTTCCTCGCCGAGAACCTGGTCGACCGGCAGATGTTCGGTGGCTGGATCTTCCCGGTGGGCTGGTTCCAATCGGTCAGTCCGCTGGCGATCATCGTGCTGGCGCCCGTGGTCACCGTGGTCTGGGCTTTCCTGGCGTCGCGCAGGAGCGAGCCGTCGATCCCGCGCAAGTTCGGCCTGGGCCTGATCTTCAACGGCCTGGGTTTTGCGGTGCTGATGTACGCGCTGTCGCGCCTGCTCGATGTGCAGGGGCTGATTCCGTTCTGGCCGCTGGTGCTGTGCTACGTGCTGCAGACGGTGGGCGAGCTGTGCCTGTCGCCGATCGGCCTGTCGATGGTGACCAAGCTGGCGCCGCCGCGACTGGTCGGCCTGGCGATGGGCGGCTGGTTCCTGTCGCTGGCGGTGGGCGGCAACCTGTCCGGCCTGCTGGCCGGCAGGATCAGCGGCGACAACGGGATGACCGCCGCCTCCGCACTGGGCGGCTTCACCTTCAGCTTCTGGCTGCTGGCCGGTGCCGGCGTGTTGTTGCTGCTGATTTCGCCCTTGATCAACCGGCTGATGCACGGCGTGCGCTGAAGCCGTCCGGCCCCGGCGGCTCGCGGTTTTCCCCGGGCCGCGTGCTGCAGCGCATTTGACGGATGCGGAGCCGCCGGTTACATCTGGCCGTTCGCAATAACCTGCGAACCACCGATGGGCACAGGGGCAAGGCATGAGCAACAGCACACTCGCCGGCGACGCGAAGCCGGTACCCGACTATCCGCAAATGCTGGGGCACCCGCGTCCGTTGTGGATGCTGTTCATGTCGGAGTTCTGGGAGCGCTTCGCGTTCTACGGCATGCGCTGGGCGCTCACGCTGTACATCGTGGCGCAGTTCTTCAACGGCGACGAAGCCGGCCAGGCTTCGGCCAGCCGCACCTATGGCGCCTACCTGGCGCTGGTCTATGCCACCGCGGTGTTCGGCGGCTACGTGGCGGACAAGATCATTGGCTACCAGCGCTCGATCCTGCTGGGTGCGGTGGTGATGGCTGCGGGCCTGTTCATGGTGATGGTGCCCCAGCACGAGATCTTCATGCTGGGCCTGGCTACCGTCATCGTGGGCAACGGCCTGTTCAAGCCGAACATCTCCTCGATGGTGGGCCAGCTGTACGCCACCGGTGACTCGCGCCGCGACCGCGGCTTCACGCTGTTCTACATGGGCATCAACGCGGGTGCGCTGATTGCGCCGATCCTGACCAGCTACCTGGCCGAACGCGTCTTCGGCACGCCGCAACACGACAACTACCACGTGGTCTTCGCCGCGTCGGGCGTGGGCATGCTGATCAGCCTGGTGTGGTTCTGGTTCGGTCGTCGCCAGCTCGGCCCGGTCGGCCAGCCGGCACCGGAAATCGCCAACCCGATGCGCGTGGTGTACGTGGCCCTCGGCGTGCTGGTGGCCATTCCGCTGGTCTACCTGCTGATGGACCGGGCCGGTGCGGTGGCGATCCAGTGGCTGCTGACCGCGCTGTTCGTCGGCGTGGGCGTGATGCTGGTGATCGAGGCGATCCGCACCGGACGCGTGCAGATCCAGCGGGTGATCGCGATGCTGATCATCTTCACCTTCAACGTGCTGTTCTGGATGTTCTTCGAACAGGCCGGCAGTTCGTTCAACTTCCTGGCCCAGCACATCGTGGATCGCAACCTGGCGGGCTGGGAGTTCCCGGTCGGCTGGTTCCAGTCGGTGAACCCGGTGGCGATCGTGCTGCTGGCGCCGCTGGTGGCGATGACGTGGGGCTGGCTGGACAAGCGGCGCATTGAACCCTCGATCCCGCGCAAGTTCGGGCTGGGGTTGATCGGCAACGCGCTGGGCTTCGCGGTGCTGATGTATGCGCTGTCGCGGCTGGTCGGTGGCGACGGCATGATCCCGCTGTGGACCCTGGTGCTGTGCTACGTGCTGCAGACGGCCGGCGAGCTGTGCCTGTCGCCGATCGGCCTGTCGATGGTGACCAAGCTGGCGCCGGTGCGCCTGGTCGGGCTGGGCATGGGCGGCTGGTTCCTGTCCACCGCGATCGGCAACAACCTGGCCGGCCTGTTCGCCGCCCACGTCAGCGGCGACAGCGGCATGACCGTGGACTCGGCGTTGTCCGGCTACACCTCCGGCTTCTGGATCTTGCTGGGCGGCGGCGTGCTGCTGTTCCTGATCGCCCCGCTGATCAACAAGCTGATGCACGGGGTGAGGTAGGGCGAAAGCGGGAACGGGGAACAGCAAGAGCTTCGCGCGTCGGGGCCCGGCTTTTCAGCTCCCGTTCCCCGCGCCCCGTTCCCCGTTCCCCGCCTCCTGCAGCTTGTCCAGTATCCGGGTCAGCCAGCGCTGCTCCTCGACATCGAGCTTCGCCAGCACCTCGCGTTCGCGGGCACGTGCCATCGGCGCCACTTCGTCGTGCATGGCCCAGCCCGCTTCGGTGAGGCTCAGCACCGAGCGGCGCTTGTCGTTGTCGTGGGTGGCCCGGTCGACCCGGCCGGCCTCGACCAGCCGGGCCAGCGCACGGCTTACCGCCACCTTGTCCATCGCCGTGCGCTCGGCCACCTCGCGTGCCGACAAACCCTCGAAGCGCGCCAGCACCGCCATCACCCGCCACTCCGTCACCGAGATGTCGTAGCGACGCTGGTAGTCGTCGGCGATCGCCTGGCTGATCGTGTTGGACAGGATCGACAGCCGGTACGGCAGGAAATGCTCCAGCTGCAGCGGGGCGTGCTCGGCGGTGGCAGGGGCTGACTTGCGTTTGACGGGCATGCGGCGACAATCCTTGCAAATGGTTACACATGAAACTATAACGTGGGGTTACCGACGATGGTGGCACGCTCACGCGCTGCCATCGTGCACCGACACACAGGAGAGCGCCATGAACGCCCAGCCGAACCTTGGCATGCAGGTCACCACGTTCGAAAACCCGATGGGTATCGACGGTTTCGAATTCGTCGAATTCGCCGCCCCGGCCGGTCGCGCCGACGAACTGCACGACCTGTTCAAGCGGATGGGTTTCAGCGCCGCGCTGAAGCACAAGTCGCGGCCGATCACCGTGTACCGCCAGAACGGCGTGAACTTCCTGGTCAACGAAGACCCCGATTCGTTCGCTGCCGACTTCGCCGACAAGCACGGCCCCAGCGCATGCGGCTTCGCGATCCGTTTCAGGAAGCCCGCGGCCGAAGTGCTCGCCACGGTGCTCGGCAACGGCGGCGAGGCGGTGACCGACAAGGTCGACAGCAGGGCGGTCGGCGCGCCGGTGATCAAGGGCATCGGCGACTGCATGCTGTACCTGGTCGATCGCTACGGCAGCGCCGGCAGCATCTACGACGCCGACTACGAGCCGATTGCCGGTGCCGAACAGAACCCGGCCGGCTTCGGACTCACCTTCATCGACCACCTGACCCACAACCTGTACTTCGGCAACATGCAGAAGTGGTCGGACTACTACGAGCGCCTGTTCAACTTCCGCGAGATCCGCTACTTCGACATCAAGGGCGCGAAGACCGGCCTGGTGTCCAAGGCGATGACCGCGCCGGACGGCATCGTGCGCATTCCGCTCAACGAGTCGAATGACCCGAAGAGCCAGATCAACGAATACCTCGACGCCTACCACGGCGAAGGCATCCAGCACATCGCCTGCTTCACCGACGACATCTACGACACGGTGGAAAAGATGCGCGCCGCCGGCGTGGAATTCCTCGACACCCCGGACTCCTACTTCGAGGTGATCGACGTGCGCGTGCCGAACCATGGCGAAGACGTGGCGCGGCTGGCGAAGAACAAGATCCTGATCGACGCCGACATGGAAACCAAGCAGCGCAAGCTGCTGCAGATCTTCACCCAGAACAACATCGGCCCGATCTTCTTCGAGATCATCCAGCGCAAGGGCAACGAGGGTTTCGGCGAAGGCAATTTCCAGGCGCTGTTCGAGAGCATCGAGCGCGACCAGATGAAGCGCGGTTTCCTCTAAGGGTCTCTCCTCATGGCGATCGATGTCAGCAAGGGCTACCAGTCGGGTTTCGGCAACGAGTTTGCCAGCGAGGCGATCGCCGGCACCTTGCCGGTCGGCCAGAATTCGCCGCAGCGCGTGGCCCACGGCCTGTACGCGGAGCAGTTGTCGGGCACCGCGTTCACCGCGCCGCGTCATAGCAACCGGCGCAGCTGGCTGTACCGGATTCGCCCGGCGGCGGTGCACGAGCCGTTCCAGCCGCTGGCGCATGCCACCTTCCACAATCGTTTCGACGAGGCGCCGGCCACGCCGAACCAGTTGCGCTGGGACCCGCTGCCGCTGCCGACGCAGCCGACGGATTTCATCGATGGCCTGGTGACCCTGGCCGGCAATGGCGGCCCGGCCGAGCAGGGTGGCATCGGTATCCACGTCTATACGGCCAATCGCTCGATGCAGGGGCGCTTCTTCTACGACGCCGACGGCGAGCTGCTGATCGTGCCGCAGCAGGGCCGGTTGCGGCTGGCCACCGAGCTGGGCGTGATCGAGCTGGAGCCGCAGGAGATCGCGGTGATTCCGCGCGGCGTGCGTTTCCGCGTCGACCTGCCCGACGGCGACGCCGACGCACATGGAAGTGCGAGTGCCACGGGCGCAGGAAGCGCAGGAGTGGCCCGCGGTTATGTCTGCGAGAACTTCGGCGCCCTGTTACGCCTGCCGGATCTGGGCCCGATCGGCTCGAACTGCCTGGCCAATGCCCGCGATTTCCTCACCCCGGAGGCGGCGTACGAGGACATCGAGGGCGCATTCGAGCTGGTGGCGAAATTCCAGGGCGGGCTGTGGTCGGCAAAGATCGGTCATTCGCCGCTGGACGTGGTCGGTTGGCACGGCAACTACGCGCCGTACAAGTACGACCTGCGCCGCTTCAACACGATCGGCTCGATCAGCGTCGACCATCCCGATCCATCGATCTTCACCGTGCTGACCTCGCCCAGCGACACCGTCGGCACGGCGAACATCGACTTCGCGATCTTTCCGCCGCGCTGGTTGGTGGCGCAGCACACGTTCCGTCCGCCCTGGTTCCATCGCAACGTGGCCAGCGAGTTCATGGGCCTGATCACCGGCGTGTACGACGCCAAGGCCGAGGGCTTCGTGCCGGGCGGCGCCTCGCTGCACAACTGCATGAGCGGGCACGGCCCGGATGCGGCCACGTTCGAGAAGGCCTCGAACGCCGACCTGTCCAGGCCCGACGTGATCGGCGGCACCATGGCCTTCATGTTCGAGACGCGCAAGGTGATCCGTCCCACGCAACAGGCGCTGGACGCGCCGCAATTGCAGAAGAATTACCACGAGTGCTGGCAGGGCATCGCGAAACACTTCGATGCAGGCTGCAAGGCGTGAAATGCCATGCGCTGACCGTGGCCGCGGTGCTGGCGCTGGCCGGGTGCGGCCAGGCGGACCCGGCGGCGCCGTCGACAGCGGAGGCCCCGCCTGTCGCCGCGTCGAGCGTCCGCCCGGCCATTGCCACGAGCGTGCCGGCAACGAGCGCCGCCGAAACGATGGCCCGCTACGACGGTTACGGCGACCTGCGTTTCGGCATGGACGAGGCCAGCTTCGACAAGGCCAGCTCCAATAAGGCCAGCTCGAATACCGCTTGGGGCGGTGAGCTGAAAGGTGTGCAGGAGCAGGGTTCAACGTGCTTCTACAAGACCCCGACCGGGGCGAAGTCGCCGCGGGATGTTGCCTTCATGTTCGAAGCCGGCCATTTCGTGCGCTACGACGTCGGCAGCGCGAAAGAGCTCGCGCCCGGCGGTGGCAAGGTCGGCATGGACGAGGCGCAGATCCGCGCGCTGTACGGAACGCATGTCGCGGCGCAGCCGCACAAGTATGTCGATGGCGCAAAGTACCTGCGCATCGCCGCGCCGCAAGGTGACGGCGTGTTGCTGTTTGAAACCGACGAACATGGCAAGGTGACGCGATGGCGCGTGGGTGTGCCGCCGCAGGTCGATTACGTGGAAGGCTGTAGTTGATATTGACTGGTGCCGTCCTCCTTGACGGCAAAGAACAAAACCGCCATCCATGGCGGACTCTTCAGAAGAGCGGAATAACCCATGAAACTCGCAAGTCTCAAGGAAGGCGGCCGCGACGGCACGCTGATCGTGGTCAGTCGCGACCTCGCCCGCGCCGTGAAGGCAAGCGCCATCGCGCCGACGCTGCAGGCGGCGCTGGACGACTGGTCGAACGCCGCGCCGCGGCTCAATGCGCTGTCGGAGGATCTGAACGCCGGCAACGCCGCCGATGCCTTCGCGCTGGACATGCACGCGCTGGCCTCGCCGCTGCCGCGCGCCTATGAATTCGTCGACGGCTCGGCCTACCTGCCGCATGTCGAGCGCGTGCGCCGCGCCCGCGGCGCCGAGGTGCCGAAGTCGTTCTACACCGACCCGCTGATGTACCAGGCGACCAGCGCCGGCTTCCTGGGTCCGCGCGATCCGGTGGTGGTGCCCAGCGAGGATTTCGGCATCGATCTGGAAGCCGAGGTGGTGGTGGTCACCGATGACGTGCCCATGGCGGCCACGCCGGCGCAGGCGTCGGAGCACATCCAGCTGGTCGGCCTGATCAACGATGTCAGCCTGCGCGGACTGATCCCGGGCGAGCTGGCCAAGGGCTTCGGTTTCCTGCAGAGCAAGCCGCGCTCGGCGCTGTCGCCGGTGCTGGTGACGCCCGACGAGCTGGGCGACGCATGGCAGGGCGACAAGCTGCACCTGCCGATGCGCACGTGGTTGAACGGCGCATGGTTCGGCGAGGCCGAGTGCGGCGTGGACATGCAGTTCAGCTTCGCCGAGCTGGTCGCCCACGTGGCGAAGACGCGGCCGCTGACCGCCGGCACCATCGTGGGCTCCGGCACCATCGCCAACGAGGACACCGGCAAGGGTGCGTCGTGCCTGGCCGAACAGCGCACGGTGGAAACCCTGCGCGACGGCCATCCCAGCACGCCGTTCCTGAAGTTCGGCGACCGCCTGAAGATCGACGTCACCGATGCGGGCGGCGCCTCGATCTTCGGCTCGATCGAACAGCAGGTCGAACCGCACAAGGCGTGAGTTGTCGGGCAGCGCTGGCGGCTGCGGCGTGGCGTCGCGGCCGATGGCGCAATTGATCCGGATCAAGGCAGCCGGATGGGCGCGGGGACAGACTCGCTCCATGGCCATTCCCATAAGCACTCCCGAATTCGACCCGGCGCTGATCGCCCGTTACGACATGGCCGGTCCGCGCTACACCAGCTACCCGACCGCGCCGCAGTTCAAGCCCGACTTCGACGAAACGGTGTTGCGCGGCGTGATCCGTGCCTCCAACGAGGAGCCGATCCCGCGGCCGCTGTCGCTTTACGTGCACGTGCCGTTCTGCATGAGTCCGTGCTTCTACTGCGGTTGCAACCGGGTGATCACCCGCGACGTGACCCAGGCCGATCGCTACCTCGAACGGCTGTATCGCGAGATCGAGCTGATCGCGCCGCTGTTCGACCGCGACCGCCCGGTTCGCCAGCTGCACTTCGGAGGCGGTACGCCGAACTTCCTCGATACCGCGCACATGAGCGAGCTGCTGGAGTCGCTGGCGCGGCATTTCAGCTTCAGCCACGAGGCGGACCGCGAGTACGGCATCGAAATCGATCCGCGCTTCGCCGACGGTGACTACATCCGCAACCTGGGCCAGCTGGGCTTCAACCGGATCTCGGTCGGCATCCAGGATTTCGACCCGGTGGTGCAGCAGGCGGTCAACCGCATCCAGAGTTTCGAGCAGACCCGCGAGGTGCTGGACGCCGCGCGCGAATCGTCGTTCCGCTCGTCCAGCGTCGACCTGATCTACGGCCTGCCGTTCCAGACCGTGGCCGGCTTCAGCCGCACGCTGGACCAGATCGTGGCGCTCAACCCCGACCGGGTGGCGGTCTACGGCTACGCGCACCTGCCGGAGATGTTCAAGGCGCAGCGGCAGATCGACGCCGCCGACCTGCCCGATGCCGCGACCCGGCTGGCGCTGTTCGGCCGCGCGCTGGAGCACCTGTCCGCCGCCGGCTACGTCTACGTCGGCATGGACCACTTCGCCAAGGCCAGCGACGAGCTGGTGCTGGCGCAGCGCGCGGGCACCCTGCAGCGCAATTTCCAGGGCTACTCCACCCACGGCGACTGCGACATCGTGGGCCTGGGCGTCAGTGCGATCGGTCGCATCGGCGACAGCTACACGCAGAACGCGCGTGATCTGGTCGGCTACTACGCGGCGCTGGATGCGGGCCGCCTGCCGCTGATGCGCGGCCTGCAACTGGACGAGGACGACCTGATCCGCCGCGAGCTGATCAACGAACTGATGTGCCACGGCGTGCTGGACAAGCACGGCTTCGGGGCGCGTCACCGGCTGGTGTTCGACGAATATTTCATGCGTGAACGCCAGCGGCTGCAGGCGCTGGTCGCCGATGGCCTGGTGCTGGAAAGTGACCGCGAGATTCGGGTCACCTCGCGGGGAAGGTTGCTGTTGCGTATCATCGCCATGTGCTTCGACGCCTATCTGGACGAAGCGGCACAGGCACCGCGTTTCTCGCGCGTGATCTGATCGACGACGACGCAGCCCCAACCCGGCCTCATCACAATCATGCAATTCAAGCCCACGCCAGGCCGGCCAGGTCGCCTGCCCGAGCCGCGTAGCCCGATTGCCGACGACGGCGATGAAACGCGCTTCTGCGGTACCTGCGCGTTTTCCAGCGCGTGCATCGCCGCCGGCTACGACAAGCCCGAGTTGGCCGAGCTGCAATGCCTGGTCGAGCACGTCGGGCCGTTCCGCGTCGGCGAGCACATCTTCCGTACCGGCGATCCGTTCCGGGCGATCTTCGCGGTGCGTTCGGGCACGGTGAAGACGCGCATGGTCGACAAGGAAGGCCGCGAGCAGGTGCTGGGCTTCTATCTGCCGGGGGAGGTGATCGGCCTCAACGCGATCTATCCCGAGCATTTCCCCTGTGACGCGGTGGCGCTGGACACGGCGTATTTCTGCCGTTTCTCGTTCCCCGCGATGAGCGCGCTGGCCTCGCGCGTGCCGGCCGTGCAGCAGCACCTGTTCCGCATGCTGAGCAAGGAACTGGGCACGGCCAGCCTGCTGGCCGGCGACCACAGCGCCGACGAGCGCGTCGCCGCTTTCCTGCTCGACCTGGGCAACCGCTACGCGGTGCGGGGTTTCTCCGGCGCCCAGTTCCACTTGAGCATGTCGCGTGGCGACATCGCCAACTACCTGCGGCTGGCAGCGGAAACCGTCAGCCGCGTGCTGAGCCGCTTCCGCGCGCAGAAGCTGATCGCGATCGAGGGACGCGAGCTGGAGCTGCTGAATGTGGCGGCGCTGCGCAAGATCGGCGAAGCCCTGTTGCCGGATTGAGCTGGGGCGGGATGCCGTCCGGGCATGGCCCGACCCGATGATTCGCTGAAGCGCCGGCCATGCCGCGGGGCGTGGTTGATGCATGTCATGGTTGCCGGCGAAGGCGCTGTGGCAGCATGGGGAATCATTCGCATTCGTGTGGACACGCCATGTCTGATTCGCCATCTGCCGGCAACACGCCGCCGGCGTTCGCCGAGGCCGCCCGCCTGCTGGCCACCGCGCCGCATCGGCCGCTGTTCCTGGCCGGCACGGTCGCGGTGCTGCTGAGCATGGCGTGGTGGGCGGTGGAGCTGACCTGGATGCGCTTCGGCCTGGCCGGCTGGCCGCAGCCCACGATCCCGCCGGGCTGGGCGCACGCGATGCTGATCCAGTACGGCCTGTTTCCGCTGTTCATGTTCGGCTTCCTGATGACCACGTTTCCCAAGTGGCTGGGCCGCCCCGATCTGCCGCGCACGCGCTTCCTGCCGGTCGCCGGCGCGGTCTTCGGCGGTTACGTGCTGGCGAATGCGGGCCTGCTCGACCTGGGATGGCTGCTCAAGCTGGGCATCGCGGTGATGCTGGCGGGCTATCTGCTCGGCGTCGTGACGCTGGCCGGCGTGTTGCGTGCTTCGGTGGCCGAGCGCAAGGGCCACGCGCGCTCCTGCCTCGCGGCGCTGTGCCTGGGCACGCTGGGGCTGGCGATCTTCCTGGCGTATCTGTTCGGCGCACCGGCCGAATGCGCGCTGCTGGCGATCAAGCTGGGCACCTTCGGCCTGCTGCTGCCGATCTATTTCTCGGTGATGCACCGCATGCTGCCGTTCTTCACCGGCAACATGGTGAAGGGATATGACGTGATCCGGCCGGACTGGAGCATGCCGGTGGTGTGGGTGCTGTTGCTGGCCCACCTGCTGCTGGACTGGCGTGGCGTGCTGGACTGGCTGTGGGTGGTCGACATTCCGCTGGCGCTGGTGTTTGCCTGGCACTCGCTGCGTTGGCGGCCATGGAAGGCGATGCACCCGGGCATTCTCGCGGTGTTGCACCTGGCGTTTGCCTGGTTGCCGGTGGCGTTCGCGCTGTTCGCCATCCAGGACGTGGTGCACGCCCTGAGCGGGCAGCTGATCCTGGGTCGCGCCCCGCTGCATGCGCTGGGCATCGGTTTCTTCGGCTCGATGCTGGTGGCGATGGTCACCCGGGTCACCCAGGGCCACTCCGGTCGACCGATGCAGATGGGCAAGGTCGCGTGGCTGTGCTTCGCCTTGTTGCAGGTGGTGACCCTGCTGCGCATTCGTGCCGAACTGGGTGGCGACGTCTACCTGTGGCTGGTGATGGCCGCCTACGGCTGGCTGCTGGCCTTCCTGCCGTGGGTGCTGCGTTCGGCGTGGATCTACCTGACGCCGCGGGCGGACGGCAAGCCCGGTTGAGCGCGCTCGCCTGGCAGGCTGGCCTGGGCGGGCCAGGCTCCGCCGTGGCGGGGTGACGCAGTCGGGTCGAGAAGACCCGACAATTGACTCACGTCACATGGGCGTCCGTCAGATAGCCTAGGCTTGCAATCGCAAGAACCAACGGAGAGCGTCCATGTCACGTCCAGGTCTATTCCTTCTCGCCACGGCGGCGCTGTTCACGCTGGCGGCCTGCTCCGGCAAGCCGCAGGCCACCGCCGGTGCTGCTCCGGCCGCTGCGGCCCCTGCCGCCTCGATTCACGGCGACTTCGGTCCGCCCCAGGGCGAGCCGATCCACGCGGTGCTGACCAGCCCGCCGCACGTGCCGCCACCGATCCATCGCAACCATCCGGCGAAAGTCATCGTCGAGCTGGAAGTGGTCGAGAAGGAGATGCCGATTTCCGAAGGCGTCAGCTACACCTTCTGGACCTTCGGTGGCACCGTGCCGGGCAGCTTCATCCGGGTGCGCCAGGGCGATACGGTGGAGTTCCACTTGAAGAACGCGCCGGACAGCAAGATGCCGCACAACATCGACCTGCACGGGGTGACCGGTCCGGGCGGCGGTGCGGCCTCCAGCTTCACCGCGCCGGGCCACGAATCGCAGTTCACCTTCAAGGCGCTGAACCAGGGCATCTTCGTCTACCACTGCGCCACCGCGCCGGTGGGCATGCACATCGCCAACGGCATGTACGGCCTGATCCTGGTCGAGCCGCCGGAGGGCCTGAGCCCGGTCGACCACGAGTATTACGTGATGCAGGGCGACTTCTATACCACCGGCAAGTACCGGCAGAAGGGCCTGCAGCCGTTCGACATGGAGAAGGCGATCGACGAGAACCCGACCTATGTGCTGTTCAACGGCAAGGAAGGCGCGCTCACCGGCGACAACGCGCTGACCGCCAAGACCAACGAGACGGTGCGCCTGTTCGTGGGCAACGGCGGTCCGAACCTGGTGTCGAGCTTCCACGTGATCGGCGAGATCTTCGACAAGGTGCAGCCCGAAGGCGGCACGGTGGCGCAGCACAACGTGCAGACCACGCTGATCCCGTCCGGCGGCGCGGCGATCGTGGAATTCCACACCGACGTGCCGGGCAGCTACGTGCTGGTCGACCACTCGATCTTCCGCGCCTTCAACAAGGGCGCGCTGGGCATCCTCAAGGTGGATGGCCCGGAAGACAAGTCGATCTACTCGGGCAAGGAAGTGGACTCGGTCTACCTGGGCGACCGCTCGGAGCCGAACCTGAAGGCGGTGACCACGGCAGCCAAGGCGCATGCGGCCGGCACGCTGACCAAGGAAGAGCAGATCGCCGCGGGCAAGCAGCTGTTCACCGGCACCTGCTCGGTCTGCCACCAGGCCAACGGCGAAGGCTTGGCCAACGTGTTCCCGCCGCTGGCGAAGTCGGACTTCCTGGCGGCCGATCCGAAGCGGGCGATGACCATCGTCACCCACGGCCTGACCGGCAAGGTCACGGTGAACGGGCACGAGTACGACTCGGTGATGCCGCCGATGAGCCAGCTCAACGACGACGAGGTGGCGAACATCCTGACCTACGTGCTGAACAGCTGGGGCAACCCGGGTGGCCAGATCAGCAAGGAAGAGGTGGCCAAGGCACGTGCCGC
>NZ_AJXT01000032.1 GCF_000264295.1 Rhodanobacter spathiphylli B39 | reverse complement strand
TTCGCGAAGGCGGCCGCACCGTCGGCGCCGGCGTGGTGGCCAAAGTCATCAAGTAATACGCTCTTATGAGTAGTCCGGCATGGATGCCGGTTTGATCTTCGCCATCAGGGAGGATGGCTGAAGTAAATTCACGGGACGGGCGGATGCAAATGCCGCTCGCTCCCGGTGCCTTGACCGTCCGGTGAGGCGACGATCTCCGGATCGCGCTGCACCCCTTCACTTGTTGAAGTTTTGTCGGTATACTTGGCAGCTCACTCGTCAGCCAGACATGTTTTGGCTGACCTACCGCGAAATGAGACACAGGATGTGTTTCGAGTTCGCTGGCCGTGGATCGGCCCTCGCAAGTCGACGTGATGACGGGGAGAAGCCTGTCGACACGTCGTTTTGCGCGAGATTCGGATTGTGCCAGGCGAGCGTTCCGTTGCTCGCCTGGCGTTTTTCAGAGGGGTCATGCAGTTCACCGCGCGGCGCCGATGCAGTGGCAAAAGGTAGTGCGGGGCGGTGAGAAGCCGCTTCGTTTCACATTACGTTCTTTAGACAACAGGACACGGTTATGGCGAACCAGAAGATTCGGATTCGGCTGAAAGCGTACGATCATCGACTGATCGACCGCTCCGCCAGCGAGATCGTCGAGACGGCAAAGCGCACGGGTGCCACGGTACTCGGCCCGATTCCGCTTCCGACCAAGATCGAGCGTTACACCATTCTGACGTCGCCGCACGTCGACAAGGATGCACGCGACCAGTACGAGACCCGTACCCACAAGCGTGTGCTCGACATCGTCGACCCGAACGACAAGACCGTGGACGCGCTCATGAAGCTTGATCTCGCCGCTGGCGTCGATGTTCAGATCAAGCTCGGTTGAGCGACAGACAGGATACGAATATGAGTATCGGATTGGTTGGCCGCAAGTGCGGCATGAGCCGGCTCTTCACTGAAGATGGCCGCTCGATTCCGGTGACGCTGATTGAAGCGACGCCGAACCGGGTGACCCAGCTGAAGACGGACGATAACGATGGCTACAGCGCCGTCCAGGTTTCCGCGGGCAGCAAGCGCGCAAACCTCCTGACGCAGCCGCTGAAGGGCCACTACGCGAAGGCAAAGGTCGAGCCGGGTCGTGGTTTGTGGGAATTCCGCGTGTCTGCCGATGACCTCGGCAAGTACGAAGTGGGCGCCGAGATCAAGGCTGACGACGTGTTCACCGTCGGCCAGATCGTCGATGTCGCCGGCGTGTCCAAGGGCAAGGGCTTCCAGGGCACGATCAAGCGCTGGAACTTCAAGATGGGTGATGCCACCCACGGTAACTCGCTGTCGCATCGCGCGCCGGGCTCCATCGGCCAGCGCCAGACTCCGGGCCGCGTGTTCCCGGGCAAGAAGATGTCCGGCCACATGGGTGCGGTCAACCGCACGCAGCAGGGTCTGGAAGTGGTCAAGGTCGACGCCGAGCGTCATCTGATTGCGGTGAAGGGCGCGGTGCCGGGTGCAACCGGTGGCGACGTCATCATCCGCCCGACGACGAAGAGCTGAGGAGAGACGCCATGGAACTCAATGTTATTGGCGCCAAGCCGCTCAGCGTGTCGGACGAAGTGTTCGGCGGCGAGTACAAGAAGGCCCTGGTCCACCAGGTCGTGATCGCCTACCAGGCGGCCGGTCGTGCAGGTACCCAGTCGCAGCTGTCGCGCGGCCAGATGTCCGGCACCACCAAGAAATTCAAGAAGCAGAAGGGCGGTGGCGCCCGTCACGGCGACTATCGCGCTCCGATCTTTGTCGGCGGCGGTCGTGCGTTCGCGGCAAAGCCCCGCAGCTACGAGCAGAAGGTCAACCGCAAGGCTTACCGCGTGGCGATCCGCTCGATCTTCTCCGAGCTGGCCCGTCAGGGTCGCCTGAAGGTCGTCGAGAGCTTCGGCGTCGAGTCCCCGAAGACCTCGTTGATGGTTGCCAAGCTGGCCGAGCTGGAAGTTTCCGGTCGCGTGCTGCTGGTGTCCGAAGACGCCTCCGAGGCAGTGTTCCTGGCTGCCCGCAACATCCCCTACATCCATGTGCTGGATGTGATGGGTCTGAACCCGGTCAGCCTGGTCGGTTCCGACCATGTGGTGATGACGGTTGACGCCGTGAAGAAGGTCGAGGAGTGGCTGGCATGAACAACGAACGCATTCTCGACACGCTGCGCGCGCCGCACATCTCCGAGAAATCGGCGCGTCTCGCCGAGCACAACCAGTACGTATTCGTGGTCGCCCCCACGGCAACCAAGGCCGATGTCCGTTCTGCCGTGGAGAAGCTGTTCGACGTCAAGGTCGAACAGGTGAACCTCGTCAACACCAAGGGCAAGGTCAAAGCCTTTCGTCAACGCGCTGGCAGCCGCCAGGGCAAGCGCAAGGCCTACGTGCGTCTTGCCGATGGCCAGACCATCGACGTCGCCGCCAAGGCCTGAGCCAGGAGTTCTGTGAGATGGCACTAATCAACCACAAGCCGACCTCGCCGGGTCGTCGCGACGCAGTCAGCGTCAAGACGGAAGGCCTGTACAAGGGCGCGCCGTACGCGGCGTTGACCGAGTCGCAGTCCCGCACCGGCGGCCGCAACCACCACGGTCGCATCACCGTGCGTCATCGTGGCGGCGGTCACAAGCAGCATTACCGCATCATCGACTTCAAGCGCGACAAGGAAGGCATCGCCGCCCGCGTCGAGCGCATCGAATACGATCCGAACCGCACCGCGCACATCGCGTTGCTGTGCTACGCCGACGGCGAGCGTCGTTACATCATCGCGCCGAAGGGCGTGCAGGTGGACGACCGCCTGGTGTCCGGTCGTGACGCGCCGATCAAGGCCGGCAACTGCCTGCAGCTGCGCAACATCCCGATGGGCAGCACCATTCACTGCATCGAACTGCGTCCGGGCAAGGGTGCGCAGATCGCCCGCAGCGCCGGCGCCTCCGTGCAGCTGGTGGCCCGTGAGTCCGGCTACGCCACGTTGCGTCTTCGCTCCGGCGAGATGCGTCGCGTCTCGGTCGATTGCCGCGCCACCATCGGCGAAGTCGGCAACGGCGAGCACAGCCTGAAGAAGCTCGGCAAGGCCGGCGCCAAGCGCTGGCTGGGTATTCGCCCGACCGTTCGCGGTGTGGTGATGAACCCGGTCGACCATCCGCACGGTGGTGGTGAAGGCAAGACCTCCGGCGGTCGTCATCCGGTCAGCCCGTGGGGCACGCCGGCCAAGGGTTACAAGACCCGTAACAACAAGCGCACGCAGCAGTTCATCGTGCGTCGTCGTACCAAGTAACAGGAAGCCGACATGCCTCGCTCTTTGAAGAAAGGTCCGTTCGTCGACCTTCACCTCGTAAAGAAGGTGGAAGCTGCGGTTTCCGCCAACAACAAGCGCCCGATCAAGACCTGGTCGCGTCGCTCGATGATCCTGCCGGAAATGGTCGGCTTGACCATCGCCATCCACAACGGCCGTCAGCACGTGCCCGTCCTGATCAACGAGAACATGGTCGGGCACAAGCTCGGCGAGTTCGCGGTGACCCGCACGTTCAAAGGCCATGTCGGCGACAAGAAGGGCAAGTGATGAGCACTGAAGCCAAAGCGATCCTGCGCGGCGCCCGCATTTCGGCGCAAAAGGCACGCCTGGTGGCTGATCTCGTCCGCGGGCTTCCCGTGGGCCGGGCCAGCGACGTGCTCACCTATACCAACAAGAAGGCCGCACACCTTGTCCGCAAGGTGCTGCTGTCGGCCGTCGCCAACGCCGAGAACAATCTCGGTGCCGACGTCGACGAGCTGAAAGTGGCCAGCATCTTCGTCGACGAAGGTCCGGCGATGAAGCGCATGTATGCCCGCGCCAAAGGCCGCGGTTCGCGCATTCTCAAGCGCACCAGCCACATCACTGTGGTTGTTGGTAACTGACCGGGGACATAGACGATGGGTCATAAAGTTCATCCCACCGGTATCCGCCTCGGCATTGCCAAGGACTGGAACTCGAAGTGGTACGCCAACAAGGGCGATTACGCGAAGTATCTCGTGGCCGACATCAAGGTCCGCGACATGCTGAAGAAGAAGCTGGCTGCCGCCGGCATCTCGAAAATCCAGATCGAGCGTCCGGCCAAGACCGCACGCGTGACGATCCACACCGCCCGTCCGGGCGTGGTGATCGGCAAGAAGGGCGAGGATATCGAGAAGCTGCGCAAGGAAGTCAGCGACATGATGGGCGTTCCGACGCACATCAACGTCAATGAAGTGCGCAAGCCCGAGCTGGACGCGCAGCTGGTTGCCGAGTCGATCGCGCAGCAGCTTGAGCGTCGCATCATGTTCCGCCGCGCGATGAAGCGCTCGGTCGGCAACGCGATGCGCCTGGGCGCCCTGGGCATCAAGATCAACGTGTCCGGTCGTCTGAACGGTGCCGAGATCGCCCGTTCCGAGTGGGCTCGCGAAGGTCGTGTGCCGTTGCACACGCTGCGCGCCGACATCGACTACGGCACGGCCGAGGCGAAAACCACCTACGGCATCATCGGCATCAAGGTCTGGGTCTACAAGGGCGAGATCTTCGATCTGGCCGCTGCCAGCCAGGAGTCGAAGGATGAGCCGTCGCAGCCGCGCCGCGAAGGTGGCGAAGGTCGTCGTAACGATTCGCGTCGCGAGGCCGGTGACGGCCGCCGCGAGCGGTCTGCGAAGTAAGGAGAGTTGCCATGTTGCAACCTAAGCGAACCAAATACCGCAAGCAGTTCAAGGGCCGCAACGACGGTCTGGCTCAGTGCTCCAACCTCGTCAGCTTTGGCGAGTATGGCCTGAAGGCGACGACCCACGGCGCGCTCACCGCGCGCCAGATCGAAGCCGCCCGTCGTTGCATCACCCGCTTCGTCAAGCGTGGCGGCAAGTTGTGGATCCGCGTGTTCCCTGACAAGCCGATCACCAAGAAGCCCATCGAAGTCCGCATGGGCGCCGGCAAGGGCAGCGTCGAGTTCTGGGTCGCTCCGATCCAGCCTGGTCGCATGCTTTACGAGATCGAGGGCGTCGACGAGACGACGGCACGCGAGGCGTTCCGCCTGGCCGCCGCCAAGCTCTCGGTGCAGACCCAGTTTGTGACCCGGGCGGTGATGTGATGGCCAGCAAAGATATCAACAACCAGTCGGCCGACGAGCTGAAGCAGCATCTGCTGGACCTGCGCAAGGAGCAGTTCAATCTGCGCATGCAGAAGGGTTCCGGCCAGCTTACCCAGCCGCACCAGCTGCGCCGCGTTCGGCGCGACATCGCCCGCACGAAGTTCGTGCTCGGCAGCAAGAAGTAAGGGACGGCCGACA
The DNA here is from genome assembly GCF_000264295.1 of Rhodanobacter spathiphylli B39. GTDB lineage: Bacteria > Pseudomonadota > Gammaproteobacteria > Xanthomonadales > Rhodanobacteraceae > Rhodanobacter > Rhodanobacter spathiphylli. The sequence goes on along the minus strand of NZ_AJXT01000032.1, from coordinate 27,813 downwards.
TGAGCGACAACCAGATTCAATCTGACAAGAAGCAGGCGCGTACCCTCGAAGGTCGCGTCACCAGCAACAAGATGGACAAGACGGTTACCGTCCTGGTCGAGCGTCAGGAGCAGCATTGGCTGCTCGGCAAGATCATCCGCCGGTCGACCAAGCTGCATGCGCAGGACGACCTGGGTGCGAACGAGGGTGACCTCGTGCGTATCGCCGAGTGCCGTCCATTGTCCAAGACCAAACATCACCGCGTGGTCGAGATCATCACGCGCGCCAACGTCTAAGGGAGGGTGCAGACATGATCCAGATGCAAAGCACGCTTTCCGCAGCGGACAACAGCGGCGCGAAGGAACTGATGTGCATCAAGGTGCTCGGCGGCTCCAAGCGTCGTTACGCCGCGATCGGTGACGTCATCAAGGTCACCGTCAAGGATGCGATTCCCCGCGGCAAGGTCAAGAAGGGCGAGGTGTACAATGCCGTGGTGGTTCGCACCGCCAAGGGTGTCCGCCGTCCCGATGGTTCGCTGATCCGTTTCGACGGCAATGCAGCGGTCCTCCTCAACAACAAGCTCGAGCCGATCGGCACCCGTATTTTCGGACCGGTCACCCGCGAGCTGCGCAGCGAGAAGTTCATGAAGATCGTCTCGCTTGCGCCCGAAGTGCTCTGAGCGGAGTCAAGATATGAACCGTATCCGCAAGGGTGATCAGGTCCTCGTGATCACCGGCAAGAACAAGGGTCAGCGCGGCGACGTGCTGCGTGTTGCAGGCGAGCGTGTATTCGTCTCCAACGTGAACCTGGTCAAGCGCCACACCAAGCCGAATCCGCAGGCCAATCAGGCCGGTGGCATCGTCGAGCGTGAGGCCTCGATCCATCTCTCCAATGTGCAGCTGTTCAACCCCGCCACGAACAAGGGTGAACGCGTCGGCACCAAAACGCTCGAAGATGGGCGCAAGGTCCGCGTGTTCCGTTCGAATGGCGAGGTCGTGGACGCGTAAGGAATCACGATCATGACCCGCCTCGAAAATTTCTACAAAGAGAAGGTAGTCGCCAAGCTCACCGAGCAGTTCGGCTACCAGAACGTGATGCAGGTTCCCCGCATCACCAAGATCACGCTGAACATGGGCGTGGGCGAAGCTGCCGGCAACAAGAAGATCCTGGAGAACGCCGTGGCCGACATGGCCAAGCTCTCGGGTCAGAAGCCGATCACGACCAAGGCCCGCGTTTCGGTGGCCTCGTTCAAGATCCGTGACGGCTGGCCGATCGGCTGCAAGGTCACCTTGCGTCGCGCCCAGATGTGGGAGTTCATGGATCGCCTGATCAACATCTCGCTGCCGCGCGTGCGCGACTTCCGTGGTGTCTCGGCGAAGGCCTTCGACGGCCGTGGCAACTACAACTTCGGCATCAAGGAACAGATCATCTTCCCTGAGATCGACTTCGACCAGGTTGACGCGCTGCGCGGCATGGATATCTCCATCGCCACCACCGCCAAGACCGACGAAGAGGCGAAAGCCCTGCTGGCAGCGTTCAGCTTCCCGTTCCGCAACTGATAGGCGTTATCCATGGCCAAGACATCAATGGTGAACCGCGATATCAAGCGGACCAAACTCGTCGAGAAGTTCGCCGCCAAGCGCGCCGAGCTCAAGGCGATCGTGCTGAGCCCCAAGGCCTCCTACGAGGAGAAGATGGAAGCTCAGACCAAGCTGCAGAAGCTGCCGCGCGATGCGAGTCCGGTGCGCCAGCGTACCCGTTGCGCGCTGACCGGTCGTCCGCGTGCGGTCTATGCGAAGTTCGGCCTGGGCCGCAACAAGCTGCGTGAAGCGACCATGCGCGGTGACGTGCCGGGTCTGCGCAAGGCCAGCTGGTAACCCAACAACGTTCCGCACTGACATGCGGGCAGATTGCCCGCCTCGTCGTGGCCAGCCGCAACGGTTGTTGCGGTTGCCGGATGCGACTACCGCATCGTTATTCGCCAAAACCTGAAATTGCTGTTATAGTCGGCGGTCTGCGCAACGCAGGCTGGCGTCTTGCCAGCTCACAATCTGATTGATTTCCGGTTTTATCGGATATCGGTGCACTCTGAAGGATGTTTTCATGAGCATGACTGATCCCATCGCCGATCTGTTCACGCGCGTCCGCAATGCCCAGGCCATGGGCAAGCCGACCGTGCGTATGCCGTCGTCGAAACTGAAGGTGGCGATCGCCGACCTTCTCAAGAACGAGGGCTACATCCTCGACGCCAAGACTTCCGCCGAGGAAGGCAAGCCGGTGCTCGAGATCAAGCTCAAGTATTTCGAGGGCCAGCCGGCCATCGAGCGCATCTCCCGTGTCAGCCGCTCCGGCCTGCGTGTGTATCGCGGCAAGGACGAGCTGCCGAAGGTCCTTGGTGGCCTGGGTATCTCGATCATCTCGACTTCCGCTGGTCTGTTGACCGATGCGCAGGCCCGTGCCAAGGGCCTGGGCGGCGAAGTCATCGGCCAAGTGGCATAAGGAGTCTTTCGATGTCACGTGTTGCCAAACAACCCATTTCCCTGCCGAAGGGCGTCGAGCTGACCATCAGCGACGATCAGATCTCGGTGAAAGGCCCGAAGGGCACCCTGTCCGTGCACCATCTGCCGGGCGTCACCGTGGCGGTCGAAAACGGTGTGGCGAACATCAGCCTGGACGAGGGCGCCGACGACAAGTTCGGTGGTACCGCTCGTGCGCTGCTGGCCAACATGGTCACCGGCGTGTCCACAGGCTACGAGCGCAAGCTTGAGCTGGTCGGCGTCGGCTACCGCGTCTCCATGGCCGGCAAGTCGCTGAACCTGAGCCTGGGCTTCTCGCACCCGGTCGTCTTCGATGCGCCGGAAGGCATCAGCATCGAAACCCCGACCCAGACCGAGGTCCTGATCAAGGGCGCGGACAAGCAGGTGGTGGGCCAGGTCGCTGCCAAGATTCGCGGTTTCCGTCCGCCGGAACCCTACAAGGGCAAGGGCGTGCGCTACTCCGGCGAGAAGATCACCCTGAAGGAAGCCAAGAAGGCGTAAATGCGCTGTCCCTGCGCGTAGAGCCTGGCCATCCATGGCCAGACTCTTCACCAAAAGCAGGTAACAGACATTCCGTGCCGATCCGCTTTCGAGGAATACAGAAATGAACAAGAACGAAAATCGCCTGCGTCGCGCCAAGTCCACGCGTTCGCACATCCGCAAGCTGGCTGTCGCCCGCCTGTCGGTGCATCGCACGGGCCAGCACATTTACGCCCAGGTGTTCGACGCCTCCGGCACGAACGTGGTGGCTGCCGCCTCCACCGTGCAGAAGTCGGTCTCCGAGGGCCTGAAGGGCACCAAGAACCTCGCTGCCGCTGCGGCAGTGGGCAAGGCCGTCGCCGAGCGCGCCATGGCAGCGGGCATCGAGTCGGTCGCGTTCGACCGTTCGGGCTTCCGCTATCACGGTCGCATCAAGGCGCTGGCCGAAGCCGCTCGTGAGGCCGGTCTGAAGTTCTGAGTAGCACCGGGTCGGGTCATCCCGATTGCCACCGCGTCACCTACAACTCCAAGCGGCTCAGCCGCAAGCAAAGTCCCGGTGTTCCGGGCACATGGAAAAGAACATGTCTTCTACCGATCGCGAAAATTCCGACGGCCTGCTGGAAAAGTTGATTGCCGTCAACCGTGTGGCCAAGACCGTCAAGGGCGGCCGCCAGATGAGCTTCACCGCACTGACTGTTGTCGGTGACGGCGAGGGCAAGGTGGGTTTTGGTTATGGCAAGGCGCGTGAAGTGCCGGTGGCCATTTCCAAGGCCATGGAGCGCGCCCGTCGCCAGATGGTCGACATCGAGCTGAACAACGGTACGTTGTGGTACGCCGTCAAGGCGAATCACGGCGCGGCCCGCGTCTACATGCAGCCGGCCTCCGAAGGTACCGGCGTGATCGCCGGCGGCGCCATGCGTGCCGTGCTGGAAGTGGTTGGCGTGAAGAACGTGCTGGCCAAGGCCGTCGGTTCGCGCAACCCGATCAACCTGGTGCGCGCGACGATAAAGGGCCTGCAGGCGGTCGCCTCGCCCAAGAAGATCGCCGCCAAGCGTGGCAAGACCCTGGATGAGGTGTTGGGTAATGGCTAAGAAGAACGAAACCGCCGCCGCCACGGTGCGCGTGCGCCTGGTCAAGGGCCTGCGCGGCGTGCAGGCGCGTCATCGCCTCAGCGTCAAGGCGCTGGGTCTGGGCAAGCTCAATGACGTCCGCGAGTTGAAGGACAGCCCGCAGGTTCGTGGCCTGATCAACACGGTCTACTACCTGGTCCGGGTCGAGGAGTAATCATCATGCGTTTGAATGACATCAAGCCGGCCGCCGGTTCCCGCAAGTCGCGTCTGCGCGTCGCTCGCGGTATCGGCTCGGGCATGGGCAAGACCGCCGGTCGCGGTCACAAGGGTCAGCACGCCCGCGCGGGCGGCACCCACAAGTTCGGTTTCGAAGGCGGCCAGATGCCGCTGAATCGCCGGATGCCGAAGATCGGTTTCCGTTCCAAGAAGCTGGTCGCGAGCCAGGAAGTGTTCCTGTACCAGCTGGCCAACCTCAAGGCTGACGTGATCGACGTCGTCGTGCTGCATCAGGCAGGCCTGATCAACAGCCGTGCGAAGCGGGTCAAGGTCGTCCTCAAGGGTGAAATCGGTCGCGCGGTGAAGTTGTCTGGTCTGCTGGCTACCGCCGGCGCCAAGGCAGCCATCGAGGCGGCCGGCGGCAGCGTGGAGTAAGGCCGGTGGCAGCAGCCAAGGGCAACGCACTCGGCAAGCTCGGCAAACTCACGGAGCTTCGCCAGCGCATCTTCTTCGTGATTGGTGCGCTGGTGGTGTTCCGGCTCGGTTCGTTCATTCCGGTTCCCGGCGTCAACCCCGAGGCGATGACCAGCCTGGTCAGCGGCAATGGCCTGATGGACATGTTCAACATGTTCTCGGGTGGTGCGCTGGCGCGGTTTTCGGTGTTTGCGCTGGGCGTGATCCCGTACATCTCGGCATCCATCGTGTTCCAGATGATGGGCGCGGTCGTGCCAAGCTTGCAGACCTTGCGCAAGGAAGGCGAGTCCGGCAAGCGCAAGATGACCATGTACACGCGCTATGCGACGGTGGCGCTGGCGGCTTTCCAGTCGTTCGGCATCGCGGTGGCATTGCAGGGTCAGGTCGCGGCGGGCGGTGCTCCGGTCGTCTATACGCCTGGTTTCGGTTTCGTCCTGTCGTCGGTGGTGGGTCTGACCGCCGGCACGATGTTCCTGATGTGGCTGGGCGAGCAGATGACCGAGCGCGGTGTCGGCAACGGCATTTCGCTGCTGATCTTCGCCGGCATCGTGGCCGGTCTGCCGGGGGCGGTGGTGCATACCCTGGGCATGGCCAGCAACGGCGAGCTGTCGTTGATCAAGCTGTTGATGGTGTTCGGCCTGGCGCTGGCGGTGACCGCCTTCGTGGTGTTCATGGAGCGGGCGCAGCGGCGGATCACGGTGAACTACGCACGGCGGTCCGGTGGGCAGAAGGCCTACATGAACCAGAGCTCGAATCTGCCGCTGAAGATCAACATGGCGGGCGTGATCCCGCCGATCTTCGCCTCGAGTCTGCTGATGTTCCCGGCGACCGCGGTGAGCTGGTTCAGCACCGGCCAGCAGTCGCGCTGGGTGCAGGATCTGGTGCAGGCGCTGAGCCCCGGCAATCCGCTGTACGAAATCGTGTTTTCGGTACTGGTGATCGGTTTTGCGTTCTTCTACACCGCGATCGTCTTCAACGCGGACGAGACTGCCGACAACCTCAAGCGGTCGGGCGCCCTGATTCCGGGTATCCGCCCGGGCAAGGGAACGGCCAACTACATTGATGCGGTGATGACTCGTCTGACCGGTGTCGGTGCGTTGTATCTGGTGCTGGTGTGTCTGGTGCCGTCGTTCATGCAGAGCGCCTGGCATGTTCCGTTCTATTTCGGTGGCACGTCGCTGCTGATCGTGGTGGTGGTGGTGATGGACTTTACCTCTCAGGTGCAGGCGCACCTGGTCAGTCACCAGTACGAAAGTCTGCTCAAGAAGGCCAATCTTCGTCGCAACTAGTGGCTGCTGGTGTGGACGCGGTTTTGGTCAAAGGTAGGAAGCTGGCGGCGCCCCGGTGCCGCAGGGCTTTCCAGTCAGGGTAATTCAGGTTAAAATTGCGCGTTTACCGCGCACGAAACGCATCGGAGAAAGTACATCATGGCGCGCATCGCGGGTGTCAATTTGCCGGTCCAGAAGCATGTCTGGGTTGGTCTGCAGAGCATTTACGGTATCGGCCGCAGCCGAGCCAGGAAGGTCTGCGTGGATGCTGGCGTGGTTCCGACCACCCAGATCAAGTCCCTCAGTGAAGGCGAGGTGGAGAAGATCCGCCACGAGATCGCCAAGTACACCGTCGAGGGCGATCTTCGCCGCGAGGTGGGCATGGCCATCAAGCGTCTGATGGACCTGGGTTGCTACCGTGGCCTGCGCCACCGTCGTGGCCTGCCGGTGCGCGGTCAGCGCACGCGTACCAACGCACGTACCCGCAAGGGTCCGCGTCGCGCGATCAAGAAGTAATTGAACAGTGCGATCATTCCTGATCGCGACGATCAAAAAGCGGCCTTGCATGGTCGCACTGATTACTAAGAGCCTCAAAAATTATGGCTAAGCCGGTTAAAACCAAGAAGAAGATCAAGCGCGTTGTCACGGATGCCGTGGCCCACGTGCAGGCCTCCTTCAACAACACCATCGTGACCATCACCGATCGCCAGGGCAATGCCTTGTCGTGGGCTACTGCCGGCGGCGCCGGTTTCCGTGGCTCGCGCAAGTCGACCCCGTTCGCAGCGCAGGTTGCCGCCGAAAAGGCTGGCCGCGCTGCCGGCGACTACGGCGTGAAGACGGTGGAAGTGCGCATCAAGGGCCCCGGCCCGGGCCGCGAGTCGGCGGTGCGTTCGCTGAACGCGTTGGGCTACAAGGTGCTCAACATCATCGACGTCACGCCGATTCCGCACAACGGCTGCCGTCCCCCCAAGAAGCGTCGAGTCTAAGGAGTAACCCATGGCCCGTTATCGTGGAGCTACCTGCAAACTCGCCCGTCGCGAGGGAGCGGATCTCAGTCTGAAGAGCCCGGCGCGCGCGCTGGATTCCAAGTGCAAGCTGGAAAACAAGCCCGGCCAGCATGGTGCGAACAAGCGCATGCGCATGTCCGACTATGCCGTGCAGTTGCGTGAGAAGCAGAAGGTCAAGCGCATCTACGGCGTGCTTGAGCGCCAGTTCAGCAACTACTACACCAAGGCGTCGACGACCAAGGGCAACACCGGTGAAAACCTGTTGCGCCTGCTCGAGAGCCGCTTGGACAACGTCGTCTACCGCATGGGCTTCGCGGTCACCCGCGCCCAGGCCCGCCAGCTGGTTGCCCACAAGGCGATCCTGGTCAACGGCAAGAAGGTGAACATTCCTTCCTACCAGGTTCGTCCCGGCGACGCGATCGCGCTGACCGAGAAGGGTCGCACGCAGCTTCGTGTACAGGAAGCCGCGACCGTGTTCGACACCATGGATCTGCGTCCGATCTGGGTCGAAGTCGACGCCAAGAAGTTCGAAGGCACGTTCAAGTCGGTGCCGGATCGCGGTGATCTGCCGTCCGACATCAATGAAGCATTGATCGTCGAGCTTTACTCGAAGTAATTACCGGAGTTCTGCATGGCAGTTTCGTCAACTAGCGTGCTGCGGCCTCGTGGCCTCAGCGTCGAACAGCTCGGAGCCAACCGCGCCAAGGTGGTGGTCGAGCCGCTCGAGCGTGGCTTTGGCCATACCCTGGGCAACGCGCTGCGTCGCGTGCTGCTCTCGTCGATCCCTGGCAGCGCCATCGTCGAGGTTGAGATCGATGGCGTGCTGCATGAATACACCACCCTGGAGGGCCTGCAGGAGGACGTGATCGAAGTCCTGCTCAACCTGAAGGACGTGGCGATTCGTCAGCACACGGGTGATGAAGTCACCCTGACCCTGTCCAAGAAGGGCAAGGGCGTGGTCACGGCCGGCGACATCGTCGTCGACCACTCGGTGGAAATCATCAACCCCGAGCACGTGATCTGCCACCTGACCAAGGACATCGCGCTCAACATGCGCCTGAAGGTGCGTCGCGGCGTCGGCTATCAGCCGGCCAGCCAGCGCCAGCATCCGGATGACGAGGCGCGCCCGATCGGTCGCCTGCAGCTGGATGCGTCGTTCGCGCCGGTGCTCCGCGTGGCTTACGAAGTGGACGCCGCTCGTGTCGAGCAGCGCACCAACCTCGACAAGCTGGTGCTGGACATCGAGACCAACGGCACCATCGGTGCGGAAGACGCGGTGCGCAAGGCCGCCGAGATCATCAACGACCAGCTGTCCGTGTTCGGTGACTTCTCGCGTCGCGAGAGCGCCACCGACAAGGCCGAGAAGAGCGGTTTCGATCCGCTGCTGCTGCGCCCGATCGACGATCTGGAGCTGACCGTGCGTTCGGCGAACTGCCTGAAGGCCGAGAGCATCTACTACATCGGCGACCTGGTGCAGAAGACCGAAGTCGAGCTGCTGAAGACGCCGAACCTGGGCAAGAAGTCGCTGACGGAAATCAAGGACGTGCTGGGCGGGCGTGGGCTCGCGCTGGGCATGAAGCTCGAGAACTGGCCGCCGCCGGGTCTGTCGCACGGCATGCAGTTGGGTTGATCGTCGATTCGCGATCATTCGTGATCGCGTGCGATGCCGGTGTACTGGCGGGTTCGAGTCTCGGCTCATCCCGCCAGGCGCCACCAGCGGCCTTCATGGTCGCATTGTTTTTTTGGCGATCCCGTTTGATTGCCGGTCATTGCGCTTGGCGAGCACGGTTCTGCGTGCTGCGCCGGTCGCCAGAGGCGGTCGTCCATGACGACCGTGCTTTCGAACAAGAGCCCGGTTCAAAAAGGCTCCTCATAGCGGGTAACCGCGGGAATCCGGACATGCGTGCCGGCTTTTCATAACAACAGACCTTCAAGAGTATCCAGTCATGCGCCATCAAAAATCCGGACGCAAACTCAATCGCACCAGTTCGCATCGCGAAGCGATGTTCAAGAACATGGCGTCGTCGCTGATCAAGCACGAGCTGATCCGCACCACCCTGCCCAAGGCGAAGGAACTTCGTCGCGTGGCCGAGCCGCTGATCACGCTGGGCAAGGTCGATGGCGTCGCCAACCGTCGTCTCGCTTTCTCGCGCCTGCGCGACAAGGAAGCGGTCGGCAAGCTGTTTGTCGAGCTGGGGCCGCGCTACAAGGAGCGTCCCGGTGGTTACCTGCGCATCCTCAAGTGCGGCTTCCGCGCCGGCGACAACGCGCCGATGGCGTATGTCGAGCTGGTCGGCCGTCCGCAGGTCGAGGCCGTCGACGCCGAGTAAGCCGCCCCGGCTGAGCAGCCGTGGCATGCAAAGTGAAAACCCGGCCGGGCAACCTGCCGGGTTTTTTTTTGTGCGATCCGGTCGGGTGCGCATGCGCTTTTGCGCCAAATGCCGGGGACAGGCTGACAGCGCACCGGCGAACCGGTAATGTCACGGGTTCCGCAACGCAACAATCCGCCATGAATCCATTCCGCTGGTCGTATCGCCTCACTTTCTTCGTCGGCTTCCTGGTCTGCGCGGCGCTGCTGGCGTTCGCCCTGTACGCCGAGTACGGGCTGGGCATGACGCCGTGCCCGCTGTGCATCTTCCAGCGCATAGCCTTCCTGGTGATGGCCTTGTTCTTCCTGCTGGGCGCCATCCACGCGCCGAAGGGCAGGGCGCGCTGGGCATACACGGGGCTGGTGCTGGCGGGCGCCGTGGGCGGCATCGCCACCGCCGGTCGCCATCTGTGGCTGCAGAGCCTGCCGGCTGACCAGGTGCCCTCCTGCGGCCCCGGCCTGGGCTACATGCTGGATGCGTTTCCGTTCGCCAAGATGCTGAAGCTGGTGTTCACCGGTTCGGGCGAGTGCGCCAAGGTGGAGCCGATCCTGGGCTTGCCGATGCCGGCCTGGACCCTGTTGTGGTTCGTGTTGCTGGCCGTGCTGGCGGTCGTCGCCGCCCGTCGGCGTCGGGTGACGTCGTCCAGGTGAATGCTCTTGTCGCCCCTGAAGGCCATGCCATGAATCCCGTCGTGTCTGATGTCCACATCCCGGATCACTGGGCCCCTGATTCCTGGCAGCAGCGCGTGGCCCTGCAGCAGCCACAGTACGACGATGCGGCCGAGCTGGCCGCTGCCGGCGCCCACCTTGCGCAGTTGCCGCCGCTGGTGACTTCGTGGGAGGTGCTGGCGCTGAAGCAGTCGCTGGCCGAGGCGCAGGAAGGTCGGCGTTTCCTGCTGCAGGGCGGTGATTGCGCGGAGAGCTTCGCCGACTGCACCAGTCCGGTGATCTCGAACCGGCTGAAGGTGCTGTTGCAGATGAGCCTGGTGCTGGTGCACGGGTTGAAGAAGCCGGTGCTGCGCGTGGGCCGTTTTGCCGGCCAGTACGCGAAGCCGCGTTCGACCGACATGGAAACCCGCGACGGCGTGAGCCTGCCGAGTTTCCGCGGCGACGTGGTCAACGGCCCGGAATTCACGGCCGCGGCGCGTCGGCCCGATCCGCAGCGACTGATCACGGCGCATGCGCATTCGGCGCTGACCATGAACTTCGTGCGGGCCCTGATCGACGGCGGCTTCGCCGATCTGCACCACCCGGAATACTGGGACTTGGCCTGGGTCGAGCATTCCCCGCTGGCCGCCGAGTATCGGCAGATGGTCGCCGGCATCGGCGATTCGCTGCGCTTCATGGAGACTCTGGCCGGTCCGATCGCGGGCTTCTCCAAGGTGGATTTCTTCACCTCGCACGAAGCGCTGCTGCTGCATTACGAACAGGCGCTGACCCGCCGGGTGCCGCGCCATCCCGGCTTCTTCAACCTGTCCACCCACTTCCCGTGGATCGGCATGCGCACTGCCGCGCTGGATGGGGCCCACGTGGAGTATTTCCGCGGCATCCGCAATCCGGTCGCGGTCAAGGTCGGTCCCTCGGTGACCCCGGAGCAGTTGCTGCCGCTGATCGACGCGCTGAACCCGCACGACGAGCCGGGCCGGCTGACCCTGATCCATCGCATGGGCAACGCGAAGATCGCCGCCGCGCTGCCGCCGCTGCTGGAAGCGGTGAAGCGTGAAGGTCGCCGCGTGCTGTGGGTGGCCGATCCGATGCACGGCAACACCGAGAGCACCTCGAACGGCCACAAGACCCGGCGTTTCGACAACATCCGCGGCGAACTGGAGCAGGCCTTCGACCTCCATGCGGCGGCCGGCACCCGGCTGGGCGGCGTGCACCTGGAGCTGACCGGTGAAGACGTCACCGAATGCATGGGCGGCGCCCGCGACCTGTCCGAGAGCGACCTCGATCGGGCCTACAAGTCGATGGTCGATCCGCGTCTGAACTACGAGCAGTCGCTGGAACTGGCGATGCTGATCGTGCGCAAGTCGGCCGGTTCCTCCGTGCACGCCGACGCTTGAGCGCCTGACAGTTGTCATGGCGCGGAACTGGCAGTCTGCACTGCAGAGCGTCTTCCGAACGCGCGAATAATGCCTCCAGCGAACAACGGAGGCGCGAGCGATGAGCGAATCCATGGGCACCACCCCGCGAGTCGATCCCTGGACGCTGGCCGGCCTGGCGCTGCTGCTGTTGCCGCTGCTGACCATGGCGCACGAGCTGGGCGGCCACGCGCTCACCTGCGTCGCCAGCGGGCATCTGCCCAGCCAGCTTGGCGCGTACTACATCGAATGCCCCGGCACCGGTCCCTGGGCACGACGCCTGGTGGCAATGGCCGGCACCGGCATGGACGTGCTGCTGGCCGTGCTGGCGCTGCTCGGCTGGCATCGCGTGCGGCGGCCGCTGCCGCGGCTGGTGCTGTGGATCGTGTTCACCGTGAAGGGCATGGTGGCCGCCGGTTACTGGATGTTTTCCGGCGTCTCCAATCTGGGCGACTGGGGCCCGGATGCCGGTGGCGGCATCGGTCCGCTGCCGTGGCCCTGGCTGTGGCGCGCAGTGATGTTCGCGATCGGTCTGGCCGTCTATATCGGCGTCGTGAAGCAGTCGATCCGGATGCTGCGGGCGATGCTCGGTGGCGGCGACGTGGCCGGTCGCACGCAGTGGCGCATCGCCATGGCGATCTACCTGATCGGCGGCGTGTCGGCGGTGCTGGTCAGCCTGTTCAATCCGCTGGGCATCGTGATCACCCTGATGTCGGCGGTCGCCTCGTCGTTCGGCGGCACCGCGGGCCTGTTCAACGTCGCCTATGCGAAGCCCTGCGACGAGCCGCCGCGGGGATTCGTGATCGACCGGAGCTACGCCATCTTCGTGGCTGGCGTGCTGATGACGCTGGCCTTCGCGGCGGTGCTGGGGCCGACGGTCTACCTGCGCTGAGGGATAGGTCAGTCCACCGTCTCCAGCGACTGCTCCCGTTCGCCGACGTGACCTTCGTCCAGCCGCGGGAAGTGGTACCACTGCGCGTGTGGCGAGGCCCGCCGGCACGACAGGCACTGGGTCATTTCCCAGTAGTGCCCGCAGCCGGGGCAGCAGCCCGCCGTCCAGAACGTGTTCCACAAGGTGCCGCAGCCCGAGCCGGGTTCGCGCGAGGTGCAGCACCACCGGCTGTCCGCCCGCGGCTCCCACGCGCAATGCGGACAGTGGATGTGCGGTTGGTGTTCCATCGGTCGCGACTCCGGGCCGGCGCTTCAGCGGCCCGGCAGCACCGGCTTGCCGTCCACGGTGTCGAGGAACCGCGGCGGCTGCCAGGCTTGCGCATGCTGCTCGAAACCATAGGCGATCGCGATCAGCGTCGGTTCGCTCCACTGCGCACCGAACAGCACGATGCCGACAGGCAGGCCGTGGGCGAAGCCTGCCGGCACGGTGATCGACGGATAGCCCGAGACGGCCGCCGGCTGCGAGGCACCGCCCACGGTCGGGTCGCCGCTGACGATGTGGTCACCCAGCACCGGATCGGTCATGAAGGCCGGCCCCCACGACGGCGCCAGCAAGGCATCCAGGTGCTGCGACTTCAGCGCTGCGTCGATGCCTTGCGGGCCGGACAGCCGCTTCGCCCTGGCCAGCGCATCGGTATATGCCTTGTCGCCGAGCGGGCCCTTCTCTTCCGCCTGTTCGAACAGCTCCTGGCCGAACCACGGCATTTCCTCGCTGGCGTGCGTGCGGTTGAACGCGATCAGGTCGGCCAGCGTCTTCACGCCGAGGCCTTGCCGGGTGGCAAGGTAGGCATTGATGTCGTGCTTGAAGTCGTACAGCAGCACGGTGATTTCCGGATCGCCGAGCTCGGCCAGGTGCGGCAGCTTCACCGGGTCGACGATGATCGCGCCCTGCGCCTTCATCAACGCGATCGACTTTTCGAGCACGCGATCGGCATTCGGCTCGGCCCCGGCCAGCTGGCGCACCACGCCGATGCGCTTGCCCTTCAAGCCGTTCGGATCGAGGAACTTCGTGTAGTCGGTGGCGTGCTTGTCCGCGTCGCGGGTGGCCGGGTCGCGCGGGTCGCTGCCGGCGATCACCGAGAGCAGGGCCGCGGCGTCCGCCACGCTGCGCGCCATCGGGCCGGCGGTGTCCTGGCTGTGGCTGATCGGCACGATGCCGCTGCGGCTGACCAGGCCCAGGGTCGGCTTGATGCCCACGATGCCGTTCATCGCCGCGGGGCAGATGATCGAACCGTCGGTCTCGCTGCCGATCGCCACCGTGGTCAGCCCGGCCGCCACCGCCGCCGCGGAGCCGGCGCTGGAACCGCAGGGATTACGGTCCAGCACGTAGGGATTCTTCGTCTGCCCGCCGCGGGCGCTCCAGCCGCTGCTGGCGTGGTTGGAACGGAAGTTCGCCCACTCGCTGAGGTTGGTCTTGCCCAGGATCAGCGCGCCGCCCTTGCGCAGCCGCTCGACCAGGCCGGCGTCGTGGGGCGCGGGTGCGCCGGCCAGCGCCAGCGAGCCGGCCGTGGTCAGCATGCGGTCGCCGGTGTCGATGTTGTCCTTGAGCAACACCGGAATGCCGTACAGCGGACCGCGCTTGTCATGAGCCCCGCGGGCCGCGTCCAGCGCGCCGGCCAGTTGCAGCGCATCCGGATTGGTCTCGATCACCGCGTGCAGGCTCGGGCCGGCGCGATCGATCCGTTCGATCCGTTGCAGCAACTGGCCCGTCAACTGGCGGCTGTCCAGCGTGCCGGCCTGCATACGCTGCTGCAGCTGATCGATCGAGGCGTAGGCGGTGTCGGCAGGCGGTGTCGCCGGAACTTCCGCGGCCAGCGCCGGACCGGCGAGCAGGGCGGTGACGAGCGTGGCGAGATGGACGGCTGAACGATTCACGGTAACCCCCGGTCTGGTGGAAGCGGCTGCTGTCGCAAGACTGCAGCTTAGCGCCGCTGCGGCTTGGACGTCGCAGCGGCGCGCGTACAATGGGCGGATGACCAAGACCCGTCGCCCGCTCCGTCCCCGCTGGTTTGCCGTTGCCTCCCTGTTTGCATTCGCGCTGATCGGCGCCAGCGCCAGTCGCGCCGCCGACGCGCCGGTGATTCCCGACACCTTGCAGCAGCGCATCGCCGCCTGCACCAGCTGCCATGGCGTGCACGGCGAAGGCACCCCCGGCAGCGGCTACTTCCCGCGCCTGGCGGGCAAGCCGGCCGCGTACCTGGCGCGGCAGCTGCAGGACTTCCAGAACGGCCTGCGCAAGTACGCGCCGATGGAATACACGGTGCGCCAGTTGCCGCCGGCGTACCTGCGCGAGATCGCCGAATACTTCGCGGCGCAGCAGGTGCCGTACAGCCGCTCGCCGCTGCCGCCGGTGTCGGCGGCGGCGCTGCAGCGTGGCGAGGAACTGATCGGCAAGGGCGACCCGATCCGCAGGATTCCCGCGTGCAGCAGTTGCCACGGCAGCCAGCTGACCGGCGTCGAACCGTCCACGCCCGGACTGGTCGGCTTGCCGTATGACTACCTCAGCGCGCAACTGGGCTCGTGGCGCACGCATACCCGCTCCACCGTGGCGCCGGACTGCATGGCCACGGTGGCGAGCCGGCTCAGCCCCGCCGACATCACCGCCGTGGCTGCCGCGCTGGCCAGTCGCGAGCTGCCGGCCGACACCCATGCGCAGCCGGCCGGCTCGGTGACCCCGCCGCTGGCGTGCGGGGTGCTCGGCGCCACCGGGGACGACTCATGAAAGCGCTGCGTTGGCTGCTGCTGGCGGTCGTGCTGCTGATCGTGGCGCTGCTGGCCTGGTGGTGGTTCGGTGGCGGCCACGCGCCCACGCCGCGTTCGGCCAGCAAGGTTTCCGCGGCCACGCTGGCGGACCCGCAGCGGATCGCGCAAGGCCGGTACCTGGCCATCGTCGGCGACTGCGCCGGTTGCCACACCGCCCAGGGTGGTGCGCCGCTGGCCGGCGGTCGGGTGATTGTCACGCCCTTTGGCGACATCCCGGCGCCGAACATCACGCCCGATCGCGAGACCGGCCTGGGCGACTGGAGCTTCGAGGACTTCTGGCAGGCGCTGCACGTCGGCAAGGGTCGTCACGGCGAGCTGCTGTATCCGGCCTTCCCCTACACCTCGTATACCCATGTGAGTCGCGACGACGCGCTGGCGATGTTTGCCTGGTTGCAGTCGCTGCCGCCGGTGCACCAGCCCGACGGCCAGTCCTCGCTGGCCTTCCCGTACAGCGTGCGCAACAGCCTGAAGGCCTGGCGCGCGCTGTACTTCCGCGAAGGCGGGTTCACGCCCGACCCGGCGCGATCGGCCGAATGGAATCGCGGCGCCTACCTGGTGCAGGGACTGGGTCATTGCAATGAATGCCATGCGGCCCGCGACTCGCTGGGCGGCACGCCGGCGGACGTGCACCTCACCGGCGGCCAGATTCCGGTGCAGAACTGGTACGCGCCGGATCTGGGCACCCGCCGCCACGGTGGCCTGGAAGGCTGGAGCGCACAGGACATCGTCGCCCTGCTGAAGACCGGACAGTCGGCCAAAGGCGCAGCCTTCGGCCCGATGGCCGCGGTGGTTTCCGGCAGCACCCAGCACATGAGTGATGCCGACCTGCATGCGATCGCCAGCTACCTGCAATCGCTGCCACCCCGCGCCGCGGCCGCCGAACAACCGGTGCTGTTCGATGCCAAGGTGCTGACCGAACAGGGCGGGAAGGTCTACACCCAGCATTGCGCGGAATGCCACGGCAAGCGCGGCGAAGGCGTGGTCGGCGTCTATCCGCCGCTGGACGGCAACTCCTCGGTGACCGAGCCCAGCGGCATCAACGCCACGAGGATGGTCCTGCTCGGCGGCTTTGCCCCCGCCACCACGGCGAACCCGCGGCCGTACTCGATGCCGCCGTTCGCCCAGCAACTGAGTGACCAGGAAGTGGCCGCGGTGGTGACCTACCTGCGCCGCAGCTGGAGCAACCAGGCTTCGATCGTGCGCGCCGAGCAGGTGCGGGCTTCGCGGCACACGCCCGTCGATTGACCGGCCGGCTCAACCGCTGGCGCGAGCCGCGCGATAGTGCGCGGCCAACGCCCACCACGGGCCGATGTCCCAGTGCCCGCGCGCCTGGCCGGACGGGGAAGGCAGCACGAACAGTCGGGTCTGGCCCAGGGTTTCCTCCTGCATGCCGTAGCCCACGGCGTAGCCGAGCGCGGCGCGTGCCGCGTTCTTGCTGGTGAAGGCGAGCAGGCGCGGGGCATGGCGTTCGATCCTGGCGCGCAGCGCCGGCGCGTCGAAGGCATCGCGTGGCAGGTCTGCGTCGTTGCCGCTGTGGCGCTTGGCCAGGTCGGTGAGGCCGATGCCGTAGCCCGTCAGCAGCGGGAATTCGGCCGGTGCCAGCAGGCGGGGCGTCAGCCCGGCCTCGAACAGGGCGCGCCAGAACAGGTTGCCGGGGTGGGCGTAGTAGGCGCGCTCGGCGGCCGAGCGCCGGCCCGCCGCGGTGCCGCAGAACACCAGCGCCAGGCCCGGTTGCAGCAGGTCGGGCAGGATCGGATCAGTCCGTCGCGGCATGGTCGTCGAGCAGGAAGTCGGTGAACTGGAAGCGTTCGTCGCGCAGCACCGACTCGCCGCGGCGCAGCTTCAGCGGCTGGCGGAACAGCGGTCCGGCGTAACTGAGCGTGTGGAACTCGCCGCGCTCGCCGCAGGGATCGACCCCGGCCGGCAGCGCGTCGAGCAGGGCCGCGTCGTAGTCGCGGCCGCAGAAGGCGGCGTCAAGCTGCCGGGTGTCCACGCAGCACAGCACGGCGCGATGGCCCTCGCTGACGAAGCGCCGCGACAGGGCGGCAGTGTCCTCGCCCCACAGCGGGAACACGGCGCGCCAGTTCTCGCGGCCCAGCTGGCGCACGCGGTAGTCGCGCACGTCCTCCAGGAACAGGTCGCCGAAGGCGCAGTGGCGGATGCCCGGCCAGCGCATGCGCGCCTCGACCAGCGCCTGCGCATGGGCCTGCTCGTAGGCCTCGTTGCTGCCGGGCCAGTCCAGCATCACCTCGAGCACCGGCAGCCCCAGCGCATCGGCCTGCGCCAGCAGCACCTCGCGCGGGGTGCCGTGCATGGCCACCCGCTGGTAGTTGCGGTTGAGCGTGGTCAGCAGCCCGACCAGCTGCCATTGCGGGTCCGCCCGCAACCGCTGCAGCGCCAGCAGGCAGTCCTTGCCGCCGCTCCAGGCCAGCAGAATGGGTGTCGTCATGCGTTCAGCTCCGGGGAACGGGCGGGTGTCCATTTTGCGTCATCCGCGCCGGCGGGGCGGATTCCATGGCGTGGTTCATCGACAGCCCGCGGCCGCACCGCTATAAAGATGCTCTGTCCGGGGAGTATGCAGTGAGCGAAGAAATCCTGATCAACGTGACCCCGCGCGAGACGCGGGTCGGGGTGGTCGAGAACGGCATGTTGCAGGAAGTGCACGTCGAACGGGCATCGAAGCGGGGCTATGTCGGCAATATCTACAAGGGACGCGTGCAGCGGGTGATGCCGGGCATGCAGGCGGTGTTCGTGGAGATCGGGCTGGAGCGCGCGGCGTTCCTGCATGCCTCGGACATCGTGCGGCCCGCCCCGGCCGACGGCGGCGAAGGCAATGGCCACGGCCACGTTCCCTCGATCAGCGAACTGGTGCACGAAGGTCAGGAGATCGTGGTGCAGGTGGTCAAGGACCCGATCAGCAGCAAGGGCGCCCGGCTGTCGACCCACCTGTCGATCCCGTCGCGCTACCTGGTGCTGCTGCCGTATGCGCGCACCCTGGGCATCTCCGCCCGGATCGAGGACGAGACCGAACGCCAGCGCCTGCGCGACGTGCTCAATCCGCTGATCGGCGACGACACGCCCGGCACGAGCCGGCTGGGCTACATCGTGCGCACCAATGCCGAAGGGCAGAGCGCCGAATCGCTGGCCTTCGACGTGACCTACCTGGGCAAGGTCTGGCGCGTGGTGCAGGAGAACATCGCCAAGGCGAAGATGTGCGAGCGTGTCTACGAGGAGTTGTCGCTGCCGCTGCGCAGCCTGCGCGACATGCTCAACGACGACATCGAGAAGGTGCGGGTGGATTCGCGGCTCACCTTCGACAACGTGGTGAAGTTCGTGCACAAGTTCATGCCCAGCCTGGACGACCGCATCGAACACTATGACGGCGAGCGGCCGATCTTCGACCTGTACGGCGTCGAGGACGAGATGCAGCGCGCGCTGAAGAAGGAGGTGCCGCTGAAATCCGGCGGCTACCTGATCGTCGACCAGACCGAGGCGATGACCACGATCGACGTCAACACCGGCGCCTACCTCGGCACCCGCAACCTCGAGGAAACCGTCTACCGCACCAACCTGGAAGCGGCGCAGGCCGCCTCGCGGCAACTGCGCCTGCGCAACCTGGGCGGCATCATCATCATCGACTTCATCGACATGGTCGACGAGGAACACAAGCGCCAGGTGCTGCGCATGCTGGGCAAGGGGCTGGCGCGCGACCACGCCAAGACCACGGTGTACCCGATGTCGGCGCTGGGCCTGGTCGAGATGACCCGCAAGCGCACCACCGAAAGCCTGGCGCGCCAGTTGTGCGAACCGTGCCCGGCCTGCAACGGCCGCGGCCTGCTGAAGACCGCCGAGACGGTGACCTACGAGATCTTCCGCGAGATCACCCGCGCGGTGCGCCAGTTCAACGCGCAGCAACTGCTGGTGATGGCCAGCCCAGCGGTGGTCAACCGGATCCTCGAGGAGGAATCCAGCGCAGTGGCCGAACTGGAAGAGTTCATCTCCAAAAGCATACGCTTCCAGGCCGAAGAGCATTACTCGCAGGAACAGTTTGATGTCGTCTTGCTGTAAATCCCGCGGCGGCGCCCCCGGCCGGGGTTGCCGCGCGTGAACGTGTCGTGGCAGCGACGGCTGCATCGCTGCGCCCGCGCGTCGGGCTGGGTGGTCGGGATCGCGCTGATCCTGCTGGCCGTGGTGGCGGCGCTGGCGCAGCTGTTGCTGCCGCTGCTGGCGCGGCACCCGGAGTGGGTGGCGGCGCAAATGAGTGCGCGACTGCAGCGGCCGGTGAGCTTCGATTCGATGGAAGGCCGCTGGACGCCGTCGGGCCCCGAATTCCTGCTGCACGGGATGAAGATCGGTGCGGCGGCGGGCCAGGCCGGCGCCGTGCTGCAGCTGCCCGAGTCCGAACTGAAATTCGATTTCGGCGGCTGGCTGTTGCCGTCGCGGCACCTGATCAACCTGCACGTGCGCGGCCTGCAGCTGGACCTGCAGCGCCAGGCCGATGGCTGGCATGTCAACGGCATCGGCGTGGCCGGTGGCGACCAGCGCGAGCCGCTGTCGCTGGGCCGGATGTCGGCCGACCTGTGGCTGGAGGACCTGCGCGTGTCGGTCACCGACGCGGTGCTGGACAAGCACTACACGCTGCTGTCGAAGCGGCTGCGGCTGAGTCACCAGGGCCAGCAGCTGCGTTTTGGCGGCGTGCTGCGGCGCGAGGGCGTCGACGCCGCCGTGCACAGCGCGGGCCGCTTCCGCGAGGATGGCAGCGCCGGCCAGGTCTGGGTCAGCGTCGACGGCGCCGAACTGAAGCCCCTGCTGGACGGCATCGACATGGGCGGCTACGCGGTGCAGCAGGGCCACGGCAGGCTGGGCGCCTGGATGGACTGGCGGCAGGGGCAGCTCACCCGCAGCCTGGTCCGCTTCGACCTGGACACGCTGGCCGTCAGCGCGCCCGGCGGCGGCCAGGCTGGCGTCAGCGCCCTGCACGGGCTGGCCGGCGTGAGCCAGACCGCCGATGGCTACGAACTGCGCTGGGCCGGCGACGATGGCAGCGCGCTGGCGCTGAGCCTGCACCAGCCGGGCAGCGCCGGATTCGCGGTGAACGCGGTCGCGCGCAAGTTGCAGCTGGCGCCGCTGCTGCCCTGGCTGGCGCTGAAGCCCGGGCTGGCGCCGGCGCTGTCGCAGTGGCTGGGCAAGGGCCAGCCGCATGGCGTGGTGGACCGGCTGCGCCTGCAGTGGAGTCGCAGCGCCGGCCTGCGCGCGCTTGATCTCTCCTTTGCCGAGGTGGGCATCGAGGCGGTCGGCAAGCTGCCGGGAATCAGCCGTCTGGACGGCCAATTGCGGGGTGACGCCGAAGCGCTGTCGCTGACCCTGCCGAGCCAGCCCGCCACGCTGAATCTGCCACAGGCCTTCCATCAGCCGTTCGTGCTGTCCTCGCTGGGCGGCACGCTGGCGTTCTGGTCGCAGGATGGCCAGTCGCACATCGGCATCGACGCGCTGGATTTCGCCGGCGCCGGTTACGCCGGGCAGGCCCGTGGCGAACTGGTCTTGCCGGCCGGGGGCGGCGCGCCGTTCGTGGATCTCTACGCCAGCCTGGACCACGCCGACGTCACCGCCGCCAGGCAGTTCTGGCCGTTGTCGATGTCGCCCGGCACCGTCGAGTGGCTCGATCGCGGCTTGCAGTCGGGCCAGCTGGACGAGGCGCAGGTGCTGGTGCACGGCGACCTGCACGACTGGCCGTTCCGCCACAACGAAGGGCGTTTCGAGGCGCGTGCGGTGATCAGCGACCTGACCCTCGACTACGGCAAGGACTGGCCGCATGCCGAAGGCATCGACGCGGTGGCCAGCTTCATCAACGGCGGCATGCTGGTCGAGGCCGGTGGCGGCCATGCGCTGGGCGTCAAGGCGGAACATGCGGTGGCGCTGATCCCGGATTTCGGCGACCCGCTGCTCGACCTCAACGTGCAGGGCAGTGGCAGCGGCGCCAGCCTGATGGAGTTCGTGCGCAAGAGCCCGATCGGCAGCCGCGAAGCCGACACGCTGGCCAAGCTGAAACTGGGCGGCAGCGGCAGCTTCGGCTTCCACCTGGTGCTGCCGCTGAAAAGCGGCGAGGGTGCCACGCCGCAGCTGGACGGACTGGCCCGGCTGAAGGACGCCGACCTCAGCGCGCCGGAGTGGAAGCTGCAGCTGGACAAGCTCAACGGCCCGCTGAAATTCGACCTGCACGGCATGCAGGCCGGTCCGCTGGACGCCGGCTTCCGCGGCCAGCCATCGAAACTGCAGCTGGCCATCGCCGGCGCTAACAGCGATCCGGCCACGGTGCTGTCGGCGCAGTTGCAGGGCAACTATCGCGTCGACGAGCTGCTGGCGGACTACCCGACGCTGGACTGGCTGGGCAAGCTGTCCGACGGGCGCGGCCCGTTCGACATCGGCTTCAGCATCGCCCATGTCGCCGGCAGCGACGCGCTGAGCCAGACCCTCAGCGTCGATTCGCCGCTGCAGGGCATCGCGCTGAACCTGCCCGCGCCGCTGCACAAGCCCGCCGCGGACGACCTGCCGCTGCACCTGACGCTGAACCTGCCGATCGCTGGCAGCGAGCTGCGCTTCGGCCTGGGCGACACCTTGCGCGGTTACCTGCGCCTGGCCGACGGCGACCAGCATCCGCTGGCCGGCACCCTGTCGCTGGGCACGCAGATGCCGACCACGCTGCCCGATCGCGACCTGCGCATTCGCGGCCACGCCAGCCAGCTCGACGTCACCGGCTGGGTGCAGCACGTGGCGGCAGGCAGCGGCAGCGGCGGTCCCGGGCTGGAAAGCCTCGACATCAGCACCGACCAGGCCGAGTGGTTCGACAGCCGGCTGGGACCATTGAAGCTGCAGGCCAAACCGCAGCCCGACCTGCTCAGCGTGGACGTGGACGGCCCGGCGATGGCCGGCAACTACAGCGTGCCCACGCGCGAGCTGGACAAGCGCGGCGTCACCGCGCGACTGACCCGCATGTACTGGCCCAAGAGCGCCGCGCCGCAGACCACCGCCGGCAAGCACAAGGCCGCCGGCCAGACGGTGGCGGCAACGCCGGCCGCGGCGCCGGCCGCGCCCGCGGCGGTGCCGCCCGACCCGGCCAATACCGGGGTCAATCCCGCCGCGCTGCCGCCGTTCCACCTCTGGGTGGGCGACCTGCGCCTGGGCGACGCGAAGCTCGGCGAGGCGCGGCTGGAATCCTGGCCCACCGCCGAGGGCATGCACATCGAGCAACTGCGCGCGCTGTCCAGCCGGGTGCAGATCAACGGCAGCGGCGACTGGAACGGCAATGCCAGCTCCAGCCACACCCACATGCGGATCAACTTCGCCGCCGAGGACCTGGGCAACATGCTGGCCGCGCTGGGTTTCGACGGACTGGTCAATGGCGGCAAGACCCGCGACCAGCTCGACGCGAGCTGGCCGGGTTCGCCCAGCGGACTGTCGCTGGCCACCATGGACGGCACGCTCAGCATCCAGGTCAACGACGGCCGCATTCCCGAAGCCGCCTCGCCCGGCGTGGGCCGGTTGCTGGGGCTGGTTTCGCTGGCCGAGCTGCCGCGGCGGCTCACCCTGGATTTCGGTGACGTGTTCGGCAAGGGGCTCGCGTTCGACTCGATCAGCGGCGACTTCAGGCTCGCCGACGGCAACGCGACCACCAGCAACCTGCGCATCGAAGGGCCGGCCGCGAATATCAGCGTGACCGGCCGCACCGGCCTGCGCAGCAAGGACT
Source organism: Rhodanobacter spathiphylli B39 (assembly GCF_000264295.1). Taxonomy (GTDB): domain Bacteria; phylum Pseudomonadota; class Gammaproteobacteria; order Xanthomonadales; family Rhodanobacteraceae; genus Rhodanobacter; species Rhodanobacter spathiphylli. The sequence goes on along the minus strand of NZ_AJXT01000032.1, from coordinate 4,875 downwards.
ACGACCAGCAGATGCTGGTGGTGCCGCATGTCGGCAACAGCCTGCCGCTGGTCGGCGCGGTGGTGGGCGGCCCGATCGGCGCAGCCGCGGGCTTCGCGGTGCAGGGCCTGCTGGGCAAAGGCCTGAACCAGGCCGCCAGCGCCCGCTACAAGATCACCGGCAGCTGGGACGAGCCGGTGATCACCCTGGTCGAGAAGCACGGCACCGCACCGCCGCCGTCCGCACCCCTGCTCAACGCGCCGGCCGGCCAGCCGGCGGCAGCGGGCAGTGCGATCACGCCGCCGACCACACCGCAGATCCCGCTGCCGCCCGCCGCCGCTGGCAGCGTCGCGGCGCCGGCGGCTTCTTCATCCGTGCAGCCCTGAAGCGGCGGGGCTTCAGGCCGCCGGACCGTCGTCGGCCTGCTTGCCCCGGAACGGAAACAGCTGCTGCTTCACGAAGCCATCCGGCATGTAGTCGCCGACCACGCCGTAGCGCTCGGGGAACTTGTTCTTCGACTTCACCGCGGTGCCGAACAGGTAGTCCAGGAACGCGTAGTGCGCGGCGTAATTCCTGTCGATCGCCTCGTCGTCCGAGGCGTGGTGCCAGTGGTGGAAATCCGGCGTCACCAGCACGTACTTCAGCGGCCCCCACGGCAGGTGCACGTTGGCGTGGTTGAACACCGCCTGGAAACCCACGATCAGGATGTAGCCGTTCATCGTCGCCTCGGAAAAACCGAGGATGTACAGCGGCGCCAGCACGCACACGCGGGTGAAGATCAGCTCCAGCATGTGCTGGCGCGAGCCGGCCAGCCAGTCCATCGTCTTCACGCTGTGGTGCACCGCGTGGAAGCGCCACAGGAACGGCACCTCGTGATACGCGCGGTGCGTCCAGTATTGCGCCAGGTCGGCCACCAGCACGCACAGCAGCAGCTGCGGCACGAACGGGATGTCGCGCACGGCCTGCTGGAAGTGGCTGCTGACCAGCCAGCCGAACAGGTGGTGCAGCAGGAAGTTCACCGTCAGCAGCGCCAGCCCCACGATGAAATGGTTCACCGCGAAATGCTTCAGGTCGGTCTGCCACTCCTTGCGGAAAATCGCCTGGCCCTTGTACAGCGGGAACAGCTTCTCGATCACCACGAAGATCAGCGTCGAGCCCAGCAAATCCAGGATGAACCAGTCCAGCCCGATGTACGGCGTGTGGTCGGGGAACTCGCCCACCGGCACCCGCGAACCGCCCAGCGCCACCGCCGCGATCACCAGCACGAAGGCCATGATGTTGAGGTTGCGCTGGCGATTGAGAATGACGTTGCCCAGCGACATGCCGCCGGCCACCAGCAGGCCGACCAGCAGCACCTGGCGCAGCACGTCCACCGAATACTTGTGGCGCAGGTCGGGCGTGGTCAGGTATTGCGGAAAGTGGAACGCCATCACCGCCAGCAGGCACAGGAAGCCCAGCGACAAGGCGATCACGCCGCTGATCTTGCCCAGCCCCGGCTTCAGCTCGCCGTCGCGATGCAGCAGCTCGCGGGTCTCGGCCACCGGTTGCACGGCCCGCTCGATGGTCTCGCGGGCCGCCTCACGCTTGGAATGTTCGCTCACGGGTGATCCTTCACTGATGGGCCGACTGGCGTTTCCGCATGGTAGTGGAAGACGGCGGCGCAGGCTTTAAAGCGCGGCGCCGCAGCCCCATGTGGGATAGTTCCGGAATTACCGCAGACCGACCGCATCCCATGGATTCATTGATCGCCCTCGCCGAAAGCAAGCTGTTGTCCCCCGGCGGCATCGCCACCGGCGACCTCGACCGCGTGTTCGCCCAGCTGATGGGCCCGTCGATCGACGCCGCCGACCTGTACTTCCAGCATTCGCGCAGCGAGTCGTGGACGCTGGAAGAGGGCATCGTCAAGGACGGCAGCCACTCGATCGAGCAGGGCGTGGGCGTGCGCGCGATGTCCGGCGAAAAGACCGGCTTCGCCTATTCCGACGAGATCGTGCTGCCGCAGTTGCTGGAAGCCTCGAAAGCCGCCCGCGCGATCGCCCACGACGGCAACGGCGCCGGCAAGCCGCTGGCATTGCACAACGCCCGCGCGCTGTATCCGGCGATCGACCCGGTCGAGAGCCTGCCCAACCCCGACAAGATCGCCCTGCTGCGCGAAGTCGACGCGTATGCCCGCTCGCGCGATCCGCGCATCAAGCAGGTCATCGTCAGCCTCGCCGCGACCATGGACACCATCCTGATCGCCGCCTCCGACGGCACCCTGGCCGCCGACGTGCGCCCGCTGGTGCGCATCAACGTGCAGGTCATCGCCGAAGCGAACGGCCGCCGCGAGCAGGGCTATTCCGGCGGCGGCGGCCGCTACGGCTATCGCGAGCTGATCGAGAACGGTCGCGCGCTCGCGTTCGCCGACGAAGCGGTGCGCCAGGCCCTGGTCAACCTCGACTCCGTCGACGCCCCGGCCGGCCAGATGACCGTGGTGCTCGGCCCCGGCTGGCCCGGCGTGCTGCTGCACGAGGCGATCGGCCACGGCCTGGAAGGCGACTTCAACCGCAAGGGCAGCTCCGCGTTCTCCGGCCGCATCGGCCAGCGCGTGGCCGCGAAAGGCGTCACCATCGTCGACGACGGCACCCTGGCCGGCCGCCGCGGCTCGCTGAGCATCGACGACGAAGGCACGCCCACCGAGTGCACCACCCTGATCGAGGATGGCATTCTGAAAGGCTATATGCAGGACAAGCTCAACGCGCGCCTGATGGGCATGGCCCCCACCGGCAACGGTCGCCGCGAATCCTTCACCGCGCTGCCGATGCCGCGCATGACCAACACCTACATGCTGGCTGGTCAGCACGATCCGCAGGAAATCATCCGCTCGGTGAAGAAGGGCCTGTACGCGCCGAACTTCGGCGGCGGCCAGGTCGACATCACCAACGGCAAGTTCACCTTCTCCGCCTCCGAGGCGTACCTGATCGAGGACGGCCGCATCACCCGTCCGGTGAAGGGCGCGACGCTGATCGGTTCCGGGCCGGATGTGCTCAATCGGGTGTCGATGATCGGCAATGACCTGGCATTGGATGAAGGCGTGGGCGTGTGCGGCAAGGACGGGCAGAGTGTGCCGGTGGGCGTGGGGCAGCCGACGCTGAAGATTGATTCGATGACGGTGGGTGGTACGGCCTCGTAACCGCTGCGCAAGATTCGTTCGCCACCGGCGCGGATCGCCGGGTTCGAAAGTATTTGCGGGCGTTGCCCACCGGCGTGGCGGAAGCCTGCTGCGTCATTCTTCGGCTTGCTTGATCGAAGTCAACTCGTGGTGCATCCATCGGCGCAGGCTGGCGACGTCTTCCTGCCGGTGACGGAGCGAACGCTGATGAACGGTCATGGCAAGGGCCACATTGGTGGCCAGTTCGTGTCGACGCACCTGCCGCGACGGTGGATGCTGCTGGTCGCGCTGGTGTGGTTGGCGGTCATGCCCGACCTGGCACTGGCAATACCCGCCTATGCGCGACAGACCCGGCTCGCCTGTGTGGCCTGCCACGTTGGCGCATTCGGCCCGCAACTCACCCAGTTCGGGCGGCAGTTCAAGTTGCTGGGTTACACCATGAAGGTCGGCGACGGGAAGTCGCTGCCGTTGTCGGCGATGCTGGTGGAGTCGTTCACGCATACGCAGAAAGCGCAGGCCGACGTTCCCGCCAAGGGCTTCGGCCGCAACGACAACGCCGAATTGCAGCAGGCCTCGGTGTTTCTGGCCGGGCGGTTGAGCGAGCACATCGGTGTATTCGCCCAGGCCACCTATTCCGAGAACGGCGGGTTGCTCGGCTGGGACAACATGGACCTGCGCTATGCACGCGCGTTCAGTCGCGGCAGCCACAGCGGCATCTGGGGCATTTCGATCAACAACAACCCCACCGTCAGTGACGTGTTCAACACCGCACCAGCGTGGATGTATCCCTACCTCTCGGCGGATCTGGCGCCCGGTGCGCCGGCGCAGCCGATGCTGTTCGGCGGCCTGGGCGGCCAAGCCATCGGTGCCAGTGCCTACATGCAAGTGGACGGTGCCTGGTATGTGGAGGCTGGCGGCTATCGCTCGCTGTCACCATCGTTCCTGCGCCGGGTAAACGCCGGTTACGACGGCCGCGTGAGCGGCATCGCCCCGTATGCGCGTGCCGCCTACACATGGCAGATGCCTGCCGGGGATCTCTCCATCGGCGGCTTCCTGCTGAGCCTGCACCGGAGCCTGGTCGGCGCCAACTTCGCCGGTGATGCGGTGGCCGTGCCCGGACCCAGTGACCGCTTTCGCGACATCGGGCTGGATGCCAGCTACCAGTACACCCGGGGCGATCACGGCTTCACCGCGGACGCGCTGTACGTGAGCGAGCAGCAGCGGCTGGATGCCACCTACGCCGACGGCGGCGCCGATCACCTGCACAACAGCCTGCAGGCATTCAATCTCAAGGGAAGTTACTGGTACCGCAATACCTACGGCGTGACGCTGGCCTCGTTCGTCGACAACGGCAGCAACGATCTCACCCTGTACGGCAACAACGGCTCGCCCGATACGCGCGGCGAATCCATCGAGTTCAACTACAACCCGTTCGGCGAAGCCACCTCGTGGCACCAACCCTGGGCCAACGTGCGGCTGGGCCTGCAGTACACGTACTTCACGCGCTTCAGCGCGCTGGTGCACAACATCGATGGGGCAGGGCGCAGCGCCAGCGCCAACAACACGCTGTACTTCTACGTCTGGCTGGCGATCTGAGCAGCCAAGAGCTTTCGTCTGCCTGCGGCAGCCGAGCCACCTTTCTCTGTTTGGCCAGAGAAACGTGGCCCACTGCGCCGCAGGAGCGGCGCGAACGGCGAAGCCGGCCCGAAGGGCGGAGGGCAGGATGCCCGGAGTAAAGAGAGGCC
>NZ_AJXT01000031.1 GCF_000264295.1 Rhodanobacter spathiphylli B39 | reverse complement strand
CGGAGTCGCCCCAGCTCACCGTCTCCTTAAATTGCTGCGTCTTTCTTCAAAGTCTTTCTCTGGCCTGAGTCTTTATTAGGAGCCGCGCTTCCCAAGGTGCTTCATAGCAGCATCGCGCACAAGTGGCGACACATCAACTGACAGTCGCTCTAGCAATTGCAAGGGGGCCTTCTTGTTGTATGCGATCCGTTGACGAACCAATTCATCCTGGTCATGAGCCAGGAGGTCAAAAAGTTCAAGGGTCAATTTTCGTTTGTCAGCCACTGTTAGCCGCACTGAAGCCGATTCATCATGAGCGAGCACCGCAAGAATTTCGATTGGAACGGTCTTGTTGTAAGCAACCCACTCCCGCATCTCGGGAAAGCGCGAAATCACATCGAGCCAGACGGCTACTGGTGCTTCATCCTCCGCAGCCAGCGAGTATTCCGCGGGCACGTCACTGTTTCTTAGTCGGACGAACTGTTCGGCTGAGGTAATCAAAATGCGCTCCCGGCGAGCTCTTTCCATGGAATGAACTTACCTACATCGCCTTTGTGCTTGCCAACAATGAAGTCACCATACTTGTCGGCATCGCGATACCACTCAAGCCCCTTCGAACTTTCGCGAAATACCTTCCATTCAGATCCGCCATGTCCTGCTGTATCTCTCGCCCACCACAGGCCATCTGATTCACTTTTGTAGATCTTGCCAAATCTGTCGCTGCGGACAACTCGCTCTGTACCCTCTTGCGTGATCTTCCACAGGCCACGTTCCGCTGCCGCTGCCCCCTTCGCCAAGTCAGCAGTCTTTTCAAGCGCCTTGGCCGCCGTAGCCGCCTCCCCCTCAACAGGAATAACAGCGATAGTGGCAAGCGCCCAATCGGTTCCACTACATCCCTCTGCCACACACTGCACCAAACTTAGGCCAGGGATCATGCTTGCGGCCCCATACACGTACGGTGCTGCCGCCGCGATCGCTTGCTGATCCTGCGTCTCACCTTCCTGTATGGCGCCAGCCTCCTGATCTTGAACATAGAAGTGCCCGGCATATGGGTCGCCACCGCCACCTTCATTACTTTCACATTGCATGTTCCCCATGCAAATGTCA
>NZ_AJXT01000030.1 GCF_000264295.1 Rhodanobacter spathiphylli B39 | reverse complement strand
GCGAAAAGGCGTTGCCATCCCTGGCAACGCCCGCTGCGCGGCCTGTCGACCCCGTCTCACCGCCGCACAAGGGACCCCGGTAAAGCAGCGGGCCATCGTGGCCCGCACTCTTCAGAACTGCCAAATCAACAGCCAGAGCAACAGCGGCAGCGAAGCGAAGCGACGCTTCGCTCTGGTTCTGGCTCTTAGGCTCTATCACCGAGTGCGGGCCAGGATGGCCCGCTGCTCTACCCGGGGCCCCTCTGCAGCGGCGGGCGGGTGGAGGATCAGCCCGAAGGGTGACCGGCAGGGATGCCGGCCAGTTTGGCGTCAGGGCAGGATGCCCTGTCGACAAACCCCGTAGCCCGCACGCGGACCTTGCGGGCAGGATGCCCGCAAGGCGCGGAAGCGGGGTGTCCTTTCCTCTTGGTTACTTCTCGTTTGGACAAGCAAACGAGAAGTAACTCGCCCTCCGCAGGAGGACGAAAGCTCTGCTTCTAACGACGATCAGTGAGCACAGAAGCTCGGATCACGTCAGCGCGATACCATTGCCAAATCTGATTGCAACCCGAGTCCGCTAGCCATGACGCCAACGCGCCTAGAAATCACCCGCCCCGACGACTGGCACCTCCACCTCCGCGACGGCGACGCGCTGGCTTCCGTGATCGGCCACACCGCCGAGCGTTTCGCCCGCGCCATCGTGATGCCGAACCTGAAGCCACCGATGACGACAGTGGTTCAGGCCGAAGCCTATCGAGCAAGGATTCTGGCCAGCCTGCCGAAAGGCTCAAGCTTCCAGCCGCTGATGACGCTGTACCTCACCGAGAACACGCCGGCCGAGGAGATCGCCCGGGCCAGGGCCAGCAATAGCGTGTTTGCGGTGAAGTATTACCCGGCCGGTGCCACCACCAATTCCGACTCCGGCGTCCGCGAGTTGTCGCGGGTGTACGCCGTGATCGAGGCGATGGAGAAGCACGAGCTGCCCCTGCTGCTGCATGGTGAGGTCACTGATCCGGATATTGATATCTTCGATCGCGAGCGGGTTTTCATCGAACGACACTTGCTGCCGCTGCGCGAGCGCTTCCCGGCGCTGCGCATGGTGCTGGAGCACATCACAACCCGCGATGCCGTCGAATTCGTGCGCCGAGCGCCGGCCAATGTGGCGGCCACCATCACCGCGCATCACCTGTTGCTCAACCGCAATGCGTTGTTCGAAGGCGGCATCCGTCCACACAACTACTGCGCGCCTATCCTCAAGCGAGAGACGCATCGCGCGGCGTTGCTGCAGGCAGCGACCAGCGGCGACACCCATTTCTTCCTCGGCACGGACAGCGCGCCGCATTCGCGCGAGGCGAAGGAGACGAGCTGCGGTTGTGCGGGTTTGTACACCTCGCACGCGGCGCTGGAGTTGTACGCCGAGGCGTTCGAGCAGGCAGGCCGACTGGATCAGCTGGAGGCGTTTGCCAGTTTCCATGGGCCGGACTTCTATCGGCTGCCGCGCAACACCGAACGCGTCGTGCTGGAGCGCAAGGCGTGGGTCGTGCCGGACAGCTATCCGTTTGCCGGATCGGTGTGCAAGCCGATGCGCGCCGGTGAATCGGTCGCCTGGTCGATGGTGGAGCAGGGCTCGTTCTGATCAGGCGGGCAGAGGCAATCAGGCGCCTTCATCGAAACTGTCCGGAACCTGCGTGTCCGGACTGGCGAACAAGATCAGGAGCGGACCCCACCCGGCCCTCCCCTGCGAGCAGGGGAGGGCGCAAATTTTTCAGTAGGCGAATTCGCGGAATACCGGATCGACGCTGCCGTTCCACGCGCCATGGAACAGTTCCAGCTTGCGTTCGGCCGGGGTCTGGTTGGCCTGCACGATCTCGATCAGCGGTTCGAGGAAGATGCTTTCGTCGGCACCGTGCTTGTTGAGACGGGCGCGCCGCTTGAGGCCGTGGGCGGCGATCTTCAGGGCTTCCTCGGCCAGGTCGCGCACCGTGCCGCCGCGGAATGGCAGCTTCAGCGCATGCTTCGGCACGCCGTCGCGCAGGGCATGGCGCTCGACCGGTGAGAAGTCCCTGACCAGGTCCCAGGCGGCATCCAGCGCTTCCTGGTCGTAGAGCAGGCCGACCCAGAACGCGGGCAGCGCACACAGCCGGTTCCACGGACCGCCATCGGCGCCGCGCATTTCCAGGTACTGCTTCAGGCGCACTTCCGGGAAGGCCGTGGTGAGGTGGTCGGCGAAGTCCTTCATGGTGGCGTGCGTGCCGGGCAGCGCGGCCAGTTCGCCGGTCATGAACTTCTTGAAGTCCTGGCCGGCAAGGTCGAGGTACTGGCCGTTCTGCAGGCTGAAGTACATCGGCACGTCGAGGATGTAATCGACGTAGCGCTCGTAGCCGAAGCCGTCGGCGAAGACGAAGTCGAGCATGCCGGTGCGATCCGCATCGGTATCGGTCCAGATGTGCGAGCGATACGACAGATAGCCGTTTGGACGTCCCTCGGTGAACGGCGAGTCGGCGAACAGCGCGGTGGCGATCGGCTGCAATGCGAGGCTGGTGCGGAATTTCCTGATCATGTCCGCTTCGGACGAGAAGTCCAGGTTCACCTGCACCGTGCAGGTGCGCGTCATCATGTCCAGGCCGAGCGAGCCGACCTTGGGCATGTACTCGCGCATGATCTTGTAGCGGCCCTTGGGCATCCACGGCATCTCGTCGCGGCGCCACTTCGGCTGGAAGCCCATGCCGAGGAAGCCCAGGCCGAGCTCGTCGGCCACCGAGCGCACGTCCTTCAGATGCGAGTTCACCTCGCAGCAGGTCTGGTGGATCGTCTCCAGCATCGCGCCGGACAGTTCCAGCTGACCGGCAGGCTCCAGCGTGATCGAGGCGCCGTTGCGCGACAGCGCGACCGGGTTCTCGCCCTCGCGCGCCACGTCCCAGCCGTAGCGGGTGGCCAGCGTCTCCAGCAGGACCTTGATGCCGCGATCGCCCTCGAAGGTGGGCGGGCGCAGGTCGTCGGTGCGGAAGCCGAACTTCTCGTGCTCGGTGCCGATGCGCCAGGCTTCGCGGGGCTTCTCGCCCGCAGCGAGGTAATCCGCAAGCTGCTGGCGACCCGCGATCGGGATGCTCTTCACGGCACTGGGTATGGACACGGGCAAGGCCTCGCTGGGGGAGCCGACACTATGGGGGCGACGTATGTCGACGAAAAGGGGTCTGGTGGCATACGGGCCGGACGGCATATTGGAGCACCACGCAGCCGGGTACGCCCTGCGCTGGATCAGCTGCTGGCCTCGTGTGCTCGGTCAGGGGGCGGAGTCGGGGAACCAGGCGCGGAGTCGCCGTTTCAGCGCCAGCGCCGGGGCCTCCACCGCATGCCACGAGCACCATGCCACCAGCAGGGTGGTGACGGCGGCCACGGTTGCCGTGGCCGGATACGAAGGCGGCGCCGGCCACAGATGCACGCTGAGCTGTTGCACGAAGTAGGCGTACAGATAGGCGCCGTAGGACAGGTCGCCGAAGCGGGCCGCCGAACGCAGTCCCGGCGTGCTTTGCTGTCCGAACCACAGGGTGAACGGTACCAGCACCGCCCATTGCGCCAGTCGCGCGTGTTGCAGCAGGGCGGCGGCCAGCAGGCAGGCCGCCGCGCCAACCGCCACGATCAGGCGCCGCCGACTGATCTCGACGGCGTACTGGCGCGCGCAGACGCCGCCCAGGAAGAACGCCGTGTAGAAGTAGCAGAGGTTGTCGAAGCTGTTGTCGCGGGAGTGCCCGGGCAGCGTCTTGACGTACATCACCGCGACCACGAGCAGCGCAAGCAGGCTGAAGATCCTCCGGCGCAGGCCGATGGCGCCGAGCACGGCGACATAGGCATAGCATTTCGCCTCCAGGGGTATCGTCCACCAGCTGCCATTGACCGCCGACAGGATCGCGCTGGCCGGCGCCGTGGCGAATACGCCCGGCAGCGTGTAGTAGCCGCGCAACTGGGCATTGAAGGTGATGAAGCGACGGGTCTCGCGGCCGAAGTAGTCGTGCAGCGGCAAGCTGGTGAGCGCGGCTGCGGCGACCACGATGACCAGGGTGGCGACGATCAGCGCAGGCCAGATGCGCAGGAACCGGCGCATGGCGAAACGCATGATGTGCGGGTCGTGGTACCAGCTCTCGGTGACCAGGTAGCCACTCATGGTGAAGAACATCGCGACCGCGATCGAGCCGAGCGTCATGCCTTCGGCCAGGGTGGCCTCATGCAGGCCGAGCAGCACGAACTGGTGCGAGGCCAGCACCATCAGCGAGGCGACCAGCCGCAGCCCGTCGAAATTGTTGGCATGTCCGCCGGAGGGCGAAGGACGAGGGAGATTGATCACGAAGATCCTTTTCACCGCCATGCCGATGGCTCCGCGCATCGCCCGAAGCCATCGCCACGAACAAACAGGGCCGGCATGGCCGGCCCTGTTCTTCAGCGCTTCATGGAGTTGAAGAACTCGTCGTTGGACTTGGTGTTCTTCATCTTGTCGAGCATGAATTCCATCGCGCTCAACTCGTCCATCGGGTGCAGCAGTTTGCGCAGGATCCAGATCTTGGCCAGCATGTCCGGCTCGATCAGCAGGTCCTCGCGGCGGGTGCCGGAACGGTTGATGTCGATCGCCGGATAGACGCGCTTCTCGGAGATGCGGCGGGACAGGTGCACTTCCATGTTGCCGGTGCCCTTGAACTCCTCGTAGATCACCTCGTCCATCTTGCTGCCGGTTTCGGTCAGCGCGGTGGCGATGATGGTCAGGCTGCCGCCTTCCTCGACGTTGCGCGCGGCGCCGAAGAAGCGCTTCGGGCGCTGCAGCGCGTTCGCGTCCACGCCGCCGGTGAGCACCTTGCCGGAGCTGGGGATCACGGTGTTGTAGGCTCGTGCCAGGCGGGTGATCGAGTCGAGCAGGATGATCACGTCCTTCTTGTGCTCGACCAGGCGCTTGGCGCGCTCGATCACCATCTCGGCGACCTGCACGTGGCGCACGGCCGGCTCGTCGAAGGTGGAGCTGATGACCTCGGCGCGCACGGTGCGGGCGATCTCGGTGACTTCCTCCGGACGCTCGTCGATCAGCAGCATGATCAGGTGCGATTCGGGATGGTTGTACTGGATCGCCTGGGCGATGTTCTGCAGCATCATCGTCTTGCCGGATTTCGGCTGGGAGACGATCAGGCCGCGCTGGCCCTTGCCGATCGGTGCGATCAGGTCGAGGATGCGGCCGGTGATGTCCTCGCTCGATCCGTTGCCGCGCTCCAGCTTGAACGCCTTGCGCGGGAACAGCGGGGTGAGGTTCTCGAACAGCATCTTGTTCTTCGACGCCTCCGGCGGATCGCCGTTGATGTCGTCGACGCGCAGCATGGCGAAGTAGCGCTCGCCTTCCTTCGGATGGCGCACGCGCCCGGTGATGTAGTCGCCGGTGCGCAGGTTGAAGCGGCGGATCTGGCTGGGCGACACGTAGATGTCGTCCGGGCCGGCCAGGTACGACTCGTCGGCCGAGCGCAGGAAGCCGAAGCCGTCCTGCAGGATTTCCAGCACGCCTTCGGCCCAGATGCCGCCGCCGGAGCGGGCGTGCGCCTTGAGCACGTTGAAGATCACGTCCTGCTTGCGGGCGCGGGCGACGCCTTCGTGCACGCCCAGCGACTCGGCGAACTCGAGCAGTTGCGGCGCCTTCATGCGCTTGAGCTCGGTGAGGTTGATCAGGCGGGTGTCGCTGCCCGGATCGGCGTTGTCGTCGTCCATCGGCAGGCCGTTCGGGTTGGGCCGCGGATGGTTCTGCGGACGCCCCTGCTGCTGGTTGTTGCGCTCGCCGCGGTCACCGCGTTCGTTGCGCCGGCGGCGACCACGACCTTCGCGGGCGCCATTGTTCTGGCCGCCATTCGGATTCGGATTCGGGTTGGCCCCGGGCGCCGCTGCCGGGTTCTGTCCGCCCTGGTTCGCGGCCTGGTTCGGATTCGACGAGGGCGCATTCTGCTGGCCGTTCTGCTGGCCGGCATTGTCGCGCGGTTCCTGCGCTGCGCGCGGCGCGGCGGGTTCGGTCGTGGTCATCGGCAGGCTCGCCTGGGCAGGTGCTGGCGCGGGTGCCGGAACAGGTGCCGGAGCAGGCGCTGGCGCCGCGGCCTTTTCGCCGCCGGCAGCCTTCTCGGCGTTCGCCGCGGCGATTGCCGCGGCGCTGCGCCGGGGCGCGCGGGCGCGCGGCTCGGGCTTGCCCTCGACCACGGGCCTGGTGTCGACACTTTTGGCGTCGTTCGGAATTTTGTTATCGGTATCGGACACGGGCAATCCTCGCGGGGCGCCGTTGAATTACAGGAGGGAGGGTGTGCGTCGCGCGGAGGGCGCAAGGGGACAGGACTGTCCCGACGGACGCGAGGAATCTAGCACCCGTCGTGGTTCGGCGTAAAGCCTCGCGAGCCTGCCGGGCGGCGCCGGACAGGCTGCGGATGACGGATCTGCAACGGGTGGATCAGATGGCCTTGTCGATCATCTGGGTCAGCTGACCCTTGCTGACGGCGCCGATCTGGGTCGCCTCGACCTTGCCGTTCTTGAACACCATCAGGGTCGGGATGCCGCGTACGCCGTAGGTGCGCGGGGTCTGCTGGTTCTGGTCGATGTTGACCTTGACGATGCGCAGCTTGCCTTCGTACTGGCTGGCCAGCTCGTCCAGCATCGGCGCGATGGCCTTGCACGGACCGCACCATTCCGCCCAGAAATCCAGCAGCACGGGGGTTTCGGACTTGAGCACCTGCTCTTCGAAGGCGTCGTCGTTCACATGGGTAATCAGGTCGCTCACCGGGGATCTCCGTGGCAGGGGGGCCAGAACTGGCAGGCCGAAAACAATGGGGTGGTCGGGGCGGAAAAACAAGGAGTGACGACGGGCGGGGCCGTCATCGGCTACACTCAGGCGCCCACGAAGCGCGGGTTGAGCCGGAAACAGGTCTTGCCGGGACGGCAGATCTTCATTCCAGCGCAACTCCGGGCACGATTCAAGGGTGGCCTTCCAGGCCGCCTGTCAGACCGCCGGCAAGGACGGCGTCGCGGGAATCTGGATGGCAGAGGTCCAGCGAGCGAGGCAATGCAGATTTGGCCAGGTTTTCCGACCGCCTGAGGCGAACAGCCGCAGCTGTTCAACGAAGGGAACGGGAAAGTTGACCAAATCTGCGCAGCCGCAGCCGCTGGCACTCTGCCAGGCAGCCTCCCCCGCGTCGCGAGCCTGTTGGCCCTGACGATTGAACGCTTCGCTGCGCATCGCGCACCCCGTCCTGCACCGTTTCGCGCCGAGGTTCGGCCGCCGAAACGGGTGCAGCGCATCACGCCGCCGTCAGGCCAAGGTCCCGAATTCCCCATATGTCCCAAACCGTACTCACCGAAACCTTCTTCACCAACTTCGATCTTCATCCGCTGCTGCAGCAGGGCCTGGACGACAGCGGCTTCACCCGCTGCACGCCGATCCAGGAGATGACCCTGCCGCTGGCGCTGGCCGGTCGCGACGTCGCCGGCCAGGCGCAGACCGGCACCGGCAAGACCTGCGCCTTCCTGGTCGCGCTGATGAACCGCCTGCTGACCACGCCCGCCGTGGCCGAGCGCAAGGACAGCGACCCGCGTGCGCTGATCATCGCGCCGACCCGCGAACTGGCGATCCAGATCGACAAGGACGCGCGCAACATCGGCCAGCACACCGGCCTGAAGACTGCACTGATCTATGGCGGCGTCGACTACGACAAGCAGCGCCAGCAGCTGAAGGACGGCTGCGACATCATCATCGCCACCCCGGGCCGGATGCTCGACTACCACAAGCAGGGCGTGTTCAACCTCCACAGCGTCGAGGTGATGGTGATCGACGAGGCCGACCGCATGTTCGACCTCGGCTTCATCAAGGACGTGCGCTTCATCTTCCGCAAGCTGCCGCCGCGCGAACAGCGCCAAGTGCTGCTGTTCTCCGCCACCTTGAGCCATCGCGTGCTGGAGCTGGCCTACGAGCACATGCACGAGGCCGAGAAGCTGGTGGTGGAAAGCGACAACGTCACCGCCGACAAGGTGCGCCAGGTCGTCTACTTCCCGGCCAAGGAAGAAAAGATGCCGCTGCTGCTGAACCTGATAGACAGGCACCAGCCGAGCCGCAGCATCATCTTCGTCAACACCAAGGCGGCCGCCGAACGGATCACCGAGCGGGTGAAGCGTCACGGCTGCCGCGTCGGCGCGATCTCCGGCGACGTGCCGCAGCTGAAGCGGCAGAAGCTGCTGCAGCGCTTCCAGGAAGGCCAGCTGGACATCCTGGTCGCCACCGACGTGGCCGCCCGCGGCCTGCACATCCCGGCGGTCAGCCACGTGTTCAACTACGACTTGCCGCACGATGCCGAGGATTACGTGCACCGCATCGGCCGCACCGCCCGGCTCGGTGCCGAGGGCGACGCGATCAGTTTCGCCTGCGACCTGTACGCGATGTCGCTGCCGGATATCGAGACGTATATCGGGCAGAGCATCCCCGTCGCATCGATGGACCCCGACCTGCTGGTGATGCCGAAGCCGCGCGCGGTCGACGCCGAGTTTGCCGCGAATGCCGCTGCCGACAGCGCCGAGTTCGGTGACGTGGTGCCGCCGCGTCCGGGCGAGAAGCCCCGGCGCGGCAGTGATTCCAGCCGTGGCGGCGAGCGTGGCCGCGGTCCCCGCAGCGGCGGCGCGTCGCGGCCGCCGCGCGAGCGCAAGCCCGCCACCGAGACGGCCGTCGCCAGCGAACAGCCGGTGGCCGTGGCCGTGCACAAGACCGAGGCGGTCGCCGGTGCCGGTGGCGATGTCGCCGCCGAAGGCGCGCGCAAGCCGCGTCGTCGTCGTGGTGGCCGCAATCGTCGCCGTGAAGGTGCGCCGGCCGACGGCGTGGCCACCAACGGCCAGACCGGCGCCGTCGCCGAGGGCAATCGCGCCCCGCGTGGCGAGCGTCGCCCGCCGCGCGAGCGCAACGTCACCCAGCCCACCGAGAGCCCCGCGCACAGCCGGCCCTCGCGCCAGGTGGCGGTGACCTCGGGCAAGGCCGTCGAGCAGGCCCATCCGCAGAAGCCGGGCCTGTTCCGCCGCCTGACGAAGCTGTTTACCGGCCGCTGAAGCCCGACCGGGGCGGGCCCGCGGCCCGCTCCCGTTCCGCCGCGTTCCGAATCAACCGCGGCGGATCGGCGTGGCAAGACGTCATCTTGATGCCGGCATCCCTTATCCTTGCGGTTGATACGAAGCAACGCAGGCTCGGGGACGCTCGGTGATCCAATTCGACCAGGTCAGCAAACGCTACGAGGGCGGCCACGAGGCGCTCTCGCAGTTGTCGTTCGAGGTGCCCACGGGCGAGATGGCCTTCGTCACCGGGCATTCCGGCGCCGGCAAGAGCACCTTGCTGAAACTGCTGGGGCTGATCGAACGGCCATCGCACGGCACGATCAGCGTGGACGGCAAGAGCCTGGCGAAGATCCGTCACAGCGGCATACCGAAGTGGCGTCGGCACCTGGGCATGGTGTTCCAGGATCATCGCCTGCTGCTCGATCGCAGCGTGTTCGCCAATGTCGAGCTGCCGCTGGTGATCGGCGGCATCGCCCGGGCCGAGCGTGCGCGACGGGTGCGCGCGGCGCTGGAGAAGGTCGGCCTGCTCGCCTACGAACGGCAGCTGCCGGCCACGCTGTCCACCGGCGAGCAGCAGCGCGTCGGCATCGCCCGCGCCATCGTGGCGCGACCCAGCCTGCTGATCGCCGACGAACCGACCGGCAACCTCGACCCGCAACTGGCGGTGGAAATCATGGGCCTGTTCGACGAATTCCAGCAGGTCGGCACCACCGTGCTGATCGCCAGCCACGACCTGCCGCTGATCAAGCGCATGAAGAAGCGGGTGATCGTGCTGGACCATGGCCGGCTGGTCGCGGACCTCGCGGCGCAGGAGGTGTTGTGAGCGAGTCTTCCGGATCCGTGCGGGTGGCGGCGGATGCCCCGCAGCGCAACGGCCACAGCCGCGGCAGCCGTTTCGGCAGCTGGCAGGAACACCACCGCTGGAGTGCCGGCTCCAGCCTGCGCCGGCTGGCATCGCGTCCGCTGGGCAGCCTGCTGACGATCGCCGTGATGGGGCTGGCGCTGGCCTTGCCGCTGGCGTTCTACCTGCTGCTGGGCAACGTGCAGCAGCTCGGTCAGGCGTTGGGCCAGAGCCAGTCGATCAGCGTGTTCCTGCAGCCGGGGCAGGGCGCCTCGCAGGCACAGTTGCTGGCGAAACAGATCGGCGACCGGCCCGAGCTGGCCGCGGTCAGCGTGAAGACTCCGCAGCAGGGCATGGACGAACTGGCGAAGATGCAGGGTTTCTCCGGCGCGCTGCAGACGCTGGACGACAATCCGCTGCCCTATGTGCTGCAACTGCAGCCGCGCGACGGGATCACGGCGCAGGCGCTGGAACAGCTGGTGGTGGACGTGCGCGGCATGCACGGCGTCGAGCTGGTGCAGGACAGCGGAACCTGGCGCCAGCGCCTGGACGCGTTGCTGGGCGTGGGCAATCGCGTGGTGCTGGTACTGGCCTCGCTGCTGGCCCTGGCCGCCCTGCTGGTGGTGGGCAACACGGTGCGGGTGGACATCGCCAGTCGCAGCGAGGAGATCGGCGTGCTGCTGCTGGTCGGCGCCAGCGGCGCCTTCATCCGGCGGCCGTATCTGTATGCGGGGATCTGGTATGGCCTGTTCAGCGGCGTGCTGGCCGCCTGCGTGGCGGTGCTGATCGAATGGACGCTGGCCGCGCCGGTGGCCCGGCTGAGTCACGCCTATGATGACAGGCTGCAGGTCGGCGGCCTGCCGGCGTGGTTGCTGCTGGCGGTGCCACTGGTTGCCGCGGCGCTGGGCTGGCTCGGCGCGCGCCTGGTCAGTGCCTGGCAATTGCGCAAGGCGGGCTGGGAGCGGTGACGTGAATCGCAGCGCCGGGGGCGGCATTCGGTGCACTATGCTCTTTCAGGCTTGTGCAGGGGATGCGCTTGCAGGTTCTCTGGCCGGGGATGGCCACGGGTCAAGTGGATGAGCCAAGCAATGAGTACGAAGATCAGCAGCCGTCTGCTCACCGACGCACCGCGGGTGCTGGTGGTCGACGGTTCGCGCGTGGTGCGGCAGTTGATCACCCGGGTGCTGCAGGCCGAGCTGCCCGGGGTCGAGGTGGTCGGTTGCGGCAGCGGCGCCGAGGCACAGCAGGTGCTTGGCGAGGGCGTGTTCGATTTCATCACCATCGCGCTGCGGCTGCCCGACATGGACGGGCTGGAGCTGGCGCGTTTCGTGCGCGAGTCGGCGCCGCAGACCTATGTGCCGATCGTGGTGGTTTCCGGTGACGTCGAGGGACGCCTGCACAGCCGCTCGCTGGGCGAGCACGTCACCGATTATTTCGACAAGTCGCTGGGCTTCCAGGCGCTGGCGGAATTCATCCGCGGCTATGTGAGCCCGGACACCAGCGCCGAGGGTGTGGTGCTGTATGTCGAAGACAGCCGCGTGGTGGCGCTGGCCACCCGCCGCATGCTGGAGAAGGTCGGTCTTACCGTGCGTCACGTGGTCAGCGTGGAAGATGCGCTGGCGCTGATGGAAACCTCGCGCGCGCAGGGCGAGGTGGGTGCCGACGTGGTGCTGACCGACGTCAGCCTGAAGGGCGAACTGACCGGCGGCGACCTGCTCGAACACATCCGCAACGAGTTCGGTTACGGCAAGGGCCGGCTGCCGGTGCTGGTGATGACCGGCGACGAGAACCCGGCCAACCAGGCCGCGCTGATCAAGTCCGGCGCCAACGACCTGGTCGAGAAACCGGTCGAGGAAAAGTTGCTGATCACCAAGGTGCTGTTCCAGTTGCGCGTGGCCAGGCACCTGCGCGAGCACACGGCCGAGGCATGAGCGGGGCGGCGAAGGTCCGGCTGGAACCCTCGTGGCTCGCGCGTATCGGCGACTACCTGCAGCGTCCGGACATGCAGGCGCTGGCGGCCTTCCTGCGCGACGAGATCCATCACGGCAAGCGCATCTATCCGCCCGGGCCGGAGATTTTTTCCGCATTCGCGCATACGCCGTTCGAGGCGGTGCGGGTGGTGATCCTGGGACAGGACCCCTACCACGGCCCCGGCCAGGCGCACGGCCTGTGCTTCTCGGTGCGCCCCGGTGTGCGGGTGCCGCCGTCGCTGGACAACATCTTCAAGGAAATCCAGCGCGACCTCGGCATCGCGCGCTCCGATCATGGTTGCCTGACGCCCTGGGCCGACCGTGGTGTGCTGCTGCTCAACAGCGTGCTGACGGTGGAGGAGGGCCGCGCCGGCGCGCACCAGGGCAAGGGCTGGGAAGGCTTCACCGATGCGGCGATCGATGCGCTCAACCGCGAGCGCGAAGGCATCGTGTTCCTGCTGTGGGGCAGCTACGCGCAGCGCAAGGGCCAGCTGATCGACCAGGCTCGCCACTGCGTGCTGAAGTCGGTGCACCCCTCGCCGCTGTCGGCGCACCGCGGCTTCCTCGGCTGCGGCCATTTCTCCGCGGCCAACCGCTACCTGGAAAGCCGCGGTCAGTCGCCGATCGACTGGTCTTTGCCGCCCCGGGCTTCGCTTCCTGCCGCTTGAGATGAAGACGGCCCATGCTGGCGACCCACAAGCACGGCTCGCACATGGGCTTTCGCGCGACCAACGGCATCGGCCAGCGGATCGCCACGGGCCATGCCGGCCGCGATGCCCGCCGAGAGCATGCAGCCGGTGCCGTGCAGTTCGCCGGTGTCCACCCATGCCGCGGCGAAGCGTTGCGTGCCGTCGGCGGTAACCAGCAGGTCGACCGCTTCCGGCAGCGCGGCATGGCCGCCCTTCATCAGCACCGCGCGCGCCCCGAGCGCGAGCAGGGCGCGGCCCTGCGCCGCCATGTCCGGCTCGCCTTGAGCACACGTCGTGCCGAGCAATGCAGCCGCTTCGGCCAGGTTCGGCGCAAGGCAATCGGCCAGCGGCAGCAGGCGCGAGCGCAGCAGGTGCAGCGCGCCCTCGTCCAGCAGTCGGGTGCCCGAGGTGGCGATGAGCACCGGGTCGATGACCACGAAGGGCGGGCGGCGGCGCTCCAGCTGTCTGGCCACGGCCGCGACGATATCGGCGTTGGCCAGCATGCCCAGCTTCACGGCGCGCACGTCGATCTCGTCGAACACGGCGTCCAGTTGCGCGTGCACCATCGCGGCGGACATCGCCTGTACGGCGCGGATGCCCCTGGTGTTCTGCGCGGTGACCGCAGTCACCGCGGTAGCCCCGTCGACGCCGAAGGCGGCGAAGGTCTTCAGGTCGGCCTGGATGCCGGCGCCGCCGCAGGAGTCGGAGCCGGCGATGGAGAGCACGCCGGCTGCCGTCGTCACGCGTCTGCGCGTCACGACGGCAGGCCGGCGAGCGTCA
The DNA here is from genome assembly GCF_000264295.1 of Rhodanobacter spathiphylli B39. Classification (GTDB taxonomy): domain Bacteria; phylum Pseudomonadota; class Gammaproteobacteria; order Xanthomonadales; family Rhodanobacteraceae; genus Rhodanobacter; species Rhodanobacter spathiphylli. The sequence continues at coordinate 12,172 of NZ_AJXT01000030.1, read as the reverse complement.
CCAGCGCCAGTTGGCGGTAGCCACGGGATTGCAGCTGTCGGGCGGCGCGCCATGCGCGCAAGCCGCTTTGGCAGCACAGCACCACACGGTGGTTGGTGGGAGGGTATCCGGCAGCGAATTCGGCGATGCGTTCGGCGGTGAAGCGCAAGGCGTTTGCCAGCGGCGAGGTCGGCGCTTCGTCAAGGCTGCGCAGATCGATCACGACGTCACGGGGCATGACGTCATCGACGTCGATGAAGCGCAGCAGCTCGCCTTCGGGTTCGCCGGCATGGTAGAAATCGAAGCCGCCGAACGCCAGCCGGCCGGCGTCGAAATTCGTCAGTCGGCCCAGCGGCGAGGGTTCGATGTCCAGCAGCCACTGCAGCACGAACTGCGCCTGCAGGCTGCCGAGCAGGCCGACCACGCTGCCCAGCACGCCGGTGCTGCTGCAGCTGGCGGCGCGTGCGGGCATCTCGGGAAACACCGCGCGGTAGCTGGGTGCGCCGGCGCAGAAGCCGGCGACGTAGCCGGCCAGGCCGACCGCCGACGCGCTGATCAGGGGCGTGTGCTGTTGCAGGCAGGCGTCGCTCAGGACGTAGGTGGCGGCGAGACTGTCCGCGGCATCGACGACGATGTCGGCGGCGCCGACCAGCGCCGTCGCGTTGCCCGGCGTCAGCCGTTGCGCCAGCGCCTCCACCGCGATGTCCGGGTTCAGGCGCAGCAGCGCAGCGCGCGCCGCGTCCACCTTGCGTGCGCCGATGTCGGCCATCGTGTAGAGCGGTTGCCGGTGCAGGTTGCTTTCTTCGACGCGGTCGGGGTCGACCACGATCAGCCGGCCGATGCCGGCGGCGGCCAGGTAGTGCAACACGGGACAGCCGAGGCCGCCGGCGCCGACCACCAGCACGCGGGCCGCGGCGAGTCGGGCCTGGCCGCTCGGGCCGACTTCGGGCAGGGCGATCTGGCGCGCGTAGCGATCGGTCATCCGCGCGCGCCGGTGAGGGCAACCCAGTCCGCGACGCGGATGGCCGGTTCGGGATGCCGGGTCACATCGCTGACCACGGCGACGCTGTCCGCGCCGGCGTCGAAACATCCGGCGGCGCACTCCAGCGTGATGCCGCCGATCGCCACCAGCGGCAGCCTGCCGACCCGCCGTTTCCACTCGGCGATGCGCGGCAAACCCTGCGGCGCCCACGGCATCGCCTTGAGCGTGGTGGGATAGATCGGACCCAGCGCCACGTAATCGGGGTCACAGGCCAGCGCGTGATCGAGTTCCGCGTGATCGTGCGTGCTGATGCCGAGGCGCACGCCACGCGCGCGGATCGCCTTCAAATCGGCATCGGGCAGATCCTGCTGTCCGAGGTGGATGAAGTCGGCGCCTTCGTCCAGCGCGATCTGCCAGTGATCGTTGACCACCAGCTGCACCTGCCGCGCGCGGCAGACCGCCAGCGCCGCACGCACTTCACGACGGACCTGCGCCGGCGGCCGTTCCTTGATGCGCAACTGCAGCAGCCGGATGCCGAGCGGGGCGAGTCGACCGACCCAGTCCGCGCTGTCCACGATCGGGTAGAACGCGGGCAGCGCGTTCATGCCAGCCACGCCGTGCCCGCCACTGGCGTCGAGGGCACGGCGAAATCGCGCGGCTCCATCGGCTGCGCCTCGAAGCCAGCGCGGCCCGCCTCGATCGCCCGGGCGAACGCCCCGGCCATCGCCACCGGATCGCCGGCCATGGCCACCGCGGTGTTCAGCAGCACGCCGTCGACGCCCAGTTCCATCGCCTGCACCGCGTGGGACGGTCGACCGATGCCGGCGTCCACGATCAGCGGCACGTCGGGGAAGCGGGCGCGCAGCGCACGCAGGCCGAACACATTGTTGAGCCCGCGGCCGCTGCCGATCGGCGCGCCCCACGGCATCAGCACGCGGCAACCGGCCTGCAACAGACGATCGGCCACCACCAGGTCCTCGGTCGTATACGGAAACACCTCGAAGCCGTCGGCGGCCAGTTCGGCCGCGGCCTCGACCAGGCCGAACACGTCGGGCTGCAGCATGTCGGCATCGCCGATCACCTCCAGCTTGATCCATGCGGTGTGGAAGATGTCGCGCGCCATCTTCGCGGTGGTCACCGCCTCCTTGATCGAGTGGCAGCCGGCGGTGTTCGGCAGCACGCGCACGCCGAGGTCGCGGATCAGCGACCAGAAGTCCTGGCCGCTGCGCTGCGTGCCCGCTTCGCGCCGCAGCGACACGGTGACCACCTCGCTACCCGAGGCGCGCACCGCCTCGGCGAGGACCGCCGGCGAGGGGTAGCGCGCGCTGCCCAGCAACAGGCGCGATGCCAGTTCGATGCCGTAGAGATTCATCGCTCAGCCGCCCTGCATCGGGGCGAGCACTTCCACCGCATCGCCATCGGAAAGAAGCGCCTGTTCGCGCGCGCCTGCGGGCACGAACACACCGTTCACGGCGGTGGCGACGGCGGCCTGCCGATAACCGAGCACTTCGAGCGCCTGTGCCAGGTCGGTGACGTGCAGGTCGTGGCTGACGCCATTCACGCGGATGTGCATGCGGGAGTTTCCTCAGGTGTGGTGGAAAATCAGCCGTGCGGCCTGTTGCGCCATGGCCGGGGCCAGCAGGAAGCCATGACGATAGAGCCCGTTGAGGTACACGTTGCGACCGTGCCTGAGCACGCGCGGCAGGTTGTCGGGGAAGGCCGGGCGCACGCCCACGCCCAGTTCCAGGATCTCGGCCTCGGCGAACGCCGGGTGCAGCGCGTAGGCAGCGTTGAGCAAGTCCATCGCCGAACGCACCGTCATCGGATCATCGCTGCCGCTTTCCAGCAGCGTGCCGCCGAGCATGAAGACGCCGTCGCCGCGCGGCACCACATACAACCCGAAGCGCGGATGCAACAGGCGCACCGGGCGCGTGAGCCGGATGTCGGACGAGCGCACGACGATCATCTCGCCACGCACGCCGCGCAGATCTTCCAGCGTGTCGCGCGCAGCAAGGCCGCGGCAGTCGACTGTCCGGTCCGCATCGATGCGCGCGACGTCGGCGTCCACGCCGTAGCGGATCGTCACGCCCATGGCCGCCAGTTGCGCGGCCAGCGCCGGCAGCGCATGACGCGGATCGAGGTGGGCTTCGTCGGGAAAGAACAGGCCCTGGCGGAAACGTCCGGCCAGCTCCGGTTCCAGCGCGCCGATGCACTCGGCATCGATCGGTTCGAAGCGCTCGGTACGCCGGCCGAACAAGTCCAGCTCGCCGGCGTCGCGGCTGGCCGCGACGATCAGGGTGCCGCGCTGCACGGTACCGGCGAAATGGCGCTGCCACCACGCGATGGCGGGCGCGCCCAATGCGGCCACCTGCGGCTCGGCGGTGGCCTGCTCGCACCACGGCGCCAGCATGCCGCCGGCGACCCACGCGCAGGCCCGTGCGTGGTCTGGCGCGCGCTCGACGATCTCCACCCGGGCGCCGCGCCCGGCCAGCTCGATCGCCGTGACCAGGCCGGCGACGCCCGCGCCGAGGATGCCGACGTGCATGGCGGCTACTCCGCGGTCGGCACGTAGAGCGTGGCGCCGTGTTCGATGAACTCGCGCGACTTGCCGGCCAGGCCGGCCTGCAGCGCGGCCTCCTCCATCTCGCGTACTTCGCGGCGCAGGTCCTGGGTGATCTGCATCGAGCAGAACTTCGGCCCGCACATCGAGCAGAAATGTGCGACCTTGTGCGCCTGCTTCGGCAGGGTGGCGTCGTGGTAGGCGCGCGCCGTGTCGGGGTCGAGCGACAGGTTGAACTGATCTTCCCAGCGGAATTCGAAACGCGCGCGCGACAGCGCGTCGTCGCGGCGCTGCGCTGCCGGATGGCCCTTGGCGAGGTCGGCGGCGTGCGCGGCGATCTTGTAGGTGATGACGCCGGTCTTGACGTCGTCGCGATTCGGCAGGCCGAGGTGTTCCTTCGGCGTGACGTAGCAGAGCATCGCGGTGCCGAACCAGCCGATCATCGCCGCGCCGATGCCCGAGGTGATGTGGTCGTAACCCGGCGCGATGTCGGTGGTCAGCGGGCCCAGCGTGTAGAACGGCGCCTCGGCGCAGTGCTGCAGTTGCTTGTCCATGTTGAGCCGGATCTTGTGCATCGGCACGTGGCCGGGCCCTTCGATCATCACCTGGCAGCCGTGTTCCCACGCGATCCGGGTCAGCTCGCCCAGGGTTTCCAGCTCGGCGAACTGGGCCGCGTCATTGGCGTCGGCGATCGAGCCGGGGCGCAGGCCGTCGCCCAGCGAGAAGGCCACGTCGTAGCGGCGCATGATCTGGCAGATCTCGGCGAAGTGTTCGTACAGGAAACTCTCGCGGTGATGGCTCAGGCACCAGCGCGCCATGATCGAGCCGCCGCGCGAGACGATGCCGGTGACCCGCTGCGCGGTCAGCGGCACGTGCTGCAGGCGCACGCCGGCATGGATGGTGAAGTAGTCCACGCCCTGCTCGGCCTGCTCGATCAGGGTGTCGCGGAAGACCTCCCAAGTGAGCTTGGCCGGATCGCCGCCGACTTTCTCCAGCGCCTGGTAGATCGGCACGGTGCCGATCGGCACCGGCGCGTTGCGGATGATCCACGAGCGGATGTTGTGGATGTTGCGGCCGGTGGAGAGGTCCATGATGGTGTCCGCGCCCCAGCGGATCGCCCACACCAGCTTCTCGACCTCCTCGGCGACGCCGGAGGACACCGCCGAGTTGCCGATGTTCGCGTTGACCTTCACCAGGAAGTTGCGCCCGATCACCATCGGCTCCAGTTCGCCGTGGTTGATGTTGGCCGGGATGATGGCGCGGCCCAGCGCGATCTCGTTGCGCACGAACTCCGGCGTGACGAAGGCGGGCAGGGCCGCACCGAACGCCTCGCCATCGGCCAGCCGGGCGACGGCATCTTCATGCACCTGCGTGCGCGCCAGATTCTCGCGCTGGGCCGCGTAGACCATTTCCTCGGTGATGATGCCGGCGCGGGCGAACTCCAGCTGGGTCACCGGTTGACCTGCTTCGCCCATGCGCAGCGTGCGCTGCGCGGGACACGGCGCCACCAATCGTTCCGCGCCGACCCCGCCGTTGTCTTCCGGGCGGGCGGCGCGGCCCTCGATGGTCGCAAAGCCGCGCGCCGCGATCCACGCGTCGCGCAGCGGCGGCAGGCCGGCGGCGAGATCGATCCGCGCGTCGTCGTCGGTGTACGGCCCGGACGGATCGTAGACCTGCAGTGTCGGCGTCAGCGGGTCCTTCAGCGTGATCTCGCGCATCGGCACGCGCAGCGACGGATGCCCGGGCGGAGTCACGTAGACCTTGCGCGAGCCGCGGACTGGCCCGGTGGTGACGGTCGACGGTGCGGCAGCGGGATGGTTCATGGATCTCCTCCTTGGATGGAGATCCGGGGCGTGACGCTGCAACGGCGCACGGGCGCGCCGACTGGGGCCGCCCATGGTGATTCCCGTTCCTACGCCGGCATGACCCGGATCAGGTTCAAGGGTCAGCTCGCGCTATCTCAGCCCCTTGCGGGGCACCCCTCGGAATGCGCCGGAGGATGGCGGCGGGGTCGAAGGCTGTCAAGCGGATGGCACGACCTCTGGCACTCGCGACGACGGGGAAACCGCGTTCCGATGCGAACGTGGGAGACCCCTCGGGTCGATCGCGACGCGTCGTGGACGTAACTCCGGCCAAGCTGGGGACGAAGGAAAGAAAGGGCTGGACAGTCCAGTTCAATATCTGTACCATTCGGTTCATTAAAAGCCCGGAACCAAACACCGGACTTAGCACTCCAACCACCCGAGTGCTAAACTTTGATGTCATTGCAGGAGGTTCCATCCATGTCTCAAGCCTTGGTGACCGCCAACTTCCCGCTGCCGAGTGTCGTCGGCAGCCTGGATGCGTACATTTCCGCGGTCCATCGCATTCCGGTGCTGAGCTCGGAAGAAGAGCAGGCGCTGTCACGCGACTATCTCGAGGACGCCAACCTGGCGGCCGCGAAGAAGCTGGTGATGTCGCACCTGCGCTTCGTGGTGCACGTGGCGCGTGGCTACAGCGGCTACGGCCTGCAGCTGGCCGACCTGATCCAAGAAGGCAACATCGGCCTGATGAAGGCGGTCAAGCGTTTCGACCCCGACCAGGGCGTGCGCCTGGTCAGCTTCGCGGTGCACTGGATTCGTGCCGAGATGCACGAGTTCATCCTGAAGAACTGGCGCATCGTGAAGGTCGCCACCACCAAGGCGCAGCGCAAGCTGTTCTTCAACCTGCGCAAGAGCAAGAAGCGCCTGGGCTGGATGAACGCGGCGGAAGTCAGCACGGTGGCGAAGGATCTGGGCGTGCCCGAGGCCACGGTGCGCGAGATGGAATCGCGCCTGTCCGGCCGCGACATCGGTTTCGAGGCTCCGGCTGACGCCGATGACGACGCCAAGCCGGCTCCGGCGGCGTTCCTGATCGACGACGGTGCCGATCCGTACGAGAACGTGGCCGACGAGGACTACGCCGACAACCAGATGCAGACGCTGACCGATGCGCTGAGCCATCTGGACAAGCGTTCGCGCGACATCATCCAGCGCCGCTGGCTGGATGGCGACAACAAGGCCACGCTGCAGGATCTGGCCGACGAGTACGGCGTCTCCGCCGAGCGCATCCGCCAGGTCGAGGCGAACGCGATGAAGAAGATGCGCGGCTTGTTCGCCACGGCTTGATCCGATTCCCGTAGCGACGCCCGCCCAGGGATGGACGGACAGCAAGACGGCCCCGTGAGGGGCCGTTTTCGCGTGGGCGACTGCGGACGGCGCGCCTAGCGCCGTACCGCCGCGGGCTGGCGCAGCGCCATGCCCTTGAGCACGTTCAGTGCCTGCGACAGGGCGTAGTCGCTGGTGGCCAGTTTCCCGTCGGCGGCGCTGCCGTCGTCGTTGATGTCGGTGCCGGCCTGGGCCTTCTCGTTGGCCAGATGGTTGGGCAGGTCGGCCTCCGAGCTGATCAGCACCGGGCCGCTGTCGGCCTTGTTGACGGTGAGGTCGGCCAGCGCGATGTCGGGCTTGATCCCTTCGGCCTGGATCGAGGTGCCGTTCGGCGTGTAGTAACGCGCGGTGGTGATCTTCACGGCGTGGTCGGCGTCCAGCGGCAGCACGGTCTGCACCACGCCCTTGCCGAACGTGCGCTGGCCCATGATCAGGGCGCGATGGTTGTCCTTCAGCGCGCCGGAGACGATTTCGGCGGCCGAGGCAGTGCCGTTGTTGGTCAGCACGATCAGTGGCGCGCCATCGAGCTGGTCTCCGGGGTGCGCCTTGAAGCTCATGTTGGCGTCCTGCAGACGGCCGCGGGTGGTGACGATGGTGCCGGCGTCGAGGAAGTCGTCGCTGACGCCGACCGCGGCGGTAAGCAGGCCACCCGGGTTGTTGCGCAGGTCGAGCACGGCGCCCCTGGGTGCACCGTTCTTCCTGATCAGTTCGGCCAGCTTGTGCTCGAGATCGCTGGCGGTGTCTTCCTGGAACTGGCTGATCCGCACATAGGCGTAACCGGGCTCCAGTTCGCGCACCTTGATGCTGCTCACCGAGATGTTCTCGCGCACCAGTTGCAGATCGATCAGCTTGTCGCTGTTCGGATGCACGATGGTCAGCTCGATCCTGCTGCCCGGCTTGCCGCGCAGCTGGCGGAACATCTCGTCCACGTTCTGCGCGTCGACCACCGTGCCGTTGATCTTGACGATGTTGTCGCCGGCCTTGATCCCGGCGCGCGCGGCCGGCGTGTCGTCGATCGGCGAGACGATGCGCAGGCCGCCGTCGACCTGCAGCACCTCGATGCCCAGCCCGCTGTATTCGCCGGTGGTGTCCTCGTTGAGCTGGGTCAGGCCGTCCTTGTCCAGATATTCGCTGTGCGGATCGAGACCGGCCAGCATGCCGGTGATCGCGGCCTTCATCAGGGTCTTGTCGTCGACCTTCTCCACATACGCCTGGCGCACGACCTCATAGACGCGGCTGAAGTTGCGGATGTCATCAAGGTCCACCGCGCTCGGCGCACTGGTGGCCGTGCTGCTGGTGGCGGGCAGGTCGACCGGAGCGGCGACGCTGGCGCTGCCGGCGGGCGTGTCCTGGGCGTGGCTGGCCGGCAGCGCCAACGCAAGCGGAGCGGCCAGCAGCAGGGCGAGCGGGAGACGGGAGGTTGGACGCATGAAGGATGACTCCGCACAACGGACAGGCAACGCGCTCGCGCGCGGTGAAAAGGGGCACCGCCACTGGGACAACCGAACCCCGACGGAATTCCGCGCAGGCGTGCCTAGCCTGCGTTCCCGCCGCATCGGCGTCAACGGCGCTGACTCAGCCAGCTGCGCGGGTCGACCGGCTTGCCGTTCTTGCGCAGCTCGAAATAGACGCCGGTGTTGATGCCGGTGGGCGGGCTGGCGGTACCGATCACCTGGCCGGCCTCGACCTGGTCGCCGACGTCGCGCAGCAGGCTTTCGTTGTTGCCGTACATGCTCATCCAGCCATTGCCGTGGTTGACGATCAGCAACATGCCGTAGCCGCGCAGGAAGCCCGCGTAGATCACCTTGCCGCGCGCCACCGCATGGATGTCGCTGCCGCCGCCGGCCTTGATCAGCACGCCGTTGCCGTAACTGTTGACCACGCCGCTGGCCGGCCATGGCAGGTTGCCGCGGATGTCGGCAGCGGCGCCGCCCACCTCGATCGGCGGCGGTGGCTTGCGTCCGGGGTGCCTGCGCAGCGCTTCGGCGCGCTCGGCGGCGGCGCGCCGGGCGGCCTCGTCGATTGCCCTCTGCAACTTGTCGAGCAGGTTGTTCAGCGATTGCGCGTTCTGTTTCAGGGCGGCCAGCTTCTGCGCCTGGTCCTTGTACTGGGCGTCGGCGGCGGCGGCCAGCTTCTGCTGCGCGGCACGCTGCTGGCCGAGCTCGGCGGCCTGCTGTTCGCGCTTCGCCTTGACCGCCTGCAGCGCCTGCTGCTCGGCGGTGATCGAGCTTTCCAGCTGTTGCAGGGTGGCCAGGTCGCCCATCAGCTTCTGTACCCGCTGCACGCGGTCCTGCTGGAAATACTTCGAGTACACCAGCGCCCGCGCGATGCGCGCCACGTCTTCGTCGCCCAGCAGCAGGCGCAGGTCCGAGCCGTGGCCCAGCGCATAGGTGGCGCGCAGCAGGTCGGCGATCGCGGCCCGCTGGCTGTGCAGGTTCTGGTTCAGCACGCCGCGTTGCTGCTGCAGCTGTTCGAGCTGGGCCTGCTTGGCGGCCAGTTCGGCGTCCGTCTGGCGCACCACCCGGGCCGCGCTGGCCAGCGCGGCAGCCTGGCTGGCCAGTTTCGCATTCACGCTGTCGCGGCGGGCCGCGGTGTCGGCCTGCTGCTGCGCCAGCGCCTTCATCTTCTGCTGCAGCTCGGCCAACTGCTTCTTCGCCGCGGCCTGTTCGGCGCTGCTGCCCTGGGCCGGGCGGGCCATCGCCGGGGAGTGGGACACGCCCAAGGCCAGCAGCAGGGCGAGCAGGGCGGGGGCGAATGAACGGGCGACGCGAGGGCGTTTGGGCATGGCCCGATTATCGCCGAGCAGGCCGCCCGTGGGCGAACCGGCGGCGAGCCGCTGGAGATCGCCGCCCCGCATGGCGTAGATTCGGATGATGTGCCTGATCGCTTTCGCCTGGAAAAGCCACCCGCGCTGGCGCCTGCTGCTGGCCGGCAACCGCGACGAATTCCATGCGCGCCCGAGCCTGGCGCTGGCGCGCTGGGACGACCTGCCGGTCATCGGTGGCCGCGACCGCGAGGCCGGCGGCACCTGGTTGGGGGTGAACGAAGACGGGCGTTGCGGCGTGGTGACCAATGTGCGTGATCCGGCGGACCCGCAGCGGGGTGCATCGCGGGGCCTGCTGATCACCGACTATCTCGCCGGCAAGGTCGATGCACCACGCCATGCGCAGAATCTGCTGACTGCCGGCGCGCAGTACCGGCCGTTCAACCTGCTGACGTTCGACCCGCATGCCGCGTTCTACCTGGGCAATCGTCCCGAGCCGCGCATGCAGCCGGTGACGCCGGGCGTGCACGGCCTGTCCAATGCCGACTTCAACACGCCGTGGCCGAAAACGCGCGCCCTGATGCGGCGACTGCAGGCGTGGATCGACAACGGTGACGAAGCGGATTTCGGCGACCTGTTCGATGCGCTGGCCGACGAGCGGCAGGCGCCGGACGATCAACTGCCGGATACCGGGGTGGGGCTGGAGCGCGAACGCTGGCTGTCGTCGGCCTTCATCCGCGGCGAACGCTACGGCACCCGCGCCAGCACGCTGGTGGCGATCGGTCATGACGGCAAGGGCGTGATCGTCGAGCGGCGGTTCGGTCCGCTGGGTAGCTTCGAGGGGGAGACGACGCTGCACTTCACCAGCCCGTCGCCGGGCTGAGCCGAGGCCGGAAGCTCGGCACCTACGCGCGCCATCGGCATCCTCGACTGCCCGCATGGCGGCGTGGCAGCTAGCCTGCCTGCAACGTCCACGGAGGGGAGAAACGCATGCGTGCAGGGAAGCTGTCGATGATCGCGTTGCTGGTGCTGGCCACAAGCGTGGCGCGCGCCACGGCTTGTCCCGGCTGGTCGCCGGCGCAGGCGCGCGCCGAGATGCTGGCGCTGCACGATCGCCTGGATGGCTGGAACCACGCCTATCGGGTCAGCGGCCAGTCGCCCGTCGACGACGCCGTCTACGACCAGGCGCAGCAGAGGCTGGCGCAGTGGACGCGCTGCTTTCCCTCGCAGGCGCCAAAGGCGCTGGCGCATCTTGCCGATGCCGGCGGCGCGGCAAGCTCGCCGGTGGCCCAGACCGGCCTGGCCAAGGTGCCCGACGCAGCGGCCCTGGCGACGTGGATGCAGCAGCGCGGCGAGCGCGACCTGTGGGTGCAGCCGAAGGCCGACGGCGTGGCGGTGACCCTGCTTTACATGGACGGCCACCTGCGCCAGGCGACCAGTCGCGGCGATGGCCTGCACGGCTCGGACTGGCTGGAAAAGGCGCGGCGCATCGAGGCGATCCCGAAGACGCTGCTGCATGCTCCGAAACGCGTGGTGTTGCAGGGCGAACTGTACTGGCGCCTTCCCGGTCACGTGCAGGCGGGGGACGGCGGAGCGAATGCGCGCTCGGCGGTCGCCGGCGCGCTGGCGCGCGATACGCTGGATGCGGATACCGCCGCACGGATCGGCCTGTTCGTGTGGGACTGGCCCAGCGGTCCGGCCGACATGCCGGCGCGACTGGCCGGGCTGCAGGCGATGGGGTTGGCCGACAGCGTGACCTATACACATGCCGTCACCTCACTGGACGAGGTGCAGCGCTGGCGCGAACAGTGGTATCGCCACGCGATGCCGTTCGCCGCCGACGGCACGGTGGTACGCCAGGGCCATCGCCCGCCGGCCTCGAGCTGGCAGCCGGCGCCGCCGACGTGGGCGGTGGCGTGGAAGTACCCGGCGGCGTCGGCGCTGGCCCAGGTGCGAGCGGTGGACTTCACGGTGGGCCGCAGCGGGCGCATCACCCCGGTGCTCGAACTCGAGCCGGTGCAGCTGGACGATCATCGGGTGCAGCGGGTCAGCGCGGGCTCGCTCAAGCGCTGGCAGGAACTCGACATCCGTCCCGGCGACCAGGTCGAGGTGGTGCTGGCCGGCTTGACCATTCCGCGCCTGCAGTCGGTGGTCTGGCGAGCGCGCCAGCGCGTGCCGGTGACGCCGCCCGATCCGGCCCGGCATGGTCCGCTCAGTTGCTGGCAGGCCGGTCCGGGTTGCGAACAGCAGTTCCGTGCGCGACTGGTCTGGCTGGGCGGTCGCCAGGGTCTGCAGCTGGACGGCGTGGGCGAGGACACCTGGCAGGCATTGATCGACGCCGGCCTGATCCACGACTTGCTGGACTGGATGCGGCTCACCCCCGCGCAGCTGTCGACCGTGCCCGGGATCGGCGTCGATCGCGCGGCGGCGCTGGCCCGCGCCTTTGCCGCCGCCCGCGATCGCCCGTTTCCGCACTGGCTGCGTGCGCTCGGCCTGCCCGCGGGGATCGCCAGTGGCCTGTCCGACTGGCAGGCGATGAGCGCCCGCGCGGCCGGTGACTGGCAGGCACTGGACGGCATCGGCGCCGGACGGGCCAACCAGCTGGTGGCGTTCTTCGATTGCGCCGACGTGCGGGCGCAGGCCGCCCGGCTGCACGCAGAAGGCGTGCAGGGCTTCTGAGCGTCAGAGCCTGTGAAGAAAAC
>NZ_AJXT01000029.1 GCF_000264295.1 Rhodanobacter spathiphylli B39 | reverse complement strand
GGCCTTTCTCTTGGGTCACTTTCTCTTTGGCCACTCAAAGAGAAAGTGACTCGGTCGCCGAAGGCGATCGACCGCTCTGCAATTGAATTCAGTTCTTCCGCTTTGAGCCAAAGCGCCCCGCGCGCATCAATCGCGAACCCGCTTCTCGATATTCGGCAGAAACACCGTGATCAGCCCCATCAGCGGCAGATACGCGCACAGGCCATAGACGTATTCGATGCCGTGCGCGTCGGCCAGGCCGCCGAGCACCGCGGCGCCGATGCCGCCCATGCCGAAGGCGAAGCCGAAGAACAGTCCCGAGATCATGCCGACGCGCCCGGGGATCAGTTCCTGCGCGTAGACCAGGATCGCCGAGAACGCCGAAGCCAGGATCAGGCCGATCACCACGGTGAGCACGCCCGTCCACATCAGGTTCGCATGGGGCAGCAGCAGGGTGAACGGTGCCACGCCAAGGATCGACACCCAGATCACCCACTTGCGCCCCACCCGATCACCCACCGGTCCGCCGATCAGCGAGCCGGCGGCGACGGCGAACAGGAACACGAACAGATGCACCTGGGCGCTCTGCACCGACACGCCGAACTTGTGGATCAGGTAGAAGGTGTAATAGCTGCTGAGGCTGGCCAGGTAGAAATACTTGGAGAAGATCAGCAGTCCCAGGATGGCCAGCGCGCCGATGACCTGGTTGCGCGACAGGGCGACCACGTCCAGATGCCGCGAGGGCGACTTGCTGCGTGCCACGTGATGGCGGCCATACCAGCGTCCCACCTGCAGCAGTACCACGATGGCCAGCAGGGCGGCCAGCGAGAACCACGCCACGCTGCCACGCCCGTGCGGCACGATGATCCACGCCGCCAGCAGCGGACCCAGCGACGAGCCGGTGTTGCCGCCGACCTGGAACAACGACTGCGCCAGTCCGTGCCGGCCGCCCGAGGCCATTCGGGCCACCCGCGACGATTCCGGATGGAATACCGACGAGCCGGTGCCGACCAGGGCCACGGCCAGCAGCAGCACGGGGAAATTCGGCGCGACCGCCAGCAATAGCAGGCCGCACAGGGTGAAGCCCATGCCGACCGGCAGCGAGTAAGGCATCGGTCGCTTGTCGGTGACCATGCCCACCAGCGGCTGCAGCAGCGAGGCGGTGAGCTGGAAGGTCAGGGTGATCAGGCCGACCTGGGCGAAGCTGAGATGGAAGCTGCCCTTCAACAACGGATAGATCGCCAGGATCAGCGACTGGATCATGTCGTTGAGCATGTGCGCGAAGCTGATCCCGCCCAGCACGGCGAACTGGGTGGGTTCGCTGGCGGGGATGGAAGTCGAGGATGCGGGGATCGCGGAAGGGGAGAGCGGGGCGCTTTCGACGCGGGTCTGCATGGGCGGTGTTTGACTGGGTGGGGTACGACGCGGGGAGGCCTACCTTAGGACAGCGGCGGCGAACCCGCATGTGCCGGGGGTACCGTGCCGCGTGGCTGTCATCTTCCCGTCAGGCGTGCGCGGCAGACTGAGCCGGGGATGACCCGTCGCGGCCGTCGTCACCCGGGACTCGCCCCCGCCGCGCTACGATGTCCCGACGTATTCCTGCATGAGCCAAGCCGGTGTCACCATGAACAGCCGCCTGATCCACGAGAGCTCGCCGCCCGGCACCGCGACGCCGGCCGCCAACGATGCCTCGACGGCGATCGCGCCGGCGGTGGACCTCGGCGATCCCCGGCTGTTCATCCACCGCGAGTTGTCGCAGCTGCAGTTCAACATCCGCGTGCTGGACCAGGCGCTGGACGAGCGCACGCCGCTGCTCGAACGGCTGAAATTCCTGCTGATCTTCTCGCGCAACATGGACGAGTTCTTCGAGATCCGGGTGGCCGGCCTGAAGGGTCAGGTGGCGCTGGACCACGAGCTGATCGGTCCGGACGGCATTCCACCGAAGCGTGCGCTGGCGCTGATCAGCGAGATTGCGCACCGGCAGATCGAGCGGCAGTACGCGATCCTCAACGAGCGCATCCTGCCGGAGCTGGCTGCGCAGGGCATCCGCATCGTGCGGCGCCAGCAGTGGACGCAGAAGCAGAAGCTGTGGGTGCGCCGCCATTTCCGGGCGGAGGTGGCGCCGCTGGTGACGCCGATCGGGCTGGACCCGACCCATCCATTCCCGCTGCTGGTCAACAAGAGCCTCAACTTCATCGTGCGGCTGGACGGTGTCGATGCGTTCGGCCGCGACTCCGGCCTGGCCGTGGTGCCGGCGCCGCGCGTGTTGCCACGGCTGATCCAGATGCCGGCCGACATCTGCGAGGGCGGCGACAACTACGTGCTGCTGTCCTCGATCATCCATGCCCACGTGGACGAGCTGTTCCCGGGCATGGACGTGCTGGGCTGCTACCAGTTCCGGCTGACCCGCAACGCCGACCTCACGCTGGACCCGGAAGACGTCGAGGACCTGGCGCTGGCCTTGCGCGGCGAACTCTATTCGCGCCGCTTCGGCGACGCGGTGCGGCTGGAGGTGGCCGACAACTGTCCCAGGGACCTGGCCGAGCACCTGCTCAGGCAATTCGGCCTGGCCGAGTCGGAGCTCTACGAAGTGAATGGCCCGGTGAACCTGGCCCGCCTGTTCCGCATCGCCAGCCACGTGAACTACCCGCGCCTGCAGTACCCGCCATTCACGCCGGCACTGCCGAAGGAATTGCGCCACACCGAGGACCTGTTCCAGGTGATCGGTCGCCAGGACGTGCTGTTGCTGCACCCGTACGAGTCGTTCGCGCCGGTGGTGGACCTGCTGCGCCAGGCCTCGACCGACCCGCAGGTGCTGACGATCAAGCAGACGCTGTACCGCACCAACGCGAATTCCGAGATCGTCGACGCGCTGGTCGACGCGGCGCGCGCGGGCAAGGAAGTCACCGCCGTGGTCGAGCTGCGCGCGCGCTTCGACGAGGAGTCGAACCTGAGCCTGGCCTCGCGCCTGCAGCAGGCCGGCGCGATGGTGATCTATGGCGTGGTCGGCATCAAGACGCATGCGAAGATGATGCTGATCCAGCGCCGCGAGGGCAGCGAACTGGTGCGCTATGCCCACCTGGGCACCGGCAACTACCACAGCGGCAACGCGCGCCTGTACACCGACTACAGCCTGCTCACTTCCGACGAGGCCCTGTGCGAGGACGTGCACAAGCTGTTCAGCGAGCTGACCGGCATGGGTACCGTGCTGCACATGAAGAAGCTGCTGCATGCGCCATTCACGCTGAAGCCCCGGTTGCTGGAAATGATCGCCGGCGAAGCGGCGCACGCCGCGGCGGGCCGGCCGGCGCGGATCATCCTCAAGCTCAATGCGCTGACCGAGCCGAACGTCATCCGGGCGCTGTACCAGGCCAGCATCGCCGGCGTGCAGGTCGACCTGATCGTGCGCGGCATCTGCAGCCTGCGGCCGGGCATCGAGGGCGTGTCGGAGAATATCCGGGTGCGTTCGATCATCGGCCGCTTCCTCGAACACAGCCGCGTGTACTGGTTTGCCAACGACGGCGAGCCGCGTCTGTATCTCTCCAGCGCGGACCTGATGGAGCGCAACCTCGATCGCCGCGTGGAGACGGCGTTCCCGATCGAGGGCAAGCGGATGCAGCAACGCATCCACGAGGCACTGCAGCTGTGCCTGGCTGACAACGTGGGCGCCTCCCTGTTGCAGGCTGACGGTGAATACCTGCGCCCGCCGCCGGCCGCGGGCGAGCCGGTGCGCGACATGCAGGCCGAGCTGCTGGAGCGGATCTGCGGCGCCACCACCGGCCATTGATGCCGCCACCCGGCTGTCCACCGTTTCCGTTGCAGCGCGTTGCAGCAGGTGTTTCGCCCTCGACCTGCCGCGGAGTACGTGATGTACCTACTGCCTTCCCGATGGATGCCCGCCGTCGCCACCTTGGTGCTGGCCCTGCTGATCAGCCCGTCGGCCACGGCCGGCAACCTGCGTGATGCGCTGATGCAACGACACGCGACGGCCGGGGCGTCCGTCCCGATCGCGCTGCCGGCAGGCACCCGCGTGATCCGCGACGTGGCCTACGGCAGCGACCCGCGCCAGCGCTTCGACGTCTACGCGCCGGAACATGCGCGGCACGCGCCGGTGATCGTGCTGGTGCACGGCGGCGGCTGGCGGTGGGGCGACAAGGCGATGGCGAACGTGGTGGCGAACAAGCTCGCGCGCTGGTTGCCGCGCGGCTTCATCGTCATCTCGGTGAATTACCGCATGCGCCCGGATACCGCACCGCTTGAGCAGGCCGCGGACGTGGCCCGTGCACTGGCCAGCGCGCAACGACAGGCACCCCGGTGGGGCGGCGATGCGCAGCGCTTCATCCTGATGGGCCATTCCGCCGGTGCCCACCTGGTCGCCCTGATCGGCGCCGAACCCGGGCTGGCAAGGGCGCAGGGGGCGCAACCCTGGCTGGGCACGATCTCCCTGGATGGCGGCAGCCTGGACGTGGTGCAGACCATGCAGTCGCGCCATCTTCCATTGTTCGACCAGGCGTTCGGCGCCGATCCCGCCGAGTGGCGCGCCGCGTCGCCCCTGCAGCGCCTGCACGGCCGCATCGCGCCGTTCCTTGCCGTGTGCTCCAGCCGGCGGGCCGATTCGTGCGCGCAGTCGCACGCCTTCGTCGACAAGGCGCGCTCGTTCGGCAGCCACGCCAGCGTGCTGGAAGAAGACTTGTCCCATGGCGAGATCAACCACGAACTGGGCCTGCCTTCGGATTACACGCTGGCCGTCGAGAGCTTCATGGCCACGCTCGACCCCGCGGTCGCTCGTTTGCTGGACGACCGCGCCGCACGCGTCGCCGCGTTGCCGGTGATCATCCGCTGAGTGCCCGGGCCGCCGAGTACGATGCATCGGCACGCGATGAAAACACCGGGGCTGCCTTGAACGCATCGACACTGTGGTGGGGTTTGCTGTTCGGCTCGATCGGGCTGGGCTTCTTCGTCTACGGCAGAAAGCAGCGGGCCATCGTGCCGCTGCTCTGCGGCATCGCCCTGATGGTGTTTCCGTATCTCGTCAGCGGCACCGCGTGGCTGATCGCGGTCGGCGTGGTGCTGATCGCGATTCCGCGGTTCGTCAGCCTGTGAAGTGGACGCACAAGAAAAAGCCCGCGGAAACCGCGGGCTTTTTGGCGAATCCGTGGTGGAGCGGATGGGGATCGAACCCACGACCTCCACGATGCGAACGTGGCGCTCTCCCAGCTGAGCTACCGCCCCACGGAAGCCGCGAATATTAGCAGCGTGGGTGGGGTTCGCCAAGACCCCGGTTGATGGGCGGCCAGGCGGGGCGATCCATCGAGCCGTGCCAGGCGGGTTTTGCGCAGGCGGGTGGGCACCTTCGACTTCGGCGCTGTGCGCCGGCGCCCAGGGCCAACAGCAACAAGGGCACGTGGTGCTCAGCCCGGCAGCAATCCTGGCAGGTCGTCGTGCAGTACCTCGCGGCGCCAGCCTTCGAGGAAGTCCGGCCATTCGGCGGTGACCACGTATTCCTCCAGCACCTTGCGTGGACACAGCAGGCCGGGCGGCAGGTCGAGTTCGCCGGCGCGGGTGTCGACCAGCTGCTTCATCTCGCCCAGCGCCTTCTTCGCCGCGCCTTGCGGATGGGCCGGGATTTTTGCGGTCGCGGCGATTTCCTCGGCGCTGACGGTGGGCGCAATCAGTTCGAACAGTTCGCTGCGTTGCGCCGAGCGCAGGGCGCGCTGGCCGCGGCTGCGCTGTTCCAGGTCCGCCAGATGGGTCGGCGGCAACTCGGCCAGGTTCAGCGCGAGGTTGTCGTCGAGCAGCCAGGGGCGCGGCACGTCGAGTCGACGCGCGCTGCGGTCGCGCCACAGCAGCAGGCGGCGCAGCAGGGCCTGCCGCTCGGGCGACCATTCGGCGGCGCCACGCAGCGCGCGCTGCGGCTGCGGGTCACCGTCACGATGGCTGGCGCGCTGCTTCAGGCGGGCGCAGTCCTCGGCGTGCCACGCGCTGCGGTCACGCTGGCGCAGGCGTTCGTTCAATTGTTCGTGGATGGTTTTCAGGTAGACCACGTCCAGCGCGGCATAGCTGCGCTGCGACGCGGTCAGCGGACGCTGCAGCCAGTCCGAGCGCGTCTCGCCCTTGTCCAGTTCGTCGCCGGCCAGTTCGGCCACCAGCGCCCGATAGCTGATGCCCAGGCCCATGCCGACAAAGGCGGCGGCGATCTGCGTGTCGAACAGGGTGCGCGGGCCATCGGGCAGCAACGGCGAGAGGGTTTCCAGATCCTCGCTGGCACTGTGCATGATGGTGACGGCCGGATCGGCGCCCAGCAGCGGCTGCAAGGCCGCGCCGATGTCGAAGGCCAGCGGGTCGACCAGGGCGTAGCGGCCATTCCAGCCCAGCTGCAGCAGGGCCAGCTGCGGGTAGAACGTATTGCGCCGCATGAATTCGGTGTCCAGGCCCACGGCGGCGTGTGCCGGTATCGCGGCCAGCCATGCCTGCAGCGCGTCGAGCGTGTCGATCCAGTCGGCGGCAGGGGTTTCAGGCAATGACATCGGTACTCCTTGGAAGACGGCGCAGTGACTCGCGCGGATTGCCCTGTCGGCGGTTTGTGCCTATGGTGAGCAGCGCACGATAACAGGCCGCGCCCAAGGACGCCCATTCATGCCGAACAACGCCAACCTGCAGCGTCAGCGTTTTCTCGGTGGTGCGCTGGGGGTGATCGTGCTGGGGTTTGCACTGACCTATCACTTTTTTCCGCGCCTGTTCCATGTCGATCCGACCCAGGCACCGCGGCGTTCGATGTCGCTGGGCGCCGCGGCGCCGGGCAGCGGCCTGCAGCCGGAGCGCGCAACGGCGATCAGCGAACTCAACGCCGGGCCGCCGCTGACCCTGGCGCCGGCCGCGGTGATCGCCGCGCGCAACAGCGCCAAGGCCGACCTGCCCAGACAGCTCAGCGCCGATCCGCCCGAAGTGGTGGCGCTGCTGGACAAGGCCACCAGGGCGCTGCATGCGGGCGCACTGGCCGGCGGTGAGGACAGCGCTGCGGCCCTGTTCGAGCAGGCGTTGAAGCAGAAGCCCGACAGCCGCCGCGCCGTGCAGGGCCTGTTCGACGTGCGCGCGCGACTGGTGGCGGAGATCGACCAGGACATCGCGGTGGGTGACGTGGACGCTGCGCACGACCTGCTCGACGCCTTGCGCACGCTGCCCAACGCCGAGGCCGAGGTGGCGCAACTGGAAACCGGCCTGCAGACGCTGGAAAAGGTGCGCCCGATGCTGGCCCGGGCGGCCGGCCTGCTGCAGCAGGGCAAGGCCGACCAACCCGACGGTGGCAGCGCGCTGGAGCTGTATCGCGACGTACAGAAGCTGGACCCGCAGAACGCCGTGGCCGAGCAGGGCATCCTGCAGGTGCAGCGTGCGGTGCTGGACCGGGCGCTGGCGGCGGTGGCGCAAAACGACTTCGCCGGTGCCGACCGCGAGCTGGCCAGGGCGCAGCAGATCCGTCCCGGCACCCAGCAGATGCGCGACGTGCACCAGCGCGTGGATGACATGCGCGAGCAGCGTGCCCGCGGAATACTTGCCCAGGCGCATACCGCGCTGGATGCGGGCAACGTGACCCTGGCGACCAGGCTGGCGGGGCAGGTCCGCGCGATCGATCCGGATCTGGCGGCGCTGCCGGCGCTCGACGAGCAACTGGTCAACGCGCGCCTCTACGCCAGCTACAGGCCGGGCCAGGCCTTTACCGACCATTATGTCGACCTGCCGGGCAAGGCGCCCACCATGGTGGTGATTCCCACCGGCAGCTTCATGATGGGTGCACCGGCCAGCGACAGCGAGCGGCTCGCCTCGTCGCAGCCGCAACACGCGGTGACCATCGCCAAGGGTTTCGCGATGGCGCGCAGCGCGGTGACGGTGGCCCAGTTCCGCGAGTTCGTGCGTGCCAGCGGCTACGTGCCCGATTCGATCCGGCTGGGTGGCGCCAGCGTGTACGACGAGCGCAGCGGCGTCCTGCGCGACGACAGCACCGCCACCTGGGAAGACGACTACGCCGGTCGCAAGGCCGAAGACAACCTGCCGGTGGTGAACGTGTCCTGGGCCGATGCCACGGCTTACGCGGCCTGGCTGCAGCAGCGCACCGGCAAGACCTATCGACTGCCCAGCGAAGCGGAGTTCGAGTACGCGCTGCGCGGTGGCACCACGACACGCTACTGGTGGGGCGACGGCGTGCCGTCGCATCCGGTGGAGAACCTGACCGGCTCCGCCGACCGCTCACGCAGTGGCCGACGCTGGAGCAACGCCTTCCGTGGCTATCGCGACGGCCACTGGGGACCAGCGCCGGTGATGAGCTTCGCCGCCAACCCGTTCGGCCTGTTCGACATCGACGGCAACGTCTCCGAATGGGTGGTCGACTGCTGGCACGACAGCTACCTGCGTGCACCGACCGATGGCAGCGCCTGGGTCAACCCCGGCTGCCGCGCCCACGTGCTGCGTGGCGGTTCCTGGGGCAGTTCGCCCGAACAGGTCGAATCGGCCTACCGCCAGGGCGCCAACGGCGACGCCCGCAGCGCCCGCGTGGGCTTCCGCGTGCTGCGCGAGCTGTAGGCATGAAAAACCCCGCGCGAGGCGGGGTGTTTCGAAAACTGGTACCGGTGAGAGGACTCGAACCTCCACTGTGTCACCACAAGCGGATTTTGAGTCCGCCGCGTCTACCATTCCGCCACACCGGCACGTGTGAGCGGGGGATTATGCCGGGTTCAGTGCACGCGGTCGAGTCCCAGCTGGCGCACGTCGCGTCCGTACCAGCGGTCTTCGGGCAGGGGCTGGAACACCGAACAGCGGAGCATCGGGCCGGAATAGATGTGCAGGCTGACGGTGACCGCGTCGTCGCTGGGGTTGCGGATGCTGTGGTATTCGTGTGGCGGGATCAGGCTGCCGGCCGAGCCGGCGCCGGCCTGGATCGAACCGACCGGCTGGAAGCAGTAGCGCTTGTCGTCGTGCTCCAGCAGTTCGTACTGCACGATCTCCAGCGCGCCGTTCCACACGCCCTCGACGCACCACATGCCGTCGTGGTCGTGGATCGGCGTGCCCTGGCCCGGGCCCCAGGTCATCGCCACCACGCAGTAGCCGTGCTCCTCGCTGCGGTACAGCTCGCGCCGCGCGTAGTGCTCGGCATTCGCTTCGAACACGCATTCCGGCAGGGTCACCGACTTGTCGCGGATCATCCTGCACAGGCTGTTGCGCAGGCTGTCGGTGAGCTCGTGGGTGGTCGACTTGGCCACGGCGGCGTCGATGGCGTCGATCAGGGTGCGGCTGCCGGGGAAATCCAGGGTAAGCATGGCGTTCTCGGGGGAAAGCGGGAGCTGTCTAGCTTAGCAGCGCGGCGATCAGCCGGCCGCCAGCCGGTTCAGGAAGCCGCCGATGGCGCGGCTGTAGTTTTCGATGTCGACCAGGAACGCGTCGTGGCCTTGCGGCGAATCCAGCGCCACGAATTCCACCTGTGCACCGGCCGCTTGCAGGCCTTCGGCGATCTGTTCCTGCTGCTGCAGCGGAAACAGGATGTCGGTGCTGACGCCGATCACCATGGCCTGTTCGATGTGGATGCGCTTTAGTCCTTCGTGCACGCTGCCGTGGCCGTATTCGGCGATGTCGAACCAGTCGCTGGCACGCGACAGGTACAGGTAGCAGTTCGGGTCGAAGTTGCGCACGAAGCGCCGGGCGTGACCTTCGAGGTAGGACTCCACCTGGAACTCGCGGCCGAACGGTTCGTCCTCGCGCTGCTCCGGATCGAGCCGGATGCGGGCGAAGCGGCCGTTCCACTCCATCGCCGAGCGATAGGTGATCACGCCGAGCTTGCGCGCGATGCTCATGCCGAGGTCGGGATAACTGCCGCCTTCCGTGGCATGGATGTCGTAGCGGCCGTCGTTGAACTGCGGGTCGAGCCGGATCGCCTCGCGCTGCAGCGAGCGGATCGCGATCGCGAACGGTTGCGCCTGGGGCGCGGTGTCCACGCTGATGTGGGTGCGCACGCTGCCCGGGTGCAGCAGCATGTAGGCCAGCGCGCTCATGCCGCCCATCGAGCAGCCGATCAGGCAGGCCAGTTGCGTGATGCCCAGGCTGTCGACCACGGCGTGCGCCGCGTTGGCCACGTCTTCCAGCGCCAGTTCGGGGAAGCTCAGCCGATAGGCGTCACCGGTGGCCGGATCGTTCGAGGCGGGGCAGGTGGAGCCCTTGTCGCTGCCCAGCGAGTTCACGCAGATCACGAACCAGCGCCCGGTGTCGATCGCCTTGGCGGGGCCGGCCATCTCCTGCCACCAGCCGGGCGAGGGGTCCTCGTCGCATGAGGTCATGTGTGCGCTGGGCGACAGCCCGGTCAGCACCAGCACGGCGTTGTCGCGGGCCGCGTTCAAGTGGCCCCAGGTTTCGTAGGCGACGTGCGCACCGTGCAGCTCGCCGCCGCGCTTCATCGCGAAGGGCGAGGGCAGGTCGAGGTAACGGCGCGCGTCGCCCATCGTCAATGCACCTTGTCGATGCTGATCTTGATCGGCGTCTTGCTGTCCACCGCGACCACGCCAGCGTCGCCTTCCAGGTCGCCGGGCCGGGCCTCGGGCTGGCCGCCGTGGCTGATCCGCGCACCGACGAAGACCTGGGTGACCGAGGACAGCTTGAACGCCGGCGTCATCGCCATCGCGTCGGTCAGCGTGACCGTGGCGGGCAGGCTGGCGGGATCGAGTTTGGCCACCGCCAGCGGCATCGGCGGGCCGTCCGGCGAACGGGCATAGACGAACAGCACGTCGCCTGCAGCCAGCTTGTCCTTCAGCGCCGGCGCCAGCGCCACTTGCACCTGCAGCGTGGCGCCTGGGGGGGCGTCAGCGGGAGTGCTCGACGACGCGCCGGCCGGTGCGCCGCCGGCGCGGGCATCGGCGACGGCGATCTGTTCGGCGACGGATTTGGCCACGGTCGAGCCCGGCTCCAGCTGCGGTTGCAGCAGGCGCCAGGTGGCGGCGGCGTCGCGGTAGTCGCCATTCTGGAAATCGCTGATGCCGAGCAGCCACAGGCCGCGCTGGCTGTCCGGCTGCAGTTTCACGGCGCGCTGGAGCAGCTCGCGTGCGCGACCGTCGATGCGGTGATCGGCCCTCGTCATCGAGTCGTTCTCGGCCCAGCCGATCATCGCCTCGGCGTTGTTCGGCGACAGTGTCAGGGCATGCTCGAAGGCATCGCGCGCATCCGCCGGCTGATGCAGCATGCTGCTGGTCTGGGCCAGCAGCATCCAGCCCTGCAGGTCGTCCGGCTGCTGTTTCAGGTGGGCACGCAGTTCGGTCAGCGCCTGGTCCATGGTGAGCGAGGGCAGTGCCTGCGTGCTGGCGGGGTTCAACGCGTTGGGCGTGCCGACCAGCAGGTACAGCGTGCCGGTGCCCAGCGGCAGCACCAGGGCGATCAGCAGGGCCAGCGCGAACACGCTGCGCGGGCGGCCGGCTTCACGGCCCTGGCGCAGCAAAGGCAACAGCAACAAGGCCAGTGCCGCCGCGACCATCGCCGCGGCAATCACGACAAAAGCGATCTTCACCAGTCGTCCCCGGAATCGGTAGGTGTCTCATCCATGGTGCGGGCGGCACGACTGCGCTGGCGGATCATCACCAGCACCACGCCGGCACCACCCAGCAGGATCAGCAGCGGGCCGAACCACAGCAACGAAGTGCCGACGGTCAGCGGCGGGTCGTACAGCACGAACTCGGAGTAGCGGGCGACCAGGTATTGCCTGATCTCGTCGTCGCTGCGGCCTTCCTGCATCATCCTGAAAATCTGGTTGCGCAGGTCGCGGGCGATCGGCGCGTTGGAGTCGGCCAGTGTCTCGTTCTGGCACATCGGACAGCGCAGCTGGTGGGTGAGGTGCTGGAAGCGCAGTTCCTGCGCGTGATCCTTGAACGGCATCGGCTCGATCGCCTGCGCGCAGGCGAAGCCGCCCAGCAGCAGCGAAGCGACGAGGAATACCCGCAGCAACCGGCGCATCACTGTGCCTCCTTCAGCATCGCCGCGATCGCCGGCTTCAGTTCCTTCGCCATCACCTCGGGCGTGATCGGGCCGATGTGCTTGTAGCGGATCACGCCCTTCGCATCGATCAGGAAGCTTTCCGGCGCGCCGTACACGCCGAAGTCGATCGCGGTGTTGCCCGGTTCGTCGGCGATCAGCAGGGCGTACGGATTGCCGTGCTTGGCCAGCCAGTTCTTCGCATCCGCCGGCGGGTCCTTGTAGTTGTAGCCGACCAGCTGGACGCCCAGGGTCGGCGCCGCGGCGCTCAGCACCGGGTGCTCCACGCCGCATTCGATGCACCAGCTGGCGAACACGTTGAGCAGGTAGGGCTTGCCCAGCAGGTCGGCCTTGCTGACCTTCTGCGCCGGCTCGTACAGCTTGGGCAGGTTGAATTCCGGTGCCGGCTTGTTCAGCAGCGGCGTGGGGATCGCATTCGGATCGTGCTGGGTGTTCCACCAGATGCCGAAGCCGAACAGGCCGACCAACAACATGAAGCCGATGAAAGGAAGCAGGCGGTTCATGCGCGGCTTTCCCCGACCTGCAGCGTGGCGCCGGCGTCGACGACGCCTTCAGCCTTCGCCGCCCGCTTGAGGCGGAAGCGCTTGTCGGTGGCGCAGACCACGCCGCCCAGCATCATCAGCAGGCCGCCGCCCCAGATCCAGCGGATGAACGGCTTGGTGTAGAGCCGCAGCGCCCACGCGCCTTCGAGGTTGTTCGCGTCCATCGGCTCGCCCAGCGCCACGTAGAGGTCGCGGGTGACGCCGGCGTCGACGGCCGATTCGGTTTGCACCTGGCCACGCGGGTAGGTGCGTTTCTGCGGATGCATCACCGCGATCTGCTTCTCGCCCCGGGTGACCGTGACCGTGCCCTGGTCGGCGGTCCAGTTCGGGCCGGTGGTGTGGTGCACGCCGTCGAAGCGAAAATCGTAGCTGCCGATGTGCTGGGTCTCGCCGGGCGCCATGCGCACGTCGCGGGTCACGCTGAGCGATTCGGACAGCAGCACGCCGATCACGAAGATGCCCACGCCCAGATGCGCCAGCAGCATGCCGGCCATCTCGCCCGGATAGCGCCGGCCACGCGGTGCCTCACGCCAGCGCTTGAGCGCATACAGCAGCACGCCGACGACCACCCACACGCCGGCGGCGACGCCGACGATCGCCTTGAGGTTGCCGTCGACCAGGAAGGCCGCGACGATCGCGCAGGCCAGCGCGGCGACGACCACCCGCAGCAGCAGTCCCTTCAGCACCGGCGCGTCGCCCTTGCCCCAGCGCAGGAACGGGCCGAACGGCATCAGCAGCACCACCGGCGCCATCAGCAGCGGAAACAGGAAGCCGAAGTAGGGCGGGCCCACCGAGATCCGGCCCAGGTTCAGCGCATCGCCGATCAGCGGGAACAGCGTGCCCAGCAGCACCATCGCCGCCGCCACCGCGAACATCAGGTTGCCGATCAGCAACACCGTTTCGCGCGACACCACGTTGAACGCCTTGCCGCCCAGCACCTTCGGTGCACGCAGCGCGTACAGCAGCAGCGAGCCGCCGACCACGATGGTGAGGAAGGCCAGGATGAACACGCCGCGGCGCGGGTCCGAAGCAAATGCATGCACCGAGGTGAGCACGCCCGAGCGGACCAGGAAGGTGCCCAGCAGCGACAGCGAGAACGCGAAGATCGACAGCAGGATGGTCCACGCGCGCAGCGAGCCGCGCTTCTCGGTGACGGCCTGCGCATGGATAAGCGCGGCGCCGACCAGCCACGGCATGAAGCTGGCGTTCTCCACCGGGTCCCAGAACCACCAGCCGCCCCAGCCCAGTTCGGCGTACGCCCACCAGCTGCCGGCGACGATGCCGCAGGTGAGGAAGGCCCAGGCCATGTTGGTCCACGGCCGCGCCCAGCGCACCCAGGCCTGTTCCAGCTCGCCGCCGAGCAGGGCGGCGATCGAGAACGCGAACGCCACCGAGAAGCCGACATAGCCCATGTACAGCATCGGTGGATGGAAGGTCATGCCCGGGTCCTGCAGCACCGGGTTCAGGTCCGCGCCGTCACCCGGCATCGGCAACAGCCGGCCGAACGGATTCGACGTGAAGATGATGAAGGCGAGGAAGCCCACCGCGATCAGTCCCATCACCGCGATCACCCGCGAGGCGAACACCTCGGGCAGCTTCTGGCTCAGCGCCGCCAGGGCGATCGTCCACACGTTGAGGATCAGGATCCACAGCAGCAGCGAACCCTCGTGTGCGCCCCACACCGCGGCGATGCGGTAATACCACGGCAGTGCCAGGTTCGAGTTGTCGGCCACGTACTGCACCGAGAAGTCGAAGCGCAGGAACGCCCAGGCCAGGATGCCGAACGCCATCGCCACGAACACCGCCTGGCCGGCGGCAGCCGGGCGCGCCACCGCCATCAGCGCGCGATTGCCGCGCCACGCGCCGACCAGCGGCAGGATGCTCTGCGCCAGCGCCAGCAACAGGGCGAGGATCAGCGCGAGTTGGCCGAGTTCGGGGGTCATGGGTTTGTGCCGGGAATGGGAAATGGGGAATGGGGAATGGTCAAGAGCAAGGCACCCCGCCGCTTCGGCGTACTTCGGTGCAGGAAGTGGCAACAAGAGTTGGCATACATGGCTTTTCCTATTCCCTGTTCTCTATTCCCGATTCCCGGCTTTCTCGATTCCCGGCTTGTCGGCATGCGCCTTGGCCATGGCGTCCTTCAACTCCTTGGGCATGTACGTCTCGTCATGCTTGGCCAGCACTTCGGTGGCGACGAAGCGGGCGTTGTCCATGTGGCCGGTGGCGATCACCGACTGGTTGTCGCGGAACAGGTCGGGCAGGATGCCGGTGTACTCCACCGGCATCGCGCCGCCGGCATCGACCACGGTGAAAGTGACCTTGAGCGAGTCGCTGGAGCGCTGGATCGAACCGGCCTTGACCATGCCGCCGAGGCGGAAGGTCTTGTAGCTGGCCGCTTCGCCCGACTGCACCTGGCTCGGGGTCAGCAGGTAGTTCATGTTGTTCTGCAACGCCAGCACCACCAGCACGGCGGCGACGACGGCCGCGGCGAGGATCGACAGCACGATGGTGAGCCGGCGCTTGCGGGTGGGGTTCATGGGCATGGTCGAAAACCGCCCCGGTCAGGGGGATGCTGGAGTGGAAGGGGGTTTGCGTTCCTGGCGCACGCTCTGACGCGCCAGCCGTGCGCGAAGTTCCCGCAGCACCTGGTGGCGGCGCAGGCGCGGCGCGACGGTGTCGGCGATCAGCACGACGAAGAACAGCGCATAGGCCGGCCACACGTAGGCCGCGTAACCGCCCATTGCCAGGAAATGCTGCAGGGCGTTCATCGGTCGGCCTCGCTTTCGGCGATCTGGCGCACCCAGTCCTTGCCGCCTTCCAGGTCGAGCAGGTCGGTGCGCACGCGGCGGAACAGGCTGGCGGCGTAGTAGCACTTGGTGGCCAGGGTCATCGTCAGCAGCGGCCACAGCATGTCCCAGGACATGGTGGACTTGCCGAACACGTTGACCGTGCTGCCCTGGTGCAAGGTGTTCCACCAGTTCACCGAGAAATGCACGATCGGCACGTTGATGACGCCGACGATGGCGAGGAAGGCGGCGGCGCGGGCGCCCTGGCGGCGATCCTCGAATGCGTGGTACAGGCCGATCACGCCCAGGAACAGGAACAGCAGCACCAGTTCGGAGGTGAGCCGCGCATCCCAGGTCCACCAGGTGCCCCACATCGGCTTGCCCCACAGCGAACCGGTGACCAGGGTGATGAAGGTGAACGCCGCGCCGATCGGCGCCGACTGCATCGCCACGACCTCGGCCAGCTTGATCCGCCAGACCAGCGCGATGAACCCGGCCACGCCCATCACCGCATAGATGAACATGCCCATCCACGCGCTGGGCACGTGGATGAAGATGATCCGGTAGGCATCGCCCTGCTGGTAGTCGGCCGGGGCCAGCACCAGGCCGCCGTACAGGGCCACCGCGCCCAGCAGCAGGGCCAGCGTCATCGCCCATGGCTGCAGCGTTCCGGCGAAGCGGTAGAAGGTTGGCGGCGAGCTCAGCCGGTGCAACCAGAGCGGAATCCAGTTAGACATGGTGAATCGTCATGCGTCCAGGGCAATACGGAGGGCGGCGGCGCAGGCCAGCGGCGCCAGCACCACGGCCAGCGCCAGCGAGGCAGCGAGCCAGGCGATCGGTGCAAGCCACGGCAAACCCTGTTGGGCCGCCGCCACGGCACCGGCGGCGAAGATCACGGCCGGTACGCACAAAGGCAGCAACATCAGGGCCAGCAGCATACCAGAGCGCCGGGTGCCGGCCGTCAGCGCCACCAGCACCGCACCCAGCAGACTCAGCAGCGGCGTGGCCAGCAGCAGGGCCAGCAACAGCACGGGAATCACCGCGCCGGGCAGGTGCAGCATCGCGGCCATCAGCGGCGCAATCACGATCAGCGGCAGTGCGGTGGTGATCCAGTGCGCAAGGATTTTCATGCCCAGCAGCAGCGCCAGCGGCTGCGGCGCCAGCACCAGCTGTTCCAGCGAGCCGTCCTCGATGTCGCTGGAGAACATCGCATCCAGCGCCAGCAGCATCGCCAGCAGCACGGTCACCAGGATCACGCCGCCGGCGATCCGTTGCAGCAAGGTGTCTTCCGGCCCCAGCGCGAACGGGAACAGCATGGTCACGATCAGCGCGTACAGCACCGGCATCGCGATGTCGCCGCGCCGGCGCCAGGCCAGGGTGAGGTCGCGCCGCAGCATCGCGGCGCAGGCGGTGGCAACGCCGGGATGCTCAGCCATGCATGCGGATCCGTCGCGGCTCGCCGCCGTGGAAGCTCACCGTGCCGTGGCTGGTGACCATCGCGGCGCCGCCGGCGGCGGTGTGCTTTTCCAGCAAATGGTTCACCAGGGCGATGCCGATGCGGTCCAGGTTCGCGTACGGCTCGTCGAGCAGCCACAGCGTGGCCGGCAGCAGAACCAGCCGGGCGAGCGCCGCGCGCTTCTTCTGGCCGGCCGACAGGCGCCGCACCGGCTCGTCTTCGTAACCGCGCAGGCCGACGTCGGCCAGCACGGAAGCCATGCCCAGGCCTTCGCGCGTGCCATGCAGGCCCGCGGCGATGCGCAGGTTTTCGCGGGGACTCAGGTCTGCCTTGAGGCCCAGCTGGTGACCGAGGAACAGGATCTGGCCTGCGCACTGGTCGCGCTGCAGCGCCTCACCGCGCCAGAGCAGTTCGCCTCCGCCGCGATGGAGCAGCCCGGCCAGCATGCGCAGCAAGGTGGTCTTGCCGCTGCCGTTGTCGCCCTCGACCAGGGCCAGTTCGCCCGCGTGCAGCTGAAAGTCCAGCGGCGCGAACACCGGTTCGTCCTGGCGATGGAAACTCAGGGCCCGTGCTTGGAGCAGGGGCACGGTGGTGCTGGCGGCAGTCATTCCCGCGATTGTCCGCAATGGCGCCGGTGCTGTCCATGCGGCGCACTGCCGCTGAAGCTTCAGCCCACGGTGCGCAGCAGGGCGGCGCCGGCGGCCTCGCCATGCACATAGGCCAGTTGCCCGTGTGCCTTCGCCAGTGCATCGAGGATGGCCAGGTCCGGACCGATGGCGAACAGGCTGGGTTCGCTCCAGCCGCTGCTGCCCACCCCGATGGCCGGCAGCACGATGGCGCCGGGCTGCGCCTGCAGGGCGCCCAGCAATTCGTGCTGGGCGGCCAGGTTCTCGGCTGGTGCGCGGCGGCGTGCCTGCGGATTCCAGGCGGTGATGAAGGCCCACGAGCGGCCGCCGACCACCTCGGCCAGTGCGGCGGGCAAGGGCAGGTCGACCCGGATCGTGGCCCAGTTCACCGTGTCGATGCACACGTGGTACGCGGTCGAGCGGAACGCTTCGAGCAGGGCCTCATCCATGACGCAGCGCCGGCAGCGGGGGCAGGGTGGAAACAAGCAATTGTGCCGCCGCTTCGATATCGATCGTCGCCACGTCCGGATTCTCGCGCAACAGTTGCTCCAGCAATCGATCCTGGGCGCGGCCGCGTTCCAGCGCATAGGCATAGGGCAGGTGGGTGAAGGTGACCATGCGGTAGCGCGCCATGTAGTGGGCGGGGATGCGGGCGGCCAGCAGCGCGCCCAGTTCGCGCTTGGCGAGGTAGTGCGGGTCGGCCACCGAGTCGCGCATTTCCACGTAGTTTTCCAGCGCCATCGCGGCGATCGCGTCGGCATTCGGCTGGCGCACGCGCTGGAACTCGGCGAACACCTCGGCGCTGTCGCCGGGCGCCGCGGCCAGCAGGTTCGCCAGCACCACGGTGTCCTCGAAGCCGCAGTTCATGCCCTGGCCGTGGAACGGCACGATGGCGTGTGCCGCATCGCCGACCAGCAGCGCGCGGCCGTCCAGATGCCAGCGGTCGAGGTACAGGGTGGACAGCGTGCCGACCGGGTTGTGGTCGAAGTCTTCGGCGAAGCGCGGGATCAGCGACAGCAGCCCGGGGAATTGTTCGCTGAAGAACGCTGCCGCCGCGGTCGAGCCGGGCAAGCTGGCGAAGCTCGGCGCCGCGCCTTGCGCGGGCAGGA
Organism: Rhodanobacter spathiphylli B39; assembly: GCF_000264295.1. GTDB lineage: Bacteria > Pseudomonadota > Gammaproteobacteria > Xanthomonadales > Rhodanobacteraceae > Rhodanobacter > Rhodanobacter spathiphylli. The sequence continues at coordinate 45,664 of NZ_AJXT01000029.1, read as the reverse complement.
ACAGGGTGACCGTGAAACTGCCTTCCGTGTTCGGCAGCGCGATGCACATGTAGCCGCCGCGCGGCCAGATGTGCAGCGCATGCGGCTCCAGCGCGTACTGGTCGCGACCACCGCCGAGTTGCTGCAGCGTGGCCGCGAGCTCGTCGGCGGGCGGAATTTCCAGCTCCTTGTAGCCGTGGCCCAATGCTTCGATCCGCTCGCCCAGCGGCGCATGGGCGTTCATCGCCGCGCGCAAGGCCGAGCCGGCGCCATCGGCACCGATCAGCAGGCCCACCGTCTGCTCGCGTTCCACGCCCGCGGCGTCCGCCAGCCGGATGCGCTGCCGCTCGAAATCGACGGCGACCAGGCTCTGGCCGAAATGAAAGGTGACACCCGCCGCCTCGGCCGCATCCAGCAGCAGCATGTTCAGGGCGCCGCGCGAGACCGACCAGATCACCTCACTGTCGTCCACGCCGTAGCGCTGCAGGGCGCTGTGGCCGTCGCGATCGTGCACCATGCGGCCGCGCATCATCACCGCCCGTTGCAACACGTCGTCGGCCAGCCCGGCGCTGCGCAAGGCCTGCAGGCCGCGCTCGGCCAGCGCCAGGTTGATCGACCGGCCACCGAGGAAGCCGGCCAGCCGCGGATCGGGCCGCTTCTCGAACACCTCGACCGCGAAACCGCGTTGCGCCAGCTGCTGCGCCAGCAACGCGCCGACCAGGCCGCCGCCGATGAGGGTGATGCGAGGAGATTGCGTCATGTCAGGTGTCGTCAATGGGCGTGCATTTTTGAACTGACCTGAACAGGAGGCTTTCAGGTGTGGAGCGAAGTAAATCAGAGTCCGCCCGGTTGTGAAGGAACAGCCTGAATGCACGGCCGCAGCAGGATCAAGCGTTAACCCCTGGCTCAATTCGTGGGCTGGCAGAATCGCTGGGTCAAGGTTTCAAGGCTTGGGAGGATGATTCCTTCAGCGCGTGCCGACTCATATTCTTCGGCTAGGTTGTCCATCGTCCCCATATATGAGGACAGCAGGTCGGAGGTATCCGTATGTGCGTCGAATTCTGCGTCCGTGATGTCGTCTTCCCTGCCGTCGCCATGGGCAAGTTCTTGCTTTAGAGCACTTATCTTTTCAGCCAACAAGGGGATGATGACGGATAGGTCGTTTTCGCTTGTGGAACGCATGCGATTTCCTCGTGCCGGCTCAAGAGAAGGAGTGGACAGGCACGTTGAGCTCGACCGCCTTGGCAACGGCGTTCCTGGCAAGCGTATCCAATGCGCCGTGGAAAGCTTCTTGCGTCATCTGGTTCCTGCACCGTATTGACGCGCTGGTCGTTACTGGCCTTGCGGGCACCCCCAGTCACGACTTTTGCAGCTCCGATAGAGATCCAGCTCGATATTCGACATCCGTCCGTGCTCCGAAATCCATGTCAAAGTGGTGTTTCGATCATACATAAAAGCAGCGGATCGGCACACGCGTTGACCTGCCGGCAATCCGGGCAGCTGCGCTGCCGACAGAGGCGTCTTCAGAAGCTCATGAAATACCCGCCGTTGACGGGCAGGTTGGCGCCGGTGATGTAGCCGGCTTCGTCGGCGGCGAGGAAGGCCACGGCACGGGCGATGTCGGCGGGCGAACCAAGCCGGCCGACCGGAATGCCGGCAATGATCTGCGCGCGGATCTCTTCGGATACCGCGGCCACCATCGGCGTGTCGCAATAGCCCGGCGAAACGGTGTTGACGGTGACGCCCTTGCGTGCGGTCTCGCGCGCCAGCGCCATGGTGAAGCCGTGCACGCCGGCCTTGGCGGCAGAGTAGTTGGTCTGGCCGAACTGCCCGGTCTGGCCGTTGACCGAGCTGATGTTGACGATGCGGCCGAAGCCGCGGGCGGTCATCCCGTCGATCACGTTGCGGCACAGATTGAACACGCCGTCGAGGTTCACGTGCATCAGTTCGTGCCATTGCTGCGGCGTCATCTTGCGCAGGCTGGCATCGCGGGTGATGCCGGCGGCGTTGACCACGATGTCCACGCTGCCATGCTCTTGCTCGATGCGCTCGACCACGGCGCGGCAGTTGTCGAAGTCGCTGACGTCAGCCGGCGCGAAGCTGATCGCTCCATCGAACGCGGCCACTTCGTCGTGGAATGCAGCCACGCGCTCTTCGCGCGAAGCGAGGTCCAGCGCGACCACCCGACGTCCCGCGCTGGCCAGCTGGCGACAGATTTCCGTACCCAGGCCGCCGATGCCGCCGGTGACCAGTGCAACGCGTTCGGGAAGGAGGGCAGGGCTCATTGCAGTGCGTCCATGGGAGGATCATGCCGCGGGGCAGCACGTGCTGTGCTGCAGCGGCCGGATCGGATTGGCAGGGTGGTGACAAGCGAACGGCGCGTCGATGCGCGCCGTCCATGGGGTCCGGATCAGCCGGACTTCTTGCCGCCGCGGGCGCCGCCGGGCGGCGTCGGCATGACCTGGGCGGCGGTGTCCATCAGCCCGCGCTGCATCGCCTGGAACGCGGCCATGTTGCGCTCGGTCAGGTCGTTCAGCGTATTCCAGGGAGTCTGTCCCATCAGGCTGTTGAGCTGGCTGCGGAACTGGGTCTGCTGGTCGAGGAAGACCTGCAGGCTGCGCTCCAGGTAAGGACCCATGAAGCCCTGCAGCGAATCGCCATAGAAGCGGATGATCTGGCTGAGCAACTGCGGCGACAGCATCGGCTGCCCCTTGTCCTCGTGCTCGGAGATGATCTGCAGCAGTACCGAACGGGTCAGGTCCTCGCCGCTCTTGGCGTCGCGGACCTCGAAATCCTCGTTGTCCAGCACTAGCTGGCGGACTTCCTCCAGCGTGATGTAGCTGGAGATTTCCGTGTCGTAGAGACGCCGGTTCGGATACTTCTTGATGGTGCGCTTTGTTTGTGCCATGCGGCGAACGCTAGCAGAAGATATTGCGCCGCACCAGTCGACCGGGAGTTTTCATGCTGCGGCCGCCGGCCGCAGCATTTCAGTGGCCGACCGCGCCGCCTGCGCTGCCGAACGGCGGCCTGGCGAACCACAGCACCGGAATCAGCAGCACGAACAGGATCGCACAGGCCCAGAACACGTCGTTCACCGCCAGCGTGAGTGCCTCGCGCGTCAGCAACTGGTCGATCAGGCCCAGGCTTTGCGTATGCGACAGCCCGGCATGCGACAGCTGGCCGATGAACTGGGTAGCGGCCGGGTGGCCGGGGCTGACGTACTCGGTCAGCGTGGCATGGTGGGTTTCGCCGCGGTGTTGCCACATCGTCACCATGATCGCGGTGGACACGCTCGAACCGATCGTGCGGCAGAAATTGGACAGGCCCGAGGCGCTGGCGATCTGGTCCACCGGCAGGCCGGACAGGTAGACCTGGTTCAGCGGGATGAAGAAGCAGGGGATCGCCAGGCCCATCACGAAACGCGGGATCACCAGGGTGGAGAACGAGGCGGAGCTGTCGAAGGTGGAGAACCAGTACGCGGTGCCGGCGAAGACCAGGAACGCGAACGTCACCACCGCGCGCAAGTCCAGCTTGTGCATGTTCTTGCCCAGGACCGGCGCGATCAGGAACGCCAGCACGCCGACCGGCGCGGTGGCCAGGCCGGCCCAGGTCGCGGTGTAGCCCAAGGTGATCTGCAGCCACAGCGGGAACACCACGTTGATGCCGAAGAACGCGAACATGCCCAGCGACAGGCTGATCACGCCCACCGTGAAGTTGCGTTGCCTGAACAGCGACAGGTCGACCACCGGGTGCTTCGCATGCAGTTCCCACACGATCAGGAAGGTCAGGCAGATCAGTGCGGTGAGCCCCAGCACCAGGATCATCGGCGAGGAGAACCAGTCGTTGTCGTTGCCGTTGTCCAGCATGAACTGCAGCGCGCCCACCCCAACCACCAGCAACACCAGCCCGATCATGTCGATCGGCGCCTTGTAGGTTTTCGTCTCGCGCTTGCGCAGCAGGCCCCAGGTGATCACCGCCGCCGCCAATCCGACCGGCAGGTTGATGTAGAAGATCCATGGCCAGGAGAAGTTGTCGGTCAGCCAGCCGCCCAGGATCGGCCCGAAGATCGGCGCCACCACCACGGTCATCGCCCACAGCGCCAGCGCGATGCCCTGTTTCTCCTTCGGATAGTTCGACAGCAGCAGGGTCAGCGACAGCGCCACCATCGGGCCGGAGCCGGCGCCCTGCAGCAGGCGGCCGATCACCAGCATCGGCATGCTGGTGGCCAGGCCGCACAGCATCGAGAACACCACGAACATCAGCACCGAGCCGACGAAGGTCTTCACCTCGCCGAAGCGGCGCGCGAGCCAGCCGGTCAGCGGCTGCATGATCGCGCTGGCCAGCGCGTACGAGCTGATCGTCCAGGTGCCTTCGCTGGGGCTCACGCCGAGGCTGCCAGCGATGTGCGGCACCGCGACGTTGACGATCGTCATGTCCAGCACCTCCATGAAGGTGCTGAACGCGACGGCGATGGTGAGCAGCGCCAGCGGACCGCCGTGCAGAGGCTTCAGCGGGGCGTCGGGTGCGGCGTCGTTCGGCGTGGCGGCCATGGATGTCCGGCTCAGTTCGCGGCGGTGGCGTGGGGCAGGTTGGCGCGGATGATCCGCTCGGCTTCCGCATCGGCCTTGCTGGCCATCTGGTCGTAGACGTCGGTCTGCGCCACCGGCTGCTGCGTCGGCGTGTTGGCCAGCACGCTGCCCTGGTCATGGCGGATGTCGACGGTGACGTCGGTGGACAGGCCGATGCGCAGCGGGTGCTTGTCCAGTTCCCTGTTGTCCAGCGCGATGCGCACCGGCACGCGCTGCACCACCTTGATCCAGTTGCCGGTGGCGTTCTGCGCCGGCAGCAGCGAGAACACGCTGCCGGTGCCGGCGCCCAGGCCGATCACCTTGCCGTGGAACTCGGCGTCGTCGCCGTAGACATCGGAGACGATCTTCACCGGCTGGCCGATGCGGATATGGCGCAGCTGGCTCTCCTTGAAATTCGCGTCGATCCACAGGTCGTGCAGCGGTACCACGGTCATCAGCTGCTGGCCCGGCTGCACGCTGTTGCCCAGTTGCACGCTGCGTTCGGCCACGTAGCCGGACACCGGCGCATAGATCGCGTTGCGTTGCGCGGCGACCCAGGCGGCGCGGAAGTTGGCGCGGGCCTGCAGCACTGCGGGGTTCTGCGCCACGTCGGTCCCTTCGATCGCGGCATGCGCGGCGGCGGCTTGCGCCTCGGCGGCGTTCACCGCGGCGCGCGCCTGCTCCACGCCGTCGCGCAGGTGCTGCACGATCTCCGGCGATTCGGCCTGGGCGGCGATCAGCGGCAGGCGGCGCTGCAGGTCGGCCTGGGCCTTCTTCAGAGCGAGCCGGGCCGTGACGACCTGGGCGTCCGCGCCGGTGGCCGAACTGGTCTGCTGGCGCACGCCGCGCACGGCCTGGGCCAGCGCGCTGCGGGCCTGCTCCAGTCGCGTCTCGGCGTCGGTGGCGTCCAGCTTCACCAGCACCTGGCCGGCTTCCACGCGCTGCGTGTCGTCGGCGAGGATCGCCACCACGGTGCCCGGCACCTGGGCGGAAATCGCCACCTGGTTGCCGCCGACATAGGCGTTGTCGGTTTTCACGCGGGTGGAGAACACGAACATCCACAGCAGCAACCAGATCAGTCCGGCAAGGATGAACACCGCGGCGACGATCAGCAGGGCGCGACGGCGCTTGGCCGGATTCTTCGCGGCCATGCCGCTGTCGTTGCTGTCGACAGCAGTTTCGGATTCAGTGGCGCTCATGGTCGGAAGCTCCGGCGTTGACGGAAGAGGAAGAGGAGGGGGAGGTGGTGGCGTCGGCGCTGCGATAGCCGCCGCCGAGAGCCTTGATCAGGGCGAGATCCGTGCTCAGCGCCTGGGCCTGCAACTGGGTGGCGGCATCGCGCTGTTGCAGCAGCGTCGCCTGCGCGCCGAGGCTTTCGCGCAGGTCGCGCACGCCCTGGCGGGCACGTGCCTGCGCACTGGCCAGCAGCGCCTTGTCGGCATCCAGTTGGGCCTGTTGTTCACGCAGGCGGGCCGCGACCTGTTCGGCGCTCAGCGACTGGGTGGCCACTTCGCGGGCGGCGGTGAGTACCGTGCTGTCGTACTGGGCGACGGCGGCATCGAGCTGGGCCTTGCTGACGCCGTAGTTGGCCTCGAGCGTGCCGCCGTTGAAGATCGGCAGATGCAGCGCGGGCGTCACCGCGAAGGTGCGGCTGCCCGCGGTGAGCAGCTTGCCCATGTCGATGCTGGACAGGCCGGCCAGCGCCTTGATGCTGAAGTCGGGAAAGAACTGGGCACGGGCCGCATCGGTCTGCTTCAGTGCCGCCTCGACCTGCCAGCGGCTGGCCGCGATGTCGGGACGCCGGGCCAGCAGGTCCAGGCTGGCATCCGCCGGTACGCCGCCGTTGATCACGGGCAGCGGGCTGGCGTGCAGCTCCGGCAGTTCGGCCGGCGCCACGCCGAGCAGGGAGGCCAGCGCCGCGCGGCGAATCTTCCCCGAGCCATCGAGCGCCGCGCGCATTTCGCGCACCGCAGCCAGTTGCGCGCGCGCCTTCTGCGCCTCGTCAGGCAGGTCCACGCCCTGTTTCACGCGCAGGTCCGCGATGCGGGCGAACTGCTGTTGCGTGGCCAGCAGGCGATCGGCCAATTGCAACCGTGCCTGGTCGGCCTGCCAGCCAAAATAGGTGTCGGCCACGGCGTACTGGATCGCCAGCGCCGCAGCGCTGCGCTGGGCCTGGGCGGCGCGCGCCTGATCCAGAGCGGCCTCCATGGTGGCGCGCTTCTTGCCCCACCAGTCGAAATCGTATTCCAGTTGCACGCCGAGATCGGCCTGGTTGTACCAGCTGAAGCCCAGGAACTTGCTGGGGATCAGGCCGTGGTCGCTCATCCGCGTGCGCGACGCCTGCGCGCTGCCGTTGATCGACAGGCCGAGCTGGGCAGCGGCCAGTTTCGCCGACTGCTCGGCGTTCTCGACGCGGCTGCGAGCCAGCGCCAGATCGGGCGACTGCAGCATCGCGCGGCCCATCAGGTCGTCCAGTTGCGGGTCGTTGTACTGCCGCCACCATTCGGTGCCGGGCCAGCCGGGGCGAACGGCCGTCTGCAGGCCGGCCAGAGGGGCCTCGTCGCGCAGTGCGGGGGTATCCAGCTTGGCCGGGGCGCGGGCACAGCCGGCCAGCATCAGCACGATGGCGGCGACAAGCACGGTGCGACCGCGATGCGGAGCATGCTTCATCGGGGTTTCCTTCATGGGTGGCGGCTTTCGCCCAGTTGGTCGAGGTTGCCCGCCAGTTTGCGCAGGAGACGGTCGAGTTGACGCTTGTCGGTGGCGCTGAAGCCGCCAAACATGTTGGCAAGGCGGGGAAACATCGGTGGCAGCATCTTCTGCACCATGCGCCGGCCTGCCGCGCTGATGCGTATCACCACCTTGCGCCGGTCGCTGGCACCGCTGCCGCGGCTGATCAGGCCGCGCTTGACCAGCGCGTTGCCGATGCGGGTCATGTTGGTCGCGCCCTGATTGGTGTACTCGCACAGCTCGCCGGGCGTGGAGATCCCGTCGGGGCGGCTGTACAGGATCATCAGGGTGAGGAATTCGCTGTGGTTGAGCTTGTTCGGCTTCAGCTCGGACTCGAGCTCCTCCTCGATGTCCTGCCCGAGCATCAGCATCAGGCGGCACAGGCGCGCCTCGTCCGCCGGCATCTGCGGGATGATCCCGCTCACCCGCCCGATGCCCTCGTCCATCATCGCGATGCACTGCTTCAGCCGATCCATTTCACTGATTCATATTTCACCAGTGAATTAAAATATCAGCACGCGGCCGGCGCATGCAAGTGGTCGTCAGTGGATGCCGAACAGGCGCCGGGTATTGGAGCGCGTCACGTCGGCGACATGCCGTTCCGTTTCCCCGCGCAGGCCGGCCACGCAGCGCAATACCTCGACCACCCGGGCCGGCTCGTTGCGCTCGCCGCGGTGGAGGGCATCCGGCTGGTCCGGCGCATCGCTTTCCAGCAGCAGGAATTCGAGCGGCATGCCGGCCACGATGCGGCGCAGTCGCTGCGCGCGCTCGTAGGTCACCGGGCCGCCGATGCCCAGGTGGAAACCCAGGTCCCACAACTGGCGGGCCTGCTGCTCGCTGCCGGAGAAGCTGTGCACCACGCCACGCAACCCGCCCTGGCGCCGCAGGGTGAGGATGACCTCCTCCAGTGCGTTGCGGGCGTGCACGATCACCGGGAGTTCGTGTTCGCGTGCCAGTTCGAGCTGGCGCAGGAAGTACTCGCGCTGCCTGTCCGCGTCGAGGTCGTCGCGATGGAAGTCGAGCCCGATCTCGCCGACCGCCACCGGTCTGCTGTCGTTCAGCAGCGAAGACAGCGCCTGCACATTCGCGGGAACATGATTCGCCAGGAACACCGGGTGGAGACCCCACGCCGGATGCAATGCAGGATGACGACCGCAAAGCTCGCCGATGACCGGCCAGCTGGCGGCATCCACGGACGGCACGACCATGGTGTCCACGCCAGCCTCGAGTGCCCGTGCAATCACCTGGTCGCCGTCGTCCCGGAAAGCGGAGTCATTGAGATGCACGTGGCTGTCGGCGATCTTGCGCATGGTTGATTTTCGTGTCGTGGCCGAGGGAAATGTCGTGATGGCGTGAAGATAATGTAGCCGGACCGAGCTAACTCCGATTCAGTTGGAGCAAGGTTCAATGAACTCGCATGTTATTGCGCTTGCATCCGGCAATGCAGCCAGCCACAAAAACAAAACAGAGGAGAGGTTGTTATGAACAGATTGACGATCAACGTGCTCAATATCGCGATCGCTGCGGTGCTGGCGACCGGCATTTCCGCCTGCAACCGCAACGCGGACGCGGGCGTCTCCAACGGTGCGGCCGACGCCGGCAGCACGGATGCCGGCGGCGCGGCCGTGAAGTATGCCAAGGTCGTCAGCGTCGATCCGGTGCGCTCCACGGTGAACAACCCCAAGCAGGTCTGCCACGACGAAACCGTAACGCATACCGCTCCACCGAAGGATGAGCACCGCATCGCCGGCACCGCGATCGGCGCGGTGGTGGGCGGGCTGGTCGGCAACCAGGTGGGCGGCGGCAAGGGCAAGACCCTGGCAACCGTGGCCGGCGCCGTCGGTGGCGGCTATGCCGGCAACCGCATCCAGGCGAGCAAGCAGCACGGGCAGGTGACCTCGACGGTCGAGCGCAAGTGCGAGACCGTGAACGACAGCACCACCAAGATCGTCGGCTACGACGTGCGCTACGAGTACAACGGCGTGACCCGTACCGTGCGCATGGATCACGATCCGGGCGACCGCGTGCAGGTGCAGGAAGGTGTCACTGCCGTGTCGGACGCCCGCTGAAACCCCTCTCCCTCCCCGTTACAAGGAACTGACTCATGAATGCACTCACCAGCAAGTTGGCACTCGTCGCGGCAATGACCGGCGGGCTGGCCCTGGCCGGCTGCGCCACGACGCCCTACGGCAACAACGGCGGGTATAACGGCGGGTACCAGTCGCAGCAAGGCAGCTACGGCAACCGCAACGTCCGTTGCCAGACTTGCGGCGTGGTGCAGGAAGTGCAGCAGGTCTATACGGATGGCGGCAGCGGCAACGGCGGCACGCTGGGAGCAATCATCGGTGCGGTTGCCGGTGGCGTCCTGGGCAACCAGGTGGGCAAGGGTGACGGTCGCAAGGCCGCCACCGTTGCCGGCGCGGTCGCCGGTGGCGTGGTCGGCAACCAGGTAGGCAAGCGCAACAGCGGCAGCGATGTCGCCTGGCGCGTCGTGGTTCGACTGGACAATGGCCAGTACGCCACCGTCACCCAGCGCGAGAACCCAGGTGTCCGCAATGGCGACTATGTCGAGGTGCGTGGCGACCACGTCTACGCGCGCTGAGACAAGTTGCGTAATTGGACGTCTGGACGTCTGGACGTCCAAATGAAAAGGCCCTCGAAAGAGGGCCTTTTCTCGTTTTCCGACTGACTGTTGCGGGCATGTGTTGCTGCAAGGTCGCCGCCCGGTTCAATTCACCGCATAGAAGGCGTGTTCGCCGATCGTCACGCTGGGCCGGTTGTGCGACCACGCGGGCGAGATGGCGGTGGTGGCGAAATGATCGGCGCGCGGAACCACCATGCGACGTTCCGCCACGGGCAGTTGCCAGTTGTGCAGGGACATGCCGGCGATCTGCCATGCCTTGTTGAACGCTTCGAGGTTGGTGATCTCGAACGAACCGGGCGTGGTCGTCGTGGCGAACTGGTGGGGTGCCGTCACCACCTTGCATACCGTGTCGCCCCAGCGACCGCGATCGCGACGACGCAATGCCACTTCGGCGACCGCAAGCTGGCCATTGACCGGCTCGCTGCGTGCTTCGAGATACACCGTGGTGGCCAGACAGGCCTGATCGGCGACGGGTTGCGGCATCAACGTGGTCAGCCACAACAGCATGGAAAGTTTCATGTTCTGCCTCCAGCGTGCTGTACGCGCGAAGCAGAAGCAGCTTCGCGTGCCGTTGCGGTGGACGGGCGGGCAGGCCGTTCCACCTGGATCTGTCGTCATGGCCGAAACTTGTGGCCATGACGCTTTGCCACGGGATTGTGGCGGTCGAACGACGGTCAGGCCATTCGGGGGACTGGTTTCGGTCGGGCGTTGCGCGGCGCTATGGGGCCGTATTGCCTGCGACTTGTACGCACTCGTTGGCTGCGAGGCGTTGTTCCATCCGGCGATGTGGCTGCCGGGTCGCGCCGATTCGGAATTCATCCGGTTCGTCGCGTCAATCGACACCCCGTGTTACGGGTGCCGCGATATTCGATCGGCGGAGCCTAGTGGCGGAATTCGCCGCTGGCAAGTGCCGGGGTGCCGAAGTTTAACCGGCACTCACGATGGGTTGACAAGTGCCATTGCGAATCTCGTTGTTATCACGAACTTTTGTTCAGGCCGGCCATGAAGAAAGCAGGGTGATTGCGACGTCGTCGTCGAGGATCAAGGTGTTGCCGGCATCCGCCTCGGCGACGAGTTCGTCATTCAATGTCGCCAGTGCCTCGAACTCCGTGCCGTTTGCGATCACGTCAAGCACGCGCCCGATATCACGGCCTTCCTGTCGCAGCACGTCGCCCGCATTTGCCGCTTGCGACAATGTGACGCGATGCAGGTGCCGCTTGTGGCCGCCACGAAAATGCAGGCGTGCCACGATTTCCTGGCCGGGATAGCAACCCTTGTCGACCACCACGGCCTGCAGGCGTTGCAGCGAGATTGCCGGCGGCAGCAGTTCACCCAGACAGGAGTCCGGCAACCATGGCCAGCCGGCGCGCAATTGCTGCAGTCGCCAGGCGTCGTCGCCGACGCTGCCGATGCGCAGACTGTGCGAGTCACAACCGAGCGAAAGATCGTCATCGCCGGCCGGTTCGCTCGCCAGTGATCCCTGCGCCAGCGCAGGTCCGCAGGCGAGATGTCGCGGTGGCAGTGCAGTGATGCGCACTTTCGAACGGAACACGAAACGGCGCAGCGCCTCGGCCATCACCGCGGCGCTGCCGCCACGCAACAGCAGCAGGTGGCGATCATCGGCGAGACGGGCCAGATGAAAGAGCGCCAGCACGCGTCCCCGTGGATCGAGCCAGGCGCTGAATTGCCATCGATCGACCGCCAGCGATTTCACGGCGCTGCTGAACTGGGCGTGCGCGAATGCGGGTGCGTCGGCACCTTCGATCAGCAATGTTTCGGCGGACAGGGGCAGGTTCATGGAAGTGGTGGAGTTGGGGACGGAGGGCTGCAGACACAAGGGAGCGGACGTCACGGCGCGAGCCTGCATGGTTGTACTGCACTGCCGCAAGTATTAACCTTTGTCGGCTTACAAAAACCATGTCCAATACCACGACTCCCGCCGAATCCCATCCTGCTTCCGTTCCTGCGGAAACGACTGCCGTGCCTGCGGGCAAGCCATCGGAAAAGGATTCCACGGAGCGCGCGGTTCCCGATCCCACGCGTTATGGTGACTGGGAAAAGAACGGACGCTGCATCGACTTCTGAACGTTCGCGCCGGCGCTCGTCGCCGTCGTGCAAGGGGCAGGACAGAGGCGGCATGGACATCAGCGATTCCACACAGGATAGCCGCCATGGCAGATACGCAACGACCGCTCTCACCGCACCTGCAGATCTACCGGAAGCAGGTGCAGATGATGACCTCCATCACGCACCGCGCCACCGGCATCGCACTGGCCGTCGGCAGCCTGCTCGTCGTCTGCGGCCTGATCCACCTGGCCACCGGTGAGGAAAGCTTCAACCACTTCAGGGGCGTGCTGGGCAGCCCGCTCGGCATGATCCTGATGCTGGGCTGGAGCTGGTCGCTTTTCTATCATCTTTGCAACGGCATCCGGCACCTGCTGCAGGACGCCGGCCTCGGTTATTCGATTCCCCAGTTCGTGCGTTCCAGCTGGCTGTCGGTCATCGGCAGCATCGTGCTGACGGTCGTGGTGTGGGCTTACGTGTTGATGGCCGGGGGTGCGGCATGAGTGCAAAGGATGTCGCCGTGAAGGATCGGCGCAACCCGTTGAAGACGGCCCGTGGCCTGGGTTCCGCCCAGTCGGGCGTGGAGCACTGGTGGACCCAACGGGTGACCGCGGTGGCGCTGGTGCTGCTGGGCCTGTGGTTCGTGGTCACCGTGCTGTGCCTGCTGCACGCCGATTACGCCACCGCCCGCGCCACCGTGGCCAAGCCGTGGAATGCACTGCTGCTGATCGCGTTCGTGCTCACCATGTTCTGGCATGCCGTGCTCGGTCTGCAGGTGGTGATCGAGGATTACGTGCATACCCGCTGGAAGGAAGTGGTCCTGATGGTGGCGATCAGGTTCCTCGCGGTGCTGGGCGCGCTGGCTGGCGTGCTGGCCGTGCTGCGCATTGCGCTGACCCCATAAGACGCGAGGAAAAGGTTTCATGGAAAGCTACAAGATTCAGCAGCACCTGTATGACGTGATCGTGGTCGGCGCCGGCGGCGCGGGTCTGCGCGCCACCTTCGGCCTGGCCGAGAAGGGGCTCAAGGCCGCCTGCATCACCAAGGTCTTCCCGACCCGCTCGCACACCGTGGCGGCGCAGGGCGGCATCTCCGCCGCGCTGGGCAACATGGGCGAGGACGACTGGCGCTTCCATTTCTACGACACAGTCAAGGGTTCCGACTGGCTCGGCGACCAGGACGCGATCGAGTACATGTGCCGCGAGGCGATCCCCTCGATCATCGAGCTGGAACACTACGGCGTGCCGTTCTCGCGCACCGACGAGGGCAAGATCTACCAGCGCCCGTTCGGCGGCATGACCACGCATTACGGCAAGGGCACCGCGCAGCGTACCTGTGCCGCGGCCGACCGCACCGGCCACGCGATCCTGCACACCCTGTACCAGCAGGCGCTGGCGCATGACGCCACGTTCTTCATCGAATACTTCGCGATCGACCTGATCTTCGACGCGGAAGGCGTCTGCCGCGGCGTGCTCGCGCTCGACATGAACGAGGGCACCCTGCATTTCTTCCGCGGCCATGCCGTGGTGATGGCCACCGGCGGTTATGGTCGCGCCTACTTCAGCGCCACTTCGGCCCATACCTGCACCGGCGACGGCGGCGGCATGGTGCTGCGTGCGGGCCTTGCCCTGCAGGACATGGAGTTCGTGCAGTTCCATCCCACCGGCATCTACGGCGCCGGCTGCCTGATCACCGAAGGCGTGCGTGGCGAAGGCGGTTACCTCACCAACTCCGAGGGCGAGCGCTTCATGGAGCGCTATGCGCCCAGCGCGAAGGACCTCGCCTCGCGCGACGTGGTCAGCCGCGCGATGACGCTGGAGATCCGCGAGGGTCGCGGCGTCGGCGAGCACAAGGACCACATCTTCATCAACCTGATGCACCTCGGCCCCGAGGTCATCCACGAGCGCCTGCCGGGCATTGCCGAATCGGCGCGCATCTTCGCGGGCGTCGACGTGACCAAGGAGCCGATCCCGGTCATCCCGACCGTGCACTACAACATGGGCGGCATCCCGACCAACTATCACGGCGAAGTCGTGCAGAAGCGCGGCGACGATGTCGACGCGGTGGTGCCCGGCCTGTTCGCGATCGGCGAAGCGGCCTGCGTGTCGGTGCATGGCGCGAACCGCCTGGGCTCCAATTCGCTGCTCGACCTGGTGGTGTTCGGTCGCGCCGTGGCGCATCGCTGCGCCGAGCTGATCAAGCCGGAAACCGCGCACAAGGATCTTCCGGCCAACGTGCTGGACAAGGCGCTGGAGCGTTTCGACGGCCTGCGCAACGCGAACGGCAGCAAGCCGACTGCGCAGATCCGGCTGGAGATGCAGCGCACCATGCAGAGCGACGCGGCGGTGTTCCGCACCGGCAAGACGTTGAAGGAAGGCTGCGAAAAGATCTCCGCCGTGCGCGAGTCGTTCAAGGACGTGCGCGTCAGCGATCGGTCGCTGGTGTGGAACTCCGACCTGATCGAGACGCTGGAGCTGGCCAATCTGCTGGATCAGGCGGTCGCCACGATGTACGGCGCCGCGCAGCGCGAGGAAAGCCGCGGTGGCCATGCGCGCGAGGACTTCCCCGAGCGCGACGACGTCAACTGGATGAAGCACACCCTGGCATGGGTCGACGAGACCGGCAAGCCGCGGTTCGATTCCCGCCCCGTGCACATGAATCCGATGACCGACGAGGTCAAGGCCGTGCCGCCGGCGAAACGCGTTTACTGATGCCGCCAGGCGGCTGCGGCCGCCTCGTGGCATGGACATCATTGGTTGTACGGTCGGGGCGCAAGCCCTCCTGCAGAAAGTCGAAGGGTTCAGCACATGGCAGAGTTTTCGCTACCGAAGAATTCGAAAATCCAGCCGGGCAAGCATTACCCGGCCAAGGATGCGAAGAAGCCGCGTACTTTCCGCATCTATCGCTGGTCGCCGGATGACGGGCAGAACCCGCGCATCGATACCTACGAGGTCGACCTGGCCGCCTGCGGTCCGATGGTTCTGGACGCGCTGCTGAAGATCAAGAACGAGATCGATCCCACGCTGACCCTGCGTCGCTCCTGTCGCGAAGGCATCTGCGGTTCGTGCGCGATGAACATCGACGGCACCAACACGCTGGCCTGCACCAAGGCGATCGGCGAATGCGATGCGGGCGACGTGAAGATCTACCCGCTGCCGCACATGCCGGTGGTGAAGGACCTGATCCCGGACCTGACCCACTTCTACGCCCAGTTCGCCTCGATCAAGCCGTGGCTGCGCACGCAGAGCCCGGCGCCGGATCGCGAGCGCCTGCAGTCGCCGGAAGAGCGCAAGAAGCTCGACGGCCTGTACGAATGCATCCTGTGCGCCTGCTGCTCGACCAGCTGCCCGAGCTACTGGTGGAACGGCGACAAGTACCTTGGTCCGGCGATCCTGCTGCAGGCGTACCGCTGGATCGTCGACAGCCGTGACGAAGCCACCGGCGAGCGCCTGGACGACCTGGAAGACCCGTTCAAGCTGTACCGCTGCCACACCATCATGAACTGCACGCGGACGTGCCCCAAGGGTCTCAACCCGGCCAAGGCGATTGCCGAGATCAAGAAGCTGATGGTGGAGCGGCGTTCAGCCTGATCGCGCCGCGCGTCATTCACGACGACAGGCCGCCGCGTGCGGCCTGTCGCGTTCTAGCGCAACGGTTACACTGCGCATTCATGGATACGACCGAGCCCCGTGATGGATGAAGCCCGCATCAAGCGCCTGCGCTGGCGCGCCCGCCGCGGCACGCGCGAGCTGGACGCGCTGTTCGGCGGCTGGCTGGACGAGCGCTTCGCCGGTGCGGACGAAGCGCAGCGGCAGGCGTTCGACCAGCTGCTCGACGTGCAGGACCCCGACCTGTGGGACTGGGTGATGGGCCATGCCCGCCCCGAGCGCGCGGACTGGCAGGCGATCATCGATGACATCCGCGCCCGCCATCGGCTTTGAATACCGACCTTCGCGGCTGCTGCGGGCGGCGCTGCTGCTGATCGCCGGGGCCGCGCTGCTGGCCACGCTGCTGTGCATGATTCCGTGGTGGTCGAAGCTGCTGCTGGCGGCGATCGTGCTGCTGTCGGCGGCTCTCGTGCTGCGACGACTGGCCAGCGGCCCCGTGGCGGCGGCGGGCTGGAGTGCCGACCAGGCATGGACCTTGCGCCTGCACGACCACGAGGACGTGCCGGCCACGCTGAGTTCGTTCCGTGTGCTTGGCGAAATGATCCTGCTGCGCCTGCGCACCGACGCGCACGGGACGCAGATGCTGCTGATCGCCACGGACAACAGTGACGCAGACACCCGTCGCCGGCTGCGCATGCGGCTGGCCACGATCCAGGCTGCCGACGCCTTGCCCCGCCTGTGACTGAACCGCAACTTCCGGCGCGCGGCAGGGTCTCAGCGAATACCTGATAATGGATGACCGGGCGGCCCGCCCTGCAACTCCCCACAAGCGACCCGCCCATGTTCCGACCGCTCGAACTTTTCATCGGCCTGCGCTACACCCGCGCCAAGCGGCGCAACCAGTTCATCTCCTTCATCTCCACCGTGTCGATCGTGTGCATCGCGATCAGCGTGATCGCGCTGATCACGGTGATGTCGGTGATGAACGGCTTCGACTACCAGATGCGCTCGCGCATCCTCGGGGCGATTTCGCACGCCACGGTTTCCGGCGTGGGCGAGAGCGTGCAGGAATGGCCGCGCGCGCTGAAGGTGGCCGAGGCCAACCCGCACGTGCTGGGCGCCGCACCCTATGTGGAGATGGAGGCGTATCTCAACGCCCGCCGTTCCAGCGGGGCGCTGGTGCGTGGCGTCGAGCCGGCGCAGGAACCGAAGGTGGTCGACATCGACAAGCACATGCTCGAGGGCAAGCTTGACCAGCTGACCCCGGGCAGCTGGAACATCGTGCTGGGTCGCGAGCTGGCGATGACACTGGGCGTGGGCGTCGGCGACCGGGTAACCATGGTGGTGCAGCAACTGCGTGCCACGCCGATGGGCAGCGTGCCGCGGATGCGCAGTTTCCACGTGGTCGGCACGTTCGAACTGGGCATGGAGCAGTTCGATTCCGGCCTGGCCCTGGTCAACATGAGCGATGCCGAGAAGCTCGGCGACCTCGCCGGTCCGACCGGCATCCGGCTGAAGCTCGACGACCTGTTCAACGCCCGCCCGGTCGCGCGCGAACTGGCCGACCAGCTGGGCCAGGTCTACCGGGTGCAGACCTGGATGGATACCAACGCGAACCTGTTCGCCGCGCTGTCGATGGAAAAGATGGTGATGTTCATCATCCTGTCGCTGATCATCCTGGTGGCGGTGATCAACCTGATCTCGATGCTGATGATGCTGGTCACCGACAAGCAGGCCGACATCGCGATCCTGCGCACGCTGGGCGCCACCCCGCGCAGCATCATGGGCATGTTCATGGTGCAGGGCGTGCTGGTGGGTTTCGTGGGCATCGGCTTCGGCGTGGGCCTCGGTTCGCTGCTGTCGTGGAAGCTGCCCGGCATCATCAAGTGGATCGAGCACACCTTCCACGTGACCTTCCTGTCGCCGGACGTCTACTACATCAGCGAGGTGCCGAGCCGGCTCGACTGGCACGACGTGGGCTGGACCGCGCTGCTGACCTTCGCGTTCTCGTTGCTGGCCACCCTCTATCCCGCGTGGCGCGCCTCGCGCACGCAGCCGGCGCAGGCGCTGCGCTATGAATAAGACCGTCATGACCGAGAAGACCGAAAACGTGCTGCGCGCCACCGGCGTGGCCAAGACCTATGCCGAAGGCGGCCTGCGCACCGACGTGCTGAGCGACGTCAGCTTCACCCTGAAGCGCGGGCAGACCATGGCGATCGTCGGCGCGTCCGGCTCGGGCAAGAGCACGCTGCTGCACATCATCGGCGGGCTCGACACGCTGACCACCGGCGAGGTGGAGGTGGACGGCCGCGTGCTGTCGAAACTGTCCGACGCCGAGCGCGGCCGCGTGCGCAACCGCTCGCTGGGTTTCATCTACCAGTTCCACCACCTGCTGCCCGAGTTCACCGCGCTGGAAAACGTGTGCATGCCGCTGCTGATCCGCGGCACCGCAATCGCCGAAGCGGAAAAGCAGGCGATGGTGCTGCTGGAGCGGGTCGGCCTCGGCGGACGCACGCATCACAAGCCGTCCGAGTTGTCCGGTGGCGAGCGCCAGCGTTGTGCGGTGGCCCGGGCGCTGGTGACCCGGCCGGCCTGCGTGCTGGGCGACGAACCCACCGGCAACCTCGACGAGGCCAATGCGGCGCAGGTCTACGAATTGATGCTGGAGCTCAACCGCGAGATCGGCACCAGCTTCGTGCTGGTCACCCATGATCCGCATCTGGCCGCGAAGATGGATCGCACCCTGGTGCTGCACAACGGCAGGCTGCAGGAAGCTCCACGGGACTGACGTCCCGGCGAAGACCTACACGCATTTCATCTGCGCCCCGGCTCGAGCCGCGCTAGTCTCGGCTTCTTCCAGGATGGAACGGGGCGCGCGGCATGGGGCGACTGACGGCGATCACCGCGGCGCTGGCCTTGCTGCTCGGGGTCCTGCTGGTGCAATGGTTGCCGCGGCTGCCGCCGCATGCGTGGCTGCCGTGCCTGGTGCCGGTGATCGTCCTGCTCGCCTGGCGCTGGCCGCGTTGTCACTGGCTGGCCTGCCTGCTGTTCGGCGCGGCGTGGGCGGCGTGGCATGGCGCAGCGGCAATGGATGCAAGGCTGCCGCGCGCGCTGGAAGGCGTCGACCTGGCCGTGGTCGGCAGCATCGCCGATCTGCCGCTGATCCATCCCGACGCGAGTCGTTTCAGTCTGCGCGTGGAGCAAGCCACCGCCGACGGAAAGCCCGTCGCGCTGCATGGGCGGGTCACCGTGTCGTGGTACGAGGATGCACCACCGCTGCAGCCATGTTCGCGCTGGCATCTGCTGCTGCGCCTGAAGCGGCCCCGCGGCCTGCTGGACCCGGGTGCGGCCGACAGCGAACGTTCCGCGCTGGAGCGCGGCATCGTCGCCACCGGCTACGTGCGGGATGACCCGGACAACCGCTCGCTCGGCGAGCGACGCTGGTGCGTCAACGCGATCCGCGATGCGGTCGCCCGCGGCATCGCCGCACGGGTCGGCGACCACCATGACGCCGCCTTGCTGCAGGCATTCGCCGTGGGCGACACCCGCGGCCTGCAGCCGCAGGACTGGGCGGTGGCGCGCGCCAACGGGGTCTCGCACCTGATCGCGATTTCCGGCTTCCATGTCGGCGTGGCCGCGGTGTTCGGCGTGTGGCTGGCGTGGCTGTCGTATGCGTTGTGGCCGGGGCTGGGTCTGCGCCTGCCGCGGCCGCAAGCCCAGGCGGCCGCGGCCTTGCTGGTGGCGACGATGTACAGCGCGCTGGCCGGCTTCGGCCTGCCGACGGTGCGCACCCTGCTGATGATCGCCGTGGTGACGCTGGCGCGTTGCAGCCGGCGTGGCAGCGGCGGCGCCCAGTCGCTGGCGCTGGCGATGATCGCGATCCTGCTGTTCGACCCGCTGGCGGTGCTGGCGGCGGGATTCTGGCTGTCCTTCGTCGGCGTGGGCTTCCTCATGCTGTGCCTGCAATCGCGCGGGCGCGGCCTGCGCGCGTTCCTGCACGAGCTGACCGCAGGGCAGCTGGTGATGACGGTGGCCCTGCTGCCGCTGACGATGTGGTTCTTCGGCCAGGCTTCGCTGGTCGGCGCCTTGTCGAACCTGATCGCGGTGCCGCTGGTCAGCTTCGTGATCGTGCCATGCGCGCTGGGCGGCATGCTGATGCTGGGCCTGTGCCCGCCGCTGGCCGGGCCGGTGTTGTGGCTGGCCGCACGGATGGCCCACGCGCAATGGTGGTTGCTGGAGCAGATGGCGACCTGGCCGGGTGCGCACTGGTATCTGCCCACCGTGCAGCCCTGGGCGCTGCTGCTCGCGGTGCTGGGCGCGCTGTGGCTGTTCATGCCGCGCGGGATGCCGCTGCGCTGGCTGGGCCTGCTGCTGTTCCTGCCCCTGCTGCGGCCACCGCTGTCCACGCCGCCGGAAGGCGCGTTCCAGGCGTGGGTGCTCGACGTGGGGCAGGGCCTGTCGGTGTTGCTGCGCACGCACGACCACGTGCTGGTCTACGACGCCGGCGCACGCTATCCATCGGGCTTCGACCTCGGCGAAGCGGTGGTGTTGCCCGCCTTGCATGCGCTGGGCGTGGGCCGGCTCGACCTGCTGATGATCAGCCACGGCGACAACGATCACGCCGGCGGCGCCCGGGTCGTTGCCGAGGCGTTTCCGGAGGCGCCGCGCTACGCAGGCGAACCGGCGCGGATGCACCTGCCGATGCGCCAATGCGTGGCCGGCCAGGCGTGGACCTGGGATGGCGTGCGCTTCCGCGTGCTGAATCCGCCGGCGGGTGCGGCTGATCGCGACAACGACAGTTCCTGCGTGCTGCTGGTGGAGAACCGTTCCGGCCGGTTGCTGCTCAGCGGCGACATCAGTTCCGCGGTGGAGCCGCCGGTGGCGGCGAGTCTCGGAGCGGGGCCGCCCGTCGTGCTGCTGGTGCCCCACCATGGCAGCAAGACCTCGTCCGGCGCGGGCTTCATCGCCGCGGTGCAGCCGTCGGTGGCGATCGTGTCGGCCGGCTGGCGCAACCGCTTCGGTCATCCGAAGCCCGAGGTGCTGGCGCGCTACGCGGCAGCCGGGGTGCCGGTGTTCAATACCGCGGTGCAGGGCGCCATCGCGCTGGATTTCCCGGTCGATGCCCCGCCACGGCGCGAAGCCGGCTGGCGCCAGCGGCAACCGCGTTACTGGCGCGAGTGAGGAATGCCACACCCGCCGCAGTACGGCCGGGCCAGACTGCTATCATGCGCGCTTCCAAGTCGGGTCGCATGTTGGGGTCGAAAAGTGCTGGAAATTCTGATGGCTGGCGGCTGGGCGATGGTGCCCATCCTGATCTGTTCGGCGATCGCCCTGGCGATCGTGCTGGAACGTTGCTGGACGCTGCGCCGGCAATCCGTGTTGCCGCCCGGCCTGGGCGACGAAGTGCGCCAGTGGGCACGCTCGGGTCAACTCGATCCCAAGCACCTGGACACGCTGGCCAGCGGCTCACCGCTGGGCGAGTTGCTGGCGGCCGCGCTGACCGTGCGCCGGCAGCCCCGCGAGATCATCAAGGAACGCATCGAGGACACCGGCCGGCACGTCATCCACCGGATGGAGCGCTACCTCAACACGCTGGGCACGATCGCCCTGATCGGCCCGCTGCTGGGCCTGTTCGGCACGGTGATCGGCCTGATCCGCATGTTCATGGAGGTGATGGCCGGCGGCATCGGCGATCCGGCGAAGATGGCCGGCGGCATCGGCGAAGCGCTGATCTGTACAGCGTCGGGCCTGACCGTGGCGATTCCCGCCTATGTGCTGCATCGCTACTTCCGTTCGCGCGTGGCCGGTTACTGCGTGGAGATGGAAAAGCAGGCCACCGCACTGCTCGACGAGCTGACCCTGTCGCCGGCGGCCGCCACGGCCGCGGCCAGCGCGGCGGCACGACCGCGCCGGACGCCGGCGCCGACCGCGCCAGGCGCAGGCTGAGCGCACACCGATGCGTATCAGCAACGACCGCCGGGGCGACGACTTCGAGATCAACGTGATTCCGTTGATCGACGTGCTGCTGACCCTGCTGATGTTCTTCGTGCTCACCAGCACCTTCATCCAGCACTCGCGCATGCAGGTGACCCTGCCGCAGGCCAGCGCCCAGGATCGCGACCTGAACACCCAGGTGCTGACCATCATGATCGACCGCGACGGCCGTTTCTTCGTGGGCAGCGACGAGGTGATGGGCGAGGGCATCGAGGCGCTGAAGCAGACCATCGCGCGCAACGCCGGTGACGACCGCGACCGCCCGGTGACGATCCGGGCCGATGCGATGACGCCGAACCAGAACGTGGTCACCGCGATGGACGCGCTGGGCCAGCTCGGCTTCACCCGGCTGTCGATCGCCACCACGCCGACCAAGCCGGGCGCGGCGCAGTGAGCAAGCGCAAGGGCGGGGCGTGGGATGCCGACAGCCGGCGCGTCTATGGGCGGCTGCTCGGCTATACTCGGCGCTACTGGGCGGTGGGCCTGGTGGCGATCCTCGGCATGGCGGTGGATGGTGGCGGGTTGGCGATGTTCACCAACCTGCTCAGGCCGATGTTCGACGACCTGTTCCTCGACAAGGACCCGTACCTGATCTTCTGGATGCCGATCTGGATCATCGCGATCTTCGGTATCCGTGGCCTGGGCACCTTCGTCAGCAATTACGGCATTGCCTACATCGGACGCAACATCGTGCAGGCGATGCAGCACGACGTGTTCGCTTCCTACCTGCGCCTGCCGGCGACCTTCTTCGGCCGCGAACCATCGGGCCAGCAGATCTCGCGCATCACCTACACCAGCGAACAGGTGGCCTCGGCCTCGACCGATGCGGTGAAGGTGGCGGTGACCGAAGGCGTCACCGTGATCGGCATGTTCTACGTGATGCTGCACAACAGCGCCTACCTCACGCTGACCCTGCTGGTGATGATTCCGCCGATCGTGCTGATCGCCACCGTGGTCAGCCGCCGCTACCGGCTGATCAGCCGGCGCATCCAGGGCATGATGGGTTCGGTGACCGGCACGGTGGAGGAATCGGTTGGTGCGCATCGTGAAGTGCGCATCTACGGCGGCCAGCAGCACGAGGCCGCGCGCTTCGACCAGGTCACCCACCAGGCCCGCCGTTTGAACCTGAAGATCGCCGCGACCAGCGCGACGTCCAGCACGGCGATCCAGACCGTCGCCGCATTTGCGCTGGCGGCACTGGTCTTTCTGGGTACCCGGCCGGGCGTGATCGACCATATTTCCTCGGGCGTGTTCATTGCGGTGCTGACCGCGATGGGCGCGATGATGCCGTCGCTGAAGCGGCTGACCCAGGTGCAGGCGAACATCCAGCGCGGCCTGTCGGCGGCGGAGGATCTGTTCGAGGTCATCGACCTGCCGCCCGAAGTCGACCACGGCACGCGCGAGCTGGCGCGTACCCGTGGCGACCTGCGTTTCGAGGGCGTGCGGCTGACCTATCCGAACAGCGACTACGAAGCGTTGCGTGGCGTCGACCTGGCCTGTGCGCCGGGCACGGTCACCGCCTTGGTCGGCCGTTCGGGCAGCGGCAAGAGCAGCCTGGTCAGCCTGCTGCCGCGCTTCTACGAGCCCGGTGCGGGGCGCATCGTGCTCGATGACATGGACTACCAGGAATACACGCTGCCGTCGCTGCGCCGGCAGATCGCCTGGGTCGGCCAGAGCGTGGTGCTGTTCGACGACACCGTGGCCAACAACATCGCCTACGGCGAGCTGGCCGGCGCCAGCGAGGCCGACATCGTCGCGGCGGCCGAGGCGGCCAACGCGATGGAGTTCATCGCGCGCCTGCCCGACGGCATCCACACCCGCATCGGGCAGAGCGGCAACACGCTGTCCGGCGGCCAGCGCCAGCGCATCGCGATCGCCCGCGCCATCCTCAAGAACGCGCCGATCCTGGTGCTGGACGAAGCCACCAGCGCGCTCGACACCGAATCCGAACAGCTGATCCAGCAGGCCCTGCAACGGCTGATGCGCGACCGCACCACCCTGGTGATCGCCCACCGCCTGTCCACCGTCGAAGGCGCCGACCAGATCGCGGTGATGGATCAGGGCCGCATCATCGAGCGGGGCAGGCATGCCGAACTGATCGCGCTGGACGGCCAGTACGCCGCGCTGCATCGCATGCAGTTCCATGACCATGCGGCCGACCAGGCCGGCGACTGAGGAGCGGCCGTGGCGCTGATCGACACGCTCGAATCAGCCTGGTATCGCGGCGCCCCGGCGCCGTGGTGGACGGCGCCGCTGGCGCTGCTGTACGGCGCCGTCACCCGCACCCGCAGCCTGCTGTTCCGGCGCGGCGTGCTGCGCAGCGTGCGACTGGCCGCACCGGTGGTGGTGATCGGCAACCTCAGCGTGGGCGGCACCGGCAAGACGCCGTTGACGATCGCCGTGGTCGAAGCCCTGCGCGAGCGCGGCCATCGTCCCGGCGTGGTCAGCCGCGGCCATGGCGGAACCCAGCGCGAACCGCTGCTGCTCGGCGCTGCGCCCGACCCGGCGCGGGTCGGCGACGAACCCTGCCTGATCCACGCCAGCGGCGTGCCGGTGGCGATCGGTCGCGATCGTCCCGCCGCGGCGCAGTTGCTGCTGGACGCCGGCTGCGACGTGGTGCTCGCCGATGACGGCTTGCAGCACTACCGGCTGGCGCGCGACGTGGAGATCTGCGTGATCGACGGCGTGCGCCGGTTCGGCAATCGCCGCCTGCTGCCCGCCGGTCCCTTGCGCGAACCGCTCACCCGGCTGCAGCGCGTCGACCTGCGCGTATGCAATGGTGGCGTCGCCGAGCCCGGCGAGTATCCGATGCAGTTGCACGGCGGCGACGTCGTCGCCCTGGCCGACGGGCGGCGGCAGTCGCTGGCGACCTTCCGTGGCCAGCGCGTGCATGCCGTCGCCGCGATCGGCAACCCGCAGCGATTCTTCGACAGTCTGCGCGACGCGGGCATCGAGGTGATCGGACACCCGTTTGCCGACCACCATGCGTTTGTCCCGGGCGATCTCGCCTTCGGTGACCAGCTGCCGCTGCTGATGACCGACAAGGACGCGGTGAAGTGCGCCGGCTTCGCCCGCCCGGACTGGTTCCGGGTGCCGGTGCGGGCGCAGTTGCCGCTGGCGTTCTTCGACGCGCTGACCGCCCGCGTCGAGGCGGCGCTACGCCGGCACTGATTCGCCGCCGATCCACAGCCCGCGCAGCAGCTGTCCGCCGATCCAGTAGCACAGTTCCGCCGGCTGCTTCGCCTGCCACACCGCCAGGTCGGCGCGCTGGCCGACCGCCAGCGTGCCGCGATCGCGCAGGCCCAGCGCACGCGCCGCATGCACCGTGACGCCGCGCAATGCCTCTTCCGGTGTCAGGCGGAACAGCGTGCAGGCCATGCCGGCGGCCAGGCGCAGCGACAGCAGCGGCGAGGTGCCGGGGTTGCAGTCGGTGGCGATCGCGATCGGCACGGCGTGCTCGCGCAGGCGTTCGATCGGCGGCAGTTTCGTTTCGCGCAACGCGTAGAACGCGCCCGGCAGCAGCACTGCCACGGTGCCGGCCGCGGCCATCGCGCGGATGCCGTTGTCGCCGAGGTGTTCCAGGTGATCGGCCGACAGGCCGCCGTACTCGGCGACCAGGGCGGCGCCATCCAGGTCGGAAAGCTGTTCGGCGTGCAGCTTCACCGGCAGGCCGAGCTGCTTCGCCCGTTCGAACACGCGGCGCGTCTCCTCGCGACTGAAGCCGATGCCTTCGCAGAAGGCGTCCACCGCATCGACCAGGCCCTCGGCGGCCAGCGCGGGCAGCATCTCGTCGCAGGCCAGGGCCACGTAATCGTCGCGTCGATCCTTGTATTCCGGCGGCAGCGCGTGCAGGCCCAGGAAACTGGTGCGCACGCCGATGCCCAGTTCGCGCCCGATCCGGCGCGCCACGCGCAGCATGCGCCGCTCGCTGTCCAGGTCCAGCCCGTAGCCGGACTTGATCTCCAGCGTGGTCACGCCATCGGCCAGCAGCGCGCGGGCGCGTGGCAGCGATTGCGCCAGCAACTGTTCCTCGCTGGCGGCGCGGGTGGCGGTGACGCTGGAGGCGATGCCGCCGCCGGCGCGGGCGATCTCCTCGTAGCTGGCGCCGTTCAGGCGCAGGTCGAACTCGTGGGCGCGGTCGCCGCCGAAGACCAGGTGGGTATGGCAGTCGATCAGTCCCGGCGTGACCAGCGCGCCGTCCAGCGAGCGGATCGCGTCGGCCAGCGATGCGGGTTCGCCGGGCAGCTCGTCCATCCGGCCGAGCCAGGCGATGCGGCCGTGGTGCATCGCGATCGCCCCGTGTTCGATCAGTCCGTACGGCGCCTCACCCGCGAACGTGGCCAGCGTCGCGTTGATCAGCAAGGTGTCCCAGCGAGGGTGGCTCATGTCGATCGGGTTCCGGCGGAGGTCGGCGCAAGGGGCGGCGCGGAGGGATCAGGGTTGTGCGGGTGGTGGCGGGTCGGCCGGTGTGGCCGGCTCGTCGAACGCGGTGGTGCGCACTGAGGTCGGCGCGACGTCGCCGGTCTCGTCCAGAGTATCGTCGGCCAGTTCGTAGACCACGTCCTGGCTTGGGCGCTGGCTGGCCTGCTGCCGCTCGAAGTCCTGCACCATGCGCTCGGCAAAATCGCGGTACACCGGCGTGGGGCAGAACAGCGAGGCGGCGGCGCGGGCCAGCAGGCAGGCCGCCATGATCGGGATCACCATGTCCTGGTTGTCGGTCAGCTCCATCGCGATCACCGCCGAGGTCAGTGGTGCGCCGGTGACGCCGGCCAGGTAGGCGCTCATGCCCAGCAGCACCACCGCGGCGGCGGGCACGCCGGGCAACAGGTGCGCGATGTTCTGGCCAAGGCCCGCGCCGACCGCCAGTGCCGGCGAGAAGATGCCGCCGGGGATGCCGGCCCAGTACGAGACCACGTTGGCCAGCAGCTTGGCGATGCCGAAGCCCTGGTCGGGCATGTTCGCGGCGCCCTGCACGATCGCCCGCGCCTGGTCGTAGCCGGTGCCGTAGATGCTGTTGTGGGTGCACACGCCGAGCACGGCGAGGGTGAGCCCGCAGCCTGCCGCGAACGCCACCGGCCAGCGCGCGCGCAGGCGACCGATGCGGGCCAGCGGGCCGCGCTGGCTCAGCAGGATCAGGCGCGCGAACAGGCCGCCCAGCAAGCCGCCGATCACCCCGGTCAGCAACACCGCCAGCCAGGCGTGGCCCAGCGGCAGGCTGGCCTCGACCTCGCCGAAGTATGAGTAGTTGCCCATGATGCCGAGCGACACCACGCCGCCGATGATCACCGCGGTCAGCAGCAGGCCGCTGAAGCGGTGCTCGAAGGTGCCGGCCAGTTCCTCGATCGCGAACACCACGCCGGCCAGCGGCGTGTTGAACGCCGCCGCGATGCCGGCCGCGCCACCGGCCAGGATGAAACGCGAAGCGGCCCTGGGATCATCGAAGCCGAAGCGCCGGCCCAGCGAGTAGAACAGGCCCGCACCCACGTGCACGGTCGGTCCTTCGCGGCCGATCGACGCGCCCACCGCCAGCGCGATCAGGGTCAGCGCCATCTTGCCCGCGGCAATCGGCAGCGCCAGCATCCGCGCACGAAAGCCTTCGTCCTCGATGTGCAACGTGCCGATCACCTGGGGAATGCCGCTGCCCCGCGTTGCGCGGAACCGGCCCTCGGTGACCCGGGCGAGCAGGGCGAACACGATCGGGGTGAGGATCAGCGGAATCCAGACGCCGTGGTCGAGGATGCGCAGGAACAGCTGGTACGACCACACGCTTGCCTTGGCAAACAGGATCGCCGCCAGCGCCACGAGTATCGCGCCGAACCACAGCACCAGCCGGCGCTTCCAGTGATGCGGCGCGAAGAACTCGTGTCCGAGCAGTGCCCGCAGGCGCGGGTTCGATGAGGTTGAAACAGGTTCGGAAGACTTGGGCATGTCCGTGATTATCGCAGAGCCGTGACTGGCGATGGGGTGCGCCCCGCTCCCGGCCTTCCCTCAGCGCGGCCGCCACCGCGTCTCGTACAGGTCGAAGCGGCGATCCTTGAGGTTGGTCACCGCGCCGGCGTTGCGGGCGCGGGCCAGGCTTTCCAGGCGCAGGTCGGCGAACAGCACGGTCTCGATGTTCGGCGTGGAGTCGGCCGCGATGCCGTCGCGGGCGAACGGGAAGTCGCTGGGCGTGAGGATGCAGCTCTGGCCATACTGGATGTCGAAGTTGTTGACGCCGGGCAGGTTGCCCACGTTGCCGGACAGCACCACGTAGCACTGGTTCTCGATCGCCCGCGCCTGCGAGCAGTAACGCACGCGCAGGTAGCCCTCGCGCACGTCGGTGCAGAACGGCACGAACAGGATCAGCGCGCCCTGGTCGGTCAGGTGGCGGGCCACCTCGGGGAATTCGGAGTCGTAGCAGATCATCACGCCGATCGGGCCGCAGTCGGTGAGGATCGTCGCGGCGCTGTCGCCGCCGGAGATGTTCCACACGTTGCGTTCGCTGGGCGTGGGATGCAGCTTCTCGCGCTCGTGCAGCGAGCCGTCGCGCAGGCACACGTAGCAGACGTTGTGGATGTCGCCGTTGGCCTGCTCGGTCGGATGCGTGCCGGCGATGATGTTGATGTTGTAATGGACGGCCAGACGGCTGAACAGCTCCTTCACCTGCGGCGTGTACTGGCTCAGCTTGCGGATCGACTCGAACGGCGACAGCTCGGTGTTCTCGATCGACAGCAGCTGCAGGGTGATCAGCTCGGGAAAGGTGACGAAGTCCGCGTTGTAGTCGGCGGCGATGTCGGTGAAGTATTCGACCTGGGTGGCGAACTCCTCGAACGAGGTGATCTTGCGCTGCTGGTACTGCACCGAGGCCACCCGCACCGAATCGGGCAGGTGCCGGGGCGAGGGAATCGGCGGCATGTCCGGCTGGTCGAGCAGGCGCGGGTTGCGCCAGACCAGGTGCACCGCGTAGCCCAGCGAATCGTGGTCCGACGGCACGTATGCCCGCAGCAGCCCGATCACCTCGAAATCGTTGTTGAGCTGGAAGCTCAGGGTGAGGTCGCGGCGCTTGCCTTCCGCCACCGCCTGCACGTAGGCCTCGGCGCTGCCGTAGCGCTGGATGTTCTTCGCCAGCCCGGGGATGCGCCCGCCGAACACGATACCGCGCAGCTTCAGGTCGGTGCACAGGCGCTTGCGCGCGTGGTAAAGCCGCTGGCCGATGCGCATGCCGCGATAGTCCGGGTGCACCACCACTTCCATGCCGTACAGCCAGTTGCCGTCGGGCTTGTGGCGCGAACCCATGCCGCCGCCGGTGATCTGCGACCAGGTGTGCGGGGCCAGCGCGGTTTCCTCGTCGATGCGGAAGGTGGCGCAGTAGCCCACCACCTTGCCTTCGTACTCGACCACGAACTGGCCTTCGGGGAAATGCGTCTGCTGGGAGCGCAGCATCTCCGGCGAGTGGCCCCACTCGGCGGTGTAGATGCGCGCGGTCAGCTCGGCCAGTTGCGGCACGTCGTCCAGGCGGGCCTGGCGCAACAGCAGTTTCGGGGTGTTTTCGCTGGTTTTCTTGCTCATGGGCCTGTGCACGGTCGGTTTGCGCTCGGGTGAAGACGGAGCGGGGCGCCGGTTACACTGCACCATTCGATGCGGAGCGAACGTGATGAGCGAGTGGGCGAGTCCTTCGGGTTTCGAAGCCGGGCAGCTTTGGCGCGGCCACGGCTGGCTGGCCGATGACCGGTTCGGGCTGTCGTCCGCCGGTGCGCTGCTCGACTGCGCCGGGCCGCAGGCCCCGATCGGCTCGTGGGTGCTGCCGGGCATGCCGAACCTCCATTCGCACGCGTTCCAGCGTGCGATGGCGGGCCTGGCCGAGCGTCGCAGCAAGGCCGAAGACAGCTTCTGGAGCTGGCGCGAGACGATGTACGCGTTCGCCGCGGCGATCACGCCGGAGCAGCTGAAGGCGATCGCCAGCCAGCTCTACGTCGAGATGCTGAAGTCCGGTTACACCCGGGTCTGCGAATTCCACTACCTGCACCACCAGCCCGACGGCACGCCGTACGCGCAGCCCGCGGCGATGTCGCTGGCGCTGATCGAGGCGGCGCGCGAGGCCGGCATCGGGCTGACCCTGCTGCCGGTGCTGTACATGAGCGGCGGCTTCGACGGCCGGGCGCTCAGCGCGCGGCAGCGCCGTTTCGGCCATTCGGTGGACGGCTATCTGCGCCTGCTGGAAAGCCTGCGCGCGCATGAAGACGACGCGGTGCGCGTGGGCATCGCGCTGCATTCGCTGCGCGCGGTGCCGGAACAGGCGCTGGCCGAGGTGCTGGCCAGCCCGCTGGCCCGCACCGGTCCGATCCACATCCACATCGCCGAGCAGATCGGCGAAGTGCAGGATTGCCTGGCCACCCGTGGCGCCCGTCCGGTCGAGTGGCTGTTCGAGCATGCCGATGTCGACGAGCGCTGGTGCCTGGTGCACGCCACCCATCTGACCGAGGCGGAAACCGCGCAGCTGGCGCGCAGCGGCGCCGTCGCCGGCCTGTGTCCCACCACCGAGGCGAACCTGGGCGACGGCCTGTTTCCGCTGGCCGACTTCCTCGACGCCGGCGGCACGCTCGGCGTCGGTTCGGATTCGCACATCTCGATCTCGCCGGTGGAAGAGCTGCGCTGGCTGGAATACGGCCAGCGCCTGGCCACCCGCCACCGCAACATCGCGGCGCGACAGCAGGGCGACAGCGTGGGCGAGACGCTGTGGCGGGCTGCTCTTGCCGGCGGTGCCCGGGCCAGCGGCGCGCCGGTCGGCGAATTGCGCGCCGGCGCCCGCGCCGACCTGATCGTGCTGGATGACGCCTCGCCGCTGCTGGCCGCCCGCGACACGCGTTCGCTGATCGACAGCTTCCTGTTCTCCGGCAACACGCCGCTGGTGCGCGACGTGATGGTCGGCGGCCGCTGGCAGGTGCGCGACTTCAGGCATCGCGACGAGGCCGCCATCGCGGCACGTTACCGCGCCGCGGTGGGCGCGCTGGCGGCGCGTTGAGGCAGCACGGCGGAAAATGAACGCCGGCCATCGACTGCCCGCCCCGGCGTCATCGGCGTGGACGACAGCGGCGTTCTGACGGACACCTGCCACGAATGGAGTGTCCCATGCGTCGAATCACTTCCTGCCTTGCCCTCGGCGTGCTGCTGGCCGGCAGTGCCTCGCTCACCGGCTGCATCGTGGCCGCGCCGCGCCCGGTCGCCCGCGTGAGGGTGGTGGAGCCTGTCCACGCCCGGGTCTGGGTGCCCGGTCATTGGGGCCCCCGCCGCGTCTGGGTCGGCGGCTACTGGCGCTGACGCCTCCGAAGTCCGCGCCGCCGGCATCGGCGGCGCTGGCCCCTACGCACGCCCGATGCGATTTGCCACACTCCGTTTTTCTGTCGGCGTGCCTGCATGCGTTCGAATGCCTTGCTCGCGGTGGGACTGGCGCTGTGCTCGGCGCTGTTCTTCACGCTCACCTACGTGCTCAACCGCAGCCTGGTCGCCGGTGGCGGGCATTGGGCATGGGCGGTGATCCTGCGCTACCTGCTGACCTTGCCGATGCTGGCCGTGGTGCTGCCGTTCCAGGGCGGGCTCGGTGAACTGCCGGGGGAATTGCGCCGGCATGCGCGGCCGTGGTTGCTGTGGAGCGGCGTGGGTTTCGCGCTGTTCGGCGTGCCGTTGACCTGGGCGGCCAGCAGCGGGCCGTCGTGGCTGATCGCCGGCAGCTTCCAGACCACCGTGCTGGCCGGCCCCTTGCTGGCACCGCTGATCTATCGCGACGAACGGGCGCGATTGGCCTGGCGCACGCTGGCGATCGGCGCGCTGATCGTGGCCGGCGTGTTCGCGCTGCAATGGGGTCACGCCCAGGGCCGGCTGCATGCCGGCGACTGGCTGGCGATCGGCGCGGTGGTGCTTTCCGCATTCGCCTATCCGCTGGGCAATCGGCAACTGCTGTTGCATCTGGAGCAGGGGCCGACGCAGTTGAACGCGGTGCAGCGCGTGTTCGGCATGACGCTGTGCAGCTGGCCACTGTGGCTGCTGTTCGCGGTGATCGCCTGGTTCACCGTCGGCCCGCCGAGCCTGCGCGAGGCGCTGCTGGCCGGTGGCGTGGCGCTGTCCTCGGGCACCATCGCCACCATCCTGTTCTTCCGCGCCACCGACATGGTGCGCAGCGCACCGACCGCGCTGGCCGCGGTGGAGGCGATGCAGGCCGCCGAGCTGCTGTTCGCCACCGTGCTGGGCGTGCTGTTCCTCGGCGAAGCGTGGCCGCGTGGCTACGCGCTGTTCGGCGCGCTGGCGATCATCGTGGGCATCGCGCTGTTCGGCTGGGTCAGCGGCCGCGGTGCGGCGGGTGACGACGAGGCCGTGCGTGTGCTGCGCGGTGATCGCAGCGCCTGAGCGGCTTATGCTTGCGCGATGCCCACGTCCCCAGGCAAGACCGACACCATGAACCAGCAGGCGGAGCCGGCTCCGTACATCCGCCACGGCACGCCCGCGTTCCGTCACACCAACCTTGCCCTGTTCGCCGCCGGCTTCGCCACGTTCGGACTGCTGTACTGCGTGCAGCCGCTGATGCCCGAGTTCAGCCGCCACTACGAGGTCAGCGAGGCCGGCGCGGCGATGTCGCTGTCGTTGACCACCGGCGTGCTGGCGTTCGCGATGCTGTTTGCCGGCGGCTTGTCCGATGCATGGGGACGCAAGTCGATCATGGTCGCCTCGCTGCTGGCCTCGGCCGTGCTGGTGCTGGTCACCGCGCTGATGCCGGACTGGAACGCGCTGCTGCTCGTGCGCAGCCTGCTCGGCCTGACCCTGAGCGGTTTGCCAGCCGTGGCGATGACCTACGTCAGCGAGGAGATGCACCCGGAATCGGTCGGCCTGGGCATGGGCCTGTACATCAGCGGCAGCGCGGTGGGCGGCATGGGCGGGCGGCTGATCTCCGGCGTGCTGGCGGACTTCTTCGGCTGGCGCATCGGCGTGGCAACGGTGGGCCTGGTCGGCGTGCTGGCCGCGCTGATCTTCTGGCGCATGTTGCCGCCGTCGCGGCACTTCGTGCGGCAGCCGCTGCGCTGGCGCAGCCTGCTGGCCCGCTTCGGCGGCATGTTCCGGGACCGCGGCCTGCCATGGCTGTTCGTCGAGGGCTTCCTGCTGCTCGGCGCGTTCGTCACCGTCTACAACTATCTCGGCTACCGCCTGCTGGCGCCACCGTACAAGCTCAGCCAGACCGTGGTCGGGCTGATCTTCGGCATCTACCTGATCGGCACTTTCAGCTCGGCGTGGATGGGACACCTGGCCGGCAAGCTGGGTCGGCGCAAGGTGTTGTGGACCGCGTTCGCGCTGATGCTGCTGGGCGTGGCGCTGACCATGACCACGCCGCTGCTGCTGGTGATGCTGGGCATCGTGGCGATCACGTTCGGCTTCTTCGGCGGCCACTCCATCGTCAGCAGCTGGGTCGGCCGTCGCGCCGGCGCGGCGAAGGCGCAGGCCGCGTCGGTCTACCTGTTCTGCTACTACATGGGCTCCAGCATCGCCGGGGCCAGCGGCGGGCTGTTCTACGCATCGCACGGCTGGAACGGCGTGGCGCTGTTCGTCGGCGCGCTGGTGCTGGCCGGGCTGCTGATCGCGCTGTGGCTGTTCCGCCTGGCCCCGCTGGTCAACGTGGCGACGCCGCCCACGCCGATGAGCAAGGGCGCGATGGGGTAGGGCCTGCACTCCTCCTCCCCCTGCTGGCAGGGGGAGGTCGGGAGGGGGTGCTTTTGATCTTGCAGGACTGGCGGGAAGAGCGAACCCCACCCCAACCCTCCCCTGCGTGCAGGGGAGGGAGAAAGGCTCAGCGTGACGCGGGTTTCAGCATGCCTTTCACGGCGTCATAGCTGCCGTCGTTCGCCGCGGCGGGAATCCCCAGCAGATGGGTCATCAGCGGATAGACGTCCAGGTTCGGGAACGCCGGCACGTTTGCGTTGATGCGGAACGCGGGGCCGTGGCCCACGAAGATCGCCTGCATCAGCGGCTCGGCGTTGTCGAAGCCGTGTTCGCCCAGGCTCACCCGGCCCTTGCGCTTCGCCGCGTAGTCGGTGGTGGTGATGCGCCAGTGCACGTCCGCCAGGCACAGCAGTTGCGGCACGCGTGCGTTGTGGCCGTAGGCCAGTCGCGCCGGTACGCGGCTCTTGTCCCAGCACTGCATGTGCGCCTGCGGCTGTTCCAGGGTTCGTTCGATCTGGTGGAACGCGGCGCGGTCCTCGGCGTTGTCCGACTTCGGATTGAACCCGGCCAGGATGCCCAGGCTCACCGCGTGGACCTGGTCCAGCGGGATCAGCGTGTCGATCATCACGTTGTTCGCTTCCGGCACGGTGGCCATGCCGTGGTCGGACACCACGACCAGGTTGATCCGCTCGAACAGGCCGCGCTGCTTCAGTCCGCCCACCAGCTGCGCCAGCGCCGCGTCGGTTTCGCGCAGCGCCTCGTTCACCTGGGGCGTATCGGGGCCGTAGGTGTGGCCGGCGTGATCGACCCCGTCGAAGTACAGCGTGAGGAAGCTGGGCCGCTCGGCGACGGGCAGGTCCAGCCACGCCAGCACCTGGTCGACCCGCTGGGCCGGGGTGACCGCACCGTCGTAGGCCAGCCAGTGATCCGGACGATGGCCGTGGATGTCCGCTTCCGAACCGGGCCAGAACATCGTGGCCGTGCGCAGTCCGTGCTGGTCGGCGGTTTCCCAGATCGGCGTGCCCTCGGCCCACCAGCGACCGTCGCTGATGGCCTTGCGGCTGCTCAGCGAGAACTTGCCCAGCTGCGGGTCGAACATGGTGTTGTTGACCACGCCGTGGTGGTCCGGGGTCAGGCCGGTGACCAGGGTGTAGTGGTTCGGGAACGTCAGCGACGGAAACGCGGGCTGCATCGAGGCGGCCTGCACGCCGCCGCGGGCCAGCATCGCCAGGGTCGGGCTGAGCCCGCGCTGCATGTAGTCGTGGCGGTAGCCGTCGATGGAGATCAGCAGCAGCGGGGCGGGCTTGCCCGTCGCGGCGACGACGGCCGGCGTGGTGGTCGTTGCGGGGCGCTGCGTGGCGCAACCGAAGCTGAATGCTGCCAGGGAGCAGAGCAGCAGGCGAAACAGGATTTTCATACGGACAACCTTAAGATGCATTGAAACCAACTGCACATGATCGCGCACCCTCATGACCAATACACGTCTCGATCGTTATTCCCGGACGACACGCCTGCTGATGGCCGGCCTCGTGGCGCTCGTTCCGCCGGGCACGGCGGCGGCATGGCAGTCCACCGTGCAGCCGGTGATCCGGCCGGTGTCGCCCAGTGTGCGGTTCCAGCAGGCTGCACAACAGCAGAAGACCCGCGACGACCTGCAGCAGAGCCAGCTGCAGCAGCAGTTGCACAATGCCGTGCAGGACACCGCGAAGCGACCGTCCGCGAATGACCCGCGTGCGCTCGAGCAGCTGGACAAGGCCCAGCAGGCGCAGCGCGACCGTGACCGCGCCGCGCAACAGGATCTGCTCGACCGCCAGCGCGACCAGCAGAACGTGCAGCCCTTGCCCCGCGTCGTGCCGAAGGCGCTGCCGACCTCCGCGCAGGGCGGTTAAGCCGCGCGGCTCCTCCTGGAGCCTGTGAAGAAAGCCACGTCCTGTGGTTTTCTTCTATCGCGAGCCCGGTACACGCCCGGACTCGCTCACATGAAACAGTCACTTGCATGACTGCTTCAGGCTCGGTCCTCATGGCCGACCTGAGAGGTTGAAAGAACTCACAACCTCTCAACCGAACAGGTCGCCGTGCGCGATGCGCTGTTCCAGGTTCAGCAGGTAGCGCTTCGTGGGCAGGCCACCGCCGAAGCCGGTCAGGCTGCCATCCGCGCCGATCACCCGATGGCAGGGCAGCACGATCGGCAGCGGGTTGCGTCCGTTCGCGGCGCCCACCGCCCGCACCGCCAGCGGCTTGTCGATGCGCCGGGCCAGTTCGCCGTAGCTGATCGTGATGCCGTACGGAATCCGTCCCAGCTCCTGCCACACCTCCAGCTGGAACGGCGTGCCCACCGGGTGCAGCGGCAGCTCGAAGTGCTGGCGCTGGCCGGCGAAATATTCCTCCAGTTGCACCCGGGCGAACTGCAGTGGCGCCGCCGCGCGTAGCCAGCCCGGGTGCGCCTGCTTCGGGTGCCGTTCGCGCTCGAACCAGACCTGGCGCAGGCCATGCCGGTCCGCCACCAGGCGCAGCGTGCCGACCGGGCTGTCCATCTCGTCGTACCAGATCGTGTCGGGGCCAGCGGTCATGCCATCGTCTCCGTCTTGCGTGGGCGTGGTGGCGTGTCCGCGGCACCGCGCCAAAGGTGGATCACGGCATAGGCGCGCCACGGGCGCCAGCGGTTCGCCCGTTCGGTCAGCGCCTTCGTGCCCAGCGGCGTGGCGGACGTCGTCGCCTCGCGGCGCAGGATCAGGTCGGCGGCGGGGAACGCGTCCGGATCGCCGAGCGCGCGCATCGCGATGTAGTGCGCGGTCCACGGGCCGATGCCCGGCAGCGCGACCCAGCGCGCCACGAACTCGTCCAGCGACTGGCCCGCCCGAAAATCCACGCGGCCATCCAGCAAGGCCTGCGCCATGCCGCTGATCGTCGCAGCGCGCGCGGTGGTCAGCCCGACCTCGCGCAGATCCGCGGCGGCCAGCGCGGCCGGCGTCGGAAACAGCCGGGCCAGGTCGGGCCACGGCGCCGTCGGCAACGGCGCGCCCCAGCGTTGCACGATCCGGCTCGCCAGCGTACGCGCCGCCGCCACGCTGATCTGCTGGCCGAGGATCGCCCGCACCGCGATCTCGAAACCGTCCCAGCCACCGGGCAGGCGCAGGCCCGGTTCGCGCCGGCGCAGCGGGCCCAGGATCGGGTCGGCGCGGAACGTGTCGGTGATCGCCTGCGGGTTCGCATCCAGGTCGAACATCCGGCGCAGCGTCGTCACCACGCCGAGAATCTGCGTCGGCTGCGGGCAATGCAATTCCAGTTGCAGCGCATGTTCGCCACCCGGCCACGCGCGCAGGCGCAACCAGCCCGGCGTGTCCGCCGGGCCGAATACGCGTGCATAGCTGTGATCGTCGACCTGTTCCACGCCGGGCAACGCGCGGGTGCGCAGGAACGCGAGCAGCGCATCGAACGCATACGGTGGCCGGTAGCCCAGCCGCAACCGCAGCGGCGCGCCCGCCATCGCGCGCGGATGCCGGCGCAATTCGCGCGGCGCGATCCGGTTCGCCTGGGCAAACGCGGCGTGGAACCGGCGCAGGCTGCGGAAGCCGGACGCAAGCGCCACTTCCGTCACCGGCAGCGCCGTCTCGGTCAGCAGCTGCTTGGCGAACAGCAGCCGGCGCGTCGTGTGCACGCTGATCGGCGGCGCACCGACATGCTCGACGAACAGCCGGCGCAGCTGCCGCGTGCCCACGCCGACCTGGGTGGCCAGTGCGTCCAGCGATTGCTCCCCCAGTGCGCCGGCCTCGATCAGCTTCAATGCGCGGGCCACCGCCCGGTTGCCGCGTTGCCCTTCGTCGCTGCCCGGCGCCAGCTCCGGACGACAGCGCAGGCATGGTCGATAGCCGGCCACCTCCGCCGCCGCCGCGTTCGCGAAATAGCGCACGTTCTCGCGCTTCGCGGTTCGCGCCGGGCAGACCGGGCGGCAGTAGATGCCGGTGCTGCTCACGGCAACGAAGAACAGCCCGTCGAAGCGCGCGTCGCGGCTGCGTCGGGCCTGTTCGCAGATGGATGTCGCGGGCAGGGAAGGGGCGGGATTCATGGCCTTGAGGCTAGCACTGCCACGTCGTGCAGACTCGCCGTTTTCGGACATCAATACCGCATGCGTCCGTGCTGCACGCGTCAATGCCGGATGACGGGCAGCGCGGCAGTGTCGCTGCGTGGGCACGCAGTCACGCGGCCGGCGCGGAATGCATTTGCTTCCGTCGCGCTCGCCGGCCTGCCTTCGTCGCCGCCATCGAACGCGGCGCGCCACACACCGTCCACCGCGCGCCGCCACGTCGTCGCGAACCGACCGATCGTGTAGCGCCGCTTCGCGCCCGGTGCCATGTTCTCGAACAGGTAGGCACCGCTGGAATACGCCAGCGTGCCATCGCCGCTCACCACGACCTGTTGCGGATACCAGTCCAGGCGCATCGTCCTGCCCGCGATCATCGGCGCCCAGTGCTGGATGATCGCGGCGCGACCGCGCGTCGGCTGCGGCGAGTTCGCATCGAACACCGCATCGGCCATCACATGCCCGGCAAACGCCGCCGCATCGTGTTTCTGCACGCTCTGTGCGAACGACAACTCGCGCTGCCATACCGCGCACTCCGGCGTCGCTGCCTGCGCCATCACCGGGGCGACAACGCACGCCAGCAACAGCACCCCACGCCATCGCAATGTCATCAGCCTGCTCCCCGCGGACCACCCGCCGGCGCAGGATTCCCCTTGCCCGCGCCGGTGGCCAGTGCAGGACGGCAGGGGTGGGCAGCGCCGGCCCCGACAGGTGCGGCCGGCGCAGTATGATCGTCGGCGTCGCCAGGGCTGGGGGAGGCCCGCATGACTGCACTGCAACGCGGTTTGCTGATAGCGGCCCTGATCCTGCTGGGTCTGGGCGAGTGGATCTGGAACATGCACCTTGTGCAATCGCAGGTTCGGCAGATGGTGCAGGCGCAGGCGGCGAAGCCGCACCACCGCCCCTCGTCGCTGCCCGCGCACACGTTCACCCGCGAGCAGGGCTATGCGTTCATCGCCGCGCTGAAGAAAGCCGAGGCGATCGCCGATCCGCTGCAGCGTTGCCTTGCCTATCCCGACCCGCCGGACAGCCACTGGTCGCGCGATGCCGTGGTCGCCTACTGCCACTACCGCCTGCAACCGCGGCTCACGTTCGCCGAGGCGCAGTCGCTGATCCAACAGGGCAAGGCGGCCGAGCTCGATCGTCGCCTCGCCGCGGCCCTGCATGCGCAACAAACCGATCCGAACTCACGTGGCCTGCTCGATCGCATCTATCAGGACGCGTTCCAGAACGGCTCGTTCGAGGTGCGGCCCATCCTGGATGCGTGGAAACGCGAGGCGCCGGACAGCGCGTTCGCGTTCGCGGCCAGCGGCACGGCCTACGTGTCGATGGCCGCCGAAGCGCGCGGCGAGCGCTATGTTCAGGACACGCCGGACGGCCAGCTGCAGGCGATGGACAAGCTGCTGGCCCAGGCCGACAGCGACCTGCGCCGGGCGATCGCGCTGAACCCGAAGGTCACCCCCAGCTACGCCGCGCTGATCCACGCCGGCGGCCTGGGTTACGGGCGCGACTATGTCGACACGGCGATCCACGACGCGCTGGCGGCGGTGCCCGACGACTATTCCACCTACAGCATGGCGCTGTGGACGCGCCAGCCGAACTGGGGCGGTTCATACGAAGCGATGGACCAGTTGGCCGCGCAGGCGCGGGCCCGGGCGCCGAACAATCCGCTGATGAAGGTGCTGTCGACGGAGCGGCCGTTCCAGCAAGTCTGGCGTTGCGACTGCAGCGATGCGGACGAGATGGCGGCGTATCCGCATGCGGTCGACGAGCTGACCAGCAGCAGCAACCTGCTCGGCATCGGCCGGATGGCCAGCAAGTACCGCGACCAGACCATGGCCCTGATCTACCAGTCCGAAGCGCTGCGCTTCACGCCCGGCGACGAGGACGCCCGCGTGAACCGGGCGTTCGCCCTGGTCGACTACGACGAGTCGGCCTGGGCCGCGGCCGACCTCAGCCAGTTGCTGGCCCGCTCGCCCGGCAACGCGAGGGCGCTCGACGCGCGCGCGAACGCGTACGAGATGCAGGGCGACTACCGGCGTGCCGAGCAGGATTTCCGCGCCCTGCTGGCACTGAACCCGGGCGACATGCGCACGCTGTCCAAACTCGGCGACATGTTCGTCAACTGGGAAAAGAACTGGGACAAGGGCTGGGCCGTGGCCGACCAGCTGATCCGCGAGCAGCCGCAGAATCCTTACGGCCTGCTGCTGCGCGCCGGCATCCAGGAACAGCAGCCGCGTGGCGGGTTGAATGTCACCGTCGATCAGCTGCAGACGCGCTTCGGCAAGGATCCGAACATGGCGAAGATCCTCGTGCGCATGCGCGCCGCGGTGGCGCTGCGCAAGCACACCGGCATCGACAGCAAGCCCGCGGCGCCGTGAGCCTCCGGTTCGACCCGGCCGCTGACCTATACTCGGTGGTCTGACTCACCGGAGCCCTTCGTGATGAACGCACCCACCCGCATCGACACCACCCGCACCATCCGCGCGCCCCGCGGCAGCGAGCTTTCGTGCAAGAGCTGGCTCAGCGAGGCACCGTTCCGCATGCTGCAGAACAACCTCGATCCGGAGGTGGCGGAAAACCCGGCCGAGCTGGTGGTGTACGGCGGCATCGGACGCGCCGCGCGCAACTGGGAGTGCTTCGACGCGATCCTGAAATCACTGCGCGAACTGGAAGACGACGAGACCCTGCTGGTGCAATCGGGCAAGCCGGTCGGCGTGTTCCGCACGCATGCCGACGCGCCCCGCGTGCTGATCGCCAACTCCAACCTGGTGCCGCACTGGGCCACCTGGGAGCACTTCAACGAGCTCGATAGAAAGGGCCTGATGATGTACGGCCAGATGACCGCCGGCTCGTGGATCTACATCGGCTCGCAGGGCATCATCCAGGGCACCTACGAAACCTTCGTCGAGATGGGCCGCCAGCATTACGGCGGCAACTTGAAGGGGCGCTGGATTCTCACCGCCGGCCTCGGCGGCATGGGTGCGGCGCAGCCGTTGGCCGCGTCACTCGCCGGTGCATGCAGCCTCAACATCGAATGCCAGCAGAGCCGCATCGACTTCCGCCTGAAGACCCGCTACGTCGACGAGCAGGCCACCGATCTCGACGACGCGCTGGCCCGCATCGACAAATACACCAAGGCTGGCGAAGCGAAATCCATCGCGCTTCTTGGTAATGCGGCGGACGTGTTGCCCGAACTGGTGAAGCGCGGCGTGCGCCCCGACGCCGTCACCGACCAGACCAGCGCGCACGACCCGGTCAACGGTTACCTGCCGCAGGGCTGGACGGTGGAACAGTGGTTCGAGCGCCGCAAGAGCGATCCCGTCGGCACCTCGCGCGCCGCCAAGCTGTCGATGAAAACCCACGTCGACGCCATGCTCGCCTTCCACGCCCAGGGCATCCCCACCTTCGACTACGGCAACAACATCCGCCAGATGGCGCAGGACGTCGGCTGCGAAAACGCGTTCGCCTTCCCCGGCTTCGTGCCCGCCTACGTGCGCCCGCTGTTCTGCCGCGGCATCGGCCCGTTCCGTTGGGTCGCGCTGTCCGGCGACCCGGAAGACATCTACAAGACCGACCAGAAAGTGAAGGAGCTGATCCCGGACGATGAGCATCTGCACAACTGGCTGGACATGGCGAAAGAGCGGATCAGCTTCCAGGGGTTGCCGGCGCGGATTTGCTGGGTTGGGCTGGGGTTGCGCGACAAGCTGGGGTTGGCGTTCAACGAGATGGTGCGCAACGGGGAGTTGAAGGCGCCGGTGGTGATTGGGCGGGATCATCTGGATTCGGGGTCGGTGGCGTCACCGAATCGCGAGACCGAGGCGATGAAGGATGGCTCGGACGCGGTGTCCGACTGGCCGTTGCTCAATGCGATGTTGAATGTGGCCGGTGGGGCGACGTGGGTTTCGTTGCATCATGGGGGTGGGGTGGGGATGGGGTATTCGCAGCATTCGGGGATCGTGATTGTGTGCGACGGCACCGAGGCGGCGGATAAGCGGATTGCGCGGGTGTTGTGGAACGATCCGGGGACCGGCGTGATGCGGCATGCGGATGCGGGGTATGAGATTGCGGTGGAGTGTGCGAAGGAGCAGGGGTTGAAGTTGCCGATGGTTTGATTGGGGGCAACACGCGTCGCGCACCTGTCGATATTTAGAGTTGTGTTTACGGATAGAAAACTAAATTAGTTTGGAGAAGCTATGAGATATATATTTATGCGGAATTTTCGGGGATTCTCCGATGCATTCATTCCGACTTGTAACACGAATTTTCTGGTCGGTGAGAACAGTACTGGTAAGAGTTCTTTTCTCAAAACGATAAATATTCTCTCTCAATCTCAATTTTATTTGCTACCAGATTTGGTAATGAAAGATACATCGGCAAACGGGGTCTTTGATGACTTCGTGTCTGCTTGGTCGAAAGATCGCTCTTTCTTTGAGATAGGGACAGCTGAGGTTGTTCCAAATAAACGCAAGACGGCCATAAGATTCGGCATTTATCGCTTTGTTGACAACGATGGCGCGCCAAAGCTGAACGTGTATAAGCTTTTTTTGAATGGCAAATTTTTGGAAATTGATTTTTCTGAAAAGAATGCTAAATATCGAATTACACCGTTTACGACGATATTGCCTAAGTCAGGAAATGTTGATGGTGGCGCCATTTTGACGCAGGCTGAGTCGATGGCTGATGGTAAATTCAAAGATTTTCCTAATGAATTTCCTTCCGTATTGCCATTGCCATTTCTATTGCAATCTATCAATAAAGAACTTGATGTGAATGATGAGGATAAAAGTCCTTTCGGTGATCCTCTTTTGGATGGATTTTCTGTCACATCAATCGCTCCAATTCGCACGGCACCAAAGCGCTTTTATGATGGGGTTTCTAATGGTTATTCACCTGAAGGTGAACATACACCTCTACTCCTTCGAAGTTCGTTGAAGGCTGGTAATAAAGCGACGCAGTTTGCGCAAAAACTCGACGAATTCGGTAAGGCGAGCGGGCTCTTCGAGACAATCTTTCCGCACGCGTTTGGTACCGATGCTCGGGCGCCATTTGAAATTATTGTTAAATTTTCGGGCGCCGAAATCAACATGAATAATGTGGGTTACGGCGTTTCGCAGGCGTTGCCGTTGGTCGTTGAGTTTCTTACACGTCCTAAAGCACGTGCTTTTGCTGTACAGCAACCGGAGGTTCATTTGCACCCCCGGGCTCAGGCGGCACTTGGGGGGCTTATCTACAGTCTTGCAAAAAGTGTCAAACATTCCTTCTTTGTGGAAACCCATTCCGATTACTTGATTGACAGGTACCGTATCGAAATGCACGCTGATAAGGCAAAGGATAAGCCGTCTGCGCAAATACTTTTCTTTGTGCGCGAAAAAGATGGGAATCGCTGTCACTCGATCCCCATTCTAGAAGACGGTTCCTATTCGCTTGATCAGCCAAGCGAATTTCGTGATTTCTTCGTCCATGAACAACTTAAGCTTTTGGACGTCTGATGGCGATCGTCATTGATGTAAATTGTTTGGCTAGGGTGTTCAATACTTCTAACGATGAGCATTCAAAATTTGCCGCGGTGCGAATTTTTGTAGAAACCGGTGTCGGAAAGGTGGTCTACGGCGGTACGGGATATAAGAAAGAGTTGAGCAAAGCTCATCGCTACTTGGCATTTATTATTGAATTACGAAAAGCTGGGCGGGCTATTTCCATACGCGATGAAGCGGTTGACAGAATAACGAAAGTGGTCGCTAAAGCGACCGCCGGAACGGACTGTGATGATCCTCATATTATTGGCCTTTTAGCTGCCTCCAATTGCGCCTTACTTTGTTCAGTGGATAAGCGGTCTTATAGTTTTATTCGCGATCGTAGTTTCTATGCAAAGGATAATGTACGCGTAAAAATCTATAGCTCGGATAAAAACGTGAGTTTATTGAAAAAGCAACGTGCTAGGTTATGGAATGTTGGATGACGCGACAAAAATATGGGACCGAAAAGGTGTCAGGGACAATTTTTTAGCCCACTGGGCGGCGCAACTTGATCGCTTGCGAACGGTTGCTTGGAGCAAAAAAACGGGGTCAGGTTCACTTACAGTCGTTTGAATTTTTATGAGCTTGGCTAGTAACTGAACCTGACCCCGTTCGACTCCAGAAGTACCTATAGAGGAATGTCCCTGTGACTGGACGGACGCAGGATTTTTTTCATCATTATCGGGCAATGGATACGAGCATCTTGTTGGCTCGTTACCATGGCGGCGGGCTGTTGCCGGATGCCGAGGCCGCGTTGCTGGAGGTGCTCGCGGACCGTGGCTGCGCCGTTGAAGCGTTGGAGGGCAGAGGCGCACCTGGGATCGCCACGTCACGGGTTGATGAGGTGGTCGATGCTCACTCGGTGTCATTAAATGCGAAGCGATCGCTGCCCATGGCGTGGCGATGGCTCGAGTTAGAAGTAGCGGCTTTCGCTTTACGGGCTAGAGAACGGGGCCGCCTTCGGGAAACCTGGGCGCAGGTCGCCCGGTTCGGCCTGCTTGCGGCGTGTGTGTGGTCGGTGCAACTAGCCACCTCGTTCGGCCTTGGGCTCTTCGTGGTAGCGAATGTTTTTTGCGACTCCGGGCCATTGGTGAAGTGCTTTCACGCGGGGCTGAGCTTTCTTGAGGTCGGCGCGGCGGCCGATGTTCTCTTGATACCTGTCGCGGTTGCTTTACTGTTTCCGAAGAAATGGTCTGCCTGGTATCTCAAGGCAGTTCCCGTGCTTTCGCTGGCGGTCTTCATCGCGGCCATCCACTGGTACCGCATACTTCCCATGGTCAGCGCGAAAGCAGCGGAGCTGAGCGCCTTGATCGCATTCCTTACTATCGCCTACCTGATCCTTTCACGGACAAAACTGTCAGGAACTGATGTTTCCTCACGAATCTCCTCGATCAATAAAGACGTTGCGCGATAAAATAAGGGGTCAGGTTCATTTAAGTCCAGGCTCGCTAAATTAACTTGATCCCTTTGTTGTTGTATACGGCAGTATCTGGATGCAATTTCTACTGCGGAAGCCATCTAGAAAGTTTCCAGATAAAAATATTTGACAAAGTGGGAGTAGGGTATGAAATTCTACGGCGCAATGGGCGGCGTTCTTTTCCTTGATCTACTTGTTTTCTGGGTGCTAGCTCACCTTTATGTGCCGGCGCATGGATCTCATGCGCTCGTTGTTATGCGGCGAGGATTCTTTTTGCCAATCTTAGTGGTTAGTGC
This sequence comes from Rhodanobacter spathiphylli B39, assembly GCF_000264295.1. Classification (GTDB taxonomy): domain Bacteria; phylum Pseudomonadota; class Gammaproteobacteria; order Xanthomonadales; family Rhodanobacteraceae; genus Rhodanobacter; species Rhodanobacter spathiphylli. Next base: position 1,082 of record NZ_AJXT01000029.1, on the reverse strand, counting down.
TTTGCAAATAGTAAAATTATTCCTGAATATTTCTAGAGGATATGTCGTCTCGATTCAAGGAATAAAACTTATCAAGTCAACTGCTGCCGACGCGCCGTTCGGATTTCTGTTTGGAGTAGCCCTGGAATTGGGGATATGGGGGCTTCTAGGCATCATCATGTTTAAAGTCTTGATGCATACTTGAATAATCGCCACAAATGTTATGCAATTAAATGGGACGTGGCCAACTAACTTCGCCCGTTGTCTGGCAGGGCGGGCCATCCGCCGGGAATAATTGGCTATTCCTTTTTTTCGGAAAGGGAAAATGATGAAGATCGTGACACTCGATTCGCTGGATGCCCAATCCCGTGTGTTCCTGGCCGACATGCTGGATGATTCGGTGCTGCGAGCGTCCCTGTTTGGTGGCAGCGGACACATCAGTGCGTGGCATGCTGAGCGAATCTGGTCGCACTCCGTTGATGATGAGACAAGATGGCTGGTGCGTTGCGTAGAGTCGCAGCGCATTGTCGGAGGCATCGGTGTCGTACGCGAAGAGGTGCGTTTGTTCGTGCGCTCCGATCTCCAAGGCCAGGGCTATGGCCGCGCATCTCTCGCTGCGTTGCTGCAGTTGCGCCAAACACTCGGGGTTTGGCCCAACTTGAGTGCGTGGACGGTACGCGAGAACCGCGCAGCGCGGCTGGCGTTCGAGGCTGCACAATGGCGGGAACTCGGCCTGCGCCGGCAAGGCGGTGGACTACCGACCTTGGTGCACTATTGCAGTTCGCTCGTCTGATCAACCACGTCTGAGGAGAAAGTCATGGACGCACCCCAGGAAGAAGTGAAGGTGAAACACGACCCGGCTTTGACGAAAGACACCTGGTGGCACAACTTCAACGCGGATGGCGGGGAAGCCGGCTACGTCGCCACATCGGATTTGGAGGAGTTGCCGTCGGAGGTCCAGGTTGCGCTCGGACTGTTCGTGTGTGATTTCAAGGGCCTGGATGAAGAGGCGGTCAACTGGAACGTCACCCATGTAAGCAAGAACGGCATGTCTCGATTGAGCGGCCCCAAGTTGCTCAAGGGTGGCCAGCGTTCGGGCAACA
>NZ_AJXT01000028.1 GCF_000264295.1 Rhodanobacter spathiphylli B39 | reverse complement strand
GGATCGGCTCGCCCTGGGGCGGGCCGAAGTCGCCGTGGGTGGCGGCGATCGCGGCCGGACTGGCGGCAACCTCCCCCACCGGCGACACCGAAGACGACTTGCCCGAACAGCCGGCCAGCGTCAACGCACCCGCCGCGGCAAGAACGAGTAACAACGAACGTGACATGGGTTTCTCCCTGTGGTTTCTGGACGAAATCGTAGGGAGGCGTCGAAAACCGCGCTTGACGCAAGTCATCTTTGCCGATGGAAAACTGCGCGTGCGTCAAGCCGCCACAGGCATCGAAAATCGCTCAGCGCGGAAGCAGGTTCCTGCCGAGCTGCTGCAGGCGCTCGGGATCGCGCAACACCAGTTCGCGGCCTTCCAGTTCGATCAGTTCCTGCTGGCGGAAACGGCTGAGCACGCGACTCACGGTTTCCGCGGCCAGGCGCAGATAGTTGGCGATGTCGCCGCGCGACATGCTCAGGTGGAAGCGTGTGCCGGAGAAGCCCCGCTCCTCGTAACGCCGGGCAAGGTCGGTGAGGAACGCGGCCATGCGCGCGTCGGCGTTGTGGTCGCCGGCCAGCAGGGTGGCCATGCCCAGCTCCTTGCTGATCAGGCTGAACAGGCGCTGCTGCACCGCCGGCATGCGCGTGGCCAGCGCACTCATCGCGGGGAAGGAGAAGCGGCAGAAGTAGGCGGTGTCCAGCGCCACCGCATCGCAGGGGAAGTGATCCGGATAGATCGCGTTGAGGCCGATCACCTCACCCGGCAGATAGAAGCCCAGCACCTGCTCGTGGCCCTCGGCGTCGACCATGCTGGTCTTCACCGTGCCGGCGCGCACCGCAAAAATGGAGCGGAACGGATCGCCGGTGCGGAAGACGTGCTCGCCGGCATGAAACGGCCCGACGTGCTCGACCAGGCAATGGAGTTCCAGCAGCTCGGGCTTGCCATAACCTTCGGCAATGCAGGCGCCGGAAAACGCGCAGGTGCGACAGAAATGGGTTTCGTCGCCGTCGTCGGCAATCGGATTCGGTGGCTCGGGCAGGCGGCCTGCCGGGTTGTTGCGGCGCATGGGAGACCTTGCAAAATCGCGCGAATCGGACCAGGCGCGCTGGTGTCGGCATACCGCCACCGGCGCGCTGCGGATACCCCGCGATGATACGCAATGCCGGCCATCTCTGCGGCCCGGCCTGCCGGTCACGTCGTCGCACTACCCTGCGACACGGCGATTTTTGCGTTCCGCAAAAAGAACAAGGGCCGGCATGACTGCCGACCCCTGCTTGCATTTGGCGCCCGAAGTTGGACTCGAACCAACGACCCCCTGATTAACAGTCAAGTGCTCTAACCAGCTGAGCTATTCGGGCGTGAGCTGCGTAGTTTGCTGAGCAGGCCGCTGGCTGTCAAGACGTCACCAGCGATTCCTGCCACTTTTTCTTCAGGCACCGAGCACCCGGTAGCACGGCTCGTATGCGCTGCCGCCGGGAAGCTTCATGCGGTGCTGGGCCACGAACGCCTGCAACAGCTTGTCCAGCGCACGCATGATGTCGGCATCGCCGTCGATGTCGAACGGTCCGTTCTTCTCGATCGCCTGCACGCCCTCCTCCTTCACGTTGCCCGCGACGATGCCGGAAAACGCGCGACGCAGGTCTGCGGCGAGCTCGTGCAGGGGCCGGCCATGCCGGATCTGCAGCGCGCGCATCGCCTCGTGGGTGGGCCGGAACGGCCGCTGGAATTCCAGCGGAATCTGCAGCGCCCAGTTGAAGAAGAATGCGTCCTTGGTGTCGAGCCGGTTGTGGCGCACCTTGTCCAGGCCCTTGATCATGGTGCGCGCCACCTCCTGCGGATCGTCCACGATGATCTGGTAGTGCTGCGCCACTTCGTCGCCCAGGCTCAGCCGCAGGAAACGGTCGATCTGCTCGAAATAGGCGGCCGACTGGCGCGGCCCGGTGAAGATCAGCGGGAACGGCGTGCCGGCGTTGTCCGGGTGCAGCAGGATGCCCAGCAGGTAGAGGATTTCCTCGGCGGTGCCGACGCCACCGGGGAACACGATGATGCCGTGCCCGAGGCGCACGAAGGCCTCCAGCCGCTTCTCGATGTCCGGCATGATCACCAGGTGGTTGACGATCGGGTTCGGCGATTCGGCCGCGATGATGCCCGGCTCGGTGATGCCGATGTAGCGGTTGTGCCGGCGCCGCTGCTTGGCGTGCGAGATGGTGGCGCCCTTCATCGGCCCCTTCATCGCGCCCGGGCCGCAGCCGGTGCAGATGTCCAGTCCGCGCAGGCCCAGCTGGTAACCGACCAGCTTGGTGTAGTCGTATTCCTCGCGCGAGATCGAGTGGCCGCCCCAGCACACCACCAGGTTGGGATCCACCTGCGGCTTCAGGATGCGCGCGTTGCGCAGGATCTCGAACACGCCCTGGGTCAGCCCCGCGGATTCGTCCAGATCGAAACCGACCTGCTCCAGCTGGGTCGACACGTAGACGATGTCGCGCACCACCGCGACCAGCAATTCGTTGATGCCGCGGATGATCTGGCCGTCCACGAAGGCCTGCGCCGGCGCGTTGGTCAGTTCGATCTTCATGCCGCGGTCCTGCTGCAGCACCTGGATGTCGAAATCGGGGTACTGCTCGAGGATCGCCCGCGGGTCGTCGCTGATGTTGCCGGAGGTCAGCACCGCCAGCGCACAGCGCCGCAGCAGCGCGTGCAGACCGGAGCCGCTGGCACCGCGCAGGCGAGCCACTTCATGGCGCGAGAGCACGTCCAGGCCACCGATCGGCGAAATGCGGGCGCTCACCACGCCGGTTCTGGCCGGTGCGCCCTTGTAGGTGTCATTCATTCGATTGCTTCTCCATGGCCGCTCCATCGCGGCCGACCTGTTAGCTTCCTGCGCGAACCACGATATGGTCAAGCACAAAAAAACCGGCGCCCTCGCGGGCGCCGGTTGCGTTTCAGACCCGGGAATGGATCAGAACGTGTACTTCACCGTCAGCTGCACCGCCCAACGCTGAGCCAGATCGCTCGGGAAGGTCGAGGTCGGCACCTGCTGCGGGCTGTAGTTGCCGTTGCTGTCGTGATAGCTGGAGCCGGAGATGTCGTAGATGTACTTGCCGTCCGCATCCACGCCATAGAAGTCGGCCAGGTTGCGGTAGCCCGGGAAGTTGGCGCGCTTCTCGATACCCCAGTGCTTGTTCAGCAGGTTGGTGAAGTTGTAGACGTCGAGCTTGATCTTGCCCTTGTTGCCCTTGAACAGGCCGGGAATTTCCTGGCTGAAGCTCAGGTCGATCTGGTTGAGCCAGCCCGCGTGATCGCCATTGCGGCCGGCAGGGCCGCCCTGGTGATCCTTCAGGTAGTCGTTTGCCTTGATGTAGTCGTAGAACTGCTGGATCAGCTTGGGATCGGTGTTGGCACGGAACGATACCTGGCCCGGGTTCGGGATGAAGGCCAGGTCGTTGCTGACGCCGTCGCCATTGGCATCGTTGCCGAAGGTCCAGCTGTACGGCGAGGCATTGTGGCCGTCATAGAACACGCTGGCGCTGGTGGCGTAATCGCCGAAGAAGCGATGCTGCCAGTTCAGGCCGGCGATCACGCGACGCGGGATCGAGTAGTTCGACGGGCTTGCCTTGTCCTCGTTCGGGTTGAACACGTAGTTGTTGACGTAGTTCGAACGGGCGACGCTGCTGGTACCCGGGTTCACTTCCGTGGCGCGGCTCCAGGTGAAGCCCACCATGCCCGACCAGTCGGTCGAGAACGGCTTCTTCAACGACAGCGCCAAGCTGTCCGCACTGCCGCGGCTGCTGTTGGCCAGGTTGATGGTGCCGTCGGAGAAGGCGCCATTGGCGAGGTAGCGCGACTGCTGACCCGACGAACGCGGATCCCTGGTCGGGTTCTTGTAGTAGGTGAAGCGACCATCCGGCAGCACACCGGTGGGAGCACCGATGTTCATGTTCTGATAGTAGATCGCGTCACGCACCTTGATGTGCTGGTAGTCGGCGGTGGCGATCAGGCCCCACCACGGCAGCTCCTTGTCCATGCCGACGCTGAACTTCCACACGCTCGGCAGGCGGAAGCCCGGAGAGATGGTGTTGACCGTCTGCTGACCCGAACCCACCACGCCATCATGCTGGTCGTGGGCATTCGGGCTGAAGACGGGCGGATTGGGGTTGCAGGGATCGTTGCCGCCGCTGGGTTTGCAACTGAACTGCGTCTGCGTGGCACCCGAGTTGGAGAAGATGTTGCCGATCCACACGCCGGGCGGGTTGGAGATGAACAGGCCCGCGCCACCGCGCAACTGGGTCAGATGCTCGGTGTCGAAGTTGTAGTTGAACGACAGGCGCGGCTGCACCACGCGGTTGCCGTTGATGGTGGTCTGGTTGGTACGACCAAAACCGCCGGTGGCAGCGCCGGTCACCGGATTGATGCCCGGCGCCGCTGCGAACAGCGGGTTGTAGATCGGCTTGTCGCTCATCAGCGGGATGTCGACGCGCACGCCGTACTGGACCGACAGGTTGCTGGTGGCCTGCCAGGTATCCTGCAGGAACACGCCCCACTGCTTGAGCTCGAAGTTGGCGGCAACGTCATCCAGGCTCAGGCCGTCGGACGGACGGCTGTAACGGTACTGGTAGTAGTTGCCGGCCTCGAAGTTCTCCAGGCCGGTCATGCCGTTGCCATCCTCGAACGTGTAGCTGCCGAAATAGTTCTGCAGGAACAGGTTGTAGGTGGTGTCCCGCTCGTAGTCGAAACCGCCCTTGATGGTGTGGTCACCGGCGTAGTACGTGCCCGCCCACGCGGCGTTCAGCGTCTTCACGTCCAGGATGTTGGCCTGGTAGGAATAGTTGGTGCCGAATTCCACCTGCGCACCGTTGCTGTAACCGACCGGATAGATGGTGATGTCCGGCAGGTCGCCACCCGCCACCGGGCTGTTGCCCTTGTGGAACTTCGCGTACGAAATGGTGGTGTCGGTCGAGAACGAGTCGGACCAGTCGTCGTAGAAGTGCAGCGCGTAGCTGGTGTTCTTGGTGTCCGAGTTGTACCAGCCGCTGGAAAGCACCAGCTTGGAGCTCGTGCCGCCGATGGTCGGCTTGCTTTCCTTGGTCTGGCTGAAGGTGAAGCTGGCACGATGGCTGTCGCTGATGTTCCAGTCGATCTTGCCCAGGTAGCGCTTGTCTTCCAGGTCGGTGTTGCCACCACCCGCAGTACCGATGTCGGTGATGCCGTACTTGCTGGCGGCAATGTCGCGCACCTGCTGGATCATGTCGGGGGTAAGCCCCTGCACGATGACGCTGGCGCCGCTGCCTTCCGCACCGTAGGGGCTGCCCGAGCCGATCTGCTTGCTCTTCTCGGCCGAGATGAAGAAGAACAGCTTGTCCTTGATGATCGGACCACCGACGGTGGCGCCGCCGGTCCACTGGCGATCGAAGCCGTTGAACTTGGTGTCGCTTTCGTTCTTGCCGATCATGTTCTGGTTCTGGAATACGTAGTAGACCGAACCATGGAAATCGTTGGTGCCGCTCTTGGTCACCGCATTGACCACGGCGCCCACGCCGCGGCGGGTCGCCACGTCATAGTTCGCGGTGGAGATGTTGTATTCCTCGATCGTGTCCTGCGAAATCGGCGTGGACAGGGTCGGCAGGCCGTTTGCGTTCAGGCCGAACGGATCGTTCGCGCTGACCGAATCGACGGTGATGTTGTTGTAGCGGCTGTTCTGGCCGATGGCCGAGAACGAACCGGCGGCGCGATCGGTGACCACGATGCGCGGATCGAGGCGCACGATGTTCTGGATCGAGCGGTCCGGCGTCGGGGTGGCTTCGATTTCGCGGCTCGACACGTTGGTCGAGATGCCCTTGTTGTCAGCCGAAAAAGTCTGGGCCAGCGAGTTGGCCGAAACGGTGACGCCGCTGAGATTGGTGGCTGCCTGCTCGCTGGCGCCGCCCATCGTCAGGTTGACCGGGGTTTCCTGAGCCAGCTGCAGATAGACGTTGTCCTGTTCCGCCTGCGCCATGCCCGCCTTGGAGACGGTCACGTCGAACGGACCGCCCACGCGCAGACCCTGCGAGGAGTAACGGCCATCCGGACCGGTGGTGGTGATCTTGGTGGTACCCGACGGCTCATGCACGATCTGCACGGTGGCGCCGGCGACCGGCTGGCCGTTGGCGTCGAGCACGCGGCCGCTGATCGAGGAAGAGGTGTCCTGCGCCATGGCAGGCACCGACGCTGCCAGCAACGAGGCAATGGCAAACGGAAGGAGTTTGGTGCGAATTCGGCTATTCATTCTTGATCGACCCTCAGGCTCGCAACGAAAAGGAAACTCAGGTTTGAAGGTCAAAAACGTGGCTACGCCCGGCACGGGCCAGGCAACATCGACACGATCTGCAACCCCAATTGATTTGCGCGGTTCCAAAACAGCACGAACCGCAAGAACTCCGGCACGCTGGACCAACCCGTCCGCGGCTTTGTTAAATGATTGTAACGACATTGTATGACATTTTTGTAACGTTTACACGTCACCCCGGCGCGACAAAGCCCTGCCCCCAGCGCCAGCACGAAGCTTTTCAAATCAGCCACATGGCAAGGTTTCGCGGGATCGGCATGGCTGCCGTGCGACACCTTATCCGGGGACGCGCCTATACCGAACGGAGAATGTTTGCCGCGGCTTGGCGCACACCTGCCGGATGTCGATCTCGCGGGACCAACGCGCCCCGTCGCGGCGGCGAAACAGCTCGCGACAAGGGCGAAAGCTCAGCTGCTCGCGCGCAGGAACGAGGCCACGCCGGCCATGAACATCTGCACCGAAAGCGCGATCAGCAGCATGCCCATCACGCGCTCCAGCGCCGTCAGCACGCTCTCGCCGAGCCAGCGGAACAGGTAGGTCGAGCTGAGCAGGATCAACGCGGTGGCGAGCCATGCCAGCAGCAGGGCCAGCACCCAGTCCGCGGTGCGACCGGGCTGGGTGTTGGTCAGCAGCAGCAGCGCGGCCATCGCCGAGGGACCGGCCACGCCGGGTATTGCCATCGGCACGATGAACGGCTCGCCGCCACCGGACTTGCCGAAGATGCCGCCACCATCGGCCGGCGGAAACACCATGCGGATGCCGATCAGGAACAGCACGATGCCGCCGGCGATGCTGATCGACTCCTGCCTGAGCTGCAGCAGGTGCAGGATGTACTGGCCGCCGAACAGGAACGCGAGCAGGACGCCCAGCGCGATCAGCAGCTCGCGCACCATCACGTGGCGGCGGCGCCTGGGTGGCACGTCCTTCAGCAGGCTGAGGAACAGCGGGATGTTGCCCAGCGGATCCATGATCAGGAACAGCAGGATGCCCGCGGACAAGGTGGTCATCTGCGCTTCCATCTCGACTCCATGCTTGATCGACGCCGGTGTGGCGCCCGTTCGGCGGATCGGCTGCCGATCAGCCGGCCCGCAGGTCCAGTATCGTGCCGCGCGCCGGGGCGCCCCGCGCGCCCAGCAGGTGGATCGCCGCGGCGGCGGTGGCATCCGGCAACGGTCGCTGCAGCAGGTCTTCGCCGAAGTAAGCCAGCTGCCGCAGCGCCGTGCGCATCGGCGCCGGCAACAGCGCATGCACCCGCAGCGGGCCGGTGTCGGTTTCCTCATGCAGGATCGCCGCGAAACGCTCCAGCGCCGCCTTCGACGCACCGTAGCCGCCCCAGTGCGCGCGCTGCAGCAACTCGGGGTCGTCCAGCACGAACACCACGGCGCTGTCATCGGCCTGGGTCAGCAGCGGCAGGCAGGCCTGGGTCAGCGCGAACGGTGCGTTGACGTTGACGTGCATCGCGCGCAGCCAGGCATCCGGCTTGTGCATGGTGATCGGCGTGAGGCCGCCGAAACTCACGGCGGCGTGCACGATGCCGTCGAGGCGACCGAAGTCGCGCTCCAGCCCTTCGGCCAGTGCGGCATAGTCCTTCGGCGTGGCCACTTCCATGTCCAGCGGGTGGATCACCGGCTCGGCCAGGCCTTCGGCGAGCATCGCGTCGTAGAGTTGTTCGAGCTGGCGCTTGCGCTTGCCGGTGATGACGACGGTGGCGCCCGCACGCGCCGCAGCTCGCGACACCGCCCCGCCGAGGCCACCGTAGGCGCCGGTGACCAGCACCACGCGACCGGCCAGGGCATCGCTGGCGGGCTGCCAGTGATCGGGCAGGCGGGAAAAAGGCAGCATGCTCAAAGCGCGACTCCGGCAACGTCGCTGGCCATGCGCGACAGCTCGCCGGCGGCCTTCAGCTCCTCGATGATGTCGCAACCGCCGATCAGCTCGCCCTGGATGAACAACTGCGGGAACGTGGGCCAGTTGGAAAAATGCGGCAACGCGGCGCGTATGCGCGGATCGGCCAGCACGTTCACGGCCTGGAACACCGCACCGGCTTCGGTCAGCGCCTTCGCGGCGCGACTGGAAAAGCCGCACATCGGAAACTCCGGCGTGCCTTTCATGAAAAGCACGATGGGATGCGCGGCCAGCATCGCCCTGATTTGCTCGTTGATGTCCATAGTTCGGTGATTCATCTTTACAATGCAGGCAGAGCGCTATTGTATCAGCCAGCCGTCGGCTGCCGTCCGCTGCGCCGACCTTTTTCCCAGCCAACGTCAAGGAGCCCCAACATGGCGATCGAACTTCCCCCGCTTCCGTATGAAAAGAACGCGCTGGAGCCGCACATTTCCGCCGAAACGCTGGACTTCCACTACGGCAAGCATCACCAGGCCTACGTGACCAACCTCAACAAGCTGATCGAGGGCACCGAATTTGCCGACGCGCCGCTCGAGGACATCATCCGCAAGTCGTCCGGTGGCGTGTTCAACAACGCGGCGCAGATCTGGAACCACACGTTCTACTGGAACTCGATGAGCCCGAAAGGTGGCGGTGAACCCGGCGGCAAGCTGGCCGACGCGATCAACAAGGCGTTCGGCTCGGTCGACAAGTTCAAGGAAGAATTCAGCAAGTCCGCCGCGGGCAACTTCGGCTCCGGCTGGACCTGGCTGGTGCAGCGCCAGGACGGTTCGCTGGGCATCGTCAACACCTCGAACGCGGCCACGCCGATCACCGGCACCGACAAGCCGCTGTTCACCGCCGACGTGTGGGAACACGCCTACTACATCGACTACCGCAACGCCCGCCCGAAGTATCTGGAAGCGTTCTGGAACCTGGTGAACTGGGACTTCGCGGCAAAGAACCTCGCCTGAAGTCCGGCCATCTGAAAGCAGGAAGCGGGGCCGCCAGCGGCTCCGCTTTTTTCATGCCTGCACGAAGCCTCGATCAACCGAGTCGATCATCGGCCAGGTGATAGTGCGGGTCTTCGGCGGCGTTCGATTCGATCATGCCGCCCGCCTTCAGCAGCAACTCGGCACAATCCGGACTCAGGTGGCGCAGCTGCAGTCGCTTGCCGAGCTTCTGATAGCGCTCGGCCAGCGTATCGATGGCCTCGATGGCGGAGTGATCCATCACCCTGGCCCGACCGAATTCCACGATCACCTGCTGCGGGTCGTCCCTGGGGTGGAACAGGTTCTGGAAATTGCGGGTCGAGGCGAAGAAGAGCGTGCCCTCCAGCTCGTAGATGCGGCGGCCTTGGGCATCGGTGCGCGTGCTCACCTCGATCTGGCTGGCATGCTGCCAGGCGAATACCAGCGCCGAGATCACCACGCCCAGCAGCACCGCCAGCGCAAGGTCGGTGAAGATGGTCACCACGGTGACCGCGACGATCACCAGCGCATCGGCGCGCGGCACCTTGCCCAGCACCCGCACACTGCCCCAGACGAAGGTCTTCGCCGACACCACGAACATCACCCCGATCAGCGCCGCCAGCGGAATGCGCTCGATCAGCGCCGAGCCGAACAGGATGAATCCCAGCAGGCCCAGCCCGGCCACCACGCCCGACAGGCGATGAGTCGCGCCGGCACCGACGTTGATCATGCTCTGCCCGATCATCGCGCAGCCGCCCATGCCGCCAAACAGGCCGGTCACGATATTTGCGGCGCCCTGCGCCAGGCATTCACGGTTGGGCTTGCCGCGTGTATCGGTCATCTCATCGATCAGGTTCAGGGTCAGCAGCGACTCGATCAGGCCGACCATGGCCATGATCAGCGCGTACGGGAACACGATGCGCAATGTACCGAGGTTCCACGGCACGTCAGGAAGATGGAAGCTGGGCAGGCCGCCCTTGATCGAAGCCAGGTCACCGACCGTGCGCGTGTCGATGTCGAGCAGGTTGGTCAGCAGCGCCACAGCGAGGATCGCCACCAGCGCCGAAGGCACGGCCCGGGTCACGCGCGGCAGCAGGTAGATGATCGCGATGGCCAGCGCGACCAGGCTCAGCATCACCGCCAACGCCCGGCCGGTGATCCAGTCGCCGTGCTGCTGGAAATGCGGCATCTGTGCCAGGAAGATCACGATCGCCAGCCCGTTGACGAAACCCAGCATCACCGGGTGCGGCACCATGCGGATGAACTTGCCCAGTCGCAGCGCGCCGAACAGCAACTGCAGCAGCCCCATCAACACCACCGCGGCAAACAGATACTGCACGCCGTATTGCACCACCAGCGCCACGATCACCACGGCGATGGCGCCGGTGGCGCCGGAGATCATGCCCGGGCGCCCACCCAGCATGGCCGTGATCAGGCACATCATGAAGGCGGCGTACAAGCCGGTCAGCGGATTGACGTGGGCGATCACCGCAAAGGCGATCGCCTCGGGCACCAGGGCAAAGGCCACGGTGAGCCCGGACAAGACATTGTTTTTCGCTTGCGCGAGCGAGAGCGACATGGAAATCCCTGTTGTTCGACGCCAGCGCGGCCGGCATCGACGGTGCCTTCGGCTGGCGGCGGTTTCACGAAAACGCACGGTGTCGGACATGGCGACACGGCGCAGCAGACGGAAGAACAGAGGGGGCGCTTACACTGGCGGAAGATCCTGGGGGCCGGCGCGAACAGCGCCATGCAAGCCGCCCAATATAGCAGGCAGGCTGCCGGATCGGGGCCAGCCTGCTCCGGATTCCGGGCGCGACAGGATCAATCGCCCAGCACGTCCAGCACCGGCTGCGCCTGTGGCTGCCGATCGAGCAAGCGGGCAACCCGCTGCACCCGCTCGGCCAGCGCACCGGCATCGATGCCGCAGACGGTCGCGTGGCCGACCTTGCGGCCGGCCCGCTCCTGCTTGCCGTAGTCGTGCCAGTGCGCATCGACCGTTTCCAGCACGGCCGTCTGCTCCGGCAGTTCGCCGATCCAGTTGAACATCGCCGACATCCCGCGCACACCGGTGTCACCCAGCGGCATGCCGAGCACGGCCCGCACGTGGTTCTCGAACTGGCTGGTGCGGGCGCCCTCGATGGTCCAGTGCCCGGAGTTGTGCACCCGCGGCGCCATTTCGTTGCCGAGCAACTCGCCATTCCTGACGAACAGCTCCAGCGCGAACACCCCTACGTAGCCCAGCCGTTCGGCCAGGATGCGGGCCAGTTCGGTGGCGCGTTCCTGCAGCACATCGCTGTCCGGCGCCGGCGCCAGGCTCATCGACAGCACGCCGTCGACATGCCAGTTGCGGGTCAGCGGCCAGGTGCGGAAGTCACCGTCGCGGCCGCGCACGGCAAGCACCGACAACTCGCGCTCGAACGGCACGAAGGCTTCGAGAATGAGTCCATGGGCCGGTGCCTGCGCGCCGAGCGCCGCCCAGGCCGCGTCGGCATCGGCCACCTCTCGCAAGCGGAACTGGCCCTTGCCGTCATAGCCGAGCCGCCGCGTTTTCAGGATGGCCGGCGCGCCGACCCGTGCCAGCGCCTGATCCAGCTGCTCTCGGGTGTCCACCGTCATGAAGTCAGGCGTGGACAAACCGCATTCGCGGAACAGGGTTTTCTCCGCCAGCCGATCCTGCGCCACCGCCAAGGCCTGCGGCGCGGGAAACACCGCCACGCGTTCGGCCAGCCAGTGCGCGGTTTCGGCGGGCACGTTCTCGAAATCGAAGGTCACCACATCCACCTGCGCGGCAAACTTCTCCAGCGCCGCGTAGTCGGTCCAGTCCGCCACCACCAGCGGCGCGACCTGGCCCGCGCAGGCATCGGCCGCGCTGTCCACCACCAGTGACTTCACTCCCAGCGGCGCCGCAGCCAACGCCAGCATGCGCGCCAGCTGGCCGCCACCGAGTACGCCCAGCACGGGCTGCTGCCGCGGGCTCATTGGCGCGGGTCCGGCTGTTCCAGCACGGCTTGGGTCTGGCGCAGCCGCCAGTTGTCCAGCGCCGCCGCCAGGGCAGGATCGTGCAGGGCCAGCACCGCCGCCGCCAGCAGGCCTGCGTTCACCGCGCCGGCGCGACCGATGGCCAGCGTTCCGACCGGGATGCCGGCCGGCATCTGGGCGATCGACAGCAGGGAATCCATGCCGTTGAGCGCCTTCGACTGCACCGGCACGCCGAACACCGGCAGCCGGGTCTTGGCCGCCAGCATGCCGGGCAGATGGGCGGCCCCACCGGCGCCGGCGACCACCACCTGGATGCCGCGGGCCGCCGCCTGTTCCGCGTAGCTGAACAACAGGTCCGGCGTACGATGCGCGGAGACCACCCTGACCTCATGGGCAACGCCCAGTTCGGTCAGCACGTCGACCGCGTGCTGCATCGTTTCCCAGTCCGAGCGCGAGCCCATCACGACGCCGACGCGCGGCTGCATGCTTGTTCCTGTCATGGCCGGAATGCCCAAAAACGGCTATTGTACGGGCTTTCTCCACCCCGGCACACCCAAGCGAACCATGGACAAGCGCCTGCTAGACATTCTGTGCTGCCCGGTCAGCAAAACCCCGTTGCGCCCCCTCAGCAAGCGCGAACTCGACGCACTGAACGAAGGCATCGGCGGCGGCAAGGTCGACACCGTAGCCGGCGTGACCGTGGGCGAGCGGGTCAGCGAAGGCCTGATCACCACGGACGGCAAGGTGATCTACCGGGTCGAGGACGGCATTCCGGTCATGCTGCCCGAGGAAGGCATCGGCACGCTGCAACTGGCCGATTTTCCTGCGGCCTGAGGCCGCAGCAGTGGCCTGAAACGCCGGGTCGGGCATGACACGGGGGCGTCATTTGGCTTATCGTCGACACCTGCGCCGCCCATTGTGGGTCCGGTCGCACGCCATGTTTCAGGGGTTTGGCGATGAATGAAGCCACCGATACGCCACGAGTCGTCAGTCTGAGCCAGCGCATGGACCCGGCCAGCGAGCGCGTGGGCGAATTGCTGAGCGCGGTTCGCAACATCGCCGGCAAGCACCTGCAGCAGTGGACCGGCAACGCGTTCGAGCATGTCGACGACGCCCTGTTCGACCTGGCCGAGAAGGCCGAAAACAACGCCACCCAGATGCATTATTTCGACGGCATGCGCGAGGTGCGCAAGCGCCGGCCGTCGGTGGAACGCAACTTCCTCGGCGCGGTCAGCCGCAGCATTGCCGAGCTGGCCCATCCGCCCAAGGCGGAACCGACGAACGTCCCGGCATCACTCGGTGGCGTCGAGCTTTCGCTGGTGGCGGACAACGAGCTGGAAGAGTCGCTGGCGATCACCAGCATGATCGGCAAGAACGAATCGCGGCTGTCGCGCGATCTGTTCTCGGTCAACCAGCGGCTGTCGGTGATCTGCGGCGGCCACAAGGTGGACGATGCCGGCAACCCGGTGGGGCCGGCGGTGCTGGCCCAGGCCTTCCGCCAGGCCCTGCACGAACTCAGCGCCGACATGCGCGTCAAGCTGATCATCTACAAGCTGTTCGATCGCTACGTGCTGTCATGCCTGGAAGAGCTCTACCAGGACATCAACACCGAGCTGGTGCGCGCCGGCGTATTGCCGCAGCTGCGCCACGAGATCATGCGCGGCGGCAATGCCAAGCCGGGCCCGGCGGGCACCCAGGCCGGAGGCGTCGATCCCGCCGGTGGCGTCGCCAGTGGCAACGTCGACGAGGCTGGCGACATCCCGAGCGACCTGCTGCAGACCCTGCATGCCCTGTTCAGCGCGCGGCGCCCGCACGCCGGCGTCGGCCTGGGCGCGGCGAACCTGCCCAGTGGTCCGCTGCCGTCGGCCAACGAGTTGCTCGGCGCCTTGAGCGTGCTGCAAAGCCAGATCGCCAGTGCCGGTCCGCTGCCGCATGCGCAGCCGGATGACGCCGCGGAGCTGAGCCGCGAGGTGCTGCAGCTGAAGGGTCAGTTGCTGACCCAGCTTGGCGCCCTGCGTGGCGAGAAGCCCAGTCATGTCGCCACCATCGATGAGGACACCATCGACCTGGTCGGCATGCTGTTCGAATTCATCCTCGAAGACCGCAACCTGCCCGCCGCGATGCAGGTCATGCTGGCACGCCTGCAGATCCCCTATCTCAAGGCGGCGATCCTCGACCGCAAGCTGTTCGCCCATCGCCAGCACCCGGCGCGACGCCTGCTCGACTGCCTGGCCGAGCAGGCCAAGAGCTGGTCGCAGGAATCCGATCGCGACCAGCGCCTGCACGACAAGGTGAAATGGATCGTCGATCAGCTGTTGCACGATTTCGACGACGACATGGGCATCTTCGACCGCCTGCTGGTCGATCTGCAGCAGTTCCAGGATGCCAACAAGCGTCGCTCCGAACTGGCCGAGCAGCGCGTGGCCGAGTCGACCCGCGGTCGCGAGAAGCTCGAGCAGGCGCGCCGTCGTGCCGCCCGCGAGATCCTCGATCGCATCGGCGAGAACAAGTTGCCACCGCTGGTCCACGGCGTGCTGGCAAGGGCCTGGGCCAATCACCTGGTGCTCACCCTGTTGCGCGAGGGCGAGGATTCGCCTGCCTTCAAGAGCGCCCTGCGCTTCATCGACGAATTCATCGCCAGCACGCGCACGCCGCATGACGTCCAGAGCCAGCAGACGCTGCGCCAGATGCTTCCGGGCATCGAGCGGGCATTGCGGCAAGGCCTGGCCAACGTGGCGTTCCAGGAACAGGACGTGGAGCGCCTGCTGGCGCAGCTGCATACGTACTACCGTCAGCAACTTGGCGAGACGCTCGGTCCGGCCGAGGTCGTCACCGTCGAGGAAGACGCCGCGATGCTGGCGATTCCCGACAACATCCAGCCGATCATCGAAAGCCGGAACTCGCAGCAGGAAGAGCTCGAGGAAGAGGTCGCCGAAGTTCCGCTGGACAGCCCGGAATGGCATCAGGTGCTGGCGCTGCAACCCGGCACCTGGCTGGAATTCTGCCTGCCCGACGAGGCCATGACCCGCGCCAAGCTGTCCTGGATCAGCCCGATGAGCGGCCGCTACCTGTTCGTCAACCGGCGCGGCCTGAAGGTGGCCGATTACTCGCCGCAGGAACTGACCGGGCTGATGACCAATGGCCAGGCTCGCGTGCTCGCCGCGAACGCGCTGTTCGACCGGGCGATGAGCGCGATCGTGGGCAAGCTCAGCCAGCCGGACAACCCGGCCCCCGCAGACAACCCCGCCGAATGACCCAGCCTTCACCGCTCACGCCGCCTGCCGCCGATCAGATTGCCCTGGATGTCGAACGTGCCCTCGCCGAGGATCTCGGCGCAGGCGACGCGACGGCGGATCTCCTACCCGTCGATGCCCGGGCTCATGCGGTACTGACCTGCCGCGACGCTGCCGTGATCGCCGGTACGGCCTGGTTCGACGCCTGTTTCCGCCGCCTCGATCCCGCGGTGCGGATCGACTGGCAGGTCCGTGACGGCGAGCGCGTGGCGCCAGGCACGGTGATCTGCCGGCTGTCCGGCCATGCCCGCTCGCTGGTCACCGCCGAACGTTCGGCGCTGAACTTCCTGCAACTGCTTTCCGCCACTGCCACCCTCACCGCAAGCTACGTGGCGGCAGTGGCCGGCACCGGCACGCGGGTGCTCGATACCCGCAAGACCATCCCGGGCCTGCGGATCGCCCAGAAATACGCGGTGCGCTGCGGCGGGGGCCACAACCACCGCATCGGGCTGTACGACGCGATCCTGATCAAGGAAAACCACATCATCGCCGCCGGCAGCATTGCCGCCGCCGTCGCGGCGGCGCGCCGCTCGCACTCCAGCCTGCTGCTGGAGATCGAGGTGGAGAATCTCGATGAGCTGGAACAGGCCCTCGAGGCCGGCGTGGACCGCATCATGCTGGACAACTTCTCGCTGGCGGACATGCATGAAGCGGTGACCCGCACCGCCGGCCGGGTGGCGCTGGAAGTCTCCGGCAACGTCGACCTGGAGACGATCGGCGAATACGCCCGCACCGGCGTGGACTTCGTCTCGGTCGGCGCGCTGACCAAGCACGTGCACGCGGTCGACCTGTCGTTGCGGCTGCAGCTGGACTGACCGGAGCGACGGCCGGGCCATTGGCTCCGGCAGCTTGCACTGCATCGACGGCACCCACACACTGAAGGCATGAGCGACGTCTTCAACCTCCTGCTGCTGCTCGCCCTTGTCGCCATCGTGGCCGCGTGGCTGAAGCTCAGCGCCGCCCGCGACCGGGCGGTGCTGGAGGCCCGGCGCCAGTGCGAGCAACACGGCCTGCAACTGCTCGATGAAACGGTCGGGCTGCGCGCCCTGCGGCTGCGCCGGGTCGACGGCCTGCTGCGAGTCGAGCGCTGCTACGGTTTCGAAGTGAGCATCGACGGCCACGATCGCGAGCCGTGCCGGCTGTGGATGCTGGGCAACAGCCTCAGCGGCCTCAGCCTCCCGGTGATCGAACTGCAGCCCCACGAAACCCTGGCCAACCGGACCGACAACGTGGTGCCGCTGCGCCCGCGCCGGATTGATCGCCTGAACTGACCCGGCGGGCGCCACTTGCCCGCCCCTGGCCTCGGCGGCGCAGGGCCATGAATCTCCGCGCTACTTCACCACCCGCAGATGCGGCGCGCTGCGCTTCGGCCGGGAACCCGCATCCTCGGCGCCACCGTGGCCCGGCGTACTGTCGTCCGGCTCGGGAGCGGACGGTGGCGGGTCACCACCTTCCTCGTCGGCGGGGAACATCATGCCCTGGCCGTTCTCCTGGGCGTACAGCGCCAGCACGGCCAGCACCGGAATCTGGATCGACTGGCTGACGCCGGAGAAACGTGCCTGGAAGCTGATCCAGTCATTGCCCAGGTCGAGGTTCGCCACCGCCCGCATCGCCAGATTCAGCACGACTTGGCCATTCTTGATCACCTGCGGCGGCACCCGCACGCCGGCAAACGTCGCATCCACCAGGATGTAGGGGGTCAGTTCGTTGTCGCTGATCCAGTCGTAGATCGCCCGCAGCAGATACGGCCGATTGGACGTCATTGGAACTACTTCATTCTTGCTCATGATCCTGCCGCATTGCCTTTTCCTGATCGGTCATGCTGCGCGCAAAACCCTGACTGTGAAACAACCGCTCGCCGTAATCGATCAGCGGCTTGCCTTCCCTGCCCAGATCCACGCCCAGCCACGGCAGTCGCCAGATGACCGGCGCCACCAGGCAATCGGCCAGGCTCATTTCGGGATTGAGGAAGAACTTCGCCGCCTTGAACAGCGGCACGGAAGCCAGCAGGTGCTCGCGCAGGCGCTTGCGCGCCGCGTCCGCCGGCCGGCCACCGGCACGGATGATGTCGACTTCGACCAGCCAGTCCTTCTCGATGCGCACGGCCGCCACGCGCAGCCGCGCCCGCGACTGCGGATCGATCGGCATCAGCGGGGGATGCGGGTAGCGCTCGTCGAGGTACTCGCAGACCACCGAGGTATCGAACAGGGTCAGGTCGCGATCGACCAGGGTCGGCGTGCTGGCGTAGGGATTGAGGTCGATCAGGTCCTCGGGAGGACGTGCCGGATCAACCAGGACGCGTTCGTAGCTGACCCCCTTGGCGGCAAGAACCAGCCTGGCACGATGACATTGCACGTCATCGGCGGTGGTGTAGAGCGTCAATACGGTACGCGAGCGAGCGCTTGGGACCATGCGCATTTCCCCATCGGTGAGACGACTGCGGCGGCTCGTGGCCGCCGCAGTCGGTTGATGCCATCCGGCTTCAGTGAACGTCCTTCCAGTATTCCTTCTTCAGCATGGCTGCCAGCAAGGTGAAGAACGCCAGGAACAACAGTACCCAGATGCCGTAATGATGACGCTCCAGCGCCGCCGGTTCGGAGGCATATTCCAGGAACGTGGTCAGGTCGCGACTGGCCTGCTGGAACTGCGCCGGGGTCAGCTTGCCCGGTTGCGACAGCACCAGTTTCTCGACCTTCGCATCCTCGCCCGGCTTGGCCTCGGTCATCACGGCCGTCTGCAGGCCCTGCAATTCCCACAGCGGGAACGGCATCGACGCGTTCGGAAATACCGTGTTGTTCCAGCCGACCGGACGGCTCGGGTCCAGGTAGAACGAGTTGAGGTAGGCGTTGACCCAGTCCGCACCCTTGGCGCGCACTTCCAGCGAGAGATCCGGCGGTGCCTTGCCGAACCACTTGGCCGCCATCTCCGCCGGCATGTGGGAAACCACGGGCTCACCGAACTTGGCGCCGGTGAAATTGAGGTTTTCCATCACTTCGGCTTCGGTCAACCCCAGATCGCTGGCGATCCGCTCGTAACGCATGTACTTGAGCGAGTGGCAGCCGACGCAGTAGTTGAAGAACAGCTTGGCGCCGCGCTGCAGCGAAGCCTGGTCCTGCACGTTGGTGCCGGCGGGCGGCAGGCCGCCCTCTTCCGACGCCTGCACCGAGGCGCTGCCGACGATCAGACCGAACGCCAACGCCACCGGGAAGATGTACCGCTTCATTAGCAGCTGCCGCTTAGTCATGCGTCGTCACCCGTTCCGGAACCGGCTTGGTCTTTTCCCAGCCGAAGTGTGTATAGACCCAAAGGAATGCGAAGAAGCCGAAGTAGACCAGCGTCATCAGGCGGCCGAACAGGTTTTCCCAGAACGTCACGTCGACATCGCCGAACCAGACCGGGATCACCTCGGCAGTGATGCCCGCGCCGACCGCACCCAGCGCGATGAACGACACCACGAACAGCCCCAGTGCCACCTTGAAGCCGGTGCCGCGGTAACGGATCGACTTGACCTTGCCGCGGTCGAACCAGGGCAGCGCGAACAGCACCGCGATCGCGCCGAACATCGCCAGCACGCCCCACACGGCGGAGCCGAGGAAGGACGGGATCATGCGCACGATCGCGTAGAACGGGGTGAAGTACCACACCGGCTTGATGTGCGACGGGGTCGCCAGGTTGTTCGCCGGGATGAAGTTGTCGTGCTCGAGGAACCAGCCGCCGAAGGTCGGCGCGAAGAAGATGATGAAGGCGGCGATCAGCAGGAAGAAGCCCACGCCAACCAGGTCCTTCACCGTGTAGTACGGATGGAACGGAATGCCGTCGGCCGGCTTCAGCGCATCCCAGCGGTTGCCCTTGGGACCCTTCTTGATCTCCACGCCATCGGGGTTGTTCGAGCCCACTTCATGCAGGGCCGCGATGTGCAGCACCACCAGCAGCAGCAGCACGATCGGCAGCGCGATCACGTGCAGGGCGAAGAAGCGGTTCAAGGTGGCGTCGGCGGGCAGGAAGTCGCCCATGATCCATTCCACCAGCGTGTTGCCGATGTAGGGAATGGTACCGAACAGCGAGATGATCACCTTGGCGCCCCAGAACGACATGTTGCCCCACGGCAGCACGTAGCCCATGAAGGCTTCCGCCATCAGCACCAGGAAGATCAGCATGCCGAGCAGCCACACCAGCTCGCGCGGCTTCTTGTACGAGCCGTACATGATGCCGCGGAACATGTGCAGGAACACCACCACGAAGAACAGCGAGGCGCCGGTGGAGTGCATGTAGCGGATCAGCCAGCCCCACTCCACGTCACGCATGATGTACTCGACCGAGTTGAAGGCTCCCGCCGCACTCGGGTTGTAGTTCATGGTGAGGAAGATGCCGGTGACGATCTGGTTGATCAGCACCAGCAGGGCGAGCGAACCGAAGTAGTACCAGAGGTTGAAGTTCTTCGGCGCGTAGTACTCGGTCATGTGCGCGCGGTACATCGGCGCCATGCCGGGTGCGCGTTCGTTGACCCAGTCACCGACTCTCGTGAATACGTTGGCCATTAGCCAGCCTCCTTCGGATCCACGCCAATCTGGATGGTGCTGTCATCGATGAAGTGATACGGCGGCACCGGCAGGTTCTTCGGCGCCGGAACGCCCTGGAACACGCGACCGGCCAGGTCGTAACGCGACTTGTGGCAGGGGCAGTAGAAACCGCCCTTCCACTCCGGATCGAACGGCTCGGGCTTGATCTCCGGCACGAAGTCGGGGACGCAGCCCAGATGCGTGCAGATGCCGATCATGACCAGCCATTCGGGCTTGATCGAGCGCGCTTCGTTCTGCGCGTACTTCGGCTGCTGATCGGCGGAAGCGCCGTCGGACTTGGGGTCGACCAGGCGCGAGTCCACCATCGGCAGGGTCGCCAGCTGGGCTTTCGTGCGGTTCAGCACGAACACCGGCAGGCTGCGCCACGATACGGTCAGCAATTGCCCCGCCTCGATCTTGGCCAGCGATTGGGTAACCGGAGCGCCAGCGGCCTTGGCGCGCGCACTGGGTTCCCACGACTTGATGAAGGGCACAGCCGCCGACACGATTCCGATACCACCAACCACCGCAGTGGTTGCTGTCAGGAAACGGCGGCGGCCATGATCGACGACTTCGTTCGCCATCAGGCTCTCCGGATTACATTGCTTGCCATTGAGACACAGGCGTTTTGGTGCCTGCAAAAATCGCGTTAGTGTAGCGTCAGGCCCTGCCCCGTACAATAAACGGCATCACGGCGAAGTCCAGCCGCCACACCACTCGCCACGATCGCCGGGACCCATCCTCCGACATGAAACATGCCGCCGGCACGCTCCTGTTCATTGCCCGCTTCGCCATTCTCGGACTGGCCATGGCCTTCGTGGTCGGCCTGTTCTGGCCGGGCAGCGGCGAGCGGCTGCGGGCGCGCTTCGGGCTGACCGAGTCCGTGCACGCGCCGGCGGCCAGCCAGCCCCGCGTGGGCAACGGGCCCGTGTCCTACGCCGACGCGGTGGCCGCCGCAGCGCCCTCGGTGGTCAACATCTACGCCAACAAGATCGTCACCGAGCAGGCCGTGCGGATGTACGACAACCCGGTGCTGCAGCAGTTGTTCGGTGGCCAGCCGACGACCTACCAGCATCGGGAACAGACGCTGGGCTCGGGGGTGATCGTCAACGCCCAGGGTTACGTGCTGACCAACAATCACGTGATCGCCCATGCGGCCGACATCCAGGTGCTGCTGTATGACGGCCGCATCGCCCAGGCCCGCCTGGTCGGCGCCGACGAGGAATCCGATCTTGCCGTGCTGAAGATCGACGCCAGCAATCCGCCGGTGATCCCGATCGCCAGCGAAGACCCGCGGCCGGGCGACGTGGTGCTGGCGATCGGCAACCCGCTCGGGCTCAACCAGACCGTGACCATGGGCATCGTCAGCGCGATCGGCCGCCAGTTGAACAGCTCCAGCGCCGAGGATTTCATCCAGACCGACGCGGCCATCAACCTGGGCAATTCCGGCGGCGCCCTGGTCAACGCCGAGGGCCAGCTGGTCGGCATCAATACCTTGCTGATCGGCAAGGCCGCCGGCGCCGAAGGCATCGGCTTCGCGATACCGGTCACCACCGCGAAGAAAGTGCTGGACCAGATCATCGCCACCGGACATGTGGTGCGCGGCTGGCTCGGCGCCGACTACGCCTTCGTGCCGGTCGCGGCCAACAGCGGCTTGCCGGCGGCAGCCCGCGGCGCGCTGGTCACCAACGTCTATCCGGGCAGTCCGGCGGCCCTGGCCGGCATCAAGCCGCGCGACATCCTGCTGCGCATCGGCAGCGAGGACATCCTCGATCCGGCCAGCCTGCGCCGCTCCGAAGCGGCGCTCAAACCGGGCAGCAAGGTCGAGATCTCGGGCTTGCGCAACGGCAGCCCGTTCCACGCCGAGGCCACCGTGGCGCAACGACCCGCGATGGGCACGAACGCGCTGTCCGGCGACTGAGGGCAGCCGGCGAGAACGTGCCGGCTCAGGGCGCGGAGCCCGGCCCCCGCGCAGCCAGCGGCTGGTGGATCGCCGCGCCGTAGCGCTTGCGCAAGGTACCCACCCGCTCCACGTAGACCTGGGTCTCCGCATACGGCGGCACGCCCCTGTAGCGCTGCACGGCACCGGGGCCCGCGTTGTAGGCCGCGGCGGCCAGTCGCTCGTCGCCGTTGAAGTCATGCAGCAGCAGGCTGAGATAGCGTGCGCCGCCGCGGATGTTCTGGTCGCTGTCGAACGCGTCCAGCACGCCCATGTCGCCCGCCGTTCCGGGCATCAGCTGCATCAGTCCCTGCGCGCCCGCGATGGACAAGGCGCGTGGATTGAACGCGCTCTCGGCATGGATGATTGCCCGCAGGAACGCCTCGTCGACCCCATATTCCAGGCTGGCGGCGCGAATCGTGTCCGCATACGCGGTCAGGTTGAGCGCCACGCTGCCCCAGCGAACCGTCGAATGCAGGTTGCATGCGGCACAGGTGGCGATATAGGTGAACAGCATGGTGACGGCGCGGCCGCGCGTGCCACCGACCTGGGGCAGGTTGGTGTATTCCACGCTGCCATCCGCCCGCACGATGCGGTAGACCGCACCACGCAACACCTTGTCGGCCGCTGGCCCGGTCGCCGCCGACGCAGCAACGGGGGCCGGCGTCTCGCGGTAACTCCACTGGCCGGGCACGGCCGTGGCGGGGCCGCCGATCGCGCTCGCCCCAGTGGCCACCGAGCCCTGCACGGCGGCCAGGGAAACCTTGCCGGCCGGTGCAGGACCGATCGGTGTCGCGCTGGTTTCGACCGTTCCCCGCACGTTGGTCAGCGCCGCGGCTTCCACGCTGCCGTCCACCAGCTTGCGGGCCGAGGTCGTCACCGCGGAGGACACCCCGGTCAGCGACACCCGCGGACGCGGCGCCGGCTTGCGCCGGAATGCGGGCGCGGCGTAGCTGCTGATCGCGCGGCAACCGTGATAGCCGACCTTGCTGCTGCTGTACGCCGTCTCGCCATTGGCGCCGGTACACTGATACAGCACGCCGGCCCGGGCCGACGGCCACCACAGCAGGCCGCAGGCCAGCGCGACCCCGCAAAGGATCGTGCGTAATGGGAAGCCCCGGAACAGTCGACCGACGCTTCCCCCGTGACCTGCGACGTCGAACATGGGCGCAGTGTGCCGCCATGTGCCGCCAGCGCCAAGTCCGCAGCGGCGATTTCGTGCGCCATGCAGCGTTCCGGGCCGCAGGCCGGTGCACGGCCGGAACTGCGGCAGCGGCATCGGACCGCCGGTCGACGAGCCGCAAGTGCTTGATCCGGCATGGCGAATTACTGGCAGGCGGGCGCCCGCGCGGGTAAACTGCGCGGTTCACACGATGGCACCCCGTGCCTCACGAACCACGGTATCCCCAGTCATGAGCGGCAACCCGACGCCTCCGAAACTCTTCATCAAGACCCACGGCTGCCAGATGAACGAGTACGACTCGGCCAAGATGGCCGACGTGCTGAAGGCGTCGCACGGCATGGAGCTGACCCAGGACGAATCCGAGGCGGACGTGATCCTGATCAACACCTGCTCGATCCGCGAGAAGGCGCAGGAAAAAGTGTTCAGCCAGCTCGGCCGCTGGAAGCAGCACAAGAAGGACGGCAAGCCGGTGCTGATCGGCGTCGGTGGCTGCGTGGCGAGCCAGGAAGGCGACGCCATCGTCAAGCGCGCGCCGTACGTCGACCTGGTGTTCGGCCCGCAGACCCTGCACCGCCTGCCCCAGCTGATCGAGCAGCAGCGCGCCAGCGGCAAGCCGCAGGTCGACATCAGCTTCCCCGAGATCGAGAAGTTCGACCGCCTGCCCGAGCCACGCGCCGAAGGCCCCACCGCCTTCGTCTCGATCATGGAGGGCTGCTCGAAATACTGCAGCTACTGCGTGGTGCCGTACACCCGCGGCGAGGAACTCAGCCGTCCATTCGACGACGTGATCGTCGAGGTGGCCAAGCTCGCCGCCCAGGGCGTGCGCGAAGTGAACCTGCTGGGCCAGAACGTCAACGCGTATCGCGGCGCCACCTTCGACGGCGGCATCGCCGACCTCGCCGTGCTGATCCACGCGATCGCCCGGATCGACGGCATCGGCCGCATCCGCTTCACCACCTCGCATCCGCTGGAGTTCTCCGACTCGCTGATCGAGGCCTACGCCAACGTGCCGCAGCTGGCGAATTACCTGCACCTGCCGGTGCAGGCCGGCTCCGACCGCATCCTCTCCGCGATGAAGCGCGGCTACACCGCGCTGGAGTTCAAGCAGAAGATCCGCAAGCTGCGCGCGGTGCGGCCGGACATCTGCGTGTCATCCGATTTCATCGTGGGCTTCCCCGGCGAGACTGCCGAGGATTTCGACAAGACCATGAAGCTGATCGACGACATCGGCTTCGACCAGAGCTTCTCCTTCATCTTCTCCTCGCGTCCCGGCACGCCGGCGGCAAACCTCGCCGACGACACGCCGGCCAGTGAAAAGCATGAGCGCCTGTCCCGTCTGCAAACCGCGATCAACGCGAATGCG
Organism: Rhodanobacter spathiphylli B39; assembly: GCF_000264295.1. Taxonomy (GTDB): domain Bacteria; phylum Pseudomonadota; class Gammaproteobacteria; order Xanthomonadales; family Rhodanobacteraceae; genus Rhodanobacter; species Rhodanobacter spathiphylli. The sequence goes on along the minus strand of NZ_AJXT01000028.1, from coordinate 47,342 downwards.
AAAGCGATCAGCCAGGCGATGGTCGGCACCGTGCAGCGCGTGCTGGTCGAAAAGCCCAGCACCCGCGACGCCAGCGAACTGACCGGCCGCACCGAGAACATGCGCTTCGTCAACTTCCCCGGTCATCCGCGCCTGATCGGCCAGTTCGTCGAGGTGGAGATCACCGAGGCGATGAGCAACTCGCTGCGCGGGCGGGTGAAGCTGGCAGACGAAGTCGCCGCACTCGCGTCATGAGCGGGCTGGTGATCCGGGAAATCGGCGCGGACGAGTTCGTGCGCGTGTGGCCGTTCTTCCAGATGATCGCCGCCGGCGGGGACACCTACACCTATCCGCGCGACATCACCCTCGAACAGGCCCGCTCCATGTGGACCACGCCGCCGGCACGCTGTTTCGTGGCCGAACGCGACGGCCAGGCGCTGGGCTGTTACCGGCTGGCGCCCAACCAGATGGGTCCCGGCGACCACGTGGCCAACGGCAGCTACATGGTGGCGCCGCAGGCACGCCGGCAGGGCATTGCGTCGACCTTGTGCGAACACTCGCTGGAACAGGCGCGCCAGGCCGGCTTCAGCGCGATGCAGTTCAATGCCGTGGTGGCCAGCAACACCAGCGCCGTGCGGCTGTGGCAGCGCCACGGTTTTCGCATCGTCGGCCAGGTGCCCGGCGCCTTCCGTCACGCGCTGCTCGGCCCCACCGATCTCTACGTGATGCATCGAGCCCTGTAGCCGGCGGCGACGGAGTGGCTCAATCCAGCCGCTTGCGGAAACGCAAGATCGCCAGCGCCATCATCGCCACGGTGAACACGGCCAGCGCGAGCACGTCGCCCCACATCTCCCACAGCCCCGCGCCTCGCAGCATCACGCCGCGGATCAGGCGCAGGAAATGGGTCAGCGGCAGCGCCTCGGCGATCCATTGCACTACCCGCGGCATGCCCGCGAACGGAAACATGAAACCGGACAGCAGGATCGACGGCAGGAACACGAAGATCATCATCTGCATCGCCTGGAACTGCGACTGCGCGCGGGTGGAGATCAGCAGGCCCAGGGTGAGGTTGGCAAGGATCAGCAGGCTCGACGCCAGGTACACGTCGAGCACGCTGCCGCGGATCGGCACCTCGAACAGCCATATGCCGAGCGCCAGGATCACGCTGGTCTGCACCAGCCCGATCGCGACATACGGCAGCACCTTGCCGACCATCAGTTCGGAACGGGTCAGCGGCGTGGCGATCAGCAACTCCATGTTGCCGCGCTCGCGTTCGCGCACGATCGCAATGGCGGTGAACAGCACCATCGTCATGGTCAGGATCACCCCGATCAGGCCGGGCACGATGTTGACTGCCGAGCTGCGCTGCGGGTTGTAGAACGCGACCACGCTGATCCGCCCGGACACCGGCGTGCTGGTCAGCGGCGCACGCGTATCGGGCCGGGCACTGTCGATCGGCACCTGCGCGAGCTGCGCGGCGGCGCCCTGCACCGTCGTGTCGCTGCCGTCGACCAGCACCTGCGCCACGGCGCGGCCGTCGATGCGGCGGCGCTCGAAATCCGGCGGCACCACGATGCCGATGCTGACTTTGCCGGCACGGATCATCGCCATCAGTTCCTGCGGCGTGTCCGCTTTCGCGACCGGCGCGACCACGCCGGTGGCCAGCATGTCCATCACCAGTGCCCGCGAGCCGGCGGTGTCGGCCTGGTCGGCGACACCGGTGGCCAGCCCGCGCAGGTTGGTGTTGATCGCATAGCCGAACAACACCAGCTGGATCACCGGAATGGCCATGATCATCGCCAGCGTGACGCGGTCGCGGCGCATCTGGCGCAGCTCCTTGATCACGATCGCCCACAGCCGGCGCCAGTTCATGCAGTGCGCTCCCCGTGCGCGTCGCCCTTGCGCGTGGCGGCGACGAACACGTCTTCAAGGCTGGGTGGCGCCGGCACCACGTCGGCTTTCGGCCCGGCGGTCGCCAGTGCCTGGTCCAGGCGTTGCGTCACGTCGCCGATGTCTTCCGCGACCAGCACGCGCAAGGTGTTGCCGACCTGGGCTACGCCGAGCACGCCCGGCAGTTCGACCAGCGCGCGCTGGGCCGCGCGCGGGTCGGCGGTGTCGACGATGAAGGTGCGTCCGTCCAGCTCGGCGGTGAGCTCGCGCGGCGTGCCGTCGGCGACCAGCGCGCCGCGATCGAGGATCGCCAGCCGGTGGCAGCGCTCGGCCTCGTCCATCAGGTGAGTGGACACCAGCAAGGTGGTGCCGTTGTCGGCCAGCTCGAACAACTTCTCCCAGAAGTCGCGGCGCGATTCCGGATCGACCGCGCTGGTCGGCTCGTCCAGGAACAGCAGCTCAGGCTCGTGGATCACCGCGCAGGCCAGCGCGAGGCGCTGCTTCTGGCCGCCGCTCATGCTGCCGGCGAGCTGCTGCTGTCGGTCGCCGAAGTGGTATTGCCCGATCAGTTCGTCGATGCGGCCCTTCGTCTTCGCCTTCGGCACGCCCTGGATCGCGGCCAGGAATTCCAGGTTCTCGCGCACGCTGAGGTCCTCGAACAGCGAGAACTTCTGGGTCATGTAGCCGATATGCGGACGCAACTCGTCGGCCTGCGCCGGAATCTTCAGGCCCAGCACCTCGATCTCGCCATCGGTCGGCGTCAACAGGCCGCACAGCATGCGGATCGTGGTCGACTTGCCGGAGCCGTTCGGGCCGAGGAAGCCATAGACACGTTTTGCCGGCACCTCGAGGTCGACGTGATCGACCGCGACCAGCTTGCCGAAGCGCCTGGTCAGTCCGCGGGCGCGGATCGCCACGCTGCCGGCATCGGTGGTCACCTTGCGGACCCGTGGAACTCGACTCGCACCGGCAGACCGGCGGGAAGGTCCGCCGCGTCCCCACCCAGCGTCACTTCGGCCAGATAGCTCAGCCGCGCCGCGTCGTCGCCGATCAGCGCGTAATAAGGGGTGAAATCGGGTTCGCTGCGGATCATCCGCACCGTGCCGGCATACGGCTGTTCGCGGCCGCTCACGAAGACCCGGATCGCATCGCCGACATGCATGCCCGCGCGCTGCTGCACCGGCACGTAGATGCGTGCATATGGCGCGTCGCCGGCCAGCAGGATCGCCACCGGCGCGCCCACCGGCGCCTGGTCGCCCAGCTTGTACGGCAGGCTGTCGATCCGCCCGGCGCGCGTCGCCACGATGGCCAGCTTGCCCAGCAGCACCCGCTGCGCATCGACCTCCGCTTGCGCCGCCGCGACTGCCGCCTGCGCCTGCGCGAGCTGTTCCGGACGGGTGCCGTGCAGCAGTTCGTCGAGGGCCGCGCCGGCAGCGGCCACCTGGCCGTCGGCGTTGCCGGCCGCGGCGCGGGCGCGATCCAGATCGGCCGCGGCCACGTAGTTCTGGCCCTTCAGCGGAAGCAGGCGGTGGTAGTACGCCCCGGCTTCACGCGCCTGCGCCTGCGCCGCCGCCAGATTCGCCCGCGCCTTGGCGATGTCCTCGCTGCGCGGGCCGGTTTCGAGCTCGGCCAATACTTCGCGCTGCTGTTGCAGCTGGGCTTCGGCGGCCGCGAGCTGGGCACCGGCATGGGCGGGGTCAAGTCGCAGCAGCGGCTGCCCCGCCTTGACCCGCTCGCCCTCGCGCACGTCGACCGCCACGATGCGTTCGGCGGCGGGCGCGGGCAGCGTGATGCGGTCGAATTCAAGCGTGCCCAGCGCCTGCGGCGGCTGTTTGCCGCAACCGGCGGTGATGGCGAGCAGCACGGCCGCCAGCGACCGGCAAATCACGGCTGCGATCTTCATGCGGTTTCTCCGGGTACTGCCGCGCCAATACCGTGTCCGAGCAAGGCCAGCGTGTGCCTGGGCATGACCTCGGCCCCCAGTTCTTCGGCGCCGAACGCGCGTCGCCAGATCGGTGCACCCGCGGCGGGAAACAGGGTCAATCCGACCAGCGAGACGACCAGCAGGCGCGGGTCCAGCGCCGCATTCAGCCGTCCATCCGCCTGCGCCGCCGCGAAGCGTTGCGCCAGCAGCTGCGGCACCCCCGGCACGCCCCGGGTGAACAGCACTTCGCGCAGCGCGCCGCCCTCGCACAGCACCTCGCGGACCCACAGCGGCGGCAGCCAGGGATGCTGCGCGACCAGCTCGCCGATGCCGCGCACGAAACCCTCGGCCAGGGTGGCCGGATCGTCCCCGGCATGTTCAAGTTGCGTGCGCAGCGGCGCCAGCGCCGGCAGCAGGCGCTCGTCGATCACCGCCTGCTGCAGTCGCGCCTTGTCGCCGAAGTAGTAATGCAGCATTGCCGGGGTGACGCCTGCCTCGGTGGCGATCGCCCGCAGCGAGGTGGCGGCGATCCCGGTGCGCGCGAACTGGGCGATCGCCGCATCCAGCAGGCGCCGCCGCAAGTCCTGGTCGTCGCCGCTGGGTCGCCCGGCACGGCGACCCGCCTCTGCGCGCTTGTTCGAGGTGGTCATGCGCGCAAATTAATTCATCAATTAATTATTTGCAAATTGCTGGTCATGCGGGCTTTCGGCAATGGCCCTTCCGGCAGCGGCGCGCTACTCTCGCGCCCCTATGAGCGAACTCAACCAGCGCGACTTCACCCTCGACCCCGAAGACAACGCCCGCCTCGCCAACCTGTGCGGGCCGTTCGACGAGCACCTGCGCCAGATCGAACTGCGCCTCGGCGTGGAGATCAACCACCGCGGCAGCATCTTTCAGGTGCTCGGCGCGGACGCCCCCGCCAAGGCCACCGAAAAAGTGCTGCGTGCGCTGTACGCCAGCACCGAAGACGAGGCGCTGACCGGCGCGAAGATCAACCTGCACCTGGCCGAATCCGGCGTCGACGCGATCGCCGAAGCGGACGCCGGGGAAGCGCAGGAAGTGGTGATCAAGGTCAAGCGCGGCGTGATCAAGGGCCGCGGACCGAACCAGGCGCGCTACCTGCACGCGATCGCCAGCCACGACATCAACTTCGGCGTGGGCCCGGCCGGCACCGGCAAGACTTATCTGGCCGTGGCCAGCGCGGTCGAAGCGCTGGAGGCGAACCGGGTGCAGCGGCTGATCCTGGTGCGCCCGGCGGTGGAGGCCGGCGAGAAGCTGGGCTTCCTGCCCGGCGATCTGTCGCAGAAGGTCGATCCCTACCTGCGCCCGCTGTACGACGCGCTGTACGAGATGCTCGGCTTCGAGAAGGTGGCCAAGCTGATCGAGCGCAACGTGATCGAGATCGCGCCGCTGGCCTACATGCGCGGGCGCACCTTGAACGATTCCTACGTGATCCTCGACGAAGCGCAGAACACCACGGTCGAGCAGATGAAGATGTTCCTGACGCGCATCGGCTTCGGCACGGTGGCGGTGATCACCGGCGACGTCACCCAGGTCGACCTGCCGCGCAGCACGCGCTCGGGCCTGCGCCAGGCCATCGAGGTCTTGCGGGGCGTGAACGGCATCAGCTTCACCTTCTTCACCTCGCGCGACGTGGTGCGCCATCCGCTGGTGGCTAAGATCGTGCGTGCGTACGAGGCGTTCGAGCAGAAGGACGAGGGCGGCGAATGAACGCGCCGGTGATCCTCGCCGTCGGCTACGCCGTGCCGCGCGCCGGCTTGCCCGCGTCGGCCAGTTTCCGCCGCTGGGTGGAGGCGGCGCTGCGCGGCGCCAGACGCCGGAAGAGCGTCGAGCTGGCGATCCGCATCGTCGACGCCGACGAGGGCCGCGCGCTCAATCGCGACTACCGCGGCAAGGATTACGCCACCAACGTGCTGTCGTTCCCCGCCGAGTTGCCGCCCGGCATGAACCTGCCGCTGATCGGCGACCTGGCGATCTGCGCGCCGGTGGTGATGCGCGAGGCCGCCGAACAGGGCAAGGCATCGCGCGACCACTGGGCCCATCTCACCGTCCACGGCGTGCTGCACCTGCTCGGCTACGACCATCTCGTGGACGCCGAAGCCGAGGCGATGGAAGCGCTGGAAACCCGCATCCTGGCCGGCCTCGGCATTGCCGACCCCTACGCCTGACGTGCTTGCTCCCTCACCTGCCAAGCAGGGGAGGGCCGGGGCGGGGTTCGCTGTTGATCTTCCCCGCCCCCCAGAGCAACCCCCTCACCTGAAGGACTCCTTCCGGTCGCCAACCTCCCCTGTGCGCAGGAGAAGGGGCAACGGCACGCTGGTGCCCTGAACCATCGCGACTTTTCCGCTAGAATCGGGCTTCCGCCCGTTTCCGGGCAGAATCCCAACGAGTGATGAGCGACGACCCCGGCAGTACCAGCGGCCCGGCCCACCGAACCTGGTGGGATCGACTGGGCCACATGTTTTCCGGCGAGCCACGCAACCGCGACGAACTGATCGAGGAATTGCGCTCCGCCCAGACCAACGGACTACTGTCCGTGAACACCCTCACCATGGTCGAGGGTGCGATCAAGGTCACCGAACTCAGCGTTGACGACGTGATGGTGCCGCGGGCGCAGATCGTGATGCTGGCGGCCGAGTCACCGCTGCCCGACATGCTCGCCGCCGTGGTCGAATCCGGCCACTCGCGTTTCCCGGTGCACGGCGAGGACAAGGACGAAATCCTCGGCATCCTGCTGGCCAAGGACCTGTTGAAGTATTTCGGCGCCGCCGAACACTTCGACATCCGCGCGATCCTGCGCCCGGCCGTGCTGATCCCCGAATCGATGCGGCTGAACGTGTTGCTGGAAGAATTCCGCCTTAGCCGCAACCACATGGCGCTGGTGGTCAACGAATACGGCGGCGTCGCCGGACTGGTCACCATCGAGGACGTGCTCGAGCAGATCGTTGGCGAGATCGACGACGAGCACGACGACGAGGAGGAACCCGAGCTGATGCACGTGCAGCCCGGCGGCGACTGGCTGGTCAGCGCGTTGACGCCGATCGAGGATTTCAACGAACAGACCGGCGCCGACTTCTCCGACGAGGAGTACGACACCGTGGGCGGCATGGTCACCTCCGAGTTCGGCCACCTGCCCGAGGTCGGCGAGGAAGTCAGCATCGGCGACTACCTGTTCCACGTTACCGAGGCCGACGATCGACGGGTGCAGGGCTTCCGCGTGGTGCGCCGGTAGACTCCCTCACGCCCGCTGCGCGGGGCCGGATCACCGGGCGCGTTCCCGCAGCACCACGACAAGGTTGAACCCATGCGACAAACCGGTCTCGCGTTCCTGCTCCTCGCCCTGTGGCTGGCCATCGCGCCGGCGCACGCCAGCGTGGCCAACGCGCCGGGAGCGAACCTAGAAGTGTCACTGGTCACCTACGGCCCGGGTGAAACCTACTGGGAGCGCTTCGGCCACGATGCCATCGAAGTGCGCGACACGGTCTCCGGCGAAGCGGTCAGCTTCAACTACGGCGTGTTCGACTTCAACGAAGCCAACTTTTTCCCCAACTTCGCCCGCGGCCGCATGCACTATCTGATGGATGCGGCGCCGACCAGCCTGGACGAAAGCTATTACGTCGAGGCCGGCCGCTCGATCACTCGCCAGCCGCTGGCGCTCGATGCGAACCAAGCCGCCGCGCTGCGCGACTTCCTGTTGTGGAACCTGCGCCCGGAGAACGCGGGCTACAACTACGACTACTACGCGGACAACTGCACTACCCGCGTCCGCGATGCTCTGAACCAGGCGCTCGGCGGCATCTTGGCCACGCAGATGAAAGCACGCGCCGGCGGCATGACTTACCGCCAGCAGACCGATCGCCTGATGAGCGGCCAGCCATGGCTGATGCTGGTGCTGGACCTCGGCCTCGGGCCGTATGCGGACCAGCCGCTCGATGCATGGCGGGAAAGCTTCCTGCCCGAAGTGCTGCAGTCGCAACTGCGCGAAGTGAAGGTGGACGACGGCCACGGCGGCCTGCGTCCGCTGGTGATCGGCGAGCAACTGGTTTCGGCAAACCGGCTCGACGTGCCACCGACCGTGCCGCCCGACCTGCGCCTGCCCCTGGCGCTGGCCGGGCTGTTGCTGGCGGCGCTGCTGGTGCTGGGCCGTCGCCACTGGCCCACCGGCTACGCCCTGCTCGGCACGATCTACCTCGTTGCCGCGGGCCTGGTCGGCATCGTGCTGCTGGCGCTGTGGACGCTGACCAGCCATCACTCGGCCTGGGCCAACGCCAACCTGCTGCTGTTCAATCCGCTGGCCTTCCTGTTGCTGCCGACGCTGTGGCGCGCGCGCCGCGGCCTGGCAGCCTCGCGCTTCATCGATGGCGTGATCGCGATCCAGTTGCTGGCCTGCATGGTCGCGGTGCTGCTGCACCTGCTGCCCGGTACCGTGCAGCAGAACCAGCCGTGGCTGCTGTTTGCGCTGCCGGTCTGGCTCGCCCTGGCCTGGAGCCTGCGCCACCGCCGCTGATCCGCGTTGCCCCGCCCGCGGACGGGGGGCATCATGCACGGCATGAATCCGATTTCGCCTCCAGCAGACTCCGTGGCGCGCACCGACCAGCCCATGGTGGTGAACTGCATCGCCTATCGCCAGGACGGCAGCCGCATCGGCGACGTCACGCTGGATGCGATCAGCGATGTACTGGCCGAACCGGACACCTTCGTCTGGGTCGGCCTGCACGAACCGGACGAAGCCCTGCTGCTGAAGATCCAGGACGAATTCGGCCTGCACGACCTGGCCATCGAGGACGCCCACGCCGCGCACCAGCGCACCAAGATCGAAGCCTATGGCGACTCGCTGTTCCTGGTGGTGCAGACCGCCCAGCTGATCGATGGCCAGCTGGCGTTCGGCGAAACGCACATCTTCTTCGGCCCGCGTTACCTGGTCACCGTGCGCCACGGCGCCTCGCTGTCGTACGCGCCGGCCCGGCGCACCTGTGAACACACCCCCGAGCTGCTGGCCAACGGCCCCAGCTACGGACTCTACGGCGTGCTCGACTTCATCGTCGACAACCTGCTGCCGATCGTGCGCGACTTCCGCGAAGAGGTGCAGCAGCTGGAGCACGACATCTTCGGCGAGACCTTCAAGAGCAGCACGATCCGCCGCCTGTACGACATGCAGCGCGACCTGATGACGCTGCGGCTGGCGGTGGCGCCGCTGCAGGACATCGTGCAGCAGCTGATCCGGCTGTACCCGAACCTGATCCCCGAGGAACTGCGCGCCTATTTCCGCGACGTCTACGACCATGCCTTTCGCGTCAACGAGGCGATCAGCGCGATGCGCGAAATGCTCACCGCGGCGATCAACGTCAACCTGTCGCTGGTCAGCCTGCGCCAGAACGAAGTGATGAAGAAGCTCGCCGGCTGGGCCGCGATGCTCGCCGCACCCACCCTGCTCACCAGCTGGTACGGCATGAACTTCACCCACATGCCCGAACTCAGCCGACCGTGGGCGTATCCGGCAATGATCGTGCTGATGGGCTGCATCGTGGGCGGCATCTACGTGGGGCTGAAGCGCGCACGCTGGCTGTAGCGGCCGGTCGCGAACCGGCAGGCGGTTGTCGATCCGGCGCCGAACCGCCAACATGGCGCAAGCTTCCAGCATGGCGCCGCGACTGATGACCCACCCTGCCGACCGCATCCCCGCCGACGCCAGCGCGCCGGTGGAAACCCTCTACGAAGGTCGCTGGCTGAGCCTGCGCAAGCGCGGCCGCTGGGAGTATGCCGAGCGCAACAACCCCGGCGGCGCGGTGATCATCCTGGCCGTGACGCCCGAGGACAAGGTGCTGTTCGTCGAGCAGTACCGCGTATCGATCCTGCAGAACACCATCGAGATGCCGGCGGGACTAGTCGGCGACCTGCCCGGCCAGGACGACGAGGACATCCTGCTGGCGGCGCAGCGCGAGCTGGAGGAAGAAACCGGCTATCGCTGCGAACGGGTGGAATTCATCCACCAGGGGCCTTCGTCCTCGGGCATGAGCACCGAGATGATCGCGTTCGCCCGCGCCTGGCACCTGCAGAAGGTCGGCCCCGGTGGCGGCGACGAGAGCGAGAACATCGTGGTGCACGAGGTGCCGCGCAGCGAAGCGGGCGCGTGGCTGTTTGCCCGCGCCGCGGAAGGCTATTCCATCGATCCCAAGCTGTTCGCGGGGCTGTGGTTCATCGAACACGGCGGGCGGCCCGCAGCTGCAGGAGGCTGAGAGGTTGGCGTTTTTCAACCTCTCAGGTCGGCCAAGGACGGCCGACCGCGGATCGGGCACGCCAGTGCCTGATCCGCGTGAGCGAGTCCGGGCGTGTACCGGACTCGCGATAGAAGAAAACCACGGGAGTGGTTTTCTTCACAGGCTCTGAGCGGCAACCTTCAGTCGCGCCCCGCCCCCAACAGCGGCCCGCGCAAACGCCAGACCGCGATGCCCAGGCCCACCAGCGACACCGCCAGCCAGCCACCCATGACCTGCGTGTCGCCCAGCCAGAGCACGGCGGCCACCACGCCGACCACCAGCACGCCCAGGCTCAGCGCCAGCAGCGGATCGCGCTGCTCGCGATGGGCCGACAACAGGGCGAACGCACCCAGCGACGCCAGCAGCACGGAAAGGATCCGCCAGGTCCAGACGAACTCCGGCGGCACCGGCAGGTCCGGAAAGATGTCCAGCACCGGCACGTCGCCCAGCTGCACCACGTAACCCTTGCCGTCGGCTGCGTCGGCAGCCGCCTCCAGCCGGTCGCCATCGATGCGCCCGACCACGGTCAGCTGCTGCAGCGGCACCTCGTTCCAGCTCACCCGCACATCGCCGAGCCGCGGATCGCCGGGGTGTGCACTGGTGACCAGGTAGTTCTGGTAACGCGAGAAGCTGGCCGCGAGATTCTCCGGCAGCCCGGCGGCATCGGGGGTCACCTGGACGGTTCCGGGCATCGCGTGCAGCAGCACCGGGTCCAGCTTGAATCCGCCCAGTTGCACCAGCCCGGCATCGAACTGCTTGCCCTCGATCGGAAAGCCGACCGGGTTCGCGTGTCCCTTCGGCTCGACGAAATGACCTGCATCGAGCAGGTGATCGACCCAGTCCAGCTCGTAGTGCACGCTGTCGCCCACCCGGATCTCGCGCCACTGGAACATCTCCACGTGACGCACCAGCACCGGCGTGCTCACCCGCAAGTTGAAGTCCGGGTCATGCGGCGCCTCGACCACCCGCGGCGTGCCGACCAGGCGGGCCATGGTGCCGTGCTGGCCCGCTTCCGGCCGCGCGTTCTCGCCCAGGTCGATCACCTCGCCGCCATGTGCGCTGGCGGCGGCCCGGTAATCCTGCAGGCCACGCGCGGTGGTCGCCATCAGTCCGATGCCCGCGAACACCAGCAGCGCGCCGACGACGTTCAACGCCAGCGCACGCAGCGAAATCCCCTTGCGCAAATCCATCAACCTGCTCCGATCGTGCCCGGCGGCAAAATGCCCGCCGCCATGACCGCATCATGCAGCATTCGGGGAAAGTAGCGAATCCGGCGGTCCTGCATGTCGTTTCACTGCACCTTGCCCAGTCCCGACGGCCGGCGCGGATCGCTGGCGGCGTCGAGCTGGTTGGCCTTGCGGTCCCAGGTCACCACGTTCATGAAACCCCAGGCTTCGCGGGGCTTCAGCGTGTAGCCCATCTTCGTCAGCGCATCGCTGGTCGCGGCATCGAACACGCCCGTCTCGACATTCACCACGTCCGGCAGGTACTGGTGATGGAAGCGCTTGTGCGCGGCGATCTGCTGCGCGCTCTCGCCATCGATGAAGTGCAGGATGCCTTCGAGCACCTGGGTGATGATGGTGGAGCCGCCCGGCGAGCCGATCACCGCGGTGCGGTCCGCGCCGATCACGAGGCTGGGCGACATCGACGACAGCATGCGCTTGCCGCCGACCGGCGCATTCGCCTTGCTGCCCAGCAGGCCATAGACGTTCGGCTTGTCCGGCACCAGCGCGAAGTCGTCCATCTCGTCGTTGAGCAGCACGCCGGTGCCTTCGGCGACAAAGCTCGAACCCATCGTGTAGTTCACCGTGGAGGTCACCGCCGCCATGTTGCCGTCGGCGTCGATGATCGAGAAATGGGTGGTGTGCATGCCCGGCTCGGCCGCCTCGGCGCGGGGCAGCATCGACGATGGCGTGGCCTTGTCCGGCAGGATGCTCTGGCGCAGGCCGTCGGCGTAGAACGGCGACAGCAGCATGTCCAGCGGCATCTTCACGAAATCCGGGTCGCCCAGGTAGTCGTTGTGGTCGCGGAAGGCACGGCGCATCGCCTCGATGACGTAGTGCGTGCGCGTGGCGGCGTCCATCTTCGTCAGGTCGTAACCGGACAGGATGTTGAGGATCTCGGCGATCGCCACGCCACCGGACGAGGGCGGCGGCGCGGTGACGATCCGGTAGCCGCGGTAGTCGACGGTGATCGGCGTGCGCTCCTTCGCCCGGTAGCTGGCCAAGTCCGCCAGCGTCCAGTTGCCGCCGGCCGCGCGCACCGCGGCGACCAGTTTCCGCGCCGTCTCGCCGTGATAGAAACCCTGGTCGCCGTGGCTGGCGATCAGCTCCAGCGTGCGCGCCTGGTCCGGGTCCTTCCAGATCACGCCCGCTGCCGGCGGCTTGCCGCCCGGCAGGTATTTTGCGGCCGACGCGGGCCAGCGCTGCAGGTCCTCCTGCATGCCGGCGATGGCTTCGCGCAGGCGCTCGTCCGGCTCGAAACCCTCGCGCGCGATGCGGATGGCCGGCGCCAGCGACTGCGCCAGCGGCAGCCTTCCGTAACGCTTCGCGATCAGCACCAGTCCGGCCGGCTCGCCCGGGATGCCGGCCGACAGCGGCCCCTTCAGCGCGGTGTCGCGATCGGGGCTGCCGTCGGGGTTGAGGTAGTCCTGCGCATCCACCGCCGCCGGCGCGGTTTCGCGCGCGTCGATGAAAACGTCGTGGCCATCGCTGGCCCGGTGCAGCACCGCCATGAAGCCGCCGCCGATGCCGGAGCTTTCCGGTTCCACGATCGACAGCGTGGCCGCCACCGCCACGGCGGCGTCGAACGCATTGCCGCCCCTGGCCAGCACTTCGAGGCCCGCCTCGGTGGCGTGGAAATTCGCGCTGGCGATCGCCGCGTGTCCCGGTATCCGGGTCGAGGCGTGGCCACTCGCGGCCTTTGCCGGTGCGCCGTCGGCAGCGAACGCGCCGCCAGCGACCAGCAGCAGGCACAGCGCCGCCGCCCGCCAGTTCATCGACAGGCTCATGCCGCGGACTCCCTGGCCATCAGGTGTCGGTATTTCAGTTCGAGTTGCTGCGGTGATTCGACGTGATCCGGGTCGCTGATGATGCATTCGACCGGGCACACCACCACGCACTGCGGTTCATCGTGATGGCCCACGCACTCGGTGCACAGCGCCGGATCGATCACGTAGAACTCTTCGCCCAGCGAGATCGCCTTGTTCGGGCAAGCCGGCTCGCAGACGTCGCAATTGACGCAGGTGTCGAGAATTTTCAGGGACATGGCTGGATATGACAGGCCGGGTTGCGACGCCATGGAGGGCGTCCGGGCCGCCGGTGCAATCACGGCGGGCAGTCACCCGGCGCCCGCGCAGGTCGCGGGGCGACGGTTCATCCCGCCGCGCCGGAAACCGGCGCGGCGGTCGTGCTTACATCGCGACGAAACGGACCGTGGCGCCGGTCGGCTTCAGCACGTCGTCGACGCGCTGCTGGTCGGCGGTGTCACCGATGAACAGCACGATCACGTCCTTGAACGAACCGGGCTTGGCATCCTTGAACGCCGCGATCACCAGGTCGGCGGTCTTGGCCGAATCCGGGCCGGCGAACACCAGCATGTTGCCCGGCAGCACGCCGCGAGCGACGGTGTCCTGCACGTTCGACAGCTGGCGGCCACGACCGGCCACGGCTTCCTCGGAATCGCCGGCCGGCACCAGATACGGGTACGGACGATCCGCCTTCATGCCCTGCATGTTGTTCTGCACGATCTGGCCGAGATAGGCATTCCACGCCTTGGTGTCGTTCGGATCGGTCGGCTTGGTCGCCTGCTGGCTGGTCTGCTGGTCGGCCTGCTGGGCTTCTTCGTGCTTGCCGCAGGCGCTCAGGGCCAGGCTGGCGGTCAGCGCGAGGGCAGCAATGAGAGCGAACTTACGCATGGTTATCACCTTCTGTTTCGGGTTGCTTGTTGGAGCCGGCGCGGCTCTTCTGCCAGCGCTGCCGCATGGCCTGTTGTACCGCCGGATGCACGAAACCGGAAATGTCCCCGCCGAGGCGGCCGATTTCGCGTACCAGCGAGGAGGAAATGAAACTGTATTGCTCGGCCGGCGTCAGGAACAACGTCTCGGCCTGGGGAATCAGGTGCCGGTTCATGCTGGCCAGCTGGAACTCGTATTCGAAATCCGACACCGCGCGCAGGCCGCGGATGATCACGCCGGCGCCAATCTGCTCCACGAAGGTGGCCAGCAGGCAATCGAAACCGCGCACTTCCACGTTGGGCAGGTCGGCCAGCGCCATCCGCGCCAGGGTGATCCGTTCGCCGATGCTGAAGGCCGGCCCCTTGCTGGAGCTGTCGGCCACCGCCACCACCACGCGATCGAACAGCGCCGCGGCACGGGCCACCAGATCGGTATGACCGTTGGTGATCGGATCGAAGGTGCCCGGATACACGGCCAGGCGGGGATTGCCGATGGATTTGCTCACGAGAGGGAAAGTGGCAGTGGTTGTGAGCCCTAGCTTAACGGAAGCGCACGCCGATAGAGCGCAAAACGCACCTCGCCGGCATGGCCTTCGCGGTGCAGTTGCCAGTTCGGCGGCAGGTCGGGCACCACGGCGCGGGGCGATTCCACGTAGATCCATGCGCGCGCGGCCAGCCAGCCGCCCCGTTCCAGTTGCCCGGCCAGACCCTCCCACAGGTCCAGCGCGAACGGCGGGTCGAGGAAAACCAGGTCGTGGGCCCGGCCGGCCTGCTGCAGGAAGCTGCCGGCGTCGGTGACGTTCACCCGAGCCTGGTCCGCCTTCAGCCGCACCAGGTTCGCCCGCAGCGCCTGTGCCGCGCGGGCATCGCGTTCGACGAACTGCACCGACGCGGCGCCCCGCGAAAGCGCCTCGATCCCCAGCGCGCCGGTGCCCGCGCACAAATCCAGGCAGTCCATGCCCTCGATGACCGGCGCCAGCCAGTTGAACAGGGTCTCGCGCACGCGCTCGGCGGTGGGCCGCAGCCCGGGCAGATCCGGCACCTCCAGCCGCGAATTGCGCAGGCTGCCGCCGATGATCCGCACCCGCCCCGGGCCGGCCTTGCGTGACCCGTTCATGCGCTTGCCACGATGGCGCGCCGTCCCTCAGCGGCCAGTACAGGTTGGAGTGTTAGCATGCCGCCCATTGTCTTTGAATCACGCCCGCAATGCTCAAGTTCTGGAAGAAAAAGCCCGCCGACAAGGACGCGGAAGCGCCGGCCACCACGCCGCCGGTCGACGCTGCCGTCGCGCAGACCAGCGACGCCCCCGTCCTGCGCGAGGCACTGGCCGAGACGCCCTCGCCCGCCGACCACGCCACCGACCACGAACGCTTCCAGGTCCCGGCACCCGCCGCCGATGAGCCGGCCGCCGCGCCGGCCAGACGCAGCTGGCGCGAACGCCTGGCCGGCAGCGTGTTCTCGCGCAGCCTGGGTTCGCTGTTCGTGCGCCATCCGAAGCTCGACGACGACCTGCTGGACGAGCTGGAAACCACCCTGATCACCGCCGACGTCGGCATCGAGGCCAGCACTGACCTGGTCGAGAACCTGCGCAAGCGCATGCACAAGCGCGAGTTCGCCGACTCCCCCGCGCTGCTGGCCGCCCTGCGCCAGTCGCTGGTCGCCCTGCTCAAGCCGGTAGCGCAGCCGCTGGACGTGGCGCATCGCAAACCGTTCGTGGTGCTGGTGGTGGGCATCAACGGTGCCGGCAAGACCACCACCATTGGCAAGCTGGCCCGCCGCTGGCGCGACGAGGGTCGCGCGGTGATGCTGGCCGCCGGCGACACCTTCCGCGCCGCCGCGGTCGAGCAGCTGAAGACCTGGGGCGAACGCAACCAGGTGCCGGTGATCTCGCAGGGCCAAGATGCCGATTCGGCCAGCGTGATCTTCGATGCCTTGCAGGCGGCGCGTTCGCGCGGCGCCGACGTGCTGGTCGCCGACACCGCCGGCCGCCTGCACACCCAGGGCGGCCTGATGGACGAACTGGGCAAGATCGCCCGCGTGCTGAAGAAGCTCGACGCCGATGCGCCGCACGAGGTGCTGATGGTGATCGACGGCACCACCGGCCAGAACGCGGTCAACCAGGTGCGCCAGTTCCGCCAGATCGTGGGCGTCACCGGCCTGGTCGTGACCAAGCTCGACGGCACCGCCAAGGGCGGCGTGGTGTTCGCCCTGGCGCGCGAGTTCGGCCTGCCGATCCGCTACGTGGGCCTGGGTGAAACCGCCACCGACCTGCGCAGTTTCGATGCGGAGGCTTTCGTCGATGGCCTGCTTCCGGCCAGCCTCGGCGAGGTGCCGACGCATGACTGAACCGCGACGACGGAGCTGAGCGGATGTCGCGCCGACTGCGATTGACCCTGCTGGTGCTTGGCGGCCTGGTGCTGGCGCTGGTGCTGGCCGCGGTGATCGCCGTCTACCTGTTGCTGCAGCCGGAACGCTTCACCCGGATGCTGCAGACCCAGGCGCGCGCGGCCGGACTGGAACTGAGCCTGGCCAGCCCCGCCAGCCCGACCCTGTTTCCACGCCCGGCCCTGCAGCTCGATGGCATCACCCTGAATGCGGCCGGCGCCACTGCGCCGATCCTGCTGGCCGCACACGGCCAACTGGCCCTGCCATGGCACACCCTGTTCGGCGGCCCCACGGTGATTTCGCAGCTGGAGATCGATTCGCCACGGGTCGATCTGGATGCGCTGCAGGACTGGCTGGCCGCGCTGCCCGCCAAACCCGAGGGCGCGCCCCCCAACATCCCGCGCATCGATACCGGCGTCAGCATCAGCCACGGCAGCGTGGTGCGGGGCAATGAAGTGCTGCTGGGCAGCGTCTCGCTGCAGGCCGGCAGCCTGGTGACCGGCCAGCCATTTCCGCTGGCGCTTTCGGCCGTCACGGCGGCGGGCACGCCGGTGCAACTGCGCCTGTCGGCGACCCCACGCATCGAAGGCAATGCGCTGCAACTGCAGGACATCACCTTGCACCTGACCCAGGGCAGCACGGTGAAACTCGCCCTCACCGGCAATGCGTACTGGCATGGCGCCGCCGATGCCGAGGCCAGCCTCAGCGGCAAGCTCGAGCAGGCCAACGCCGGCCAGTACGACATCTCGCTGCGACTGACGCCCGCCGACCAGAGCAACCCGCTGCTGCTGGCGCTGAAGCTGGACGGCCCTGCCAATCATGCGGATCTGAAACTGCCGCCACTGGCGCTGGCGCGCTGGTGGAACGGGCTTGGCGATCCGCGGGGGCCGCAATTGAGCGTGCCGCCGGGCAGCGGCCACGCCGAAATCGCCAGCCTGGAGATGGCCGGCATCAGCATCGAAGGCCTCACCGTCCAGGCCGGCATCGATGCGCCCGCAGCGGCCGGCACGGTGGCGGCACCCGCCTCGAAACCGGCGGCCGGCAAGAAGCCATGAGCGATTCATTCGCGAACCGGTTGCTGCGCTGGTTCGACCGGCACGGCCGCAAGGACCTGCCGTGGCAGCAGGCGCTCGACAACGGCCAGCGCGACGCCTACCGCGTGTGGTTGTCCGAAGTGATGCTGCAGCAGACCCAGGTCGCCACCGTGGTCGGTTACTTCGATCGTTTCGTCGGCGCGCTGCCCACGCTGGAAGCACTGGCTGCCGCCCACGAAGACACCGTGCTGGCGCTGTGGTCGGGGCTCGGCTACTACCGCCGGGCGCGCTTCCTGCACCGCGCCGCGCAGCTCTGCGTCGAGCGGCACGGCGGCGAACTGCCGCGCGACTTCGACGCATTGAACGCGCTGCCCGGCATCGGCCGCTCCACCGCCGGAGCGATCCTGGCGCAGGCGCACGGCCTGCGTTTTCCCATCCTCGACGGCAACGTCAAGCGCGTGCTGGCGCGCTACCACGGCATCCACGGCCACCCCGGCGAAAGCGCGGTGGAAAAGCAGCTGTGGCAACACGCCGAAGCACACACCCCGGGCACCCGCGTCGCCGACTACACCCAGGCGATCATGGATCTCGGCGCGACGGTCTGCACCCGTGCGCGCCCGCGCTGCGATGCCTGCCCGCTGGCCACGGATTGCATCGCGCACCGCGACGACCTCACCGCCGCCCTGCCCGGCCGCAAGCCGGCCCGATCGATCCCGACCCGCGCCACCGTGATGCTGATCCTGCGCGACGCAAGCCATCGCGTGTTGCTGGAACGGAGGGGCCCGCAAGGCGTGTGGTCGGGCCTGTGGAGCCTGCCCGAGGCGAGCGACCCGAACGAAGCCTGGCGAGTGGCGCGGCAATACGCGCACATCGATGACGCGCAGGCGCTGGCCCCGTTCACCCACGTCTTCAGCCACTATCGGCTGGCGATCGAACCGCTGCTGTTCGATCGCGCGACAGCCGCACGCGGCGTCGCCGATAATCCGCACTGGCGCTGGTGCGGCGTCGACGAACTCGATGCGCTTGGCCTGCCCGCGCCGGTACGCAGTCTCTTGCTGCAGATCAGCGACGCCGGCCGAACGCCTGCCGCAAGCTTGCGCACCAACTGATCCGCCAGCCCCCGAGGGCCGCAACAGGAATGACCCCATGAGCCGCACCATCCACTGCAGCAAACTCCACGTCGACGCCGAAGGCCTCGACTTCGCCCCCTGGCCCGGCCCGCTCGGCCAGCGCATCTACACCGAGATTTCCAAATCCGCCTGGCAACAGTGGCTGGCCCACCAGACCACCCTGATCAACGAGTACCGGCTCAATCCGCTCGATCCGAAATCGCGCAAGTACCTCGGCGAACAGATGGAGAAATTCCTGTTCGGCGGCGACGTCGACCAGGCCGCCGGCTTCAGCCCGCCGCCCACCGAGTCTTGACGAAACGCCGCGCTTTCGGTCTAATGCTCGGCTCCACGCATCAACAGCGACCTTGCCGGTTCTGCTTGATCGCCAGGTTCCCGGCCGGGTAGCTCAGTTGGTAGAGCAGGGGATTGAAAATCCCCGTGTCGGCGGTTCGATTCCGTCCCCGGCCACCATGTTTGTCAGCACTCGCAGAAGCCGCACTCGTTGCGGCTTTTGTTTGCCTGCCGGAAACGTGCGCTTCCGCTTGCCCACCGTGCGCGGCACTGACGGCGACGCTCAACCCTTTTGGGTCACTCCGTGACGTGTTGCGGATCTTCCGGGGACTGTCGTGGCGCCGTATCCGCTTGCGTGAAGCCTGGCCCGGGTGCATCGTGGCCACTCGATTTTCCTTGTGGATCAGGCGATCTAGCGCAAAAGCTTCGTCTAAAACCGTGAACTGCATCACAGATTCTCAAATTGGCACAGATGCTGCTTTGCCTGTGCGGCAATCCCCGTTGCCCGCTTTCGAGAAGTCGCCATGGATGAATGTAGCGAAGTCCCCACCCCGGGTCGTACCCAGCAGTTTCTGGCCGAACAGTTGCGGCGGCGCTATGCGAGCTGCCGCGAATCCCTGGCCGGTCGAGGCGATCAGTCGCCACAAGCGCCGACAGCCCCGCCTCATGCGGTGACGCAGGCAGTCGCGGAAATGCCGCCGGCCGCCACCGCGCAGCGCTTTTCCGCCCTGTTCTCCGAAGCTTACAGCGCCGCGCGGGATTCGCAGGACCACGCTCTCAACAGCATTCTGGACCGCCGCCGACGGCACGCCGCAGGCTGAGTCGTCAGGACGGCTTCGTCGCCATCCCGCTGGCCCGGACGCTGGCCGGCGGGTCGTGGGCGCCGTGGGAAGCGGACGTGCGAAAATCGCCCCACCCAATGACGACGTCTCCAAGTTCATGACTTCCCAGAAATACGACTTCCGCCAGTTCCAGGAAGAGCTCGCCAGGCTTGAACAGAAGGTGGAGAAGCAGCAGGCCGCCAAACCGCCCGGCGGGAAACCGCTCGGCAAGAAGGCGCTGGCCGCCCAGCGGATGGCGATGGCCCGCGAGGAGTTCCTGGCCTTGCGCAAACGGCACGAACTGACCGTGGCGGACGTCGTGGCGTTCTTTCCGGAGGAGGAAGGCATCGCCTACCTGCAGGATCTGATCGCCGCCGCCCAGGCGAAACCGCGGCGCAGCCGCAAGGCGTGAACCGGCGCCGCCGGCGTAGACCCGCAGGAACTTGCTGACTAGTATCGGAGCACTCTGCCCTTACGACAGGTGAAGCCCGTGAAGCGACTACTCCTCAGCGCCGTGATCATGGCTGCGTTCTCGACCGCCCAGGCCACCGACCAGCCCGGCTTCAGCACCGAGCGGCTTTCGGCCACGGTGAAGACGCTTTCCTCGGATGCCTTCGAAGGCCGCGGGCCGGCCACGCCGGCCGAGACGAAGACCATCGATTACGTGGTGGCGCAGATGAAAGCCGCCGGCCTGCAACCGGGCGGCGACCTCAAGGACGGCAACCGCGGCTGGACCCAGGCAGTGCCGTTGCGACGCAGCGCGATCGTCGGCACGCCGGTGTTGCGGCTGGCGCTTGGCGACCAGCATGAAAAGGTGACCCAGGGCGAGCAGATCGCGATCCGCGCCCCGATGAACGGCTCGACCGAGGTGGCAATCCGCAACGCGCCGCTGGTGTTCGTCGGCTACGGCGTGAAGGCGCCGGAGCGGAACTGGGATGATTTCAAGGGCGTCGACCTGCACGGCAAGATCGCCGTGGTGCTGATCAACGATCCGGATTTCGAGACCGGCCACGGCGACTTCGGCGGCAAGGCGATGACCTACTACGGCCGCTGGACCTACAAGTTCGAGGAAGCCGCGCGGCAGGGCGCGCTCGGCCTGCTGGTGATCCACGAAACCGCGCCTGCTTCGTACGGCTGGGCCACGGTGAAGAACTCCAACATCAACGCGATGTTCGACATCGTGCGCGACAAGCCCGCCGCCGTGCACCCGGAACTGGAAGGCTGGATTCAGCGCGATCTGGCCGTACAGATGTTCAGTCACGCCGGGCTGGATTTCGATGCGCTGAAGAGGCAGGCGCAGACGCGCGACTTCAAGCCGGTCACGCTGAAGGACGAAAGCCTCTCGGCCCACTTCAAGGTCGATTCGCAGGTGATCACCTCGCACAACATCGTCGGCCGCGTGGAAGGCAGCAAGCGCCCGGACCAGACGGTGATCTACAGCGCGCACTGGGATCATCTGGGCGTCGGCGCGCCGGACGCCAGCGGCGACCGCATCTACAACGGCGCCGTCGACAACGCCACCGGCACCGCGGCGCTGATCGAGATGGGACGCGCCTTCGCCCAGGGCCCCAGGCCCGAGCGCACGGTGGTGTTCCTCAACGTCACCGCCGAGGAAAAGGGCCTGCTCGGCTCCGAGTATTACGCGGCCAATCCGCTCTACCCGCTGGCCACCACGGTCGGTGTGCTCAACATGGACGCGCTCGATCCGCATGGCCCCGCGCGCAACTTCACCATCTCCGGCAGCGCGAAGCTGGGCCTGCTCGACGACCTGATCGCCGAGGCGAAGAAGCACGACATCAGCTACACCGCCGACCCGAAACCCGAGGCGGGCTACTTCTTCCGGTCCGATCACTTCTCGTTCGCCAAGCGCGGCGTGCCGGCGGTCTCGTTCGGCTCGGGCAATGACTGGATCGATGGCGGCCTGGCAGCCGGCAAGGCCGCCGAGGACGACTACACCGCCAAGCGCTACCACCAGCCCGCCGACCAATGGGAAGCGGACTGGTCGTTCACCGGCATGGCGCGCGACCTGCAGGTGCTCCACGACGTGGGCAGCGACCTGGCCAATTCCGACCAGTGGCCGGACTGGAGCAAGGACTCCGAATTCCGCAGCATCCGCGACGCCAGCAGCGCCGAACGGAAATAGCCGGACTGCTCCCTCCCCTGCTTGCAGGGGAGGGTCGGGGTGGGGTCAACGCAAAAACCGCGGCAACACCATCACGCCACGCCGGCAAACCACGCGCCGTAGCCGGGAAGCTGCAGGCGGCTTCCTTCGAGGCTGCCCGACAGCAGGCCGTGCCCGTCCAGCGGATGCAGCCGCGCAAGCTCGTCGGGAAGATCGATGCTGACCGGCGCGTCGCCCAGGTTGAACACCACCAGCACGGTTCGTTCGGCCAGGTGGCGGGTGAAGGCAAGCACCGGCTCGACGGTGTCGATGAAGGCAATGTCGCCCCAGCGCATCGCCGGTCGCGACTGGCGCCAGTGCATGAAGGTACGGAAACCGTTCAACACCGAATGTGGATCACCGTCCTGACGACTCACCGCCAGCTCGCGATGTTCGTCCGGCACCGGCAGCCACGGCGTGCCCTGGCTGAAGCCAGCGTGCGCCGCGTCATCGCTCCACGGCATCGGCGTGCGGCAACCGTCGCGACCCTTGAACTGTGGCCAGAACGCGATGCCGTAAGGGTCCTGCAGCGCCTCGAACGGCAGCTCCGCCTCGGTCAGGCCCAACTCCTCGCCCTGGTAGACGCAGACCGAGCCACGCAGCGAGCAGACCATCGCGGTGAGCAGGTTGGCCAGTGATGCGGATGACCGCCCCTTGCCCCAGCGCGTCAGCACGCGTTCGACATCGTGGTTGGAGATCGCCCAGCATGGCCAGCCTTCGGTCATCTGCGCCTCCAGCGTCTGCACCGTGCCGCGGATGTGCGCGGCGCTGAAGTCGTCGGTGAGCAGCTCGAAGCTGTAGCCCATGTGCAGGCGGCCGGGACGGGTGTATTCGGCCATCGTCGCCAGCGAATCCTCCGAGGAGATCTCGCCCAGCGTGGTCGCGCCCGGATAGCCGTCCATCAGCGCGCGCAGCTCGCCCAGGAAGGCCAGGTTTTCCGGCTGCGTGTTGTTGAAATAGTGGTACTGGAACGCGTACGGGTTGTCCGGGCTGAAGCCGCGGCCCACGCGCTTGTCCTTGGGCTTGGGCGGGTTGTCGCGCAGCTGGCGGTCGTGGAAGCAGAAGTTGATCGCATCCAGGCGGAAGCCGTCGACGCCCTTGTCCAGCCAGAAACGCACGCTGTCCAGGATCGCCGCGCGCACTTCCGCGTGGTGGAAATTCAGGTCCGGCTGCGAGGTCAGGAAGTTGTGCAGGTAATACTGGCCGCGGCGCGGCTCCCATTGCCACGCCGAACCGCCGAACAGCGACAGCCAGTTGTTCGGCGCACTGCCGTCGTCCTTCGCGTCGGCCCACACGTACCAGTCGGCCTTCGGGTTGTCGCGGCTTTGCCGGCTTTCGCGGAACCACGCGTGCTCGGCCGAGGTGTGGCTGAGCACCTGGTCGATCATCACCTTCAGGCCCAGCCCGTGCGCCTTTTCCAGCAGCGCATCGAAGTCGGCCAGCGTGCCGAACAGCGGATCGACGTCGCGATAGTCGGCGATGTCGTAGCCGAAATCGGCCATCGGCGACTTGAAGAACGGCGCCACCCAGATCGCGTCCACGCCAAGGCTGGCCACGTAGTCGAGACGCGCGATGATGCCCGGCAGATCGCCCACGCCGTCGCCATCGGTGTCCAGGAAACTGCGCGGGTAAATCTGATAGGTGACGGCGCCGCGCCACCAGGGTGCATCGGTCATTCGCTTGTCCCGTGTGTTTGCCGCTGTCGAAGCGCGCGCCTGCAGGCACGCAGTTGTGCAGCCCGTGGAAGAGCTTAGCGGCAGCGTGCAGACAGCACCGCGACAGTGCATACGTATTCATCGAATGCGCTTATCGCAGCGCAGCATGAGGCGCGACGATGCAGCGACGAACCCGCTTCCATCACTGCTGTCGAGTGCGCAAACAGCGCCGCATCGGCATCCGCGCCAGCCAACCACGCATCGATGCCCAATCGATCGACACATCCTCGGCGACTGCGTTGCAGCGTCGTCTTCGACGCACAGCAGCACAATGAATACGTATGCATGAACGGTCCGACCGGCGGACGCCGCCCTACCATGGCGTCACGTCGACGAACAGGTGCTGCGCAAGCGCGAGTCATCCGCCGCGACGCTGGGGCTGAAACCAATGACCAATAATGACGTGCAACCCTGGGAGGGGATAACGGTGATACTCAAACGCAAAGTGCTGGTTCTGGCGCTGGCATCGGTGGGCTTCTGCGCCACCTCGGTGACCTGGGCCGCGACACCTCCGGCCGGCAACGCCGACCAGTCCGGCCAGGACACCACCCAGGGAAGCACCGCTTCCAACACCCAGGAAGTCAGGGATGCCAAGGCTAAGAAAAAGCAGCAGGCCACCGAACTCGGTGTGGTGACGGTGAGCGGCTTCGCGCAGAGTATCCAGAGCGCGATCGCGACCAAACAATCGTCCAACGAGATCGTCGAGGCCATTTCTTCCGAAGACATCGGCAAGCTGCCTGACGTCAGCATCGCCGAATCGATTGCGCGCCTGCCGGGCGTGTCGGCCCAGCGTGTCGCCGGCCGCGCCCAGGTGATCAGCGTGCGCGGTCTCTCACCGGACTTCGCCACCACCCTGCTCAACGGTCGCGAGATGGTCAGCACCGGTGACAACCGCAGTGTGGAATTTGACCAGTATCCTTCCGAACTGGTCAGCGGGGTCACCGTGTACAAGACACCCAGGGCCAGCCTGATCGGCCAGGGACTTTCCGGCACGCTCGACATGCACACCGTGCGGCCCCTGGACTACCAGCAGCCCGTAGCTGTCGTCGGTGTGCGCGGCCAGCACAATTCGCTGGGCCGGGCAGCAGATTCGAGTGCGTTCGGCAATCGATTCAACGCCAGCTACATCGGCCAGTTCATGGATCACACGCTGGGCATCGCCGTTGGCTACGCGCACTCGCAGACGCCAACCCAGGAAAATCAGGTGGGTCTGTACGAACCCTGGCAGCAGGTGGGTGACAACTGGCGTCCGGGCGTGCCCGCCGGCACCTGGTTCTCGGATGGCATCAAGGCGTTGCGCCGTACCGGCTACACCAAGCGTGACGGCGTGATGGCCACGGTGGAATGGCGGCCGTCGGAAAGCTGGACCAGCACGCTCGACCTGTTCCATACCAAGGCCACGCAGAAGGACACCGCCAACCAGTTCGAAGTGAACCTCGGCGACTACAACGGCGGCTACGGCCGTCTCGCCGTCACCAACCCGACGATCAACAGCAACGGGACATTCACCAGCGGCACGGCCAACAACATCTATCCGCTGGTGCGCGGCATGTACAACAGCCGTCACGACACCATCAACGCGGCAGGCTGGAAGAACGAGTTCAATGCCGGCCAGGTCAGCATCGTGGCCGACCTCAGCTACTCCAAGGCCAAGCGTCGCGAGCTCAATCTCGAGAACAACACCCAGCTGGTGCCTGCACCGCAGCTCGACTCGCTGAACCTGAACTACTCGGGCAGCAACTTTTCCCAGCTGGCGCCCGGACTCGACTATTCCGATGCGAGCAAGCTGTTCCTGACCAACACCATTTACGGCTCAGGCTACGGCAAGGCGCCGAGGGTAAGCGATCAGCTGAAGAGCGCCAAGCTCGGCGCCACCATCCCGATGCCCGATTCGGTCAACCAGCTGATCACCGACGTGGAAGTGGGCATCAACTACGCCGACCGCGAAAAGATCAAGCACCAGCCCGAAGGCAACATCAACGTCGGTGCCCAGGGCGACACGGCCATCGCACCCGACCTGCAGTACGGCCTGGTGGACCTGGGTTTCGCCGGCGTCGGCAAGATCCCGTCGTGGTATGTGCCGGGTGCCGTCGCGCGCTACATGACTTTCGCGCCAAACGAAGACGCCTCGTATCTGGTGTCCAAGGCCTGGGACCTGTCGGAGAAAATCACCACCGCCTACGCGATGGCGAATATCGACACCGTATGGGGCATTCCCGTGCGCGGCAATGTAGGCGTCCAGGTGCAGCGCGCGGACCAGTCCTCATCGGCCAACGTCTTCAATGATTCGAAGCCGGTTGGCAGCCAGATCGAAAGGTTCACCGACGGCAAGACCTATACCGACGTACTGCCGAGCCTGAATCTGGCCTTCTCGCTTACCGAAACCCAGATGCTCCGCGTGGCACTGGCCAAGCAGGTGGCACGTCCGCGCATGGACGACATGCGCGCCTCGCTGGAGTTCGGTGTCGACAAGACCACCGGCAAGCCGGGTGCCAGCGGCGGCAATCCAAGGCTCGATCCGTGGCGCGCCAATGCCTTCGATCTGTCGTGGGAAAAATACTTCGGTGGCAATGGCTACGTCGCCGCGGCGTTCTTCTACAAGGACCTGACCAGCTACATCTACACGCAGACCCGCGACGGCTACGACTTCTCGTCCCTGGTAGCCAATTATGTGCCGGGCCCCAACGAGCCGCCGACCCTGACCAAGGGAACCTTCAGTGCGCCGTTCAACGGCAAGGGCGGCAGCCTGAAGGGTCTGGAATTGTCGGCATCGATACCGCTGAGCATGTTTACGCCGGCACTTGATGGCTTCGGCGTGCTGGGCAGCGCGAGCTTCAACGACAGCAGCGTCAAGATCAGATCTCCCGAGAACGCGACCAGCGTGGGCGATGGCCCGATCAGCCTGCCAGGCCTGTCCAAGCGCGTGTTCAACCTCACCGCCTACTATGAAAAGAACGGGTTCGATGCCCGCATCAGTGAGCGCAAGCGTTCGGACTTCATCGGCGAGATCGGCAACTTCAACGGTGCGCGCACGCTGCGCTATGTCGTAGGCGAAAAAATCTTCGACGCACAGATTGGCTACACCTTCGCCGAGGGCAGCAAGCTGCACGGACTCAGTGTGCAGCTGCAGGCCAGCAACCTGACGAACGCGCCGTATCGCACCTACGCCGGCACCAAGGATCGTCCGCTCGAGTACATCGAGTGGGGCCGCACCTACCTGCTTGGCGCCACGTACAAGTTCTAAGCCAACGCAGCTACTCCCTGTCCTGCCGGCGGCGACGCCGGCGGGTTTTTTTTTGCCGGCCATTTGCATCGCGCGAGTTGCGCACGCAGAACTGCCCTGGCCGCGCATGAATACGTATGCAGAACTGCGGCATCCGCCACCCGGCGGCCTACCATGAAGAGCACTCTCTAGATGGATGGTCGCCGTCCGGCGCAAGCCATTGGCTGCGCGAAAACGACACGATCAGCCGCAAGTTGCCGGAGCCCCGTTGATGCGCCCTGCTGCCCTTGTCTTGCTCATGTGCACGGCCCTGCTCGTCACCGGATGTGCGGCGCCATCCGTGCGAGCGTCTGCCGAACACCATGAGGCCGCGGTCAAGACGTTGTCGCCAGGCGCTGCCTCTACCGCCCGCGCGGACGTCTGGTACGAAATCTTCGTGCGCAGTTGGGTCGACAGCAACGGCGACGGCATCGGCGACCTCAACGGCGTCACCGCCAGGCTCGACTACCTCAAGTCGCTGGGCGTCAGCGGCATCTGGCTGATGCCGATCAATCCGTCCCCCAGCTATCACGGCTACGACGTCACCGACTACTACGGCATCAACCCGCAGTACGGCACTCCGGGCGACTTCCGCCGCCTGCTGGCCGAAGCGCACCAGCGCGGCATCAAGGTGATCATCGACCTGGTGATCAACCACACCAGCGACCAGCATCCCTGGTTCGTCGCCGCGCGCGATCCGGCCAATCCGTACCACGACTGGTACAGCTGGGCCGGCCCGCATAACGACCTGTCCGCGGCCAGTGCCGTCGGCGGCCAGGCCTGGCGCGCCGCCGGCAGCGCGCACTACCTGGGCGACTTCACCGGCGCCATGCCCGACCTCAACTACGACACGCCGGCCGTACGCCAGGCAATGCTCGACGTGGGCCGCTACTGGCTGAAGCAGGGCGTCGACGGCTTTCGGCTCGATGCCGCCCAGCACATTTACTACGACTTCAAGGCACAGGACGGCGACCCCCGGGTGCTCGCCAGAAACCTGGCCTGGTGGTCGCAATTTCGCCGCGCCATGCAGGCGCTGCATCCGGACGTCTATATCGTGGGCGAGGTCACCCAGGATTCACCCGACCGGCTCGCGCCGTGGTTCGGCCCGCTCAGTGCGGTGTTCGACTTTCCGCTGGCCAGCCAGTTGATCGACAGCGCCAGGAACGAGCGCGCCGGCGACCTGCCCGCGCTGCTGGCGCGCACCGACGCCGCCTATCGCAAGGCTACCGGCAAGGCGGGCGTGGACGCACCCTTCTTGTCCAATCACGATCAGGAACGCGTGATGAGCCAGCTAGGCGGCAACTTGCAGCACATGCGCATGGCCGCCGCGATGCTGTTGACCCTTCCCGGCCAGCCATTCGTCTATTACGGCGAGGAACTGGGCATGCGCGGGGTGAAGCCCGATCCGGACCTGCGCGAACCGATGCGCTGGGGGCGTTCCGGTGGCGAGACCACCTGGAAGGCTTCCACGGCGCACGACGGTGCCGGGGTGTCGGTGCAGGCCGAGCTGGCCGATCCCGCCTCGCTGCTCCAGCACTACCGCAGCCTGATCCGCTGGCGCAGCGAGATCGGCGCCCTGCGCGATGGCGTCCTGCACGCATGGCCCACCACCAACACCCGCATCGCCGCCTGGCAATTGCAGGACGCGAGCAGCCACGTGCTGGTGCTGCACAACCTGTCCGGCCAGGCGCAGGCCGTGATGTTGGGTCGCAGCGCCGCGACGTTTTCCACCATTGCGCGCCACACTGGATCGGGCGCCACGCTCGCTGACGGCCAGCTCCGGCTGCCGCCATATGCCTCGGTGATCCTGCGCTGAGCGCAGCAATCCCGATCTCCCGTTCATCGAGAGGTTTTTGCATGCCCCACTTCACGCCCCGCCGCCTGACGCTCGCGCTTGGCCTCGCCCTCGGCTTGGCCGCTGCACCCGCCTTTGCCGCGGAGGCCGACGTTGCGTTCACTGCACAGGCAGCGCACGGCGAGCTCAATCTCGTGCACGGCAGCGACCGCATCACGATCGGCTTCATCACGCCGAACACCGTGCGCGTGCATGCGCTGCCGCATGGCCAGAGCAGCCCTGCCTCGATCGTGATCGACCCCAGGGCGAGGCCCGACGCGCTGACCGAGGTGAAGGCCGATACGACGGGCGACGTCACCACGCTGTCCACCTCGGCGGCTGCGCTTCGCTGGGATGCGCGCAACGGCAGCCTGCAGTTTTCCGATGCGGCCGGCCATGTGCTGCTGACCCAGCACGGACTCGGCGCACTCGCCAACGGCACACTGAAACTGGACCACGGCAGGGGCGACCCGCTTTACGGCATCGGTGGCTACAACGCCACCGAAGACGCCAGCGCCGGCCTGCTGCGCAGCGGCACGCAGACCATCACCGCCGGCGAGCAGGGCCATGCCGGCGCTCCGCTGGTGTGGAGCACCGCAGGATATGGCGTGCTGGTCGATACCGTGGGCGGCAAGTTCACGCTCGACGACGGCCGCATCGCTGCCAGTGACACGTCGCGCGGGGACCTGGACTACTACCTGATCGCCGGCGCGCCGAAGCAGATCTTCGCCGAGGTGGCCAAGCTCAGTGGGCATACGCCACTGTTCCCGAAGTGGGCGATGGGCTTCACCAACAGCCAGTGGGGCATCGACGAGAAGGAGTTGCTGCAGATCGTCGACGCCTACCGCGCCAGGCACATCCCGATCGACAACTTCACGCTGGACTTCGACTGGAAGGACTGGGGCAACGACTGGGGCGAGTTCACCTGGAACACCACCAAGTTCCCCGACGGCCCCGGCGGCAAGCTCAAGCAGATGCTCGACGCGCGCGGCATCAAGCTCACCGGCATCATGAAACCGCGCGTGCACGTCGACACCATCGAGGGCCGCGAAGCCGCCGAGAAGGGCTACTTCCTCAAGGGCAACAAACCGGCGAAGGACTACTTCTCCGGCAAGCTGGTGCGCGAGATCGACTTCGCCAACCCGCAGGCGCGCACGTGGTTCTTCGATCACATGAAGACTGCGTTCCAGTCCGGCATGGTCGGCTGGTGGAACGACGAGGCCGACAACGTCGGCATCGACACCCAGCACCTGGACATGCAGCGCGCGATCTACGACGGCCAGCGCGCCATCTCCAACCAGCGCGTGTGGTCGATCAGCCGCAACTTCTACCTGGGCGCGCAGCGCTACGCCTACGGCATGTGGTCGGGCGACATCCACACCGGCTTCGCCAGCATGGCCGGCCAGCGCGCCCGCATGCTGAGCGCGATCGACGTGGGCGCGATGCAGTGGGGCATGGACACCGGCGGTTTCACCGCAGGCACGCCGACGCCGGAAAACTACGCGCGCTGGGTGCAGTTCGGCGCCTTCGTGCCGGTGTTCCGCGTGCATGGCGACTCCAGCCAGAAGCGCCAGCCGTGGGTGTACGGGCCCACCGCCGAGAAAGCCGCCGCCGATGCGATCCGCCTGCGCTACCGGCTGATTCCCTACATCTACAGCTACGAGGACCAGCGTCGCCACAGCGGCGTCGGCCTGGTGCGCCCGCTCACCTTCGACTGGCCGAACGACCCGAGGGTGCGCAACGACGTGGCCTGCTGGATGTTCGGCGACAGCCTGCTGGTGTCGCCGGTGGTCGAGCAGGGCCAGACGGCGAAGACCATCTATCTGCCCGCCGGCCAGTGGACCGACTGGTTCACCGGCAAGCGTTACGCCGGCGGCCAGGACGTGACGCTGCCGATCGATGCGAGGAGCTGGAGCGACATCCCGTTGTTCGTGCGCGCGGGCGCGATCATCCCGACCCAGCCGGTGATGGATCATGTCGGCCAGAAGCCGGTGACACAGCTGGAGGTCGAGGTGTTTCCCGCCGACACCCGCACCCAGTTCGATTACTACGACGATGACGGCAACAGTTACGACTACGAGCATGCGGCGTACTTCCGCCAGTCGCTGGCCGTGCAACGGCGCGATGACGGCGTCCGCTTCGAGACCGGCGCGGTCACCGGCAGCTTCAGGCCGGCGCTGCGTTTTTACCTGTTGAAGATCCACGGTAGCGCCGCGGGTGCGGTCGACGGCGACGGTCGGCCCATGAAATTCTTCGCCGACCCGGACTCGCTGCAGGACAGCCAGGGGGAAGGCTGGGCCAGCGGCCGCGATCGCTACGGCGAGGTCACCTGGGTACGCGTTGCCGCCGGCGCGACGCGGAGCGTGCGGGTCTCACCGAAACGCTGAGCATCGCGCGACTCGTGGCGGCAGTGGACGCCGCCGCCAATCCGTACGAAACTGCACACTTCGATGTAAACGTTTACATCCCTGTCCCGCAACGGCCCGCCCTGCCCGCATCCATCCGGACGACGCCATGAACCACATGTCTATTGCCCGCCACTTCCTGTTGTCCGTCTGCGCCGGCGCGCTGCTGGTCACCAGCTCGGTGCAGGCCGTTCCGGCAGCCGGTGAACGGATCCACATCGACGCCACTGCCAGCGGCACGCCGTTCCCCCATTTCTGGGAACAGATGCTGGGCTCCGGCCGCGCCGCGCTGGCGCTGCGCGATGACTACCGCAAGGACCTGGACGCCGTGCATCAGGCCACCGGCGTGAGCTACATCCGTTTCCACGGCATCCTCGACCACGACGTGGGCCTGATCCAGCGCGATGCGCAGGGAAAGATCTCCTACAACTTCTCCTACATCGACCAGATCTACGACGGCCTGCTCGAACACGGCTTCAAGCCGTTCGTGGAACTCGGCTTCATGCCGCCGGAACTGACCTCCGACCCGGCAGCGCTGCACCCGTTCTGGTATCACCCGAACATCGCGCCGCCGAAGGACTACGCCGAGTGGGACGCGATGATCGACGCGCTGGCCAAGCACCTGGTCGAGCGTTACGGCATCGATGAAGTGGCCAGCTGGTACTTCGAGGTATGGAACGAGCCGAACATCGGCTTCTGGGTCGGCAAGCCGGCACAGTCCAGCTACTTCACCCTGTACGACCACACCGCGCGCGCGCTCAAGGCGGTCAGCCCGCGCTTCCGCGTGGGCGGCCCGGCCACGGCCCAGGCGGCGTGGGCCGCCGACTTCCTTGCCCACACGCACGAGAACAAGGTGCCGGTCGATTTCGTCAGCACGCACGTCTACGGCGACGACACCGCCGACAACGTGTTCCACACCGGCGAGAAGATCCAGCGCCGTGACATGGTCTGCCGCTCGGTCGACAAGGTGCACCGGGAAATCGCCGCCTCGCCCTACCCGCACATGCCGCTGATCTTCAGCGAGTACAACGCCAGCTACGCGAACCTGCCCAACGTCACCGACACCGTGTTCATGGGCCCGTGGCTGGCCAACACCATCCGCGAGTGCGCGGGCAAGGTCGAGGCGATGAGCTACTGGTCGTTCTCCGACGTGTTCGAGGAACAGGGCATCGTGCGCAACCCGTTCTACGGCGGTTTCGGCCTGATCGCCGCCAGCCGCATTCCCAAGCCGGCGTTCAACGCGTTCGCGATCCTGCACAAGCTGGGCGGACAGCGGCTGGCCGTCGCCTCCGACTCCGCCCTGGTCACCCGGCGCGATGACGGCACGCTGGTGATTGCCCTGTGGAATTACGCCCCGCCGGTGGGCGACACCGCCAGCTACACGCCGGGCAAGCCCGCCGGCAGCACGAAGCACTTCAGCCTCGACGTGCAGCACCTGCCGGCCGCCGCCCACGCCACCGTCTGGCGCGTCGATGAAACCCATGGCAACGCGGTCGCCGCGTTCGACCGCATGGGCCGCCCCGACTCGCCCAGCCGCGCGCAGATCGTGCAATTGCGCGAAGCGGGCAAGCTGGCCGCGCCGGAGTCGATGAAGCCGCGCGACGGCAAGCTCGCGGTCGACGTGCCGGTGCAGGGCCTGGCGGTGATCGAGCTGCGCTGAAGCGGCCCCGACAGCGCAGCAAGGCGGACACGCTCCGCCCTACGCGGCAGAGCCCTCGCGCTGCGCCGTCCGCTGCACATGCTCGCGGCACAACTGCTCGACCAGGGTGCGATGGTCGGGCAGATCGACAAGTGCATGGCCGGCCATCTCGCGGATCATCGCGAACTCGCGCCGCGCCGCGGCCATCTGCGGATACGCGCTGCGCATCGGCTCCAGGTCGGTCCTGAATTCCATGCCGTACAGCACGTACTGCCAGCTGCACGGCAGGAACATCTCCAGGTCGGTGACGAAGTCCAGCCGGTGCGGCGGGCGATGCCGCCACAGCGCGAGGCGGTCCTGCAGCGTCTGCGGGATGCTGGCCGGATCGGCGTTGTCGATCCAGAACGCGTGGTCGCGCCGCTGCGACAGGCAGTAGTGCATCTTGATGAAGTCGATGATGCGCTCGTAGCGCGCCACCATCATCTGGTTGTAGTGGCGCGCGCTGCGTTCCATGTCGTCGAGGTCGCCGGGCAGCAGATGCGCGATCAGGTAGGCGCCCAGTTCGACCAGGGCGATGCCGGTGGATTCCAGCGGCTCGACGAAGCCGCCGGCCAGGCCCACCGCCACGCAGTTGCGACGCCAGTGCTCGGGCCGGTAGCCGGTCTCGAACTTGATGTGCAGCGCTTCGAGTCCTGCCGCCTGCTCGCCCACGTAGCGGCGGATCACTTCCTCCGCACGCGTCGCATCGGTGTGTCGCGACGAGTAGACGTAGCCGATGCCGCGGCGTTTCTGCAGGCCGATGTCCCAGATCCAGCCGGCCTCCTGCGCGGTGGCGCGGGTGAACGGCAGGATCGGCGCATCCGGCCGCGCATACGGCACCTGCAGCGCCACCGCGCGATCGCCGAACAGCACGTCGCGCCGGCTGTGGAATGGCGACTGCATCGTGCCGCCGATCAGCGCGCCGCGCAGGCCGGTGCAATCCACGTACAGGTCGGCGCGGAGCTCGCCGGTCTCGCGGGTGACGATGCGCGCGATCGCGCCGGATTCGTCCAGCTCCGCCCGCTCCACCGTGGCCAGATGACGGGTGACGCCAAGCTCCTGGCCATGCTCGGCCAGCACCCTGGCGAAGCAGGCCGCATCGAAGTGATAGGCGTGGTTCATCGGCCCCTGGTAGTCGGCATCGACGAGTCGCTTCGGCGCGCGACCCTGTTCGATCAGGCGCTGCTGCATGCTCACCGCCTCGGCGAACGACATGCCTTCGGGCGCACCGCCCAGCAACCAGTACGGCAACAGCTCCGGGCTGCCGGGGCGCTGACTGGGCTGGCTGAAAGGATGGAAGAAGCGGTCCGCGCCTGCCGCACCCGGCGGGCGCACCCAGTTCACGTACTGGATGCCCTGCTTGTAGGTCGCGGTGGCGCCCACCAGGAACCGTCGCTCGTCCAGGCCGATCGCGGCCAGGGTGCCGCGGATCGAGGGAAACGTGGCCTCGCCCACGCCGAGCAGGCCGATGTTCGGCGACTCCAACAGCTCGACCCGGATGCTGCCGGGCGCGGCACCGTTGAGCGTCCTGGCGAGGTAACAGGCAGTGAGCCAGCCGGCCGTGCCGCCGCCCACCACCAGGATCTTCTGAATGCGTGACATCTCGCCCCCTTCGCGGCTTGTTGCGGAGCAACAAGCCAAGCATGGAATTTCGCAGTAGGATCGGCCCCGATGACAGCGCTGTCATACATTTTGACAGCGCTGTCATTCCGCACAATAGCGCATGTCCGCGACCACTGCATGTCCACGACAATCTTTGGGGAGAGGGTGAAATGAAATTACGCTACTCGGCTTTGTACCTCGCGATGACCGCGATACTCGCCTCGGGCACCGTCCATGCAGCCGGTCAGGACACGACTGCTGCACCCGACGCCGCCACACGCACCAAGGTCAAGGACCTGGACAGCGTCCAGGTCACCGCGACCAAACGCGAAACGCCGCTGCAGAAAACCCCGGTCGCGATCAGCGTGATCAGCGCCGATTCGCTCGACAAGGAGCGGGTGATGACGGTGCAGGACATCACCAAGCTGGTGCCCGGTTTCCAGGCCACCTCGCAGGGTGACCACGGCGTGGTCACGCTGACCATGCGCGGCATCGGCAACGACAGCGCCAAGACCGAATACGCCGATCCGGAAGTGGCGATGTTCATCGACGGCGTCTACTCGCCGCGACCCGAAGCCGCCGCCGGCCTGCTGCTGGACATCGACAGCGTGGAAGTGCTGCGCGGTCCGCAGGGCACGCTGTGGGGTCGCAACTCCACCGCCGGCGTGGTGAACTTCCAGACCGGCAAGCCCGACCTCAGCGGCTTCTACGGCAACGCGCAATTCGAGGCTGGCAACTACAGCCACATCGGCACGCGCGCCACGGTGAACCTGCCGATCAGCAGCACCTTCGGCATCCGCGTGGCGATGGCGCAGGAACAGCACGACGGCTACGTCGACTACCAGAACCCGTCGCAGCAGTTGCCCAGCGTGGCCGACCAGCAGGCGGCGTACCTGGCCAGCGGCGGCTCGCTGGCCAGCTTCCAGCCGATCAACGCCGCCAACTACGTGACCGCCGGCGACAAGTACAACGCGCAGGACCAGTCCGCCGCGCGCGTCAGCGCGCTGTGGCAGCCCAGCGACAAGTTCACCTGGAACCTGTCGTGGGAATACTTCCGCGACCGCGGCACGCCGGGCATGAGCCTGATGCAGCATCCCCGCGCCGGGCAGGACTTCTGGTCCGCGCTGATCGACACCGCGCCGTACCTCAAGCGCGACTCCAACACGGTGCGCAGCCGGATGGACTTCAAGATCGGCGACTCGATGCTGCTGAGCTACGTGGCGGGCTTCAACCGCTTCTCCGGCAAGAGCAACTTCGACCAGGACAACGGTGCCCAGGTGCCGACCAGCTTCAACACCGGCGCTTCGTACCAGGCCGACCGCACCAACTACAGCAACTACAGCAACTACAGCCACGAGCTGGACCTGAAGTCCACCGGCGACAACGCGGTCGACTGGATCCTGGGCGCGTACTACGCGGCCGAAGACAACAACATCCGCTTCGACATCCCGATCCTCAACGGCACCGCCCAGGGCACGGTGAGCTGGCAGGGTTCGTTCATCCAGCCCAAGGAAACGGTGAAGTCCACCGCGTTCTTCGGCCAGGCGACCTGGCACATCAGTGACGGCCTGCGCCTGACCGGCGGCGCGCGCTGGTCCAAGGACAAGAAGGAAAACGTGGGCGGCCGCGGCTGGGGCTGGGGGTATGACCCGAACGTGCCGCAGGTGCCGATCGCGCCGGACGTCGACCCGGGCAACGTGGGCTTCAACGTCTCCACCGTCAACGATGCGAAGTACGACAAGAGCAAGGTGACCTGGCTGGGCCGGCTCGATGCCGACGTGGGCCAGCACGGCCTGCTGTACGCCAGCGTGTCCACCGGCTACAAGTCCGGCGGCACCCAGGATGCCGGCACCCTGTACGAGCCGGAGACGCTGACCAACTACGAAGTCGGCTCGAAGTTCAGCTTCCTCGACGGCCACCTGACCTGGAACAGCGCGATCTACTACGAGCAGTTCAAGAACTTCCAGCTGGCCGCGCCGATCACCTACCCCGACGGCAACCGCGGGCTGGGCTTCTCCAACGTCAAGGGCACCACCAAGGTGATGGGCTTCGAGTCCGAACTGGCCTACTCCAGCCAGGATGACCGCCTCAACCTGGTGTTCTCGGCGATCCCCAAGAAGGAGCTGGGCACGCTGAAGTACGCCGGCAGCAACGACTACCAGGGCCTGCCCGCCTGCGATCCGGCCTCGGGCATCAGCGCCTGCGTCGACGTCAGCGGCAACGACCTGCCGCACGCGCCGAACACCTCGCTCACCGCGATCTACGAGCACGACTTCCACCTGACCAACGGCGGCCGCGTCACCCCGCGCCTGTCCGCGCAGTACCAGAGCACGCAGTGGCTGAGCACGTTCAACCTCGGCGAAGGCGATCAGCAGAAGGCCTACACACGCGGTGATCTTTCGGTGCGCTACACCGAACCGCAGGATCGCTGGTGGGTCTCGGCCTATGTGCAGAACGTCACCGATGGCAAGGTGCGCACCAGCGCCGGTCGCTTCGCCCTGCCCGACGGCAGCTTCATCTACACCTCGCAGTACCTGCCGCCACGCACCTACGGCGTGACCGTCGGGGTCTGGTTCTAGGAGCGTGGGCGGTAGAAACTTTCGAGGCGAAAAAGTGGCGGCGCGAGGACAGATTTTTGACGATTCGCCGACCCATGGTGGTTCCATGGGTCAAGAATCGGCGGAAATATGGACCGCGCAGGCGCTTTTGCAGCCCGGAAGATTTCTGCCGCCTACGCTCCCAGGCTGACACCGTTCTCCTGGCGACGGATTCCTCCCCTCCCATCGCCACTGGATGCCCCCGCAACGGGGCATCCTTTTTTTTGCGCTCGCCCGCGCCAGTGTGATCGTCCGCATACTCCGCGCGATCACTCGGGGCCGTCGCCGCAATCTGCGCAGCCGGACACGGACACGTGTCGCACCTGGCGCTTGAATGGGAACCGCAGCCTCACCGAACCGACGATCAGGACACTCTCCCCGCGACCGCACTCCGGGTCGCCCATTGGATGCACCGGCAACGGGGCATCCATTTTTTTGGCCGTCCATATGGGTGGGCCGGCGTAGCGCCGGCAGGCGAGGCCCACGAAAAAGCGGCCCGCAGGCCGCTTGTTTTCATTCCGCGCCTTGCCGAAACCTGTCCCGGCTCCGACCTTGCCCGCCGCCTCAGTGCGCGGGGCAGTCGAGCGTGTGGTCGGCCACGGTGCCCAGCGACACTTCGGCCACGGCGATGCGTTCGCCGGTGCTGCTGGTCCACTCGAACGGCCGGTCCAGCTTGCTCATGTCGGCGCCAGCGTCACGGAAGCATTTCAGCGGGATGCCGACGCTCATCCATTGTCCGCGCGGCAGGGCGGTGAGCTGCGTGCCGATAGGCAATTGCGCACCGCAGCCGCTGCCGCAGCTGACGCCGATGCTGGCGCCCTGCGCCGACAGCGCATCGACGCGCAGCGTGGTCACCAGCATCACGTCGCCATTGGTTTCGCGCTCCACGTCCAGCGGCGCCGGCGCGACCAGCGCGGCCTGCGCCTTGCCGCCGCCGGACCAGGCCAGGCTGCGGGCGTCTTCCTGCGCCTTGTAGTCGAGCGCGCCGACGCGCAGCGTGCCGTCCGCCGTGACCGATGGCGTCGCCGTGACCTTGCTGTCCGCGCCGTTGGCGCCGGTGAGCTGCAGCACGAAACCCTGCGCCGGCTTGCCGTGGGTGAAGTAGACGCCGGCACGGGCGCTGCTCAGCGTGATGCCCGGATCTTCGGACAGCTTGCCGCCCTTGCCGGGCTCGGCGTAACTGAGCCCGAAGCCGTAGCGGAATTGCGGGTCGTAGTGCGCCTTGCCGCCGGCCAGCGGAATTTGCACCGCGGTGCGCGGCCACGAGTAGGCCAGCTTGCCGTGGAAGTCGTGGGCGATGTGGCCGTCGCGTGTGCGCAGCAGCACGTCGGCAATGCCCTCGCCTTCGCTGCCCGGCAACCACGCCACCACGAACGCGTCGGCGGCATTGATCTCGCGGTTCATCCACAGCGGCCGTCCGGTCAGGAACACCGCCACCATCGGCACGCCCTGCTGGCGCAGGCGACGCAGCAGGTCGAGGTCGTGATCGTTGCCCGGCCGGTAGGCGAGGTTCGGCAGGTCGCCCTGGAACTCGGCGTACGGGTCTTCGCCGAACACCACGATGGCGACATCGGGCTTGCGTTTGTAATGGCCTTCCACCGACAGCTCGGCGCTGCCGCCGGCGGCCTGCACCTGGTCGCGGATGCCGGCCCAGATCGAGGTGGCGCCGGGGAAGTTCGCATTGGTGAGGCCGGTGCCCTGCCAGGTCAGCGTCCAGCCGCCGTTCTGCTTGGAGATGTTGTCCGCGCCATCGCCGGCGACCAGCACGTGCTTGCGCGGATCGATCGGCAGCACGCCGTCGTTCTTCAGCAGCACCAGCGATTCGCGCACGGCGCGGCGGGCCAGCGCGCGGTGTTCGGCGCTGCCGATCACCTTCACCGAATCACGCACCAGTGGATTGGCCGAAGGCAGCCCCGCCTCGAACATGCCCAGGCGCAGCTTCACCCGCAGGATGCGGCTCACCGCGTCGTCGACGCGGCTCATCGGGATCACCCCGGACTTCACCTCGGCCAGGGTATTCCTGTACAGGCCCTTCCACGAATCGGGCGCCTCCAGCATGTCCAGCCCGGCGTTGTACGCCACCGGGCAATCCTCGTTGGTGCAGCCGGGCACCTGGCCGTGGGCATTCCAGTCGCCCAGCACGATGCCGCCGAAGCCCATGCGCTGCTTCAGCACGTCGGTGATCAGGCCCTTGTTGCCGGCCATCTTCACCCCGTTCCAGCTGGAGAACGAGACCATCACCACCTGCACCCCGGCGCGGATCGCCGGCGGATAGCCGACCGCGTGCACGTCGCGCAACACCGCCTCGCTGACCTCGGCATCGCCCTGGTCCTTGCCGTCCCTGGTGCCGCCGTCGCCCAGGAAGTGCTTGGCGGTGGCGATCACGTGGTCGGCGTCGAGGAACTGCGGCGTGCCGACCTTGCCTTCCAGCCCCTCGATCACCGCGCCGGCGTATTGCGCCACCAGCGCGGGGTTTTCCGAATAGCCTTCGTAGGCACGGCCCCAGCGGCCGTCCTGGGGCACCGTCAGCGTGGGCGCGAAGGTCCAGTTGATGCCGCTGGCGCGCAGCTCGCGGGCGGTGACTGCGCCGATCGCATGGATCAGCTGCGGATCACGCGCGTTGCCCAGCGCGGAGTTCTGCGGGAACAGCGTGCTGCCGACCAGGTTGTTGTGGCCATGCACCGCGTCGATGCCGAACAACACCGGGATCGCCAGCCGGCCGCCCGAGGTATCCATCGAGGCGCGGTAGAACGCGTCGGACAGCTTCTGCCACTGCGCCGCGGTGCCGTACTGGCCGCCGTCCGGCCCGGAATTGCCGCCGGCCAGGATCGAGCCCAGCCGATACTCGCGCACGTCCTCCGGCGTCACCGACTTGATGTCGGCCTGGATCATCTGGCCCACCTTGTCCTCCACCGACATCTTCGCCAGCAGCGCCCCCACCCGCGCCTCCAGCGCCGGATCGGGCGGCAACGGCGAGCGCACGCGGGGCCAGGCATCGGGATGGACGGTGGCGGCGGTGTCCCCGGCGAGCACGAAATGGATGGGCATGATCAACGCGCCGGCGAGGGTGGCGAAGAGGGCAAGACGACCCGGCAACGAGTTCGGTGGGGGCGGAAATCGCACGGCAAGGCTCCTGGCTGGCGCGCCGACGGCACGCGGTCTGAACCGCATAGTGACACGGATGACAGCGCTGTCAATTCGCTGCGCAACATGGCTGGATTCGGCGGGTCTGGTCAGGCACGCCGTGGCGGTGTGACGCATCGGCCGACGCATCAGCCAAGGGAAGTGGCGGCTTGCGACGGCGTGTGGCGGGCGGTGCCCGCCCTGCGGAGGGAGGCTGAGAGGCAGGCGTAGGGCGGACACCGTCCGCCGGCTCTTCGCGACCGGGCGGCGAACTTCAGGAAACGCGCGCGGTGGAGCCGCGGATCTGCAGGGAGAACGGCATCTGCACCAGCTCGCCGGTGCCGCGGCCGCGCAGCAGGTTCAACAGCTGCTGGGCGGCGATCCGGCCCATCTCGCGGCTGGGCTGCTGCACCGTGGTCAGCGCCGGCCACAGCTGGCGCGCCAGCGGGGTGTCGTCGAAGCCGCACACGGACAGGTCCTGCGGCACCTTCAATCCGTACTCGCCGGCGGCCCACATCACTCCGGTGGCCATGTCGTCGTTGGCGGCAAACACCGCCGTCGGCCGCTGCTTCAGGGCGAACAGTTCGCGTGCCGCGGTGACGCCGGAGCCGAACGTGAAGGCGCCCTGCACCACCAGCGCGGGATCTTCGGGCACGCCGGCCGCGGCCATCGCCTCGCGGTAACCGGCCAGCCGCCAGCGGCTGGCGCCGTGGTCGGCGATGCCCAGCACGTGGGCGATGCGCCGGTGGCCCAGGCCCAGCAGATGCTCGACGATGGCCCGCGCGGCGGCCTGCTCGTCCATTCGCACGCCGATGCTGGTGTCGCTCTGCGGCGACACGCTGGCATACGGCACGTTGCGCTCGCGCAGGCGCTTGAGCAGCGGCGCGTAGTCGGTGATCGGCGGCGTCAGCACCACGCCGTCGGGGTGATGGTCGGAGATCAGAGCGTCGAGCCGGCGGATGAAGTCGTCGCCACGCATCCGCAGCGGTCGCACCATCATGCTGTAGCGATGGGCGTCGCAGGCTTCCAGCACGCCGTCCTGGATCTCGGCCAGGTAGGTCGAGGCCGGGTTGTCGTTGTTGTCGTACAGCATCGCCACCACGAACGAGCGATTGCCGGCGAGACTGCGCGCCGAGGGATGCGGGCGATAGTCCAGCTCTTCCATCGCGGCGCGCACGCGCTTGCGCGTCTCCTCGCTCACGTTGGCCTCGTCGTTGAGCACGCGGGACACCGTCTTGGGCGATACGCTCGCTGCGCGCGCCACTTCTTCGAGGCGTACCCGCATGGAATCTCCCGTGTGATCGTGGCCGTCGAACGACTATGCCGTCATCGCCCGCCGCTTTACAAGGCGCCGCGCGAATGGCGCGCCGGGCGAAAACGGACGCGCGGCATGAATACGTATGCAACCACTGGTTGCTGCAGTGCGACGCTGCCTACCATGCGGGAAGCATCGTCCCTGCGGACGTCGCGCCAGCCCGCAGCCACCGGAGCGTTGTCACCGATGACCACCACGATTCGCCTTCCGCCACCGCGTCCCCGCCCGTGCTGAGCCTGTTGCTGGGAGCCGCGCTGGCCGCCAGTGCCGCGACGCCTGCGTGGCAGGAAGGCCTGGCGCAGGACGGCCTGGACTGGCACGGCGTGCACGTCGGCATTGAGCACGACGCGCAGCACCGCTACACGCTGGCGTGGCCATACGGCCAGCGGGTGATCGCCCCGCAGCCGCTGCGCAGCGACACCGCCAGCCCGCTGTTCGACGGCCTGTTCGCGATGGCGCAGGACGACCTCGCGCTCGACTCGGTGGAGGCGATCCGCGACGGCGCGTTCGACCACGGCCAGCCGATTCCCTGCCGCTGCTTCGTCACCGGGCTGAAGTGGCCTTACGTGTGGACGCGCGACCTGTCCTACGCGATCGACCTCGGCCTGTGGCGCTTCGACCCCGCCCGTTCGCGCAACGGGCTGAAGTTCAAGCTGTCCGGCGTGCGCGTAACCGGCGCAGCGCAAGGCACGGATTCAAAACCGTACTATCCGATGCAGGACACCGGCTCCGGCGGCAGCTGGCCGATCAGCACCGATCGCGTGGTGTGGTTCCTCGGTGCGCGCCATCTGCTCGACGACGCCGCGTTCGCCGGCGACGTCTACCAGGCACTCGGCGCCACCCTGGCGCAGGATCGGCAATACGCGTTCGACCAGCGTCTCGGCCTGTACCGGGGCGAGACCTCCTTCCTCGACTGGCGTGAACAGAGTTACCCGGCGTGGACCGCGGACGAGGTGGGCTTCATCGCGCAATCGTTCGCGCTGTCCACCAACGTGCTGCACTACCAGGCGCTGCAACTGGCCGCCACGCTGGCCGACCAACACCACGAGGCGAAGGCCGCCACCGGCTACCGCAATGACGCGGCGGCGCTGAAGGCGGCGATCAACGTCCGCTTCTGGCGCGCCGATCGCGGCATGTACATGAGCTACCTCGGTGGTGACGGCA
The DNA here is from genome assembly GCF_000264295.1 of Rhodanobacter spathiphylli B39. GTDB lineage: Bacteria > Pseudomonadota > Gammaproteobacteria > Xanthomonadales > Rhodanobacteraceae > Rhodanobacter > Rhodanobacter spathiphylli. The sequence continues at coordinate 4,818 of NZ_AJXT01000028.1, read as the reverse complement.
CGCCGTACGACACTTACGACCTGCTCGGCATCGCGCTGGCGGTCGACAGCGGCGTGGCCGACGGCGAACGCGCCCGCCGGACGCTGGCGAACTACCCCACGTGGCCGGCCGGCAGCCCGGTGATCTGGCCCGAGCGCGCCGACCAGCCGGTCTACCACAACCGGGCGATCTGGCCGTTCGTCAGCATGTATGCGCTGCGCGCCGCACGCGAAACGCAGCAGCCCGCCCGCATCGCCCACGAGATCGCCTCGATCATGCGCGGCGCCGCGCTGTACGGCTCCAACATGGAGAACTACGAACTGCTGACCCAGGGCCAGCACGTCGACGAAGGCAAGCTGAGCGGCCCGGTGGTTAATTCGCCGCGCCAGTTGTGGTCGGTGGCGGCCTACCTGGCGATGGTCAGCGAAGGCGTGTTCGGCCTGGAAGAGAATGGCCTGAAGGGGAACGAGCGGGTCGCACCGAAGCTGCCCACCGCGCTGGTGCCGATGCTGTTCGGTACGCGACATGCGATCACCCTCGAACTGCCCGGACGCCGGATCACCCTGCAGCTTCCCGCCGCGCTCGACGGCAACCTGCTCGTCGCCGACCAGCAGCGCACGCAGGGCAACACCACCACCGTCACGCTGAAAGCGGTGCAAGTCGCCGACCTGCCGCTGCGCACCGACGCACCGCTGTACGCGCCGCTCGCCCCCGCCGCGCCACACGTGCAGGCCGTCGGCACGCATTGGCAGATCCGCGTCGAGGGCAGGCAGCGGCTCTACCTCAACGGCATGGCGCACGGCGACATCGACGCCAGCAGCACGCTCGCACGACAGCCGGGCCTGGCCTGCTTCAGCGCCACGCGCATCGACGCGCAGGGGCTGGAATCGCTGCACAGCCCCACCGTCTGCGTCGGTGACACGAACCGGATCGGCGGCGACTGGCCGCGCCAATGGACGGCACCGGCCAGCGGCGACTGGCGCGTCGCGCTGGACTACGCCAACGACCACGGCCCGATCAACACCGGCATCACCGCGGCGGTGAAGATGCTGGTGATCCGCTGCGACGGCAGCGCCGAGCAACGCCTGCCGATCGTGATGCCGCACAGCGTGCGCACCCAGTCATCCAGCTGGGGCCGCTTCGGCACGAGGGCGGGCGCGACCTGCCGGTTCACGCTCGACGACGGCTTCAACATGAGCTACCTGGCCCACTTCGCCCACTACACCGGCGGACAGGGCGGCAGCGATGGCCCATTGAACCGGGCGGTGGTGCATGATCTGCTGATCGCTCCGCTCGCCCCCGGCCACGGCTCACCATGAACGACGGTACTTCCGCGAACTCCAAACCGGCGCTGTCGTTCTGGCAGATCTGGAACATGTGCTTCGGCTTCCTCGGCCTGCAGTTCGGCTTCGCGCTGCAGAACGCGAACATCAGCCGGATCTTCCAGACCCTGGGCGCCGACCTCAACGACATCCCCGCGCTGTGGATCGCCGCGCCGCTGACCGGGCTGATCGTGCAGCCGATCATCGGCCACTTCTCCGACCGCACCTGGAACCGGCTGGGGCGGCGCCGCCCCTACTTCCTGGCCGGCGCGGTGTTCGCCTCGGTGGCCCTCTTGTGGATGCCGAACGCGCCGGTGCTGTGGATGGCCGCCGGCCTGCTGTGGATTCTGGACGCCTCGATCAACGTGTCGATGGAGCCGTTCCGTGCCTTCGTGGGCGACCAGCTGCCGACCCGCCAGCGGCCTTCCGGCTACGCGATGCAGAGCTTCTTCATCGGCGTGGGCGCGGTGGTGGCCTCGGCGCTGCCGTGGATACTGGCGCAATTCGGCGTGGCCAACGTGGCGCCGGACGGCGGCATTCCCGACACGGTGAAATATGCCTTCTACGCCGGCGGCGCGGTGCTGCTGGGCGCAGTGCTGTGGACCATCTTCAGCACCCGCGAATACCCGCCGGACCGGCTGCAGTCGTTCAGCGACGGCGTGGCCGAACAGCCGCCGGTGGACGTGTCGCAGGCCTGGCGCTGGGGCGTGCTACTGCTGCTGGTCGGCGTCGCGGTGCTGTTCGCGATCCAGCATTTCGCGCTGGAGAAAGAGGTCTACGTGCTGGGTGGCGGGCTGCTCGTGTTCGGCCTGCTGTTCGTCTGGCTCAGCTTCAGCCGCGGCCGCGGCATGCTGCGCGAAGTGATGGGCGACCTCTACGGCATGCCCGTCTCGATGCGGCAACTGGCGTGGGTGCAACTGTTCTCGTGGTTCGCGCTGTTCGCCATGTGGATCTACACCACCGCGGGCGTGACCGAGACCATCTACGGCACCACCGACGTGCACTCGGCGCTGTACAACGAGGGCGCCAACTGGGTCGGCGTGCTGTTCGCCGCCTACAACGGCTTCGCCGCCGTTGCCGCGGTGGTGATTCCGCTGATGGTGCGGCGCTGGGGCCTGCGCATCAGCCACCTGATCAACCTGTGCCTGGGCGGCGCCGGCCTGCTGTCGTTCCTGCTGATCCGCGACCCGCAATGGCTGCTCGCCTCGATGGTCGGCGTGGGTTTCGCCTGGGCCTCGATCCTGTCGCTGCCCTACGCGCTGCTGTCGGACAACCTGCCGGCGGCGAAGATGGGCGTCTACATGGGCATCTTCAATTTCTTCATCGTGATCCCGCAACTGCTCGCCGCCAGCGTGCTCGGCCTGCTGCTGCGATTGTGCTTCCACAACCAACCGATCTGGGCGCTGGCACTGGGCGGCGCCTGCCTGCTGGTCGCCGGCCTGTTCACCCTGCGCGTGCGCGAGCCCGGCTAGCCCAGCCTCGCCAACGCCATCACCGGAACGACGAGATGATCCGCACCACCGTACTGGCGCTTGCCACGCTCACCCTGTTCTGCGGCGGCGCGCACGCCGCGGATACCACGCCCGAATTCGTCGGCACCGACGCGCCGATGGCGTCCAACGCGATCTACTTCGTGATGACCGACCGCTTCGTCAACGGCGATCCGTCCAACGACCAGCGCCACCAGGGCGGCGCCCACCCCACCTTCGACATCCCGGTGGCCGGCGCGCCGAAGGGCGAGAGCGCCAACATCGGCTACCTCGGCGGCGACTTCCGGGGCGTGCTGGACAACGCCGCCTACATCCGCGGCATGGGCTTCGGCGCGGTGTGGATCACCCCGATCGTGGACAACCCCGACGAAGCCTTCACCGGCGGCGATCCGGTGAGCTGGGGTTCCAAGTTCACCGACCGCGGCAAGACCGGCTTCCACGGCTACTGGGGCGTCAACTTCTACCAGCTCGACGAGCACCTGCCCAGCAAGAACCTCGACTTCCGCCAGTTCACCACGGCGATGCGGGCGCAGGGCCTGAAGACCGTGCTCGACATCGTGGCCAACCACGGCTCGCCCGCCTTCAGCATGCCGCAGGCGCAACCGATGTTCGGCCAGATCTACGACAGGGAAGGCAAGCTCGTCGCCGACCAGCAGAACCTGCCGCCGTACAAGCTCGATCCCGTGCGCAACCCGCTGCACCGCTTCTACCACGCCTACGACGACCTGGTTCAGCTGTCCAACAACGACGACCGGAACCCGGCCGTGCTCGACTACTTCGCGGGCGCGTACAACCAGTGGGCCGACCAGGGCGCCGACGCGTTCCGCATCGACACCATCAGCCACATGTCCACCACCTTCTGGAAACAGTTCGCCGCGCGCATCCGGGCGAAGCATCCCGGCTTCTTCATGTTCGGCGAAGCGTTCGACTACAGCCCCGACAACATCGGCCAGTACACCTGGCCCGAAAACGGCGGCATCAGCGTGCTCGACTTCCCGCTGCGCGGGCGCATCGCCGACGTGTTCGAGCATCCCGGCAGCGACTACGCCCAACTGCTCGACCGCCTCTACCTCACCAATGGCCCGTACCAGAACCCGTACGAACTGGTCACCTTCTACGACAACCACGACATGGCGCGCCTGGCCGCCAGCGACAACGGCTTCATCGACGCCAACAACTGGCTGTTCACCGCCCGCGGCATCCCGGCGATCTACTACGGCTCCGAAACCGGCTTCGAGCGCGGCAAGGCCGAACACCAGGGCAACCGCAACTACTACGGCCAGCAACGCATCGACGCCGCAGCGAAAAGTCCGATCTATCGCCAGCTCAAGCGCATCGCCCAGTTGCGCGAAAAGACCCCGGCACTGCAACGCGGCCTGATGCTGCCACTGCACTTCGCCGGCAACCAGGCCGCGTTCTACCGCGTGTACCAGAAAGGCGACGCACACCAGATCGCACTGGTGCTGCTCAACAAGGGCGACGCTGCCGCATCGTTTGACGTTGGCGATTATCTGCAAGCTGGCCGCTGGACATCCGCGTTCGGCGACAAGGCAGTCGACGTCGGCACCGGCGGAAAACTGCACGCGACGGTGGCGGCACACGACGTGCAGGTCTATCTGCTCGATGCCCCCGCCACCCGCGCCGACCTGATTGCCGAACTGACCCGACTCACCCGCGAGCGCGGACATCCGCCCCATTGAACCATCCGGGTCGAGCCGGGCAGACCAACACGATGGTCGCACCCCGCCACGCATCAGCTTGCAGCACACCCTCGAGCAGCCCGCGGCTATCGTTTCGCGGCCGATCCAGCCACTGCGCCATTCCCGCCGCCGTTACACCCTCACTTCCGCCCCGGTAACTCATACACCCTCAAAAGTCGCTGATAACAACGGCAGTCGATCCCGCCCCAAGACCGACGTCGTCGCGCAAACTCATGATGTGGCGAAGGAATTCGCCGCTTGAACGATCAATGGCCAAATCGCATACTCGGCGCAACACCCCACTTTTGGGGTCTACTTAGCGTTGAA
>NZ_AJXT01000027.1 GCF_000264295.1 Rhodanobacter spathiphylli B39 | reverse complement strand
GACGGATTCAACTACGAAGCGCACCACGATTGAGGGAAGCATCGAAAACGTGTTGTGGTGTACGGAAGTCTAAACGCTTTCGGGGCCGTTGGTTGAGCTTGTCTTCAATCGCCTGAATGTCGGCGTCGGAGTAAACACTGAGATCGCACCCTTTGGGCAGGTACTGCCGTATCAGCCCGTTGGTGTTTTCGTTGGTTCCGCGCTGCCAGGATGAGTACG
>NZ_AJXT01000026.1 GCF_000264295.1 Rhodanobacter spathiphylli B39 | reverse complement strand
CCGCGCTGCCAGGATGAGTACGGCTCGGCGAAATAGCTCTTGGCAACCAAGGCAATATCGACCAAAGCGTGTTCGGCGAACTCGCTGCCGTTGTCCCAGGTCAGGGTATGCACGCGAGCCCGCAGGGGATGCAGGGCATGGACGATGGCGCGCATGACCGTGTCGGCCTCGCCGTTGGGTACGAGCCGCATGCGCAGCAGGCCGGACTTGCGGTCGACCAGCGTCACGACCCGCGCAAGCCCCTTACCCACGATGGTGTCGCCTTCCCAGTCACCCACCCGCTTGCGGCTCTCCACGATAGCCGGCCGCTCGGCGATGCGCCGCCCGTGGA
>NZ_AJXT01000025.1 GCF_000264295.1 Rhodanobacter spathiphylli B39 | reverse complement strand
CGTTCGTGGCTGATGGACACCTCGCTGGCAATCTGCGCAGGGCTCCATTGCTCGACTGTCAGCCGTGCCTCCACGGTGGCCCACTGCTCCGGTCCGATCCGAGGTTGCGCGCTCGCCGCACGCCGGCGCTTGGCGCCCTGTCGCTGTGCAGCCCGCGCGTGATACTTGGCCGCCTCGCTCGAGTTGCGTCGAAGCTCGCGACTGATTGTCGTCGCCGCGCGCTTCAACTCCGCGCCGATCTCTCGAGCTGAAAAGCCGCCCCCATGGAAATGCTGAATCTGATAGCGTTCGTCCTGGCTCAGGTGTGTGTAGCTCATGTGCAGTTCCACTTGGCGGTGAAGCTGTGCAGGCTACCGCACCTGCGCCGCTCTATCGCTGGGGGTGGTGCACTTCAGAATTGAACTCGCC
>NZ_AJXT01000024.1 GCF_000264295.1 Rhodanobacter spathiphylli B39 | reverse complement strand
CGAAGTTCACCGTGCCGCTGGCGTCGGCGATGTTGCCGAACGATGTCCAGTTCACACCGTTGCTGCTGCCTTTGTCCGCGACGGCATTGTCCAGCAGGTAGGTCTGGCCCGAACCCGTGATCGTGGCCCCAGAGCCGTTGCCGGTTATCGTGGTCAGACCGAAAGCAGTGTAATCCAGGCCCGAGTCGCTCGAGGTCTTCGTACCGACGTCGAAAGCCCCGGTCACGTCGGTGACGTCGCCACCGGTGCCCGACACCGCGCCGAACCCGGTATAGGTTATGCCGCTTGCCGACGATGCCCCGGCGTGATCGTCGAAGCTGCCGGCGACGTTCGCAATGGTACCGGTACCCGCCACGTTGGTGGCATTGGCGAAGGTCATGCCCAGGCTGGTTCCGGCGTTGTCGTCGAACCCCGAAGCTCCCGTAACCGTCGTGGTGTCGGCGCTTGTGAAACCGTTGAAGGTGACGCCGCCGGTGCTGCCCGCCGTGTTGCCGGTCAGGTTGAACGCGGCACTGCCCAGGCCGGTGATCGAACCGGTGCCGGTGATGCTTCCCGTCCCTGTTGGCGCAGCGCCGGAAAATGCAGCGTTGCCCAAGCCTGCAAGCGTGCCGTCGACCGTGATGGTGGTTGCCGCGGTCGCCGACAAATCGCCATTGATCGTGCCGGTGCCCAGGTCCAGCGCACCGCTGTTGCTGACGACGGTCAGTGCGCCCGTGTTCAAGGTACCCAGAACCAGATCGCCGCTGTTCGTGACCTGGGTGGCTCCACCGGTGAGACTCACCGCACCGGTGAATGCATTGAGGTTGTTCAGCGTGATCGTCCCGCTGCCGGCGTTGAAGGCCGAGGTGCCGGCTACGCTGAAGATGCCCGACGTCTGCGAGATGTTGCCTGTGGTGGTGGTCACCGACAAGGAACCGTTGACGGTGACATCGCCCGCACTGAACGTGCCGCTGTTCGTGGTCAGACCGGTCAGCGCCACCCCGCCGCCCACCGCATCGCCGAAGGTTGCCGCGCCACTCGTGCTCTGCACTCCCAGTGTGTGCGCACCGTCGACCGTCGACGCGAAGTCGATCGAGCCGCCCGTGCTCATCAGTAGCGTATTGGCACCCAGTGTCACCGCGCCGCTGTACGTCTGATCGCCACTCGTGCTCACACCCGTGGCGTTGAGCGCCGTCGTACCGCTGACCGAAAGCGTAGTCAGGCCGGAAAACGCGCTGCCAAGCACGGCATTGCCCGTAACGGTCAGGCCGTTGCCCGATCCGGTTACACCGCCGAGCAGTTTTACCGTCGTACCCGCAAGGGTGTCACTGTTGCCCAGGGTCACGCTGTCGTTGTAGGTCTGCGCGGCGGTGGTGTGAACGTCGCCACCCAGCATCGTAGTGCCCGCCGCGTCCGTGGTCAGACTTGTCAGGGCGTTCGCCGCACCGACCGCCCCACCAAACGTCGTCTGGCCGCCCGTATTCACCGAGAGGGTGTGCCCACCGTCCACCGTCGAGATGAAATTGATGGTGCCGCTGCCGCTGCTGGCAAGCGTCACGTTGGCGCCAAGGACCACCGGGCCGTTGTAGGTCTGGTTGCCACCCGTGGTGATGTTCTTGCCGATCTTGATGGCGCCGCCCGCCACGGCCGCATCTGCTCCGTTGGCGGTTGCCGAATTCAGCACCAGTGCGGATGTCCCGGTGCCGGTGAGCACGGCATTGATGTTGACATCCTTGGCGGCGGTGAGAGTAAGCGTGTTTGCGCCCCAGCTCACCGTATCATTCACGTTGATGTTGCCGCTGCCGCCGCCGCTGCCACTGCTGGACAGGATCGTGACGTTGCCGCTGCCCAGATTGGTGCCTAGCGTGGCACCCGTGATGTCGCCGCCGCTGGCGGCAATCTTGAAGTCCTTCGGGTCGATCAGCCAGTCGCCATTCGTACCGTTGGCGGCCAACGTGTTGACGCGGGCGCTGTCGGCGATGCTGACGTGCGCAGCCGAGGTTTCGATGGCGCCACCGTTGCCGCCCAGGGTGCCACCGCGAGCGCTCAGGCTGCCTGCGATGGTGCTGGACTGGTCGCCCCATACGACCACGGAGCCGCCGTTGCCGGATTGCGTGGCGTCGGCATTCAATGTGGCGCTGGCGCCGAGCGTGCTGTTGGCAGCCCTGAGCAATCCTTCACCACCTTGCTGACCTCCGCCGATGCGGATGCTGCCGCCGCCCAAGGTACCGGAGGCATCAACGCTGCCGCTGACGTTGACATCCTGATCGGACAGCAACTGGGCGCTGCCGCCGTGCACGCCGGACACCGTGATGTTGCCGCTGTTCTCGACGTTGCCGCCGTTGCCGACCAGACGCACCACCCCGCCATCGGTGCTGATGCCGCTGGCATCGATCACGCCGGCGTTGTTGACCAGGTTGGTGAACAGGTCTTTGGTGGCCGAAGCCTGCAGCACCACGGTGCCGTCTTCGGCGCGCAAGGTACCCTTGTTGGTGACCGCGGCTTCCTTCGCGTCCAGGCGTTCCTTCAGTTCACCGGTGATCTGGATGTTGATCAGGCCATTGCCATCGAAGTCCAGCGTGGCATGGTCCGCACCGTCGAGGTTGATCTTGCCGTAGTTGGCGAAGATCACGCCGTCGTTGAGGACGCTGCCGCCCACCAGACTGACGGAACCGCCGCTCGCGGCCTGGATCAGGCCGTGGTTGACGATGCCAGCCCCCGCACCCGCCACGTTGAGGTTATAGCGCCCCGCGAGAAAGTCGTTCGGGGTGAGGTCCAGCGTACTGGCGAGCAGGCCGCCGACATTCATCTGCGCGGTGGCGCCGAAGATGATGCCGTGCGTGTTGATCAGGAAGATCTGGCCGTTTGAATTGATCTTGCCGAAGATCTGGCTGGGATTCTGGTCGAGGATGCGATTCAGGGCCACCGCCGACCGACCGGGCTGATTGAACAGCACCGTTTCGTTGGCTGCCAGATTGAAGGTCTCCCAGTTCAGCGCCAGCTTCTGCGACACCTGGTTGATGACGGTGCTGTTGCCACTTTGGGCGATGGAACCCGAGCCACCCACCACCACGCCACCGGTCGGTCCTCCGGCGAGTGCCTCGCCACTGAACACGATCGACCCCAGGGCCAGGCCCACGCAGAGACTGATGGGCCAGGTCCGCCTCAAGGGCAGTGCCGTTCCGGAAGTCCGATCTGCATGGACGCGCGCCGTCGTGCGCATCGTGCGCTGCTTTGTGCTCTTGCTCATGGTCGTCATCCGTCAGAACGTGAAGCTGAACCGGGAGTAGATGTGGTAGCCCTTGTGGTCAGACGCATCCTGCGAACCCAGGGGCACGGCACCGTTGAGGTGAAACTCGAAATTGTGGAATCGTGGCAGGCGGAAAATCAGACCTGCGCCCACGCCACTCAAGGTGGCCGTGTCGGGCGTGATCTCGCGGTTGGCACCCGCGGAAAAACCCTTGGCGTAGTCGACGAACACCTGGAACTCCAGCAGTTCGCGCCATGGCCTTCCGTAGAAAGGCGACACCTTGTCGCCGAAACCCGGGGCGTCGACGTGATACTCCAGCGAGGTGTAGTAGCCACGGTCGCGCAAGGCATCGGCAATCGGGTAGGCGCGGGTGCTGTCGGGGCCGCCCAAGGCGAACTGCTCAAGCGGGATCAGGGCATCGTTGGTGTACTGGCCCACCAGTTTCAGATAGAGCCGCTGCGACTTGGTGAGGAACTGCATGCGCGTGTACGACAGCTTCGTCACCAGGAAGCTGCGCGAGTGCTGCGGACTGACCAGGTCGGGAACGAGCGAATCGTCACTGATGGACTTGCGCACGCCGACCTGAAGGATGTCGACACCGTTGAAGCGACGGTCGGTGTGCAGCAAGCCGTAGGTCAGTTCCCCCACGGTGAATTTCTCGTCCGACAGGTGGAATCCCAGACTGTCCAGCTTGGACTCTTCCCGGATCACATGCAGCGTGCTCAGTGCCTGCATGTCGTCGCGATTGATGAACTTCCAGTCCATGCCGCCGTAATAGAGCGAACTGGGACCCTTCACGTCCAGCGCCGCAAACGTGCCGGTGTTGATCTGCAGCTCGTTGCGGGAGGCGCCGACCACGGCTGACAAACCGGGCACCCAGGGCGCCGGCGCGCGATACGTGGTCGCGCCGTAGATGTTGTCGCTGGGATCCAGCGCATAGTCCACGTTGAGGTTGAATACGTCGCCGATGCCCAGCGGATTGGCCCATTCGATGCCGGCCTGTGCGCGGTAGCGGCCGGTGAGCTCGGTGCCGTAATTGTTGGCACCCAGCATGAACTTGACCGGACGCTTCGCTTCGGTGGCGATCATTACCAGATCGGTATCGCCCGTGTTCTCGCCGGGCTGGAACGTCGATGCCACGGTGACACCGGGGAGGTCGCGCGCGTAGAGCAAGGCGGTATCCACATCGCTCTTCTGCAACGGCTTGCCGCGGAGTTCCTGCGCCGAAGCAGAGATCACGCTGGGCCGGTAGCGCTTGGTGCCCTTGACGATGATCTTGCCGATCTTTCCTTCCAGCACCTGGATCTGCACGATCTTGTCCGGCCCCACCGTCTGCGCCGGCAGGAACGCGTTGGAGACGATGAAGCCGGCGCTGCGATAACGCTCGACGATCTTGTTGGCGACCGCCTGCATGTCGTCGAAGCTGAGCTCCACCGGAGTGCCGGCCTTGGCCGCCAGTTCCTGGTACTGCGCATCGGCCAGAGCCTGGATGCTGGCCGGCGTCACTCCGACATCGGAATGGTCGGCCACGCCCGTCACGTGGAAACCCTGCACGGCAATCTTCTGATCGGCGGCGGCATCACGATCACGGACTGGCGGCACCACGTTGTCCGCCTGGACCTGCGCCGGCGGAGTCTGTGGAGAGCTGCCGGCAGGCGCCGCCGTGCCGGAAGCCTGGTCAGCTGATCCGCCGCCAGCATCCTGTGCCTGAACGTTTCCGCCCGTAAGTGCAAACGCCAACGCTGCCGCGAAGCAAACAATGCGCACGATACATTCCCCTTGGCCGCATCTAATCGATCCATTGACGGTGTGCCCCGATGATCGGTGCCCACCAGCTGCGAACTTCCCAAGCCCCCGGCATTCAGGCAATTGCTGCCTGCTGGCTCGTCTTACCTCTATCAGGATACACCTTTGCCCTTCCAAAGGAAGAGCCGTTCGGCATCGAAAAAGATGCCCACGAGCATGCCCGGCAAGTTCTGACAGGGCATGTCGGAAAAGGACTGCTTTACAGATACGCGACAGTCAAGAATCACTGGAAAAGCAGGGTTTTCAGTATTCCCGCGCGGTGTTGCCGGCGGGCAAATTCCGCTGGATTTCACGAGCAGCGAGGGCCGCCCGGGCTCGCTTCGACTTGAACGAAGAATATGCCGCACGGTTGCCTGTCACGGATGGAGTCGCAACCTGAAACGACTGCCATGGCAGGCAATCAATGACGCAGAACCAGCCAGCCAGCCACGACCACGAGAATGGCAGCGGCAGTCAGGATCAGCAGTACCTTCCTGGAAAACGTCGGCCGCATCGAAACCAGCGAGGCAAGTGCCCGTCCGGCGTCAGCAGCAGAATCATTGGCGCTCGCCGCAGCCGGATCGCCGCTACGCGGTGCCCTGACGCTTCCCGGCGGCACCAGCGCCTTGCGCGCGGTGACCACGCCACCACCGTCCGACAAGGGTTGCAGTACGCGACGACGGCGGTTGCGATATTCCGCGCGGGAAATCCGGCCCAGCCGGTGGGCATCATCCAGTGCACGCAAATCGCGGTTGATGGCAGCTTCGCGTTCGGTCATTTCAGCTCCCTCAGTATCCGGAAACCCACGTCCCGTTGCGGCGATCCGCCATCAGCACGGCTGGAATCGACGCTGCAATCCGACCAGTAGCTGCTGTAACTGCCGCCACGTACCATCACGCTGCCGCCGCTCACCACCCACTCCCACACGTTGCCGGTCGAATTGACCAGGCCCCAGGGATTGCGTGAACGACCACGCGGGGAAACCGCAGCGCCACCGCCATCGCCGCCGCCGGCCGAGGGAAGGATGCAGTTGCTGTCCTCGGCCTGCTTCCAGCCACCGCCGCCTTTCGCCGCGTGCAGCCATTCCGCGTCGGTCGGCAGCCGATAGGTGAATCCGCCGCTGAGGTCACTGAGCCAGCGCGCATAGGCACGCGCCTGATCCAGGCTGATGTTGCTTATCGGCGCGTTGCCAAGATCCTTGTCGGCCACCGACACCGCGGCGCACTTGCCGCTGGAGCGGCAGAACTGGTTGAACTCGTTGATCGAGATTTCCGCACGCGAGATGGCGTACGCCTTGCCACCGTTTACGCCGGGCACAACCACCAGCAATGGCCCGCGCCCGCCATTGATGGCATCCGAACAGAACTTGCCCTTGCCCGCCAATCCCGGCTTCGCGCAGGGATCGGGACCACCCGCCGCAGCCACGCCTCCGCTGGGCGCGGGTTGCACGACCGGGGTGGTGCCGGTCTTTCCGGTCGTCACGGGCGGCCGCCCCGGCGTCGGCACCGGCGCCTCGGTCACCGGCGTCGATACCGGGGCAGTGACCTGCGGGGCGGGCGCCGCCACAGCAGCGCGCTTCAGCTTGTCGAGCTGCTCGGCGAGCGACCGGGCCGTCAGCTGGCCCCGCGCCTTCATGCTCGTTTCCAGCTTGCCCAGTTCGGTGGCGTCGTTCCTGCGCACGCTGTCCAGTTGCTTCTGCAACTGCGCGTACTCCGCACTGCCCAGTGGCTGCTTCGAGGCGGCCATGATGGCGGCGACCACATCGTAGCGGGCCTTTGCCGCGCGCAAGCCGGCGTTGTTGCCGAGGGTCCCCAGGCCCTGCCCGAGCACGTCGGACGCGCGCTGGTAACGCCCCTTCTGGAATGCATCTTCGGCCTGGCCCAGATAGGCATCGGCCAGCAGCTTCGGTCCCTCGGTCTTGAGGAAGGGATTGTCCGGCTGCAGGGTCCTGATCCGTGCCAGCGACTGGCTTGCCTTGCTGACGTCGCCGGCGGCCACCGCGCTCTTCATCGATTCGATACGCGACTTCACTTCGGCATCGGCGCCTTCCTGCGCGGCCTTCGCCTGCAACTGCTGCTGCAGCGCATCCAGTGCCGCGCCCTGCGCGATCAGCTCGGCCGATTTCGGCACGTACTTGAGGCCGAAGTCGACCGCAATCCTTGCCTGGGGCAGATGCTGGGGATCAGCCAGGCGCGCGGCTTCGGCCGCGATGGCCGCACCCAGCGCGTTGACCGCGCGTTCGGTTTCGGGAGACTTGTCGGCGCCGAGCGTGGCCATTGCGGTGGCCACGTCACGCTGCCAGTCAGGTGTCAGCGTCGGCTTGGCACCCAGGCTGGCCAGCGTGGTGCGCGCGTCGGCAAGTGCCTGAGCCTGCTGCTGCAAGGTCTTCTGCTGCGCCGCCGAACGGGAAGCGGCCACGTCGGCCAGCACCCTGGCGAAGCCGGCTTCCGCGGGATCGATCTGCTGGCCGGCCTGGCCGACCCGCTCGGCCGCATCCAGGTTGCCACCGGCGATCTGGTCGCGCGCCAGCTTGATCAGGCCGGCATCGGCCTGCGCCTTCACTGCCGCGTAGTCCGGAGAATCCGCGCCGATCTGGGTGCGCGCGGTATTCAGGGCGCTCCTGACGTCCTGCAGCCAGACCACCGTGGCCTGGGGATTGGCGAGCAGGTCGGTTACCCGGCTCTTCGCCAACGCGGTGCGTTGCGCTTCGCTGGCAGCCTTCTGCGCCAGCTGGTTCTGCTGTTCCAGCAGGGCCTGTCGCGTCGCCGTGAGGCTGGCGTCGCCCGGGAACAGGTCGATGCCGAAGCCGGCAATGCTGATGGCGCCCGGCAGGTCGCCGGCACCCTGCCGTTCTTTCGCCTGGGCGGCCAGGACGTCTTTCAGGCGGGCCGTCTGCGCCGCCAGTCGCGGATCGTCTCCCAGCAGGCTGGCCGCATCGTGATAGGCCGTGGCTGCCTTGGCGCGCCAGTCATCGGCGCTGACTGGCTGGTCCAGCAAGGCGGTCAGCGTCTGCAGGCCCTGCTCCCGCTGCTGTTGCAGCGCCTGCGCCTTCTGCTCCTGCAGTCGTTGGGCCGCCAGCGCCTTGCCGATTTCGTCGAGCTGCGCGCTGCGCTGCTTCAGTCTCGCCGAATCGGGGAACAGGCTGCTCGCCAGCTTGAGTTCGACGGTTGCCTCGTCGACACGCCCTGCGTCGATCGACTTGCCGATGGCGGTGTCGTACTTCAGCTCCAGCTCGGCATTTTTCAACAGGGCACTGTTCGGATCGATCGCGCGGATGCGAGTCAGCGTGGTGACGACGTTGTCCGGCTGGTTCTCGAAGATCGCGTCGGCGCCGATCTGGTCGGTCAGTTTGGTGTCGAGCGAGTTGAGCAGGTCGTTGCGCTGCTTCTCCACCTCGGTGCGCTTGATGTCCAGCGCTGGCGAGTAGAGCTTGAGGTCGTCGCGCAGCTTGAACACCTTCTGGGTGCCGGCATAGTCGTAACGATCCCTGGCGGGATTCCAGTAGGCGTCGATGCGGCCGAGCAGGTAGCTCTGGATCAATTCGCCCTGATCGATGATCGTACGCTTGCGATCGTCGTCGTTCAGGGTGTCGAGGGCCTGCAGGGCCTGACCCTCATCCGCGTAGTGGTCGGCGCGCGTCATGGTGAAGCGGGCGATCACTTCGGCCAGATGATGATTGCGCTGGTAGGTCGTCCATGCCCAGGCGCCGCCGGCAATGACCAGAATGGCCGGCACGCCGTACAGCAGATACGGCAGTGCGCGTTCACGCGCGCCCACGTCGCGCAGGCCTTCGATCAGCTCGTTGGCGCTCTTCAGGCGCTGCGCCTTGGTGAAGGCGACGCTGGCACAGAGCGTCTTGTACTGGTGCTTGGTCAGCCCCTTCACCGGTGGCGGCTTGCGGCCTTCCTTCATCGCCACTTCGGCGCTGGCCTTGTCGTACGGATGCTTGCCGGTGAGCAGTTCGAACGTCACGCAACCCAGTGCGTAGACATCATCGCTGGGAACCGGGTCCTCACCCCGGATCATCTCCAGGCTGGCGTAGGCCGGGGTGAGCGCGCCCAGCGTACCGGCGTCGAATACGGTCTGTTCGCCGACGGCATCGCCCATGTGCTTGCCGGCGCGGGCAATGCCGAAGTCGAATACCTTCGGCACGCCTTCGCGTGTGACCATGACGTTGGCCGGCTTGAAGTCCGAATGGACCACGCCGGCCGAGTGGGCGCGCGTGAGCGCCCGCGCCATGCCTTCGATCAGCGGCCGGGCTTGCGCCAGCGGCATGCCGTTGTAGGCCTTCTCGCGAATCAGCTGCTTGAGATCGGAGCCGTCGACGTACTCCATCGTCATGAAGACGATGGTGCGATCCTTGTCGAAATCGTAGACGCGCACGATGTTGTCGTGCGCCAGCTGTTGCGAGCGGCGCGACTCGCGCTGCAACGAGATCAGCGAGTCGGGATGGCGGCGAAATTCGTCGTTCAGGATCTTGACGGCGACGTAGGGGTCGCGGTCACGGGCTTCCACCTTGCGCTCGTCGCGGGCCTTGAACACCACGCCCATGCCGCCGCGGCCGATCTCCTTCTCGAGGTAGAAACGTCCCTTGAGCAGCGAGCCGACGGTGACGAAGTCAGACGCATCGCCTTCGGCGATATGGTTCCAGCTGGAACTGCTCATGCTGGAACTCGTGCCGGTCATCCCCTGACGGGTGCCCTGCGTGCCGGTCGCCCCGACGGTCTGACCTTCAGTCGGTTCGCGTGGCGCAGCCGAGGCCGGTTTCACCATGGTGGCTTCATCGTCCGCCGCCGGTGGCCGGACCGGACGCGAGGCCGGCTTGACCACGGTGACATCATCCGGCGGCGGAGCTGGCGGACGGGAAGCGGGTTGCACCCGGGTCGCGTCGTCACTGCCGACTCCGCTCGGCGGAGCGGCCGGAGCGCTCGGCGCGGGGCGCTGCGTGGCGGGCTTTACCTGGGTAACGTCATCGTCATGCGACGCGCCTGCCGGGGGAGCCTGCACGGATGCCAGCTTGGCCAACAGGGCCTTGGCCACCATCGGATCGAGCGCACCGGCGTCACGCTGCTGTTCGAGCCATTCCTGTTCGGCATGGTGTTGCGCCTCGGACACGGCCCCGCGCGCACCGAGTGCGTCGAACAGGGCGGCAAGCTTGAGCTTGTCGGCCTGGTAAGCGGAGACCAGTTCGGCTATGGAATTCATGAGTGGGGGTTTTTCTTCATTCTTGGATGCGAACGACGACGGCCGAGATGTTGTCCCTTCCGGCGCGACTCATCGCCAGGTCGAACAGGCTGGCGACGAGATCCTGCGGTTGCGGGTGGCGACGGCATTCGTCGTCAAGTTCGGCATCGGACATTTCCTTGTTGATGCCGTCAGAGCAAAGCACGAAGCCCATGCCGGGCCGATTGCCCGCCACGACCCAGTCGACGAACAGGCGTTCCTCCGCGCCCACCGCGCGCGTGAGCACGCCGGAGCCTGCCTGCGCCGGCGTCGCAGGAGCGCCAAAATGGGTGACATCATCGTCGCCGCCATGCACGTGATCGCGGGTGATCTGACGCAGCTGGCCGTCCTCGAAACAGTAGACGCGGCTGTCCCCCACCCATCCGCACAGCATGTAGTCGCCGTCATGCACCAGCACCACGACGGTGGAGCCGATCAGGTCGACCCCTCGCGCGGCGGCGGTCTGCAACAGTTCGGCATTGACCTGGGAGAGCGTGTCCTCGATCGCTTCGATGAAATCCAGGGCGCTGCCGGAACGGGGCAAGGCGCCGAGGCGTTCGACGATCATCGAGCTGGCGTAGTCGCCTGCCGAATGGCCGCCCAGTCCGTCGGCGACAACCCACAGGCCGACTTCGTCGCGCACGAGAATGGAGTCTTCGTTGTGCTTGCGCACCTTTCCGGTCACCGTGCGTCCGGCCGAAACATAGCGGGTCATCATGCACCAACCTCGATGATCGTCAGCGGCCACCTTGCCGCATCCACGCCCAGTCCCGCGGCATTCGCCAGCCGCGGGCGTGCTTCGTCGACAGGCAGCGCGAGATGGCTGGCCACGACGTCCGGTGACAGGTTCAACAGGGGCTCGCCCGCCATCAGCAACAGGCGATCACCCGCAACGAGCTCGCAGCGGACTTCTCCGCAAAGGGGCTGCTCGGACGCGCCCAGCCCGGGAACGCCGGGTACCACGCTGCTGAACAGCAGATCGTCGAACTCGCCGTCGTCCGCGCCACCGGGCAGGGGGTCGTCGGCCTGCGCGAACAGCGGCTGCACGCGTCCATGGCGCCAGTGCCAGGCGCCTGCGGCGCCAATTCGCAGCAAGCCGGCCTGCCCCGCCACCACGTGAGCGGCAATCACCGCGCAGTCCTCCAGTACCGGATCGATCAGGTCCTCGCTGGCCCGGCGCAACGGCGGGTTGAGCATCAGCAACTGTCTGCGCAGCGAATGCATGCCGCCGATCAGGTCGCTGCACGACATCGTGCGGATGATCCCGGACACTTCGCCGACGGCACGCTGGCGAGAATCGGCCGTGCCGACCTCGGCCGACAGCACAGTCAGTCCGCAGTCCGTTCGTTCCACCACGGTGACGGCCGCGACAACCTCACCTTCCCCGGCTGAGGTTACCTGGGCCGCCACCGGGGCAACGGACGGGAGCGGCGGCACCGAGGTCGCCGCTTCGGACGTCCCGACGAGGTCGGCCAGCAGATCCGGATCATCGGGCAGCCATGCGCTGGAAGGTGTCGGCGGTGGTGACGGCATGGCCGACACCGGGATGGCCGACTCCGGAATGGCCGGCGCCGCCGCCATCAGGTCGTCGAGCAGGCTGTCCGCGCGTCCCGACACCGCTGCCACGCGCGGCACCGATCGTTCGAAAGTCATCGGCGATTGCCACGCCGCGGCGCCATGTTGTGCGTCCAGGAAGGTCACGTAGGCGGATGCCGCCGGCAATCCGCGGGTGGCCAGCACACACGCCGGAACACGTTCGCTGCCTGCCGTCCACCACAGGCACCAGGGACCCGGGACGGCGGCCAGACGCTCCCACACTTCTCCCAGGAACGGCTCCGGCGAGGAGGCCCCGCCGAGGGGCAGGCGCCAGTGTGCCGCGCGATTCCAGTCGACGTCGCGCAGCGACGTGGGGGCCGGCGACGACGCCCGCGCCAGCGGATCACCCAGGGCTGCCACCTGCTCGTCGAACGCCTCCACGCTGATGCGGGCGTCGCACTGCGCCATCGCATGCACCTGCTCGGCCGCGTCTGACCAGGCTTTCGCCTCGGTCAGCGCGCGGGTGCCTGAGGCGATGTCCACGCCGAGCGGAGCGGCGATGACCATCGGGAAGCAGCGCCCCACCCGATCCACGCCCGGCCCCATGATCCCGAACCAGGCGGAATCACCGCACACCCCCGGGGCGAAGAGAAAGCGCCACACCGGACTGGCGTGGTAGGCGTCGTGCCAGCCGCTGCCCAGTTCGGCACGGCTGGCCGCCACCGCCTCCTCGAAGTGCCTGTCCCAGACATCGACGAAAGCCGATGGCAGCCGGCGCTGCACGAAGTCTCCCGCGCAAGGCAGCTTTCCGAAAAAGCCCGCGGCGGAAGTCGGCATGCCTCTAGCCTCCGCACCGGAAACTGGACAGCGCGTTGCTCAGGAAGGGGTTCTTCAGGTTGTTGGCCTGGACCGTCACCTTGGCGACATGGCCACCGAAGTTGAAGCTGGCCACGAAACGCAGATCGGACTGCTTCTGCAGATTCGCTGCCTGCAGCGCCCGGAAGAACGCCCAGTCGCCGCGATAGTCGAAGGTGGTCAGCAGGGTTCCAGCCGTGTCGTAGGCCGAGATCGAGACATGGCCCGGCGTCGGTCCCGGCCATTTCATGGTGGCCGTGGTCGAGCCACCGGACTGGTATTCGTACTTCTGCCCATCGACCTCGATCACCAGCTTGCCGATGCCGGGGTCGAGCACGGGCGCAAGCAGGGTGAAGTCGACCTCGGGCATGTTGCCGCTGCGGAAGAACATCTGCTTGATGCGGTCGGCACCCTGCAGTTGCGCCAGCATGCCGGCCGAGCCACTGACCGCGCCAGGGCCGCTCTTCCACTGCCAGTTGCGGCCACTGGCATCGATCAGCTTGCCCGCGGTCTGGTTGTAGAAGCCGTCGAAGCGCCCGCCATAGCCGAACATCTCGCCGAAATTCTGCAGCGGGATATCGTTGTTGCTGGACGGCGAGAACGGATAGCGCCCACGGGTGTAGTCGGCGCAGTCCTTGGCCACCATCTGCTGGTACTGATCGTCGAGCGCGCCCTTGGTGCCGCTGGCCACCAGCGCCTGGCTCTTGCCGGTCAGCGCCGCAAACCAGCCCGAAGCGGGCGCCGGCAGCTGGCCGGCCGCCTGCTGCGCCATCAGCAGTTGCGGATTGGGCTGGCCAGCGGCCGAGCTGAAATCGCCCATGGTCAGCAAGGTCTTGCTGAGATCGTCCAGCACCTTGAGCGTCTGATCGATCGGCGCGGCACCCGGGCCACCTTCGCTCAACTTGTTGATCTGCTCGAAGTGGTCGCTGATCACCTGTCCCGGCTTGGCGGCTGCCGCATCGTCACCCGGCGCGGCAGTCCCGGCGCCGGCCTGGGCGAGCGCGCGCGCCAGGGCGGACTGGGTCGCCTTCTTCTGGGCCAGCTTCTTGGCCACGTCCTCGGCCTTGTCCTTCGCATCGGCGGGCGGTGCGCGCATCAGGTCGTGGGTGTTGTCGCTCACCACCTTCAGCAGCAGCTTCATCGGCGAGTTGGGGCCGGCCAGCTTGGCCGCGATCGTGCTGGCATCCTGGATGTTGCCGATCGGCTGCAGCTCCAGATCCGCCAGGATGTCGTCCCAGGCCTTGATGTAGTCCTGCTCGTAAAGTGCCAGCACCTGCTGGGCGAGCCGGGCCTTCTGCAACGAATCGATCTTGGTGGCGCCGAATACCCAGTCGTCGGCGGCGAACTGCGTGACTGCCTGATCGATGCCCTTGTCGACTTCATCCTTGAACACCGGTTGCGTGAACAGTGCAGGCAACGGTTCCGAAAGCGGCGCACCGCTCTTGCGCCGGTAGACGTTGCCGAGCAGGCCCAGCTCCTTGTCCAGTCGCAGCGGCGGATACGCACCGCTGTCCGCGTTCAGCTTGATGTTGCCGTAGATCAGCGTGGCCAGGTCTGCGGTGCGCAGCGTGTTGCGCGCCTGTTCCACCAGGCTGGAATCCAGGTTCAGCGCGCGCAGCCGCCCCTCGTGTCCGACCAGCGCGTCGAAATGTCTGGTCAGCGCCTTCTGCAGCACCGGGTCGGACGGGAACAGTCGCCGCCATTCGATAGCCGCCAGCGCCACGATCTGGTCGTGATCCAGATGCTCGGGCTGGCCCAGCATCAGGTAGCCCTTGAGGTAGTAATAGAGCATCTGCGGGTCGCCCGCATTCGCGGCCAGGCCGGCCCGGAACTGCGAAGCCACGCCAGGCAGCAACAGCGCGTTCAGCTCGCGATAGTACGCGTCACGCACTTCGTCGCCGACCGCATTGCCCTGGTACAGGCCGAAACGCATCGACAGCGGCACGTCGCCCTTGTGCTGCTCGGCGACATCCACCGCGCTGGACAGCGACTCCAGCCGCTCCAGCACCATCGCGAAATAGGCCTGCTGGTTCGGCGCCAGCGAAGCGTCGCTCTGCGCCGGATACTTCTGCAGCGCCGCCTGCACCTGGCCCAGGTAGGCGCCGTTGCGCCGGTAGCTGCTGGCCAGGCCGAGGATCAGCAGGCCGCAGGCCAGCAGCACGCCGATGTACGCGGCCGCCTGCAGCAGGGTCTTCTGGCGCTCCAGCTTCGGATTGGTGCCGGCAAAGCCGGATTCCTTGAACAGCACGTCCCGAAGCAGGCGTTCGACGAAGAAGGTGCGGCTCTGGGCGCCAGGCACGTGCAGGCGCGAGGCGTCCAGCCCGAAGGTGCGTGCCACCGCGCCCATCATGCGGTCGATCGGCGTGCCTTCCTGCGTGCCCGAAGTGAAGTAGGCACCACGCAGCAGCAACGGCGCATCGTACTGATGACCGGTGAACACGCCTTCGACGAACTGCCGCGTGATGTCGCGCAAGGCGCCGAGCTGCTGCGGGAACGACAGGATGGCCGCGCGCCGGGTGCGATCGCGCTCGCCGTGCAGTCGATCGAGGATGCGCGTGTTGAGCCGGTCCAGCAGCAGGTTGAATTCTTCGAGGAACTGCTTCGCCGCGCTGCCGTCCATGGTCTTGTCGACCGCGAACGACATGCCCCAGACCTGGCTGCGCAACTCGGGATTGAGGTCGTCGAAGAACTCGGTGAAGCCGGCGACCAGGTCGCACTTGGTGAACACCAGATAGGCCGGCACGCCGATGCGCAGGTGCTTGGCCAGTTCGTCCAGGCGCTGGCGAACCGCCTGGATGTGCTGCTGGCGGCCATTCGCATCCAGGGTCAGCAGATCGGACAGGCTCATCGCCACGATCACGCCGTTGATCGGGCGGCGCTTGCGGTACTTGCGCAACAGGTTCAGGAACTCGGTCCAGGCCGATGCATCGGCGCCGCGGTCGGAGTCCTGGGTGGTGTAGCGGCCGGCAGTGTCGAGGAATACCGCCTCGTCGGTGAACCACCAGTCGCAATTGCGCGTGCCGCCAACGCCGCGGATCGCTTCCTTGCCGAACTTGTTCGACAGCGGGAAGTTGAGGCCCGAGTTCTGCAGCAGCGTGCTCTTGCCGGACCCCGGCGGCCCGATCACCACATACCAGGGCAGCGCGTAGAGATTGGTTCCACCGCTGCGATTCTTGCGCAGGGTTTCCACCGCCTCCTGGAAGCGGTTCTGCAACTGCGCCCGCTCGTTGGCGGAGCGGTCGTCACGCTCGCCGCCGGCCTGGGCGGTGCCCTGATCGCTCAGGTCGCTGGCCATCTGCCTGGCCTTGCCGCGCACGCGCATCTGTTGCAGCTGCAACCAGACCGCCCAGATCACCACGATCACGATGATCACCAGCAAGCGGACCACCGGGCTGGCCAGCGGCTGCGACTCGCCGAAGCCGAGGTAGGGACCGCCGAACCAGATCAGCAACGACAGCAGCAGCAAGCCGACGAGGGTGATGAACAGGCGGGATTTGAACAGCGCAAGAAGCTTGCCCACGATGTTCAGTCCTCCGGGCTGTAGAGAATTTCGACGCGCCGATTGCGCGCGCGATTGGCCGGCAGGTCGGGCGGCAATGCGATCGGTTGCGAGGAACCCGCGCCGCTGGATTCCAGCCGCCCGCTGTTGTCGATGCCCTGGCCGAGTATCTGCAGTACCGACTTTGCGCGCTCGGCGGACAACGCGTAGTTGTCCTTGAACCGCAGCGAGTGCACCGGCTGGTCATCCGTGTGGCCCACCACGACGACCCGCCCCGGAACCTGGTTCAGCGCGGCGGTGATGGCGTGCAGCATCGGAATCTGCTGGTCGGCCACCTCGGTGCCGCCCGATGCAAACATCGCGGCGGCATTGAGGCGAACCAGCGCCGAGCCGTCCGGCTTCTCGTCCACCGTCAGGGCGCCAGCCTGTTCCTCCGGCGCCAGCAGCTGTTTCAGGCTCTTGCGTTCGACCTTGGGCTGGGCCTGGCGACGCTGCGCGTCGTCCGGTGGCACGGCGGTTTTCAGGCCGATCTGCGCCACCTGTGCGCTGACCGGCGACGACAGTTCGTTCAACCGCGTGAAGAAGTACAGGAAGGCGCCCAGCAGCAGGCAGGCGCCAGCGGCCAGGATCACCCACAGCGGAACGTGGCGCACCAGCGGATTGCGCCGGTCCTCGATGCCCTTCCAGTGCGGGGCCAGCTCCTCTGCCGCGGGCGGGCGCTGCGCCTTGATCCGGCGGTACAGCTCTTCCTGGATGTCGGCCAGCTTGGCGCGGCCATCGGCTTCGATCTGGTAGCGCCCGCCGAAGCCGAGCGCCAGGCAGATGTACATCAGTTCGATCAGGTCGATGTGCTTGGAGAAATCGGCACACAGCCGGTCGAGGATGATGAAGAATTTCTCGCCGCCGTAGGATTCGCCATGGAAGACCACCAGCAGCGTCTTCGCCGCCCAACCGCTCTGCTGCCCCCACGGCGTGTTCATCACCGACTCGTCCAGCGTCGAGCACAGCACGTAGCGCGCCGCGGTGATGGTCTGGGCGGCGATGCCGGCCGCCTGCGCGGTGCTTTCGAACTGACGGACCTGGGCGATCACCTGCTCGCGCAGATGGGCCGCATCGGGTTGCGACACGCTGTTGCGCAACTGCACGGCCAGCAGCAGCAGCGGACTGGCGGCCTGCACCAGGGCGTTGAGACCCCCGCCCAGAAAGTCGCTGATCGCGGCCGGAGGAGCCATCTCGGCGCGCGACACCGGGCCGCGCGGAGTGGCCGCGGGTGCGACGGGTGCTGCAGCAGCCGGTGGCGGGACGGGCATGGGCGCCGGCGGCGCTCCGCGCGGACGGACCACCGTCGCATCGCGCATGGGATCGTCGTCATGGGGACCGTTGCTGTTCATGCGCTCAACCTCTGATCGCCCACAGTTGCAAGTCGAGGCCGGCGAACTCGCCACCGAAGTGGAAGGCGATGCCGCCCGACGTCTTCAAGGCCCGCCACATCGGCGAATTCTTGTCGAACTCGAAATACAGATAGCCGGAGTTGTAGGGAATCTGGCGCGGCGCGACCGGCATCGGCGCCACCGGGATGCCGGGCAGCTGCAGATTCACCAGGTCGCGGATCTTTTCCACCGGACCGATCTTCGACTGCGCGGGCAACTGCCGACGCAGGTCTTCGGACTTCATGTCCGCCTTCGCCGCCAGCACGAACGCGGCGCTGTCGACCAGGCTGAGATCGGGCACCACGGCCACCCACACGCCGAACTTGCGCTGCTGCAGCGGAATCGGAATCGCCGTCTGCTCCATCACCGCGCTCAGGCTGCTGCGCAGAGCCAGAATCAGTGGCTCGAAACTCTCGTACAGCGCCTCGTGCCGGTACGGCGGAAACGCCGGCGGCCGCTTGCCCGGCGCGGTGAACGTGCACAACTCGCCGGCCATCTCGGTCAACACCCGGTAGAAGTCTTCAGGATGCAGGATCGGGGCGGCTGCGAGGTGGGCGATCAGCGGCTGGTAGCGGTTGACCACCTGCAGCAACAGGAAGTCGGCGATCTCGGCGGCACCGCCGCGGTCGGTCACCGCGACACGGCTGGCCAGCGCCTCGCCGCGCTGGTGCAGCAGGCCGAGCAGTTCGGTGAGGAAGGTGGTGAGCTTCGGTGCGGCATGGCAGCTCAGTGCCGTCGGCATGAAGGCTTCTTCGAGGATCACCCGCCGGTCGGAACGACACTCCACGATCCGCGCCACGGGAATCTGGGCCAGCCCCTCCAGCGGTTGCGATTGCGGCAACAGTCGGCTGTTGAGACCGCCCACCTCCAGCGCCGTCAGCCCGTCGACGCTGCCCGAGGCATCGCGCACCTCGGTTTCGCGCACGCGGAAGCGAAACAGCTTTTCGGCAGGTGCCTCGGGGCGCCCGCTGTCCGGTTGTGCGGGCGAGCGCAACGGCAGGGTCAGGAATACCGTCTGGTCGCGCCAGTTGCCATCCACTTCCAGCGCCAGCGGCAGCGGATCGTCCGCCGGCATGCAGAATGGCGTGCCGTCTGGGAACACGCCGCGGGCGCGCTTGATCCCGAGCTTGCCGATCGCCAGCAGATCGGTCTCGAGTTCCAGCTCCGAAAAGCCCCAGGTGTAAGGGCGCAGACTGCCGGCGCGCAGTTCCACGAAGCGCTCGAGATAGCGTTCCTGCTGCTGCAGATGCTGGGGTCGAAGGAAGAGTCCCTCGCTCCAGACGACCTTGTTCATATCCGTCATGCGTCGCACCTGCCCCTGTGAGTCCCCGACGGCATTGCCGGGTGTGTCGGTGCCGGCCATCAGCGCCGACACGTCCCCTGAATCCGTCCTTCGATCTGCGACCTGCAATGCCCCCCGGCGCCGCTAGTGATGTGCCTTTTGCATTCTCCGCGCCGACTTCAGGCGTGACAACTGTTCTTCATAGGCCCGCGCAAACTCGTCGCCGAACAGGCGCCGGAAACATTCATCGGGATCACGCGAAAGGCCTTCGAAATGCTCGCGGTACTTTTCCCAGTACTTGCCCTTGCCGGCGAACGCCGACCGCTTCGCGCCATCGGTTTCCTGTTCGAAGCGGTCCGGGCTGAAATGCACCAGCAGGGATTCGAACGCGGCACGGACACCGGCGAGCATGGCCATCTGGTGGCAGCGGATGTCGTCGAAGGCGTCTTCGAAAGCCGCCGTCCCGGACATGAAGGCGCCGTTCGAGGGCGCCATGATCTTGGCCAGCGCATCCTCCGGATTGGGCGCGAACTTCAGCGGGTTGTTCTCGGAGCGCTGGATGATCGTGACCGGCAGGCGGAACGTGTTCTTGATCTCCGCCCGCGCGCGGAGCACGTCCATCACGCCATCGACGACGACCCGGAAGATCTGGTCGACGTCCGTGGGCAAGGCCGTGGTAGCCGCCGGAGGCGGCACGTACGCTGCCGCCGGAGCTGCCATATAGGGTGCCACTGGCGGCGCATGGACCGGCGGCGCGACCACCGGAGGCGGCGCCACGGCCACGGGCGGCAGCATGACCGGTGCCGGGGCCGGACTTGGCGGCGACGAAAAGTCGCCCATGGTCAGGTCCCAGTTTTCCGGCAAGGCGTTCGCGGTGGACTGCCGCTGTTCGGTGGTCATCGGCGGATGGAAGAAGTCTTCCGTGCTGGACGAGTGGTTCCAGCTCGAACTGGCATTGCCGGTAGTGGCGCCTGAAAGAAGACCGGAGGTGCTCTCCGAGGAACCCAGAAAACTCAACGGATCAAGTTCGCCGCCCGACGCGGGTGACACTGCGCCGGGAATCAGGTCTGCATCGAGCGGAATGCCGCCGCCCATCGCCGGCGGATACGCAGGCGCCTGGGGGGCGATGTCGAGCAAGCCGAAATCCAGCGGGTCGAGCGCCCCCGCCGGGATGGACCCGGCCGGGACGGATGGCGCCGAAGGCGGCGGGGACAGATCGGGCAACGCGGTGGAGCTGCCTGCATCCTGCAGGCGCACTTCGACCTCGAAGGTATCGATCAGCAGGCGGTCGCCGTTCTTCAACGCCGAGGGATCGCCCTTGATCAGCGGCGCATCATTGAGCAGCATGCCGTTGGTGCTGCGGTCCTCGATGAAATACATGCCGTTGAGGAAACGGATCATCGCGTGAACGCGCGACACGCCCGATGCACTGAGCACCCAATCGCAATCCTCGGAACGTCCGATGCTTCCACCCGCCCCCTCGAACGCCTTGCTGCTTCGGCTGCCGAACTGGGCAGCCTGACGGCCAGCGACTGCAAGGATCAGGCTCTGCGACATCGGCACGCGTATTTCCCCAGCAACTGTCAGATCGGCACGGCGGTGACGAACGCATCATCACGGCTCATGCAGTGAACCAGGTTTCGAACCCACGTGAAGACCAGCGACTGATCGCGGCAAGGCCGTGAACCGGTTTCACGACCAGATTTGGCACTGGGACTTCCACATCCATGACCGAGCATCCTGCCCCTCCACCTTTCCATTCCCGCCCCGAGCCGAGCACCGCCGTAGTGCCCGAAGCGGCGAACCACGTACCGGGAAAACCGGCGCGCGATCCACCACGACAGCCATCAACTCACGAAAAATCTGCCGTCCACAATCGTATCGCCCCACGCCACGCCGGGCAAGGTCATGTCGGTTCGACACCCGGTCCTTGGCCTGCCCCGCGGCGCCTCAGGCGGTGCCGGCAACCCCGTTCAACAGGTTCATCGCCGGCTCGATGAAGGCAGCCCGGCGACTTTCGAATTTCTCGGTCACCAGGGCAGCCAGCATGTTGATCGCCGCCACGACGGCACAGGCCGTGAGATGGTCGGCCGGGGGCACCGGGGTTTCCTGCGACGCCGGCGCCAGACTGCCGCCCGACCAGCCCGCCGCCGCAGCCACCCAGGCGCCAGCCGACTTGTAACCACCCGCGTTGGCGAACTCGAAGGCGGCGCGCCGATTGCTTTCGTTCGGCTCACGCACCCACTTCTCGGCCAGCGAGGCACCGGCCTTGTCTTCCGGGTCCAGCACCTGGTCGCGTGCACATTGGCACAGCCAGGCCACGGCGTAGCGCTTGGGCAGCATCCGGGCCAGCAATTTCAACGCATCCTGCACCTGCCCGGCCGCCACCAGCGCCTGCACGGCGGCCTGTGCGGTCATGTCGGGGGTGAGCAACGCACTGGCCGGCTCGGACAATTCCATCTGGACGGATGCTTGCATGACTGATGACATCGACGTGCTCTCCAACCTAGCCAATCATGATGATGCCGCCGGACATCTGCGCCATCGCGTCGGCCTTGAGCATCAGCATCGGGCCCTTGACCGTCGTCATGGCGCCGCCGGCCACTTCGACCTGCGCGTCGGAATGGGCCTTCAGCGACACGCCTGCACCGAGGTCCATGTTGACGCCAGCCTTGGCAGCGATCTTCATGCTGCCGTCTAGCGTGATGTTGACACCCTTGATCGTGATCGAGCCGTCGCTCTTCATGACGATGCTCGAAGCACCCGTGACCAGCTCGATCTCCGTGCCCGCATCAAGCTTGAACTTCTGGCCGATCGTGGTGGTGCCGTTCTGCTTGACGTCCAGCTTGTCGTCCTTGCCCACCGTCGCCGTGCGATTGCCGGTGATGTCCTCGGTCTGGTCGTTCTTGATGGTGATCTTCTCGTCGTGGTCGATCTGCACGAAATGATCGTTCTCCACTTCCTCGCGCATGTCCTTCTGCGCGTGCAGGAACAGCTCCTCGCTGCCCTTCTTGTCCTCGAAGCGGATTTCGTTGAAGTCGTCCGCGCCACCGCCTTCATGGCTGCGGCTCTTCACGCCGCTCTGGGTCTTGTTGTCGGGCAGCGCGTAAGGCGGCAGGTTGTCGGCGTTGTAGACGCTGCCGATCACCAGCGGGCGATCCGGGTCGCCTTCGAGGAAGCTGACCACCACTTCCTGCCCGACCCGGGGAATGTGCACGGCGCCCCAGTTCTTGCCGGCCCACGACGACGCCACCCTGACCGGGCAGGAAATGTGGGCGTTCTTCTTGTCCGACTTGTTCCAGTGGAACGTCACCTGGATGCGGCCGTACTTGTCCACCGAGATGTCTTCGGCCTTGTCGCTTCCCGACACCACGGCAGTCTGCAGGCCGACGACCATCGGCTTGATCGCCGTCTGCATGGTGCGGAACGGCTGGCGGCTGCTGATCACCGAGAAATTGCAGAAGAACAACTCGCCATCCGAGCCGCCGGACGTGCGCGCGGCGTTCTCGATGTGCACGGTCGACCCGGTGACCAGGTATTCCTGGTTCAGTTCGGCACGGGGGAACTTGGTCAGCTTGAACAGTGCGCCAGTCAGAAGTCCCGGCGCGTTGGTCGAGCCCGAGCACAGCGACTGGGCCACGTTGATCGCTTCGAGACGCACCTGGGCGTAGTGCTTGCCCGCGTCGCTGGTCTCGTGATCGCCGGGGAAGTCGAACGACTCCAGTCCGTTGACGGAGTGGTTGTCGTCGGCGTTGCTGATCGTCTCCTCCCCGAACAACGAAGTCTTCGGCTTCATCGGGTCGTAATCGGTCAGTGAGTACTTGGTCGTCTGCACCGATCGCGCCGATGAAAAGTCGGTGATCGAGACCTCCAGCGCCGCGCGGCTTGCCCCGGCCTGCGGCCGATACGGAAGCTGTGCGTAACCGCTGGTGGTGGCATGTGCACCCAGGGAGTCGGCGAGCACCATGGTGTGCACGCCATCGGTGTGCTGAAAGAAGTAGTAGATGCCCTCCTGTTCCATCAGCCGGCTGATGAAGTTGAAGTAGTCCTCGCGGTACTGCACGCAATAGTCGCGCGGCGGATAGTTGCCGCTGAGGCTCAGCTTGACGTCGCCATAGCCGAACTCGGCCAGCACCGCCTTGACGATGTCGGGCACCGATTGCTTGAGGTAGATGCGGCAATCGACCTTGTGCATCAGCAGCCAGGCCTTCGGCACCAGCGTCACCGCATACTCGGCAAAACGCTCTTCCTTGAAGCTTTCGAACCCGGTCTGCGAGATTTCCGAGACCATGCCGCTGAAATAGCGCTTGTAACCCTCAGATTCGAAGGTGACCGTCATCGAGCTGCCGAGCAGAGGCAGCAGCTTGACTTCGCTGTCCGTGCTGATCAGCTTCAACTGGTAGGAAAACAGCCTCCCCAGCTGCTCGCCGCCAGACAGGCTGGCAGGCAGCAGCTTGTCACCGAGGTCTGACTTCAGTGTCATCCGATTCGTCATTTCCCATCTCCCCCAGCGAGCCCGCGATTGCGTTCTTGCGAATCCCCAATGTTTATCATATTCCCGTCCAGCCCGGGAGAGGCGAATATCCCGTCAGCGCCCGTCCTGCGGCGCACAGTCTGGCAGGCCCTTTGCTTTCAGTTGCCTCGACGAGCCAGTACCACCCAGCCGGACACGGGCCGGCCAAGCTCCTTGCGCAGCGGGTGCGCCGCCATCCGCACTTCGCCGAAGCCCGCTGCCTTCAACGCCTGCAGCACGTGACTCCGGCTGTGCTGATAGCGGCCACTGGGATGCAGCTCGACGCGATCGTCGTCGCCCTCCAGCACTTCGAGCGTGAAGGCCAGTATCCCGCCGGGCCGCAGCGATCCATGGGCGGCCTGCACGACTTCATGCAGGTCCCCGAAATAGATCAGGGTGTCCGCCGACAGCACGAGATCCCAGCACCCGTTGCCGCCACGCAGGAACTGGCCCAGTTCGGCGACTTCCAGTGCGTCATAGCCGCCGCGGCTGCGTGCCTTGTCGATCATCTTGCCGGACAGGTCAACACCATGCAGCCGCCGCGCGTAGGGCCCGATCAGGGGCGCGCACAACCCGGTACCACAACCCGCATCCAGCACATCCAGGCGAGCGGCAGGCTGACCCAGCATGCCGCCCAGGTGGTCGACCAGTACGTCCGGCGCACGGTAATCGAGGCTGTTCAGCAGCTGCTCGTCGAAACTGTCCGCAAACCCGTCGAAGATCTCCCGTACGTAGGCGTCATCCGCCCGCGCCGGCATCGTGCCGCCACCACAGGATGCCAGCATGTGGCGCGGCACCGGATGGTTCGGTTCGCGCGACAACCAGTCGCGGTAGACATCGAGTGCCTCTTCGCGCCGGCCCAGCACGTAAAGCGCCACGCCCAGCTCCTGCAAGGCACGTGTATCGGTCTGGTCACAACGCCAGGCCTCCCTAAAACAGTCCACGGCGTCGGCGAGATCCTCGAGTACGTCCAGATGGCTGCTCTTGAACATGCCCATCAACATGTGGGCGCGGCCCAGACGGGGCGCCCGTTGCAGCAGCTCTTCGTAGAACCGGCAAGCCTCCGTGGGCCGCTGCTGGGCCTCCAGCACGATGGCCAGATTGCCCAGCGCATCGAGATGGTGAGGCACGCAAGCCAGCGCCCGGCGATAACAGGCTTCCGCTTCGGCGAGATGTCCTGATTCCTTCTGTATGTTGCCGAGGTTGTTGTGGGCTTCCGCGTGACCGGGCACCGCACGCAAGGCCATCCTGATCAATCGGGCCCCTTCATCGCTGTCGCCGCGCTGGTGACGCAGGACTCCAAGGAAATGCAGCGCATCGGGTTGGCCCGCCTTCATCTGCAGGGCCCGCCGATAGCCGGCTTCGGCTTCGTCGAGACGGCCTTCCTGATGCGCCTCGATGGCCCGCTGCATCGTACTCATCACGCGATGCGCCAGATCCTGGGCGTGACGACCGTTTCCGACCCGGTCAGCGGATGACCGGCTCACCCGCCGAGCTCCGGCATCCCGGACAAATGCCTGGCACCGGGCCCGCGGGATGGCAATCCGCCATCTGGCGCCCGCCAACGACCAGGGCCGATGATCACTGCAGCACGCGGCGTCTCCATGACTTGTTCCGGTCAGCTGATGATCACCGTGGGACAACCGAGGATGATGGTTCCGCCATGCGCCGTCACGTCACCCATCCGGGCCGCGGGCATGTTGGAGATGAGCACCTTGAACGAGCCCATGGCGATCAGGTCCGGCGGTCCCACGCAGACAGCCATGTCGCTTACCCGAGCGGCGGGCAATCCCCCAATGAGCACCGTGGGCGCACCCGGGCCGGAGATGGGGCCACCCACGTGGGGCACCGGCCCGGTAAACATCGGGCAGACGTGCATGTCGGTAAGTCGCGCTGCTGGAGGCATGAGCTTCCCTCTCCCTCAATGATTTGGATGAATTATGCGCCGTGCCGGGCGTCCTGCGTGCGGCGATGAATGGGGCGCGCCGCGCGAGCATCCGTCCGATCAACTTGACCCAGGATCGAAAGCGCAACTTCGCCTTCCTGACTTCAAATCCCCGCCCCCAAGGACGGGCCAGGCTGCATGACTGCTGACGCAAAAGCGGCCACGAATCGACTTAGGCGTTGAACTGAACGGTATTTCCCGGCTTGTCGATGCTGCTGTTCAACTGGATGATGTCGGCCCGACTCAACCGGTTCAGATCGTAGATCGTCTGTCCCTTGTTCTCGTCGGCAAAGTCGACCATGACGAAATTCGGCAGGTAAATCTGGAAATTCGTGGCATGCGAATCCAGGGGAAAGGCCTCCGGAACGCTGTTGCTCATGTAGTTGTAGCCACCTTCTGTCCACAACTGCTTCAGTTGCTGCTTTCCACTCGTGGTCCAGGCCTTCTTGTCCCTTCCCTTGATGCTTCGCACCATGCCGGTCTGCGTCCAGTACATCATCCGGAGTACGTCGCGGGAATAGTGCGCCGTATTGGCGTCGCCGAGGATGCGCCTCTGCTTGTCGATGTTCTGGAGGAACTTCCCCTTCACCGGGGAGCTGAATGCATAGTCCCGCGGCTGCACGATGTCCGTTCCGCCCTTCCCGTAATAGACCAGGCCGTTGATGTGGTCGGGCATCACGCCATGGGGGTAGAGACTGACGACTTGGGCCGCACCATCCGCAATCGTCGCGCCCGCCTGGCTCAATTTGGAGAAGCCGTCAGGCATGAACCCGCAGACCACCTTGCCGCCCATTTCGTCGAGGGTATGGTTGGCCAGATTGCCCGGCTTCTTGTAGAGCCTGGTTTTCAACTTGCTCTGGCAAGCTTCGAGGATCAACTCGTAGTTGGCCGACTTGTCGAACTTGAGTATCAGGAATTCGTCCTGGTACTTCTCGACGAAACGGAACGCGCCGTCGAGGATGTCGTCCAGATCCATGCCCCAATCGCCGAGCACCATCCGCGTGACCTCGATGTTCCGGGTGGCTCCGCCCACGTTTTTCGACTTCATTTCCGGCGTGTTCTTGCCGTGGAAGGCGGAAAGCTTGGCGCCGCCGTGGCCGGTTCGCTGACCCGAAATGCGGATATCGAAAATGCGCACGCCGCACTTGGCCTGGTGATAGATCGACTTGCTCTGGGTGCGGGCACGGATGCCGCCCGAATTGATCGCCGCGTCGTGGCTGCCGGCCATCACTATCTCGTTGACCTTCTTCTGCCCGCCGAGCGAGTGGTATTCAATGGCCATTTCGACATCCTTCAATGGGGTGGGAGCGCACGCATCGCGGGCACTCGGGCATCAACGAAAAACAGAAACTCTCCATGCCTGTCTGGTCCGGGACACAGCGAACCTTCATGCATGCAGGGGGAAAGTTGCCGGCCAGACACTGACACGGCTATCCGCATAGCGGCCACCACCAACCTCGACGGTATACGTGGGATCGTCCGTCAGCAGCCCCTTGCCCATCAGCGAATCGCGCAGGAACGCGCTGCTTCCGACCGCCTGGAACAGGCGGCTGTCGACCTTGGACAGCAGCAGGTTGCCGTTGCCGACATCCTCGAAGATCGTCTGATAGGCACCGGGATAGGCGGCCGCGAAGCAGGCCCGATGATGTTCGTTGATCCAGTAGCTTTCCTTGCCGCCGCGGGTGTAGAGATCCATCCTGGAGTGCTTGGCGGCGGAACGCCGTCGCAATCCACCGCCGACGATGCGATTCTTCATCCCGCTGGTCTGGTAGCTCTTGTGTTCGGAAAGCCCCATGACCAGGCGGGCGTAGCCCTCGCACATGTCGGCTGCCGAGCAAAGAAAGTTGTAGGGGACGCCATCGATCGGGGTGCCGAGGCTGCGCAAGAATCCGCAAGCCAGGTTCCGCGTGATGTATGCGGCATAGGCGGGCTCGTTGGGGATCACCTGGGCATTGTGCACACCCGGCATCGGCAGCATCACCGCCGTGGTGCGGGCCGGATCGACGACAGTCAGGCGACTCCAGTCCTGCGGCTTGAATGACTTGCGCATCTCGTGCATCGCAATGATCGCGATGTAACGCGCAACGTTGGGGGTCAGTCGCGTGGTGTCCTCGATGGTCTTGCCGGCACTCAACCCGGCGACCGGGTCGACCCCGAAGATATTGCACTCCAGCTCGTTGCCGAACACCTCGTTCAGGGCCGCCGCGATGCGGATGCAGGTCACCGCGCCACGGCTCCAGCCCGCCAGGTTCACCCGATCGATCGCCTGGCCATGCTCGAAGATCATGTCCTGGATGATGTTGACCGTACGGATCACGTTCTCGTCCCAGCCGAGTCCGCTGAGATTTCCCAGCGCGTTGCCGACCTTGTTCGAGCGCGTCAGTTTCGACGTGGAGGTCTTGCCACCCAGCGCCTTGCTGAACGATGAGCCGCCACCACCCGACCCCGAGATGCGATTGCCCGTGATGGGGTTGACCTGCTGGGGAAGCGCGATGCCCCCGACCATTCCCGAGCCGGGCCCCTCGTTGATCAGATAGCTGCCCGGAGTAACCAGCGACCCTGCCAGCCTCGCCTCCGAGCCGTCCGTATGGTTATGAAACCAGGCCACCAGTTCATTGCTTTCCGTCGCCTTTACCCGGTTGAACCCGGTACCGTGGCAGTACACCGTGAACGTAGTCATATTGATTCCCGGTTGTCGCTGGCCGCCCCCTGACGTGCGGGCCTGCGGTACATGGGCAACGTCATGCCCCCAATGGCACTTCAACTTCGCATTCCGTCGCCCAAGGTCCGCAGCAAGCCCGCGCCAGATCAGGCTGGGCGCGGGTGACGGTCATCCTTCGAGTTTCCGGACCCACGCGACTGCCCCGATGTGAGAGGGAGCGCGTCGCTGCGAAGACGTACGGTCGACCTGCAGCGACTTCGCGCTTCGTCCTTTCAGGCAGGCCATCGTCTGCCGCTTGTTCGACGGTCACCCGAAGGCGTACGCAAACTCCCCGTCCGTCACTTCCAC
Organism: Rhodanobacter spathiphylli B39; assembly: GCF_000264295.1. GTDB lineage: Bacteria > Pseudomonadota > Gammaproteobacteria > Xanthomonadales > Rhodanobacteraceae > Rhodanobacter > Rhodanobacter spathiphylli. Next base: position 53,350 of record NZ_AJXT01000024.1, on the reverse strand, counting down.
GCGCACCTTCGCCACCTCCTCCCCGGCAATCATCCTGGTGAGGAACGCGCGCGAAATGTCCGGCAGCATCGAGTTGGTCAGGATGGCGTCGATCATGCGTCCGCCCGATTCGGTCTCGGTGCAGCGTTCGACCACCAGCTTCACCACGTCTTCGCTGTATTCGAACGGGATCTTGTAGCGGGCCTCGACGCGCTTCTTGATTCGGTTGATCTGCAGCTTGACGATCTTGCCCAGCATTTCGGGGCTGAGCGGGTAGTACGGAATCGTCACCAGACGGCCCAGCAGCGCGGGCGGGAATATCTTCAGCAGCGGCTCGCGCAATGCCTTGGCCATGCCCTCGTGATCGGGCATCAGCTCGGGGTCCTTGCACAGGCCGGCAATCATCTCGGTGCCGGCGTTGGTGGTCAGCAGGATCAGGGTGTTCTTGAAGTCGATCGAGCGGCCTTCGCCGTCTTCCATCACGCCCTTGTCGAAGACCTGGAAGAAGATCTCGTGGACGTCGGGGTGGGCCTTCTCGACTTCGTCCAGCAGCACCACCGAATACGGCTTGCGCCGCACCGCTTCGGTAAGCACGCCGCCTTCGCCGTAGCCGACATAGCCGGGGGGCGCCCCCTTGAGGGTAGAGACGGTGTGCGCTTCCTGGAACTCGCTCATGTTGATGGTGATGATGTTCTGCTCGCCGCCGTACAGTGCCTCGGCCAGGGCGAGCGCAGTCTCGGTCTTGCCGACGCCGGAAGTGCCGGCCAGCATGAACACGCCGATCGGCTTGTTCGGATCGACCAGCCCGGCACGCGAGGTCTGGATGCGCTTGGCGATCATCTCCATCGCGTGATCCTGGCCGATGACGCGGGCACCCATCAGGTTGGCCAGGTTCATCACGGTCTCGAGTTCGCTCTTGACCATCCGACCGACCGGAATGCCGGTCCAGTCCGACACCACCGAACCCACGGCCTGCTGATCGACCGAGGCCAGGATCAGCGGATGTTCGCCCTGCAGTTCGGCCAGTTCGCCCTGCAGGTCCTGCAGTTCCTTCAGCGCGGCCGCACGGTCGTCACCGGCAAGGGCGGCGTCGCCAGCGGGCGCTTCCTTGGCGTCGGCCACCTGGTTGGCCGACTGTTCCAGCGCACTGCCGGTGCCTTCGACCGGCGCGGAAGAACCGCGCAGCTTCGCACGGATGTCGAGGATCCTGTCGACCAGATCCTTCTCCTTGACCCAGTTCGCCTCCAGCGTTTCCAGCCGCGCCTTCTGCGTCGCCAGCTTCTCGTTGGCGCTGTCCTCGCGGGCGGTCACGTTCACGCCCACGTTCTTCTCGCGGGCGATGATGCCCAGCTCGGTTTCCAGCGCCTGGATGCGCTTGCGGGTGTCGTCCACCTCGGCCGGCACCGCATGCTGGCTGATCGCCACACGGGCGCACGCAGTGTCGAGCAGGCTGACCGATTTGTCCGGCAACTGGCGCGCGGGTATGTAGCGGTGCGACAGCTTCACCGCCGCTTCCAGCGCCTCGTCGAGGATCTGCACCTTGTGGTGCTTCTCCATCACGCTGGCGACGCCGCGCATCATCAGGATCGCCTTCTCCTCGCTGGGCTCGTCGATCTGCACGGTCTGGAAGCGACGGGTCAGTGCCGGGTCCTTCTCGATGTGCTTCTTGTATTCGGCCCAGGTGGTGGCGCCGATGGTGCGCAGGTTGCCGCGGGCCAGCGCCGGCTTGAGCAGGTTCGCCGCGTCGCCGGTGCCGGCCGCGCCGCCGGCGCCGACCAGGGTGTGCGCTTCGTCGATGAACAAAATGATGGGCTTGGTCGAGGACTGCACTTCCTCGATCACCTGCTTCAGGCGATTCTCGAACTCGCCCTTCATGCTGGCGCCGGCCTGCAGCAGGCCCACGTCGAGCACGCGCAACTGCACGTCCTTCAGCGGCGGCGGCACGTCGCCGATGGCGATGCGCATGGCGAAGCCTTCGATCACCGCCGTCTTGCCCACACCGGCCTCGCCGACCAGCATCGGGTTGTTCTGGCGACGGCGCATCAGGATGTCGACCAGTTGGCGGATCTCGTCGTCACGACCGACGATCGGGTCCATCTTGCCGTCGCGCGCCTGCGCGGTGAGATCGATGGTGAACTGCGCAAGCGCTTCCTGTTTGCCCATCTGCGCCGGCGACATCGCGCCGCTCGCTTCACCCGGCGCCGAGCCCCCACCCATCCTGAAACCGTCGTTGGCGCTCAAGCCGTCTTCGGGTGAACCGCCGACGACCTCGGCGAACTTCTCGACCAGGGCCTCGGGCTTGATCTTGTCGAATTCGGCCGAGATGTTCACCAGGGCATTGCGCAGGTTGCGCGTGCGCATGCAGCCGACGATCAGGTAGCCGGTGCGGACCTGCGCCTCGCCGAACATCAGGGTGGCGAACACCCAGGCGCGCTCGACTGCTTCCTCGACATTGCTCGACAGGTCGGAAATGGACGATGAACCGCGTGGCAGTCGATCCAGCGCATCGGTAATGTCACGCGCCAGGTTCGACGGATTGAGGTTGAACTGCTTGACGATGCGATGCAGGTCCGAATCCTGCAATTGCAGGATCTGGTGAATCCAGTGCACCAGTTCCACGTAGGGATTGCCCCGCAGTTTGCAGAACACGGTAGCGCTTTCGATGCCGCGAAAAGCAAGCTTGTTGAGCTTTCCGAACAGGGCGCCGCGACTGATTTCGGCCATGATCATCGTTCCTTTGCAGTAGTTGTCGTTCAGCGAACTTCTTGCGATGTCGAACTGGTATCTGCGCGCGCCGTTCAGGCGGCGCGATCGTGCAACGAGCTGCCTTCGCCCTGTCTGGTCAGCCCACCGGCTTCAGGACGACCTGATCGGCGTCATCGTCCCGGTACACCTGCCCCATCCATGTCGTCAGCCCCATGCGGCCACCCTGCCCCAACCGGGTGGCAGGCACCTCGTCCCTTTTGAGGACCAGTTGCACATCCCAGGCCTTTTCTTCACCGACATAGGTCTTCACCGCGGCCACGAGCTGTTTCAGCGCCTCGCCCCCCGGCAGGAAATTGTTGAACTCGGCTCGGCTCAGCGGCCCCAACCGCAGGCGGAACCGCTGCTGACTGCCCCATACGTACTGGCCAGTGACCGTGGTCAGTCCCAGCGCCGCCACCTCGCCGGAGGCACCAAGGCGCAGGTGGGACTCCGGTGGCAGACGCATCCACTCGGCGACAAACTCGACAATCCCCACCGGGATGCGGAAGAAACGTTCGAGCAGGCCCTTCAACCCTTCGGCATTGCGTGCCTGCTGCAGCAACCGCCCGGCGAAGAAGCGCTTGAACTGGTCCGGCAGCGCGTCGCGCCCCTCGAGATTGGGTGTGGCCAGGCCGACCAGGGCGCCCATGTACAGGCGGAACCGGTCTTCATCCGGTCGATCCAGATGCACGGTGGGCTGCGAGTCGGCCCAGGTGCGATAGAACAGGCTCATCATCCGGTGATGGAAGATGTCCGCGAACGCGGAGAATGTGCGATCCCGCGAGTTCAGCTCGCGGTCCATCGCATATTCGGTCAGATGCAGCGGCAACGGCGCATTCGGGCCGAACAGGCCGAAAAAGAGGCCATGCATGCGCGCCGGCCGGCCACCGCCACCCGGCTGGTAGCGATCAACTGTCCTGGGCGCAAACGCCAGCGACGGCGTCTGGCACAGGCGCACGAAGTCCTCGGCAGCCTTGGCGGAATGTCCAAGTCTCGGCCGTTCGGGATGGGCACACTCAAGCCGCCGGATCGCTTCGAAAAACTCGAAGTCCTCCGGACGATCGCGCAGCGCGTTCTCCAGCGCTACAACGTCTGCCGTGTTCCGAGCCGAGCCGGCCATCGAGCGACCTCATTGCGTTCCAAAGTACGCAGGACTGTTTCAGTGAAGGAATTGATGGACACGTAGCGCGCAAAGAACTGCTGCATCACCGCGCCCAGGAGGAAGGCGCCGGTGCCCTCGAAGGCACCGTCGTCACAGGTAAGCGTGATCTCCAGGCCACGGCCGAAAGTGATCGGGCCCGGTACCGGAATGCGCCGCACGATGGGCTGCGAACTCACGGCCTTCACACCTTCGACCTGCCGCAGCGCACTGGAGTCGAACTCGTCGCAGTAGAGCGTCAGCATCTCGCGCAAGGCCGAGGCGCCTTCGCCGGCGTTGTTCTCCAGCAGCGATACGTAATTCAGCTGAAGGTGGCTGAGCAGCCGCCACGCCGTCTCGCCCGTGGCCACCGGCGCTCGTGGCTTGGTGGGGCCGGCAACACAACGGATGGATTCGACAGGCGCACCGGTCTCCAGCGTGAAGTCGGTCTTGGACTTGCCCACCGGCATCTGCAGCGGCAGGTCGCGGTTGGTGCACATCAGCTGCATGCCGATCTGGCGCAGCTCGGTCGAGTACGGCGCCTCGCTGGAGTCGACCAGCGCGATGAACATCTCGTTGCCGATGTAGCTGGAACGCGCACCCTGGCGCTTCTGCCGCGAGGACACCAGCCGCGGCTCGCGGCGTATCGTGTAATAGGCCGAATGCTGGCTGTGCCAGGTGCGTTCGTCGCAACCATAGAAGGGCAGGAAGCGCTGCTCCGGTTCCTGCCGGTCGCCGAAGCCCTCGACGTTGCCGATGCTGTGGATCTCGAAATCCATCGGCCGCGTACGGTCGGCCAGGATGTGGTACTCGCTCTTGCCCTGCTGCAGATGGATGCGGTCGGCCCGGCGGGGAAACAGGTTGATCGCGGGCGTGCAGAACAGACGGAAGTTGTTCAGGTCGATCGCGTTGTGCAGGCTTGCCACACTGCGGTCGAACAGCACGACGATCTCGAACTCGTTGCCCTTGGAGCGGCTCAGCAACGACTTCAACCCGGTGAATTCGGCGAACAGGAAGCGCTCGGGACAGGCAAAATATTCCTGCAGCAGCCGGTAGCCGCTGAAGGATCGGCCACTGTACGGAATGAGCGCCTCGTCATCGTCGAAACCACGCCGATGGATGGCGCTGGCGTCATGTGTCTGGCTGATCTCGCCACTGGCCCCCATGGCTCGCACCATGTAACAGACCGCATTGCCAAGCAGTTGCTCGTAGAGACGCTTGGGCAACTCGTCAGCGCCGGCGATGAATACCGGCAGTTTGTCCAGCGCCAGCATGTTGGCCTGGGCGCCGGCCGTGACGCGAAGCTTGAGCCGAAGGCCGGCACGCACCGTCTTGCCTGTGGGCAGGGCCACGCCCGCCGCGGCGATGGCCGCCGGCGTCTCGAAATACTTCGCCTCGATCAGTTCCAGCGGCCACAGGGTGACGTCGTGTGCAGTGCGATACTCGCACGTCGTGCGGTCATCCTTGCCGGCAAGGCTGCGCAGCGCGGTGTGCCGCGCCACCGTATGACCGGCGAGCAAGCCGCTTTCTTTCAGATCCGGCTGCATCTGGACCACGGCCATGGACGGCACGGGCGCCAGGTAATGCGGGTAGATCATTTCCAGCAGATGCTGGGTGAACACCGGGTATTGCGCGTCCAGCTTGAGCTGCACGCGCGCGGCGAGGAAGGCGAAACCCTCGAGCAGACGCTCAACATATGGGTCGGCGCACTCGAAGCCTTCCAGGCCAAGGCGTCCGGCAATCTTCGGGTATTCGCGCGCAAACTCGCCGCCCATCTCGCGGACGTGTTGCAGTTCCCGGTTGTAGTACCGCAGCAGTCGTGGGTCCATGGTCAATCAGCCGAAGCCTTCCGTTACCTTGAAGTTGCCCGTCTCCAGATCGACTTCCGTCTTCAGGTAGAGATTCAGCGGGATCGGCTGCGCCCACATTTCCGAGTCGATATTGAAGACCAGTGCCTGCCGATCCATGCGCTTGGACATGGCCGTGGCCGTGACCCGAAGCGTGTTGGCCGTGAGCCGGGGCTCAAAGGCGAGAATCGCATCCCTGACCTGGCGCTGCAGCACGTCCGGATTGATTCCGGACAAGGCCATGCCGGTCAGGTCCGGGATGCCGAAATTGAGTACCGAGCGCGCCACCTCGGGATATTCGGACAGGTCGTTGTCGGCATCCATGCTCACGCAGTTCAGCAGCCACGACATGTCCCGCGTGACGCAGTCACGCAGCCGCGTGGCCGAAATGACCCGCTTCTCGCGGCTCTCTTCCAGCTTGCCCGGTTCGTCGTCGGTAAGGCGATCGAGCAGCGATGGCTGAAGTCGTTCCTGGGTGGTCAATTCAGCCATGGCAATGCATCCCGGCTCAGGCGGCGCCGAACGCGATCAAGCGCGCGTCGAAGAGCGAATACTCTGCTGCATCGGTAGCCAGCATGCGCTGGCCCAGGCCCACGTGCAGTCCTTCGCCCTGCTCGATCCAGTCGGTTCGGCGGCCGAGCACGAGGTCAGGATCCCCGGTGAGCTCGCTGCCCGCATAGCGCCCCGGAATGAAGCCGATCGCCTTTCCGCCATTGCTCCAGGTGACCTGGGTCGGTACCCAGATCTTGTCGCGCAGGTCGCTTGGCGCCTCGAACTTCAGCTCGCTCAGGCGCGAGAACGGCACCCAGGAATAGCCACCGTTGACGATGATCTCCAGACAGGGACCGATGCGCGGGTCCGCGTCGGCAATCCATTCGAACGCATTTCCATCAATGTTTCCGGCCACTGCCGGCGCCTGCTCGAAAGCCTGTTCACGCAGGGCGGCGGCCTGCTCATGCTGTCCTTCGGCGCCCAGCTTGAGCGCCTGGAGCAGCAGCGCCAGCCATTGCTCCGGTTCTCCGATGATCACCGGCATGCGCTTGCCGGCAAAGACCTCGGCGCGCACCAGCTCGCCGCGCAGTGCCTCGGAGTACGCGCCCACCATCATGGCGTTGAGCGGATCGAGCTCACCGCAGACGTTCAACTGGTTCTGTGCCCGCTCCCATTGTCCGAGCAGGGCCAGCAACTGGAATAAAAAAACCCGGCGCTTGGCGTCTGCCGGGTTGTTGCGTACTTCTGCAGTGAGCAGTTGCAGTGCCTCGTCAGGCCGACCATCTTTGAGCTTGCTCTCGGGCGTCATGTCATTCTCGGAAGCGTATCTGTGGACATGTCCACAGACAGGCCCGTTGTCCATGCTTGGCCCCGGAGCCGCTCGCGCACGACGCCCGGAAAATCACGCGAGGCACGATCTTCGATCATGCCTGCGCGTGCATTCACGGGACGACCAGAACGAAGGCCCCGGGGTTCAACCCCGGCTGGAAGCCGGGGAGCACCGCGCGGTTTAAGCGACTTCTTCGACGCTGTACGCGACCGTACCGGCTTCGCTGACCTTGCCCTTGTCGTCCTGGGTGGAATAGGCGACTTCGAACTTGGCAAACGCGAGCGAGATGTTCTCGGTCAGCATGTCCTCACCACCCGAGCCACCGGTGCTGTAGCTGGTGACCATCACGCTGGTGAGCGTGACTTTCAGGTAGTCATCCTGCGTGCCGCCGGCCTTGGACACATAAAGGATCGCCGAATCGGAATGGGCGCCGGTGGTCAGGGCCTTCATGAACTGCGTCGAGCTCTTGTCCACATACTTCGTGATGCTGATGTCCTGGACGTTGGCCTTGCCGGCGCCGCCGCCGCTGCCATGGCCGAACGAGCCACTCTGCGACATGCCCCACGACCAGGCCAGGAGCTGAATCTTGCCAGCGTGCTTCTTGTGCTTCGACTCACCGGTAAAGGTGACCGAACCGCCCTTCAACTCCAGATGCATGTCTAATGCCATGAGAATTCTCCTTGTCAGTTTTGGTCAATTGAACCGGATTGGCCTTCTACTCTTCACCAACGATCCGGCGATGTTGCGTGCAACCACTTCATGAAACGAACATCTGGCAGGAGCGTCAGCTCTTTGCCGCAGACGGCAGGCGGGAAACCAGCCGCAAGGACACCGTCAAACCCTCCAGCTGGTAATGCGGCTTGAGGAAGAACTTCGAGGTGTAGAAACCCGGTGCGCCCTCCACTTCTTCCACGATGACTTCCGCCGCGGACAGAGGCTTGCGCGCCTTGGTTTCCTCGCTGGAGTTGGCCGGGTCACCGTCGACGTACTGGCCGATCCAGGACCCCAGCCACCGCTCCATCGCATCACGATCCTTGAACGAGCCGATCTTGTCCCGGACGATGCACTTCAGGTAATGCGCGAAGCGGCAGCAGGCGAACATGTACGGCAGACGTGCGCCGAGGGCCGCGTTCGCGGTCGCGTCCGGATCGTCGTACTCGTCCGGCTTGGCCAGCGACTGCGCGCTGATGAATGCCGCCATGTCCGAGTTCTTCCGGTGAACCAGCGGCATCATGCCCATCTTGTCCAGCTCGGCCGAACGACGGTCGGTGATGGCGATTTCGGTCGGGCACTTCATGTCCACGCCACCGTCGTCGGTGGGGAACGTGTGCGCCGGCAGACCTTCCACCGCACCACCGGACTCGATGCCGCGGATACGCGAGCACCAGCCGTATTCCTTGAACGAACGGTTGATGTTCACCGCCATCGAGTAGGCCGCGTTCTGCCAGGTGTACTTGGAAGAGTCGGCGCCACTGGTGTCCTCTTCGAAATTGAACTCCTCGACCGGATCGGTCTTGGAGCCATACGGGAGGCGCGCGAGCGTGCGCGGCATGGTCAGACCGATGTACTTGGCGTCATCCGACTCACGCAGCGAACGCCATGCGGCGTAGTCCGGAGTGGAAAACACCTTGGCCAGATCACGCGGATTGGCCAGCTCGTTCCAGCTGTCCATGCCCATCAGCGTGGATGCCGCTGCGGAAATGAACGGTGCATGCGCCGCCGCCGCGACCTGTGCGATACCGCTCAGCAGCTCGACGTCGGGCGGGCTGTGGTCGAAATAGTAGTCACCCACCAGGCAGCCGTAGGGTTCACCACCGAGCTGGCCGTACTCTTCCTCGTACATCTTCTTGAAGATCGGGCTCTGATCCCAGGCCGTGCCCTTGTAGCGCTTCAGGGTCTTGGCCAGATCCTTCTTGGAGATGTTCAACACGCGGATCTTCAGCTGCTGATCCGTTTCGGTGTTGTTGACCAGGTGATGCAGGCCGCGCCACGCGCTCTCCAGCTTCTGGAAATCGGCGTGGTGCATGATCAGGTTGATCTGCTCGCTGAGCTTGCGGTCAATCTCGGCGATGTAGGCGTTGATGGTCTGCGCAACGTCGTCCGAAACGATGTCGGAACGGCTCAACACCTGTTCGGCCAGGGTGCGAACAGCCGATTCCACTTCTTCCTTGGCGCGGTCGCTCTTGGGCTTGAATTCCTTGTTCAGCAGCGCAGCAAAATCGCCGGCGTCCAGAGTCTCGGTGGCGCCACCCTGTTCGGCTAGTTTCTCGGTTGCCATGCGTGCTTACTCCCCGTCTTTGTTGTTGTCGTCGGACGGCTTCGGCGCTGAAGCCAGCGATTGCAGCAGCGCCGGGTCCTTCAGTGCCTGGGCGATCAGATTCTCCGCGCCGGCCTTGCCGTCCATGTAGGTGTCGAGGTTGGCAAGCTGGGTACGCGCTTCGAGCAACTTGGCTACGGCGCCCACCTTGCGGGCCACCGCCGCCGGCGAAAAGTCGTCCATGCTCTCGAACGTGATGTCGACCGCGAGATTGCCTTCGCCGGTCAGCGTGTTGGGAACGGCAAACGTCACCCGGGGCTTCATCGACTGCAACCGGTTGTCGAAGTTGTCGACATCGATCTCCAGCGCCTTGCGATCCTCGATCGAGGGCAGTTCGCCAGCGTTGGCACCGGAGAGATCCGACATCACGCCCATCACGAACGGAACCTGGACCTTCTTCTGCGCGCCGTAGACCTCGACGTCGTATTCGATCTGCACGCGCGGCGCACGGTTGCGCGCGATGAACTTCTGACTGCTTTGCTTGGCCATGCCTTGTCTCCCGGTAAATGCTCTTGCAGTTCGAACGGAACGATCAATTCGGTGCGGCACCAATGTGCGCCTGCCGCAAAAAACCCTATATCGGTGGGCCGACGTTCCTGCATCGCGAGATGACCGCGACGGAGAACTGCCGGGATTTGCATTGATGCCCCTCATTGCCGCTGCCCGACACCCCGAAAGCTGGTAGCGCACATGCGCTGCACAGCCGGGCCGGTTCGATCAGCCGGACATTGCATCAATTGGAATTGCGCAATTTCGAAACACTGCAAACCGCAGGCTCCGGCGCCCATGGGGCGCACAGCGGGGATCGCGGCACTGCCTCCGGATCAGACCCGATATCACCAGATGGTTCGCAAGCGTGATCGTCCACCCCCTTCATTCCATGCGTCGGACAGGCTCGACGGGGCTCCTTGCCTGCCCCGCCCTGGATCTTTCCACCTCATGGCAAGGCCCGCCTCATCCGGACGAACGCGCCAGCTGCCGAATCGCAGCAATGAAGTGTCTTGCAGCCCCCGTACAACTATCGTCACCGAAATGCTGCACTGGTCAGCACAGTCCGTGATACCCGGAGGCCCCTGAATCTGCTATCGCGGAACGGCAGGTTTCTGCGCTCCGCTTCCATCCTGAACCAGACTGGTTCGCCGGATAACGTACATCCGCAATCGCCTGTCTGCAAGCTGAATTTGAGCCCGTCGACGGTTATGACAACAAACTAACAACCGGCCCATGCCGGGCGATCGCCGCGACACGACAATTGCTGTTGCATCGTGTGTTTGAGAAGCATCGCAGGACGCAAGATTCTGTAGGTCTTTGCCCCGTCCCGGTGATCGAGGCACGGGGACGGGAGCCGGCCAGCCCGGGTCAAACGCGGCGCGGCCGGCCGTCCGGTTCACCGAACTGCCCATTGCGGGAAAATCGGTGGCTCGGCCAGTTCGACGTCGGGGTACCATGGCTGCCAACTCCTGTTTCAGCCGTGCATCGGCACCACCGTTCGGGAGGTGATCCGCAGCGAATTCCGCATCGGGCCGAATCCGTAATTCCGACGCCGCCGCCCGCGGCTTCCGGCGGTACCCGCTCGCTTCGTCCGCCATTCCGCGAATGGCCGGAATGCCGGTTCCGAGGCCGCAAAACAGAAGCGGCGCGACCCTGGGGATCGCGCCGCTTCTGGATTTCAATTGGTGGGCGGTACAAGGATCGAACTTGTGACCCCTACCATGTCAAGGTAGTGCTCTACCGCTGAGCTAACCGCCCGTATCGCGCCTGACTGACGACGCGAGCCGCGCAGTATACGGGAGCCGAAGGCGATCGACAATATCCCGCCGGCGACGGGTTTCCCGGCTCAACGCAGCGACTGCTCGCGCAATTGATGGATCTGGTCGCGCAAACGGGCGGCATCCTCGAATTCCAGGTTCTGCGCGTGCTTGTACATCTGCGTCTCCAGCTTTTTCAGCAGTGCCGAAGCCTGCTGTGAGCTCATGCCTGCGTAATCGGCGGCCTGCTCCGCCACGGCGCCCTGACTGCGGGACGATGACTTGCCGCCACGGCGGTTGCCGGCATCGCTGCGCGCCCCTTCCATGATGTCGGCGATGCGCCGCACCACGGTCTTTGGCGTTATCCCGTGCGCTTCGTTGTACGCCAGCTGCTTTTCGCGACGGCGGGCGGTTTCATCCATCGCGGCCTGCATCGAGCGGGTGACGTTGTCGGCATACAGTATCGCCTTGCCCCGCACGTTGCGGGCGGCACGGCCGATGGTCTGGATCAGTGAGCCGGTGGAGCGCAGGAACCCTTCCTTGTCGGCGTCGAGTACCGCCACCAGCGACACCTCGGGCATGTCCAGGCCTTCGCGCAGCAGGTTGATCCCGACCAGCACGTCAAACTCGCCCAGCCGCAGGTCGCGGATGATCTCGCTGCGCTCGACCGTCTCGATGTCCGAGTGCAGGTAGCGCACCTTCACGTCGTGTTCGGACAGGTATTCGGTGAGATTCTCGGCCATGCGCTTGGTCAGCGTGGTGACCAGCACGCGGTCGCCCATGGCGATGCGCTTGTGCGCCTCGCTGAGCAGGTCGTCGACCTGGGTGCGCACCGGGCGCACCTCCACTTCGGGATCGACCAGGCCGGTCGGGCGCACCACCAGCTCGGTTACCGCATCGCCGGATTTCAGCAGCTCGTAGTCGCGCGGCGTGGCGGAAACATAGATCGTCCGCGGCACGCGCTCCTCCCATTCCTCGAAACGCAGCGGCCGGTTGTCCATCGCCGATGGCAGCCGGAAGCCGAACTCGACCAGGGTTTCCTTGCGCGAGCGGTCACCCTTGTACATCGCGCCCAGCTGCGGCACGGTGACGTGGGACTCGTCGACCACCAGCAGACCGTCGGCCGGCAGGTAGTCGAACAGCGTGGGCGGCGGCTCCCCCGGCGCGCGGCGAGTGAGGTGGCGCGAGTAGTTCTCGATGCCCTGGCAGTAGCCGACCTCGGCCATCATCTCCAGGTCGAAGCGGGTGCGCTGCTCCAGCCGTTGCGCCTCGACCAGCTTGTTTTCCCGGTAGAGATATTCCAGCCGATCCTTCAGCTCGAGCTTGATCGTCTCGATCGCGTTGAGCACGCTCTCGCGGGTGCTGGCGTAATGGGTGCGGGGATAGACGGTGTAGCGCTGCACCTTGCGGATCGTCTCGCCGGTCAGCGGGTCGAACAGCGCCATCTTTTCCACTTCGCCGTCGAACAGCTCGATACGCAGCGCCTCGGTTTCCGATTCGGCCGGGAACACGTCGATGATCTCGCCGCGCACGCGGTAGGTGCCGCGGCGCAGCTCCGTCTCGTTGCGGGTGTACTGCAGCTCGGTCAGCTGGTGGATCAGCTTGCGCTGGTCGATGCGTTCGCCGGTGGCCAGGATCAGGCGCAGTGACAGGTAGTCCTCCGGATTGCCCAGGCCGTAGATCGCCGACACGGTGGCCACGATGATCGAGTCGCGCCGCGACAGCAACGCCTTGGTCGCCGACAGCCGCATCTGCTCGATGTGCTCGTTGATCGAGGCATCCTTCTCGATGAAGGTGTCCGACGCCACCACGTAGGCTTCCGGCTGGTAGTAATCGTAATAGCTGACGAAGTACTCCACCGCGTTGTGCGGAAAGAATTCCCTGAACTCGCCGTACAACTGCGCCGCCAGCGTCTTGTTCGGCGCCATCACGATGGTCGGCCGCTGCACGCGTTCGATCACGTTGGCGATGGTGTAGGTCTTGCCCGAGCCGGTGACGCCGAGCAGGGTCTGCGCGGCCAGGCCGGCCTCGAAACCCTCGGCCAGGCGGGTGATGGCCTGCGGCTGGTCGCCGGCGGGCTGGTAGGGGGCGGCGAGTTGGAAACGATCAGTCATCGGCTACAGATGTGGGCGCGGTACGCCATTTTAAATCGGGCCTGCTGACAGGGAGTGTCACCAGAAGCCGACGGACCAAAGGCTGCCCGGCCACTGGAGGGGAAACACCTGCGCCATAGCATGGACGTCCGGTCCACGCAGGAGGCGACGCCGTGACAATATCCGGGAAACGCAGGCCAGGGCACGGGCAAACCGGTTTCACCCTGATCGAGCAGGTCATGGTGCTCGCCATCATCGGCATCCTGGCCAGCGTGGCCACGCCTTCCCTGCATCGCATGCTCGGCCGCAACGAATTGCGGGTTGCCCAGATGGACTTCATCAGCGCCCTGCAGCGCACGCGCCAGGCGGCCGTGATGAGCGGCCGACGCGCGCTGTTCTGTCCCAGCGTGGACGGCGGCAGCTGCAGCAGTGCCATCCGCTGGGAAAGCGGCTGGCTGGTGGCGCACGACCGCAACGGCGACGATCAGCCCGATGGACATCCGCTGGATGTCGGCAACAGTCATCGCGGAAAGCTGATCATCCAGAGCAGCAACGGTCGGCACATCGTGCGATTTCACCCGGACGGCACCGCCGGTGGCAGCAACATCACCTTGCTGTTCTGCCAACCTGCGCATGCCGGCGATGCTCTCACCGTGGTGGTTTCCAATGCGGGCCGCGTCCGCGGCGCCCCGGCCAACTCCACCCAGGCCGCCACTTGCGCCAAGCTGAGATGACCCGCCTCGGCGAGGTTGACGCGGCGGCAGCATGTCCAGTTGATCCCGATCAACACCTGGCCACGCCGACAGGCACATGCTGAGTCTCCCGGAGGAGACATGGCCATGGGCAGGTTGAGCGGAAAAGTGGCGCTGGTGACTGGCGGCGCCGTGGGCATCGGCGCCGCCTGCGTGCGCCGCATGGTGGCGGCAGGCGCCCGGGTAGCCGTCGTCGACCTGCCCGACGGGCCGGGTCGGCAGTTGGTGGCGGAGCTCGGTGAAGACACCCGCTTCTTCCCTGCCGACGTCTCGTTGGAAGCCGATGTCGCGGCGGCGATCACCGCCACCGTCGCCGCGTTCGGACGGCTGGACATCCTCGTCAACAATGCCGGCATCGCCGGTCCGAACAAGCCGACGCACGAACTCACCGAGGCCGAATGGGATCGGGTGCAGGCGGTCAACGTGAAGGGCGTGTTCTTCGGTACCAAGCACGCGATCGCGCCGCTGCGCGCAGCCGGTGGTGGCAGCATCATCAACCTGTCGTCGATCTATGGCCTGGTCGGCGCGCCCGACGTGCCGCCGTACCATGCGTCCAAGGGGGCGGTCCGCCTGATGAGCAAGACCGACGCGCTGCTGTACGCCGCCGATCGCATCCGGGTGAATTCGATCCATCCCGGCTTCATCTGGACGCCGATGGTCGAGCAGCACGTCGCGTCCATGGGCGGTGACCCCGAACAACACCGTCGCGAGGTCGGCGCGCTGCATCCGCTGGGCCACATGGGCGACCCGGACGATATCGCCTGGGGCGTGGTCTATCTTGCCTCCGACGAGTCGAAGTTCGTGACCGGCAGCGAGCTGGTCATCGATGGCGGCTATACCTGCCGCTGATTACCCAGAGCATTTGAGGAGTTCCCCATGTTCAAACATATCCTGCTGCCCGTCGACGGTTCCGAACTGTCCCTGCGCGCCGTCGACACCGGCATCGAGCTGGCCGCCCGGCTGGGCGCCAGCGTGTACGCCTTCCACGTGATCGCACCGTTCCCCGCTTCCATCTACTTCGCGGAGATCATCCAGGCCAACGAGCCGACCTATACCAGCGAGGCCATCGCCAACGCCGAGAAGTACCTGGCCGACGTGAGCCAGCGCGCGCAGGCCGCCGGAGTTCCCTGCGAGAGCAGCCACGAGACCGACGCGCGGCCCTACGCGGCCATCGTCGGCGCCGCGCGCAAGCAGCAGTGCGACCTGATAGTGATGGCCTCGCACGGCTGGCGCGGCTTCGACCGGCTGCTGCTCGGCAGCGAGACGCACAAGGTCATCCTGAACGGCGACGTGCCGGTACTGGTCTGCCGTTGAGCAACGGCCGGCAGACCGCGGCATGAACGACAAGGCAGCGGCACCGGCGCGCCACGGCCTCGGCCCGGCCGAGGCGGCGCGCCGGCTGGCCGCGGACGGCCCGAACCTGCTGCCGGGCAACACGCCGCGCAGCATGCTCGCGATCGTGGGCGGCGTGCTGACCGAACCGATGTTCCTGATGCTGCTGGTTGCTGGCGGGCTCTACCTGGCACTGGGCGACCGCGCCGAGGCGGCGTTCCTGCTGTCCTTCGTGTTCGTGGTGATCGGCATCACGCTGGCGCAGGAGCGCAAGACCCAGCGCGCGCTGGAATCGCTGCGCGAGCTGTCCGCGCCGCGCGCGCTGGTGATCCGCGGCGGCGAGGAAGTGCGCATTCCCGGCCGCGAAGTGGTGGTCGGCGACTTGCTGGTGCTGCACGAGGGCGACCGCGTCGCCGCGGATGCGGTGTTGCTGGACGGGCATCTCGACGTCAACGAATCGCTGCTCACCGGCGAGGCGGTGCCGGTCACCAAGCTTCCCGGCGAAGACACCGGCCAGTTGTTTGCCAGCACCGTGGCGACCAAGGGCGTGGGCGTCGCCGAGGTCCGCGCCATCGCCGGCGCCACCGCGGTCGGTCGCATCGGCCAGGCGCTGGTCGACACGGCCGAACCGGTGTCCGGCTTGCAGCGTGCATCGCGCCGGCTGATCCGCAACCTCACCATCGGCGGCCTGCTGCTGGCCACGACGTACACACTGCTCGGCTGGCTGTGGGACAGCCACGGCCTGCTGGAGAGCGTGCTGGCCGGCATTGCGCTGACCATGGCGATCCTGCCGGAAGAGATCCCGGTGATCCTCACCGTGTTCCTCGCGCTGGGCGCATGGCGCATTTCGAAGCACAAGGTGCTGACCCGGCGGGTGCCGGCGGTGGAGGCGCTGGGCGCGATCTCGGTGCTGGCGGTGGACAAGACCGGCACGCTGACGCAGAACCGCATGCAGGTGGCCGAGCTGGACCTGATCGGCGACACCTTCCGTGACGCCGGCGCCGACGCATTGCCCGAGCCGTTCCACGCCTTGGTCGAGTTCGCCATGCTGGCCACGCCGGCCGACCCGTTCGACCCGATGGAAAAGGCGATCCAGCAGTTCGGCCTGCGCTGGCTCACCAACACCGAACACGTGCACGCCGAGTGGGCGCCGGAATTCGAATACGCGCTGTCGCCGGAAATCCTGGCGATGACCCACGTGTTCCGCGGCGATGCCCGCGATGCGCACCTGCTGGCCACCAAGGGCGCACCCGAAGCGGTGATCGACCTGTGCCACCTGGACGCGGATGCCGCTGCCGCGATCCTGCGCCAGGTCGAATCGATGGCCGAGCGCGGCCTGCGTGTGCTCGGCGTGGCCCGCGGCGAATGGCAGGGCGAGGCGTGGCCGCGCAGCCAGCACGATTTCGACTTCCGCTTCCTCGGCCTGCTCGGCTTCGTCGACCCGCCACGCCCGGAAGTGCCGGCGGCGATCGCCGAATGCCGCAGCGCCGGCATCCGCATCATCATGATGACCGGCGACCACCCCGCCACCGCACGGGCGATTGCCCGCGAGGTGGGCTTGAGCGAGCGCGCCGAGGTGATCACCGGTGCGGAAATGGCCGCGCTGGACGACGTCGCGCTGCGTGAACGGCTGCGTCGCGTCGACCTCTGCGCGCGACTCAAGCCCGAGCAGAAACTGCGCCTGGTGCAATTGCTGCGCGAAGGCGGCGAAGTGGTGGCGATGACCGGCGACGGCGTCAACGACGCGCCCGCGCTGAAGGCCGCCGACGTCGGCATCGCGATGGGCGAGCGCGGCACCGACGTGGCGCGCGAGGCCGCCGCGCTGGTGCTGCTGGACGACAGCTTCGCCAGCATCGTCAGCGCGATCCGCCAGGGCCGGCGCATCTACGACAACATCACCAAGGCCACCCGCTTCGTGTTCGCGGTGCACATGCCGATCATCGCGCTGGCGCTGGTGCCCGCCCTGCTGCACTGGCCGGTGCTGCTGATGCCGGTGCACATCGTGCTGCTGGAACTCTTGATCGACCCGGCCTGCTCGATCGTGTTCGAAGCCGAGCCGGCCGACGACGACATCATGCGCCGGCCACCGCGCGCAGCGTCCGACTCCCCGTTCGCCGCGGCCAACCTGCGCTTCGCCGTGATCCAGGGACTGGGCTTCGCCGGCATCCTGCTGCTCGGCTACGGACTGCTGCCCGGCCAGGGAATGGACGCCGTGCAGAGCCGCAGCGCCGTGTTCATCGCGCTGATCATGGGACTGTTCCTGCTGACGCTGGCCAACCGCGACTTGTCCCACCCCATGCTGGCCCGCCATCCGGCGAAGAACCCCTGGCTGCGGCGGATGTTCGGCGCCGTGACGGCGATGCTCGTCATCGTGATCGGCGTGCCCTTTTTCCGCGGCGTGATGGGCCTGGCCCTGCCCAACGCCCCCCTGCTGCTCGCCAGCGCCGGCATGCTGCTGGCAGCGATCGCGTGGCTGGAGTTCTTGCGCCGCGCGACACATGTGCGGCCGCGCGCGTTTGTGGCGCCTTGACCCGCGACCGCGCCACAGGCGATATCTTCACCCACGCCGGCCCGCCCCCATCCACCTCACGCCGGCCCAGCGAAGGCCACGCCATGACCACGACGCCAGCCCACACCACCATCGGAGAACCGCTGCTGGAGCGCGCGGGGCAGCTGGGTGCCGTGCGCATGGCGGTGGTCCATCCTTGCGATGCCACCAGCCTGGCCGCCGCGCTGGATGCCCGGCGCTGCGGACTGATCGAGCCGGTGCTGGTGGCGCCACGCCACAAGCTTGAGCAGGTCGCGAAAGACGGCGCGCTCGACCTGGCCGGCATTCCCATCGAAGACGTGCCCCACAGCCACGCGGCGGCGGACCGGGCGGTGGCGCTGGCCGCCAGCGGACACGTCGACGCGCTGATGAAAGGCAGCCTGCATACCGACGAATTGATGGCCGCGGTGGTGGCCGCCACCTCCGGCCTGCGAACGGCGCGGCGCATCTCGCACTGCTACCTGATGCAAACGCCGGCCTACCCCCGTCCGTTCATCATCACCGATGGCGCGATCAACATCGCGCCGACGCTGGAGGACAAGGCCGACATCGTGCGCAACGCGATCGACCTGGCCCACATCCTGGGCGTGGCCACGCCGCGCGTGGCGATACTGGCCGCGGTGGAGACGATCAACCCGCGCATGCAAGCCACGCTGGACGCGGCCGCGCTGTGCAAGATGGCCGATCGCGGCCAGATCACCGGCGCGATCCTGGACGGCCCACTGGCCTTCGACAACGCGATCTCCGCCGCCGCCGCGAAGATCAAGGGCATCGCCTCGGATGTGGCCGGCCGCGCCGACATCCTGCTGGTGCCCGACCTGGAAAGCGGCAACATGCTGGCCAAGCAGCTGGAATACCTTGGCGGCGCCACCAGCGCGGCGGTGGTGGTGGGTGCGCGCGTGCCGATCGTGCTGACCAGCCGCGCCGACCCGCGCGAATCGCGCATCGCCTCCTGCGCGCTGGCCGTGCTGATCGCCCACCACTACCGGCGCTCACCGCCATGACCGACGCCACCGGCCGCCCGCTGATCCTGGTGCTGAACTGCGGCTCCTCCAGCATCAAGTTCGCGCTGTTCGACGCCAGCCACACGCCGCTGTCGCGCACGCCGCACTGGAGCGGCGCGATCGAAGGCATCACCGGCGCCACGCCGGTGTTCAGCGCGATCGACACCGCTGTCGAGCCACTGACACTGGATGCCGGGCAGCCGTACCTGTCGGCCCTGACGTTGCTGCGCCAACGCATCGTGGATCGCCTGGAAGATGGCCGGATCGTGGCGGTCGCTCACCGTGTCGTGCATGGCGGCAGCAAGTATTTCGAGCCGACGCGGGTCGATGCGGGGGTGCTGGCCGACCTGAAGAGCTACGTCCCGCTGGCGCCGCTGCACCAACCCTTTGCGCTGGAAGCGATCGCCGCGCTGCTGGATGAACAGCCGCAACTGCCGCAAGTCGCCTGCTTCGACACCGCCTTCCACCAGAGCATGCCCACCGTGGAAAAAATGCTGCCACTGCCACGCTCGGCCTGGCAGCAGGGCTTGCGGCGCTACGGCTTCCACGGCCTGTCGTATGCCTACGTGGCACAGGCCCTGGGCGAGCGCTACGGCGTGGCCGCGCGCGGCCGCACGATCGTGGCGCACCTGGGCAGCGGCGCCAGCCTGTGCGCGCTGCAGGATCTGCGCAGTGTCGCCACCACCATGGGCTTCTCCGCGCTGGATGGATTGATGATGGGCACGCGTTGCGGCGCGCTCGACCCCGGCGCGGTGATCTACCTGATGGAGATCCGCAAACTGTCGCTCGAACAGGTGGCGCGGATGCTGTACCACGAGTCCGGCCTGCTCGGCGTTTCCGGCATCTCGTCCGATCCGCGCATGTTGTTGCAGCATGAGGACGACGCACGCGCACGCGAAGCGCTGGACCTGTATGTGCGCAGCGCGGTGCGCGAAGTGGGTGCGCTGGCGGCGGCGCTGAACGGCCTGGACATGCTGGCGTTCACCGCCGGCATCGGCGAGCACAACGCGGCGATCCGCGAACGCATCTGCGCCGCCCTGGGCTTTCTCGGCATCGCGCTGGACCCCTCGGCGAATGCCGCCCATGCCCCCGTGATCTCCAGCGCGGCCAGCAAGGTGTGCGTGGTGGTGGAACCCACCAACGAGGAATGGGTGGCCGCCAGCGCTGCCGCCACCCTCATTCGCCATTGAAGCACGGCACGGCCTTACGCCAGCATGCCTGCGGTCTCCGCGCTCCACGCCCAGTTGCGGATCTCCGGCAGGTCCTCGCCGTTCTCGTCGATGTACCGCTTGTGCTCGACCAGCTTGTCCAGCAGCTTCTGCTTGAGGTAGATGCCGCGCTCGCCTGCCCGCGGCACCCGGTTGATCACGTCGATCACCAGATGGAAACGGTCGAGCTGGTTGAGCACCGTCATGTCGAACGCGGTGGTGATGGTGCCCTCCTCCCGGTAGCCGTGCACGTGCAGGTTGTCGTGGTTGGCGCGCCGGTAGGTCAGGCGGTGGATCAGTGTCGGGTAGCCGTGGAAGGCGAAGATCACCGGCGTGTCGCGGGTGAACAACTGGTCGAAGTCGTCATCGTCCAGGCCATGCGGATGTTCACTGGGCGACTGCAGCTTCATCAGGTCGACCACGTTGACCACGCGCACCTTCAGCTCCGGCAGGTAACGGCGCAGGATCGACATCGCGGCCAGCGTTTCCAGCGTGGGCACGTCACCGGCGCAGGCCATCACCACGTCCGGCTCATCGTGCTGATCGCTGCTGGCCCACGGCCACAGGCCGATGCCCTGGCTGCAATGGCTCGCCGCCGCATCCATCGCCAGCCATTGCGGCGCCGGATGCTTGCCCGCGACCACCACGTTGACGTAGTGCCGGCTGCGCAGGCAATGGTCCATCACCGACAACAGGCAGTTCGCATCCGGCGGCAGGTACACCCGCACGATGCTGGCCTTCTTGTTGATCACGTGGTCGATGAAACCCGGATCCTGGTGGGTGAAACCGTTGTGGTCCTGTCGCCACACATGCGACGCCAGCAGGTAATTCAGCGAGGCGATCTTGCGCCGCCACGGAATCGCCGCGGTCATCTTCAACCACTTCGCGTGCTGGTTGAACATGGCATCGACGATATGGATGAATGCCTCGTAGCAGTTGAACAGGCCATGGCGCCCGGTCAGCAGATAGCCTTCCAGCCAGCCTTCGCACTGGTGCTCGCTGAGCATCTCCACCACCCGCCCGCTCGGGGCGAGAAACTCGTCGCCCGGCAAGGTAGTGGCCTGCCATTGCCGATCGGTGACCTCGAACGCCGCGCCCAGGCCGTTGGACAGCGTCTCGTCCGGCCCGAACATGCGGAAGTTGCGCTGCTCGGCGTTGCCCCGGATCACGTCGCGCAGGAACGGCCCGAGCACCCGCGTGTCCCCGATGCCGGGCACGCCGGGGATCGGCACGTCGACGGCGTAGTCGCGGAAATCCGGCATGTTCAGGTCGCGCAACAGCAGGCCACCATTGCTGTGCGGGTTCGCGCTCATGCGACGCGTCCCGGTCGGCGCCAATGCGGCCCACTCCGCGCGGAAACGGCCTTCCTCGTCGAACAGTTCTTCCGGCCGATAGCTGCGCAGCCACGCCTCGAGCTGCGCCAGGTGTTCCGGCGGGCTCGTCGACGAGATCGACAACGGCACCTGGTGGGCGCGGAACGTGCCTTCGTTTGGCCGTCCGTCGACCACGGCCGGGCCGGTCCAGCCCTTGGGCGAATCGAGCACGATCATCGGCCAGCGCGGCCGGGTGGTGACGCCGCCTTCGCGGGCGTCGCGCTGGATCTGGCGGATCTGCGCCACCACGGCGTCCAGCGTCGCGGCCATCGCCTGGTGCATGGCCGCCGGTTCGCTGCCCACCACGAAATGCGGCGTCCAGCCGTAGCCGCGCAACAGCTGCTCCAGCTCGTCATGGCCGATGCGTGCCAGCACGGTGGGATTGGCGATCTTGTAGCCGTTCAGATGCAGGATCGGCAGCACCGCGCCATCGCCCACCGGGTCGAGAAACTTGTTCGAGTGCCACGCCGTGGCCAGCGGCCCCGTCTCCGCCTCGCCATCGCCCACGACACAGGCGGCGATCAAGCCGGGGTTGTCGAAGACGGCGCCGAACGCATGGCTGAGCGAGTAGCCGAGTTCGCCGCCCTCGTGCATCGAGCCCGGGCACTCCGGCGAGGCATGGCTGGCTATGCCTCCCGGGAACGAGAACTGCTTGAACAGCCGCTGCAAGCCGGCCTCGTCCCGGCCGATCTGCGGATAGACCTCGCTGTAGGTGCCGTCGAGGTAGGCATTGGCCACCACGGCGGGCCCGCCATGGCCGGGCCCGGAGAGGTAGAGCATGTCCAGATCGTGTTGCCTGATCACCCGGTTCAGGTGCGCGTAGATGAAGTTCTGCCCCGGTGTGGTGCCCCAGTGGCCAAGCAACATGCGCTTGATGTGCGCCGGGGCCAGCGGTTCGCGCAGCAGCGGATTCGCGCGCAGGTAAATCTGCCCGACCGAGAGGTAGTTCGCCGCGCGCCACCACGCATCGATGCCCCGCAACGATCCGGCATCGGCCGGCGGACAATCCAGGTGGGTCGCCATCGACAGTCTCCCCGGCGGGCTGGAAGCCCGGTATGCCCGCAGTATGTACCCGTATCCGTGAATTCCGATGCTGCACATTGCCGCATGTCGTGCAACCGCACCGACTCCCGACCACACTTGGGCAACGGGCACTGACCTGCGACACCGGCCCAGTCGGCAACCACTCCACCGGAAACACCCATGACCGTGCGCAGGAACACCGAAGATGGCGGTACCGAAAGGCCGGTGTGGGCCAACCTGAGCGCAGGCCTGGTCACCGGCGCGGCCGACGACGACCCCAGCGGGATCGCCACCTACTCGCAGGTGGGGGCCGCATTCGGCTACGGCATGCTGTGGTGCGTCGTGCTGACCATGCCGCTGATGATCGCGATCCAGGCGGTCAGCGCCGGCATCGGCCGCGTCACCGGCCACGGCCTGATGGACGGCATGCGCAAGCACTATCCGCATCCGCTGGTCTACGCGTTGACGGCCTCGCTGGTGTTCGCCAACGTGATCAACCTGGCGGCCGACATCGGTGCCATGGGCGCCGCGCTGCAACTGCTGATCGGCGGACCGGCGCTGCTCTACGCGGCGGGTTTCGCGCTGTTGTCGCTGGTGCTGCAGGTGTTCATACCGTTCACCCGTTACGCCCCGATCCTGAAGTTGCTCACCCTCAGCCTGTTTGCCTACGTGGCCACCGTGCTGGTGATCGGCGTGCCGTGGCTGGCCGTACTGAAGAGCCTGGTGCTGCCGCCCATCCGCTGGAATGCGCAATACGCGGTCGGCCTGGTCGCCCTGCTCGGCACCACCATCAGCCCCTATCTGTTCTGCTGGCAGGCGGCGCAGGAGGTCGAGGAAATGACCTCCAGCAAACGCCGCAAGCCGCTGCGCCGCGCGCCGAAGCAGGCGCCGAGCGCCCTGCGCCGCATCGGCATCGACACCACGGTCGGCATGATCTTCTCCAACCTGATTGCCTTCTTCATCATCCTCACCGCCGCGATCGTGCTGCACGCACACGGCAAGGTCGACATCCAGACCTCCGCCGAAGCGGCCGCGGCACTGCGGCCACTGGCTGGCGACCTGGCCTTCGCGCTGTTCGCCGCCGGGATCATCGGCACCGGCCTGCTCGCCGTACCGGTGCTGGCCGGCGCCACCGCCTATGCCGCCGCCGGCGCCTTCGGTCAGCGCAGCGGGCTGGAATACAAGCCGCAGAACGCCCGTTTTTTCTACACCGTACTGATCGTCGCCAGCCTCGCCGGCATCGCGCTGAACCTGACGCCGCTGGACCCGATCAAGGCCTTGTACTGGAGCGCGGTGGTCAACGGCGTCACCGCTGTGCCATTGATGGTCGTGATGATGCTGATGGGCTCGCGGCGCAAGGTCATGGGCAAGTTCACCATGCCGTGGCCGCTGAAGATCTTCGGCTGGTTGGCTACTGCGGCCATGGCGACGGCGGCCGTGGTGATGTTCGTCAGCTGGGGACAGTGAAGGCGCGGCGGCCCGGCCTTCGACGAGCCCGACCGCAGGGTGGCTCCCGATGCGACGATGCCATTCAGCCGTCGGCCCTCCTCCCATCCGCTCGCCGCAGCACGCCGGAAAGACGCGTGCCCGGCGCCACCGTGTTGAATACCGTGCCGAACTTGCGCACGTTGTCGTGCAACAAGGCCAGGCGCTGCTCGCTCTCGTCGCTGTCCACCAGGATCTCGTAGTCGATCGATTCCAGCCGCGGCGGCACGTCCTGGCGCACGCCATGCACGCGCACCTCGACCCCGCGCCACTGGAACTTCAGGATCGGCGTGACCCGCTCGATGCTCTTGATCATGCAGGCCGACAGGGCGGCCAGCAGCAGTTCGGCGGGATTGAACGCATCGAGGCGACCGGCCAGATCGGTATCCAGCGACAGTTCGGCATGCTTGCAGCGGGCGACGCTGCCGTGGGCATCGGTGCGATGGGCAAGGACCTGGAAGCTCAGCTTGCCAGCAGGTTCGGTCATGGGAGTTCTCCAGAATGAGACGGCCGATGGATCAAGCGTAGCCGGGCGCATGCGCCGCGTCGGTCGCGACGCGCGGCAGGCTGAAACTCACTTGCGCGCCACCCAGCGCGGAGCGACCGAAGGCCAGCTCGCCGTGGTGCAGGCGGGCGATCGCCTGGGCGATCGACAGGCCCAGCCCGCTGCCTTCACCGATGCTGCCTTCGGGGCGATGGAAGCGCTCGCCCAGCCGCGCCACGGCCGCGTCGGCGAAGCCGCTGCCGCTGTCGTTCACCTCCAGTGTCACCTGTTCGTCGCGTCCGCCGACGCGCACGTTCACCTGGCCGTGGTCGGGTACGTGGCGCAGCGCGTTGTCGAGCAGGTTCTGCACCAGGATGTCGAGCAGGCTGCGGCTGCCCAGCACGAAGTCGTTGCCGTCGTGGTCCAGCGACAGCTCGATGGAACGCGCCGCCGCGCGCTCGCTGGCGTCGCGCAGGGCGGCTTCGGCCACGCTCACCAGACGCAACGGGCCGGCGTCGTCCAGCTCGGCCAGTTTCTCGACCCGCGCCAGCATCAGCAGCTGGGCCACCAGTCGCTGCATGCGGTCCAGCGCCGCCTGCGCGCGCTGCAGGTGCTGCGCGCGCACGGGCACATCGTCGCCGCGCCCGGCCAGGTCCAGTTCCAGCCGCAGCGCCGCCAGCGGGTGGCGCAGTTCGTGCGCGGCGTCGGCGGTGAAGCGGCGTTCGTGTTCCAGGCTGCGCCGCAGGCGATCGACCAGTTGGTCGATCGCCTCGGTGAACGGCGCCAGCTCGACCGGCACCCGCGCGTCGGTGAGCGAGGCGGCGGCCGGATCGGTGCCGGCGGAGAGGCTGCGCGCCAGCTGGCGCAGCGGTTTCAGCCCGCTGCGCAAACCGGCAAACACGATCGGCGGCACCAGCACCAGCAGCGCGAGCAAGGCCAGCAGCGCCGGCGCCAGCAGCTTGCGCAGCAGTTCGTCGCGCTCGTCCAGCGGCGCGCCGACCTGGACCCAGTACCGATGCCGCGCATCCCAGCGCTGGAACACCCGCCAGCGCCGGTCGTCGTGCACGATCGAATGGAAGTGCGCATCACCCGGGTCGAAGCGCAGCAGCGGCAGTTCGGCGCTCTCGACCAGCAGTTCGCCGCGCGCATCGCGCAGCACGATGGCCGGCCGCTGGGCGGTATCGTCCGAGCCGAGCAGCGGCTTGTCCGGCAGGCGCACCGTACCGACGCGGGCGACCTCGTCCGGCATCACCGCGAACACGCTGGCGGCGGTGCGCACCAGCATCTGGTCGAAGATCTCGTCGACCTCGTGCAGGCTGCGCCAGGCCAGCCAGCCGGCGGCGGCACACCACACCAGCACGATGCCGGCCAGCAGCCGCAGCACCAGCCGCCGGTTGAGCGAGGGGCGGATCACGCGGCAACCCCGCCGGGCGGATTGATGGCGTAGCCGATACCGCGCAAGGTGCGAATCCAGCCTGGTCCCAGCTTGTGGCGCAGGTGATGGATGTGCACTTCCACCGCGTTGCTGGCCACTTCGCGGTCCCAGCCGTACAACGCATCCTCCAGTTGCTCGCGGGAATACGCACGCCCGGGATGGCGCACCAGCATTTCCAGCAACGCGTATTCGCGCGCGGTCAGCTCCAGCGGCGCATCGGCAAGCGTGGCGCTGCGCGCGGCCGGGGTGACTTCCAGCGCGCCCACGCGGATCGCCGGCTCGACCTGGCCGTCGGCCCGCCGCAACAAGGCGCGCAGGCGGGCGGCCAGTTCGTCCAGGTGCACCGGCTTGACCACGTAATCGTCGGCGCCGGCGTCCAGCCCGGCGACGCGGTCGGCCAGTTCGTCGCGGGCGGTCAGCAGCAGCACCGGGGTGGCGTCCTGGCGCCGGCGCATGCCGGCGATGATCGCCGGGCCGCTGCTGCGCGGCAGGTTCCAGTCCAGCACCGCCGCGGCATACGCGGTGTCGCTCAGGGCGGCGGCCGCCTGGTTGCCGTCGGTGATCCAGTCCACCGCATAGCCGAGCTGGCGCAGGCCGTCGGCCAGCGCCTGCCCCAGTGCCCGGTCGTCTTCGGCTAGCAGGACGCGCATGGCCTCATTCTTCTCGCGTGATCGATCCGCCCACTTGACTTGCAGCAATTGGCGCCGTCTTTTCGCCGCCTGCGGCATCCTGCCCCAGCGCATGCTTGCGGCCGTGGATCATCGCGGCGACCAGGTTC
Organism: Rhodanobacter spathiphylli B39; assembly: GCF_000264295.1. Taxonomy (GTDB): domain Bacteria; phylum Pseudomonadota; class Gammaproteobacteria; order Xanthomonadales; family Rhodanobacteraceae; genus Rhodanobacter; species Rhodanobacter spathiphylli. The sequence goes on along the minus strand of NZ_AJXT01000024.1, from coordinate 26,740 downwards.
TCGCCGTAATGCACGCTCTCGCCCACCGCGGCCAGCACGTGCAGCACGACCAGCCCCAGCACGGCGTAGGCCAGCGCTTCGTGCAGCTCCTCCAGCCACCCCTCACCGAAGAATCGATCTGTGGTCTGCAGCCAGCCGGTGACACCGACCAGCAACACGCCGACCAGCAGCGCCAGGATCATCACGGCGGCCGCCGGGTTGTGCCCGAGCTGTCGTCGCGAGCGCCCGGCCAGGCGCTCGCGCAGGTAGTCTCGCACCCGGCGCGGGCCGGGCACCCAGTCGGCGAAGCGCGCGTGCCGCGTGCCGACCCAGCCCCACACGAAACGCACCGCGAGCAGGGCCAGCACGGCGTAACCGATCCCACGGTGGACCAGCTCGCCGTCGTCGGTGAAGAAGTTGGCGAGGAACAAGCCCGCCAGCGACCAGTGGAACAGGCGGACCAGCGGGTCCCACACTTTGACCATCGCGTTCATGGCTTTTCCTCGCTCGAGTCAGGTGACGATCAACCGCCCTTCTTCCTGACGATGCGGCCGTCGGTGGGATCGAAATAGATCTCCACTTTCTTGCCCGCCTTGTCCTTGCCGTAGATCTCGTAGCAGTTTCCCGAGACCTGGAACACCTTGATGGTGTAGCCCTGGTCGAGCACCTTCTGCTTCATCGCCGCCTCGGTCAGCCACTGCGCGCGCGGCGCCTTGGTGCATTGCGGTGCGGCGAAGGCGGACGCCGACAGGACGGCGGCGGCGAGGAACAACGGTGCGATGACGATGCGCTTCATGGTGCTTCTCCCGTATCGGCATGATTGCCTTGGGTGGCATTGCAACCGGGAAGGCTTACGTGGGTCTTAAGCCCCTTCGACATCCGCGATTGACGTCGGTCAGTACGGTTGCGGCGGCTTCATGGGAAAGTCCGCCGGACTGTGCCATCCGGAGCAAGACCCGCATGATCATCTACAGCTGCCACGGCGCCGCCAAACAGGTCACCGGCTCCTGCCACCTGGTCACCTGCAACGATCGCCGCGTACTGATCGACTGCGGCATGTTCCAGGGCAGCGACGAAGTGGAGCGGGCCAATGCCGAGCCGTTCGGCTTCGACCCGGCCGGCATCGATGCATTGCTGCTGACCCACGCCCACCTCGACCATTGCGGGCGGATCCCGCTACTGGTGAGCCAGGGCTTTCGTGGTCGCATCATCACCACGGCCGCCACCCGCGAACTGGCGCGGGTGGTGATGCTCGATTCGGCCGGCCTGCAGGAGGAAGAGGCGCGCCGGGCGCAACGCCGCAATCGCCGCGGCGAGGAAGTGACACCGCCGCTGTACACCCTGGACGAGGCGCTGCAAGCGCTGGACTTCTTTGGCCCGGATGTCGGCTACGACGAAACGGTGCCGGTGGTCGAAGGTGTCACGGCACGCTTCCTCGATGCCGGCCACATCCTCGGCTCCGCGTCGATCCTGCTGCAGCTCGACGACGGCAAGCGGCAGCGCCGCATGCTGTTCTCCGGCGATCTCGGCAACCCCGGCCGACCGATCCTGCGCGATCCGACACCCGCGCCGCCGGCCGACTACGTGGTGATGGAGAGCACCTACGGCGATCGTCCGCACCGTTCAGTGCCGGACTCGGTGGACGAGATGTACCAGGCCATCCGCGACACGGTGAACCGGCGCGGCAACGTGGTGATCCCCACCTTCGCGCTGGAGCGCACCCAGGAAATCCTCTATTACCTGCACCGCGGCATCGCTAGCGGCGCAATTCCGCCGCACGTACGGGTGTTCCTGGACTCGCCGATGGCGATCTCCGCCACCGAGATCTTCCGCCGCCACCGGGAATGCTTTGACCAGCGCTTCCTGGACGAACTGCAGCACGGCGACCCGTTTGCCATGCCCGGCCTGCACTTCACCCGCGAAACGGCCGAGTCGATGGCGATCAACAACGTCGACGGCGGCGCGATCATCCTGGCCGGCTCGGGCATGTGCAACGGCGGCCGCGTGCGTCACCACCTCAAGCACAACCTGTGGCGCGAGCGCAGCAGCGTGGTGTTCGTCGGCTATGCCGCGGAAGGCACGCTGGCGCGGCGGATCATCGACGGGGCCGCCAGCGTGCGCGTGTTCAACGAGGAGATCCCGGTGCGCGCGCAGGTGTGGACGATCAACGGCTTCTCCGCCCACGCCGACCAGCCCTCGCTGCTGGCCTGGCTGGGTGATGCACCGCGGCGCAAGGTGTTCCTGGTGCACGGCGAATACGACCGCGGCATGCAGGCCATGCAGGACGTGCTGACCGGGCAAGGCGTGAACTGCCAGCTGCCCGGCCTGCACGAACCGATCAGGATCGACTGAGCCTGACGCAGGCGGATTGGCAGATCCGGCACTTGCGGTGCTGGCCTGCCCGCGGGCGGCCGGGTGAGGCGGCCGTGCCGCATGTTATGGTGCGTGCAGACTCCGCACCGGCGCGGCGCCCAACCGGGTTCACCGCAGGTGCCACCGAGGAAACGATGGCCGACGAATCCACCGTGCTCGACCTGAGCCAGCTGCGCCGCAGCTGTTCGTCCTGCGCCTTGAGCGACCTGTGCCTGCCCGCCGGGATCGGCGGCGATGACCTCGAGAAGCTGGACATGGCGATCCGCGACAAGCGCATGCTCGATCGCGGCGGTGCGCTGTATCGCGACGGCGACCCCTTCCACGCGCTCTACGTGGTCCGTTCGGGTTCACTGAAGACCTTCGTGCAGGATGACACCGGCGCGATGCAGATCCTGGGCTTCCACCTGCCCGGCGACATCGTCGGCTTCGACGCGCTGGCCACGGACCGGCATGTCAGCCAGGCCGAGGCGCTGGAGCGCAGCAGCATCTGCGAGCTGCCGTATGACCGCCTGCAACAGGTCACCAGCGAGGTGCCGGCGCTGCATCGACAGCTGATGCGGGTGGTCAGCCGCGAGGTGGTCGAGGAACACCGGCACACGGTGGTGATGGGACGGCAGCAGGCACAGGAGCAACTGGCGATTTTCCTGAAGAGCCTGTCCGACCGCTACCAGCGCCTGCAGCGCGACGGCAGCATGCTCACCCTGTCAATGTCGCGCTACGACATCGCCAACTACCTTGGCCTGGTGGTCGAGACGGTCAGCCGCCTGTTCTCGCGACTCGAGGAAATGGGCGTGCTGGAGGTCAACCGCAAAGCGGTGACCATCCGTCGACCGGACCTGCTCGCCGAGCTCTGCCGCAGCAGTTCCACCTCGCCGTCGAGACAACGCGACAACGGCTGAGCCCGCCATCGCCTTCCTGCCTGATTGACCTGGATCAAGTCGAGCCACTCCGGGCCGGCGTAGAACAGTACGCAGCGAAAAGCCGTGCCGCGATGGCCGCCCCTCCCGGCATGGGAATCGATCACGATTCATCCACTGCGGGAACGACCATGTCCACCAGCCACTCCGATCACGGCGCCTCTTCGGGCACACCCTTCGGTGCCATCGAAGGCACCCACTGGATCGACACGCTGAACGACGGCAGCGCGGTACTGATACGCCCGTTGCGTCCCGACGATCGCCAGCGCGAGAAGGATTTCATCCATCGCCTGTCCGAACAGGCCTGCCGCTTCCGCTTCATGGGAAGCCTGAAGGAAGCCAGCCCCGCCCTGCTCGACCAGCTGATGGACATCGACGAGCGGAACCGGATGGCCTTCATCGCGCTCGCCCACGACAACGGCGAGTTGCGCGAAGTCGGCATCAGCCGCTACAGCGCCAGCGGCGATGCGGGGCAATGCGAATGCGCGGTGACCGTGGCCGACGACTGGCGCCATCGCGGCCTGGCCGTGCTGCTGATGAGGCGGCTGATCGAGGTCGCGCGCAAGAACGGCTTTCGCAAGATGTTTTCGACCGACGCCGCGGAGAACGAGCCGATGCGCGAACTGGCCGACCACCTCGGCTTCCAGCGCCGGCGCGACCCGGATGACGCCACCCAGGTCATCCACACGCTCGATCTTTGAACGCCACCAAATCGACACGGCCGCCATGACAAGCACCGAACAGACACCGGACGTCAAGCGTCCGGGCGACATCCTCGCGCTGGCGACTTCGACCAGTCCATGGAGCCCGGCGGTCGTCGCCGGCGCCGCCATTGCCAGGCGCTGGGGCAGCAACCTGACCGGCTGCTACCTGGACCCTGCATTGCGAAAACTCACCGGCAGCGAAGCGGACAGCGAACCCAGCGTACTGGGCCTGCTGCTCGAACCGCGAGCCGAATTCGCTGACGAGCGGGCGGCCTTCGAATCCTTCGCCCGCCGATCCGGCATCAGCAACGCCGACTGGATTGTCGCCCGGATGGGCCTCGCCCACAGCCTGCGCTGGCTCGGCGCACGACACGACCTGGCGGTGATCGAGCGCGACATGGTGCCGGCATCCGGCCTGCTCGACGTCCTCGGCGAGGCGATCCTGTCCTGCCAACTGCCCTGCCTGATCCTGCCCCCGCGGCTCGATCGGGAAATCCGCTTCGAACGCATCGTGATCGGCTGCAACGGCAGCGTCGAGGCGATCCGCTCGATCCATGCCGCGCTGCCGTTTCTCAGGGTGGCGCGGCAGGTCACCCTGGTCGACGGCGACATGCGCAATGGCGATGAAGGACGACCGCACTTTGACCCCTTCATCTACCTGTTGCGCCACGGCGTCACCCCACGACCCAACTACATTCGCGCCTCTTCCGCGATGGCCGGTGAAATCCTGCTGAAGGAAGTGGAAAACATCGACGCGGACCTGCTGGTGATGGGCGCCTACGGCCATTCGCGCGTGCGCGAACGCGTCTTTGGCGGGGCCACCCGACGCGTGCTGGCGGAAGCCGTCGTCCCGGTACTGATGCAGCACTAGACGCACACGCGATGCCCGGGCCGAAAGCCGGTGCGTCCCTTTCTGGCGCAGTGGGGTCCGCGGACATCGGCTGTCCTGCCGGCCCCGCATCGATCGTCCCTGCCGACCGGCACCACCGGGAGCGCGCAACGCGTTCCCTTGATCGCGTCATGACCATCCCGTGACCCGGATTGCGGCCGCGACAATTCGCCCGGGCAGCTGACGTGGTCGCTTGACCTGCATCAACAACGGCGACAACCGCCTCGACCAGCATGCGCGCATCTTTCAGGGAGATGCACCATGAGTACCACCCGAAAACTCTGGCTGGGGCTGGCGGCGTTGCTCGTCGCCTCCTTCGCCGTGCTGCTGTGGGTCGGCAAGGAGGTCCACCAGCAGGCGCCACCGCTGCCCACCGCCGTCGTCACCGCAGACGGCCAGACGCTGTACACCAAGGGCGACATGGAGGAAGGCCGGCAGGTCTGGCAGAGCATCGGCGGCCAGCAGCTGGGCTCGATCTGGGGCCATGGCGCCTTGCTGGCACCGGACTGGAGCGCGGACTGGCTGCATCGCGAGAGCATGGCGATGCTTGAACTGCTTTCCCGCGACGCCGGCCTGGGCCCCTACGACACGCTGACCGCGCAACAGCAGGCGCCGCTGAAGGCTCGCGTGCAGGAAGAGCTGCGCACCAATACCTGGGACGCGGCCAGCAACACCATCACCGTCTCCGCGTTGCGCGCCCGCGCCATGGAAGCCGTGGCGGCGCACTACATGAGCCTGCTCGGCAACGACCCGGCCACGCACAAGCTGCGCGAAGGCTACGCCATGCGCGAGAACACCGTGGCCGAGATGGAGCACCGGCGCGAGGTCACCGCGTTCTTCTGGTGGACCAGCTGGGCGGCCGCCACGCAGCGTCCGAACGAGCCGATGAGCTATACGCAGAACTGGCCGTACGAGCCGCTGGCCGGCAACACGCCGACCTCGACCAGCTTCCTGTGGTCGGTCTTCAGCATCCTGTTCATGATCTTCGGCATCGGCCTGCTCGGCTGGCATCACGCCCGCCAGGTCAGCCACGAACCGCTGCCGGTCGTTCCGGCGCGCGACCCGCTGACCGAACTCAAGGCCACGCCTTCGATGAAGGCCACCGGCAAGTATTTCTGGACCGTGCTGGGGCTGTTCCTGGCGCAGATCCTGCTGGGTGCCACCACCGCCCACTACCAGGTGGAAGGCCAGCAAGCCTACGGTTTCGCGCTGGCCAACTACCTGCCGTACAGCCTCACCCGCACCTGGCATACCGAACTGGCGGTGTTGTGGATCGCCACCGCGTGGCTGGCCACCGGCCTGTACATCGCGCCGCTGATCTCTGGCCATGAACCGAAATTCCAGCGGCTCGGAGTGAACTTCCTGTGGGTCTGCCTGCTGGTCATCGTGGTCGGCTCGTTCGCAGGCCAGTGGTTCGCGGTGATGGACAAGATGGGCCTGAAGTACAACTTCTGGTTTGGCCACCAGGGCTGGGAATACACCGACCTCGGCCGCTTCTGGCAGATCTTCCTGTTCATCGGGTTGATGCTGTGGCTGTTCCTGGTCGGTCGCGCGCTGTGGCCGGCGATGGATCGCAACAAGGAAGGCGCCTCGATCGTGGGCCTGCTGTTCCTCTCCACCGTGGCGATCGGCCTGCTCTACGGCGCCGGCCTGATGTGGGGCGAGCACACCCATATCGCGATGGTCGAGTACTGGCGCTGGTGGGTGGTGCACCTGTGGGTGGAAGGCTTCTTCGAGGTGTTCGCCACCGCGGTGATCAGCTACCTGTTCGTGCGCCTTGGCCTTCTGCGGGTGACCACGGCCACCACCAACGTGCTGTTCGCCACCATCGTGTTCATGGCCGGCGGCGTGCTGGGCACCCTGCATCACCTGTACTTCAGCGGCACCACCACGGCGGTGATCGCGCTGGGCGCCAGCTTCTCGGCACTGGAAGTGGTGCCGCTGGCCCTGATCGGCATGGAAGCGTACGAGACCTGGAAGAAGCAGCACGAGGCGCCGTGGATGGCGCGCTACCGCTGGCCGATCATGTTCTTCGTGGCGGTGAGCTTCTGGAACCTGGTCGGTGCCGGCCTGCTCGGCTTCCTGGTGAACACGCCGATCGCGCTGTACTACATGCAGGGCCTGAACCTCACCGCCACGCACGGCCACACCGCCCTGTTCGGCGTGTACGGCATGCTGGGCCTGGGCCTGATGCTGTTCTGCCTGCGCGGCATCAGGCCGGACGCCGAGTGGCGCGAAGGCTGGCTGAAGAGCGCGTTCTGGCTGCTCAACATCGGCCTCTCGCTGATGGCTGCGCTGACCCTGCTGCCGCTGGGCATCCTGCAGCTGAAGGCGGTGCTGGAACACGGCTACTGGTTCGCCCGCTCGGCCGAGTTCATGGATCGCCCGCTGATCCACATGCTGGTGTGGATGCGCGTGCCCGGCGACTCCCTGTTCGCCCTCGGCGCGCTGCTGATCTCGGTCTTCGTCGCGGCACTGTGGCTTGCGCCAAAACGTCGCAGCGCCACGCTGCCGCTGGGCAAGCGCCAGACCGAAGGCGTCTGATGCGGCGCTGACATGACCCACATCAGGGCGCGCCGCAAGGCGCGCCCTGATGCTTGCAGCCATCCAGAAAGCCTCATGGAATGCCGGTGTTCGAGTTCTACCCGCAAATCAAATGGGTGCATATCGCCTGCGTGCTGGCCAGCGGTTCGCTGTTCGCGCTGCGCGGCCTGCTCGTCCAGCTCGGCCACGCCGGCGCCGCCCAGTGGGAGCCCGTGCGCTGGCTCAGCTACGCGATCGACACCAGCTTGCTCACCGCCGCGCTGATGCTGGTCAGCATCCTGCCCGGCGCGCTGTTCGCCAACGGCTGGCTCACCACCAAGCTGGTGCTGCTGGTGGTCTACGTGGTGCTGGCCACGCTGGCACTGAAACGCGCCCGCACCCGCCGTGCGCGGCTGGCCTTCTTCATCGCCGCACTGGCCTGTTACGTCTACATGCTCGGCGTGGCGCGCATGCACCACCCGCTGGGCTGGCTGCATGGATGGATCGCATGAGCGCACAACCGTTCAACCATGGCGAGCCGCGCGACCACACGCTGGACGCCTGCTTCCTCGGCCCCTACGGGGAGAACGACGCGCTGCTGGAGAAGATGCTGGTCGAGTTCCTGCGCGATCACGTCTACTGGCGGCGCAACTTCCACCCTGAAGATCCGCCGGCGATCGCCACCGCCGCCGCGCACCACCCCGACTACCTGGCCTTCGAGTCGCGCATGCGCCGCGAGCTGCACCAGCTGTCGGCGTCGCTGAAGAAGTCGGTGCCGTTCCACAGCCCGCGCTACATCGGCCACATGGCCTCGGACCTGCTGCTGCCGGGCCTGGCGGCGCAGATGCTGACCCTGCCCTACAACCCGAACAACGTCAGCGAGGATGCCGCGCCGGTCACCGTCGACATGGAAGTGCAGGTCGGCCTGCAGCTGGCGCGCATGCTCGGCTATCCGCATGACCCCGCCCAGGACGCCTGCGCGTTCGGCCACCTCACCTCCGGCGGCACCCTGGCCAACTACCAGGCACTGCGCCTGGCGCTGGCGCTAAAGGCGTTTCCGGTGGCGCTGCGTGCTGCGAAGATCCCCGGACTGGCGCTGCCGGAAGATGACTGGAGCGCATTCAACCTGACCCAGGCGGACTGCATCGCGCTGCTGACCGACTGGCAGGCCTGGCTTGTGGCGCAGCCCGCGGCCGGGCGCAGCGGCTGGTTGCAGCGCGTCGAACGCGAGCGCATCGAGCAGCGCGGCCTGGTCGACTTCTTCGCCGCACACGCCACGCTGAAGCTGCCGCGGGTGCTGGCGCCGGTGACCGCCCACTACTCCTGGAGCAAGGGCGTGAAGCTGCTCGGCCTGGGTAGCGACCAGCTGGAGCTGCTGCCCACCGAAGGCATGCGACTGGACCGGGACGCCCTGCGCGACACGCTGGAGCGCTGTGCCCGCGAGCAACAACCCGTGCTGATGTGCGTGGCGGTGCTGGGTGGCACCGAGTACGGCACCATCGATCCGATCGACCAGGTGCTGGCCGCCCGCGATGCATCGCGCCAGCGGGGACTGGATTTCGCCGTGCACGTCGACGCCGCCTGGGGCGGCTACCTGGCCACCCTGTTCCGCAACGAAGACGGCTCGCTGCGCCCGCGCGACGAAGTCGCCACCGACTACGTGCAATTCCCCACGCCCGCCGTGCACGCCGCGTTCGCCGCGCTGGGCGCCACCGACTCGGTCACCGTCGACCCGCACAAGCTCGGCTACCTGCCCTATGGCAGCGGCGCCTTCATCTGCCGCGACCATCGTGCGATGAGCCTGCTGGCCGAGCGTGCCGACTATGTCTTCCACGGCGGCACGCCGAAGGACTATCTCGCCCGCTACCGCAGCCTGGGCCAGTTCATTCCGGAAGGCTCCAAGTCCGGCGCGGCGGCGGCAGCGGTCTACGTCACCCACAAGGTGTTGCCGCTGGATCACGCCCATTTCGGCCGCCTGCCCTGCGCCACCGTGCGTGCCGCCGAAACCTTCCACGCCCGCGCGCAGCGCTTCGCGCTGGAGCTGGCCGACTGCGTCCACGCGCTGGTGCCGTTCGCGCCGGACAGCAACCTGGTCTGCCTGGCGCTCAACCCGCGCGGCAACCGCTCGATCACCGCCGCCAACGCCTTCATGCGCGAACTGCACGACACCTTGCGCTGCGATCCGCAGCAGCCGCTGCAGACCAAGGAGTTCTTCGGCTCGGTGACCACGCTGCGCCCGGACATGCTGGGCCACGCGCAGACCACGCGCATCTTCCAGGCGCTGGGCCTGGATGCGAGCTCGATCGATCCGGACGAGGACCGACTGATGATCCTGCGCCACACGCTGATGAATCCGTACCTGATCGATCACGAGAACGGCATCAGCTACATCGACCGCTATTTTGAATTTCTCGGCCGCCGCATGCGCGCGATGCACCAGGCCGCGAGCCACTCGACATGAATCCGGAGTCTCCGATGGACAGCGTCCTGCACCTGGTCAACCTGCAACAGGATCATGATCGCCGCTGGGTGCACGACGCCCTGACCAGGCTGGCGCAGGAGGCCGCACGCTCCGCCGACACCCATCTGCTGAAGCTGAATTTTCCCGGCTTCCACGGCATCGACTTCTACTTCAAGGACGAGGCCGCCCACCCCAGCGGCAGCCTGAAGCACCGGCTGGCCCGCTCACTGTTCCTGTACGCGCTGTGCAACGGCCGGCTGCGTGGCGGCCAGGCGGTGGTGGACGCGTCTTCGGGCAGCACGGCGATTTCGGAAGCCTGGTTCGCGCGCCTGCTCGGCCTGTCGTTCACCGCGGTGATGCCGGCCTGCACCGCGCCGGGCAAGATCCGCGACGTGCAGGCGCTGGGCGGCACCTGCGACCTGGTCGACGACCCGGCCCAGGTGCACGCGCGCGCCGCCGAACATGCCGCACGCGGCGCCTGCCACCTCGACCAGTTCGGCCTGGCCGAACGCGCCACCGACTGGCGCGGCAACAACAACATCGCCGAGTCGATCATCGGCCAGCTGGCACTGGAGGCCGAACCCGAACCGGCGTGGATCGTGTGCGGCGCCGGCACCGGCGGTACCTCGGCCACCATCGGCCGCTACCTGCGCTACCGCCGCCTCAACACCCGACTGTGCGTGGCCGAGCCCAGCGGCAGCGGCTACGCGCACGGCTGGCGCAACCGCGACATGAAGGCGGTGGCCAGCCAGCCCACCCTGATCGAGGGCATCGGCCGACCGCGCGTGGAACCGGGCTTCATCTTCGACGTGGTCGACCGCGTCAACGAAATCCCCGACGCCGCCTCGATCGCCGCCGCCTGGCTGCTGGAAGACCTGCTCGGCCATCGCTACGGCGGCTCGTCCGGCACCAACCTGGTCGCCTGCCTGCAGCTGGCCGCGTCGATGCGCGCGCGCGGCCAGCGTGGCAGCATCGTCAGCCTGCTGTGCGACCGCGGCGAGCGCTACGCGCAGACCCTGTTCGACCGCGACTGGCTGGCCGCGCGCGCGATCGACCTCGCGCCGTGGGATGCCGCGCTGCGCCACAGCCTGGCCAGCGGCCGCGCGCCCGCGCTGACATGAGCGCCGCTGCGTCGCCGGCCCCGGGCGTGCGCTTTGCGCTGCTGGGCCATGGCCGTTTCGGCGCCGCGTTTGCGCAGCTGTTGCTGCAGGCGGGGCACCACGTGCGCGTGTTCGATCCGCACGCCCGGGTTCCCGCCGCACTGGCCGCGCCATCCTTGCGTGTCGCGCTCGAGGGCGCGCAATGGATCGTGCTGGCGATGCCGGTGCCGCAACTGCGGGGCACCCTGCTCGCGCTGCGCCCGCTGCTGCATGCCGGCCAGATCGTGTTCGACGTGGGCAGCGTGAAGATGCATCCCTGCGCGGCGATGGACGAGTTGCTGGGTGACGCGATTCCCCACGTCGGCAGCCACCCGCTGTTCGGCCCGCTCAGCCTGGCCCGCGACGAGCGCCCGCGGCGCACGGTGATCTGCGCCTCCGCCCGGCATCCGCAGGCCGCCGCACGCACGTCTGCGTTGTTCGCCGCGCTCGGCTGCGAAGTCATCGAACAGGACCCGGAGAGCCACGACCGCGCGATGGCGCGCACCCACGTGCTGGCCTTCTTCATCGCCAAGGGCCTGATCGACATCGGCGTGGACGACGGCATGCCGATCGCGCCGCCCTCGTTTCAGGGCATGAAACACATGCTGGCCGCGGTGCGCGGCGACGCCGGCCACCTGTTCGGCGCGATCCAGCGCGAGAACCCGTTTGCCGCCGAGGCCCGCGCCGAACTGCTGGCCGAACTGCAACGCGTGCATCAGCAGTTGCTGGTCGCGACGGATGACGACGAGCTCGCCATTGCGACCTCCGGCGAACCGTCCGCATGAGTTTCCATGACCTGCGCAGCTTCCTGCAGCGACTGGAGCGCGAGCGGCAATTGCAGCGCGTCAGCGCACCCGTGGACATACATCTCGAATCCACCGCGCTGAGCCTGCGCGCGCTGCGCGAGGCGGGTCCCGCGTTGCTGATGGAACATCCCGGCGACAGTCGGCACGCGTTGCTGGGCAACCTGTTCGGCCATCGTCGCCGCATCGAGCTGGCACTGGCCGGGCGGCCGCTGGCCTCGCTGCGCGAATTGGGCCAGCTGCTTGCCGCGATCAAGGAACCGCGCTGGCCGTCCAGCCTGCGCCAGGCGCTGGCCACCTGGCCGGAGCTGGCACAACTGGCCCACGTCGCGCCGCAACGCGTGCGGGAAGCGGCGTTCGAACACGAAACGCTGCGCGGCGACGAGATCGACCTGGCCCGCCTGCCGATCCAGCACTGCTGGCCGGACGACGCCGGCAAGCTGGTCACCTTCGGCCTGGTGGTGACCCGGGGCACCGACAAGCCCCGACAGAACGTGGCGATCTACCGCCAGCAGGTGATCGGTCCGAACCGGGTGATCATGCGCTGGCTGCCGCATCGCGGCGGCGCGCTGGACTACGCCGACTGGCGCGCCGCGCATCCGCGGCAACCGTTCCCGCTACTGGTCGCCATCGGCGCCGATCCGGCGACCATGCTGGCCGCCGTGGCGCCGGTGCCGGACAGCTTGTCAGAATACGAATTCGCCGGCCTGCTGCGCGGCCAGCGCACCCGCGTGTGGCACAGCGAGCTGACCGGGCTCGATGCACCGGCCGGTGCGGAGATCCTGCTGGAAGGCTTCATCCACCCCGGCGACACCGCGCTGGAAGGCCCGTTCGGCGACCACACCGGCTACTACAACGCGCAGGATCACTTCCCCGTCTTCACCATCGAACGCCTGCGCCTGCGCCGCGACGCGATCTACCACGGCAGCTACATGGGCCGCGCGCCGCACGACGAGCCGTCGGTGCTGTCGATGGCGCTGAACGACATCTTCGTGCCGATCCTGCAGAAGGTGTTTCCCGAGATCATCGACTTCTTCCTGCCGCCGGAAGCGTGCTCGTACCGCATCGCCGTGGTCAGCATCCGCAAGCAGTACGCCGGCCATGCGCGGCGCATCATGATGGCGGTGTGGTCGTACCTGCGCCAGTTCACCTACACCAAGTTCGTGATCGTCACCGACGACGACATCGACGTGCGCGACTGGTCGGCGGTGATCTGGGCGCTGTCCACGCGGGTCGATCCCGCGCGCGACACCATGCTGGTGGAGAACACCCCGATCGACTACCTGGACTTCGCCAGCCCGGTGGCCGGCGTGGGCTCCAAGCTCGGCATCGACGCCACCCGCAAATGGCCGTCCGAAACCGCGCGTGCGTGGAGCCGGCCGATCGTGCCGGATGCCGCGGTGGAGCGGCGCGTGGATGCGTTATGGGCGACCCTGCAAGCGACCCCGTAGGAGCGCACCCCGTGCGCGATGCACTCCGTCACGTGTCGCCAGACCTCGCGCACAGGGTGCGCTCTTACGGCTCGTCATGCATCTCGTGCATCGCCGGCGCCGGCTGGTCCCAGCCCGGATCATTGAAGTAGTGCGGATAGTGCGCGATCGCCTCGCGCATCGCGGCCACCGCCTTGACGTTGCCCGGGTTGGCCTGCAGCGACTGCGCCGCACCGAGCAGCGGTGCCAGGATGCCGTGCAGGGCCGCATCCGGTTCGGCGGCCAGTTTGCAGTGGGCGAACATGAAGCCCACCGCATCCTCCACTTCGGCCGCGCGGTCGACCGCCATCGGCGCGCTCATGTGACCCATCTCGTAATGACGCAGCTGGTCCACCGCGACATGCACACGACGCATGCCCTCGCGCAGGGACGCGTCCGGCTCCCAGCGCTGCGCGGGCACGCTCACCTTGGCAGCATGATGGGCGGCGTGATCCGCATGCGTCTGTGGTGGTGCGGCCTGCACCGAAACGGCCAGGCCCAGGCCGCAGGCCAGGGCGACGAGAGTGGGGACGGATGTCATGGGGAGCGCTCCAGCAGGCGGCGTGCATGCCGCGGATGGAAGGATGCTAGCGCGGGCCCGCCGCTGCGCGACTGACCCACGTCAACCGCGCGACCGTCATCGCTGCGGCCGGCTGCCGCAGCTCGGAGCCTGTGAAGAAAACCACTTCCTGTGGTTTTCTTCTATCGCGAGCCCGGTACACGCCCGGACTCGCTCACGCGAATCAGGCACTGACGTGCCCGATCCGCGGTCGGCCGTGCCTGGCCGACCTGAGAGGTTGAACTCGCAACCTCTCAGTTGCCGTTGCCGCGGCGCGGCAGCATCCGGCGCAAGGTGTCGTCATGCATGAAGTAGTGGTGATACAGCGCCGCGGCCGCGTGCAGGCCCACCAGGTAGTAGCCGATCGTGCCGATGGTGCCGTGCAGGTCCTCCAGCCGCTCGCCGAGCAGTTCGTCTGGCGCGATCAGCGCCGGCAGCTCCAGGCCGAAGAACGGGATCACCTTGCCGCCCGCACTCAGGGTCAGCCAGCCCAGCGCCGGCATCACGACCAGGAACGCATACAGCAGCAGGTGCATGATCCCGGCCAGGTGATGCTGCCAGGCCGGAAGGCTTGCATCACGGCGCGGCGCCGGCGTCGTCAGGCGAATCGCCAGGCGCAGGAAGACCAGCGCGAACACGCCGAGCCCCAGCATGAAATGCCAGGTCTTCAGGCCGGCGCGCAGGCTGCTGCCGCGCGGCGCCAGTTCGTGCAGCTCGATGCAGGCGTACACCGCGACCAGCAGCGCCAGCATCAGCCAGTGCATGCCGATCGACAGCGGGTGATAACGGTCGGTGGTGTTCATCGGATTCATGGGAAGTTTCGCCGTCGGCATTCGGAACAGATGGCCGGGCATCGACACGAGTCGTGCAAAGCCGGGCACAGCATGGACCGCACCGGCGCGCCCGGGATTGACCTCGGTCAAGTTCCCTTCCGGGGACTTCGGCGCATCCGCCGATTTTCCCCGCATCCGCACGGAACCGCTCCGACCTGACCCATGTCAACGCAGCTCGCCGGATCAGCCGCCACGATGCGCCGCGAACTTCCTGGCTTCGAGGTGCACATGCAACTGGTCTGTCCTGCCGGCAACCTGCCGGCGCTGCAAGCGGCGATCGACGCCGGTGCCGATGCGGTCTACGCGGGCTTCCGCGACCAGACCAACGCCCGCGCCTTCCCCGGCCTGAATTTCAGCGACGCGGAGCTGCGCGACGGCATCGCCTACGCGCACCAGCGCAAGCGCAAGGTCTACCTGGCATTGAACACCTACCCCGACAGCGCGCGCCTGGCGACGTGGTACCGCGCCGTGGACAAGGCCGCCGAGTTCGGCTGCGACGCGATCATCGCGGCGGAGATGGCGGTGCTCGATTACGCCACGCGCACCTGCCCGGCGATGGCGCGGCACCTGTCGGTGCAGGGTTCGGCCACCACCGCGCCGGCGCTGCGCTACGCCCACGAGCGCTTCGGCATCAGTCGCGCGGTGCTGCCGCGGGTGCTGTCGATCCAGCAGGTCGAGCGACTGTGCGAAGGCTCGCCGGTGCCCATCGAAGTGTTCGCGTTCGGCAGCCTGTGCATCATGGTCGAAGGCCGCTGCCAGCTTTCCAGCTACGTCACCGGCGCCTCGCCGAATCGCCACGGCGTATGCTCGCCTGCCAGCTTCGTGCGCTGGGAGGAACACGGCGACGGTCGCCGCAGCGTGCGCCTGAACCAGGTGCTGATGGACAAGTTCGAGCCCGCCGAACCGGCCGGCTATCCCACCGTGTGCAAGGGACGCTTCGAGGTAGGCGGCGAGACCTTCCATGCGCTGGAGGAGCCGACCAGCCTCAACACGCTGGAGCTGCTGCCCCGCCTGGCCAAAGCGGGCGTGGCCGCGTTGAAGATCGAAGGCCGCCAGCGCGGCGTTGCCTACGTCGCCTCGGTCACCCGCACCTGGCGCGACGCACTGGACCGCTACCGCCATGCGCCGGAGTCCTGGCAGTTGCAGCCGGGCTGGCAGTCGTCGCTGTCGAAACACGCCGAGGGCCACCAGACCACGCTTGGCCCCTACCACCGTTCCTGGCATTGAAACGATGAGCACGATGAAACTGAGCCTCGGCCCGCTGCAGTATTTCTGGCCCCGCGAACAGACCCTGGCGTTCTACCGCGAGGCGGTGGAGTGGCCGCTGGACATCATCTACCTGGGCGAGACGGTGTGCAGCAAGCGCCGCGAACTTGGCACGCGCGACTGGATCGCGCTGGCCGCCGAACTGGCCCGCAGCGGCAAGCAGGTCGTGCTGTCGTCGCTGGCGCTGATCGAGGCCGAATCCGAGCTGGGCGTGCTGCAACGGCTGGTCGACCACGGCGACTGCTGGATCGAGGCGAACGATCTTTCCGCCGTGCAGCTGTGCCGCGAACGCGGCGTGCCCTTCGTCGCCGGCCCCACCCTCAACGTCTACAACCACCACGCCCTGGCGATGCTGATGACCGACGGCCTGCGCCGCTGGGTACCAGGCGTCGAGCAGGGCCACCAGCTGCTGCGCGAACTGCGCGAGGCGATGCAGGCCGAGGACCGGCCCATGCCCGAGCTGGAGGTGATCGCCTTCGGCCGCCTGCCGCTGGCCTTCTCCGCCCGCTGCTTCACCGCCCGCGCGCTGGACGTGGCCAAGGACCAGTGCGGCTTCCGCTGCATCGACTACCCCGACGGCATGCCATTGGCCACCCGCGAAGGCCGCCCCTTCCTGCGCATCAACGGCATCCAGATCCAGGGCGAGGAAATCACCGACCTCGGCCCCGAACTGCCCGCCTTGCGCGAACTGGGCGTCGACGTGCTGCGCTTGTATCCCCAGGTCGACGGCATGGCCGAAGTGATGGCGCACTTCGACCTGGCCCGCCACTCCCCGGTAGCACCGCCGCGGATCGGCGCCCGCAACGGCTATTGGCACGGCGAGCCGGGCATGCGGCCGGTGGCTGAGGCATAAGCCCAGCGAAGCCGACGCGTGGCACCGGCAGCTGTCCCAACAGACATCGCGGCCATCCTTCTTTGTTGCGGGTCGTGGTGCCGGTATCCCACGGCCGTACTCCCAACCGCCACAGTCCGCAGGCTTGCCGGATGATAGGCTGCGGCTTGGCTTTTCCTGCAGCGACGTTGGAGGGGAACGTGGCACCTGATCAGAAAGAACAGCCCAGATGGATACGGTATTTGGCGTATGCATTCGCGACCGTTTGGCTTGGCACTTTTCTATATCGTTATATCGATCCCACGTCGCGCCAAGATCGAGCAATTCTGAGAAACTTTTCGAGCCAACAGATTCTGTCCATAAGCGTCGAGCCAGCCCGAGCCGGATACCCAACTCTTGTCAACCAGACAGTCCTTATCAAGGACAGGCAGAGCATTGCGGCCTTTTCCAAGGCGTTCTCGCATCTGTCAGGCCATAACCCTGAGCATCCTGAAGTCACTAGGGCCGCCATACTTCGCATACAACTCAAAGACCGGGTGCTAGGTGGCTACCTCGAGGAGAGCAGCAATGACGGCA
This sequence comes from Rhodanobacter spathiphylli B39, assembly GCF_000264295.1. Lineage (GTDB taxonomy): Bacteria > Pseudomonadota > Gammaproteobacteria > Xanthomonadales > Rhodanobacteraceae > Rhodanobacter > Rhodanobacter spathiphylli. The sequence goes on along the minus strand of NZ_AJXT01000024.1, from coordinate 9,417 downwards.
CAGTTTTTTACTGCATGAGTGGCGTGACGAAAGGATGGGTATACGGGACCTATCTGGTCCCTGACGGCGGCGAGCTCTTCAATCTCATCAAGAAGTTCGCGCCCACGCCAGCTCCATAGCAGCCTTCGCGGAAAGCTTCTCGTCAACGCCGGTTGCACGATGCTCTTGCCTTGGGCCTTCGGGCGACTGCCGGCGATCATGTGATCTTTGGTGTGGCGTGCCCGTTGTCATCGCGTCGCGCTGGCGGTGAATCGAAAGGCGATTCCTCAGGCAGGCTGGACTGGGCGATGCATCGAGTGGCGTTGAATGGCACAGCATCGCAGTCCACTTGCCTGCAACGCACGCAAGTTCACAGGCAGCACGCTGCACCACGCTCAAAACGTATAACGCAACACCGTGAAGTAGTGGCAGCCGGTGCCGGTGAGCACGAACAAATGCCAGACGAAGTGGCTGTAGCGCAGGCGTTCGTGCAGCAGGAAAAACACCACGCCCAGCGTATAGGCCAGGCCGCCGGCCAGCAGCCAGGCCAGGCCGCCCGGCGCCATGTGCAGCCATAGCGGGCGGATCGCGATCAGCGCCGCCCAGCCCATCGCGACGTACAGCGCGGTGGACAGCCGATGGAAACGCGCGCCGACGGCAAGTTTGAAGATCGCGCCCAGCAGGGCCAGGCCCCAGATCACGCCCAGCATCGACCAGCCCCAACCGCCACGCAGCACGCCCAGCGCGATCGGCGTGTAGGTGCCCGCGATCAGCAGGTAGATCGCCGCGTAGTCGAAGCGCTGCAGCAGTTCCTTGATCCGCAGATGCGGGATCGCGTGGTACAGCGTGGACGCGAGGTACAGCAGGATCGCGCTGGCCCCGAACACCGTCGACGCCACCACCGCGGTGGTGCTGCCGCTGCGCAGTGCGGCAATGACCAGGATCGGCAGACCGGCCACGGCGAGCAGCAGGCCGAGGCCATGGCTGATGCTGTTGGCGATTTCCTCGCCGAGGGTGGAGTCACGCGAGAGCGCGGGCGCGGCCGTGGGAGACATGCGGAGAAGCTCGGAAGAATGGAGCGGCTGCCGCGAGGGCAGCCGCAGGACGCGCGGGCTCAGACCCTGGCAAACACCAGGGTGCCATTGGTGCCGCCGAAGCCGAAGCTGTTCGACATCACCGTGGCCAGCTTCGCTTCCCGGCTTTCGCGCACGATCGGGAAGCTTGCGGCTGCCGGATCGAGGTCGCTGATGTGGGCGGAGCCCGCCATGAAACCGCCGTTGAGCATCAGCAGGCTGTAGATCGCCTCGTGCACGCTGGCGGCGCCCAGCGAGTGGCCGGTCAGTGCCTTGGTCGAGGACAGCGGCGGCACCGCGTCGCCGAACGCTTCGCGCACCGCGTTCAACTCCACGATGTCGCCCAGTGGCGTGGCGGTGCCGTGGGTGTTGAGGTAGTCGATCGGCGCCTTGACGTTGGCCAGCGCCATCTTCATGCAGCGCACCGCGCCCTCGCCCGACGGCGCGACCATCTCGGCACCGTCGGAGGTGACACCGTAGCCGACCAGCTCGGCATGGATGCGCGCGCCACGCGCCCTGGCGTGTTCGTATTCCTCCAGCACCAGCATGCCGCCGCCGCTGGCGATGACGAAGCCGTCGCGGCTGGTGTCGTAGGGGCGCGAGGCGCTGACCGGCGTGTCGTTGTGATGGCTGGACAGCGCGCCCATCGCGTCGAACTGCGAGGTCATGCCCCAGTGTTCCTCTTCGCCGCCACCGGCGAACATCACGTCCTGCGCGCCGTGGCGGATCAGGTCGGCGGCCGCGCCGATGCAGTGCGCCGAGGTGGCGCAGGCGGCGGAGATCGAATAGCTCAGGCCCTGGATGCCGAAGGTGGTGGCCAGCGTGGCCGACACCGTCGAGCACATCGTGCGCGGCACCATGTACGGGCCGATCTTGCGCACGCCCTTGTTGCGCAGCAGGTCGGCGGTTTCGATCTGCCAGCGCGGCGAGCCGCCGCCGGAACCGGCGATCGCGCCGATGCGCGGGTCGCGCACCTGGTCCGCGTCCAGTCCGGCATCTTCCATTGCCGAACGCATCGACACATAGGCGAACGCCGCGGCGTCGCCCATGAAGCGCTTCAGCTTGCGATCGATCACCGCGTCGAGATCGATGTTCGGCACGCCGGCCACGTGGCTGCGCAAGCCCAGCTCGGCGTACTCGGGCATCGCGCGGATGCCGCTGCGGCCATCGCGCAAGGCGCTGGTCACGGTTTGCAGATCATTGCCCAGGCAGGACACGATGCCCATGCCGGTCACGACGACGCGACGCATCTCAAAAACCCTCGGTGGACTGGAACAGGCCCACGCGCATGTCGCTGGCCTCGTAGATCAGGCGGTCGTCGACGAAGGTCTTGCCGTCGGCGATCACCAGGCGCAGCTTGCCGCGCATCACGCGGCGGATGTCGATCTCGTAGCGCACCAGCTTGGCCGTCGGCATCACCTGGCCGGAAAACTTCACGTTGCCCACGCCCAGCGCGCGGCCACGGCCGGGTTCGCCCAGCCACGGCAGGAAGAAGCCGCTGAGCTGCCACATCGCGTCCAGGCCAAGGCAGCCAGGCATCACCGGGTCGCCGATGAAGTGGCAACCGAAGAACCACAGGTCCGGATGGATGTCCATTTCGGCATGGATCAGGCCCTTGCCGTAGGCACCGCCTTCCTCGGAAATCCGCGTGATGCGATCGAACATCAGCATCGGCGGCGAAGGCAGACGGGCATTGTCGTCACCGAACAACTCGCCGCGGCCGCAGGCGCGCAGCTGTTCGTAGTCGAAGGAGGAAGGACGTGTCATGAAATACTCGCGGGGTGAGGAACGCCCAGTGTGCCAGCTGAGCGCCCTCCTGTCTTGACGCGCATCAACGCGATGCCGTACGCGTGCGCACTGAAAAGCTGTCGTGGTAGTGGGCGGTGTGTCAGGACGGACAGCCGCGATCTTCCCGCCAGTGTGCGCCCAGCGAGCGCGTGCGCAGGCGCATCGCGCGCAGCAGCGCCTTGCCCAGCTGCGCCTGCCAGCCGGCCTCGGCCAGCACCGCGCAGGCGTGCCACGCGTCGCGCAGCGAACGGGCTTCACGGATCGGGCCGGCCGCATGCCACAGCAGCTCGCGCAACACGGCCAGCTCGGCCGGCGGCAGGCTCGGGCCGCGCTCGACCACGCGCACCGTTCCCGCCACGACAGGCTCCGCCGCGTGGCTGAGCCCTTCGCCCAGGCGACGGCCGCAGACCACGCCTTCCAGCAGCGAATTGCTGGCCAGCCGGTTGGCGCCGTGCACGCCGTTGCAGGCCACCTCGCCCACCGCGTACAGGCCGGGCACGCTGGTGCGCCCGTCCGCGTCGGTGGCCAGCCCACCCATGTGGAAATGCGCTACCGGCGTCACCGGCAGCGCGGCGTGGCGAGGATCGAAGCCGTGCGCCAGGCACGCCGCCAGCACGGTGGGAAAACGCCGCTCCCAGTCGCCGTCGACACCGGTCGCATCGAGGCGGACGCCTCCTCCGGCCGCCTGTACCGCGGCCACGCGGCGCGACACCACGTCGCGCGGCGCCAGGTCGCCCAGCGGATGCACGCCAGCCATCAGCGCGTTGCCGTCGGCATCGAGCAGACGGGCACCGGCGCCGCGCAGCGCCTCGGTGATCAGCGGCAGGCAGTGCCCCGGTACGTCCAGCGCGGTGGGATGGAACTGCACGAATTCCAGGTCGCGCGCCGCGGCGCCGGCGGCCAGCCCCAGTGCCAGCCCCGCGCCATCGGCGCCTGGCGGGTTGCTGCTGCGGGCATACAACGCGCCGATCCCGCCGGTGGCCAGCACCACGGCCGACGCTTCCACCTGCTCATGCCGGCCGCGCTCATCGCAGGTGCGCACGCCGACCACGCGGCCTTCGCGCATCAGCAAGGCATCGACATCGACGCCGCCGCGCCATTGCACATGCACGGCCGCCTGCGCCCGTGCGCGCAAGGCCTGCACCAGGGCCGCGCCGCTGGCATCGCCGCCGGCATGCACGATGCGGGCGGCGCCATGGCCGCCTTCGCGACCCAGTTGCAGTTCACCCTGCGCATCGCGATCGAATGCCACGCCCTGTGCCTGCAACCAGGCGATCGCCGCCGGCGCCTCGGCGGTCAGCCACTGCACCATCGCCTCATCGTTGTGATGCGCCCCGGCCACCAGCGTGTCGAGTGCGTGTGCCGCGGGACTGTCGTGCGGATCGAGCGCGGCGGCGATGCCGCCCTGGGCCAGCGCACTGGCGCTGCCGCAGCCGTCATGGGCGCGACACAGCAGGCGCACCGGCGCGGGCGCCGCGGCCAGCGCCGTCGCCAGCCCGGCGACGCCGCTGCCCACCACCACGATCGGCAGGCGTGCGTGCCTCACACGCGTTCGCGCCGACCGACCGCCAGCATGCGCTCCAGCGCTGCGCGTGCGCGTTGGCTGACGTCGGCGGGGATCTCGATCGCGTGGCGCAAGTCGCGCAGGCAGGCGTAGATGTTCTGCAAGGTGATCCGCTGCATGTGCGGACACAGGTTGCACGGCTTGATGAACTCGGTCTGCGGGAACTGCGACTTCAGGTTGTCGGCCATCGAGCACTCGGTGACCATCGCCACGCGCGCCGGCCTTTCGCGCGCCAGCCACTTGCCCATCGCGGTGGTGGAGCCGACGAAATCGGCCTCGGCCAGCACCTCGGGCGAGCATTCCGGGTGCGCCACCACCCGGGTGCCGAATTGCTCGCGCACATGCCGCACTTCCTGCGCGGTGAAGCGCTCGTGCACTTCGCAGCGGCCGTGCCACAGGATGATTTCCACGGCGGTCTGTTTGGCGACATGGCGGCCCAGGAATTCGTCGGGCAGGAAGATCACCTGGTCCGTGCCCATCGACTCGACCACCTGCACCGCGTTGGCCGAAGTGCAGATCGCATCGGACTGCGCCTTCACCGCGGCCGAGGTATTGGCGTAGCTGACCACCGGCACGCCCGGATGTTGCGCGCGCAGCGCCAGCACGTCGGCGGCGGTGATCGAGGAAGCCAGCGAGCAGCCGGCTTCGAGGTCGGGCAGCAGCACGGTCTTGTGCGGCGCCAGGATCTTCGCGGTCTCGGCCATGAAGTGCACGCCGCACAGCACGATCAGCTCGGCGTCGCAGTCGGCCGCGGCCTGCGCCAGCCCCAGCGAATCGCCGGTGATATCGGCCACGCCGTGGAAGATCTCCGGCGACTGGTAGCTGTGCGCCATGATCACCGCGCCGCGCTGCTTCTTCAGCTGGTTGATCGCCTCGATCCACGGCAGGTGCAACGGAATTTCCAGGCAGGGCACCAGCGGCTCCAGCCGCTCGGCCAGCGCCGCGTAGTCGTGTTCGAGTTCGTCGCGCCAGACCGGCACGGGCAGGTTTGCGAGGTCAGTCATGGTGATCGCTTTCGAGGAAAGGAACGGCGCGTCAGGCGGACTCGCCACGATGCGCCGCACGCGCCGCGCGGGCGAACCGGGCACCGCGATTGAGCGCGATGCGCAGGCCCAGCGGCACCGATTCCCACGGCAGCCGCTCCAGCAGGTTGCGCGCGGTGAGGCCAAGTTCGGTATCGCCGGTGAGGTCCAGCGCGCGTTGGAAGAACAGCGTATCGGCATCTTCCAGCCGGCCGGCCAGCAACAGCAGGTCGGTGGCGCTGCCGCGCACGCTCGCCTCGGGTTCGGCATCGACTACGCACAGGCGGTCACCGGCCAGTTCCAGCACCCAGCGCAGGCGCAGGTCGCTGACCTCGATGGCCAGCCGACGGCCGCGCATGAACTCCAGCGAGCCGTCGCGGATCGGCGCGGCCAGCACGCGCTGCATCGCCGCTTCCAGCAGGCGTTGCTGCCAGCGCAGCGGCAGGACGCGCAACAGTGGCGCCACGCGTTGCGGCGGCGGCAGCGCACGCAGCAGGCGCGGCGTGATGGAAACAGTGGCTGGAGGCATGCGCATGGTGGGCGGCATCATGCGTGGATCGACGGCGTGGACGCCTTGACCCAGGTCAACGACGAGGCCTTGCCGCGCGCAGGCATCGGCGATCGCCAGGTTCAACAACCTGCTGGCCGTCTCCGCGGGCAGTTGCACGCGCTGCGCCAGCGCCTGCGTGCGACGGCGCACCTGTTGCTCGCGCAACAGGTCACGCGACGGCACACCGCTGCGTGACTTCAACCGGCCAGCCATGGCGGCGAGCCGCCGACGCGCGGCCAGCAACACGATCAGGCCATCGTCGACGCGATCGATCGCCGCACGTACGCGGGCAAGCGCGAAACGTCCGGTGCCGGGTCTCACGGCCCGCTCTCCTGTCGAAACACTCATCGCGACTTCTCCAGCGAGCGCAGAAAGTGCCTGGCGCGACGGCCCGCGCCGAGCAGGGTCCAGCCCGTCAATGACCACACCAGCACCAGCGCCACGCCGGCCACGCGTGCCAGCGAGGCGGACGGCCAGGCCATCGCGGCCGGCAACGACAGCAGCAGCGGCTGGGCCAGCAGGACGCGACGCTTGTCCGCCTCGGGCAGCAGGCGCTGCACGCCGGGCAGCTGGATGCCGCGACCGCAGTGGCGATGCAGCGCGATCCAGCCGATGAAGGGCACGATCTCCAGCATCATTGCGGTCACCAGCAAGGGCAGCGCCAGGCCCAGCCCCACGCTGGCGGCGAGCATGCCGCCGGGCGCGATCGGCAAGGCCAGCGCGGCGCATGCCAGCGCGATAAGTCCTGCACGCCAGCTGTCCACCAGCGGTCCCCGGCGCAACCGCGGCGCGCGCCACTGCAGCCACAGGCCGGCGCCGGCGAAGATCAGCACGGGCGCGGCAACCACGCCGGCCACCGCGCTGCCTGCGCGCAGGCCGGCAACAGCCACCAGCATCGCGACCACACCAGCCAGCCACGTCGCCTGCGCCGCTTCGGGCACGCTGCCGGTGCCCTGGAACATCGGCATCACCACGCGTGCCACGGTGGCCAACAGCACCACGATCCAGCCCAGCACGCCCCAGCTGGCATGCACGTCGGTCCACACCATCAGCGGAACGGCGAGGCGCCCCGCCAGGCCCAGCGCAAGCACGGCACCGAGCGCGGCGGTGACGAGCGCGGACGCCAGCGCCACGCCGAAGCCCGCACGCAGCAGGCGCTGTCCCGCCGCCGCCAGCAGCCCGGGCACCACCATCAGCGCCAGCATGACGAAGGCAGCCGGCAGGACCATCGCCGCGGTCATCAGGCCGAAAGGCCAGCGCTGGTGCATGCCGGCCACCAGCAGCAGCACGCCGACGTTGAACAGGCCATGCAGCCACCGGCCCGATCGCTCGCCACCGCGCAGCGTCACGCCAGCGGCCGCGGGAAGAAACTGCAGGATGCTGCCGAACATCGCATTGCCCAGCACGCCGAGGGTAAAAGCGTGCACCAGTGCCAGGGTGGCCGGGCTCCAGCGCGTCCGCAGCGCGACATCGCCGTCGACGATCAGCAGCACGCCGGCCAGCACGCCCCACAACGGCACCGTCAGCAGGAAGCGCAGCGGCAGCGGCGCGGCCGGCGCCCGGTCAAGCCGCAGCTTCGTCATCGCCGAGCGGACAGCGGATCAGCACGCGGGCACCGCCGCCGGCAAGCAGCGTTGCGGTTGCCGGCCATCCGCGGGCCTGCAGCAGGTCGAGCAGCGGTGTGGGCAGCAAGGGCGTCAGCACCTGCACGGCCTGACCCGGACGCAACGCGTCGGCGGCGGCCAACGCACGCATCATCGGTTCCGGCGACGGCAGGTCGCGCAGATCGAGTTCGAGCAGCGGCGCGTCAGCGACGCCGCACACGGTGGAAAGGTTGTTCTGCATGTCACCATCTGACCGCGGATGCGCTGCGGACGCGCTGACCTGGGTCAACCCGCCCGCAGCTCAGCACCGGTCGTCTCAGCGGGCGCCGGCCAAGCCATGCTGGCCACGCCACTCCAGCTGCAACCACACCTTGGCGCTGTCGCGACCGAAGCCGTCCGCCTGGTAGTTGCCCAGCTTGACCAGGCCGCTGAGTCCGCTCGCCAGCGGGAACGCCAGCGACGCATCCCATTCGCTGCCATAACGGCCGCCACGATCGGCGCGATAGTCGTGCCACACCACGGTCCACGCCAGCTTGCCGGCAAGGCCGGCGCGACCGAAGTTGCCGTTGACGCCCACGTAGCGATCGTCAAGCCCACCGGCCGGCGTCACGTTGAACTGGTCGTTCCAGCCATTGAACGCATGCAGCGTGGCCAGCGGCGTCTGCAACGCATGCAGACCGTTGCCGCCCAGGTGTTCCCAGCCCAGCTTCGCGGTGATGCCGGATTGCGTCCAGCTCGGTTCAAGCAACCAGTAGCTGTGCGCAAAGTGCAGCGGGTTGTCGGCATGCTCGTATTGCCGCGCGCCCTCCACCGTCCAGCCCAGTCCGTTGCCATCGCGCAGGGCCTTGCCGTTCCAGCGCAGGCCATAGGTGGCGCTGGAAGCGCTGGCGACGTCGTGGTCATCGTGCAGGTAGGCATAACCGGTGAACTGCTGCGTGCCCCGCGTCCACGCCACGTTGAGCAGGTGGGTATTCAGCTTGCGCTCGCGCGCCAGCGGATTCAGCGCATCATCGCCGGCCACCCGATGCACGCGGTCGAGCCAGTCGTAGTTCACCGTCAACGCGGACCACGGCTGCCATTGCAGGGCGACGGCATCGAAGGTCTGTTCGTGCTGGCGCCAGCCGCTGTTGCCGATCCAGCGCTGGTTGTCGACGAGCAGCCGCTGGCGACCCACCGTCGCGGCGACCTGGCTGCCCTGCCAGCGCACCCAGTACTGGTTGAACTCGCTGCCCTTGGGATCGGTCACCGCCGGATACTGGCTCTGTCCGTTCGCGCCGCTGTTGTAGCGATCGCCGGCGCTGGCCACGCCAGCGCCTTCCAGCAGGCCGCTCCAGCCGTGGCCAAACTCCGCATGCAGGCCGAGCCGCAGGCGCAAGGTGTCGGCGCTCGCGTTGCGGTTGAAAGCATCATCATCGACGCCTTCATGGCGCAGGCGGGCATCCCACTCCAGTTGCAGCGAAGGCGTGGCCGACGTGGTGGCCGGCGTGACACTGGCGGACTCGCCCGCCGCCCAGGCCGGCATGGCCACGATGGCCAGCAGGCAGGCCATGGAAAGACGGTTTCTCGTGTGCTTCATCGCGTTGCTCCCTTGTAGTTGGCGGCAGTCTCTGCCTGCGGGGGCGCACCCGACCTGACTTCGGTCAAGTCATGGCGAGGGATGCCACCACTGTGACAACGCGCCGCGCAGTCCACCCAAAAGACAACGCCGTCCATGCGGACGGCGTTGTCTTTTGGTCTGTCAGGTATGGCCGTATGGACGTCCATACCTGCATTTCACCGCGGCATCAGTGTCCGGCAGGTGCGGCCGGCACTGCTGCGGCACGTGCCTTGGCCACCT
>NZ_AJXT01000023.1 GCF_000264295.1 Rhodanobacter spathiphylli B39 | reverse complement strand
GTTTTTCTACAGCTACGTTAGGCCTCTTATGCAAAGTCACCGGCTGGCAAAGCTCGAACAAGCTGTTGGGGCAGTTTTGCCGAGCGAGTACAAGTTGTTCTTGGCAACACATGTGTCACAAGATCAACCAAACCTAGCCTTTTCCGGCGAGCGCCATTGGGACGTCCGCACTCTCTACGAGTTAGCAGACGGAGGTCTTGACGATCAACTTGATCGTGTGTATTCACTCGTCGGTGACGTCTTGCCCGCCTATGCACTTCCCATCGGTGAGGACTGGGGCGGAAATTTCTACTGTCTTATTACGCACGGAGACTCCGCCGGCCATGTCGTATGGTGGAATCACGAGCGTGAACTTGGGGATGATCGCACTGAGCCAGTGGCGCCTTCCTTTGCAGCATTTAGCGGCGGCCTCGTACATCACGACGAGGCCTAACATCTCCTTAGGAGACTTCCAGTCAAGCCCGGGTGCATGATGCTTTTGCCCTGAGCTTTCGGGCGACTGCTGGCGATCGTGTTGTGCTTTGTGTCGCGTGCTGCTTGTCAGTTCGATGCGGCGTCAAACGTTGCCAGACTGCATTTCC
>NZ_AJXT01000022.1 GCF_000264295.1 Rhodanobacter spathiphylli B39 | reverse complement strand
TCGTTCAGCGGTGTCGTCGGTGTTCGGGGATCGGCCGAAACACGTTTGGACGTCCAGAATGTTAGTCAGGTTCTCTCCGGGTGGGTCTGACCCGTTGTTGCCGCGTTGCGCTGACGGTGAATCGAAAACAGGGGTTCCTCAAGCGAGCTGAGTTAGGCGGTGCATGGGATGCCGCTGGCTGGCACACGGGTCGTAGTCCACGTCGTGGGCCAGCATCACCCACAGCTGGCGCGCATGCTTGTTGGCGATGGCGACCAGTACCTTGCCGAACGACAGCCGCGCTGCCAGAGACCGAATCCACCGTTGTTCGGGCGTGGCCTTTTCCGTGGCGACCGCCTTGGCACGCTGCAGGCTGCTGCGCGCGCCCTGGATCAGCAGCGTGCGCAGGTAGCCATCACCGCGGCAGCTGATCGCGCCCAAACGTTGCCAGGATGCATTTCCCTGGACGGTATTGTTGAACCGATGTTGCCGTCTCGGACCAGGATACAGACCGCTCCCGGGACCTCAGTCGTTCAGCGGTGTCGTCGGTGCTCGGGGGTCGGCCGAAACGCGTCTGGACGTCCAGAATGCCAGTCGGGTTCGCTCCGGGCGGGTCCGACCCGTGGTTGCCGCGTGGCGCGGACGTGGAACGAAACGGTGTGGCGAAGGCACGCAGCTCAGGCCATGCCGGCCTGCCGATGCATGGGATTGTCCTGCGCGTCTATCTCGCACGCCGAAAACACGCTCTTCGCCCGCTCCACGCCGATGGTTATAGTGCTCGTGGAGACTGCCTCTTCCGTTGACGCTGGCGTTGCAACACCATCATGGCCGTCGGGGCCGAAAGGGCAGCAAGTCGCTTTCTTCTCGTTCGAGCGGATGCCGTACCGGCGTCGCTTGACTCAATTGTTCACGCACACTGGACACTTTGGAGGCACAGTGAAGGTTCGTCGGATTGTCACCAACATCGCCAGCACGGAATTGAACAAGGCCAACGTGTTCTACGGGAAGTTCCTTGGCCTCGACACGCTGATGGATCACGGCTGGATCAGGACTTTCGGCTCCGATGAAAAGATGACACTGCAGGTCAGCGTGGCTTCGGAGGGCGGATCGGGCACCTCGGTCCCCGACCTGTCCATCGAGGTTGATGATCTGTCTGCCGCACTGGAAAGAGCGAAGGAACTTGGCATCTCCGTGGAGTACGGTCCGGCAGACGAGCCCTGGGGCGTGCGCCGTTTCTACGTTCGCGACCCGTTTGGCAAGCTCGTCAATGTCCTTCAGCATCAATAGCCCTTCATCGGACATCCAGGGCCAGCGGAACCCCTGGACGGCCTTTCCAGTGCATCTTCCCGGTTGCGCTTGCCCGAAGCCCACCGGTTGATATGCGCATCCGTCGGAATCGGGCGGATCAGCCGCTGCGCATTTCCTTGTCGCTCGAACGTTCCGCCTGCTGTTCTGGTGGCGCCTTTTCGCCGCGGGCGGCGGACAGACCGTGGGTGAGTTCGGCGCCCATCAGCACGATAGTCGAGGCGTAGTAGACCCAGGTGAGCAGCACCACCAGCGCGCCCGCCGGTCCGTAGGCGCCGCCCACGCTGGCGTGGCGGATGTACAGGTCGATCGCGTACTTGCCGGCGATGAACAGCACGGTGGTCAGCAAGGCGCCGCGCCAGGCATCCGCCCACGCGATGCGCGCATCGGGCAGGACGCGATACATCGCGCCGAACGCCGCGATGAACACCAGCAGCGAAATCACCTGCTCGGCGATGCTCCAGATCCACGAATCCACCGGCACGAAGAAGCGGATCAGCGTGCTGACCACGAACGACACGATCAGCAGGAAGGTGACGCCGACCAGCAGCGCGATCGCCCGGGCGCGCGCCCACAGCCAGGCGGTGATGGCCTTGCCGGGCCTGGCCTGGACATCCCAGATGACGTTGAGCGCGCCCTGCAGCTGGGCGAAAACCACCGAGGCACTGAACAGCGTGATCAGCAGGCCCACCACCCCGGCGACGTTGCCGAGCGTCGGCCTGGACTTCGCGTTCTGCAGCACCAGGGTGATCGCGCCGGCGGCCTTTTCGCCCAGTATCCCGGCCAGCCCGTCGGTCAGCTGTTGCTGCCACTCCGGCCGCAACGCGGCCAGCAGCCACAGCAGCAACACGATCAGCGGCGCGAACGACAACGCAGAGTAGAACGCGATGGCCGCCGCGCGGGTCAGCAGCGCATCGTCGCCGATCCCTCCGATCGTCTTGCGCAGGATGCTGGCCAGTCGCGACAGCTGCATGGACTTCCCCGGTGGTTGATCGTTGGCGGCACGTCTACGAGGACCGCTTCTTCTTCAGCACGCTGAAGGAGCCGTCGCTTTCCAGGTACATCGCCCTGACCTCGTCGAGCCGCTCGACGTCGGACAGCCGCAACTGGGCGTCGATCTCCTGCTCGGTGAGGTTTTCCCGGCGCATGTTGCCGCGCTGCAGGCGACCGTGGCGGATCATGAGCACCGGCGGCGCATCGGTCAGTCGCGAGATCAGCGCGTAACGGCAGCCCAGGTAATCCAGCAGATAGTTCCAGCAGACCAGGGTGGCGATCAGGGTCGCGCCGTCGGCCACCGTCTGGCCGTCGCCGATCATGGCGTTCTGCGCCGCGTCGCCCAGCAGCACCACGAACAGGATGTCCGCGATCCCGGCCGATCCCGCGTTGCGGCGCAGGACGAAGCGGAAGATCACGAACAGGAACCAGTACATCAGGCTGCCCCGCACCAGAATCTCCAGGGGCGACATGCTGAACGCGAGAAAGGACATGTTCATCGGTCTGTCCACGGCTTGCCGCGCATTCGTGCGGACCCGAGCGAGCATCCGGCGGCGATGGTCACGGCGGGACAGCCGAGGCGGATGCCGGCGGGCATCGACGGATCAACCCGCACCCGTCTTGCGGCGGGACTCACTGTCGATGTCCTGCTGGTCTTCGCGCAGCTCGCGGTCGCGCTCTTTCCGGTGGGTGGCGTCCTTCTTCGCGACATCGTTGTCGTTGCGGTCGCCGTCGCCATGCCTGTGGTTTCCAAGCGGCCGACCATGTCTGCGCTCTCTTGTCGAAAGCTGCACCTTGCACGCGGTTGCATCAAGAAAGGGTGACCACAGACCCACCCGATCCGGCACCGGCACCGCCCGTCAAACCACGGCCGGCGCGGTAGCGTCATCGCCCATCGCCGACCGGGGAAAACTCCCTTCCCCGCCATGGCGCATAACGCCAGCCGGAAATGCCGATGCGCAGTCTGGCCATGGAAGTCGCGCGACGTGTGCAACGTGTATGGCTACTTCGACAACGACGCCAAGGTGAAGGCGCCGTTCGACGCGATGAAGCTGCGCCGGCGCCTGCAGGCCTGACAGCCGCCGACCGGGCTTCAGCGGACCGTGAACCGCTCGCCGTACTTGTCGGCGTGGGCGATCAGATAGGCGTTGAAGAACTCCTGGTCGCTGTAGCCCTCGCCCCGCAGCCGCTCCAGCAGGTCCGGGTCCATCTGGGAGCGGATTTGTGCCAGGTCATGGCGGCGTCCTTCATGGATGATGCCGCGACCTTCGGTGGCGCCCGTCGCCTCGACCTCGGGCACCTTCGCCGGCACGAAGGGCGAAACCGGATCGCTGGCCGGGAAGGTCTCTTCCAGCGCCTCGTCCTGGTTGTCGCTTTCCCTGGCCTTGCGTTGCGCACGCATGGCCGGCGTTTCCGGCGCGGCCGGAGCGCCCTTGCCGTCGGGATGTGCGGAGTCTTTGCGGTCATGAGCTGACATGGGGCGTCTCTGCCTGGGGAGGAGCTCGCAGCGTGCCGACCGCGCGGTTAAATCCCCATGTGCATTCCGTCGAGGGGCCGTGTCGTGCATCGGCTGCAATGGAACGTCCATGCCGGGCGTGACGTCGTCTGCGCAAACCTTGCACGACCCATTCACCGGCGCGCGGGCATTGTCCCCACTCCCCCAACCGGAGTTCCCCATGGACGCGATCACCCTGCTCAAGAACGACCACGATGCGGTGGAAAAACTGCTCGAGGAACTGGCGCAAAGCACGCCCCGCGCCGTCAAGAAGCGCACCGAACTGCTGGAGAAGATCCGGGTGGAGCTGAAGGCCCACACCACCATCGAGGAAGAGATCTTCTACCCCGCATTCAAGGCCAGTGGCAACCAGTCGGACGATGACAAGATGTATTTCGAGGCGTTGGAGGAACATCGCGCCGCCGGCGACCTGGTGCTGCCCGACCTGCTGGCCACGCCCGTGGGCAACGAGAAGTTTTCCGGACGCGCCAAGGTGCTCAAGGAATTGGTGACCCACCACGCGGACGAGGAAGAGAAGGAGATGTTCCCCCGCGCGAAGAAGTTGCTCGACAAGGCGACCCTGGCGTCGCTGGGCGAGAAGATGGCGATGCGCAAGGCCGAACTGGTCAAGCAGTTGAAGTCGGATCGGGGGTGAAACCCTGGCTTGGCGCGCCCGACGGACCGACTGGTGCGTGGTGGTGGCCGCTGGCGACGTTCCGCCCGCTTTCCCAGGGCCGTGCGGCAATCCGGTGACCGCGGCGGCGCACGCCGGTCCGCCCATTCTGCTGGCGTGATCGGCATTCCGTTTTCCTCAGGAAGGCTTACACTCGTCCGGGATTGCACGAGCACCGGGGCCAGGAAAGATGTCGTTCGAAAAGGGAAAGCGGGTCCTCGTGGTCGAGGACGATCCCGTCGTTGCCATGGTGGTGGAAGACAGCTTGCGCGACATGGGACTGGAGGTCTTCGTCGACCTCTCGCTCATCGATGCGCTGGGTGACATCGAAAGCGGCGATTTCGATGCAGCCCTGCTCGACGTGGGGTTGCGTGGCGAGACCGCGCATCCGGTGATGGTGGCGCTGCAGGCGCGAAACGTGCCGTTCATGGTGATGTCGGGCGGCGACCTGCAGGCTCTGGCGGCGGAGTTCCCCGGCGTCCGGATGATGTCGAAGCCACTGGACATGGCGTCGCTGTGCAACGCCGTGCGCGACCTGCTGGCCTGATTTGCCGGCCTGATTTGCCGGCCTGGCCTGCTGGCTGGAGCCGCCGGCGAACCGCTGACCGCCGGTGCGGCTCACGCGCTCACGAAAAGTCCCCGCCCCTGGCATTCCCCAGCATCCGGCGCAGCCGGTTGGCCAGCGCCTCGACGGTGAATGGCTTGGTGATCAGCTCCATGCCCGCGGCAAACCCTTCCGATGCCGAAGCATCGGACGCGTAGCCGGTCATCAGCAGGACCTTGAGGTCGGGCCGCAGGGCCCGCGACGCATCGGCCAGGGCCCGGCCATTCATGCCGGGCAGGCCGATGTCGGAAATCAGCAGGTGGACATCTTCGCAGGAGCGCAATGCCGCCAGCCCCGCCTCGCCGTCAGCGGCCTCCAGCACCACGTAGCCCAGTTGATGCAGCACCTCGACCACCACGTGCCGCACCACCTCTTCATCCTCCACCACCAGCACGATCTCGCCCTGGCCGGGCGCCTCCAGCGCGTGCCTCGCTGCACGCTCGGCATCCTGCCCCGGCTCGTCCAGGTGATACGGCAGATACAGCACCACGGTGCTGCCTTTGCCCGGCGTGCTGCGGATGTCGCAGTAGCCGTTCGACTGCCGCGCAAAGCCGTACACCATCGACAGTCCCAGGCCCGTGCCCTGGCCCACCGCCTTGGTGGTGAAGAACGGCTCGAACGCGTGGTCGATCACCTCGGGGGTCATCCCGACGCCGGTGTCGACGACCTCGATGCAGATGTAGCGGTCGCTGCTCACCTCGTGCCACTGGCGCGTCTTGACGTCGTCGGCGTTCACGTTGCGCGAGCGGATGATCAGCCGGCCGCCGCCGGGCATCGCGTCGCGCGCATTGATCGACAGGTTGAGCACGGCGCTTTCGAGCTGGTTGGGGTCGCACAGCGTCGGCCACAGGTCGGGCGCCAGATCGAACTCCAGGGTGATCTGCTCGCCCAGTGTGCGTTGCAGCAGGTCGGCCATCGACAGCATCAGCGGGTTGGCCTGCAGCGGTCGCGGGTCCAGCGGCTGGCGGCGCGAGAAGGCCAGCAGTCGATGGGTCATCGCCGCGGCGCGGCTGGCCGAGTTCAGCGCACCGTCGACGAAGCGCGCCACGTCGCCCGTCCTGCCCGCATCCACCCGCAGCTGGATCAGGTCGAGCGAGCCGATGATGCCTTGCAGGAGGTTGTTGAAATCGTGGGCAAGCCCGCCGGTCAGCTGGCCGACCGCCTCCATCTTCTGCGCCTGGCGCAGCTGTGCCTCGATCAGCACCTTCTCGCTGAGGTCGCGGATGAAGATGTTGGTGCGGTAGCCCTGATGCAGGGACAGCGTGCTGATGCTGATCTCCACCGGCATCCTGCGGCCGTCGCGGCTGACCATCTCGATCGACCGCACCGCGGCGCGCGGAGCTTCCTGCGCCGGCAGCAGGCGCAGGCTGTCCTCGAAGCGCTGACGGTCCTGCTCCGACACCACCAGCGCGGACAGCGGCTGACCGATGGCCTGTTCGCGCTCCCAGCCGAACAGGGTTTCCGCGCGCGGGTTCCAGCGGACGATCAGGCCACCCTCGTCCAGCTGCGCAAAGCCGTCCAGCGCGGTGTCGATCACGCCGCGGGCCAGGTATTCGCTTTCCACCAGCGCCGTCTCGGCCTGCATCCGCTCGGTGACGTCGCGGGTGATCTTGGCAAAACCGATCAGCCTGCCGCCATCGTGGATCGGGTCGACCACCACGCTGGCCCAGAAGCGGCTGCCGTCCTTGCGCACGCGCCAGCCTTCCGCGCTGTAGCGCCCTTCGCGGCGCGCGGTTTCCAGGGCCGCCGCCGGCATGCCGGCGGCGCAGTCCTCGGGTGTGTAGAAGCGCGAGAAATGGGTGCCGATGACATCCTCGGCGGTGTACCCCTTGATGCGTTCGGCCCCGGCGTTCCAGTTGGTGATCACGCCCTGCGGATCAAGCATGTAGATCGCGTAGTCGATCACGCTGCTCACCAGCAGGGCGAAATTGCGTTCGCTGCGATGCAGGTTCATCGACGTCGCTTCCGCCACGCGGATGCGTTCGGACACGCGCTGTTCCAGCCGCGCGTTGCGCCCCTGCAGGGCCTGCTCGGCTTCCTTCTGCTCGGTGAGGTCGAGCAGCATGTTCACGCCGCCACTGAGGCTGCCGTCGTCATCGAACAGCGGCGTGGGATATGTGGCCAGCGTGACCCGGCTGCCATCGGGCCGTTCGGCCACCACCATCTCCCCATGCAACGGCCGCGCCTCGCGGATCGCGATGGCCATCGGGTACTGCTCGCGTGGCAGCGGGTTGCCGTCGGGTCCGAGCAGCTTCCACGAGGCCGCCCAGTTCTCGCCCAGCGATGGGCGCCGTCCGGCGAGATCGACCGCCGCCTCGTTGAAGAAGGTGAGCCTGCCTTCGGCATCGGTGGTGTAGATCGCCACCGGCAGGGCCTGCAGCACCTGCCCGGACAACTGCTCGCGCTTGCGGATCGCGCGGCTCAAGCGGTTCTGCTCGGACACGTCGACGGTAAAGCAGCGCGAATGGACTAACTGGCCATCGACAAACCGGCCGCTGGAGCTGATCTGCACATGCCGCACGCGACCGTCCCCGCCCACCAGGCGGGCCGGATACCGGTCCACCGATTCCCCGCCGCGGATGCGTTCCAGCAACCGCGTCAGGCGGTCGCCGTCGGCGTCGAACTCGCCCAGCTTGTGGCCCACGTATTCGTCGCGCCGGTAGCCCAGCAGATCCAGTTCCGCCTGGTTCGCACGCAGGATCGTGCCGTCCGCCGCCACCAGGCGCAGTCCCACCGCGCCATTCTCGAAGAAGTCCTCCGCCTCGTCGCGCGCGCGGTCCAGCTGGAAACACTTCAGCAGCACGCCGGAAGGCAGCTCGCCCTCCATCAGGGCGGAGACGCTCACGGATGCGCGCAACTGCTCGCCCGTCGCGCTTTGCAGCACGATGTCGATGTCATCCGCCGCATCGCCGGGCCGTGCCGCACGCGGCGCGGCCCCGGCGACGGTCCACAGCGCGTGGTCACTGGCGCCGATCTGCAGCGCATCGCCCCACAGCCGGGCTGCCTTCGCGTTGCGGGCGAGCACCAGGCCGTTGCCGTCGCACAGATAGGCCGGCATCGGCATCGCCTCCAGCAAGGCCGGGAAAGATCCGGAGAAACCTCCCGCGCCAAACGTCCCCGCCATCCGACCCACCCCCATATCCTGTCTGTCGACCCGATTCGAAGGACTGGCTTCGAAGCGTCGCGGGATGCATTCACGACCCTCTCACGCGGCGTCTTCAATCTTCGATCTTCAACTATAACAACGCCTGCCCTCCACACCCCGCCAAGCATGCTGCCGTGATTGTCCACGCGATGTGTCGACCCGAACTGCTGATCGGTTGCGCCGGCTGGTCGATCCCCGCCGCCCAGGCCGATCGCTTCCCCGAGGGGAGCAGCCATCTCGAACGCTATGCACGGCGCTTCAACTGCGTGGAGATCAATTCATCGTTCTATCGCCCGCATCGACCGGCCACCTGGCAACGCTGGGCGGCCAGCGTGCCGCGGGATTTCCGTTTCGCGGTGAAGATGCCCCGCGCCATCAGCCATGAGGCGCGCCTGCGCCATGCCGAACCGGCGTTGCGGGACTTCCTGGCTCAGGTCGAGGAGCTCGGGACGAAGCTGGGTTGCCTGCTGCTGCAGTTGCCGCCGAGCCTCGCCTACCGGCCGCCGGAAGTGCTGCCCTTCCTCGATCAGCTGAGGCGCCTGCACGCGGGTTCGGTGGCGTGCGAGCCGCGGCATCCGTCTTGGTTCCATCCTGCCGTGGGCCGTGCGTTGCGTGAACGCGGCATCGCGCGGGTGGCCGCCGATCCTGCCCGGCAACCCCGGGCCGCCGTGCCGGCGGGCGACCACCATCTGCAGTATTTCCGTCTGCACGGCTCGCCGCGGATCTATTACGACGCGTACTCCGGAGCCGCCCTGCGCCGGATCGAGCGCCGCCTGCGACGCCCCGACCCGGCGCCGTCCAGGCACTGGTGCATCTTCGACAACACGGCACTGGGCCACGCGGTGGCCAACGCACTGGAACTGGCATCGCGTGTGGGCGATGTCACCGACGTCTGAGAGGTTGTGATTTTTTCAACCTCGAAGCCCGGCCACGGCGAGGGCATGGCGAGGGCATGGCGAGGGCATGGCGAGGGCATGGATGCCCGAGTTGAGGTAACGCAGGGAGCAGTTGCCCGATGCCCGAGTTGAGGCAACGCAGGGAGCAGTTGCCCGATGCCCGCGTTGAGGCAACGCAGGAGCAGTTGCGCGATGGCCGGCCGCGGATCGGTCACCCAGGTGACTGATTCGCGTGACCACGTCCGGGCACGTAGCGGACGTGCGATGGAAGAAAACCACAGGAAACGATTTTCTTCGCAGGCTCTGGGCGCTTCACCTTTCGTGCTCGTTGCCCGTTGCACGATGGCCATCCCCCATCTGCGGAAGCATCGATGCCGGAAGGCCCTTCCATCGTCATCCTGCGCGAACAGGCGGCCGCCTTCGCCGGGCGCACCATCCGCCGCGCCTCCGGCAACGCGAAGATCGACCTGCAGCGCCTGCCCGGTCGCCGGGTGCTGGCCTTGCGCAGCTTCGGCAAGCAGTTCCTCGTCGAGCTGTCCGGCGAGCTGAACGTGCGCGTCCACCTGCTGATGTTCGGCAGCTACCGCATCGACGAAGCACGGGACATCGCGCCGCGACTCGGCCTGGGTTTCGACGAGGGCGAGCTGAACTTCTACAACTGTTCGGTGCGTCTGCTGGAAGGTCGGCTCGACGAGCTGTACGACTGGCGTGGCGACGTGATGTCGGAACAATGGGATCCGAAACTGGCCAGGGCGAAGCTGCGCGCCATGCCGCACACCCTGGTGTGCGACGCCCTGCTCGACCAGACCGTGTTCGCCGGCGTCGGCAACATCATCAAGAACGAGGTGCTGTTCCGCATCCGCGTCCATCCGCTTTCCACCATCGGCGCGCTGTCGCCGTACAAGCTGGCCCAGCTGGTGGAGCAGGCCCGCGTCTACGCGTTCGAATTCCTGGCATGGAAAAAGGCTTTCGTGCTGGCCAGGCACTGGCTGGTGCACAACCGCGGGCGTTGCCCGCGCCACGACATTCCGCTGCAGCGCGGGTACCTGGGCAAGACCCATCGTCGCAGTTTCTTCTGCCCGCGCTGCCAGAAGCTGTACACGGACGACTGACCGGTGGCCGCATCCGGTTCGCACAAGGTGGTCCTTGTCGCCCTGGGCGGCAACCTGATGATCGCGATCGCCAAGTTCGTGGCCGCCGGGATCACCGGCAGCTCGGCGATGCTCAGCGAAGGCGTGCATTCACTGGTCGACACGGTCAACGAATTGCTGCTCCTCTACGGCTTGCGCCGCGCGGCGCGGCCACCGGATCGCACCCACCCGTTCGGCTATGGCAGGGAGCTGTATTTCTGGAGTTTCATCGTGGCCCTGCTGGTGCTGGCGATGGGCGCCGGCGTGTCGTTCTACGAGGGCGTGATGCACGTCCGCCAACCCGAACCGGTCGCACGGCCGCTGATGAATTACCTGGTGCTGGCGGTGTCGTTCGTGTTCGAAGGCAGCTCGTGGTGGGTGGCGCTGCGCGAGTTCCGCGCGCGCAAGGGCAGGCTGGGCTACTTCGAGGCGTTTCGTCTCAGCAAGGACCCCACCACGTTCACCGTCCTGCTGGAAGACAGCGCGGCCTTGCTGGGCCTGCTGGTGGCGCTGGCCGGGCTGGTCAGCGCGCAACTGCTCGATCAGCCCGCGCTGGACGGCGTCGCCTCGATCGGCATCGCCGCCGTGCTGTCGCTGTCGGCGATGCTGCTGGCCCGCGAGACCAAGGGACTGCTTATCGGCGAACCCGCCCATCCGGTGGTGGGCGAGGCGATTCTCGCCATCGCGGCGGGCGACGCCGGGGTGCGTTGCGCCAACGGCGTTCTCACCGTGCAGATGGGACCGAGCCAGGTGGTCGCCACGCTGAGCGCCGAGTTCGAGGACGCCCTGACCACGCCGCAGATCGAAGCCTGCATCAACCGCATCGAGAAGCAGGCCAAGCAGGCCCACCCCGAAATCGTCTCGCTGTTCATCAAGCCGCAGACCGCCGAGACCTGGCGCGCGCGGCGCCACATGATCGAGGCCGAAGGCCGGCACCGGGCCCCGTGAAGCAGCGGCGAAGTTCGTCCCGCTCTCGCCGGGCGCCACGCGTCGCCTGACCGTGCGTGCCAGGCTCCCGCGGCGCGTGCTGCACGTCGACCTGGAAGCCGGCAGCCTGTGGTGGTGAGCCGGGACACGCGACGGCGCACGGCCGCGCGATTCCCAGGCAACGCGCTCCGCTGGAGCCGCGAACCGGCCGGGCTCTGCGCGTCTAGCGTTCGCCCTGCTTCTTGGCCGGGCGCCCCCGCGGGATGCGGCGCGAGGCATCCGCATCCGCCGCAGCGGGCAGGTGCTTCTGCCATTCGAGCGGCTCGGGAACCGGCGGATGATGGCCGTCCAGCACCGGCGGAACCGATGAGGACGGAGGGCTGCGGGTGGGCTCGGCTTTCATGTCGATGCTCTGCGTGGCAAGGCTGCGAAGTTGCAAGACCTGGAAAGTTGCAGGACCTGGAAAGTTGCCGGGCCGGGAAACCCGGGGCCAGGCAACCGTCGACGCGCCACCCCGAAGAAAATGGCGCCGGCCCGACGGGATCACGCGCGGGTGGGTGGTTGCGGCGGATCGGCCGGTGGATCGGGCGGCGGCACTTCGGGCTCGGCCGGGGCCTGCGGCGAGGGTTCGCCGGGATCGGGATAGGTCGGCGGCGGCGGATCGGGTGGCCGGTACTCGGGATCGCCTGCGGATGCGCTGGCGGCCACGGCCACGGCGGGACAGTATGGATGCATGATCGGCTCTCGTGCGAGGTGCTGCCGATCCTCGCCCCTTGCGCGCCCAGCCCGCGTGATATTCGTGCAATGCCTTCGTGAGTGCCGTCGCCCGGGCCGGCCTCACGGCTGGATCGAAACCCGGGCATCAGCGCTGAGGACCCATCGGTGACCCCGCTGAACAAACGTCTGCGGCGCGAACGGGTGATCGACGATCGCCGTTGCACGCTGAGCATCGATCCCGCCGGTCTGAAACTGGTGGAGAAGGGCCACCGCAGGGACATGACGCTCGGCTGGAGGGAACTGCTCAACGGGGATGCCGCGCTCGCGGCGGCGTTGAAGGCGTCGCTGTCGTAGCAGCGGCTCCGTCCGCGCCCGCGCTTGCCGCGAATTTCATGGCGGGGAAGACATGCTCGCGCGACACCTTCGAACGGCCGCTCCATGAACCTGCTTGGCTGGACCGCATCCATCGGATTCCTCCTGCTGCTGATGTCGCTGGCGTCGGGCTGGATCAGGCATCTGCCGGTGACCACCTTCAGCCTCTATCTCGCTGCCGGCGTCGTGGCCGGCCCCTGGTGCCTGAAGCTGCTGGACATCGAACTCACCGCGCACGCACATGGCATCGCCCGGCTGACCGAGATCGCGCTGGTGGTGTCGTTGTTCATGACCGGGCTGAAGCTGCGCCTGGACTTTTCCGATCCGTCCTGGCGCACCGCCGCGCGACTGGCCCTGCCCGCGATGGTGCTGACCGTGGCAGGCGCTGGCGTGGTGGCGCACTGGCTGTTCGCGCTGTCGTGGCCGCTGGCCATGCTGATTGGCGCCATCCTCGCGCCCACCGATCCGGTGCTGGCCAGCATGGTCGCGGTGGACGACGCCAGCGATCGCGATCGCCTGCGCCTCGCGCTGTCCGGAGAGGCCGGCCTGAACGACGGCACCGCCCTGCCTTTCGTGGTGCTGGCCCTGCTGTTGCTGGGCGACCATGGCTCGGCCACCGCGCTGGGAAGATGGCTGGGCCTGGACTTCGCCTGGCCGCTGGTCGGCGGCCTGGGCATCGGTTTCGCACTGGGCTGGATGATCGGCTGGATCGGCGTGCGCATGAAGACCGCCAGCGCGGATGTCACGCCGAACGATTTTCTGGCGCTGGCCCTGATGGCGCTGTCGTATGCCGCGGCCACGGCGCTGTCGGCCTCCGGTTTCCTGGCCGCGTTCGCCGCCGGGCTCGGCCTGCGCCACGTGGAGCTGCACGTGGTCAGGCGCCACCCGAACCCGGACCTCGACCAGGACGACCAGCGCGGCACGGCAACCCATCCGCCAGCCGAAGTGCTCATCGATCCCCGCCGCCGCAATCCGGAACAGGCGCGCAAGCCGGTCGCGTCGATGGGCATGGTGGTCTCGGATGCGCTCTCCTTCGGCGACGCGCTTGAGCGGCTGATCGCTGCCGCGCTGGTCTTCCTGCTCGGCGCCGCGTTCGCCAACCACTGGCACCCCGCCGCCACGCTGCTGGCGCTGCTGCTGTTTGCCGTGGTGCGACCGCTGGCGATCTGGCTGGCGACGATCGGCTCGCAGATCCCCCGCTCGCGACGCCTGCTGCTCGGGTGGTTCGGCATCCGCGGCATCGGCAGCCTGAACTACCTGGCCTACGCCGCCACGCATGGCCTGGGCTCCGCAGCGACATCGGTGGTGGCGGAATTCGTGATCACCACGGTGGTGCTGAGCATCGTCCTGCATGGCATCACCACGCCGCCACTGATGGCGTGGCGACAGGCCGGCCTGCATCGGCGCAGCGCCTCGAGGTCCGTGAACACCGCGCGCAAGCCCTGAGTGCGGGCCCTCATTCACCTTCCTGCGACGCTGCCGATGCGATCTTCATGCGAGCTTGACAACAGGGGCCAGCTCGATGCTTGCCAACCGGGTTCTTCTGGTCGAAGACGACGCCGACACTCGCGAACTGACGGCGCTGTTGCTGGATCACGCCGGCTACGAGGTGATCGTGGCTGCCGATCTCGCCTCCGGCATCGCGATATCGCGGCAGCAGCCGGACATCAGCGTGCTGATGGCGGACATGTACCTGGGCCGCGGCCAGACCGGAACCTCGCTCATCCGCACCCTGCGTGACGACGGCCTGCGCATGCCCATCGTGCTCACGTCGGCCAACAGCGAGGCGTTCGCCGAGGCGCGCGAGCTGAACGTGACATTCCTGCCCAAGCCCTACGGCCGACAGACCCTGCTGTCGGTGGTGGCCAAGGCCAGCGCCGGCGAACTCTGAGGCAGCCGCCGAGCGTCGTCATCCTCATTGCACGCAGGCATCACGCGCGCTTCCCGTGGCGCGCGGTTTCATCAGCGCTCCCCGGCCACAGAGAACAACCATCATGTCGATGCGACCCTTGATGCGAGCGGCGGCTGGCCTGCTGCTGTCCGGCCTTGCCTTCGCCGCCTGTGCACAGTCCGGCCACGACAGGGCCCCGCTGGTGGCCAACGCCGCCGACAGCAAGTTCGTGGCAAGCGCGGCCAGCGATGGCCTGGCCGAAGTGGGGATGGGGCAGCTGGCGCTGGAAAAGTCCTCCGAGGCCCGGGTGAAACGGCTGGCCCGACGTATCGTGGACGACCACACCAGGGCCAATGAGCGGCTGCGGGCGCTGGCGCAGGCCAGGCAGGTCAGCCTGCCCGCGGCGCCCGGCGAAGAAGCACAAGAGTCGGCCAGCACCATGAAGGCGCTCGACGCAAGGAAGTTCGACAAGGCCTGGGCCGCGGCGATGGTCAGGGATCATCAGAAAGCCATCGCGCTGTTCACCACGGAAGCCGGGCGGACGGAGGACCCGGAGGTGCGCGCGTTTGCCCAGGCCACCCTGCCCACGCTGAAGACGCACCTGGAGCTGGCGCGTCAGTTGCAGGACCAGCTGGACATGTCCGCCAGCCGGGACGAAGCGATGAGCCATCACGCCACCATGGACGCCAGCTTCGACCACACTCGTCCCGCCGGTGCCGCCACGGCGGCCACACCTGCGCCGGCCGGTTCGATGTCGACCGGCGCCAATGGGAGCCACTGAATGAACACCACCGAAAAGCAGCGCTGCGCGCATCCCGCCTGTACCTGCGCGATTCCCGCCGGTGACGCCTATTGCAGCGAGCACTGCCGCAAGCGGGTGGAATCACCCACTTCCGACCAGGCCTCGGGCTGCCACTGCGGCCATGCCGATTGCCGGGGCGGCCAGGCGACGCCGTCGGCTCAGCGCGAGCCGAAGTAGTCGGCGCTGCGATACCAGTCCAGCACCTGGGCAGGCACCAGCGCGGACAGATCCATGCCGAGCGCCGCACAGGTGTCCAGCGCATCGCGCAACGCCGCGGCGCCGCGGCTGCTTGCCGCCATGGCCGGCGCGTTGAAGTAGGCGTACTCCAGCGCATCGAGCATCCGCGCGGACCAGCCGAACAGTGCTTCGGCGCGTTCGTCCAGGCGTGTCCGCAGCCACGTGCCCAGCGGTGCGTGCAAGGTGTAGCCCTGCTCGTCGCGCAGCCGGTGCGCCAGCGCCTCGGCTTCGGGCGCGATGCCGCGAAACCATTCGGTATGCCCCGCCGCGGCCTGGCGCACCACCAGCGGCGCCGGCGCCCGCTGTGCGGCGAACGTGGTGATGAACAGGCGCTCGACCTGGCGGGCCTCGCGCAGGCGTTCGGTGTCGATCAGCAGGCCGCGATCCAGATCGAAGAACTCGAAGAAGCGCCGGTGCAGGGTGCGGAAGCGCTCCAGCGGATCGCGCGAGTAGCCGACCTTGAGAATGTCCTCGTGGCGGCACGGCAGCAGGTAGACGAAGGTGCGTCCGCGGCTGACATGACGGGTGGGGGGCGCTTCGTCTTCCAGGGGAGGTCCTGTTCGCGTTCATCGGAGCGTGACAACGCCCGCCCCAGTCTCGATCGTTGTCACCCGGGCTGCAAGGCAACGCCGTGACGGCTCCGCTGCGCGGCGGCGTTGCTCAGGTGGCATCCGAGGGTGAATGACCCGTGTTGGCGTGACCCGTATAGGCGGACATGTCGGCGTCCCGGCCCGCTTTCACGGGCGGGTCTTTCGGCCGGTCCGGTGGCGTGAGCTCCTGACCGGTGTCGCCTTCCTTCCGCTGCCGATCCGTGAGCTGAGCGTTTCCGCTGCGGGTATCCCTGCTGTTGTCGGTGTCCGCAGCGCCGGCCTGCGGAAGGTTCGTGTTGCCCATCGTGTTTCTCCATGCATCTCATGGCCAGGGTCCGAAGTATTCCGCGATGGCCGTCGCCGGAGCGTGCATGCCGGGGGTGCATCCCGGCCGGATGGACCGACGCTTCGTCGGCACGCACAGAAGTCTCCACGCGGGCCCGCGGCGGCGCTCAACCCGCCTTGCGGGTCGCGGCACGCTTCTTGGCGGCCGCCTTCTTTGCGGTGGACTTCTTCCCTGCCGTCGACTTGTCCGCCGGCTTGTCCGTGCCCTTGCCGCGGGCGGCTTTGCCGGCGGATTTCGCGGCGGTCTTCCTGGCGGGCGTGCGCTTGTTGCTGGCCAGGCTCTTCTGCAGCAGCGACATGAAGTCGACCACGTTGGTGGTGGCGTTCTCCGGCATGTCGGCTTCGTCTTCCGATTCGGTGGTCACCACGCCCTTCGACTTCATCCGCTGCTCGATCACCTTGCGCAGGCGGTCGCGGAATTCGTCGCGGTACTCGGCCGGGTTCCACTCGTCGCTCATCGATTCGATCAGCTGTTCGGCCATCTGGATCTCCTTGGGCGAGATCCGGTATTCCGACGCGGCACCTTCGGGAATCCTGTAATCCTCCGCGTCGACCAGTTCCTGCGGATAGCGCAGCAGCATCAGCACCAGCGCGTTGCCGCGCGGCATCACCGCGGAAAGGTATTCGCGGGTGCGGATGACCACCCGCGCGATGCCGATGCGACCGGTGCGCTTGAGCACTTCACGCAGCAGCACGTAGCCCTTCTCCGCCTTTTTTCCCGGCACCAGGAAGTACGGCTTCTCGAAGTATTCCGGGCCGATCGAACCGGCCTCGACGAAGGCCTTCACGTCGACCACCTCGCGTCCGTCGGCCGCGGCGGACTTGATGTCCTCCGGCTCCAGCACGACGTAGCTGCCCTTGGCGTATTCGAAGGCCTTGACGATCTCCTTCCACGGCACCTCCTCGCCGGTTTCGGCATTGACGCGCTCGTAGCGCACCGGCGTGTTGCTGCGGCTGTCCAGCATGCGGAAATGCAGGTCGACGCTGCGTTCGCCGGACATCAGCGACACGGGGACGTTGAGCAGGCCGAATGAAAGGGTTCCGGTCCAGATGGGACGTGCCATGCGGGCGCTCTCCGGCAAGGGTTGGTCGGACCAGAACGCCGGCGCGTCGCGTTCTCACGCCGACGGCGGCACGCTCTGGCATTGTGCGCGGACTATCGCGGGGCCGGCGTGGACACGCTGTCAAATGCGCCCTGACCCTTGCTTCACCTGTGGCGTACGCGGCGACCGCTAGCGTGGCTTGCATCCCCACGCAACGGAGTACCGGACCATGGCAGCAACCAGGCGCACCGCCAAGACGGCCAGGGCGACGCTCGAGCGCCAGCGCGCGATCCAGGCCGCGACCGATCGCGACGACCAGCGCAAGAAGGCGTCCAGAAGTCCGGCGTCGAACAAGGCGGCCGCGAAAAAACCGGCAGCCGCAACGAAGAAGCCGGCAAACCCGCTGCCCCGGCAGCACCAGAAGAAGCCCGGCAGCGAACGGGATCTCGACCCGCGCCCCCAGTTCATGGCGCCCAACTACGCCGGCTCGGGCAAGCTGGCCGGGATGTCCGCCCTGATCACCGGCGGCGACTCCGGCATCGGCCGCGCGGTCGCCGTGCTGTTCGCCCGCGAAGGCGCCGACGTGGCCATCGTCTACCTCAGCGAGCATGCCGACGCCGAGGAAACCCGCGACTACGTCGAGGGCGAAGGCCAGCGTTGCCTGCTGATTCCGGGCGACGTCAGGGACCCGGCGTTCTGCCGCAAGGCGGTGGCGAAGACGGTGAAAGCGTTCGGCAAGCTGTCCGTGCTGGTCAACAACGCCGCCTTCCAAGAACACGCCGATTCGATCGAGGAGATCACCGACGCCCATTTCGACGAGACCCTGCGCACCAATCTGTACGGCTATTTCCAGATGGCCAGGGCCGCCTCGCCGCACCTGGGCAGCGGCTGCTCGATCATCAACACCGGCTCGGAGACCGGGCTGTTCGGCAACGACAAGCTGCTCGACTATTCGATGACCAAGGGCGGCATCCATGCGTTCACCAGGGCGCTGGCCGCGAACATGGTGTCGCGCGGCATCCGGGTGAATGCGGTCGCGCCCGGGCCGGTGTGGACGCCGCTGAATCCCGCCGACCAGCCGGCCGAACGCGTGCGCGAGTTCGGCAAGTCCAGCGCGATGGGTCGCCCCGCGCAACCGGAGGAACTCGCCCCCGCCTACGTGTTCCTCGCCGCGCCCTCGTGCGCCAGCTACATCTCCGGCGCGGTGCTGCCGGTGATGGGCGGACCGACCAGCTGACCCGGAGCGATCATGGGCAACCTGCGGGATTACCAGCGCAAGCGTGATTTTTCGAAGACGCGCGAACCGGCCGACAACGCACCGGGCAAGGCCAGCGGCCGGGCCATCTTCGTGGTGCAACTGCATCACGCCAGCCGCCGCCATTTCGATTTCCGCCTGCAAGTCGGCGATACGCTGAAGAGCTGGGCAGTGCCCAAGGGACCCAGCTACGACCCCGAGGTGAAACGCCTCGCGGTGGAGGTGGAAGATCACCCGATTTCCTACGCGGGTTTCGAGGGCGACATTGAACACGGCTACGGCAAGGGCCACGTCGACCAGTTCGACCTGGGCGTGTGGACCACCGAGGGCGACGCCGAGGCGCAGTTGCTGAAGGGTCACCTGCGCTTCGAGCTGTTCGGCAAGCGGCTCAAGGGCGGCTGGCACCTGGTGCGCAGCGGGCGCAAGGAGCGCCAGCCCGCGTGGTTCCTGATCAAGGCGAAAGACGCGTTCGCCGGCGACGTGGAAGCGGACGACCTGCTCGACGCGAAGATGACCCGCAGCACCCGTGCCGCCGCGAAAACGCCGGCCACCCGGGCGGCCGCGAAGAAATCCACCGCGCGCAGGAAGGCCGTGCCGAAAGGGAAGAAGGTGCCGCGACTGCGCCTGGCCAGGGCCGCCGCCGCGCTGGACGGCGCGCGCCCGGCCACCTCGGGCACGGAGTTCTTCAAGCCCGAGCTGGCGCGCCTGCGCGAGTTTCCGCCCGAGGGCGAGCAATGGCTGCACGAGGTGAAGTGGGACGGCTACCGCATCCTTGCCGCGATCGCCGATGGCGAGGTGAAGCTGTGGTCGCGCAATGCGCTGGCGTGGAACGATCGCCTGCCCGACATCGTGCAGGCGCTGGAATCACTGGGCCTGCAATCCGCCCGGCTCGACGGCGAACTGATCGCGCTCGATCCGCGCGGGCACAGCGACTTCAACGGCCTGCAGGCGACGCTGTCCGGCGAGGCGCAGTTGCCGCTGGTCTACATGCTGTTCGACCTGCCTCACCTCGAAGGCAGCAACCTGTCGCGGGTGCGCCTGGTGGAGCGCAAGCAGCTGCTGCAACAGCTGCTGGCCCACGCACCGAAACACCTGGCCTTCAGCAGCCATGCGATCGGCGACGGCGAAGGCGCGTTCCGGATGGCCACCGAACAGCAGCTGGAGGGAATCATTTCCAAGCGCGTCGATTCGGCTTACCGGCCCGGCCGCGGCGACGACTGGCTGAAGATCAAGCGGCTGGAAAGCGACGAGTTCGCGGTGGTCGGCTACACGCCGCCCAAGGGCAGCCGCAACGGTTTCGGGTCCCTGCTGCTGGCCAGGCCCGACCCGTCGGTGAAGGACGGCTGGGTGTACGCGGGCCGCGTG
This sequence comes from Rhodanobacter spathiphylli B39, assembly GCF_000264295.1. GTDB lineage: Bacteria > Pseudomonadota > Gammaproteobacteria > Xanthomonadales > Rhodanobacteraceae > Rhodanobacter > Rhodanobacter spathiphylli. Next base: position 29,637 of record NZ_AJXT01000022.1, on the reverse strand, counting down.
GGCACCGGCTTCAGCGACGAACAGCTGCGGCAACTGGGCAAGACGCTTGCCGACAAGGGCCGCAGGAAACCCACCGTGAAACTTGCCGCGATCGATCCGTTGCTGCGCGACGCGCACTGGGTCGAGCCGAAGGCCGTGGCCGAGGTGTATTACCGCGGCATCGGCAACAAGAACCTGTTGCGCCAACCGAGCCTGAAGACCATGCGTACCGACAAGACTGCCGCCGACCTCATCGACTCCGACCGCGCGCCCGCCGCGAAGGCGTCCGCTCGTCGCAAGCGCGCCACGGCCGCCGACATCACCATCACCCATCCCGATCGCGTGGTGTATCCCGGGGACGGCATCACCAAGCAGGAAGTGGCCGACTACTACGCCAGCGTGATGACCTGGTTCCTGCCCGGGGTGGTGAATCGTCCCACCTCGGTGATCCGTTGCCCGGAAGGCACCGAGAAGGCCTGCTTCTTCCAGAAGCACATGATCCGGGGACTGAAGCACGTGGGCAGCGCGAAGCTGAAGGAAGAGTCCGGCGCCCAGGCCACCTACATCTATCCGCGCGATGCCGATTCGGTGATCGAACTGGTGCAGTTCGGCGCGCTGGAGTTCCACCCCTGGGGCGCGACCATCGCGCAGCCGGACCAGGCCGACCGCGTAGTGTTCGATCTCGACCCCGGCGAGGACGTGGCCTGGGATCGCGTGGCGGCCGCCGCGCGGCTGGTGCACAAGCTGCTGGCGCAACTGGGGCTGGCGTCGTTTCTGCGCACCACCGGCGGCAAGGGCCTGCACGTGGTGGTGCCGCTCAACCCCGGTTGTCCGTGGCCGCAGGCAAAGGGCTTCGCCCAGGCCTTCGCCAGCTCGCTGGCGCAGGCCCATCCGCTGGAGTTCATCGCCACCGCCAGCAAGGCGCGGCGGGGCGGCCTGATCTACATCGACTACCTGCGCAACAGCCGCGGCGCCACCAGCGTGGCCTCGTACTCGCTGCGCGCGCGAACCGGCGCGCCGGTGGCGATGCCGCTGCGCTGGAACGAACTGGGCAAGCTGAAGAGCGGCCACGACTTCGACATCCATTCCGCGCCGAAGCGGCTGGCGCGCCTGCGCAGCGATCCGTGGGAAGGCATCGACGAGCTGCGGCAGAACCTCGACGAGGTGATGGACAAGCTCGGCTGAACACCGCCCTCGTCCATGGCCTTACACGGTGGCGCCCAGCGCGTCGATGATGGCGTCGGCGAAGGCCGGGATGTCGCCGGGCTTGCGACTGGTGATCAGCTGGCCATCGCGCACGACTTCGCTGTCCTGCCAGTGCGCGCCGGCATTTTCCAGATCCTTGCGCAGCGACGGCCATGAGGTGACCTGGCGGTTCCTGACCAGGCCGGCGTCGATCAGCGTCCACGGCCCATGGCAGATCGCCGCCACCGGCTTGCCCGCGTCGTCGAAAGCCTTGATCAGGGCGATGGCGGCCGGTTCCAGCCGCAGCTTGTCCGGGTTCATCACGCCGCCGGGCAGCACGATGGCGTCGTACGGCTCGGGCGTGGCGTCTTTCAGCGCCACGTCCACCGCCACCTGCTCGCCCCAGTCGCCCTTGCTCCAGCCCCTGATCTGGCTGGCGCCACCCGGCGCGATCACGTCGGTCTGCGCGCCGGCCTGTTCCAGCAGGCGCTTCGGCTCGGTCAGTTCGGACTGCTCGAAGCCGTCGGTGGCGAGGATGGCGATGCGGCGACCGGTGAGATTGAAAGACATGACGTGCTCCATGATCGAAAGCCGCAGCATGTTCGACGCACCGTACAACCGACGTCGCCTTGCCGTGAGCAACGCGTGACCGGTGCGGGCGCCGGTGCGTTGACAACCCATGCACCGGTGGCCTGCGATGGTGCTTCCGCGTTTCGGCGACCATGCCGCGGAAACGCCGCATCCCCCCACTTGCACGGGCACAACGACATGTCGATCTCACTGCCGACGGGGCTCCGCTCGTGATCGCGCTGGCGACATCCGTCGAGCACGTGCCCACGGGCCGCCTGGCGAGGCTGGCCCGGCGAACCGGGGCGTCGCGATGAACCGCCGGCGAGTGGCCCTGCGCGTGTTGTTGCTGGGCCTGATCGCGGTGCTGGTCGCCGGGTTCTGCCTGGCCATCACCCACCAGGAGGCGCGTCCGGACGACCGTTCGCCGGCGAGCGCCAGCCCGCAACCCTGAGCCGCCAACAGCGCAGCTAACCGGCGCGCAGGAAGCGCAGCACCCGCTGCTCCAGCTGGCGCGGATGCGCCGCGACGGCCGGCGTGATCGCCCGCTGCAGGCTGCCGTCCAGCCAGCCTTCCAGCACGCGCGGATGGATGTAGGAACCGCGGCACACGGCCGGCGTGTTGCCCAGGATCGCCGCGACTTCGGCGACCGCTTTCGCCAGTGCGCTGCGCCGCGCCTGCTCGCCACCCTTGCGCGGCAGCGGCGTGCCGGCGAGGATGCGCGCCGCGTGCACGGTGCCGCCCCAGGTGCGGAAGTCCTTGGCGCTGAATCCATGCTCCCGGCCATCGCTGCAGGCTGCATGCAGGTAGTCGTTGACCATGCCCGAATCCACCGGCTGGCGCCGGCCATCGTCATCGATGTACTGGAACAGCCGCTGCCCAGGCAGTTGCTGCACGCGGCGCACGATCCGCACCAGTCGCCGGTCGCCCAGTTCCACCTCGCGCTCCTGCCCGCTCTTGCCCCGGAAGGCGAAGCGCAGCCGCCCGCGCTGCGCGCGCACGTGGCGCGTGCGCAAGGTGGTGAGTCCGTAACTGCGGTTGTCGCGGGTATAGCAGTCGTTGCCGATGCGGATCAGGGTCTCGTCGAGCAGCCGCACCAGCAGGGCCAGCAGGGCCAGCAGCTTGTCGCGAGGCAGCCCGTCCAGGGCCAGATCCCGCCGCACGCGCCGGCGCAACCCGGGCAGCGCCTTGCCGAAGGCGGTGACCCGGTCGAACTTGCCCAGGTCGCGGTACTCGCGCCAGCGCGGGTGGTAGCGGTACTGCTTGCGCCCGCGGGCGTCGTAGCCGGTGGCCTGCAGATGGCCGCGCGGATGGCTGCAGATCCACACGCGGGTATACGCCGGCGGTATCGCCAGCGCGCGGATGCGCGCCAGCTCGTCGCGATCGGTTACCGCCCGGCCATCCGCGTCGTGGTAACTGAAACCCTTGCCCCGCCGGCGCCGGCTCAGCCCCGGCTGCGCATCGCTGACATGGAGCAGACCCATCGCACGCGTTTCGATTCGCGGGTCGGGAGCGTTCGCATGCGCAGGATCCTTGGCCATTCGCGCCGAGTATGCGCAGGCCGGGTCAACGACAGGTGAGCCTGCCGCACAAAAGGAAAAGCCCATGCGGTGCATGGGCTTTCCGGCTTGCCGCAGGTTGGCGCGGATCAGAACGGAATTTCGTCATCCGCAAAGCCGCTGTCGGCCGGAGCCGGCGCCTGCCGCGACTGGTTGCCGTAGTTGTCGCCGCCGCGCGACTGCGACTGGCCGCCACCGTAATTGCCGCCGCCCTGGCGCTGGCCGCCGCCGCTCTGCGGACGCTCGCGCTGGTAGCCACCACCGCCGCCACCGCCACTGCCACCTTCATTGCTGCCCAGCATCTGCATCTCGCTGGCGATGATGTCGGTGAAGTATTTCTCGACGCCGTCCTTGCCGGTGAACTTGTCGGTGCGGATCGAGCCTTCGATGTAGACCTGGCGCCCCTTCTTCAGGTACTCGGCGGCAATCTCGCCGAGGCGGCCGAAGATCTTGATCCGGTGCCACTCGGTGCGTTCCTGCTTCTCGCCGGACTGCTTGTCGGTCCAGGACTCGGAGGTGGCCAGGCTGAAGCTGCAGATGCTGGTGCCGCTGCCGGTGCTGCGCAGTTCCGGGTCCGAGCCCAGGTTGCCGACCAGAATGACCTTGTTGATGCCACGTGCCATGGATGTGTCCTCGGTTGAGCCGGCCGCAAATTTCTCGATGGGTTGCGGCCGGAGTGATGAAACTGGCTGGATATCATACCTGCGACCGGGCCCAGATCCAGAGCGGTGGAACCTGAACGGATCGTCGGCCGCATGCCTCGCTGGCGGTCGGCCCAGGCTCGCGCAGCAGTCATTGCCGGGCAGCCGCATCTCCGGCACCCGGCGTGGGCCTGTTCATGGTTCGGCTTCCGGCGGCGATGGCAGCGGCAGGCTGATGCGGATGATGGTGCCGATGCCATCGCCGGGCAGCGCCTCCACACTGCCGCCGTGCGCACCGATCATGCCGCGGCAGATGGCCAGGCCAAGCCCGGTGCCCTGCGGCGCACGGTCACCGCGCGACACCGAATAGAACATGTCGAAGATGCGCGCGCGTTCGTCCTCGGGAATGCCGGGCCCACGATCGGCCACGTCGATCAGCAGGCTGCCATCGGCGCAGCGGGTCGTCACCCGTACCACCTCGCCCGCGGGCGAGAAACGCGCGGCATTCTCCAAGATATTGAACAAGGCCTGTTCGATCAGCGCCGCGTGGACATGCAGCAGCACCGGCCCGGCGGGCATCAGGATTTCCACGTGGAGATCGGGAAACAGCTTGCGCAGACGCGTCACCGCGGCGGCGACGATTTCCGCGCTGTCGGTCCAGTCGCGGTTGAGCTTCAGCGTGCCGTGGCCGAGGCGGGTCATGTCGAGCAGGTTCTGGATGTAGCTGTCCAGCCGCTGCCCTTCGGCAAGGATCGCGTCCAGCAAGGCGCGTCGATCCTCCGCCGGCAACTTCTGCTCGTAGCTGATCAGGGTTCCGGCGGCACCGATCATCGAGGCCAGCGGCGAGCGCAGATCATGCGAGACGGACGACAGCAGCGCACTGCGCAGGCGCTCGGTTTCGCCCTGCACGCGGGCGCCTTCCAGCTCGTCGGAGAGCCGCGCGCGCTCGAGCGCCTGGCCGATGTCCTGCGCCATCGCCAGCGCCAGGCTGCGGCGTTCCGGATCGGGTTCGCCGCCCGCCGGGGCGAAGCGCAACCCGGCCACGCCCAGCGGCCGTGCCTCGCTGCCCAGCGGCAGCATCCAGCATGGTGCGCCGTTGAGCGTGTCGGTGTAGCGGCCGGCCTGTTCGCCGTGACGGTCGCTCCAGTCCGCCGCGGCCAGGTCCTGCGGGCTGAGCTCGCCCTGCGGCGGCGCGCTGGCGACCACTCGCAGCACCTGCCCGGCATCGCGGGCCAGGATCACCGCCTCACCCTGCAGCGCATGCGCCAGCGCCTTGCAGCCCGCTTCGCGGATGCCGCTGGCGTCGGTGCTGCTGGTCAGCTGCTGGCCCAGCGTCAGCAGCGCACGCGCGTGCGCATGCGCCGCGCGCAGCGATTCCACCTGGCTGGCCAGTCGCGTCGCCAGCCGGCTGCACAGCAGCGCGGCGACCAGGAACAGCGTCACCGCCAGCACGTCGTCGACATTGGCGATCGCCAGCGTGTAGCGCGGCGCCGCGAAAAAGAAGTTGTAGCCGAGAAAGCACAGCATGGCCGCATAGACGGCCACGGCCATGCGCGTGCGCACCGCCACCGCCAGCACGGCGGTAAGGAAGATCAGCGACAGGTTGGCCACCGCCAGATAGCGGTCGGCCACGAACGCCAGCCCGAACGCGACCAGCGTGGCGAGCGTGGCGTACAGGTACTCGCCGCGCGAACCGCGTTCGCGCGGCAGCCGCAGCCGCCGGCGCGCCTTCGCCCGCTCGACCGGGGTGGCGATGATGGTCAGTTCCATGTGGGCGCCGCGGCGCAGCAGCCGCTGGGTGAGCGAGATGCCCAGCATGCGCGCCAGCGGTCGCTCGCGGGTGCGGCCCAGGATGATCTGGCCCACGCCCTCCCGGTCGGCGTGTGCCAGCAGCTCGTCGGCGATCGCATGGCCGCGCAGGATGATCGCCTCGCCGCCGAGCCGCCGCGCCAGCCGCATCGCGGCATCCAGCCGTTCGCGCCGGGCCGGCTCCAGCCGCGCGCCGGTGTCGACCCAGGCCACGCTCCACGGCGCGCCCCGCCGCTCGGCGATGCGGCGAGCCACGCGCACCAGATAGTCGCTCTGGCCGTGGCCGTCGATCGCCGCCAGCACGCGCCGGCGCACGGTCATCGCGCTGCCGCGCGCCAGCATGTGCTCGCGCAGGTCGCTGTCGACGTGGCCGGCGATGGTCTCCAGCGCCAGCTCGCGCAGGGCGGCCAGGTTGGTCGGCGAGAAGAACGCGTTCAGTGCCGCCGCCGCGGTCTCGGGCACGTAGACCTTGCCCTGCTTCAGGCGGCCGATCAGCTCGCGCGGCGGCAGGTCGACCAGCACGATGTCGCGCGCGCGGTCGAGGAACGCATCGGGCACCGTCTCGCGCACGGTGATGCCGGTGATCCGTCGCACCTGGTCGTTGAGGCTTTCCAGGTGCTGCACGTTCAGCGCGGTATACACCTCGATGCCGGCATCGAGCAGCTCGGCGATGTCCTGCCAGCGGCGCTCGTGCCGGGCACCGGGCAAATTGCGGTGCGCCAGTTCGTCCACCAGCAGCACCGCCGGCCGGCGCGCCAGCGCGGCATCCAGGTCGAAATCGGTGAAGTCGCGATCGTTGTACTTCAGCGCGCGGCGCGGCAGCACCTCCATGCCCTCCATCAGCGCGGCGGTCTCGGCGCGACCGTGGGTCTCGACCAGGCCGACCACCACGTCCACGCCCTGGCGCTTCAGCTCGCGCGCGGCCGACAGCATCGCGTAGGTCTTGCCCACGCCGGGCGCAGCGCCCAGGAAGATCTTCAGCCGGTGCTGACGTTCTTCCTGCGCGGTGCTGAGCAGCGCATCGGCGCGGGCTTCACGGGACGGTTCGGTCATCGGGGTTTCCCGCCTGCAGCATCGGCGCCGGCAGCCACGTCCACACCCGGGAACAGTCCGGCGATCATGGCGCCCCCGCGTCCAGCGCCAGATTGAGCTTGAGCACGTCGACCCGCGGCTCGCCCAGCAGGCCCAGTTGGCGCCCCTGCGTGCAGCGCTGCACCAGCGACCGCACCCGGGCCACATCCATGTGCCGCAGCCGGGCCACGCGGGCCAACTGGTACTGCGCGGCGGCGGGGCTGATCTGCGGATCGAGGCCGCTGCCCGAGGCGGTCACCAGGTCCACCGGCACCGGCGCGGCGTTGCCCGGATCGGCCGCCCGCAGCGCGGCGATGCGCTGCTTCACAGCGTCGGCCAGCGCCGGGTTGGTCGGTCCCTGGTTGGAAGCGGACGATGCGCTGGCGTTGTACGGGTTCGGCGCGGTGGCCGACGGCCGGCCCCAGAAATACTTCGGGTCGGTGAATGACTGGCCGATCAGCGCTGAGCCCACCGGCTTGCCGTCGCGCTCGACCAGGCTGCCGTTGGCCTGGTGCGGAAAGATCAACTGTGCCAGCCCGGTGGCGGCCAGTGGATACAGCACGCCGGTGATCACCGTCATCAGCAACAGCAGGACGAAGGATTGACGCAACAGTTTGCTCATGGGTAGTCACCGCTCTTATCGAAAGTGCGGCCATGGATGGCCGCTCGTGGCACGTCGCGATCATGGATAGATCGCACTAGAAAGTTCCCTGCAGCATCACGAAGCCCCGCGAACCGCCGACATTGCGCGTGTCACCCGCGTCGAGGAAGCTGGAAGTGCGGCGGTAGAAATCCGCGTTGGTGGCATGGGTGAGGCCCGCACTCAACGACCAGTGCGTGGCGACCTGATATTTCAGCGTGGCGCCGAAATCGCTGTAGCCGGGGTCGCGCGCACCGTTGGCCAGCGGCGTGGCCAGGGTGGTGGTGCAGTGGGTATGCCCGGCATGCAGTGCCAGGCTCCATGCATCGTTCAACGGAAACGTGGCGTCCAGCTGCAGATAGCCGGTGCCCTTCGAATCGCCGCGATAGCCCTGCTGCGTGTCCACGCCGAAATAATCGGTGAGCGAATGGCTGTACTTCAGCGTGAACTGCTTCCAGGTCAACGCGCCGTTGGCCTCGACGGTGTCGAGCGAGCGCGATGGCAGGCCAGCCTGGTCGAGGTTGGCGCCCGGATACACATAGCCGTACAGGCCCGCGCGCCACGACCAGTCGCTGTTGATGGACTGGCCGTAGCTGGCATACAGGTCCAGCTCCATCGCGCCGCCGGGGTAGCTGCGCTCGCTGATGCTGGAAGCCCAGAAGCCGGCCGCGAAGCCGTCAGGACTGGCGTAGTCGGCGCCGCCCTGGACCGCCGGCCGGCCCCAGCTCTGGGTGAGGCCGCGGAACATGTAGTCGCTGGTCAGCGCGACATTGCCGCTGACCGGGCTGGCCGGCGCGCCGTCGGCGTGCACCGCGGCGAGGCCGGCGAGGGAGAACAGGGCTGCGGCTGCAGCGAGGGAACGCACTTTCATGGGGAAAACTCCGGCGTCGAACCCGAGGCGGGCGACGCGCAAGGTGGCCAGGGGAAACGGCATCAGATGCCGGCGTAACCGCCGAGGACATAGTCGTCGTCGGCTGCACTCGCGCCAGCACAAGCCGCGCGCCGCAGCTGCACGACCTGCGCCGGGTGCGCGGCCGTCGGCAGCGTGATCACCACGTCGCAGCCGGCATCGTCGGCGGACAGGCGCAGCTCCACGTCGGGATGGCTGGCGTCGGGAAGGGAGACGGATACTTTCAGGGTCTGCATGACTTCGCATTCCGGCAGGGGTTTCGCGCGGCCGGCGCCCGCCGGCCGCACGATCAATCGACCCGGACCAACGGGTCAGGCCACGTGCAGCAGCACCAGCAGCAGGTCGATCAGCTTGATGCCCGCGAACGGCACCACCACGCCGCCGAGCCCGTAGACGAGCAGGTTGCGGCGCAGCAGCGCGCCGGCGCCGAGCGCGCGGTACTTCACGCCCTTCAGTGCCAGCGGGATCAGGAAGATGATGATCAGCGCATTGAAGATCACCGCGGACAGGATCGCGCTCTGCGGCGTGGCCAGGTGCATCACGTTGAGCGTGTTCAACGCCGGATACGTGGTGGCGAACGCGGCCGGGATGATCGCGAAGTACTTGGCGATGTCGTTGGAGATCGAGAACGTGGTCAGCGCGCCGCGGGTGATCAGCATCTGCTTGCCGATCTCCACCACCTCGATCAGCTTGGTCGGGTTGGAGTCGAGGTCGACCATGTTGCCGGCCTCCTTCGCCGCCTGGGTGCCGGTGTTCATCGCCACCGCCACGTCGGCCTGGGCCAGTGCCGGCGCATCGTTGGTACCGTCGCCGCACATCGCCACCAACCGGTTCTCGGCCTGGATGTCGCGGATCAGCTTGAGCTTGGCTTCCGGCGTGGCCTCGGCGAGGAAGTCGTCGACGCCGGCCTCGGCCGCGATGGCCGCTGCGGTGAGCGGGTTGTCGCCGGTGATCATGATGGTCTTGATGCCCATCTTGCGCATCTCGGCGAAGCGCTCCTTGATGTCCGACTTGACGATGTCCTTCAGCTCGATCACGCCCAGTGCGCGGTCGCCTTCGGTGACGATCAGCGGGGTGGCACCACGGCGCGCGATGTCCTCGGCGATGCGCTTGACCAGCGGCGGCAGGTGGCTGTTCTGCCCTTCGAGATATTTTTCCACCGCGTCCAGTGCACCCTTGCGGATGCGCCGGTCGCCGAAGTCGATGCCGCTCATGCGTGTCTGCGCGGTGAACGGCACGAACTGCGCCTCGTCCTCGGCAAGCTGCCTTTCCTGCAGGCCGTACCTGTCCTTCGCCAGCACGATCACGCTGCGGCCTTCGGGCGTCTCGTCGGCCAGCGAGGCCAGCTGCGCGGCCCCGGCCAGCACGTTTTCGGCTATGCCCGGCGCCGCATGGAACGCCACCGCCTGGCGATTGCCCAGGGTGATCGTGCCGGTCTTGTCCAGCAGCAGCACGTCGACGTCGCCGGCCGCTTCCACCGCGCGGCCGGAGGTGGCGATCACGTTGGCGCGGATCATCCGGTCCATCCCGGCGATGCCGATCGCCGACAGCAGCGCGCCGATGGTGGTGGGGATCAGGCACACCAGCAGCGCGATCAGCACGGTGAGCGTGATCGGGTTGCCCGCGCCGGCCGCCTGCACGCTGTAGATCGAATACGGCAGCAGCGTGGCGCAGGCGAGCAGGAAGATCAGGGTGAACTTGGCCAGCAGGATGGTCAGCGCGATCTCGTTCGGCGTCTTGCGTCGCTTGGAGCCTTCCACCATCGCGATCATGCGGTCGAGGAAGCTCTCGCCCGGATTGCTGGTGATGCGCACCACCAGCCAGTCGGACAGCACCTGGGTGCCACCGGTGACCGCGCTGCGGTCGCCGCCGGATTCGCGGATCACCGGCGCGGACTCACCGGTGATCGCGCTCTCGTTGACGCTGGCCGCACCGACCACCACCTCGCCGTCGCCGGGAATCTGCTCGCCCGCCTCGACCAGCACGTGGTGGCCGGTGCGCAGCTCGCTGGAAGGCACGAAGGTGATCGCGGCATCGCGATCGGGCGACGCCAGCTTCTTCGCGATCACGTCCTTGCGCGAACTGCGCAGCGCATCGGCCTGCGCCTTGCCGCGGCCTTCGGCCAGCGCCTCGGCGAAGTTCGCGAACAGCAGGGTGAACCACAGCCACAGGCTGACCCAGAAGATGAAGCCGGTGGGCGCCTCGCCGTGACCGGCGAGCGCCTGCAGCCACAGCGCCGTGGTCAGCACGCTGCACACGAACACCACGAACATCACCGGGTTGCGGAACTGCATCCGCGGCGACAGCTTGCGGAACGAATCGGCCATGGCCGTGAGAATCAGCACGCGGTTGAAGCCGCTTGCCGTTTGGGTTTGGGAAGTCATTGGATCAGTGCCCCATGGCGGACATGAGTTGCTCGGCGATCGGCCCCAGGGCCAGCGCCGGCAGGAAGGTGAGTGCGCCGACCACGATCACCACGCAGGCCAGCAGCGTGACGAACAGCGGCGTGTGCGTGGGCAGCGTGCCGGCCGATTCGGGCACGTGCCGCTTGGCCGCGAGCCCACCGGCCATCGCCAGCATCGCCACGATCAGCGGGAAGCGCGCCAGGAACATGCATGCGCCCAGCAGCACGTTCCAGAACGGCGTGTTGGCCGAGAGCCCGCCGAACGCACTGCCGTTGTTGTTCGACGCCGAGCTGACCGCGTACAGCATCTCGCTGAAGCCGTGCGCACCGGGGTTGGCGACGCCCGCCACGCCGGCCGGCACCATCACCGCGATCGCCGTGCCGATCACCACCAGGGCGCACGGCAGCAGCACCGCGAGGCTGGCCATCTTCATCTCGTAGGCCTCGATCTTCTTGCCCAGGTATTCCGGCGTGCGGCCCACCATCAGGCCGGCGATGAACACCGCCACCACGGCGAAGGCGAGCATGCCGTACAGGCCCGAACCGACGCCGCCGAAGATCACCTCGCCCAGTTGCATCAACCACATCGGCACCAGCCCGCCCAGCGGCGTGAACGAGTCGTGCATCGCGTTCACCGAACCGTTCGAGGCGGCGGTGGTGGCGGTCGCCCACAACGTGGAGTCGGCGATGCCGAAGCGGGTTTCCTTGCCTTCCATGTTGCCGCCGGCCTGCAGCGCCGAGGCGTGCTGGTCGACACCGAGATGGGCAAGCAGCGGGTTGCCCGCCTGCTCGGCGGCGGTACAGGCCAGCAGCAGCGGGATGAAGATCACCAGCATCACCGCCAGCAGCGACCAGCCCTGGCGACGATCGCCGACCATCTGGCCGAAGGTGTAGCAGAGCGCGGAGGGGATCAGCAGGATCGACAGCAGCTCGAGGAAGTTGCTCAGCGGCGTGGGGTTCTCGAACGGGTGCGCCGAGTTCACGTTGAAAAAGCCGCCACCGTTGGTGCCCAGCTGCTTGATCGCGATCTGCGAGGCCGCCGGCCCCATCGGCAGGGTCTGCGAGGTGACCACCGCCTGCGTGGTCACCTCGTGACCGGCTGCGTCCTTCGCGGTCGTTGAGTAACTGCTCGCCTGCACCACCGGCACGTCGACGTACGGCTTGAAGTTCTGCACCACACCCTGCGACACCAGCAGCAGCGACAGCAGCAGCGACAGCGGCAACAGCAGGTACAGCGTGCTGCGCGTGAGATCGACCCAGAAGTTGCCGATGCCGGTCGCGCTGCGCCGGGCAAAGCCGCGCACCAGCGCCACCAGCACGGCAATGCCGGTCGCCGCAGAGAGGAAGTTCTGCACCGCCAGACCCAGCATCTGGGTCAGGTAGCTCATCGTCGACTCGCCACCGTAGCCTTGCCAGTTGGTGTTGCTGGCGAAGCTGATCGCGGTGTTCATCGACGAATCGGCCGACACCGCCCCGAAATGCTGCGGGTTGAGCGGCAGCCAGCCCTGCAGGCGCTGCAGGGCATACACCGCCAGCAGGCCGAGCAGGTTGAACAGCAGCACCGCCAGTGCATAGCGTTTCCAGCCCATGTCCTCGTCGGGCGCGATGCCGCACAGGCGATAGATGGCGCGTTCCACGCGGCCGCCGAAACGGGTGACGCGATTGGGCGCATCGGCAAAGACGTGCGCCATGTAGCTGCCGAGTGGTTTCACCAGCAGCAAGAGCACGACCAGATAGAGGCCGAGCTGGAGGTAGTCGTTGGTGGTCATTCGAACCACTCCGGCTTGAGCAGGGCTACGCACAGGTAGCCGGCCAGCGCCAGCGCGATCAGCGCGGCGAGCACGTAAAGGACATTCATGGGCGGCAACTCACGCAGGCATGACGGAAGGGGGAAAGGCAGGCGGGCATCACTTGCGCGGGCCCAGCCGATCGCAGATCAGCGCAAAGCCCAGCGTGGCGGCGCACAGCACCAGCAGGAACAGCAGATAGACGGCATCCATCGACGTCGACTCCTCGGGAGAACGACGCGCACTTTAGGAATGGCCGTATAAGAAAGGGGTAGCAATCCGGCCGCCGGCCGTATAGATCGCGTAAATTTTTTTGCAGGTCCCGCGACGGGGATCAGGCGATCGAATGCAGGCCTGCCTCCGCCACCGCCGGCAGGCGCTCGACCCGATAGCCGGCCGCGTCCCACGCCTCCAGCCCGCCCAGCAGCGGACGCACCCGGCGGTAGCCCTGGCCGATCAGCACCTTGGCCACGCGGGCGGCGGAGACCTCGTTGGGGCAATTGCAGTAGACCACCAGCTCGTGATCGAACGGGATGTCGTTCACGCTGCGGTCGATGCCATGCTCGTCCAGCAGCAGGGCGCCGGGCAGCACCCGGGTATCGAGCAGGCGCGAGCCCGGTGCCCGCACGTCCAGCACCACCGGCGCCCGGGCGGACTGCATCGCCTGATGCAGTTCGTCCACCGAGATGCGCGCCATGCGCAGCGTGCGCAGCAACTGCCGGCGCTGCCACCAGCGCGCCAGCACGTACAGCGCCAGCAGCACCAGCATCGCCTCCAGCGCCAGCGTGCCGGCGTTGGCGATGGCGGCCAGCAGGTCGTCGATCTGGGTCGCGAACGCGTAGCCCAGGCTGATCGCCACCGCGGCCCACAGCAGCGAGCCGATGCCGTCGAACAGCAGGAACCTGGACAGCGGCAGCCCCATCGCACCGGTCAGCGGCGGCGCCACCGTGGCCAGTCCCGGAACGAACTTGGCGATCAGCAGGATCTGCCCGCGCCAGCGCTGGAAGTGCAGTTCGGAGCGTTCCACGCAGGAATCGGGCGACAGCGAAATGCGGCACAGCAGCCGCATCACGCCACCGCCGTAGCGCCTCCCCGCGGCAAACCACACCGCGTCGCTGAGCAGCGCGGCGGCCACCGCGACCGACAACACCGCGGCCACGCCCATCTGCCCGCCGGCCACCAGCGCACCGGCCACCACCAGGGTCGGCACCGCCGGCAGCGGCGCGCCCAGCTGGGTCACCAGCACATTGAGGAACACCAGCAGCACGCCGTATTGCGCCATCAGCGCGATGATTTCATGAGCCATCGGAGCGCCACCCCATGCAGCGAAGTCGCCGTGGCCACATGATTGGGCCGCCGATCCGCCATTGCAAACCCGGTGCAGGCCGAACGCCGGCGGTGCCGGGACAAGCGCTACGCGGGTTGGGCTTCGCCTGCGGCCTGGCGGCCCATCCGGCGCGCGCCGGCAATCACCAGCGGCAGCCACAGCACGGTGAACGCCGCGGCGCAGACGAACACACCATCCGGCCCGAGCCGGCCCAGCGCCATGCCGCCCAAGGTGCCGCCCACGAACGCGCCGATGAACTGGCTGGTCGAATACGCACCCATCGCGGCGCCGCGCAAATGCTCCGGCGCCAGCCGCGAGACCAGGCTGGGCAGCGCGGCCTCCAGCAGGTTGAACGCGGAGAAGAACACCGCGGCGGCCACGCCGAAGGCGGCCAGGTGGCTGCCCGAAAACGCAAAACCCAGCAGGGCCAGCCCGATCGCCACCACGCAGACCATCACGATGCGCAGGCTCTGCGCCACCTCGCGCATGTGATGCAGGCTTGCGCCCATCACGAACGCCGCCACCGTCATCACCGGCAGGTACAGCTCCCAGTGCCGGCTCACCGGCAGGTGCAAGGTGTTCGCCAGCAGCAACGGCAAGCCCACGAAGCTGGCGGTGAGCAGCGCATGCAGGAAGAACACCGAGCCGTTCAGCACCAGCATGCGGCCATCGCGCAGCATCGCCAGCACGGCGCCGAAGCCGGCCGCGGCGGGTGCCCGCGCACGTTCCGGCGTGGGCACGATCAGCCACAGCAGGATCAACGACAGCAGGGCCAGGATCGAGGTGGCGCCGAACAGGCCGGGCAACCCGGCGACCGCCTCCAGCGGCGGCCCCAGGATCAGCGCCAGCAGGAAGGCCAGTCCGATCGACACGCCGATGATGCCCATCGCCTTGCCGCGGTTCTCCTCGGCGGTGAGGTCGGCCACCAGCGCGATGCCGGCGCCCGCTACCGCACCCATGCCCTGCACCGCGCGACCGATCACGATGCCGGTCAGCGTGTGCGACATCGCCGCGATCAATCCGCCGATGGCGAACAGGATCAGGCCCAGGGTAATCGCCGGCTTGCGTCCGATCCGGTCGGACAGCAGCCCCAGCGGGATCTGCAGCAGCACCTGGCCGATGCCGTAGACGCCCAGCGCCAGCCCGATCATGAAGCCGGTGGAACCGGGCATCGCCTTCGCGTACAGCGAGAACACCGGCATGATCAGGAACAGACCGAACAGGCGCAGGCTGATCACGCAGGCCAGGGTCAGCGCGCTGCGCAGTTCGGAATGCGAGAGTTTGCTCACCGGAAACCGGACATCGAAAAAGTCATGGCCGGCATTATAAGCGGAGGGCCTGTCGCCCGTTTGCGGCGACATGTCGCGGCGCAAGTTCCTGCAGCCCGTATAATCGCCGCCTACGCCGCTGTGATGCCTCCATGAATTCGATGCCCGCCGACGCTCCCCGACCCGCCGACTTCGCCCAGGTGCGCGACCTCGCCGCCGCCGACATGCAGCGGGTCGATGCACTGATCCGCCAGCGGCTGTCCTCCGACGTGGTGCTGATCAACCAGATCGCCGACCACATCATCGCCTCCGGCGGCAAGCGTCTGCGCCCGATGCTGCACGTGCTGGCCGCCGGCGCCGCCGGCTACCGCGGCGAACATCACACCAAGCTCGCCGCGATCATCGAATTCATCCACACCTCGACCCTGCTGCACGACGACGTGGTCGACGAATCCGACCTGCGCCGCGGCCGCAAGACCGCCAACGCGTTGTGGGGCAACGCCGCCAGCGTGCTGGTCGGCGACTTCCTCTACTCGCGCTCGTTCCAGCTGATGGTGGAACTGGACGACATGCGCATCATGCGCATCCTCGCCGACACCACCAACACCATCGCCGAAGGCGAGGTGCTGCAGCTGCTCAACATCGGCAACGCCGACGTCAGCGAAGCGGCTTACCTGGCGGTGATCGAACGCAAGACCGCCGTGCTGTTCGCCGCCGCCACCGAACTGGGCGGCATCCTCGGCGGCCTGCCGGAAAACCAGATCGCCGCGCTGCGCCGCTACGGCATGGAACTGGGCTACGCCTTCCAGATCGCCGACGACCTGCTCGACTACACCAGCGACGCCGGCACCCTGGGCAAGAACATCGGCGACGACCTCGCCGAAGGCAAGCCGACCCTGCCGCTGATCTACGCACTGGAAAAAGCCAGCGCGGAACAGGCGCAGTCGCTGCGCCACGCGATCGAGCACGGCGGTCTGGATTCGCTGGACCGCATCATCGCCGCCATCGGTGAATCGGGCGCGTTGGAGCGCACCCGCGAGCGTGCCCTGCAGCATGCCGACGCGGCGCGCGAAGCGCTGGCCATCCTCGCGCCTTCGGCGCACCGCGACGCCCTGGCCACCCTGGCCGACTACTCGGTGCAGCGCACGTTCTGAGGCGCCATCGAGGCGCTGCGCGTTTGCACGATGCCTGTTCGTGCGCCCGCACATTTGCGCGTCCACGTGTCTGTAGGCACATCCGTGGGAACCCATATCCATACTCCCCATTCCGGCGAAGGTCGGCATCGTGCTTGCTGTTGGGATGACGTTTTTGCTTGCCCTTGTGCATCAGAGCCAAAGCTTTCGTGCGCCTGCGGCGCCCGAGCCACCTTTCTCTGTGTGGCCAGAGAAACGTGGCCCAAAGAGAGGCCACCCCGCTTCCGCGCCTCGCAGGCATCCTGCCTGCGAGGTTCGCGTGCGGGTTACGGGGTTTGTCGACAGGGCATCCTGCCCTGACGCCAAACTGACCGGCATCCATGCCGGTCACCCTGCGGGCTGATCCTCCACCCGCCCGCCGCTGCAGAGGGGCCCCGGGTAGAGCAGCGGGCCATCGTGGCCCGCACTTTTCAGAAGAGCCGGATCAAGAGCAAAGCCGCGGCGACCGGAGCTTTTGCTCTGGTTTTTTGCTTTTGCTTTTCAGCTTCATCACCGAGTGCGGGCCACGATGGCCCGCTGCTTTACCGGGGTCCCTTGTGCGGCGGTGAGACGGGGTCGGCAGGCCGCGCAGCGGGCGTTGCCACGGATGGCAACGCCTTTTCGCACGGGCAGGAGGCCCGTTCGAAAAGCCCGGCCCCGGCTCACGGACTTGTTGGGCAGGATGCCCAACAAGCGCCAAGCGGGGGGTCGTTTTCTCTTGGTTACTTCTCTTTTGGACAAGCAAAAGAGAAGTAACTCGCCCTCCGAAGGAGGACGAAAGCTTTTGCTCTGACGCACAAGGCCACGCGAAAGCCCCGCTCAAAAACAGCAAGCGCGATGCCGGCCTCCGCCGGAATGACGAACGCGCAGGGCGCCATTACAAGGAGGGAAGCAGGCATCGCCTCGTTCCAACCGGAGCCGGGCGCAGGAAACGCCCCTCACCCACCTCCGTGGGATCACCAGAGAAACCCACCGTTCACGCCCTGATGCTGGCAGCCGCGCCGCCGATCGGCCAGACTTCGCCCCATGTCCTGCTTGCGCCCAATCCGCTGGCTGTGGTGCCTCGCGGCAATGCTGTTGCCGCTGGCGGCGGTGCATGCCGCGGAAAATACCTGGCGCTATGACACGGTGCACAGCCAGGTCGTCTTCAGCATCAGCCACAACGGCTACTCGCGGCCGTTCGGACGGCTGCACATCGCGCGCGGCTGGCTGCGTTTCGATCCTCGGGACTGGAGCAGCGCCGCGACCGAGCTGGATGTCGACCTGGCTGGCGTGGACATGGGCGATGCCGGCTGGAACAGGGCCGTGTGCAAGTCGTCCCTGCTCGATTGCGCGGGCCAGCGCTACGCGCATTTCGTCAGCACCGGTGTCGAGCGCAAAGATGAAAGGCACGGAGTCCTGCATGGCCGGTTGACCCTGCGCGGCGTCACCCGGCCGCTGGACCTGGCGTTCACCTTCAACCGGGCGGCCAGGACGATTTACGAAACCCATGAAGTCATCGGCTTCTCGGCCACCGCGATGCTTGACCGCAACGACTACGACATCACCGCCAACCCCAACTCGATCGGCGCGCAGGTCAGCGTGTGGCTGGAGCTGGAGGCGGTCCGTGACGACCACGCCATGACATCCGGCAAGGAGAATCCATGAGCCTGCGCAGCAACGAACGCCAATGGGGTTCGGTCGCGAAGTTCTTCCACTGGACCATCGCGCTGGCGATCCTCGGCAACGGCACGTTCGGCCTGCTGATGGACCTGGCCCACTCGCCGATGCAGAAGATCAACTGGCTGGCCCTGCACAAGTCGATCGGCCTCACCGTGCTGGCGCTGGTGCTGCTACGCGTGCTCTGGCGCTGGCGCGACGGTCGCCCGCGGGAAGAGGCGGCGCCGCGCTGGCAGCAATGGAGCGCGCGCATCGTGCATGCGCTGTTGTACCTGCTGATCGTGGCGATTCCGCTCAGCGGCTGGTGGTTCAACTCGGTCACCGGCAAGCCGCTGCAATGGTTCAAGCAGTTCAACCTGCCCGCGCTGGCGGCGAAGAACGACGAACTGCGCCACTTCGCGCACGGCGTGCACGAGTACCTGTTCTGGTTCCTCATCCTGCTGCTGGTGGCCCATGTCGGCGCCGCGCTGAAGCATCATGTATTCGACCATGACAACGTGCTGCGCCGGATGCTGCCGTTTGGCCGTCCGACTTCCCGAGGAGACCGCTCATGAAACGACTTGCCATCCTGCTCGCCCTGGCCCTGCCCCTTGCTGCCGCAGCCACCGACTACACCGTGCAACCGGCATCGAGCACGCTCGGTTTCAGCAACACCTTCCAGGGCGAATCGTTCGACGGCAAGTTCGGCCGTTGGACCGCCGCGATCAGCTACGACGCCGCGAACCTCGCCAGCTCGAAGTTCGACGTCGAAGTGGACCTGGCCAGCGTGAAGACCGGCGACGGCGATCGCGACAGCGCCCTGCCCGGCTCGGATTTCTTCGACGTGGCGAAATTCCCCAAGGCGCACTTCGTCACCACCGGCTTCCGCCAAGTCGGCGCCAAGGTGATCGCCGATGGCACGCTCACCCTGCACGGCATCAGCAAGCCGGTGAGCCTGGACGTGACGTTCACGCCGCAGGCCGGCGGCGCCACGCTGGACGTGGCCGGCACGGTGAAGCGGCTGGATTTCGGCGTGGGCACCGGTGACTACGCCGACACCTCGGTGATCGGCGGCGACGTGAAGGTCACCGCACATCTGCAGCTGGCGGCGAAGTAAGGCGCCCGATGCCGAACGACAGCCTGTGGCGGCGTCTGCGCGGATGGGTCGGCAGCGGCCGCACCGAACGGGCCACCACGCCGCCCGCGCGCGCGAACGCCGGCTCCGCCCAGGTCGCCGACAGCCTGCGCGCCCTGCTGGATGACCCGGGCATCCCGGCGTCGGTACGCAGCGAACTGGCCGCGGATTTCAGCCGCGTCGAGCAGATGCTGGACAAGCTCCAGCGTGGCGAACTGCACGTGGCCGTGTTCGGCCGCGTCTCCGCAGGCAAGTCGGCGCTGGGCAATGCGCTGCTCGGCCGCGAGGCGTTCGCCGTGGGCGTCCTGCACGGCACCACCACCGATGCCGAGCACGCCATGCTGGACGAGGCCCAGCACGACGGGCTGGTGCTGATCGACACGCCCGGCATCAACGAGCTCGACGGCGAGGCCCGCGAGAAACTCGCATTCGAGGTGGCCGAGGTCAGCGACCTGGTGATCTTCGTCTGCGACGGCGACCTTACCCGCGAAGAACTCGATGCGCTGAAAAGTCTTGCCGCGACCCAGCGCCCGCTGCTGCTCGCACTGAACAAGGCCGACCGCTACGGCCGCGACGAACTGGACGGCCTGCTCGAACACCTGCGCCTGCGCGTGGCCGGGCTGGTGCGCGCCGAAGACGTGCTGGCGGTGGCGGCCCACCCGGCCCCGCAACGAGTGGTCGAAGTCGACGCCCGCGGCCACGAACAGCAACGCGAGCAAGCGCGCACGCCGGACGTCGCCGCGCTGCGCGAGCGCCTGCTGGCGATCGCCGCCCGCGAAGGCAAGACGCTGTCGGCGATCAACGCCGGCCTGTACGCCGGCCGGCTCACCGACCAGGTCAGCGCGCGCATCGCCGAAACCCGCAAGGCGGTGGCGGCGAAGCTGATCCATCACTACTGCATCGCCAAGGGCGTCGCGGTCGCGTTGAACCCGATCCCGGTCGCCGACCTGCTGGCCGCCGCGGGACTGGATGCGGCGATGGTGGTGCAACTGTCCCGCGTCTACGGCCTGCCGCTGACCCGCGCCGAATCCGGCCGGCTGGTCGCGGTGATCTCCGCGCAACTGGCCGCCCTGATGGGCGCGATCTGGGGCATGCAACTGGTCGCCTCGGCCTTGAAGGGCGTCAGTGCCGGCTTGTCCGTCGTGGTCACCGCCGCGGCGCAGGGCGCGCTGGGCTGGTACGCCACCGTGCTGATCGGCCGCGCCGCGGAGCGTTACCTGGTCGGCGGAAAATCCTGGGGCGAAGCGGGCGCCAAGCGCGCCGTCGCCGACATCGTGGCCAGCCTCGATCGCGATTCGATCCTGCGCGAGGCGCGCGAGGAAATCCTGAAGCGCTTGAAAAGCCGGCGCGGGTAGCCGCTTTGCTCCTCCCCCTGCTTGCAGGGGACAAATCGGCAGGACTGCCGATTTGTGCGGCGTGAGCCGCCCGAAGGGCGAGGGCCACGGAGGGCCCGAGTACAGGTAGGGAGGGGGTCGCTTTTGACCTTGCAATCACGATCAAGAGCGAACCCCACCCCAACCCTCCCCTGCTGCGCAGGGGAGGGAGCTCACTTCGCCAGGAACCTGCGCACCGCCGCCGCATCGAACGGCCAGTCCAGTTCGCGCCCGTCGCGCGTATCGCGCAGCACCGGCACGCGCGTGCCATAGCGTTGCTCCAGTTCGGCCGAATCGTCCACCCACTCGCTGTCGAACTCCGGCGCGCGCGCCTCGGCCATCACCGCCAGGGCGAGGTCGCACAGGTGACAGTAGTCGCGCTGGTACAGGATCAGGTCGGACATGCGGCTGCGAATGGCTGGGGACGCCGCGTAGAATAACCGGTCAACCCACACCCAAGCAGCGCACTCATGGCCGTCAGCGTATTCGACCTGTTCAAGATCGGCATCGGACCCTCCTCCTCGCACACCGTGGGCCCGATGCGCGCCGCCGCGCGCTTTGCCGAGCGCTGGCTGGACGAGAAGGGCGTGCTCGACCGCGTGACCCGGGTGCGCGCCGAACTGTACGGCTCGCTGGCGATGACCGGCCGTGGCCACGGCACCGACAAGGCCGTGCTGCTGGGCTTCGAGGGCCAGCATCCGGACACCGTCGACGCCGACCAGATCCCCGCCGCGCTGGAGCGTATCCGCGGCACCGGGCGCATCCGCCTGCTCGGCAGCCACGAGATCGCGTTCGACGAGAAATCCGACCTGGTCTTCAACAAGCGCCAGAAGCTGCCGTTCCACACCAACGGCATGCGCTTCTCCGCCTACGACGCCGACGGCAACGAACTGGCCAGCCGCGACTACTACTCCGTCGGCGGCGGCTTCGTGGTCAACACCGACGAGGCGGCCGAAGACCGCATCGTGGCCGACACCACCGCCCAGCCCTACCCGTTCACCAGCGGCGACGAAATGCTGGCGCTGTGCAAGCAGCACAAGCTCACCATCGCCCAGCTGATGATGGCGAACGAGAGCGTGTGGCGCCCGGAAGCGGAAACCCGCGCCGGCCTGCTGACCATCTGGCAGGCGATGAAGGACTGCGTCGAACGCGGCCTGCGTTCGCCCGGCACCCTGCCCGGCGGCCTGAAGGTCACACGTCGCGCGCCGGCGATGCTGGAAGACCTGCGCAACCAGCCCGAGGCCGCGCTGAAAGATCCGCTGACCATCCTCGACTGGGTCAACCTCTACGCACTGGCCGTCAACGAGGAAAACGCCGCCGGTGGCCGCGTGGTCACCGCGCCCACCAACGGCGCCGCCGGCATCATCCCCGCCGTCGGCCATTACTACCTGCGCTTCTGTCCCAAGGCTGACGACGAAGGCATCATCGAATACCTGCTCACCGCTGCCGCCATCGGCATCCTGTACAAGGAAAACGCCTCGATCTCCGGCGCCGAAGTCGGCTGCCAGGGCGAAGTCGGCGTGGCCTGCTCGATGGCCGCCGGCGGCCTCACCGCCGCGCTCGGCGGCAACGTGATGCAGGTGGAGAACGCGGCCGAAATCGGCATGGAACACAACCTCGGCCTCACCTGCGACCCCATCGGCGGCCTGGTGCAGATCCCCTGCATCGAACGCAACGCGATGGGCTCGGTGAAAGCCATCAACGCCAGCCGCATGGCCCTGAAAAGCGACGGCAAGCACCGCGTCTCGCTGGACAAGGTGATCAAGACCATGCGCGATACGGGGCGCGACATGAAGGACAAGTACAAGGAAACCTCGCGCGGCGGGTTGGCGGTGAACGTCATCGAGTGTTGAGGCAGAGTCGCGGAATTTTCGCCGACAAAAAGCGAAGGGCTTTCGGGCGCCGCAGGCGCACGAAAGCTTCGGCTCTCGATCATTGCGATAACAACCGACGCGCAGCGGCTCAAGAAGCCGGATCAAGAGCCATCCTTTCCCTCAGGAAAGGGAGCAAAGCGGGCTCCATGACCACCGACAGGTGACATTCCTCGCCCGATTCTGCAACCATCGACCCCTTTACGGCGTGCTCAGCGCCGCTACGGGAGCCCGTTATGACCCAAGAACGCGCGATTCGCCGCGACGTCGGCCCGTTCGCCCTGATGCTTACCGGCCTGGGCTCGATCATCGGTTCGGGCTGGTTGTTCGGCGCCTGGCGCGCGGCGCAGATCGCCGGGCCCGGTGCGATCTGGGCGTGGGTGCTGGGCGCCGCGATCATCATGACGATTGCGCTGACCTATGCGGAACTGGGCGCGATGTTCCCCGAGTCCGGTGGCATGGTGCGCTACGGGCATTACTCGCACGGTTCGCTGGTCGGCTTCATCGCGGCCTGGGCGAACTGGATCGCGATCGTCTCGGTGATCTCGGTCGAGGCCGAGGCGTCGGCGCAATACATGTCGTCGTGGAAGTGGCAGTGGGCCAAGGACCTGTACCACTCGGTGCCCGGCGGCCACGGCGAATTGAGCACCAACGGCCTGCTGATCGCGGCGGCGCTGGTGGTGATGTACTTCCTGTTCAATTTCTGGAGCGTGAAGCTGTTCGCCCGTTCGAACACGGCGATCACGCTGTTCAAGCTGATCATCCCCGCGCTCACCGCAGTGCTGCTGATCATGACCGGCTTCCATCCGGAGAACTTCAGCGTCGGCATCCACGGCGAGCTGCACAAGACCGATTTCCCGTCGATCCTCACCGCGGTGGCGATCGCCGGCATCGTGTTCAGCTTCAACGGTTTCCAGAGCCCGGTGAACCTGGCCGGCGAAGCGCGCAACCCGGGTCGCAGCATTCCGTTCGCGATCGTCTGCTCGATCGCGCTGGCCACGGTGGTCTACGTGCTGCTGCAGGTCTCGTTCATCGGCGCGGTACCGCGCGAGATGCTGGCCAACGTGGGCTGGCACGGGATCGACTTCTCGTCGCCGTTCGCGGATCTGGCGATTATCCTGGGTCTGCAGTGGCTGGCGACCTTGCTGTTCATCGACGCGGTGATCAGCCCCAGCGGCACCGGCATGACCTACACCGCGACCACCGCGCGCATGCTCTACGGCATGGAGCGCAACGGCACGCTGCCGAAGATCCTGGGTCGGGTGCATCCGAAGTGGGGCGTGCCGCGCCCGGCGATGTGGGTGAACCTGGCGGTGTCGTTCCTGTTCCTGTTCTTCTTCCGCGGCTGGGGTTCGCTGGCGGCGGTGATCTCGGTGGCCACGATCATCTCCTACCTCACCGGCCCGGTCAGCGTGATGACGCTGCGCCGCACCGCGCCGGAATTGCACCGCCCGTTCCGGCTGGCCGGCCTGCCGATCCTGGCCGGCATCGCCTTCATCATGTCGACCGAGCTGCTGTACTGGGCGAAGTGGCCGCTGACCGGCGAGATCATCCTGCTGATGGTGGTCGCGCTGCCGGTGTACTTCTACTACCAGGCCAAGGCCGGCTGGCACGACTTCGGCCGCCAGATGAAGGGCGCCTGGTGGCTGGTCTGCTACCTGCCCGCGCTGGCCGTGGTGTCGTGGGCCGGCAGCACCACGTTCGGCGGCAAGGGTTACCTGCCGTATGGCTGGGACCTGCTGCTGGTCGCGGTGATCGGCCTGGCGTTCTACCTGTGGGGCGTGAAGTCCGGCTGGCGCACGCCGTCGGTGGAGGCGGCGCGGATGGAAGCGCATGACGATCCGGATGCGCCGCTGGTGCCGCCGGACGAGGAAACCGCCGAGCGGGTCACCGGGCACTGAAACCAGCCCCTTCGTTCCACAACAGCGCGCAGCCATTGGCTGCGCGTTTTTGTTTTCGCGCCGCGCCCATGTCGAAAATGCCCGTGGCCATTCGTCGCCATGGCAGACCCGCGCAAACCGCCACGCCGCCCAACCCGAGGAATCGCCCATGTCACCCAAGGCCAGCCGCTCGCTCAACATGCTGTGCTTCGCCGCCCTGCTCGCTTTCGGCTCGGCGGCCAGCGCGGCCACGGTCCAGTACAACATCGATCCCGATCACACCTATCCCAGTTTCGAGGCCGACCACATGGGCGGCTTGTCGGTGTGGCGCGGCAAGTTCAACCACAGCAGCGGCACGGTGATGCTGGACAAGACCGCCGGCACCGGTTCGGTGGACGTCACCGTCGACATGAAGAGCGCTGACTTCGGCCAGGATCAGCTCAACGCCGGCACGCAGGGCGAGGAACTGTTCGACACGGCGAAGTATCCGCAGGCGCACTACACCGGCAAGCTGGTCGATTTCGTCAACGGCGCGCCGACCCGGGTCAGCGGCCAGCTGACCCTGCACGGCGTCACCCATCCGCTGGACCTGAAGATCAACAGCTTCAAGTGCATGCCGCACCCGATGTTCAAGCGCGAGGTCTGCGGTGCCGATGCGCTGGCCACGTTCAAGCGCGACGCTTACGGCATGGACGCGGGCAAGGACTACGGTTTCGACATGACGGTGACCTTGCGCATCCAGGTCGAGGCGCTCGCCGCACCGGCAAGCTGAGCGACCTCAACCCAGCGCCAGCACGTCGCCCAGCAAGGCCTGCGCGGTCACTTCCGGGCCGGCGCCCGGGCCCTGGATCACCAGCGGCTGGGTGTTGTAGCGGGTGGTGGTGAGGGCGAACTGGTTGTCGGTGCCGTACAGGCGCGCGGCGGGATGGGTCAGCGGCACTTCGGCCAAGCCGACGCGGGCCTGGCCGCGCTGGTTCAGGCAGGCGAGGAAGCGCAGCACGCAGCCGCGCGAGCTGGCCTCGGCGTGGCGGGCGGCGAGGGCGGCGTCCAGCTCGTCCAGCCGCGCCATGAACGCCTCGGTGTCCAGCGCGCGCAAGGACGGCGGCACCAGGCCCTCCACCTGCACCTCGTCGGTGCCCAGGGCGTAGCCCGCGTTGCGGGCAATGATCAGCAGCTTGCGCGCCACGTCCTCGCCGGACAGGTCCGAGCGCGGGTCGGGTTCGGTGTAGCCAAGCTGGCGCGCCTCGCGCAGCAGTTCGGAGAACGGGCGGCGGCCGTCGTACTGGTTGAACAGCCACGACAGCGAGCCGGAGAAGACGCCTTCCAGGGTCAGCAGTGCGTCGCCGCAATGGCGCAGCCGGCGCAAGGTCGACAGCACCGGCAGGCCGGCGCCCACGGTGGCCGAGTCGCCGTAGCGCCCCCCTTGCGCCAGCGCGGCCTGCAGCGCGCGCCAGCCGGACAGCTCGCCGCCGGCCAGCGCCTTGTTGGCGGTGACCACGTGATAGCCCTGCGCCAGCCATTCGGCATGGCGCGCGGCCAGGGTCGCGCTGGCGGTGGCGTCGATGATCACCCTGACCGGCGCGCCGCTGGCGTCCAGCGCCGCCCGCAGGCCGGCATCGTCGCGTGGTGCGCCGTGCTGGTTCAGCTGTTCGCGCAGGTTGCGCTGGGCCAGCCGGGCCGGCTCGGTCTGCTGGCGCCGCGAATTGGCCGCGCCGACCAGCCGCAAGGTGCTGGCGGACGAGGTGTTCAGCAGCTTCAGCAAGGCGCCGCCGACCACGCCGGTGCCCAGCAGGACGACGGCAATCGCGGGCGCGGACCCCGACCGCGGAAACAGGACCGGATCGGCCGGCACCGCGCTCATGCAGGCACCCGGCGTTTGGACGTCTTTACGGCGATGGCGCGCTGCAGCCCCGCGTCCAGATCGCGCAGCAGGTCGTCGCCATCCTCGATGCCCACCGACAGCCGCAGCAGGCTGTCGGAAATGCCGGCGGTGCGGCGCGCCTCCGGCGCCATCGAGGCGTGGGTCATGCTGGCCGGATGGGCGACCAGGCTCTCCACCCCGCCCAGCGATTCGGCCAGCGAGAAATGTTGCAGGCCATCGACGAAGGCCTCGACCTGGGCCACGTCGCCGTCCAGCTCGAAGCTCAGCATGGCGCCGAAGCCCTGCTGCTGGCGACCCGCCAGCACGTGGCCGGCGTGGCTGGCCAGGCCCGGGTAATACACCGTGCGCACGGCCGCGTGGGCCTCCAGCCGTTCGGCGATGCGGGCGGCGCTTTCCTGGTGCTGGCGCAGGCGCACGCCGAGGGTGCGCAGGCCGCGCAAGGTGAGGTAGCTGTCGAACGGCGCGCCGGTGAGGCCGTTGCAGTTGGCCCACCACTTCAGCTGCTCGGCCACCGCCGCGTCGCGCGCCACCACGGCGCCGCCGACCACGTCGCTGTGGCCATTGATGTACTTGGTGGTCGAATGCACCACCACGTCCGCGCCCAGCAGCAGGGGTTGCTGCAGCGCCGGCGACAGGAAGGTGTTGTCCACCACCAGCAGGGCGCCCACCGCATGCGCGGCCTGCGCCACGTGGCGGATGTCGGTGATCCGCAGCAGCGGGTTGGATGGGGTTTCCACCCACACCAGCGCCGGGTGGCGCGCCAGGCCGGCGGCCAGCGACACCGGATCGGTGAGGTCGGCGAACTCGACGCTGAAGCGGCCCTTCTTCGCCCAGGCATCGAGCAGGCGCCAGGTGCCGCCGTAGCAGTCGTGCGCCGCCAGCACGGTGGCGCCGGCCGGCACCAGTTCCAGCGCCAGCGCCACCGCCGACATCCCGCTGGAGGTCACCACCGCGCCCACGCCCTGCTCCAGGTCGGCCAGTGCGTCACCCAACAGGTCGCGGGTGGGGTTGCCGCTGCGCGAATAGTCATAGGCGCGCTTGCGGCCGAAACCGGCGAAGCTGTAGTTGGTCGACAGGTGCAGGGCCGGCACCACGGCGCCGTGCTGGGTGTCGCTCTCGATGCCGGCGCGCACGGCGCGGGTACAGGGGGCGGTGGTATCGCTCATGACAATCTCCGGATCGTATGCGTGGTGTTCTTGTCGCAGGGGGGCGATGCCCATCGGCGCGTTGAGGAGCGAGCAATGCCCGCCCTACAGGGCTAGCGCTTCGCGCAGCAGGGGTGCGAGTTGTTCGGGTTCTTTCAGGAAGGCGTCGTGGCCGTACGGCGACTCGACCACTTCCAGCGTGGCCGGGCCGCGCAGGCGACGCTGCAATTCGCACAGGTCGGCCAGCGGCACCAGCCGGTCCGACGGGAAGCCGATCAGCGTGGTCGGCGTGGGCACCTGCTCGGGCGCCACGTCGTGCAGGTCGATCGACTCGGACAGGGCGAGGAACCGCTCGGCGTCGAAGCGCTCGACGAAGCGGCGGCCCTGGTGTTCCAGGTAGTCCTCGACCGGGAAGTGGAAGCGATCGTCGCGGAATGCCGGGGCGCCGGCGAAGCGGCGGCCGAATTCGGCGCTGCCGCGGTAGGTGGTGATCGCCAGCTGCCGCGACAGCGCCAGCGCCTCGTCGACGTGGCCGCTGGCCTGGCCCAGCCGCACGATGCCGCGCTGCACGCTGCGCTGGGCGGTGCTGAGCGGATGGGCGCGATGGGCGCCGGCCAGCAGTACCAGCCGTTCCAGCCGGCGCGGATGGCGGGCGGCGAAAGCCAACCCCACCATCGCGCCATAGGACGAGCCGACGAAGGCATGCACCTGGGCCAGGCCAAGCTCGCGCAGCAGCGCGGCCAGCGCGTCGGCCTGGTCTTCGCTGGAGATGGACGCGGTGCCCAGTTGCACCGGGGTCAACCAGTCGATCGCCAGCACCCGGCAGCGGGTCAGGTCGATCGCCGCACCGTCGCCGACCAGCTCCTGCCACCAGCCCGGGACCGTCGTGCCGGCCGGGGCGCTGACGTCGCGATCGGCCGAGATGCCACCCTGCACGATCACCGTGGGCGCGCCTGCCGCGCCGTGCCACGCATAGCTGACCTCGACCGCGCGCGCGCCGACGCCGTACCTGGGGCTGAGCTGCAGCCGGCGCGTGCCGCGCTGGGCAGTGAGGCGGGCGCGGGGCTCGACTGACGACGGGGACGCGCTGTCGGCGGCGCCGCTGCAGCGCGTCTCGATACAGCGGGCTTCGGGCAGGAAGGTCATCTCGCACTCTCCGGTCGGCATCGCCCTGCGAGCTACCGGAAAGGTCGTCATCCATGGCACGACGGCAGCACGCCGCGAACCGGATCACGCCCATCTACCGGTGGATGCCGAAGCATCCCCGCAGGAGTTGGCACCGTGGCGGAAACATTCCGCAGGTTGCCCCGGCTTCAAAGGGCCTGTCCCTCAGCCGGTCTCGATGAGTGAGGCGGATCTTGAGGCCTCCAAGATCACCTGTCAATAGACGTCTAAACATCTAGACGTATATATGGACATGTCCGGAAAAATAGCGATAGGGCGACTTTCGACCAGGCATCCGTCCCACTGAACCGCCTGGCAACCGCGGCATCCCGACCGGCGCAAGGCCGTCGCCGCGCCTTCCGCGTCCTGCTAACGTATGCCGATGACTCCCCACCCCGACACGTCCGCCCTGCACACCCGGCTGCAGCGCGACGGCTTCGCCTTCGTCACCGCCGAGATCATGCGCGACCTGCTGCCCGCCTCGGCACTGACCGACTGGCCCGCCTTCGTCGCCAGCTGGAACGACCTGGCGCCGGACAGCTACCTGGCCGCCAGCGGTCGCCATCGCCGCCGCCGGCATGCCACCTTCTCCGCCGACGCCGGATACGGCGTGCGCGCCGAAGCGCACCAGCCGCATTACCAGAGCCTCCACTACAACCCGCTGCAGGGCGACATCCTGCGCTGGTTCGAGCCGGTGCTGCCGGCGATCGCCGACGGCGCCAGCCTGCGCCGCATCCTCGCGTTCTGCCACGAGCGCTTCGGCGCGCTGGCACCGCAGGTGCGCCACTGGCACGTCGAGGTGCACCAGTTCCGCATCGAGGCCCGCGCGGACGAGGCCGGCGAACCCACCCCCGAAGGCGTGCACCGCGATGGCGTCGACTACGTGCTGGTGCTGCTGATCGACCGCGAGAACATCGAGCGCGGCACCACCACCATCCACGCGGCCGATCGCCGCGAAGTCGGCCAGTTCACCCTGACCCACCCGCTGGACGCCGCCCTGGTCGACGACCACCGCGTCTTCCACGGCGTGACCGCGGTGACCCCGCTCGATCCCGCGCAAGCGGCGCATCGCGACGTGCTGGTGGTGACCTTCCGGCGCGACGCCGCACCGCGCTGAGAGGTTGTGATTTTTTCAACCTCGAAGCCCGGCCACGGATGGCCGGACGCGGATCGGTCACGCAAGTGACTGATTCGCGTGAGCACGTCCAGGCATGTACCGGACGTGCGATA
>NZ_AJXT01000021.1 GCF_000264295.1 Rhodanobacter spathiphylli B39 | reverse complement strand
GGAAGTGGTTTTCTTCACAAGCTCTGAGAGGTCGTGATTGCGGGCGACCGGCTCGACTGCAACACTGCGGGCCAGCCACTCCTCTCGCCAGCCAGGGAACCCGCCATGTCCGTTGCCGCCAACATCGTGATCGCGCTGATTGCGCTGCTGCACCTGTGGTTCCTGGTGCTGGAGATGTTCCTGTGGACGCGGCCGTCCGGGCGCCGCGCGTTCGGCACCACGGCGGAGTTCGCCGAACAGTCGAAGGCGCTGGCGGCGAACCAGGGCCTCTACAACGGCTTCCTCGCTGCCGGACTGGTGTGGGGACTGCTGCTGGGCAACGGCGGCGCCGGCTTCAGCGTGAAGCTGTTTTTCCTCGTCTGCGTGCTGATCGCCGGCATCTACGGCGGGCTGACCGCGGCGCGGAAGATCCTGCTGTTCCAGGCGCTGCCCGCGCTGGTCGCGCTGGTGTTGATCCACCTGGCCTGATGGTTCGTCACCCGTGACGTCACTTCCCCGCGAAGCGGTCGGCCAGCGCTACGACCCGGCATTGATGCAGCGCGCCCGCGAGCGCAGCTGGGACGCCCTGCACGGCATCCGCCAGCGCATGCGCCCCGGCATCAGCGAGGACGAGGCCAGGGCCGAGGCGATGGAGGTGTTCCGCGAACTGGGCTGCGAGCGGCTGTGGCATCCGGTGCTGGTACGCATCGGCGCGAATACCACCAAGGCCTACCGGCAAGCCTCCGATCCGGACGTGCGGCTGGGCGAGAACGACAGCTACTTCATCGATCTCGGCCTGGTCTTCGACGGCCATGAAGGCGACGTCGGCGACACCTTCGTGATCGGGGATGCCCCGCAACGGCAGGCCTGCGCCGAGGCGGCGCGCGCGCTGTTCCACGAGGTGGCCGAGGCCTGGCGTGGCCAGGGACTGAGCGGCCAGGCGCTGTATGCGTTCGCCGAGGCGCGCGCCGCCGCGATGGGCTGGCGCTTCAACCAGGCCACCAAGGGCCACCGGGTCGGCGACTTCCCGCACGCGATCCACAAGGGCGGCGATCTGGCCGACCTGGGCGCGCCGCCGTCACCCGACCTGTGGATACTGGAGATCCAGATCGCGCACCCCACCGAACCGTTCGGCGCGTTCTACGAGGACCTGCTGTCCGGCTGACGGCGTGGCCGTCGCATCGCCTGCATTGAAAATCCCCGCTACAGACGGCATGTGTGCGGTCTGTTCCCGACACGTCATCGTGTCGCCCTATGGAGTTCTGCCCGTGGCCCGCAACAAACCCCTGAACCTGTATCGCAACATCGGCATCATCGCGCACATCGACGCGGGCAAGACCACGACCACCGAGCGTGTGCTGTATTACACCGGCAAGAAGCACCAGATCGTCGACGTGCACGACACCAAGGAAGGCAAGGGTTCCACCACCACCGACTACATGGAGCAGGAGCGCAAGCGCGGCATCACGATCCAGTCGGCTGCGGTGTCGGCGGTGTGGAAGGGCCACCAGATCAACGTCATCGACACGCCGGGACACGTCGACTTCACCATCGAGGTGAACCGCTCGCTGCGCGTGCTGGACGGCGCCGTGGTGGTGTTCGACGGCGTCGCCGGGGTGGAGCCGCAGACCGAGACCAACTGGCGCCTGGCCGATCAGTACAAGGTGCCGCGGCTGTGCTACGTCAACAAGATGGATCGCATCGGCGCGAACTTCGCGCATTGCGTGAAGGGTATCCGCGAGCGCCTCGGCGCCAACGCTCTGCTGTGCCAGGTGCCGCTGGGCAGCAGCGACGAATTCGTGGGCATGGCCGACCTGGTCGCCGGCACGGGCTACATCTGGGCCTCGGACGACAAGGACAGCGTGTGGGAGAGCGTGCCGCTGGAACAGCTGAAAGACCGCCTGAAGTTCGGCTCCGACGCCGACAATGCGTGGATCGCCGACCTGCCCAGGCTGCGCGAGGACCTGCTGGAAAGCGCGCTGGCGCTGGACGAGGACGCGTTCGAGCATTTGATCAACACTGGCGAATTCGACCCGGCCGTGCTCAAGCGCTGCATCCGCAAGGGCACCGTCACCGGTGAGCTGGTGCCGGTGCTGTGTGGCTCGTCGTACAAGAACAAGGGCGTGCAGCAGTTGCTGGACGCGGTCGTCGACTACCTGCCCTACCCCGGCGAGAACGGCGGCATCGCGATGGTCGACGAGGACGGCAACGTCGTCGGCGAACAGGCTGTGACCGACGACGCGCCGGCGCGCGCGTTGGCGTTCAAGGTGATCAACGACCAGTTCGGCACGCTGACCTTCTGCCGCATCTACTCCGGCGTGATCAGGAAGGGCGACACCCTGCTCAACGTGACGCGGGGCAAGAAGGAGCGCGTGGGCCGCATCGTCGAAGTGCAGGCCGACGACACGAAGGAGATCGACGAGGTCCGCGCGGGCGACATCTGCGCCTTCGTCTCGATGAAGGACACCGAGACCGGCGACTCGCTGAGCGATCCGGCGCACCCGGCGCTGCTCGAGCGCATGCGCTTCCCCGACCCGGTGATCAGCGTGTCGGTCGAGCCGAAGAGCCGCAACGACGTCGACAAGCTGTCCACCGCGCTCTACAAGATGGTCAAGGCCGACCCCTCGCTGCGCATGGAAGTGGACCAGGAAACCGGCCAGACCGTGCTCAAGGGCATGGGCGAGCTGCACCTGGAAATCACCATCGACCGCATGCGCACCGAACTGGGCGTGGAAGCGAGCATGGGCAAGCCGCGGGTGAGCTTCCGCGAGGCGTTCGGCCAGGCCGTCGAGCACACCTATACGCACAAGAAGCAGAGCGGCGGCTCGGGCCAGTTCGCCGAGGTGAAGATGATCTTCGAGCCGGGCGAACCGGGCTCGGGCGTGGTGTTCTCCGACGAGGTGGTCGGCGGCCGCGTGCCGCGCGAATACATCCCCGCGGTCGAGCACGCGATCAAGACCGAGTCGCGCGAAGGCCAGATCGCCGGCTACGAGGTGGTCGACTTCAAGGCGCGCCTGGTCGACGGCAAGTTCCATGACGTCGACTCCTCCGCGCTGGCCTTCGAGATCGCCACCCGCCAGTGCTTCCGCGAGGCGCAGAAGCTCAGCAAGCCGAAGCTGCTGGAGCCGATCATGAGCCTGGAAGTGGTGACCGAGGCGACCTACCTGGGCGACGTGATCGGCGACATCAACCGCCGCCGCGGCACCATCACCGACCAGGGCCAGAAGGGCACGTCGGCCTTCGTGCAGGGCTTCGTGCCGCTGTCGGAAATGTTCGGCTACATCAACTTCCTGCGCTCGGCCACCAGCGGCCGCGGCAACTTCTCGATGATCTTCGATCACTACCAGGAAGTGCCCGCCAGCATGGTCGACAAGCTGATGGAGAAGGAAGCGAAGTAGGGCTTCGTCCTCAACTGCCACCTGATCCTCTCTCAGTGTCAAATGCGAAAGCCCGGGAGTTGCTCCCGGGCTTTCGCGTTCGTGTCGAAGGATGATGGCGATCCGGTACCGGCCAACGGATCAAGAGGGCACAGGTGCACACATGGCGAACGGGAACTTCAACCGGCCCCGAGCTGAGCCAGTTCAAAGCCTGTCAGGCCATTCGCGGCGATGCTCGCCTCCAGCACCTGCTTGGCTTCGTCATTGACATAGATTCGGATGCGCGCCGTCCGCGGATCCTTGAAGACCGTTGGCCCGACCGGCAATGCATCTGCTCTGAAAGCCTCCTTGACGATAGACCCGGAGGAGCGCCGCTCGGAGCGATCAGGATCGATGCAGTCGATCACCCGTGTGACGTTGTAGAAATACTCGATCTTGTCGTCCACCTTTGCTTCAAGCAATTGCCCGAATTGCGCCAGAAAGGCCCCCAGCGTGTCGACGGCTTTCTGGTTTAGCACCAACGAGCCGGCCAGCAGCAGGCTGACATCGCCGCGCGGCAGTTGATCCTTCTTCCGGCCCTTCTGGTAAACCTCGACGACTGGCCGCCGCTTCCACTGCCTGGGCGTGCCGTCAAATTCGAAGACACCCGAATTTACCTGCGCGTCGCTGGGCACGAGCGGAGCGAATTTGTCCGGGGATTGTGTTCTCAATTCCCAAATCGACATGTTCAAGCCCTTCTGTACGGGAAAACTCCCGCGATCATGTCCGCACGCATACTCTGCAGCTCGGCCCGGCCGGCAGCCGCCCCGTCAGTGCGTCGACCGAGCAGGCGCGCCGCGACCGTGGCGTGATAGAGCTTGCTGTGAATGGGATCATGTGCGTTCGCCTTTTCCAGGCCTGCGATGTTGGCGCCAGGCGCCCTGGGCAGGAATACGCCATTGTCCGCATCGTCGATGCCGATCCGCCAGTCGAACAAGTATTTGCGAGAGAACTTGGCGAGCCTGTGAGTTCGCGAGACGATGTGATGCGCATCCGTGCCTGGAACAATCTCGCCACGCGCGAGCTGGATGTTGCCAGAAAGCGCCATGCTGTGGTCACCGTTGGCCACTACATCCGCCTGCAATCGCCTGACGGAGACTGGCAGTTTGGTCACGCCATTCTTGTCAAGAACCAGGGATTTGCTTTAGCAAGTGCGCGCGAATTGCGTACCTGGTAGCAATTGACTGCCGAATCACCGCCAAGTACCGCGTTCGACATCAGCGTGAGTTCCATCATTTCATCAGCGGCCAAGCTCAATACGCCTATGGCCGCCCTGGCGGTTCCCTCCTCCATCTCATTCTCTCCAGTTTTTTTGTTCAAACCCGATGGTTACCCGAGCAGCCATCACCATCGCGTTTGATGCCGTGCCGGACCTCGGCTTGTGATCAATCCACAACTTTGGGAAGGCTGGAACCGCCAATGCGAGCTGACGGAGAAGGAGGTGAAGCAGGCCTTCGATGTGGATTGAAGCCGACATCTGGCGGCGGACGGATAGGCCCGGGGATGGATGCCCCGGACTTTTCATGCGTGACCGAAGAGGCCGATCACTACCTGTCGAAGCAAAGTCGCCAGCTCGGCTTGGTCATGCCTGCCAGGCGACTTGACCGGCATCGCCAATCAGCCGGCCTGACTGAACGCCGATCGTCGAGGGCGGATCGGCGCTTCGCTTCGACATGTCGCCGCGACGTTCGATGAGCGTAGACGCGCCATCGAGCCGACACGCGCCATTGGGCTTGATGGAGAAGACGCAATGGTCGGCAGCGGCTAGCGGTATTGCCACCCGGCTTGGTTGCCCGATCGAGTCGTTACGCCGCGCTTTTGACTGCTGATCACTTCGCCTGACTACGCCGGGAGTCCGTTGCAGGCGGGCCACTCGCCCTACCAGATGACGACCGGAGTCAATCGACCACGTCCGCCCGCAATTTGGGCTTTCGTGTTCGTGTTCGTGTTCGTGTTCGTGTTCGTGTTCGTGTTCGTGTTCGTGTCGAAGGATGATTGCGATCCGGTACCGGTCAACGGATGTTGCCGGAAAGCGGAAACCGCGTTCACTCGTGGCCAGAGCAAGCTCATGCAGCTGCCTGAGAACAGTACGACCACGGCTTTTTTACGCGAATTTTATGCTGTTGCCGCATGGCGCTATGCCGTTGTTACAGCCTGACGCCCAGACTGCGCGCCTGATCCGTTCCAGGTACTGCAGATGTTCCAGCTCGCCGCTCCTCACGTCGCACCGGCTTCTGCCGAAGCCCGCGCCACCGACCAGCGCGCATGAGCAACTCTCCGCAGAAACGCCGCCTCGCCTCGCTGGCGCTCGGCGCCGTGGGCGTGGTCTACGGTGACATCGGCACCAGCCCGCTGTACACGCTGAAGGAAGTGTTCGGCGCCCACGGCGTGCCGGCCTCTGCGGCAAATGTGCTGGGCGCGCTGAGCCTGGTGTTCTGGTCGCTGATCATCGTGGTGTCGATCAAGTACCTGCTGTTCATCATGCGCGCCGACAACCGCGGCGAGGGCGGCATCATGGCCTTGCTGGCGCTGGCCCAGCGCAGCGCGCGCCACGTGCCACGCCTGCGCATGAGCCTGATTGCGCTGGGCCTGTTCGGGGCTGCGCTGTTCTACGGCGACGGCGTGATTACCCCGGCGATCTCGGTGCTGTCGGCGGTCGAGGGGCTGAAGGTGGCCGCGCCCGCGCTTGAACGCTGGGTGGTGCCGATCACCATCGGCGTCATCGTCGGCCTGTTCTGGCTGCAGAAGCACGGCACCCACCGCATCGGCGCCGTGTTCGGCCCGGTCTGCGCGGTCTGGTTCCTCAGCATCGCCGGGCTCGGCGTGCTGGGTATCACCCGCAACCCGGAAGTCCTGCTGGCGCTCAGCCCGCGCTACGGCGTCGACTTCTTTCTGCGCAATCAGGCCGAAGCCTTCTTCGCGCTGGGAGCGGTGGTGCTGGCGGTCACCGGCACGGAGGCGCTGTATGCGGACATGGGCCATTTCGGCAAGCGGCCGATCCAGCTGGCCTGGTTCAACTTCGTGTTGCCGGCGCTGGTGCTGAACTACTTCGGCCAGGGCGCGCTGATCCTGCACGACCCCGCTGCGGTGGCCAATCCGTTCTACCACCTGGTACCGCGGTCCATGCTGTACCCGATGATCGCGCTGGCGACCGCGGCCACCGTGATCGCCTCGCAGGCGGTGATCTCCGGTGCATTCTCGATGACGCGCGAGGCGATGCAGCTGGGCTACATGCCACGCATGCCCGTGGTGCACACGTCACACGAGATGGCGGGGCAGATCTTCGTGCCGTGGATCAACCGGGTCCTGCTGGTCCTGATCGTGGCGGCCGTGCTCGGCTTCCGCTCGTCGGACAACCTGGGCGCCGCCTACGGCATCGCGGTCACCGGCACCATGGTCATCACCACCCTGCTGGCCCTGGTGGTGGCGCGCCATCAGTGGCGCTGGCCTCTTCCCGCGGTGCTCGCCACCGGCGCCTGCCTGCTCACCGTGGACCTTGGCTTCTTCAGCGCCAACCTGGTCAAGGTCGAGCACGGCGGCTGGTTTCCACTGGCGCTGGGCCTGGGCGTTTTCGTGGCGATGACCACCTGGCGCCGCGGGCGCGAGCTGGTGGTGCGCGAAATCCAGCAGGGCGGCCTGGCGCTGGCGCCGTTCATCCGCAACCTGGCGGATCACCCGGCGATACGGGTGCCCGGCACGGCCGTGTTCCTTACCGCCAACCCCGAGTCGATCCCCAGCTCACTGCTGCACAACCTCAAGCACAACAAGGTATTGCACGAACGCAACGTGCTGCTCACGGTGGAGACCCTGGATACGCCCCGGGCCGACCCGGCCGAATGGTTCGAATGGACGGCGCTGGGCGAAGGATTCATCCGACTGCGCTTGCGCTTCGGCTTCGGCGAGGACCCGGATGTACCGCTGCGGCTGGCGCAATGCGGCCCGGCCGGCCTGCCGTTCGACATGATGGAAACCACCTTCTTCGTGTCGCGCGAGACCGTGGTGGCGGGCCGCCACGCCCACGGCATGGCGGCGTGGCGTGACCGCCTGTTCGCCTTCATGGCGCACAATGCGCTGTCCGCGACGGCGTTCTTCCAGATTCCTGGCAACCGGCGCATCGAACTCGGATCGGAGGTGGAGATATGACGCGACGCCAGCCAGCAACCCCCGCACGGGGGCGCCTGCTGCATGCATGAGCCGGCGTCACGCCGCCGGCGCGGTTCGGTCGTGGCCGACTACCTGTTTGCCACGATGGTCACGCTGGCGGCCTTTGCGCTGACCTTCGTCGCCGACCGCTACCTGTCGATCGCCAACCTGTCGCTGATCCTGCTGACCGCGGTGCTTGCCGTTGCGGTGCGCAAGCGCATGGCCGTGGCCGTCTATACCGCCGTGCTCTGTTTCATCGGCGACAATTTCTTCTTCACCCGGCCGCGCCACACGCTGGCAGTCGCCAGCGCCGACGACGTGCTGGCGATCGGCCTGTTCCTGATCGTCGCCCTGGTCTGCAGCCGCATGGCCACCCGGCTGTCCAGCCAGGTCGGCTCGCTGCGGGCGGCGCAGCTGCGGGCCCGCACGCTGTTGCAGCTTGGCAAGCAGCTGGCTGCCGCCGCCGATGCAGCGGGGATTCGCCAGGTTGGTTCGCAGGCGCTGACGCAAGCCATCGGTGCGACGGCACGCATGCAGCTTGCCGCCGGGGACCCCGCCGCCAAGGTCGCGTCCGTCGACCCCGGCGCCGATCTCGACGGCGAATGGGTGATTCCTTTGATCGTTGGCACGCATGACCATGGTGCGGTCGTGTTTGCGGCGCATGAGCCGGGCGAACCCGATGCCGAGCGGCGCGAGCTGGCCGTGGCCATGGGCCAGGACATCGCCCTGGCACTGGAACGCGCCAGGCTGGCCGACGAGCTGGAGCAGGCTCGCGTGCAAGGCGAGACGGAGCGCCTGCGCAATGCCCTGCTCTCCTCGGTCTCGCACGATCTGCGTTCGCCGCTGGCCTGCATGATCGGCGCCGCCGACACCCTGGCCATGTACGAAACACAGTTGCCGCAGGGCGAACGGCAGGAGCTGTTGCAGGCGATCCTGCACGAGGGCCAGCGGCTCGATCGCTACATCCAGAACCTGCTGGACATGACCCGGCTGGGCCACGGCACCCTGAAACTGCATCGTGACTGGGTCGATGTGACCGAAGTGGTGGTTGCCGCCACCGACCGGCTGCACCGGCTGTTTCCGGAACAGCCGGTGCAGACCGGGCTGCCGCCGGATACGGTGTTGCTCTACGTGCATCCGGCACTGATCGAGCAGGCCCTGTTCAACGTGCTGGAGAACGCCGCGCACTTCTCCCCGCCGGGCGAGGCCGTGCGCATCGAGGCCGGCGCCATGGGCGAGCAGCTGCGGATCGACGTGATCGACCGCGGCCCCGGCATTCCGCCGGACGAGCGCGCACGCATCTTCGACATGTTCTATTCGGTCTCGCGTGGCGACCGCGGCAACAAGGGCACCGGGCTGGGACTGTCGATCTGCCGCGGCATGATCGGTGCGCATGGCGGCAGCGTGGAAGCCTTGCCCACGGCCGGTGGCGGCACCACCATCCGCATCATCCTGCCACTGCCACCTGCACCGGAGACCAGCACTTGAACACTGCCGCGCCACGCGTGCTGGTGATCGATGACGAGAGGCAGATCCGCCGCTTCCTCGACATCGGCCTGCGCGCCGAGGGATATCAGGTGCTGCTGGCGGCCAACGCCGCGGAAGGTCTTGCACTCGCCACCACCCAAGCGCCCGACCTGGTCATCCTCGACCTGGGCCTGCCCGACCGCGAAGGCCACGAAGTGCTGGCGGAGTTGCGCCAGTGGAGCTCGGTACCGGTGCTGATGCTGTCCGTGCGCAACGCCGAGAGCGAGAAGGTGCGCGCGCTGGACAACGGCGCCAACGACTATGTGACCAAGCCGTTCGGCATGCAGGAGCTGATGGCCCGGCTGCGCGCCCTGCTGCGCCACCATCCCGCAACCGCCGCGACCGACGTGCCGCCGCGGTATGACGACGGCCATCTGGCGATCGACCTGGCTCGACGTGAAGTCAGCCTCGATGGCCAAGGGGTCGCGTTGACGCGCAAGGAATACGCCGTGCTCGCGCTGCTGCTGCGCCACGCCGGCCGCGTGGTCAGCCAGCAGCAGTTGCTGCGCGAGGTATGGGGGGCCAGCCACGTGCAGGACACCCACTACCTGCGCATCGTGCTGGGCCGCCTGCGCCAGAAGCTGGGCGATGATCCGGCCGCGCCGCGCTGGCTGAAGACCGAGCCGGGCGTGGGATACCGCTTCCTGGAAGGCAGCAGCGAATCGCCGCCTGGCTGAAGTCGTGCAGACCGGCAGCGTCCCTGCCGCATCCACCGGCTCGCGGCCTCGCTGCTTGCCTACATCTCGATCTCTTCGCCGCCAAGGTCCGTGATCATCCGCTCGGCCTGCCGCACCAGCACCTGCGACGATTCCTTGTAGCGGTTCGCGATCTCGCGGATGCCGTCCGCGCAGCCGAGAAAGGCATCGACGACGTCCGGGTCGAAGTGCGTTCCGCGCCCTTCGCGGATGACCTGCACCGCCTCTTCATGGGATATCGCCCGCTTGTAGACGCGCTTGTTGATCAGTGCGTCGTACACGTCCGCCACGGCCATCAGCCTCGCCGAAATGGGAATCTCCTCCCCCTTCAGGCCCTTCGGGTAGCCGCTGCCATCCCACCATTCCTGATGGCTGTAGGCGATCTCCTTGGCATAACGCAGGAAGCCGATCTCCTCGCCGATGGCGAGTTCCGCGTTGGCAATGGCGTTGCCGCCCAGCGTGGTGTGCATCTTCATGATTTCGAATTCGTCCGGCGTCAGCTTGCCGGCCTTGAGCAGAATCCGGTCGGGAATGCCGATCTTGCCGATGTCGTGCAGCGGTGCCGACTTGAACAGCAGGTCGATCGTGCCCTCGGTCAGGAAGGCGGCGAAACGCGGGTGACGGGCGAGCTTCTGCGCCAGCAGCTTCACGTAATGCTGGGTGCGCAGGATGTGGTTGCCGGTGTCGTTGTCGCGGGTTTCGGCCAGCGATGCCAGGGCGCGGATCGTCACCTCCTGGATCATCGTGACTTCCCGCGTGCGCCGCTGCACCTCGCGCTCCAGAAACTCGCTCTTGTACTTCAGGAAGTCGCGCGCCGCCTTGAGCTGCAAATGGTTGCGCACGCGCGACTGCACCAGCGGCGGACTGATCGGCTTGGTGATGTAGTCGACGGCGCCCAGCTCCAGGCCGCGACGCTCTTCCTCGACCGAGCTCATCGCGGTCAGGAAGATCACCGGGATGTCCCGCGTCCGCGGGTCCGTCCGAAGCTGCCGCAGCACTTCGTAGCCGTCCATCTCCGGCATCATGATGTCGAGCAGGATCAGGTCCGGCGGCGTCGACGCCTGCGCCAGCTGCAATCCGCGCGCACCACCAGGGGCGACCTTCACCTTGAACTCTCCGCGCAGCACCTCGCTGATCAGGGCGAGGTTTTCCGCGGTATCGTCGATGACCAGCACGACTTCCCGAGTTTCCGATTCGCTCATTGCCTGTCTCCGTTGCTTCACGGCTGCATTCCCTGAGACCCTGTCTAACATACACCCGAGGGCTCCGGGGAAAGAATCTGTGTTCGGCGAGTCACTGCGAAAGCGCGTCGAGCGCCGTCAGCGCCGCATCGAAGTCGAACGCCGATATGGCGCGCGCCACGTCGTGAAAGACGGATGAATGTGACGCCCCGACGGTGAGGCCGAGGATCTCCTCGATCACCGCAGTGGCCTCCGCGTCGCCATCGAGCAGCAGGATGCGCAGGCGCTGGATCAGTCCCTGCAGGTACTCCGGGTCTGCACCGGCCGACGCGGCCAGCGCCTCCGGTTCGTGCGTGGTCAGGACGGCCAGCCCGGCCAGGACCTCGTCCAGTTCCACGCAGGTGCGCCGCAACAGATCGGCGATGCGACCCGGCTCCGCATCGTCGATACAGGCAAGCTCGAGTGCGGCGGCACACGCCTGCAGCTCGCGTGCGCCCAGGGTCCCGGCGAGGCCCTTCAGGGTATGCGCCGCCCGCTGCCGATCGACCGGGTCACCCTGCTCCGACGCCTTCACGAAGCGCGTCTCGAAATCCCGCTGACCGTCGCGAAACATCGTCAGCAGCCGCGTGTACAGCGCCACGTCGTCCATCGCCGCGGCGAGGCCGGCCTTCGCGTCGATGCCCGGCAACGGCGGCAGCCGGCCGGCAGTCGGAGCGCTGATGGCGGACGACGCGATGCCCTGCGCCGGCACGGTGCCCTTCCGCGCGACCACCGACGAAGCAGCCGGCCTGATCCACTTCGCCAGCGTCGCGAACATGTCGGCGACGCGCAGCGGCTTGGCGATGTGGTCGATCATGCCGGCATCGATGACCTTCTCGCGGTCGCCGATCATCGCGTTGGCGGTCATCGCGATGATCGGCATGCCCGCCAGCGCCGGCTGGGCGCGGATGGCCCGGCTGGCTTCGTAGCCGTCCATCACCGGCATCTGGCAGTCCATCAGCACCGCGTCGAAACGGCTGTCCCGGCCAAGGATGTCGAGCGCCTCCTGGCCGTGGCCGGCAACCACCACCTCCATCCCGGCCTGGGCCAGGATCTCCCTGGCCAGTTCCTGATTGACGTCGTTGTCCTCCACCAGCAGCACGCGGGCGCCACGCAGCTGACGCAAGGCCTCGCTGTTGCGTTCGGCCTTGCGATGGACGCGGGAATCGACCACCCGGCCTTTGCCCAGCGCCTCGACCACGGCGTCGAACAGCGACGAGAAGGTCACCGGCTTGGTCAGCACGGCCTGCACCCGAACCCCGCTTTTCGCCGCGGCATCGAGTGCTTCATCGCGACCATGGGCGGTCACCATGATGACCGCGGGGAAGGAAGTCATGGCCGTGTATTCCTGCAGGCGGCGAATGGCTTCCACGCCATCCATCGTCGGCATTTTCCAGTCCATCAGCACCACGTCGTAGGGATGGCCGCCGGCTGCCGCTGCAGCTTCGGCAATCATCACCAGTGCCTGGCCACCACCGCTGGCGGTATCGACGTCCACGCCGAACTCGGCGGCTATCGTTGCCAGGATCTCCCGTGCCACGGGGTTGTCGTCGACGATCAGCAAGCGCAATCCGTTGAGATCGTCGGCATACAGTTCGGGGCGAAGCGAGGGCATGGCCTGCACACCCAGCAGCGCATGAAAATGGAAGGTCGAGCCCTGGCCCGGCTCGCTGTCGACCCATATCTCGCCACCCATCATGCCGACCAGCCTGCGCGAAATGGCCAGACCGAGGCCGCTGCCGCCATATTTGCGCGTGGTCGAGCTGTCAGCCTGGGAGAACGACCTGAACAGCGCCGAGACCTGCTCGCTGGTCATGCCGATCCCCGAATCGCGCACCTGGAAATGCAGTTCGACCTGGTCACCCCTCTGGGCAACCCTCTCGACACTGACCACGACCGCGCCCTTCTCGGTGAACTTGACCGCGTTGTTGCCCAGGTTGACCAGCACCTGCCCCAGCCGCAGCGGATCGCCGACCAGCGCGGTGGGCACGTCCGGCGCGATTTCGAACAGCAATTCGAGGTTGCGCTGCTCGGCTTTCAGGCCGACCAGGTTGGCAAGGTTGTCCATCACGTCCTCCAGGCGGAAGTCGACCGACTCCATGGTCATCTTGCCCGCCTCGATCTTCGAGAAGTCGAGGATGTCGTTGATCACCCCCAGCAGGTTCTCGGCGGCGCGGTGGACCTTCTCGATGTAGTTGCGCTGGCGCGGGTCCAGCGCGGTCTGCAGGGCCAGGTAGGACATGCCGATGATCGCGTTCATCGGCGTACGTATCTCGTGGCTCATGTTGGCAAGGAAGTCGCTCTTGGCGCGGGTCGCCTCCTCGGCGATGTCCCTCGCCCGCAGCACCTCGCCCTGGACGCG
This sequence comes from Rhodanobacter spathiphylli B39, assembly GCF_000264295.1. GTDB lineage: Bacteria > Pseudomonadota > Gammaproteobacteria > Xanthomonadales > Rhodanobacteraceae > Rhodanobacter > Rhodanobacter spathiphylli. The sequence continues at coordinate 110,187 of NZ_AJXT01000021.1, read as the reverse complement.
CTTGCGCTCGGTAATGTCGACCAGCCAGCCGATGATGCCGTCCTCGCCATCGAATGACAGCGGAACATAGGTACCCTGCATGTCGCGAATGCTGCCGTCGCGGACAAACAGGTGGGTCTCCGCGTTCCTGGCAAAGCCGTCGCGCCGGATGATCTCCATCAGGTCTTCGCGTTCGCGCAAGTCCACATACAGACGACGCCAGTCGTCGCCCGGGCCGAGGCCGAAGGTCTTCATGAACCGCGGATTGGCGAACTTGATCTTCCCGTCCACCGAGAAGTCGATATTGATCGGACTGGTGTCGAGGATCTTCTGCAGACGCTCGCGCTCACCCGCCAGCTTGACGGTCTGCTCGCCGACCTTGGCCTCCAGTTCGTCGGCAAAGCGACGCAGCGCCTCGCTCGCGCGAACCTCGATGGTGTTGTCCACGCCGACGGTGGCCACGCCCACTGGCGCCTTTTCACCCGACACCTCGATGGGGAACCGCACCAGCTGGTGGTGTCTGGTCTCGCCCTGGGCATCGGTGAAGCTGATGTCGAATCGCGCGGGCTCGCGCTTCCGCAGCACTTCGTCACGCTGCCGCTCGCGTTGAACCCGATGTTCCGACTCGGTGGTTTCGTAGCCCGCGGCATCGACGAAGATGTCGAGCAGCGGCGCGATCGCATCGAATCGCGAGTTGGTCTGCACATACCTTCCATCGGCGGCCTGGATGCACATGTAGGCGGGGGCGTTGCTGAAAAAACTGGCGAGGCGTGCCTCGCTGCCTTGCATGTCGCGTCGCAGACGTGCGTCGCGATACGACAGCAGCAGCAACAAGGTCACCGCGGTCGCCGCCAGGGCGTAGACCCAGAACGCCGCGAACCGGGAAGGCCGATACGCTTCGGACTCGTCGATTTCCACGATCAGGCCAAGATTCATTTCCCGCAACCATTGGCCCGCCCCCACCACCGGCACCCGACGGTAGTCGAGGTAGTCGTCCATGAACCAGCTTTCGCCGCCGTTCGAGGCCAGGACTGCCTGCGCCAGCCGCGTCGGCGGATCGCTGTCCAGCGGAAGCGGCAGCTTGCCCGATGTCGCCGGGCGGTCCGACGGCACGCGAGCGTACAACCGGCTGACATGATTGCCCTGCGGCGTCGACAGGTTTCCCTGGAAAGCCGACTCGAAGCGGCTCGGCGTGCGCAAGCGCGCATCGCGACCGATCAGCATCGCCTCGCCGGTCTCCCCCTGCCAGCCTGCCGCCAGCAGGGGGAACAGCAACTTGCGCGGGTTGGAGCCAAGGCAGAAGTAGCCCAGCACCTGCGGCCCGTCAGCCACGGTGCGACAGGCCAGTTGCACGAAGTCGCGGTCGCCCGCGGCCTTCGCCTGCGGTGACAGCTTGGTCGCGCGGAACGGCGCGGACACGGCAAAGCCGTCGGCGGCGAGCCTGGGCAGCATCGCGGTCAGCACTTGCGAGGTGTCGCCGACATGCACCGGCTCATCCACGGCGAGGATCTTTCCCGCTGGGCTGTAGAGCACGTAGATCCTGAAGCCGTACTGGGTCTGGCGCCGGGCCGCCCAGGCGGCGGCCATCGAGCGCGCGCCGGCATCTGCCGGACTCCGCGAAAGTGCCCGGGTGAGGGCGACCAGCTCGGGGTCCTTCACGATGGCAGAGGTAGCCTCGATCTGGTTTCTGTACAGCACCTGCAGCAGATCGGCCGCGGCATCGAGGCTGGCCTTGAGCTGGGAGCGCACCGACTGCTGGTCGAGCACGCGAATCCGGTTGGCCGCCACGACGCTGAACAGCACGATGACGATCGCGCTCGACGCGGCGACCAGGGGCAACCAGTTGCGGAACGCGGTGACGCGATTGCCGCGCTCCCGAACGAACGAAATCACTTCCGGCAGGGACTTCATTGGTGGCCCGGGCCCGCGAGCACACCCGTTGCGAAACCCGCGGCCGTCGTGTCGGACACGGCCACCGCCACGGCGGCTGCGCTGCCAGGGATGATGCGCGTCGGCGTGACGCGGCCCATCGACAGGATCGGGACAGCCTTTCCTCGCAGCTTCGTGCCCATGTGACCTCCCCGCAACGCGACCGAGATTGCATGCGCGATCGTGTCACGCGCGCTGCCACTCCACGTTCACATGCCGGTCGTGCATGCGCCATGAAAGTGGGGCTGCGCGCAGCACCCACGCCGGCGCGAGCTCAGGCCGACAGGTGCTCGTACACGATGACCGCGCCCACGCCGATCAGGATGATGCCGCCGATCACCTCGGCGCGTCGACCCACCATCGCACCGAGCACGCGACCCAGCATGATGCCCAGCGTGACCATGGTGAAGGTGCACAGGCCAATCACCACGGCAACCACGGCGATCGGCGTGTCGACGAAGGCCAGGCCCACGCCCACCGCCAGCGCGTCGATGCTGGTGGACAGGCCGGTCAGTGCAAGGCCGACGAAGCCATGTTTTCTGGTTTCGTCCACGGGCTCGTCCGCCTCCGGCTTCACGCCGTTCCAGATCATGTGCAGGCCCAGCGCCAGCAGCAGGGCGAACGCGGCCCAGTGGTCCCAGGCCTGGATATAGCGCGAGGCGCCCCGGCCCAGCAGCCAGCCGACGACCGGCGTGATCGCCTCGATGACACCGAAGATCAGACCGGCGCGCATGGCCTGGGACAGCCGCGGGCGCGCCATGCCCGCGCCCTTGCCGATCGCCGCGGCGAACGCGTCGGTGGACATGGCGAAGCCGAGCAGCAGGATGGAAACGGGATTCATGCAATGCCTTGTGGTCGGGCCAGGCGCAACGGCAGCACGACGCGCCCGACCTCCGTGGCGCCGTGAACCGCTGGTCTCGCCAACCGGGATCGGTGTCCTCGCCACGGCGGATGGACGCCGAGCATGTTGACGAAGACGCCTCGTCGCGACGAGGCAGGCTACTCCCCAAGGGGTATGGATGAGCCGGGATGTCCGGCACAACCGGGGGCAAGGGTAACACGGCGGCCGGGGCTGTCGGCATTCCACGCTACAATTGCCGGTTCGCGTCCCCAACGACACATCTCCATGTCCAGCCATCTCCAGGAAACCCGCCGTCGCCGTACCTTCGCCATCGTCAGCCATCCTGACGCCGGCAAGACCACGCTGACCGAAAAACTGCTGCTGTTCGGCGGCGCGATCCAGCTGGCGGGCTCGGTGAAGAGCCGCAAGACGTCGCGCAGCGCCACCTCGGACTGGATGGCGCTGGAGAAGGAGCGCGGGATTTCGGTGACCTCGTCGGTGATGCAGTTCCCTTACGAGGGCAAGATCGTCAACCTGCTCGACACGCCGGGACACGCGGACTTCTCCGAGGACACCTACCGCGTGCTGACCGCGGTGGACTCGGCGCTGATGGTGATCGACTGCGCCAAGGGCGTGGAGGAACGCACGATCAAGCTGATGGAGGTGTGCCGCCTGCGCGACACGCCGATCATGACCTTCATCAACAAGCTCGACCGCGAGGGCCGCTCGCCGATCGAGCTGCTGGACGAGGTGGAGTCGGTGCTGGGCATCGCCTGCGCCCCGCTGACCTGGCCGATCGGCATGGGCAAGCGGCTGAAGGGCGTGTACCACCTGGCGCTGGACGAGGTCCACGTGTTCGAGCAGGGCAAGAATTTCACCCGGCAGGATTCCACCATCTTCAAGAGCCTGGACGCGCCGGGCCTGGTCGAGCGGATCGGCGAGGAAGCCATGCGCGAACTGCGCGAGGAACTCGAGCTGGTGCAGGGCGCGGCGCCCTCGTTCGACCTCGACGAATACCTGGCCGGCCGGCAGACGCCGGTGTTCTTCGGCTCGGCGGTGAACAATTTCGGCGTGCAGCTGCTGCTGGACTTCTTCGTCGAGCACGCGCCATCGCCGCAGCCGCGCGACACCACCTCGCGGACGATCGAGCCGGAAGAGGAAAAACTGTCCGGCTTCGTGTTCAAGATCCAGGCCAACATGGACCCGGCTCACCGCGACCGCGTGGCCTTCATGCGCGTGTGTTCGGGCACCTACAACGCCGGCATGAAGATGGTGCAGACGCGCACCGGCAAGGAAGTGCGCATCGCCAATGCGCTGACCTTCATGGCCAGTGATCGCGAGATCGTCGAAACGGCCTACCCCGGCGACGTGATCGGCCTGCACAACCACGGCACCATCACCATCGGCGACACCTTCACCGAGGGCGAACAGGTTTCCTTCACCGGCATCCCCAACTTCGCCCCCGAACTGTTCCGTCGCGCCCGGCTGCGCGATCCGCTGAAGATGAAGGCGCTGCAGAAGGGCCTGGCACAGCTGTCCGAGGAAGGCGCCACCCAGTTCTTCCGGCCGCTGATGTCGAACGACCTGATCCTGGGCGCGGTGGGCGTGCTGCAGTTCGAGGTGGTCGCCTACCGGCTGAAGGACGAGTACAACGTCGACGCCACCTTCGAGCCGGTCACCGTCAGCACCGCGCGCTGGGTGCACTGCGACGACGAGAAGAAGCTGGACGAGTTCCGCGAGAAGAACGCGATGAACCTGGCCATCGACGGGGCCGGCGAGCTGGTCTACATCGCGCCGACCCGGGTCAACCTGCAGCTGGCGCAGGAGCGCTGGCCACAGGTGCGCTTCGCCAACACGCGCGAGCACGCGGCGGCCGTCGACGTCTGAATTCCCGGCGGCATGACGGTCGTCACTGGGCAACCCGGCGACTGACCGCTAACCTGCGCTGATTCCAACCGGGGGAAACCAGCACATGCCGCAGCCAGCCATCGCCTTCGTCACGCCCGCCGATGCACCTCCGTGGAAACGCTGGCTGGTGTATTCGGCCGGTGCGCGCATCGTGATCTTCATCGCGCTGTTCATCGCGCTGAGTTTTGCCGCTGGCGCCGTGCTGCACCTGCTGGGTCTGGGCAAGGCCTCACCGCCGCTGGAACGCGCTTTCGGCCAGTTCGTCATCCGCGCCCTGATCCCGCTGCTGGTCTACCTGATCCTGGTGAAATGGATCGAACGCCGGCGCATGCGCGAACTGGCGCCAGCCACGCTGCTGCCGCAAGGCCTGCTGGGCGTGGCGTTCGGCCTGGTGCTTTTCAGCATCATCGTCGGCGTGATGTACCTGCTGGGCAGCTACCAGGTGACCGGCACCAACCCGGATGCGGCATGGCTGCCGGCCTTGCTGGTGGTGGGGCTGGGCGCGGGCATCGGCGAGGAGATCATGTTCCGTGGCGTGCTGTTCCGCATCGTCGAGGAAGGCATGGGCACCTGGGCCGCGCTGATCATCTCGGCGCTGTTCTTCGGCGCCGTGCACCTGGGCAATCCCGGCGCCACGCTGTGGAGTTCGCTGGCGATCGCGATCGAAGCCGGCCTGCTGTTCGGCCTGCTGTACCACCTGACGCATTCGCTTCCGCTGTGCATGGGCCTGCACGCGGCATGGAATTTCGCTCAGGGGACGATCTACGGCATCCCCGTTTCGGGCACTGACGCTGACGGCTGGCTGGTGTCCACCCGCAGCGGCCCGGACTGGCTCAGCGGCGGCGTGTTCGGCGCGGAGGCTTCGGTGGTCGCCCTGGGGCTGTCTTTGCTGTGCACGGTGGGCCTGCTGGTGATGGCCCTGCGTCGAGGCTCGATCGTTCCGTTGCGGTCACGCCGCTGAGCGGCGGGCGGTGAAACCGGTGGCTGGCCCGTGGCTGAATTCGCCACGGCACGCGGTTGGGGTTTGGTCGGCGTAGCGGCTACCCTGAGGACGGGTCGCCGACCGGCGACCCCACCTCGCCGGTATCGGACACCGCCATGGCCACCCACAATTCGCAGCAGCCCGGTTACCGCAGGAAGATCTCGTGGCTGGCCAACCAGCCACTGACGCGCAAGATGATGCTGGCCATCGGCCTGCTGCTGGGCGTGTTCCTGGTCGCCAACGTGGTGACCCTGCACTCCCTGCAGACGCAGGAGAGCAACCGGCGCTGGGCCGGCCACACCTATCAGGCCCTGCTGCAGATCGACACGGTGCAACGCGCCGCGCAGACCGCCCAGGTGGGCGCGCGCGGCTTTCTGCTGACGGGGTCGGACAACGAGCTCGCATTGTTCCGGAAGTCCACGCGCGAGCTGGACCTGCGCATTCGCGGGTTGCGCCAGCTGGTGGCGGACAACCCCCTGCAGCAGGGCCGGCTCGACGCCGTGGCCGCCATGGCCGGCCGCTGGCAACGCCAGGTGGTCGATCTGGGCATCACACCGTTGCAGCGGCTGGACCCGGGCGCCCCGGACGCCGCCCTGGAACGTCAGCGCATCCAGGCCGGATACATCGCCGGGCGCACCGTGCGCGTCGAGGAGATATCCGCGGTGCTGGACCAGATGGCCGACGAGGAAAGCCGTCTGCTGGCCCTGCGCAACCAGCAGCTGGACCTGACCCTGCGCAACACCAAGGCGCTGAACGCGCTTTCCATCCTGCTCGGCATCCTGCTCGGCATCACCGTCATCCGGCTGACCTCGCAACTGGTGATCCGCCCGCTGCGGCGCCTCACCGACCAGATGACCCAGCTCTCCCACCACAACCACGACTTCGAGATACGCCGGCTGGATCGCCGCGACGAGGTGGGCGAGATCGCCCGCGCGCTGCAGGTGTTCAAGCAGATGTCGCTGGACACCGCGGCGCGCTCCTGGATCCGCTCCAGGGTGGCGGACATTTCCCAGGTGCTGCTGCAGGCCACCACCCACAAGGACTTCGCCCAGTGGCTGACCAGCGAAGTGGTGCCGCTGTGCAACGCGGGCCTGGGACTGTTCTACTCGTTCGATGACGCGCGTCATCGGCTGGACCTGCTGGGCAGTTACGGCTTGCGCCTCAGCAACCGGTCCGCCGACCAGTACATGCCCGGCGAGGGCCTCGTCGGGCAGTGCGCGGTGGATCGCAAGGCGATCATCCTGGACCAGGTGCCGGCCGACTACCTGCACATCGATTCGGGCAGCGGCGAGGCGGTGCCCACCCATCTCGCGATCCTGCCGGTGATCTATCGCGAAACCCTGATCGGCGTGCTGGAACTGGCCAGCTTCGCGGCGCTGACCGCCCTGCAGAGGCAGCTGCTGGACGAGTTGCTGCCGATCGTGGCGCTGGCGCTGGAGAACCTCAACCAGGCCGTGCATACCCAGGACCTGCTGCAGCAGACGCAGGAACAGGCGGACGAGCTGCGCCTGTCCGAGCTGGTGATGCGCCAGCAGAAGGAGGTGCTGCACGAAAGCAACGCCACGCTGCAGGCGAAGACCGCCGAGCTGGAGGAGCAGTCGAAGCGCCTGATCGCCTCCGAGGAGGAACAACGCGTGCAGGCCGAGGAGCTGCGCTCCTCCAACGAAGAGCTGCGCGACATGACGGACAGCCTGAACCGGCAGAAGGTCGTGCTGGAGGAGTTGCAGCAGGAAACCGCGGAAAAGGCGGCCGAGCTGGCGCGAGCCAGCCAGTACAAGTCGGAATTCCTGGCCAACATGTCGCATGAGCTGCGCACGCCGCTGAACAGCCTGCTGATCCTGTCGCGCAGCCTCGCCGACAACGACACCGGCAACCTCGACGACGAGCAGATCGAATCGGCGCAGATCATCCACGACGCCGGCAACAGCCTGCTGCACCTGATCAACGACATCCTGGACCTGTCCAAGGTCGAGGCCGGCAAGATGGAGCTGATGGTCGAGGAGGTTTCCCTCGCCGAGCTGGGCAGGCGCTTGCAGCGCAACTTCACCCATGTCGCCAGCAACAAGCAGCTCGGCTTCGAGATGACGATCGACCCGGGGTTGCCCGACGTCATCGCCACCGATGGCGGCAAGGTCGAGCAGATCGCCAACAACCTGCTCAGCAATGCGTTCAAGTTCACCGCCAGCGGTGCGGTGACACTGCACATCGGCCGTCCGCAGGCTGACCTGGAAATGCCTGCGGCGCTGTCCGGCCAGCCGCTGCTGGCGATCACCGTGAGCGACACCGGCATCGGCATTCCGCCGGACAAGCTCGAGCGCATCTTCAACGCGTTCGAGCAGGTCGACGCCAGCACCAGCCGCCAGTTCGGCGGTACCGGCCTGGGCCTGGCGATCTCGCGCAAGATGGCGCAACTGCTGGGTGGCGACGTGGTGCTGCGCAGCGACGCCGGACGCGGCAGCCAGTTCACCCTGTTGCTGCCGGAAACCCCGCCGGCCACCACTGCACCCGTCGTCGAGACGGAAGCCGCCCACGCGACGCAGGCCCGTCGCATCGCCCCGCCGGCGCTGCTGCCCGCCGCCATCGAGGACGACCGGCAGTCGCTGCTGCCGGGCCAGGTCACCATCCTGGTGATCGAGGATGACCCCGCTTTCGTGCGCATCCTGATCGACCTGATCCATCGCCGGGGCTATCGGGCGCTGGCCGCGCTGGACGGCGAATCCGGCCTGCAGCTGGCGCGCGAACATCACCCGTCGGGCATCCTGCTGGACGTGTCACTGCCGGTGATGGACGGCTGGACGGTGCTCGATCGGCTCAAGGTGGATGAGGCCACGCGCTCGATCCCCGTCCATTTCGTGTCGGTCAGCGACGTCGGCAGGCGCGGCATGGAACGGGGCGCGGTCGGCTTCCTGACCAAGCCGGTCAGTCGCGAGGCGATTGCCGAGGCCCTGGATCGCCTGCTGCGCTTCGGCGAGGGCAAGCGCCGCCGGTTGCTGGTGGTGGAGGATGACGCCGCCTCGCGCAAGGCCATCCGCACCGCGTTGCGTGGCCACCACGTGGAGCTCGATGAGGCGGATTCGGCCGAGGACGCGCTGCCGAAGATCGCCGAGGTCAGCTACGACTGCATCGTGCTGGACCTGGGCTTGCCGGGCATGTCGGGCCTGGAGTTGATGGAGCACCTGTCGGACCGACCGGAAGCGATGCCGCCGGTAGTGGTGTACTCGGGGCGCGAACTGGACCCGGCCGAACAGCTGAAACTGCGCCGGTACGCCGACGCCATCGTGCTCAAGGGCGCCCGTTCCAGCGAACGCCTGCTGCAGGAAGTGGGCGCCTTCCTGCAGGACATCCCGCGACCCGCAGCGACGCCCGCAACGACGGAGGCGGCTCCGACAGCCACGCTGGCCGGCCACCGCGTGCTGCTGGTGGACGACGACATGCGCAACCTGTTCGCGCTGTCCAAGGTGCTGCGCGGCTGGGGCCTGCAGGTCGAGATGGCCCAGGACGGCTACAAGGCGCTGGCCGCCTTGCAGACCGGCGAGCGGCCCGACCTGATCCTGATGGACATCATGATGCCGGGCATGGATGGCTATACGACGATACGCAACATCCGCGACATGGCCGACTTCACGACGCTGCCGATCATCGCCGTGACGGCGAAGGCGATGACCGGCGACCGCGAGCTGTGCCTGCAGATGGGCGCCAACGACTATCTGTCCAAACCGATCGACATCGACAAGCTGGCCATCATGCTGCGCCATTGGCTGACGAGCGAGCCATCGTGAGCGCCAGCCGCGAGAGGCCGCAGCAGGCGCTGCCCGGCAGCAGCGCACTGGTGGAAGCGGACCGGGTTCACGCGGCACCACGGCCGCATCGGCTACGGTGCCCTTCCGGACGCGGGGAGCAGCGGGCATGACCAGCGAATCGATGAAGCCGAAGATCCTGATCGTCGACGACACGCCGGCGAACCTGGTGGCGATGCGCCGCCTGCTCGCACACAGCGGCGCGCAACTGTTCGAGGCGACCAGCGGCAACCAGGCGCTGGCGCTGTGCCTGGATCACGAGTTCGCGCTGATCCTGCTCGACGTCAACATGCCGGACATGGACGGTTTCGAGGTGGCCAGCCTGCTCGGCGACACCGAGCACCTCAGCGGGACGCCGATCATCTTCGTCACCGCCGCCTACGCCGACGACCTGAACCGGCTCAAGGGGTACCACTCCGGCGCGGTGGATTACATCGCCAAACCGATCAACGACGTGATCCTGCAGTCCAAGGTGCGCGTTTTCCTGGAGCTCCATTCCGCGCGGATGAAACTGCGCGAGGCGATGGCCGAGCTGGCCGATCGCAACGAGGAGCTGCAACGCGAGATCGCCGAGCGCAAGCTGATCGAAACCATGGTGCGCCACCAGGCCAGCCACGACCCGCTCACCGGCCTGCCCAACCGCATCCTGTTCCGTGACCGCCTGCAGGGAGCGATCCAGCGCGCCAACCGGCATCACATCAGCTTCGCCCTGGCCTGCATCGACATTGACGGGTTCAAGGGCGTCAACGATCGCCACGGCCACGCCGCCGGCGACGCGCTGCTGCAGGAGATCGCCAGTCGCCTGCCCACGCACCTGCGCAGCAACGACACCGTGGCCCGCCTGGGCGGCGACGAGTTCGCACTGGTGCTGGAGGAAATCGACGACCCGCAGATGGCGCTGCAGTTGTGCGAGAAACTCTGCGCCGCACTGGGCGAGCCCTACAGCCTGCGCGTCAACGGCGAGCGGGTCGAGGTTCGCGTCGGCGCGAGCATCGGCATCGCGCCATACACCCCGAGCGGACAGGCCGATGCGGAAGAGCAACTGATGCAGGCGGCGGACAACGCCATGTACGAAGCCAAGCGCAACGGCAAGAACCGCTGCGTGCTGGCAAGGACGTGAAACGCACCGCGCCACCCGTCAGGTGGCGCGGCGATCTTTCGGACCTGGCGATCTTTCGGACTTAATGGCCGGCCGAATTCTGCGGACGGATCTTGAGTGCGCGCAGCTCATCGGTATCGAAGTCGTCCACCGAGATGAACTCGAACACGCCTTCGCGCACGCGGCGCAGCAGGTCCGCTTCGGCCTCGGAGATCACTCCCGCCTGCTGCGCCTCGGCGAGCTGGCCAAGGTAGTCGTGCGCGGCGAACTGGCCCGACTTCAGCGCCTTGCCGAACTTGCGGTCGACCGGCTCGGCGGCGATCACGTCAGGCAGCAACGCCTTCATGCGGCCGATCGTGTTGTTCGCCGTGGGCGTGCTGTAGACCCAGGCGGTGAGGCGTTCGAGCGCCTCGTTCGGCGCGGTGAGCAGCGCGGCCACGCGACGGCCCAGGCGATCGGACGGCGGCACTTCGCGACGACCCAGCGGGAACACCAGCACGCGCAGCAGCCATGCCACCGGGCGCACCGGGAAGTTGCGGATCGCGCCATCCAGCGCGTTCTGGATCAGCCACATGCACTGGTGGAAACCCCAGGCCAGGAACGGGCGATCCGCTTCCGGCCGGCCATTGTCCTCGTACTGCTTGAGCATGGCGCTGGCGATGTACAGGTAACTGAGCACGTCGCCCAGGCGTGCGGACAGCTTCTCCTTGAACTTCAGCTTGCCGCCCAGCACGCCCATGAACACGTCGGCGCACAACGCCAGCGCGGCGGAGTAGCGATCCAGCTTGCGATAGTAGCGGCGCGTATAGGCGTCGCCGGCGGTCTCGCCGATGCTGGCGCCACTGAGGCCCATCGCCAGGCTGCGCACCGCGTTGGAGATGCCGAAGCCGATGTGGCCGAACAGCAGGCGATCGAACACCTTCAGCTGCTCGCCGCGATCGGCGATCGACAGCGCCTGCATTTCCTTCAGCACGTAAGGATGGCAGCGGATCGCGCCCTGGCCGAAGATCATCAGGCTGCGCGTCATGATGTTGGCGCCTTCCACCGTGATCGCGATCGGCACCGCCGACCAGCCACGCCCGGCGTAGTTGCTCGGCCCCAGCTGCACCGCCTTGCCGCCGTGCACGTCCATGGTGTCGCTGGCGATCTGCCGCGCCCATTCGGTGGCGTGATACTTCGCGATCGCCGACGGCACCGCCGGCTTCTCGCCGCGATCAACCGCGGCCGCGGTGGCACGTGACAGCGCTGCGGTGGCATAGGTCAGGCCGCCGATGCGCGCCAGCGCCTCCTCGACGCCCTCGAAACGAGCCACCGCCAGACCGAACTGCTTGCGCATGCGGGCGTACGCGCCGGTGGCCAGCGCCGAGGCACGCATGCCACCGGTGGCGTTGGACGGCAGCGAGATCGCGCGGCCCACCGACAGGCACTCGACCAGCATGCGCCAGCCGTGACCGGCCATCTGCGGGCCGCCGATCAGCACCGACAGCGGCGCGAACACGTCCTTGCCGCGCACCGGTCCGTTCTGGAACGGGATGTTCAGCGGGAAGTGGCGACGACCGATTTCCAGTCCCGGCGTGGCGCGCGGCAGCAGCGCTAGGGTAATGCCGAGGTCTTCCTTGTCGCCGAGCAGATGCTCCGGGTCGAACATGCGGAAGGCCAGGCCGACCACCGTGGCCACCGGCGCCAGCGTGATGTAGCGCTTGTCGAAGCTGAGCCTGATGCCCAGCGTCTCCACGCCGTCGACAAGCTGCTTGCAGACGATGCCGGTATCCGGGATCGAGGTGGCGTCGGAGCCGGCGTACGGGCCGGTCAGCGCGAAGCAGGGAATTTCCTCACCCACGGCAAGCCGCGGCAGATAATGATTCTTCTGCTCGTCGCTGCCGTAGTGCAGCAGCAGTTCGGCCGGCCCCAGCGAGTTCGGCACGGCCACCGTCGAGGCGACCGTGGCCGACATGCTGTTGAGCTTCTGCAGCACCGCCGAGTGCGCCAGCGCGGAGAACTGCAGGCCGCCGTACTGCTTCGGGATGATCATGCCGAAGAAGCGGTTCTTCTTGATGAAGTCCCACACGTTCGGCGGCAGATCGGCCAGCTCGTGGGTGATCTGCCAGTCGTCGATCATCGCGCACAACTGTTCCACCGGGCCGTCCATGAAGGCCTGCTCTTCCACGCTGAGCTCCGGCTTCGGCTGCTTCAGCAGCTCGTGCCAGTCCGGCTTGCCGGAGAACAGCTCGCCCTCGAAGCCCACCGTGCCCGCTTCCAGCGCGGTCTGCTCGGTCTCGGACAGTTTCGGCGTGACCTTGGCGAACATCTTCAGCAGCGGCGCGCTGATCTGCCTGCGGCGGAAGTCGACCAGCAGCAGCGGCACGGCGATCGCCAGTTCGATGATCAGCAAGATCGCCGTGGTCCACGGCGCATGCACCAGCAGGCCGACCACCAGCGTGGTGACGATGGTGGCGATCGCCCACGTACGCAGGCTGGTGCGATGGTAGGCGCAGGCGCCGGTGGCAATCAGCGCCGCCAGCAGGGTCAGTAGCACGGACATCTCAACACCTCATTGCGATTGAACGGCGGCGGCGAGCCGGCCGACGGGTAATGAATCAAGACTCTGCACGAAGCGCACGACCTCGCGCGTGAAGGCATCGTTCGCGTCACCGGCCACCATGTGCGTGGCGTGCGGCAACTCGACGTGTTCGGCGTGCGGCACCAGTTGCAGGAACTCGTCGACCGTGGCACGCGACACCACGTCGCTGCGGGCGCCGGACAGCAGCAGCACGGGCACGGAAATCTTCATCGCGGCGGCCTGCAGGCGAGGCTGATAGCGCTCGCTTTCCTGCACCAGATCGCCCGCCAGCAGGGCCGGGTCCCAATGCCAGCGCAGCCGACCGTCGGCACCTTCGCGCAACAACGGGCGCAGCTGCTGTTCGCTCTTGCGCTCGCGTCGCTGCGGCAGGTATGCGGCGATCTGCTCGGCCGCATCGGCATAGTTGTCGAAGCCGTCCGGGTGCGCCTGCATGAAGGCCAGGATGCGTTCCACGCCGGCGGTTTCCCAGCGCGGGGTGATGTCGACCAGCACCAGGGCGCGAAACGGCGAAGGATGGATCTCGCCGGCCAGCACCATGCCGAGCAGACCGCCCATCGACGCGCCTACCAGGATCGGCGGCTGCGGTTGTGCATGGGCCAGGCGCAGCAGGTCATCGGCGAACTGGTCCATGTGATAGCCGGCCCCGTGGGGAACGCGATCGCTTTCGCCATGACCACGGCTGTCGAACGTCACGCAGCGGCAACCCGCCTCGGCCAGTGCCATCGCTGCGCCCGTCCAGGCATGACGGGTCTGGCCGAAACCGTGGGCAAACAGCAAGCCGGGATCGCCATCGGCATGGCGGATCTCCACCGCCAGATCCAGGTCGGCGACGGGGAAGCGGGAGCAGGCAGCGGCGTGGCGATCACTCTGAACCATACGTATGAGTATGGATTGCCTCGGCGAACCTCGTCAACCGTGCCGCCAGCGTGGGTTGACCAGCGCGCGCCCGGGCTCCGCGGCCCCACACATTACAAATGCACGGCGTCTGGCTACCATACGGACATGAATGTCAGCAGCAAGCCAGAACGTACCCGGCTGTCCGCCGAAGATTGGGAACTTGCCGCCCTGCAGCTGATCGCCGAACAAGGCGTGGGCGCGCTGGCGGTGGAAGCCCTCGCCCGCCAGCTCGGCGTCACCAAGGGCAGCTTCTACTGGCATTTCCGCACCCGTGAAGCGCTGCTGCATGCAGCACTGGAACGCTGGGAACAGTACGGCGAGCGCGAAGTGCTGGGCCAGATCGAACAGATCAGCGACCCGCGCAAGCGGCTGCCGGAACTGTTCCGTCGGGTCGCCCACGAACTGCAGCCGCACCGCGTGTACGCCGCGCTGCTGAAAGCGCTGGATCACCCCCAGGTGGTGCCGGTGATGGCGCGGGTGTCGCAGCGCCGGATGGAGTTCCTGACCACGGCCTACCGCGAATCCGGCCTGCCGCCGCCGCAGGCCCTGAACCGGGCCCGGCTGACCTACGCCGCCTATGTCGGATTCCTGCAGCTCAACTTCACCCTGGGGCTGCCGCGACTGAACCTGGAAGAGTTCGACGCCTATGTCGAACACATGATCGCGACCCTGATTCCGGCCTGAACGGAAAGCGCTGGAAAAGCCCCGAACGGCGCCCTCTGGCGCCGTTTTTTGTTGCATGCAGCCTTGCAATACCAGTGCCTGCAAACTACCGTTTCAGATCAATTTTTCAAAAAACCTCAAGAGGACACGATGGCCAGCAAGCTGGAAGCGCTCGCGCAGTGGGTCGATGAAGTTGCCGCCCTGACCCGCCCCGCGAAGATTCACTGGTGCGACGGCTCGGATGCCGAATATCAATCCCTGGTGCAGCAGATGCTGGCCGACGGCACCCTGATCGAACTGAACCAGCAGACCCATCCGGGCTGCTACCTGCACCGCTCCCACCCCACCGATGTGGCCCGGGTCGAACACCTCACCCTGGTCTGCCACCCGAACCAGGAAGACGCCGGCCCGAACAACCACTGGATGGACCCGGCCGAGGCGCACGCGAAGATCGACGCCCTGTTCGACGGCTGCATGGCCGGCCGCACCATGTACGTGATCCCGTACTGCATGGGCCCGATCGACTCGCCGCTGTCGCGCTGCGGCGTGGAGATCACCGACAGCCCGTACGTGGTCGCCAACATGAAGATCATGACCCGCATGGGCGCCGCCGCGCAGGCGCGCATCGAGCGCGAGGGCACGTTCGTGAAGGGACTGCACTCCAAGGGCGAACTCGACCCCGAGCGCCGCTGGATCATGCACTTCCCCGCCGAGCTCTCGATCAAGTCCTACGGCTCGGGCTACGGCGGCAACGCGCTGCTGGGCAAGAAGTGCCACGCACTGCGCATCGCCTCGAACCAGGCCCGCACGGAAGGCTGGCTGGCCGAGCACATGCTGATCGTGGGCATCGAGAACCCGCAGGGCGAAACGCACTACGTCGCCGCCGCGTTCCCCTCCGCCTGCGGCAAGACCAACCTCGCCATGCTGATTCCACCGGAAGGCTACCGCCAGGCTGGCTGGAAAGTGTGGACCGTGGGCGACGACATCTGCTGGATGCGTCCCGGCGCGGATGGACGGCTATATGCGATCAACCCAGAAGCGGGTTTCTTCGGCGTGGCACCGGGCACCAGCAACGCCACCAACCCGAACGCGCTGAAGAGCATTTCGCGCGACACCATCTTCACCAACGTCGCGGTCACCGCCGACAACCAGCCGTGGTGGGAAGGCCTGCCCGGCACGCCGGTCACCGACTGGCAGGGGCGTCCATATGACCCGGCCAATGGCCCGGCCGCCCATCCCAACTCCCGCTTCACGGTCAGCGCGCGCCAGTGTCCGACCTGGTCGGAAATGGCCGAAGCGCCCCAAGGCGTGCCGATCAGCGCGATCGTGTTCGGCGGCCGTCGCCCCTCGCTGCTGCCGCTGGTGATGGAATCGCGCGACTGGACGCACGGCGTGCTGATGGGCGCCGCGATGGGTTCGGAAACCACCGCCGCCGCCACCGGCGCGGTCGGCGTGCTGCGCCGCGACTCGATGGCGATGAAGCCGTTTGCCGGTTATCACTACGGCGACTATTTCGCGCATTGGCTGTCGTTCGACCAGCCGGGCGCGAAGCTGCCGAAGGTGTTCCACGTCAACTGGTTCCGCAAGGGCGCCGACGGCAAGTTCCTGTGGCCGGGCTTCGGCGACAACCTGCGCGTGCTGGAATGGATGATCGATCGCGCCGAAGGCCGCGTCAGCGGTGTGGAGACGCCGATCGGCATCCTGCCGGCCGAGGGCGAGCTGAAGCTGGACGGCCTCAGGCTCGACCAGGCGCACGTGGACGAACTGCTCGACGTGGACCAGGCCGGCTGGCAGGCCGAACTGGCCGCCATCGGCGACTACCTGCAGACCTTCGCCCCGCGCCTGCCCGAGTCGTTGCAACGGGAGCAGCAGCGGGTTGCCGACGCACTGGACAGGGTCAGCGAGCAGCCGCGCCGCGAAGCGACGGCGTCCTGAAGTGACCGATCGCGGGCAGGCCGCCACGACCTGCCCGCGCGGCTTCAAACCCTTTCGCGCGGTGGCGCATCCAAGCTGGCAAGATGAACGCCGCCTGCCCCGCTCTCGGAAGCACCATGTCGCCTGCCCCAGCGGGAACCAACGACAGCGATGACGTGCGCGCCGCCGCTGCCGGCGACCGCCGCGCATTCCAGCGGCTGTACCAGTTGCACGTGGGACGTGTGCACGGCGCGGTGTACCGGCTCGCCGGCTACGACCACGCGCGCGCCGAGGATCTCACCCAGGACGCCTTCATCCGTGCATGGCAGAAACTGCCGGGCTTCCGCCATGAAAGCGCGTTCGGCACCTGGCTGTACCGTCTGGCGGTGAACGTGGCGCTGATGGACATCCGCGCCCGCGGCGCCGATCCGGTCAGCATGATGGACGAGGAAGACCTTCCCGACGCCGGCGGCACGCCGTTCTGCGCCGCCGAGCGCGAGGAACTGGAACACGCCGTGGGCAAGCTGCCCCCGCGGGCCCGCGCAGTGCTGGTGCTGCACGACGTCGAAGGCTGGAAGCACGAGGAAATCGGTGCCGAACTGGGCATGGCGGTGGGCACCTCGAAAGCGCAGTTGCACCGCGCCCGCGGCCTGCTGCGCAAGGTATTGGGAGAAAGCTCATGAATGAATTCGAATGGCGTCGACAGATGCGCGAGCTGTGCCAGCCGATGTCACCATCGCGTGACCTCTGGGCGGGCATCGACTCGGCGCTCGATCAGGCCGAACACCGCGACGTCAGCGCAGGCAACCATGCCCCCGCGCATCGGCGACGCTGGCTGTTCGGTGCGGCACTCGCCGCATCGCTGCTGCTGGCCGCCGGCATCGGCTGGCACGCCACGCGCGGCCCGGCCGACATGGTGACCACCCGGGTCGCCGCGAGCACTACCTCGTGGAAGCCATCCGATCCACGCCTCAGCGGCGCCGCCATCGAACTGGACGCCGCCCGCATGGAACTGCAACTGGCGATCCGGCAGGCGCCTGACTCGCTCGCGCTGCACCGTCTGCTCGGCCGCACCGAACAGCAACAATCCCAACTTCGCCAACTGGCCAACCAGTCCGGCTGATACATCAAGGAACAAGCATGAAAACCGCACGCTATCTTCCGTTGCTGCTTTGCCTCTGCATCGGCCAGGCCCTGGCCGACACGCCGATCAACCTGCACCACGACGCCTCGGCTACCGCCAGGGTCAGCATCAGCAATGTCGCCGGCACGGTGAACGTGATCGCCTGGGATCGCAATGAGGTGCAGGTCAGCGGCCGCCTCGGCGAGGGCGCCAAGCCATTGGCGATCACCGGCAGCAAGGATCGCCTGGAAATCAAGGTGGAACCCAAGGGAAGCTCCGGCGGCTGGTTCAACTGGGGCGGCGACAACAACATGTCCGCCACCACGCTGGAACTGCATGTACCCAGGGCCGCCTCGCTCGAGGTCGACGTGGTCAGCGCACCGCTGGTGATCGACGGCATGGATGGCGGCAGCATCGAGGTCAATACCGTGAGTGGCAAGGCGCGCATCAATGCACGCACGCCCTCGCTGACGGTGGACAGCGTCAGCGGCGGCATCGAGCAGGCCGGGCATGCGGACAAGGTCGAGCTGCAGACCGTCAGCGGCGACATCCTCGCTCCCTCACTCGGCAACCACGTCGAACTGCAAACCATCTCCGGCCGCATCCAGGCCAGCGGCGGGCCCTGGCAGAAACTCACGCTCAGCACGGTATCGGGCAACGTCCAGTTGAACGGCGGGCTGACCGCCGACGGCAGCATCAATATCGACAGCATGAGTGGCGACGTGCAATTGCAGGTTCCCGCCGGCACGAATGCAAGCCTGCACGCCACCAGCTTCAGCGGCAATCTGCGCAGCGACTTCGGCACGGCAACCCAACCCGAACATGGCCCGGGCAGCTCGCTCGATGCCCGCCTGGGCAACGGCCAGGGCAAGATCAACGTCGAGACCTTCAGCGGCGACCTGCGCGTGCGCCGGCAGGACTGAACAGGTCGGCGTGGCCCTGCCCGCGCCATGCACAAATGAAAACGCCGTCGCGCAAGCGACGGCGTTTCTGTTCCGGTGAGATCCTGGCTGCGGCAAAAGCCGCCGCTCAGAGATCCTGGTGGTACTGCACGTAGGGCGTACGCGACTGGTCCGGCTCGGGACCCGCCGGCGTATTGGCCGGCGTGCCGGAGGACCACAGGTTCTGCGCGCCGACGCTCAGCGAGCCGCGCCACGGCAGGCGCCAGGTCACGCCCAGATCGATGCTGTTCCAGCGGCGATCGGCATTGAGGTCGCCAGGGATGGCCACCTGTGGTTGCATCGTGCGGCCCGTCAGCACACCGCTCAACGAGCCGTGATCGACGCCGAAGCTCAGCGCCTTCTGATCCAGCGTGTCGACGCCGAGCAGGTTGCCGGGAAGCAGATGGATGCGACCGACGCTGGCACCCAGGTCGATGCCGCTCTTGCTGCCCAGCGCGAGACGGCCGCGGGCATTGAGCTGTGCGCTGTTGTCGAAACTGGAAAGGCCATCCACGCCCGGCGCCGCACCCGGCAGGACGCGCGGCAGGACATTGCCCGCGTTCGGCGCGCTGTTGGTGCCCACGCTGACGCCCACGCTGTAGCGGTCGGTCGCATAGGTGGCGCCCACTTCGCTGCCGCGCAAACGCTGCCCCGGATGGGTCCAGGAAAGCTCGCTCACCTCGGCATGTGCCTGCAGGCGGGGGCCGAGTCCGTATTCCACGCCGGTGCTGGTCACGCTGGAGCCGTCCAGCACCCGCAACGCCAGCGGCGAATGGCTGGCCATGGCTTCGGCCGTGCTGCTGCGATCGGTCTTCAGCGACAGCACATGGCCATCGGCCGTGCGCCACAGCGGTACCATCGTGCCCGCGTCCGCCCGGGTGGCGGAAGCCGCCGGCTGCGCCAGCAAGGCATCGGCCACCCCGCTGTCGGCGCCCACGGACTGACCGGCCGCGGCAAGCGGCAAGGCAAAGGTCAGCAGGAGGGCGGAGAGACGGCGCATGGTCGGAACCGGTGACTCACTCGAACAGAAGCGTGATTGGGGGCAAGTGTACCCCGTTTTACGTTTTGCTAACACCCTGAAAAGCTGCCGAAACGCACATATCGGGGACTCGGCGAGCACATTCGACCCCCGGCCGGCGCGGGGGTTCCCCGGGCTGACGCTGGCGGGGCAGCGGGTTTACACGATATAAAGGCGTGTCATCCCGGCTCAACCAGGTCGTCCCGGAAGCAGCCTTAGCCTCATGAGCGCCACACCGACGATCCGTCCCTCTCCGTCACCGCCGGTGTCGCGAGACCCTGCGGCCTTGCACGCGGCGGTCGAACGCCTGTTCGAGGCGGCGGATGCGGCTGGCGTGATGGAGATCTGCGAGCTGGTGCTGACCCATTTCGGGGTCCAGGGGCATCTGCGCTGGCGCCGGCGCGACGAACAGGTCGCGCACCTGGCTGGCCAGCTGGATCTCGCCGAAGACCCGCAAGGTTCGCGCACCCTGATCCTGGAATGGGCCGACCTGCCGCTGGCCGAGGTCACGCGCGACCAGCTGGAGTGGCTGGGTCGGCTGGCCGACATCCGCCTGCGCCAGTTGGCCGAGACCAGCCGCCTGTACGAGGCCATTTCGCGCCTGGCCCTGGCCGAGCGCCTGCAACGCGCGCTCTACGCCATCGCCGAACAGGCGGGCGCCGGGCATGACATGCCCGAGATGATGCGCTCGCTGCATGCCATCGTCAGCAGCCTGATGTACGCGGAAAACTTCTACATCGTGCTGTACGACGCGGCGACCGACACGGTTCGCTTTCCCTATTACGTCGACATCGCCGACACCGATCCGCCGCCGCCGGACCAGAGCGTGCCGATGCACGAGCTGCTGCACAGCCTGACCTGGAACCTGTTGCAGGAAGGCCGGCCGCTGATGGGTTCCATCGACGAGCTGAGGCAGCAGTTCGGCGACCGCTTCGTGCTGGTCGGCCCCAGCTGCGAGCACTGGCTCGGCGCGCCACTGCTGCGCGCCGGTCGCGTGGTCGGCGGCATCGTGATGCAGAGCTATCGGCCGGACACGCACTATTCGCGGCACGACCTGGACCTGCTCAACTACGTGGCCCAGCACGTGCAGACGGCACTGGAACGGCGCGAGGCCCACATCGAACTGGGACGGCGCGTCACCGACCGCACGGCGGCGCTGCGCGAGGCCAACCGCGTGCTGCGCCAGCAGGTGCTGCAGCGTCAGCGCGGGGAACGCCTGCAGGCGGCGCTGTTCCGCATCGCGGAACTGGCCAACACCGCCGAAAGCCTGGAGAAGTTCTACGCCGCCACCCACCAGGTGATCAGCGGGCTGCTGTACGCGCGCAATTTCTACATCGCCCTGGTCGACGAGGAAAGCGGGCAGCTCACCTTCCCGTATTCGGTGGACGACATCGACAACGTGCGTCCACCGCGCGCGCACGGTCGAGGCGCCACCGAATATGTGCTGCGCCACGCGAAGCCGCTGCTGGCAACGCCGGCCGAGATCGAGCGGCTCAGCGCGCTCGGCGAGATCAGCCACTTCGGCACCCGTTCGGTGTGCTGGCTTGGCGTGCCGCTGATCTGGGGCGGCAAGGCGACCGGCGTGCTGGCGCTGCAAAGCTACTCGCCCGAACACACCTACAACGAGCGCGACCAGGAACTGCTGACCTTCGTCAGCTACCACATCGCCAACGCGTTGCAACGCAAGCAGGCGGCGACCTCGCTGAAGCAGGCCTACGCCGGGCTGGAACGCCGCGTCACCGAGCGCACCCGCGCCCTGGCACTGGCCAATCGCGACCTGCGTGAACAGATCGCCGAGCGCGAGCGGGTCGAGCGCCGGCTGAAGTACGAGACACTGCACGACTCGCTGACCGGCCTGCCGAACCGCACCCTGTTGCTGCAACGCCTCGAACAGGCAATGCAGCGTTACATCGCCAATCCGAACGAACAGTTCGCGGTGCTGTTCATCGACCTGGACCGCTTCAAGGTGATCAACGACTCGGTCGGGCACCTGGTCGGCGACGACCTGCTGTTCCAGGTGGGTGGCAGGATTCGCGCCTGCCTGAAAACGCGCGACGTGGTGGCGCGGCTGGGTGGCGACGAGTTCGCCGTGCTGCTGGAAGGCATCGTGGACACCGCCAAGCCGATGCTGATCGCCGATCGCATCATCAGCGAACTGCAGACGCCGTTCCGGCTTGGCACCAAGGAGATCTTCACCTCGGCGTCGATCGGCATCGCGCTGTCCAGCCCGCATTACCGCCAGCCCGAGGAACTGCTGCGCGACGCCGACGCGGCGATGTACAACGCCAAGGATGGCGGTCGCCATCGTGCAGCGATGTTCGACGACCGCCTGCGCCGCGAGGCGTTGTCGCTGCTGGACATGGAAAGCGACCTGCGCCACGCGCTCAGCCGCAACGAATTCGAGCCGTTCTACCAGCCGATCGTGGAACTCTCCGACGGACGCGTCACCGGTTACGAGGCGCTGCTGCGCTGGCATCATCCCGAACGCGGCCTGCTCTCGCCGGGCGATTTCCTGTTGATCGCCGAGGAATGCGGCTGCGCCGAGGCGATCGACTGGCAGATCTTCGAGCAGGTGTGCACCCAGGCCGTGCGCCTGATCGGTACCGAAGGCTTCATCAGCATCAACGTGTCCGGCCGGCACTTCCGGGTGGCCGATCTCGACCAGCGCCTGCTGGCGCTGTTCAACCAGTACGCCGTGCCCACCCGCTGCATCCGCATCGAGGTCACCGAGCACGCGCTGCTGGAGAATCCGACCCAGGTCAAGCAGATGCTGCAGAACCTGCGCAGCCACGGCGTCGGCATCGCGCTGGACGACTTCGGCACCGGCTATTCCTCGCTCAGCTATCTCCACCAGTATCCGTTCGAGACGCTGAAGATCGATCGTTCCTTCATCACCGAGCTGCCGCCGGACGACACCGAGACCCAGGGCTTGGCGCTGGTGCGCGCGATCCAGGTGCTGGCCGATTCGCTGCAGATGAAGGTGATCGCCGAAGGCATCGAGGAAGAGTCGCAACGCCAGGCGCTGATGCGCGTGGGTTGCCGTTACGGCCAGGGATTCCTGTTCGCCCGGCCACAACCGGCCAGCACCTGGCTCAGTGCCGAAAAACCCCTGCTGCTGGCCTGAAGCAGTTCAC
Organism: Rhodanobacter spathiphylli B39; assembly: GCF_000264295.1. Lineage (GTDB taxonomy): Bacteria > Pseudomonadota > Gammaproteobacteria > Xanthomonadales > Rhodanobacteraceae > Rhodanobacter > Rhodanobacter spathiphylli. The sequence continues at coordinate 87,381 of NZ_AJXT01000021.1, read as the reverse complement.
TGCGCGGTACCTGGCGCCGCTGGCGCCGCACTGTCACTGAGCAGATGCTCGGCATCGATGCGGTCGAAGTGGTAGCGCTGCGCGCAAAACTCGCAGATCACCTCGATCTCGTTGTCGCGGGCCAGCAGGGCCGCTTCCACTTCCTCGCGACCCAGCGAACGCAGCATCGCCGTCACCCGTTCGCGGCTGCAGCTGCATCCGAATGCCAGCGGCCGAGGTTCGAACAGGCGCACCGACTCCTCGTGATAAAGGCGATACAGCAGCTGCTCCGGCGCAACGCCCAGCAATTCCTCCACGCCCAGGGTCGCGGTGAGCTGCAGCACGCGGTTCCAGGCGTCCTCGTCGTGCACGGCGTCGATGCCACCCTCGCCCGGCAACTTCTGCAGCATCAGTCCGACGGCATGTTCGCCATCGGCGGCCAGCATGATGCGCGCCGGCAACTGCTCGGACTTCACGAAGTAGTCCTCCAGCGAATCGGCCAGACCGGCGTGCCGCAACTCGACCAGGCCCTGGTAACGCTGGCCGCGATCCACATTGCCGATGGTGATTGCCATGATCGCATCGGACAACGCGTCCAGGGCCAGCGGTGCAGGCAATGGTTCATTCCAGCGAGCCAGTCCGCGCAGATGCCCCTGATCATTGCATTCGGCAAACAGCAGGCGCAGCGCGCCGGAGCTCTTCAGTTCCAGCGACAGCGCGCCATCGAGCTTGATGTTGCCGGTAAGCAGCGCGCTGGCCGCCAGCGCCTCGCCAAGCAGGCCGCGCAGCGGCAGCGGATATTCCGCGCGCGCCGCCACCTCGCGCCAGGCCGGCCCGAGCCGGACCAGCGCCCCGCGCACGCCGGCGCGTTCCAGCAGGAAGCGATGCAGCACGTCCTGGACGGGCAGGTTTACGTCTTCGACAGGCAGGTTTTCCACAATCGGGGATTCCGTTTCGATTCAATCGGCCGAGATGGGGTCGCCATGGCGCCCGCACAACGCCCCTTATACTGCCAGCCATGCCCGCCTTGTTCAGTCGCCTCCCGTTTCGTCGCCTGCTGCGATCGCTCGCCATTCTGCTGCTCGGCTGGCTGGCGCTGAGCTGGCTGCTGGTGCTGGTGTTGCGCTTCGTGCCGCCATGGACCTCGGCCGTCATGCTGGAACGGCAGCTCGGTGCCCTGATCCATGGCGAGAAGGACTTTCACCTGCGCCAGCACTGGGTCCCGTGGGAGCAGGTTTCGCCCTGGGTGCCGCTTGCGATGGTGGCCGGCGAGGACCAGAAGTTTCCCTATCACCACGGATTCGACCTCGACTCGATCCAGGACGCGCTCGACGCGGCCGATGACGGCAAGCGCCTGCGCGGGGCCAGCACGATCAGCCAGCAGACCGCCAAGAACCTGTTCCTGTGGAACGGCCGCAGCTTCGTGCGCAAGGGCCTGGAAGCGTACTTCACCGTGCTGATCGAACTGACCTGGCCCAAACAGCGCATCCTCGAGGTGTACGTGAACATCGCCGAGCTGGGCGACGGCGTCTACGGTGTCGGCGCGGCCAGCGAGATCTATTTCCACACCCCACCGGCACGACTGGGGCCGGCCCAGGCCGCCCGCCTGGCCGCGGTCCTGCCCAGCCCGCGCCGCATGCACGCAGACCGGCCCAGTGCCTACGTGCAGCGCCGGACGAACTGGATCCAGCAGCAGATGATGCAGCTGGGCGGAACCGGCTACGTCGAGGGCCAGGCTCCGGCACATCCGCCACGGCGGGGCCGTTGAGCCCGGCGGCAGGCATGGGCTCGCTGCTGCGCGCCACGATTCACAACTTCACTACACGCGCGAACCAAGGCGGCGCTAGACTCGGCACCGGGCAGCCCGTCCGTAGCCGAATGGGGATCCGCGCATGAGCCAGGTCAAACATCTTCTGCAAGGCAAGGGCAATGCGATCTACCGCGTTGCACCGGAAACCCCCGTCCTCGAAGCGATCAAGCACATGGCCGAGCATCGCGTCGGTGCGCTGCTGGTGATGCATGGCGAGAAGCTGGTCGGCGTGATGTCCGAGCGCGACTACGCGCGCAAGGTGATCCTGCAGGGCCGCTCCTCCTCGCAGACCGCGGTGTCCGACATCATGACCGGCACCCCGCTCACCGTTGGCCCCGACACCGACGTGTTCGACTGCATGCGCCTGTGCACCGACAGCCGCATCCGCCACCTGCCAGTGGTGGAAGGCGACACGGTGGTCGGGGTGATCTCCATCGGCGACCTGGTCAAGGCGGTGATCGACGCCCAGGCCGAACAGATCGAGCATCTGGAGCGCTACATCACCAGCTGAGATTCGGGAGAGCCCGCCTCAAAGCGGCGCTTCCGCATCCGTGTTCGCGCGCACCCTTTCTTCCGGCTCCAGGTCCGGCGACCAGCCTGCACGGCGGGACACCAGCGTCGCCAGCGCCGCCACACCCGCGCCGGCGAGCGCCAGTCCGCCGATGCCCCAGCCCAGCATCCGCAGCCAGCTCACCGCACTGGTCACCACCAGGTCACCGAAGCGCCACACCGCGGTCTCGACGAAGTTCTTGCCCTTGTAGCGCATCTCGCGCGGCACCCGCGTATACAACGCATCCACCGCGGGCTTGGTCATGCCGTAGGCAAAGCCGCGCGTGATTACCAGCATCACCGCCAGCAACAACGGCACGCTGTAGCCGAAGAACGAAACGCTGCCGCTGCCGATCAGCGCCACCGCAGCCAGCAAAACCAGATTCACCAGCGACGGCACGACCAGGCCCCAGCCGGCGCCGCGACGCACCAGCAGCCACGGCGTGATGCTCAGTTGCAGCGCCGCGCCGAGCAGGTTGGTGGCCAGATCCAGATTGTTGTAGAACGCCGTGCGCGCCACGGCATCGGCGAAATTCGCCTTGGCGTAATCGGCCACCATCGCGTACGCCAGCGTGCCGATGCCGTCACCGAACAGCATCAGCAAGGCCATGTAGCGCAGGAAGGGATGTGACCACAGCTGCTTGATGCCGGCCCACAACGAGCCGCCGATCACCTCGTCGCCCTGGCTGCCGGGCTGACGATCGTGACTGGCGGAAAGACGCAGCAACAGGATCATCGATGCGGTCAACGACACCGATGACACCAGCAGCAGTGGCGCGACGCCGATCAGATGCACCAGCAGCTTGGTCACCAGCGGCCCGAAGATCGCACCGGCCATGCCACCCAGCGCGATCAGCGAGAACACGCGCCGCGCCTGGCCGCTGGAGAAGATGTCCGCCATGAAGCTCCAGAACAGCGACACCACGAACAGGTTGAACACGCTGACCCAGACGAAGAACACCACGCCCAGTTCGCGCGCACCGATCCGGTCCTGCGCCATGAAGGCCGGCACGAACGCGAGCAGGCACACGATGAAGAAGCTGTAGCTCCAGCCCAGCAGCTGGCGACGCGGAAAACGCGCCACCAGGGCGCCGAACAGCGGCGTCATCAGCAGCATCACCACGAACACCGCGCCGTAGAACAACGGCAGCGACTGCGAACCGACCGCACCGCTCAACTGGTCACGCACCGGCCGGATGATGTAATACGAAGTCATCACGAAGAAGAACGCCAATGCGGAGAGCATCGGCGCTGCAGCTTGTTTCACCATGGTCCGACGGTACAGACTCACTTCGCACATCCGGCGTGGGGCGCGGCAAGCCTAGCACGCGACCATGTTCACTCTTCGGGGGCAGCAGCTTGATGGATCGCCATGACTACATCATCGTCGGCGCCGGCTCGGCCGGCTGCGTGCTGGCCAACCGGCTCAGCGCCAACCCGGCCACGCGCGTGTTGCTGCTGGAGGCGGGCCCGACCGACTGGAACCCGCTGATCCACATGCCCGCCGGCATCGCGCGGCTGGCCAACAATCGCCGCCTCAACTGGAACTACCGCACCGAAGCGGAGCCTGCGCTCAACCAGCGCCGACTGTGGTGGCCGCGCGGCAGGACGCTGGGCGGTTCCAGCTCGATCAACGCGATGTGCTACATCCGCGGGGTCGCCGCCGATTACGACGAGTGGGCCCGGCTCACTGGCGACCCGCGCTGGTCGTGGAACGAGGTGCTGCCCTGGTTCGTGCGCAGCGAAGACAACAGCCGCGGCGATAGCCCATTGCACGGCATGCACGGTCCGCTCGGCGTATCCGACCTGCGTCACGTCAACCCGTTGTCACGGGTGCTGATCGAGGCGACCGCCAGTGCGGGGCATCCGCGCAACGACGATTTCAATGGCGTCGGCCAGGCCGGCTTCGGCCTGTACCAGGTCACCCAGCGTGACGGCGCCCGCTGCTCGACGGCAGCGGCGTTCCTGAAACCGGTGCGCGGTCGCGCCAACCTGCAGGTGCGCACGGGCGCGCTGGTCGAGCGCGTGCTGATCGAGCACGGCCGCGCCATCGGCGTGCAGTTGCGCCGCGGCCGGCACGGCACGGAACGGATCGAGGGCGGCGAGGTGATCCTCGCCGCGGGCGCGATCAACTCGCCGCAACTGCTGATGCTGTCGGGACTGGGCCCGGCCGATCACCTGCGCAACCACGGTATCGCGGTGCAGGCGGACCTGCCCGGCGTCGGCGGCAACCTGCAGGACCATCTGGACATCTGCACGCTCGATGGCAATGCGACCCGGATCAGCTATGACCACCTCAACGAACTGTCCGCGGGCCTGCGCTGGTTGCGCCACCGCGATGGACCGGGCAGTTCCAACGTGGCCGAGGCCGGCGGTTTCGTGCGCAGCCGCTTCGCCGGCGACGAGCGTTGCGACCTGCAGTTCCATTTCGTGCCGGCACTGCTCGACGATCACGGCCGCCACCGCCTGCCAGGCTACGGCTATACGCTGCACGCCTGCTACCTGCACCCGCGCAGCCGCGGCCGGTTGCGCCTGCACTCGGCCGATCCGGCGCAACCGATCGCGATCCACGCGAATTACCTGGGCGACCCGGAAGGCCATGACCTGAAGCTGATGATCGAGGCCGCGCGGCTGTCGCGCGAGATCCTGGACCAGCCTGCATTCGCCCCCCATCGTGGCGCCCCGGTGTTTCCCGAACGCCGCATCGACACCGACGCCGAATACACCGACTTCATCCGACGCAAGGCGGAAACCATCTATCACCCGGTCGGCACCTGCCGCATGGGCAACGACGATCACGCGGTGGTCGACAGCGAATTGCGCGTGCGCGGCATCGATGGCCTGCGCGTGGTCGATGCCTCGGTGATGCCAGCGCTTCCCACCGGCAACACCAATGCACCGACGATCATGATCGCCGAGCGGGCGAGCGCGTTGCTGACGGGAAGCGGCGCGAGTCAGGCAGTGGCCTGATTCACCCCGTTACCGAGCGGCACCGGACAATGCAGGCTGGCGCAGATCACGCGCAGCAGTTCGGCTTCTTCCACGCTGACCAGGTCGTCGGCGTTGATTGCCGCCACGAGAGCCTGGATCACCAGCTCCTTGGCGATCGGCAGGAGGTCGTCCAGATCGTCCAGCGCGCGCTCGAACGGCGCCTGCCAGGCCGCTGGCGGCGGCGTCCATTCGATCGCCTCGCCGGGAAAGACGCTCTGCATCGCCACCAGCCAGGCGCGCCGCGCGCGGGCTTCGTCGGAACAACCGCCCGCGGCAACCACGGCGCAGACCATGATGACGCTGGCGCGGCAAGCCGGCAGCTTCTTCGCGCCATCGATCGGCGCACGTCGAGGCTGCTGCGCCTCGCTCAGCTGCAGGCGCAGCAGCCGGGCCAGACAATACTCGTTGAGGTCGACCCGGCCATCGGCATGGACCAGCGCATCAAGCGTGTTCTGCACGGTCTGCTGACGCGCCGGCGGCAACTGCTTCAGCGCGGGGAAGGCCAGCGAGGCCAGCGGCAGCCGGGCAATCGGCGGCAGTTTCACCACTTCAGCGGCGAGGCCCTGCACCGCCTGGTGCACATCGTCGCCAAAGGCATCGGCGATGATGCGCCGTTGCGACGGCTGCGGTCCGGCCGCTGAGGCGGTCAGCGCCAGCACCACCGCAAGCGCCGACTCGGGCTGCTGCGCGGCTTCCCGCAAGCGCGTGGGCAGCGCCTGATGCAATGCCGCCGCGCGCTGGAACTGTCCGCCGGCCGGCGTGCCCGCGCTCGCCAACGCGCCGGCCAGCAGCGACGGCACGACGGGAGGGATCGCCGCTCCGGGAATGACCCCGGCACGCATCGCTGCCACAGCCGGTGCCGATGCCGACAAGGGGCTGGCCGCAGCTGGCATGGCCGCGCGCTGCATCGCCACGCCAATCCGGACCAGTTCCTCTTCGCGAAAACCCGGTTCCAGTGCACGAATGCGCTGCAGCAGCGGCGGATGGGTGGCGAACAGCGCATTGAAACGGCCGGCCTCGCCGAACAGCATGTGTGCCACCTCCTGCTTGTTCGCCATCTGCAGGCGCGAGCCCTCGCCGAGCGCCGCGATCTTCTTCAGCGCGCCGGCAATGCCGTCGGTCTGGCGGGTGAACTGCACGGCCGAGGCATCGGCCAGCGCCTCGCGCGAACGCGACACCGCAGCCTGGATCAGCCGCGCGAAGAAGTAGCCGATGTAGCCGACCACGATCAGCGCCAGCCCGATCAGCACCACCTGCCCGCCACCGCCACGCCGACTGCTGCGGCCACCGCCGAACCCGATCACCCGCCGCCCTGCGATCGCCAGCACCAGGACGCCGAACAGCAGGCCCATCAGCCGGATGTTCAGTCGCATGTCGCCGTTCAGCACATGGCTGAACTCGTGCGCGATCACGCCCTGCAATTCATCGCGGGTGAGCTGGTCCAGGCAACCGCGGGTCACGCACACCGCGGCGTCCGATGCCGAGTAGCCCGCGGCGAACGCGTTGATGCCGGGCTCGTCCGCCAGCAGGCAGATGTCCGGCACCGGCACACCGGCCGCAATCGCCACTTCCTCGATCACGTTGCGCAGCTGGCGCAATGCGGGGTCGCGGGTATCGACCGGTACCACCACCGCGCCCACGCTTTCGGCGACGGCCCTGCCGCCGCCGGACAGGCTCCTGATGCGGAACCACGAACTGAGCCCGATGCCGGCGATCACCGCCAGGCTGCTGCCGAGCAGCAGCGGCAGGTTTGAGCGCGCCGGCCCGCCGTCCACCGGGTGATGACCCAGCGTGAACCACACCACGGCATCGATCGCCGCCACGATGGCGGCCACCGCCAGCACGAACAGCACGACCAGGCGCCGGCTGCTGCCACGCACGCGAGCCTGCTGCGCAAAGAAATCCATGGAGACTCCCGGACCCGCTTCGTGGCGTGAGCCACGAAGCGACAGCGATCAGCTGAAGGACACCTTGGGCACGTCGCGCGCGGCGGGATTCTCGATCTTCAAGGGTTCGGCGGCGGCGAAACCGAAACTGTTGGCCACGAACGAGGCGGGAAACACTTCGCGCCTGTTGTTGTAGGTCAGCACGGAATCGTTGTACGCCTGCCGCGCGAAGGCCACCCGGTTCTCGGTCGAGGTGAGTTCTTCGGACAGCTGCATCATGGTCTGGTTCGCCTTCAGGTCGGGATAGGCCTCCTGCAGCGCGAACAAATGACCCAAAGTCTGTGTCAAAGCATTTTCACTGCTGGCCAGCTGCTGCATCGCAGCCGCGTCACCCGGCCTGGCCTTGGCACCGGCCAGCCCGTTCACCGCGGCGTTGCGCGCCTGCACCACGGCCTCGAGGGTACCCCGCTCGTGGGCGAGGTAACCCTTGGCCGTCTCGACCAGGTTCGGGATCAGGTCATGCCGGCGCGTCAGTTGCACGTCAATCTGCGCAAACGCGTTCTTGTAGCCGTTGCGCGAAGTCACCAGTCCGTTGTAGATCGCCACGAAGTACAAGACAATCAGAACGACGACAATCAGAACAATGATCAGACCCATCGACAAATTCCCCACCCTGAGGCGCATCCCCACGCCGGAACCAGATCAGAATACCATGCAGTTTCACAAGCTCTTCTTGCTGGTCGCAGGCGCTCTCGGGCTGGCCTGCGCGCCGCTTTGCGCGCAGGCGGCGCCCTCTTCCGCCGCATCGGCACCAGCGCCCACCAGCGTGAGTCAGGCACCGCAGAAGTTGCCGGCGGCACGCGTCAAGCAGACACTCGCGGACTACCAGCGCTGGCTCAATCGCGTCGCGCAACGCGATGCGGTCGCCGGGCTCGCCACCGCCGTGGTGATCGATGGCAAGGTGGTCTACGAGGGCACGATCGGCTACACCGATGCCACCACGAAGGATCCGATCACGCCGCATACCGTGTTCCGCCTGGCATCGCTGTCCAAGGCCTTCGCCACCGCGATCACCGGCCTTCTGGTCGACGACGGCAAGCTCGGCTGGGATACGAAGCTGCTCGACGTGCTGCCGTATTTCAAGCTGAAGGACATGCAGGCTGCCGCGCAGGCCACCGTCGGCGACATCCTGGGGCAGCGGCTGGGCCTGCCGCGCAACACCTACGACAACATGCTCGAAGGCGACACCTCCTACGAGGAACTCGTGCGCAAGCTGGACGAGGTCGACATGGTCTGCGGCGTCGGTCAGTGCTACGGCTACCAGAACGTCGCCTTCAGCATGATCGGCGACGTGGTGCTCGCGCGTACCGGCGACTTCTTCTATCACCAGGTCGACAAGCGCATCTTCTATCCGCTGGGCATGACCACTGCGAGCTATGGACGCGCCGCCCTGGAATCCAGCAAGAGCTGGGCGCGACCGCATCGTGGCAGCAGCCGCGGCTGGATTCCGTTCGATCCGAACGAGACCTACTACCGGGTGGCTCCCGCCGCCGGCGTCAACGCCAGCATCCGCGACATGGAGAAATGGCTGATCGCGCAGATGGGCGGACGCCCCGACGTGTTGCCGCCTTCGCTGCTCGACGTCCTGCACGCGCCGGGCGTGTCCACGCCCAGCGAACTGCACGCCACGCCCTGGCGTCGCGCACGGCTTGCCGACGCCCACTATGCACTGGGCTGGCGCGTGTACGAGTACGGCGGTGAAACCCTGATCTATCACGCCGGCGCCGTAGCCGGCTACCGCACCATGATCGGCTTCTTCCCGAAATATCGCGCCGGCGTGGTCACCTTGTGGAACTCCACCGGCCCCACGCCCAGCGGGCTGATGCCGATGGTGCTGGACGACCTGCTCGGCCTGCCACACGTCGACTGGGCCGAAATCGAAGGACCCGCAAAGGCCGCGGCGCCGACCAAGGCCAGGAACCCGAAGCACCAGCCACGCGCGCGCCACCGGCCGGCACGCAAGCACTGAGAGCGCGCGGCGTTGGCGCAAGGCGGTTCTCGCTCGCGCCGTGACCGCGGCATTCAGGCGAGTGCGGACATGCACCTGGCTCGCCATGGAAGAAAGCCGCGGGAAGCCACCTTCTTCGCGAACCCGGATTTCCGCCGGCCGAAAAAAAGGCGGCGCATGCAGGGCATGCGCCGCCAGTTCATCGCTCACTTCCGGATCAGAGCTTGAACTCGATCCGCTGCTGCTTGATGCTGGAAACCGCCTCACCGTTCTTCATCGCCGGCGTGAAGCGGTAGCGCTCCACGGCATCGATGGCCGCACGGTCGAATACATGGCGCGGCTGCGATTCGAGCACCTTTACGTCACTGGTCTTGCCGTCAGGATCGACGGTGAACGTGACCACGACCCAACCCTGCTGGCGCGTGCGCATGGCCGCGGTGGGATAGCGTGCCGGAGCCGCCTTCACCAGCACGGCGGCGGCGTTGGTCCCGGTCGCGCCGGACTGATCCGCACCGGCGGCCGCAGCGCCAGTCGAGTCGGTGGCGCTGGCTGCCGTCGAGGTCTGCTGACTCGCCTGTTGCGCCGCGCGCGCCTGTTGCGCCTTCTGCTGTTCGGCGGCCAGCGCCTTCTGCTGTTCGGCCAGCTGATCGGCGGCAGCCTTGTCCGCCGCCGCCTTCTGCGCGGCAAGCTGCGCCGCCTTCTCCTGATCCAGGGCCAGCTGTTGCTGCTTGTCCAGGGTCTTGCGCTGGGCATCCAGCTTGGAACGCAGGATGGTCAGCGTGAAGTTCGCCGGATCCGCCTTGGCCAGCAGATCGATCTGGCGCTGGGCCTCGTTGAAGTCACGCGAGTTGATCGCCTGCTCCGCCGAATTGGCTGCGAACGGGAACGTCTCGCGCAAGGCATCCGAAGCGACCTTGTTGCCCGGCTCCTTCTCCAGCACGCGCAGGTAGAACTCGAAGGCATTGTTGCCGGACGGCGCCAGATAGCGCTGCTCGTTCATGGCGGTGCGCGCCTCGGCGAGCAGCTGGTTCAAGTCCATCGCCGCCACGTTGGCCGGTGGCGGCGCCGCCCGCGTTGCAGTGGAAACCGGCGTGGACGGATGGCCACCCGAGTCGGCCATCACCAGATCCTGGTGCGGCTTGATGATGAGGAACCACGCGCCTACGGCAAGCAGGACAACGATGGCGATGACGGCAATCATGGTGGGGCGAATGGCCCCGCGCGCATGCCGGCGCGCATCAAGTATGTATCGGGTATCCATGGTCTCTCACTGAGTGTCGACAGATACCCGCGCTTTTTCCCCCTGTACACCCAGGAGCGACGAATCCCCCGGATTCACCGCGGCGCGGATGTGCAGAAGGTAACTCCAATGGGACAGCACGGCAAATGGCCCGCGAATTCAGGGCCGGGGAACGAGGCCTCGCCTGCCGGCACGTCGGGGTGCGGACCAACTGGCCCGGGTGTCGCGCCGGACTTTTCGTCGCCGGAAACGAAGCGTCCCGGCCAGGCCGGGACGAATCTTTCGAAGTGCTCTCCCCGCGCTGGGCACCGCGGGGAGAGAAGTCGATGGCTTGTCTTATTGTTGGGTGACGCGGGTTACTTACTTCTTCGCTTTGGCTTTGGCGGTCTTGGTGGCCTTCACCACCTTGGCCGGTGCAGCTTTCTTGGCGGCAGCCTTCTTCGGCGCAGCCTTCTTCGCAACCTTCTTCACGGCAGCTTTCTTGGCAGCAGCCGGCTTCTTGGCAGCAGCCTTCTTGGCGGCCGGCTTCTTGGCGGCAACCTTCTTGGCTGCCGGCTTCTTCGCTACCGGCTTCTTGGCGGCAGCCTTCTTGGCGGCAACCTTCTTCACGGCGGGCTTCTTGGCGGCGGCCTTCTTGGCGGCCGGTTTCTTTGCAGCGGGTTTCTTGGCAGTGGCCATGGTTCGTCTCAGCTCCTCATCAGTTGGCAGTGGTTGCCCAGTAAAAGCGTGCAGGAACGCTTCGACCAACACGTCACTGTTGGTAGCGTGCCGAAGATTGTTCACTTGACGGTGGGTGCGCAAATCAGAAAGCCGCCGCAATACATGCAGCGGAATCGAGACAGTGATCTTGCGTACTGCATTCGCCTTTTCACCGTGTTCGACGTACGGCTTGATGAATTTGGTTGTTGCCATAAAACGCATTCCCCGTGATCTGTTGCGAAAGCTATCCCTGAAGATTTCTGGTGTCAATTGATTTCAATCATGAAATCGACCGGCCCGACCGGCCGCAATCCGCCCGGAACCACCACGCGATGCGGCCTGCGGGACTTGACGGCATCTTTCAATTGGACGTCCATACGTCCAAACGAAATTTGATCAACATTTGACCAATGCCTTGAAAGCCTTGCACTGCAAGGCTTTCGCCATGCGCGGCTGAAAAAAGTCGAAAATCGGTTGCACGAATGCGCAAGTCCGGCGCAAGACCAAACGGCCATCGCGACGTCGCCGCTGGCAGATGAACGGAACGCGACTGAAATCTTTTCTGCCAGGCGCCGGAAGATGACTCCGACCCAGGACCGGACAGCCTCGGAACGCATCGTCGCCCGGCCGAGGCATCCGGACTTCCTCACCAGGGACGATGCATGAGCACGCGCTTGCCGACCGATCGATCGTCGTCGCGTTCCGTTCGACGACTGCGCGAGGAAGATCTGCCGATGAAAATCCTGGCGGGAACTCCGCGCCAACTTCCCCGTGATTTCGTCGTGATCCGCATCACCCGTTCCCGAAGGATGCCGCGGTATCCGTCTTGTGCCGAATGACTCCGGCGCGGCACGACGAACCATCCGGAGTGGCCAGACCGTTACCCCGAAAACGACGCCGGCCGCGAAAGCGGCCGGCGGGTCGGGACTCGACGAATGAAGGACTCAGTGGTCTTCGTTCTCGACCAGATCCTGGTAGTCGTTCGCGTCCAGCAGTTCGTCGAGCTCGGCACGGTCACTGGGACGCACCAGGAAGATCCAGCCTTCACCGAAGGCATCCTCGTTGATGGTTTCCGGCTTGTCGTTGAGCAGCTCGTTGACCTCGACGATCTCGCCCGAGACCGGTGCGTAGATGTCCGAGGCAGCCTTCACCGACTCCACCACGGCTGCGCCGGTGCCGGCCTTCACCGCCGAACCGACTTCCGGCAGCTCGACGTAGACAAGGTCGCCAAGCTGGCCCTGCGCGTGATCGGAGATGCCCACCCGAACCAGGCCGTCGTCCTCGACGCGGGCCCACTCGTGGGACTTGAGAAATTTCAGATCGCCGGGAATCTCGCTCATGATGGGTTCCACTCATTGGGTTGGGTTGCAGGCGATGATTCTAGCCACATCCGCCTGCGGGAAGAATGTGCCGCGAGCAGCACGCGCACGACGACAGCCTAGATCCCTTCGCAGGGTTTGCCGTCGCGCACGAAGGGATATTTCACCAGACGCACCGGCACCTCGCGACCGCGGATGTCGACGCGCACGTCGCCCGGCTCGCCGGCGGGAATGCGCGCGAACGCCACTGCCTTGTTGAGGGTGGGCGCAAAGCTGCCCGAGAGGATCTCGCCCTCGCCGTTCGCGGTCAGCACCTTCTGGCCGTGACGCAGCACGCCCTTGTCATCCAGCACCAGCCCGACCATCACGCGCGGCACGCCGGCAGCCTTCTGTTGTTCCAGTGCGGCGCGACCAATGAAGTCGCGTCCCTCGTCCAGCGCGATGGTCCAGCCCAGGTTCGCCTCCCACGGCGTGACAGTCTCGTCCATGTCCTGGCCATACAGGTTCATGCCGGCTTCCAGGCGCAAGGTGTCGCGTGCGCCGAGGCCGGCCGGTGCGACACCTGCCGCAGCCAGCGCTTCCCACAACGCGACGGCATGCTCGGCGGGAACCACGATCTCGAAACCGTCCTCGCCGGTGTAACCGGTACGCGCCACGAACAGCGGCATGCCGTGCGGCCCCTGCGCCGCAGCGGCGGCAAACTTGCCGAGCTTCTCGATGCGCTGGCGATCCACTTCATGCAACAGCCCCAGCACCTTGGCCCGGGCAGCCGGACCCTGCACCGCGATCATCGCGAACTCGGGGCGTTCCTTCACCTGCACCTCGAACGCCTGCGCCTGGCGCTCGATCCACGCCAGGTCCTTGGCGCGGGTGCCGGCGTTGACCACCAGCCGGTAGAACTCGTCGCCCAGGTAATACACGATCAGGTCGTCGATTACCCCGCCACGCTCGTCGAGCATGCAGGAGTACAGCGCCTTGCCGTGCACCTTCAGCTTGTCGACGCTGTTGGCCAGGAGGTGGCGAAGGAAGTCGCGTACGCGCGCACCATGCAGATCGATCACCGTCATGTGCGAAACGTCGAACATGCCGGCTTCACGGCGTACCGCGTGATGCTCCTCGATCTGCGAGCCGTAGTTGATCGGCATGTCCCAGCCACCGAAGTCGACCATGCGTGCACCGAGTGCGCGATGGGTGGCATTGAGTACGGTCTTCTCGGTCATTGCGACGCAGCCTTGCGGGGGGAATGCGCCATTATCCCCGCCGACACCCGGCAATCCAAGCCGAGCCCACGTCTGCTCGCTCCAGGCCCGGCCGGGTGGCGATGACCTGCTCGGCCAGGGCATCGGCACTGACTTCCGCCACCTCGGGCGTTGCATGGCGCGCATCGATGCCGGTGAATCGCAAACGCGCCGGATCGTGCCTTGCGGCACAGCCGCCGGGGCGCGTCGCCCCATGCCGCCAGCGAGGCATCCATGAACACCTGGATGATCCCGCCCGGTCGAACACGTCGCGCGCGGAACGGTCACCCGGTGCGGAAGGCCGCCTGTACTTCGCGCATGATGCGAACGCCGCCGGCTCGAGCTCGTCCAGCTGCAATGGCGATGGAATCGGCAATCATGTCGTCCCCTCGGGCACGGCAGCTTCGCGATGCGGAATCAGCAGCCGCGTCGGTGCGGCAGGCACCGCGTGTCAGCCGTTCTTCAGGCAAGCACCGGGTAGGCGGGGTCGGCATCCAGCGTCGCGGCGCATACCGCCGCCAGTTCAAGCAGGCGCAGATCCGAACCGCGCGCCCCGACCAGTTGCAGTCCCACCGGCATGCCGTCTGGCAGCGTCCCCATCGGCAGGCTCACCGCGGGGCAACCGGCCAGGCTGGCAAAGCTGGTGAGGTCGGCCTGCGAATCAGGCACCGGACCATCCAGCGGGAACGCACCCTGGGGCGTGGTCGGCATGACCAGCACGTCGACCTGGGAAAACAGCCGGCGCATTTTCAGCGTGGCCGCGTCGAGCACGCGATCGGCCACCGCGTAATCCGCCGCGCTCTTGCGGCCGGCGTAGCCGAGCATCTGGCGGAAGCGATCCGACACGGGACGCTCGGTATTGGCCAGGTCGGCGGCGAAGGTGCCGAGCATCTCCGCCTCCATCAGCAACAGACCGGCGCGGCGCGTGCGGGCGAAATCCCAGTCGGCAAAATCCACCGTGCGCCGATCGCCCAGCGCATGCGAGAGCTTCGCCAGCGCCGACTCGAACACCTCGATCACTTCCGGCTGCACGCCCACGCCAGCGAGATCGGGCAGCAGGCCGGCGCGCAGGTTGCCCGGCTCCCAGTCCGGCAGGGCGAACGCGACGCGACGGCGGCGCGAGCGCGCATCGTCGGCATCGTAGCCGGCCAGCACCTGCAGCAGGACGGTCAGGTCGTCGGCGCTGCGCGCCAGCAGGCCGACGGCATCCAGTCGCCGCGCCGCCGGCACCAGGCCACGCGCGGAAATTTCGCCATGTGTCGGCTTCAACGCATACAGGCCGCAGTAGCTGGCCGGGATGCGGATCGAGCCGAGGCTGTCCGAACCCACCGCGGCTACCGCCAGGCCCGCGGCGACAGCCGCCGCTGCGCCGCCGGAAGAGCCGCCGGCGGTGTAGCCGTGCCGATGCGGATTGTGGGTGGCACCGAAGTGCGGATTGTCGGTGGTGGCGCCCAGCGCACCTTCGTCCATGTTGGTCTTGCCCACCAGCAGCGCACCGGAGGCACGCAGCCGCGCCACCACGTGGGCATCTTCCTGCACCGGCTTGCCGCGACCGGGAAGGCCGACCCGCGTAGGCCAGCCGGCAATGTCGAAGTTGTCCTTCACCGCCAGCGGAATGCCGTCCAGCCGTCCGATCACGCCGTCGCGACGACGCCGGTCGGCCAGGTCAGCCTGATCCTGCAGCAGGCCCGAGCGCTGATCGACATACGCATGCAGTTCCGGGTCCAGCCGTTCGATCGCCTGCTGGTAGACATCGGCCAGCGCCCGCGGCTGCACCCGGCCCGTGGCCAGCCAGTGCAGCAACTGGCAAAGCGAGGCACGACGCAAGTCGAGATCGGCAATCGGCGGCATCGAATTCATGAAAACTCCCTGAGATATGCCCCGATTATCGCCGCGTCCGGTGAAGTGAATGCAAGCGGTGGCGCAGCACGCGTTGCCGCGCGGCGCCCGAAACCGGACAATGGCCGCGTGATCCATACCCCGACGCACGGCAACCGCCTGCGCCTTCACCTCGCATCCCGGAGTCCGCCATGAGCGAACGCGAAACCATGGAATACGACGTCGTCGTCGTCGGCGCCGGTCCGGCGGGACTGTCATTCGCGATACGGCTCAAGCAACTGAAGCCCGACGTGAACGTCTGCGTGATCGAGAAGGCCTCGACCATCGGCGCGCAGATCCTCTCCGGCGCGGTGATCGAGCCGCAGCCGCTGGACGCCCTGCTGCCCGGTTGGCGCGACCGGCCACCACCTATTTGCGTGCCTGCAGGCGACGACGAATTCTGGCTGCTCGGCAAGGACGGCGGCCGCAAGCTGCCGGTACCGCCGGGCATGCGCAACCACGGCAACTTCATCGTGTCGCTGGGCGCGATGTGTGCGTGGCTGGCCCCCCAGGCCGAGGCGCTCGGCGTGGACGTGTTCCCCGGTTTCGCCGCCGCCGACAACATCTACAACGAAGACGGCTCGGTGGCCGGCGTGCGCATCGGCGACATGGGCGTGGCGAAGGACGGCACGCACAAGCCCGGTTACACCGAAGGCATCGACATCAAGGCGAAAGTCACCGTACTGGCCGAGGGGGCCCGGGGCAGCCTCACCAAGCAGCTGATCAAGCGCTTCAAGCTGGACGCCGACAGCGATCCGCAAGGCTATTCCATCGGCATCAAGGAGCTGTGGCAGCTGCCTGCCGGCCGCGTCACGCCGGGCAAGATCGTGCACAGCTTCGGCTGGCCCGCCGACACGCATACCTATGGCGGCAGTTTCATGTACCACCTGGACAAGGATCGCATCGCGCTCGGCTACATCAGCGGGCTCGATTACAGCGACCCGGAATACAAGCCGTGGGAGGCCTTCCAGCAGTGGAAGAATCACCCGATGGTGAAGCCGCTGCTGGAGGACGGCACGATCCTGTCGGCCGGCGCGCGCGCCATCGTCACCGGCGGCTGGCAGTCGCTGCCGAAGTGCGAGATGCCCGGCGCGATCCTGATCGGCGACACCGCCGGCCTGCTCAACGTGCCCAAGGTGAAAGGCACCCACCAGGCACTGAAGAGCGGCATGCTGGCGGCCGAGCATCTCGCCGCGAACGGCCTGGACGCCACCGGTTTCGACGCGAAGTTGCGCGGTTCGGACGTGATGGCCGAACTGAAAAAGGTGCGCAACATCAAGCCCGCGTTCAAGAAAGGCCTGTGGTTCGGACTGCTCAATGCGGCGTGGGAAACCGTCACCGTCGGCCTGTCGCCGTGGACGCTGAAGAACAAGGCCGACTGGTCCTCGCTGCACAAGCTCGGTGCCCAGGAAGAACCGAAGCGCGATTACCTGCAGCGCACGCTGGCCCCGCGCGACCGCCTGGCCGGCGTCTACTTCGCCGCCACCGAGCACGACGAAGACCAGCCGATCCACCTGCACGTGGCCGACACCGACATCTGCGCCACGAAGTGCGTCGAGGAATACGACAATCCCTGCACCCGCTTCTGTCCCGCCAACGTCTACGAGATGGTGGCCGATGAAAGCCAGCCGCACGGCAAGCGCCTGCAGATCAACGCGGCCAACTGCGTGCACTGCAAGACCTGCGACATCAAGGACCCGTACGAGATCATCACCTGGGTCACGCCCGAAGGTGGTTCCGGACCGAATTACCAGAACCTCTGACTGATCGAGGGCAGTCCGCTGACCGGCAACCTGCACTGGCGCCTGAAGCGCCTCGGCTACCTGTGGCAACGCACGCGTTCCAGCATCGCGTTGCGCGGCTGGAGCGGCACGCTGGCGCGCATGCGCCAGGAATTCCAGGCGCGTCCCGCGTTCGACGAGGCGTTGGCGCTGTTGCCACTGGACGAGCCGTTCGCACCCTTTGCATTGCCCGTCAGCGGGCAGCCTCGTGTCTCGGTGATCATCCCGATCCACGGCAAGCTTGCCCATACCCTCGCCTGCCTGCGTTCGCTGGCGCGACATGGCGCACGGACGGCTTTCGAAGTGATCGTGGTGGATGACGCGTCGCCGGACGACAGCGCCGCGACACTCGCCCGGATCGCCGGCCTGCGCCTGCTGCGCAATGCCACCAACCTCGGTTTCGTCGGCAGCTGCAACGCGGGCGCGGCCGTTGCCACCGGCGAGTTCCTGCTGTTCCTCAACAACGACACCCAGGTCACGCCGGGCTGGCTGGATGCGCTGCTGCAGTGTTTCGCCGATCACCCCGACTGCGGCATCGCGGGCAGCAAGCTGGTGTATCCGGACGGTCGCCTGCAGGAAGCCGGCGCGCTGGTGTTCGCCGACGGCAGCTGCTGGACCACCGGTCGCTTCGAGCCGCGCCAGGCCGCGACGTTCCGCTGGCGTCGTGAAGTCGACTACGTCTCCGGCGCGGCCCTGCTGATCCGCCGCGAGGTCTTCCGGCAGGTTGGCGGTTTCGACCTGCGTTACGCCCCGGCCTACTACGAGGATGTCGACCTGGCGTTCGCCGTGCGCCGGCTCGGCCTGCGCGTGTACTACGAGCCGGCCAGCACGGTGATCCACTGCGAAGGCATCAGCGCGGGCACCGATCCCGATCGCGGCATGAAACGCCACCAGCGCCTCAACCAGCTGACCTTCGTCGACAAATGGGCCACCGAACTGGCAGCCCAGCCACCGGTTGGCACGGCGGTGGAACGGGCGATCCGCTGGCGCCAGCGCGGCCTCGTGCTGGTGGTGGATGCGATGACGCCGGAACCGGCGCGCGACTCGGGCTCGCTGCGGCTGTGCGCGATCCTGGGCCTGCTCGACGGACAAGGCTGGGGCACCGTGTTCCTGCCCGACGACGGCCGCGCCAGTCCCGCGGAAATCGATGCACTGGGCGCGCTGGGCTGCGAGGTGCTGTGCCGGCCCGCGGTCGCCGACCTGCCGCATTGGCTGCGTCGGCACGGCCACGAGCTGCATGCGGTGATCCTGTGCCGCCACACGGTGGCAGGCCAGTACATCGCCGCCGTCCGGCGCCACGCGCCGCAGGCCCGGCTGATCTTCGACACCGTGGATCTGCACTTCCTGCGCGAGGGCCGCGCTGCCGAAGTGGGTGGCAGCGCAGCGATGGCCCGCCAGGCGGAAGCGGCACGCCGCAGCGAGCTGGCCCTGATCGAACAGTCCGACGTCAGCCTGGTGGTAAGCCCGCACGAACGGGACTTGCTGGCGCAACTGCTGCCCCGGGCGCGGGTGGAGCTGCTGTCGAACATCCACACCGTGCAGGCTTGCCGGCGCGGCCACCACGAGCGGCGCGACCTGGTCTTCATCGGCGGCTACGGCCACCCGCCGAACAGCGACGCGCTGCGCTGGATCGCCACGGAAATCCTGCCGAAACTGCGCGAGCTCTCACCGGAGATTACCGTGCACGTGCTGGGCGACATGCCCGACACCGCACGGCGCGAGCTGGCCGTGCCCGGCATGGAACTGCATGGGCGCGTCACCGAGCTGACACCGTGGCTGGATGCGTGCCTGGCTTCCATCGCACCGCTGCGCTTCGGTGCCGGTGTGAAGGGGAAGATCAACATGGCGATGAGCCATGGCGTGCCGGTGATCGCCACGCCGGTGGCGGTCGAAGGCATGCAACTGGGCGATGGTCGCGACGTGCTGGTAGCCAGCGACGCCACCGGTTTCGTCGAGGCGGTCCTGCGGCTGCAACGTGACGAGGCGCTCTGGCGGCAACTGTCGGCCGGTGGACAGGACAACGTGCGCAAGCACTTTTCGCCCGAGGCCGCCGACGCCACCCTGCGTCGGGTGCTGGATTGACCACCGCTCTTCCAGCGTCGATGCTGCGGCATTGCCCCTGATCCTCCGTCATGCCCTCCTCTCATTTCGCCAAGCGACTCCTGTTCACCGCGCTGCGTGCCGGCTTCCGCCTCACGCCGATGCCGGCGACCACGCGTGACCGGCTGCGCCAGCGATTTCTGGACCGCCACGCCGATCTGCTGCCGCCCGGTCCGCGCGGCCAGGCGGGCAGCGGCTCGCAGGTCGAACACCGGCTGCGCACCAGCGCGGACGCACGCGCCATCGGCTTCGCGCCGCATCGCGCCGGCAACCTGCCGGCATCGCTGCCCGCCACCGTGGTCGCGTTCTACCTGCCGCAGTTCCATCCGATTGCGGAGAACGACGCCTGGTGGGGCGCCGGCTTCACCGAGTGGCACAACGTGACCCGCGCCCTGCCGCAATTCGAGGGACACGCGCAGCCTCGCCTGCCCGGCGAACTGGGCTTCTATGACCTGCGCCAGCCCGACGTCATGCGCCAGCAGATGACGCTGGCCCGCGAGTACGGCGTCGGTGCGTTCTGCAGCTATTTCTACTGGTTCGCCGGCAAGACCCTGCTGGAGCAGCCGCTGCGGCAATGGCTGGCCGATCCCGCGCTCGATCTGCCGCTGTGCCTGTGCTGGGCGAACGAGAACTGGTCGCGCCGCTGGGACGGTCGTGCGGACGATGTCCTGATCGGCCAGCAACACAGCGCCGCGGACGACCTTGCCTTCATCGCGCATGTCGCACGCTATCTCGCCGACCCGCGTTATCTGCGCGTGGACGGCAAGCCGCTGTTGCTGGTCTATCGGCCCGGCTTGCTGCCGGACGCCAAGGCCACCGCCGCGCGCTGGCGCGAGTGGTGCCGCGTCAACGGCATCGGCGAGATCCAGCTGGCATACGTGCAGAGTTTCGATCGCGTCGATCCGCGCACGATCGGTTTCGATGCCGCCGTCGAATTCCCGCCGAACAACACCACGCTCGACCCGATCACGGCCAGGCAACGCCTGCTCAATCCGGACTATCACGGCGACGTGCATGACTGGCGCGAACTGGCCCGGCAGTCGATGGCGCAAGCCGATCCGCCGTATCCGCGCTATCCCGCGGTCAACCCGGGCTGGGACAACGAGCCGCGGCGCAGCGGGCGCGGCCGGGTGTTCGCGCATGCCTCGCCACGCGGCTACCGCGACTGGTTGCGTCATGCGGTGGCCACCGCGCGACGGCGCTTTCCGGCGCAACCGCTGGTCTTCGTCAACGCCTGGAACGAATGGGCCGAAGGCGCGGTGCTGGAACCGGACAGACGCCTCGGCCACGCCTGGCTCGAAGCCACCCGCAACGCACTGCAGGCTGAAGCGACCCCGGACGCGCGACCCTGCGCGGTGATCCACATCTGGTACCCCGAACTGCTGGACGAGCTGGTCGCCGCGCTGCGCGCCAGCACCATCGACTGGCGCCTCGTGATCACCACCGCGCACGAGCGCGAACAGGCGGTGCGCGAGCGCGCCGGTCAACTTGGCCTGGACGCCGAGATCGACGTGTTCGAGAACCGCGGGCGCGACATCCTGCCGTTCCTGCACGTGGCCAACCGCCTGCTCGACGAAGGCGTGACCACGGTGCTCAAGCTGCACGGCAAGCGCTCCACCCATCGCCAGGACGGTGAGGCCTGGCGCCGCGAACTGCTCGACAAGCTGCTCGCGCCGGAACGGGCCAGTCGCATCGCCGCCGCCTTCCGCGACGACGCGGAGCTGGGCGTGGTGCATGCCGAAGGGCATCTGCAACCGCTGGACTACTACTGGGGCGCCAACCAGGACAACGTCGACTACCTCACCCGGCGCCTGGGCATTGCGGCGCCGGACGTGGAGACCGACCGTTTCATCGCCGGCAGCATGTTCTGGGTGCGGCCGGCGGCGTTTCGCCCGCTGCTCGACGCGCACCTGGAAATGGCGGGCTTCGAGCCGGAGGCGGGCCAGCTCGATGGCACGCTGGCCCATGCGATCGAGCGGGTGTTCAGTCTCGCCGCGCGCAGCGGGGGATTCACCGTGAAAAGCGCGGCCGGGCTGCTGGGGCTGGCCGACACCGTCCCCGGACCGTATCCCTATGCCCGGCGAAGTGGCTGAGACCGCGTCGCATCGCCGCAGGCCCGCCCGTTTCGTACGAATGTTTGATGGCGGTTAGAATGGGCGTTCCCGGGTCCCGGCAGGGACAGTTCACGAGGCAAGGAATCACAGATGAAAATTCTGGTCGGCTACAAGCGCGTCGTTGATTACAACGTGCGCATCCAGGTCAAACCCGACGGCAGCGGCGTGGTCACCGACGGCGTGAAGCTCTCGGCCAATCCGTTCGACGACATTGCGCTGGAAGAGGCGCTGCGGCTGCGCGAGAAAGGCGTCGCCGACGAGGTGATCGTGGTCGGCATCGGCCCGGCCGATCTCACCGCGCACCTGCGCAACGGCCTGGCGATGGGCGCCAATCGCGCCATCCACGTGACCACCGCCGATGCCGTGCAGCCTCTGACCGCCGCCCGCGTGTTCCTGAAGCTGATCGAGAAGGAGCAGCCGGGGCTGGTGATCCTGGGCAAGCAGGCGATCGACGACGATGCCAACCAGACCGGCCAGATGCTGGCCGCGCTGTGGGACCGCCCGCAGGCCACCTTCGCCAGCCAGGTCGAGATCGCCGACGGCAAGGCCACGGTGACGCGCGAGGTGGACGCCGGCCTGGAAGTGATCGAGGCCGAGCTTCCCGCGGTGATCACCACCGACCTGCGCCTCAACGAGCCGCGCTTCATCAAGCTGCCCGACATCATGAAGGCCAAGAGCAAGCCGATCGACACGATCGAGTTCGGCTCGCTCGGCGTCGAGGCACACGACCACCTCAAGACCACCCACCATGCCGCGCCGGCCAAGCGCAGCAAGGGCGTGATGGTAAAGGACGCGGCCGAACTGGTCGCCGCGCTGAAGCAGAAAGGGCTTTTGTGATCGTCCCTGATCAGGCCCCGGCCATCCATGGCCGGACTTTCAAATAAAGCTCCCACGCTCCAAGTTTGAGGAAAACCCCATGAGCAAGATCCTGGTCATCGCCGAACACCTCGGCGGCAAACTCAACTCCGCCACCGCACGCGCCGTGAGCGCTGCCGTCGCCGTCAAGGGCGAGGCGATCGACGTGCTGGTGCTGTCGGACGCACCCGATGCGATCGCTGCCGAGGCCGCGCAGATCGACGGCGTGAGCCGCGTGCTCACCGTCGCCAGGCCCGAGAACGCGCATCCGCTGGCCGCCGTGCTGGCGCCGCAGATCGCCAAGGCCGCCGCCGGCTACAGCCACGTGTTCGTGCCGTCCACCACGTTCGGCAAGGACATCGCCCCGCGCGTCGCCGCCCTGCTCGGGGTGGCCCAGGTCAGCGACGTGATGAGCGTCGAGGCCGCGCACACCTTCAAGCGCCCGATCTACGCCGGCAACGCCATCATCACGGTCGAGGCCGATGCCGCCCACACCGTCGTGGCGACCATCCGCTCGGCCTCGTGGCCGGCCGCCGCCACCGGCACCGGCAGCGCGCCGGTCGAGGCACTGGCCATCGACGTCGCCCTGCCCGCGCATACACGCTTCATCGAACTGAAGCAGGGCAGCAGCGACCGCCCCGACCTGCAGAGCGCGAGCAAGGTCGTCTCTGGCGGCCGCGGCGTGGGCTCGAAGGAAAACTTCGACATCATCTTCAAGTTCGCCGACCGGATCGGCGCAGCCGTGGGCGCCTCGCGCGCCGCCGTCGACGCCGGCTACGTGCCCAGCGACCTGCAGGTCGGCCAGACCGGCAAGATCATCGCGCCCGAGCTGTACATGGCGATCGGCATCTCCGGCGCCATCCAGCACCTCACCGGCATCAAGGACGCCGGCACCATCGTGGCGATCAACAAGGATGCCGAGGCGCCGATCTTCGAAATCGCCGACTTCGGCCTGGTGGGTGACCTGTTCAAGATCATCCCGGAGCTGGAACAGGCACTGGGCTGAGGGGCGTTGCGGACATGAAGCTCAAGGAAATTTTTCTCATGGACATGCATGCATGACGCCTCTTGCCGGGCCGGGTTGGCCAGACATGGAATCATGATCAGCCTGAAGAGGCGCATCGCCGACCGTTTTCATACTTCGCGACTGGCGCGAAGCTCCGTGGTCGTCCTGCTGGTCATGCTCCTCTGCCTGGCGACCTGGGCGACGGACAGGCGTTCGCTTCATCTCCAGCTGCTCACTTACGCGGGAAGCCTGGGGTTCATCGCAAACTCCGT
The DNA here is from genome assembly GCF_000264295.1 of Rhodanobacter spathiphylli B39. GTDB lineage: Bacteria > Pseudomonadota > Gammaproteobacteria > Xanthomonadales > Rhodanobacteraceae > Rhodanobacter > Rhodanobacter spathiphylli. The sequence continues at coordinate 63,656 of NZ_AJXT01000021.1, read as the reverse complement.
TCCGGTGGTTCTGCTGTTTTTCATGGTACTCGTGGTCAGTCGACGGGTGATCTTCACGTCGTTGATCGTTTCCGCACTGATGGGAGCCGTGTACAGAATAAACGCCATCAAGCTTGAAACCCTTCAGCAACCGATCGCCTTCAGCGACGTCTACTTTCTTCGACAGGTAAACGCATCCGTCATCCACCTGCTGTCCCACTATCTGTCGGCCAGGATCTTCCTGTTCGCAGTCGTTTCGCTGGTGATCCTCGGTGGAATGTATTTCTGGGAACGCCCGCTGCTGAACCTGAAGCGACTCTCCCGTATCGTGAGCGCTCTGCTTCTGGCTCTTGTCGCTTTCGGTCTGTATCGAGGCGTTTCGCCTGCGCGCAAACTCTATGACCGAAATGTCCTCCGCATCGCTCCATGGGCTCCGGCAGCCTCCGAGCTCCATGCGGGGTTGCTGGGCACACTTGTCTACCAGGCCATCGAATCCTCCACTGCACTGCGCGAACCTGTCGACAACGCCGCCATCACGCGTCTCGCCAGGCTGGAGGTTCCCGACGCCGGCGCACCTTCGCCCGTCGCCTCGCAGAAGCCCGATATCATCGTCATACAAAGCGAGTCGTACTTCGATCCTTCGACGCTTGCAGGGATCGACGACACCAGCCGACTCCTGCCCGTGCTGGCGAGAGCGCGCCTGGCCGGCTCGGTGGGTCAGATGAGGGTCCCCACGTTCGGCGGCGGCACATTGCGCACCGAATTTGAAACCCTGACCAGCGTTCCTCTGGCGGCCTTTCCAAAAATCGAATTTCCCTATCTCCAGATCCACGACAAGACCATGCCGAGCCTGGTCCGCGTGCTCAAAACGCAAGGGTATCTTGCATACGCCGTCCATCCCAACGATGCCAATTTCTGGAATCGTGAGCGGACATTCCAATCCATGGGTTTCGATGCCTTCTACAGCCGCAAGGACTTCCCGGCCGATGCGCCCGAGGACGGCTGGGCGATTGCCGATTCCTCGTTCACGGAAAAAATGGAGCAGCTGCTGGATCGGGAAAGCCGCCCCGTGTTCATCATGGGGATAAGCATGGAGGGTCACGGCCCTTACCTGGAAAATCCCGTTCTGGACAAGGCCATGCGTGATTCCATCCCGGTTCCGTCGACGTGGCCGGAAAATGCCGCCAAGGAATACCGCAACTACGCGTATCACATCCACCACGCCGACCACGAACTTGGGCGTCTCTGGGATTACCTCGAGCGACGAAAGCGTCCGTATATTCTCGTCTTCTACGGGGACCATCTCCCCGGCTTTTCGAAGGTCTATACCGCCGCGGGCGGATTTGACGACCATCAACCGGCATCGACCCAAATGGTGCCGTGGGTCATGGTGTCGAACCTTGGGCTCAAGATGCCAGGCCAACCCATTTACTCCTGGATGACCGGCGGCACGATCCTATGCAGCTTTGCAGGCCAGGGAAACGATTACTACGCCATGATCCAGAAGGCGCAGCGGCACCAGGCAGAGCGCCGAATGGCATCGCTGGACAGGGAAACTCTCGAAGGCATCGAATCCCTTTCGAGACTTTACCTGCGAGGTGAGGCGATGCCCGGGAATGTCAAGGAAAGCGCAAGGCAGTCGTTCTGCGCCGCAACCGGGGTGACCAACCCGTGAGTGCATGGAAATGGTCCGCTTTCGCGTTTTCCACCGCGGCTCTCCTCTCCGGTTGTCATCGCGTGGAATTCGATCTGAGTCCGCAACACTTTTCCGAATGCCAGGGCACCCGCGTGGCTGTCCATGTCAGGTGGAGCGTCCCGGCAACGACTCCCAAACCCATAAGCATCTACGTGAATGGGGTTGGCTTGCCGGAGACGCTGTGGACCGGCGGCGGAACCAGTGGACAAGCCGATACAGGCAAGTGGATGTTTGACGGGTCATCCCTTTCACTTCGAGACGGCAATGGCGCGCTCCTGGCGAGAAGAACCATGACCACGGAACCGTGCAGTCAACGTAGTCAGGGGACGGCCACGCCCGATTGATCAGCGCTCAATCGCAACAAGCCCCCTGGGGGAAGGATGCCTGCGACCACAGATGCATCCGTCTGCGTGAAATGGAATCTTTCCGCGGGCCGACTTCGTCCGGCATGCTCCTTTCGAAGCGTCGTCAACCGTTCCTTTTGACGCTCCTGCCTCCAACCCCGCAAGGTCGCATCCAAATTCGACGGCAAGGAAGGGTGACTGGGAAGCCACGCTGTGACAAATGCAAAGCCAAGCCACAGCGCCGTGGCAGGTCGATTCGAGCCCCTTCAACCATGCCGGACCGGCTCGATCCGGCGCTGATTGCGCGACGCCGCAGAACGACAACTTCCGCAAATCCCCCTGGTCTTGGCTGCGAAGGCTCGCAGGCTACGTCGATGTCAGCTGGAGCGACAGAGTCCGTTCGCGCAGCCCGGCGGAAGTTTCGGTCGGTTCCGACAGAAGCCCGCTGCGAGCATCATTTCAGGCGCAGCATTTGCTTCTCAAGCAACGTCCACGACCCGTATCCCATTACCGTCGCCATTGCCAACGACGAACCCACGTGCAGAGTCAGTCCCGCGCCCGGGAAGATATGGGCAACTGCCTGCTGGCACGGCCAGCCCCAAAGATAGATTCCATAGGACGGATCACCAAAGCGTTCCAGCCAGCGCCACGGGGGCATCAGATAGGCAATGAACCCCACCACACCAGCCAGGGCCAGTGCGAAAACCATCGGGTAGGGCGGCAAATGCCGCACCAGCACCGCGGCCAGCACAAGCGCCACCACCAGTTCCAGGCTGACCCGAATGCTGGCGCGATGCAGATATATGCATACACCCAGCATGAAGTACCCCGCCAGCCGGAGCCAGGTCTGGTTCAACGGAAAAAGTTCCGGGTGGACCAGCCCCGTCAGAAACAGCGCCGCCAGCACCAGGGTAGCGACTCGAACTGACGCAAACAGGCCAATCGCGCCCAAGATTCCAAGCAGAACATACATCCGCACTTCAGCGGGCAGGGTCCATTGCGCACCATTGATGGCGGCTGTCTTTGCGCCATCCTCAAACACGCCAGGCAAAGTCCAGACCATGTTGGACGACATCTTCAGGTTGGTGGCGATGTAATTCCACACGCCGCCATGGTGCAGATACTCGGCGGATGGCAAGCTGGTAAACATCAATCCGTACACTGTGGCCAGCAGCACTACATTCAACACGAATGCGGGATAGACCCGGAGAATGCGCGCTTTCGCAAACTTGTAGAAGCTACGCTGGCGGATGTAGCTGCCAGTCACAAGAAAGCCGCTGATCAGAAAGAAGATGTTTACAGCGATGTCGCCACTGTAGATCCCCCAGCCCAGCCTTACGAAAATGTCTCTTGTGCCAACCGATGGCGCAATGGCGGACGCATGCCCGTAGATGACGGCCGCTGCCGCGGCGATGCGCAGCACGAGGAAATTGTCCTGGCGGCGAGCCAGACCCTCTTCCACGGTGATTGAACTGCGAAGAAAGGCCCACAGCCGATCGAAGTGACGAAACATCCAGCGGCCCCGCCGCTTCGTCATGAAATCAGTACCGCTACCCACAGGCGTATCCACATTCTTTCCTTGACGCTGCATTATCGATGAAGCCATGCACGAGCGTCGCGGCACGCGCATTCGCCCGAGCAGGCATGCATGGGCTCCGCGCCGCGGCCCGGCTGTACTGACTCATGAAGCAATGCTGGGCGGTCGTCATGCTCCGCCCCCGTTCCTCCGGCGTTCGATATCCGATGATGAGCAAGCGCTCATTCCTCAGTTCGCACAGTTCTTCCCGGTCTTCACCGTATAGGAAACCAGCTCCACACCGGTTTGATCGTCGTAGACATGGAACCTGGTGCCTGCAACGACCCAATTGCCGGCCCGCGAACTGCCGCCAAACCCCGCCTTGGCAAAGAGCTTTTCCTCGGGGTTTGCAGGATTGTCGGTAGTCACCCTCGTGCTCCTGATCGAGGGATCGATTCGTTGCCAACTGACCACGGGGTCGATGGTCGCTCCGACTTCGCAACTGTCCACCGTCCCCGGAACCAGCTGCAACGTTGCCCTGGGCGGCGCATCGCTCTTTGCAACTTCGGTCTTGGTGCCCATGGATCCGGGAGCAGGCGATTGCTCCTGGCTGCAGCCCATCAGCGCGACCGACAACAATGCCCCGAAAGCCAACACGCCAATTCTACTCATCATCCAATCCTCGGTAAGTTCTCGGTCAAGGCCGACGTGCAACGAAAATTGCGCCAGAACGCCCTGTCAGCGACATTCTGGCGCGCTGATCCAATCACCCATGCGCAATTCAGCCGGAGAAGTTCTGGCCAGGCCGTCATCAGGCAGCTGGATGTGCGCGCCGGGGGTCACGCATTACCCGCACCACCGGGACGACCTTCGCCGTACCCCTCCAGCTTGTCCCTCAGCAGCGTGGTGCTGGCCGCGATGAGGCTCGCGTACTGGGTGTTTTGAAAGCCCCACAGCGTGGAATGAAGCTCTTCCTTGTGTCCAACGAGGAAGGGCAGCGTCGTGACGATCCTTATTGATCGGGACCGTTCCAGATATCGGTCAATCGTATTGGTGGCCGCATCCCTGTTGCCCTCGTCCCATGAAGCGATGGCATCGTAGGTGCTTGCGTTGTAGACGTTGAAGACCATGCTGATCAGCCTGTCCGTCATGACGAACTGCATGCCATTGCGCTCATAGGCTCCCAGGATTTCCAGATCCGCATGCACGTCGGCCATGAGGCCGGAGAAAACGTCCCAATCATCAGGGGCCGCACGCAAATGCTCCTGGATGGCAGCCCAGCGTGAATCGAAGCCCTGTGGAAATTCCACGTCATCCTCGCAGATCGCCACGGACGGCAGGCCCTGTTGCCTTGCAAGCATGATCATCAGCTTGTAGCTCATCGCACAGCCCAGCCAGCCCTGGCAATGACGCAGGCCCGTGAAGCGCACGAATCCGAAGCGATTGTCACGATCGAAGCTTTGGGATCGCCGCACGAACTCCGGCAGGCTCAGGCAGATCCTGTCGCCCGGCAGATTCATGTGCCGGCCGGCGACATTCCAGAACTCGTCGAAAGTGATGTTGTCCGTCGCAAGCAGGAAGCGATAGAACTGGGCATCGAACTGATTGGGCAGTCCGCGCAAAATCTCCTCATTGCGTTGCAGCCGCTGCTGACGCAGCTCTTCGTTGCTCAACCAGAAGCGGACCCTCTCCACCATTCCGGCGCAGTCATCCACATCGACGAAATCGACCACATCAGCAAGTTCGCCGTGCTGATCCATGTCGACCGAGCGCTCCGACACGACCAGCTTGCCCAGCGAAAGGCATTCCCACAGACGGGTAGTCTCAAGAAGCGCTCCCGCGTAATAGTGAATGTTCACTACCAACTTGGCTCGGGCCAGCTCGTCATGCAGGGCATCGCCAAAAAGATCGTTGATCACCTTGACCTTGCAGACCCTGCTCAATTCCGCGATGAACTCGCGGCGACGCGCGTTCTGGATGTCCCCGTAGAAAATCACGTCGTAGTCTGTGGACGCCGCCGTCGAATCGCTCCGATACTGGTCCAGGTACCCAATCGGCACGTGGTACATCTGCTGCGCATACAGCCCCATGTTCTGGAGCTTGGCGATATTCGCCAGCGAATAGTCGAAAATCGCAAAAGAGTTTTCCAGCCGGCGCACGTATTCCTCGGTGAACCAGCGCGAGCTGACGGACTGCTCCATCTGAAAGGAAACATACAAGCCCGGAAGCTGTTCGAACATCTGGGGACAGACGACAAAATGGGGCACATCGTCGTAGCCGGCCTCCGGCATCTTGTAGATGATGCGAGACGGTATCTCGACCCGCCGCAGGGCTGCCGCGATTTCTTCGGCCACGTAGGTACAGTGCGCCGTGGTGAGGATCACGATGGGCGAATCGCTTCCGCGAAGGTCGAACACCGGCCTGCGGGCAGACACCGGAACCGAAATTTTCGCCGCATCCGAATGCGCACCCGGATCCATGGCTTCGGGCACCCTTTTCAGCTTCCATCGACGTCCCGAAACCTCAGCATCCTTTCGAGCGACCGATGTTCGTTCGCCCTTGGCCGATTTGCGCGCGCTGCGCGCGTCGAACGCGAGCTTGATGGCCCGCGCCGGCCAGGTCAGCTTCCACGAACGGGAAGATTCCATGTCCGCCACGCGCGCCTGACTCCACTGCAGCTCGTTCTTCAACGTCAGCATCCTGGAATAGGCGGCATCCGCCTCTCGACCCATCTCGCTGATCCGCTGCGCCTGGGCGTCCACCTCTTCACGAAGCCGTTGAACGACTTCTGCCTGCAGACGCGCCTCCTCCATCAGGGTGGCGATTCGACTTTCATTGCGCTGGATCGTGTTCGACGAATCGAGCCTGAGCTCGACCAGCAGGCTCTCCAGCCGCCGGATTGCCTCGTCACGCGCCCGCACTTCCGCATCCCTGTTGCGAACTTCCTCGTCACGACGCTGGATCTCGATATCCCTGGCCTGAATCACATCTTCCCTGCTCTGGAGATGGAGATCCTTGCCATGCACGGTTTCGAGCAGACCGTAGATCTTTCGCTCGTTCTCGCGGATCGCCTCATCGCGACTGTCGAGCTGCCTGTCCTTGTCGCATATCAGCGCGTCCCGTGCAGCCAATTCCAGACGCAGCTCCTCGGCCCGTCGCTCGCCGACCTCAACCGATCTCCTGAGGTGCGCGCCTCCAGCTTCGAGCGCCGCCACCTGCTCGCCAAGGAAGCGGCTCGCGTGGGATGCAAGGCGGGCAAGGATCGCGGGCAAATCGACCGGGTCCACATGCTGGATGCTGAAAATTTCGTTGGCCGGCAGCGCATGGCGGGCCAGCTCCTCCCAGGTTCCGGCGTCAAGAGCGACAACGACGGCGTGGGCTATCGGACCCAGTTCCACATTCCTGGACCTGCTCAGCCCCACATAAAGGACGTTCCCGTGGAGAAGCATTCCACGCGTGTATCCATCGAATTTCTTCGAGCGCAGCAGATGGCCGCTGTCGTCGTATTCGCGGATTTCGAAATTCTCGGAGTTCGCCAACAGCAGCTTGTCTCCAGCGGCCAGCAGGCTGTGCGGTTGACTCAAGCCCGTGATCAGCTTTTCCCCGGTATCGAGATCCTGCACGAAACCACTTTCCCGGGACCGCTGCTTGTATTCCTTGTGCAATCGCAGGTCGCCGAAAGCGCTGAAGACAAGGCGGCTACCCCAGCGCGTCAAGCAGTTGACATGCCACGAGTCCCGCTCCCCAGGAAGCGTCCACCGCTGCCGTTCCTGCCCCCGTTCATCCAGTTTGACGATCTCGTTGTCGTCGGTTTTCACCACGTAATGAAACTGCTCTTCCAGCAGCACATCATGAATGTCACCGAAGTCTTCTCCGGACGTCACGCCGCATTCCTCACCGTCCGCGTATCGCACCAGTCGCGCGGGCTGGAGTCCCCGCAACATCTGCCTCCCACGAATCACGAAGCCGGTCGTGTCCAGGCCATCGAGCTTGTATGTCGTCCCTTGATGGAGGAGAAACAGGCCTCCGTCATTCGGGCAGGCGATCAGGAGATTGGTGAATGCGTCATGCATGGAACGTCACTCGCGGCTCGACATTGAAGTCAACCATCTCCGTCGACTTGTTGTCCTCTACGGGAAGAACCCGAAACGCGATGGCGTCCGCGATGCGGTGCAGCAGCGTCTCTGCCTCTTCTTCCACACCAAACACGCCCGCATTCATGAAATAGACACCGGGATTGAGCATGCAATCAAACAGGAATTCGACGACGGCATGCTCTCCCACGCGTTCAACCATCACCCCATCCTGGATGGTGGCCTCGGACAGGGTGCCGCATATGTGAAGGCCGGTGACGCTCTTGATCAGGCAGCCAAAACGGACCTTGAACAGCGCCTTGCTGAAGCTGACCTTGTAACAGAACCGATAGCGCCTGCCGCGCACCAGTCCGTTGACCTGGCGCCCCGCCTCCGTCAGCAGCATGGCATCGCTTATGTGAGCGCCGCGCGGCGCGAATTCCACCGTGCTCGAAGGTTTCAGGTCAGCGTCGAAGGTTTCCTGCGCACGCTCCGAAACGACAACTTCCGATGACCCGCCGCCAATCGCGCCACGTGACTCCGGCGCATGGCTGTTGCGACGGATTTCCTCGCGTATCGCTGCTGCCTGATCCGTCGGCGAATACAGGAGCTTGTGATAGCGATTGATGATCTCCTTGGGTCGGCCCTGCGCCAGCATTTCGCCGGCATCCATCAATACGGCGCGATCGCACAACTCGATGACCGCTCCCGCCGAATGGGAAACGAAGAGGATCGTGGCCCCCTTGTCGCGTATCGCTTCAATGCGGGAAAAGCACTTCCGCTGGAACAGCTCGTCACCGACCGAAAGAGCCTCGTCCACGACCAGTATCTCGGGCTCGACACTGACCGCTACCGCGAATGCCAGGCGGATGTACATGCCGCTGGAATAGGTCTTGACCGGCTGCTCAATGAACTCGCCGATGTCGGCAAACGCGGCGATATCGTCGAACCTGGCGTCAATCTCTTCTCGGCTCAGACCGAGCACCGTGGCATTTAGATAGGCGTTTTCGCGCCCCGTGAACTCCGGGTTGAAGCCCGAGCCGAGCTCGAGCAGCGCGGCAATCCGGCCACGCACGTCCACACTACCGGCTGTCGGCGTAACGGTCCCGCAGATGATCTGCAACAGCGTTGATTTGCCCGAACCATTGCGCCCGACGATGCCGACCGTCTCGCCACGACGCACGTCGAAATCGACGCCACGCAGTGCCCAGAACTCCTTGAAATAGGCGCGCTCGGGCCGGCGAAATTGCCGCTGCAATGTTGGCAGCGTCATCTGCTTCAGGCGATCGACCGGTTGGGCGTAGATCTCGTAGCGCTTTGTCAACCCTTCGACATGGATGCTCAATTCATCAGAGGACATCGGCGAACCCCTTGCGAGTACGCTGGAACCACACGAAGGAAGCCCAGGCGAACAGGCCTGATGCCAAGGCATACAGTGCGAGATAGCTCCACATCGGCGGCTTGCCCCAGATCAGGACATCCTGGGATGCCTCCACGATCACCGTCAGCGGGTTCAGATACAGCAGATCACGATATTGCGGCGGCACCAGTTCCTTCGGGTAGAGGATCGGGGCCAGGAACATCAGCGCCGTGGTGATGATCCCGATCGCCTGTTTCAGATCGCGCAGGAATACGCCGAACGACGCCAACAACCAGACGGTACCGGCAACAAACGGCAGGAAGACCGCGACGATGAGCGGCAGGAACACCACGGTCCAGGGAATGAATCCGTTCACGAAGATCGCGATGACCAACAGGGCGATCGTCGAAATGAGCAGGTGGAAAAGCGCCGCCCCGACAACGCTCCATGAAAGGATCTCCAGCGGAAAGACCACCTTCTTGACGAAGTTGGTGTTGCTGATGATCAGGGTCGGGGCACGGTTGGCGCATTCGGCGAACAGGGAGTTGATGTTCAGCCCGGAAAACAGCACCAACGCAAAGGCAAAGTGTCCGCCGAGCTGGGCGCTCCAGCGAGCCTTGAAAATCACCCCGAAAACAAAGGTGTAGATGAGCAGCATGACCAGCGGATTGACAAATGACCAGAACAATCCCATCAGCGACCCGCGATAGCGATCGGAAACATCGCGGCGCGCGAGTTGCATGATCAGGTTGAAATGGCGCACGAGCGCGCGGTACGGCGACAGCGGGTCTGCCAGCCGGTATCTGTTGATCATGATCATGCGGGGCGGGACTCTCCGGCCCGGTTACCAGGATTGCTGACGAAACCCCGCGCAGAAACCGTCAGGCAAGGCATCGCTGCAGTTCCTCGCGCAGATCCACCAGGTCCTCCACGCCCACCGACAGCCGGATCAGCCCGTCGCTGATGCCCAGCCGCTTGCGGTTGGCTGCCGGCACCGAGGCGTGGGTCATGATCGCCGGATGTTCGATCAGGCTTTCGACGCCGCCCAGCGACTCGGCCAGCGCGAACAGTTCGCAGCGCTCCAGCATGCGACGGGCCTTCTTCAGGCCACCCTTCACCTCGATCGTGATGATGCCGCCGAAACCGTGCATCTGGCGCTTCGCCAGCGCGTGCTGCGGATGGCTTTTCAGGCCCGGATAGATCACCCGCTCCACGGCGGGATGCTTTTCCAGCCACTTGGCCAGCTCCAGCGCGCTGTCGCAATGCGCCTTCATGCGCAGGTGCAGGGTCTTCAGCCCGCGCATGGCGAGGAACGCATCGAACGGGCCGGCCACCGCACCGACCGAGTTCTGCAGGAAGCCCATCTGCGTGGCCAGTTCCCTGTTGCCGGCGACCACGATGCCGCCGACCATGTCCGAATGGCCGTTGAGGTACTTGGTGGCCGAATGCAGCACCAGGTCGGCGCCGTATTCCAGCGGCCGCTGCACCATCGGCGAGCAGAACGTGTTGTCGACCACCAGGATCAGGCCGTGCTTCTTGGCGAATGCGGCAACCTTGCCCAGGTCGACCAGCTTCAGCATCGGGTTGGTCGGCGTTTCCGCCCAGATCATCCTGGTGTTCGGCTTCAGCGCCGCCTTCATCGCCGCGGTGTCATTCAGGTCGACGAAGCTGAAGTCCAGCCCCGCCGAGCGCCGGCGCACCTTCTCGAACAGGCGGTAGGTGCCGCCGTACAGGTCGTCCATCGCGATCACGTGGCTGCCCGAATCGAGCAGGTCCAGCACGGTCGCCGCGGCGGCCAGTCCCGACGCGAAGGCGAAGCCGGCGACGCCGCCTTCCAGATCCGCCACGCAGCGCTCATACGCCATCCGGGTCGGGTTCTGCGTGCGCGAATACTCGTAGCCCTGGTGCACGCCGGGACTCTTCTGCACGTAGGTCGAGGTCGCGTAGATCGGCGTCATGATCGCGCCGGTGCTGGGATCAGGATGCTGGCCGGCGTGGATGGCGCGGGTGCCGAGGCCGTGCGGGGCTTGCTTGCTGCGTTTGTTCATGATGATCCGTGATATCCCCGGGGCGGGATCTGCTGGCAAAGCCGCTATCTTACTCGTCGCGGCGCACCCTGCCGAACCTCGACGGGTGCATCCATTCATCGAAGCTTACGGATGGGAATGCGTGAATTTTGCGTCGAGCATGCGCTCGCGTATTGCACATCGCACCGGGACACGCGATCTTTGGCTTTCGCAGCCTTCCTCGTCGACCTGACTCGTCGAGGGGCTTTCGTTCCAGTCGAGACCCGTTGATGATGAACAGCCCAATCACTTTCCCGTCCGCATTGCTGCTGGAGGGGGTCGTGGACGGCGTCACCAATCACACCGTGCACGGCTGGGCCTGGTTCCCGGATGATCCGGTGCGAGCGGCCAGCATCGAAGTGCGCGCCCACGGCGCCGTGCTGTGCCGCGGCGAGGCCGACACCATGCGTGCCGATCTCGTCGCCGCCGGGAAGCGCAACGGCTATTGCGCCTTTGCGCTTCGTCTGGAGGCGACGCTGCCCGAACCCGGCACTGCGCTGGAAGTCGTTGCGGTGGAGGCATCCGGTGCCCAGCCACTGGTCGGCAGCCCGGTGGTGGTGCCTGCAGCCGCGCCTGCCGAAAACAGCGACATCCTGCCCATCCCGTTGCACCGACCGGGCCTGCACGGGTCGCTGGATCAGTGCGGGCCCGCGCGTATCCGCGGATGGCTGCGCTGGACAGACGGCACCCAGGCGTCGCCGAACCTGGTGCTTCGTGAAGGCAGCCGCGAATGGATGCGTTTTGCGGCCAATCAGTGGCGGCCGGACATTGCCGAACTGCATCAGGGCGACGGTTGCTGCGGCTTCGATCAAGCGCTTCCCGACGAACTTCGCGACGACCGCCTGCACGAGCTGCGGTTGTGCCTCGCCGACGAAGAGGCGTCGCCGTTGGCCATGCCGTTCCGGGCGATGACCTCGCCAGCTTCGCCGGAGAAACTCGCCACCCGCGCGAAATTGCCGCCTCCGCTGTCGCGCCAGGTGGTCGCGGAGCCGCTCACGCTGTCCGTCGTCGTCAACTTCTACAACATGCAGCGTGAAGCGGCGCGCACGCTCACCTCGCTGACCCGCGCCTATCAGGCCGATTCCGCGGATCTCGATTATGAAGTTCTGTGCATCGACAACGGTTCGCAACCGCCGCTCGACCCCGACTGGGTGGCCAGCTTTGGCCCGGAATTCCGGCTGGTGCGGCCAAGCCGCCAGCACGCCTCGCCTTGCGGTGCGCTCAACGAGGCCGCGTTGGCGGCGCGTGGCAAGTATCTGGCGGTGATGATCGATGGCGCCCACGTACTCAGCCCCGGCATATTTCGCGAGGCGCGCCAGGCCTGGCGCGAGCATGCCGGCGCGGTGGTCGCGGTGCGTCACTGGTTCATCGGCGGCGACCAGCGCTGGCTGACCCTGGTCGGCTACAGCCGTGAGCAGGAAGACAAGCTGTTCGAACGCATCCGCTGGCCTCTGAACGGCTATGACCTGTTCCGCATCGGCACGCCGATGAGCGAGAACCCCGAGCCCTGGTTCGACGGCCTCAGCGAGAGCAACTGCCTGATGCTGCCCACGGAGCTGTATGACCGCATCGGCGGCTTCGACGAGGCTTTCGATCAGCCTGGTGGCGGGTTCGCCAACCTCGACCTGTGGCGTCGGACCTGCACGGCTGCCTCCGCACCACTGGTCGCACCCATCGGCGAGGCCACCTTCCACCAGTTCCACGGCGGCACCACCACCAATGTGGATGACGTCGAAAAGGACTTGCGCGTGCGCGCCTATGCCACGGCCTACCGCACGCTGCGCGGCGAAGACTTCGCCATGATCGAGCGGGGCCAGCTCACCTTCCGTGGCCAGCTGCGTTCCGAGTTCGCCACCGGCATGCGCCAGCGCACGCTGATGCCGATGCGACTGGGCGTCACCGACGAAGTGCGCCCGGGCAAGCTGGCCGCCCACTTCGATGACGGCGCCCAATCGCACCTGCTGTCCGTGTATGCCGAATGCGGTCTGCAGCGCGATGTGCGCTGGCTGGGCCAGCCCACCGGCATGGCGCCGGCCGACCTGAACAGCTTGCAGGACATCATCCATCAGATCCGGCCCGACGCCGTGATCGGCGTGAGCGTGGAGCGAGGCCTGATCGCCTATCTCGACAGCGTGCTGCAGGCCGCCGGGATCGAGGGCGCGCGCATCCTGCACGTGGCGGACGACGCGGTGGCGACGTCCGCCCGGATCACCGGCATGGTCGGCACGCCTGCGGATGCCGCCGCCCCGACCGCGGCCCGGCTCTGGGCCGGCACGGCCGAGACCGTGCTGGTGCTGCACGCCGCCGGCGATGCGGGCCGCTTCAACGGCGACACCTTGGCAACGTGGGGGAAACTGGTTTCCCATCGCTCGTACATGATCTGCGTGGGCACGGTTTTCGGCCAGCCCTGGCTGGGCTACTCGACGCGGCAGCACTACAAGACCCTGCGCGAGTTCACCGAAGGCAACCCGATGTTCGTCATCGACCGCAGCTGGACGCGACAGCTGATCACCACCTGCCCCTATGGCTACCTGCGCAAGATCGGCGGCGGCGTCAACGCAGCCAGCTACGATGCCGCGCTGGACGAGCTCGGCACCGACACGCCCCTGGATCTGGAGAACATGCAATGAATCGTTTCTGGCAGCGCTACATCCGTCCGATCTTCGAGACGGTGCAGCCCCGGCAGATCATGGAGATCGGCGCCGAATACGGCTGGAACACCCGCCAGATCCTGGCGTTCTGCCGTGACAACGGCGCGCATGCCGACATCATCGATCCGGCGCCGCTGCCGAGCCTGCGCGAGGAACTGGCCAGGTTCGGTCCAGCGGAATACCGCTTTCTCGCGCTGAAGAGCCTGGCCGCCATTCCGCAACTGGAAGCACCCGACATCGCGCTGGTCGACGGGGATCACAACTGGGCTACGGTGTTCAGCGAACTCAACCTGCTGCAGGCGCGCGCCGAGCAATGCGGCAAGCTCCCGCCCATCGTGCTGTGCCACGACGCGGCCTGGCCGTATGCGCGACGCGACATGTATTACAGCCCGGACGACCTCGACGGCTGGCAGCGGCATCCCTACAGCTACAAGGGCATGCTCCCGGACCAGTCCGAACTGACCGAGCAGGGTGTCAATGGCTGGCTGGCGAATGCCACGCATGAGGGCGGGCCACGCAACGGCGTACTCACGGCCATCGAGGACTTCATCGCCAGTTCGCCCACCGAATGGAGCCTGCGCAAGCTGCCGTTCTTCAACGGCCTGGCCATCGTGGTGCCGGCGCCGCGCATGACGCCTGCGCTGCAATCACTGATCGACGGCTTCTTCGGCGGCGACGCCATGCTGGAAGCCAGCAAGGCGCTGGAATCGGACTGCATCCAGTTGCGCGCGATGCTGTGCCGGGCAGAGGCCTGCCTGACCCGCCGCACCGAGGCGCTGGAACGCGCCCGCGCGCTGATCGATGCGCAGCAACAGCGCATCGCCCAACTGGAGAACCGGGCGGTCGCCGGCATCGACTGAAGCGGCGACCGGTCAGGCCATGCCGCGCCTACAGCCGGAGCGGCACCTGGTTGGCGGGGTACGCCGTGGGCGCGAAGAACCATGACTCGATCGCGTAGCGATCCCGGCTGATCGCGGCCGGGATGCCGGTACGGTGCACGAAGAAGTGGTCGAACAACAGGGCGTCGCCGGGTTCGAATTGCGGACTCCTGGTGCCACCGGCCCCGGCAACCTGGCGGACCATTTCCGGCCCCACCGACCAGTCGAAGCTGGCGCCATGGCTGCCGGTCGGCAGGATGCGATCCACGCGCTGCGGGAGCACCTCCAGGCCGGAAGCCTCGACCCCACAGGGCGACAACGCCATCCAGATGTTGAGGCTCCTGATCTCGGTGCCCATGAACGCGCCGTCCTGGTGCCAGTCCGATGCCCGGATGGTGCTGGGCACGCAACGCAAGGTGGATTTGCCCACCGACATCATCGCGGGCTCGCCGAAATAGTCGGACACCACGCGGGTGATGCCCCGGCGCTCGAGCAGCTCGGTGAGTTCATAGAGCATGCGCGGGGAGTCTGCCAGCCAGACGCCGCCGTTGCCCTCGACCCAGGGACGGGCCACGCCGAGTTCGCAATCGGCGGGCAGCGCCAGGCGGGAGTACCAGGTGTCGGGAAACTCGCCCTGGCCTCCATCGTGCCAGGCCTGGCAGGCATCCAGTGACCGCTTGACGCCTTCAGCCAGCATCGCGGCTGTCGCCGTATCGAACAGGCCACGCACCAGCAATGCGCCGTGCTTGCGGACGCCGGCCGCCACCGTGCGGGCGTCGAGCTCGCCGGCCTGCACTTCGGGAATGCCCTCGACGTGCTCGAAGCGGTCCGCGGCATCTCCGGCCCAGCGATCGGGCACGGTGGAAACAGGCACCCCGGCCTGGTAGGCCTCGAAGCGGCAGGTCGCGAGGAGACGCTCCAGGCGTGCATCCTGATGCCGGCGACGGGCAGCGGTCAGACAGGCGATGGCCTCGTCGTGATGTCCCTGCGCCCGGCATGCATCGGCGAAGTTCAACGCCGCATCGGGCGAGTCAGGCGCGTTCATCGGGAGTTCTCCAGTGGACGGATCCAGTCGTTGTTCGTCGCAGAGGACATCGACTAACCGCCGGCTCTGCGACAGGAAGTCATCCTCTTCGGGCGGCACGGCGGGCGAACCGGTGCCGTCCAGCACATGTTGCGAGAAGAGTTCCATGACCCGCCGCACGCCCGGCTCAAGAATGGTGCGGCGGTCCGGCGCGAGGTATTCGCCGCCACCTGCAGTGATGATTTCGTAGGCAGGAAAGTAGTAGGCCCCGTCCTGCCGCGCCAGGGTCTCCGCCGCCACCCGCAGCACGGATTTGGAATACGTCGTCGCTGCCAGTACATGCTGCGACTCGGCGGTGGCCGCCAGCGGAACCGGCGAGACGGTCAGGATCAGGCGCAGGCGCGGATTGATCGCGCGCACCTCGCTGATGAAGGCGCGGAGATCCTCCACTACCTCCTGCACACCCAGATTGACCAGCACGTGCCGTTCGGCGTCAAAGCGCCCCGCGGCGACACCGGGGCACACCGGATAGGCCGCGCCATCGAGGCGGGAAACCCAGCACTCGGTGAGCCCCAGCGTGAACACGAAGACGTCCATTTCCGAGAAGGCGCGGCGAACCGCGGCAAAATGCTGCCGGCGATCCTCGGTGTACTCGCGCATCGAGCTGAACCCGCCCGGCTGGATCGTGGGCCGGAACGGATCGAACCAGCCACCGTCCTGCTGCCAGCAATCTTCGACCGGTTGCATCCGTCCGGTCGCCCGTCGCCACAACTGCAGCAACTGGCGCGAGGTGTAGATGTTTCCGTAACGCGCGGCGTAGACGCCATAGCCATACGCCTCGGCCAGCCTTGCCGGCATCAGCGGATGCGCCGGCTCCGTCTCGAACAGGGGGTAACCCTGGTCGCGCAGGTGACGCGCCACGTGCTGGGCGAAGCAACTGCCGGCCGTGACGATCTTCGCATCGCTGCCGATCCGCCAGGGCGGCGGCAAAACAGGATCGATGACGGCAAGCTCGCGGCCGGCCATCGCCCGACTCCATCGTTGCCGATCCGGTGCGGAAGCATAGGGATGGGTCACGCCCGTTGCCTCATCTGCGCCAGCACCAGTTCACCGTAAGCATCATTCGCATGTGCACCGTCGCCATAATAGCCGTCGAGCATGAAGCCGTCGGCGTCACTCGTCCCGGCCGGTGCCTCGACAAAAGTGACGCCGTTGCCGCTGCACCATGCGCGGAGAATCTGCGAGTGCAGCCGCCACAGCTTGTAGCGCAACGCCGCGGGTGAAATTTCCCTGCAGCGGTCCGGAAACATCACCCACGGCACGTCGGCATGCATGCGCAGGGCGTCGGCCGAGGGCGGTGGCGGCTCGATGTGGAACATCGCCCCGCTGGCCAGCCGGCGAACCTCGCCCATCAGGGTCAGATATTCGTCGGTCATGGATTGCAGAATCCGCCTGACCGCGGTGGCCGGCAACACTTCGGCCGCCGGGTCGAGGGCCAGGTCCGGCTCGTCGGGCAGCACGAAATCGAAACGCCGCGGATGCACCAGCATGCCAAGCACCACGTGCGCCCCGCCGCCCACGAAGGAGAACACGGGACCGGCGTGTCCGATCAGCGCCTCGCGGATGTCTTCGGCGAATCGCGGCTGGCCGCCATCGTTGACGATCGCTCCGGGCAAGTCCCAGAAGTTGAACGCGCGCAGCGGGACCCCCGCAGTGACGGCGGCGCGCGTCACGCACGCAAGATGGCTGTGGCCTATGCACAGCAGTGGCATGGACTCCTCCAATCGACAGGCTCCCGACCCGGCCATCAGTGCACCGGAGTACCGGCGTGCGCCCTGGGCTGGTGCGCGGCCTCGCCAGGAAGCTGCACCCCGGGCTTCGCCTGGCGCCAGTCCCGTGGCGGGAAGGCCAGCGTGAACGGTTCGCCGCGCAGGGTCAGGTTGGGGTTGTACGCCGGGTCCCGTTCAAGCTCGACACCCCAGCGCTGGCGCATGAAACCCACCTCGCGCTCGAAGCGTGCCTGCTTCTGCGGCGTGTCTTCGTGTCCCCGCGAGGCGGACTCGTGATGGTACAGCTCGGCATGAGGCGTCCACACGTTGCTGAAACCGGCCCGGCGCAGGCGCAGACAGAAATCCACGTCGTTGAAGGCCACTTGCAACGTGGCGTCCAGACCACCCACCTGCTGGTAGACCTCGCGTCGCACCATCAGGCAGGCGGCGGTCACGGCGCTCATCGTCTGGGTCAGTCGTGCACGCGCCATCTGCCCCGAATGCCCGCGCGGCATGCCGCAGTAAGGATGCGCCGCAACTCCATGCACCCCCGTCACGACCCCTGCGTGCTGGATCGTGTCGTCCGGGTAATACAGCATCGCGCCGACCGCGCCCACGTGGGGGCGCATGGCGTGGCTGGCCAGTTCCTCCAGCCAGTCCGGGGTGATCACCTCGATGTCATTGTTGAGCAGGCACACCAGCGTGGAAGCGCACTCGCGCACCGCCTCGTTGTTGATGACCGAATAGTTGAATGGCCGGTCATGCGCGCGCACGCTTACATTCGGCAGCGCCGCGAGCCGGGCAAAGTAGGCGATCGAGGCCGGCTCGACGGACTGGTTGTCTACCACCACGATTTCATAGTCCGGATAGGTCGTGCGCTGGAGAATCGATTCCACGCAGCGGCGCAGCAGGTCGATCCGGTCCCGCGTCGGCACGATGATGCTGATCCGCGGTGCCGGCTCGGGCAACGGATGGCGAACCCGGAAGGCGCCATGAATGCCTTCGATCTCGTGCACCTCGGCGGCCAGCCCCTGCCGCGCAAAGTGCTCCTGCACTGCGCGCAGCCCCGCCGTGTGCGCGTAGCCCTTCTGATCCACGCCCTGCGCCGTGGAGCCGTCGATGGCGCGCCAGTGATACAGCACCATCGGGATGTGCCCGATCTGGTCGGGCCGCAGTTGCTCGCTGCAACGCAGCGCAAGATCCCAGTCCTGACTGCCCTCCAGGCCCTCGCGGAACCCGCCCAGGTTGGTCAGCAGCTCGCGTGAATAGACGCCCAGATGGCTGACGCAGTTGTGCCCGCACAGCAGGTCGGGATTCCAGTCCGGCTTGAAATACGGATCGTAGCGCCGGCCCTCGGCGTCGATCTTGTCTTCGTCGGAGTAGGCCATCTGCCACTGCGGATGCTCGCGCAGCGCCTCGCTGACCGTGGCGATCGCCTGCGGGTGCAGTTCGTCGTCGTGATCGAGCAGGATGACATGGTCGCCGGTCGCCAGCGCCAGCGCGCTGTTCGAGGCCGCCGAGATATGCCCGTTGCATTCGCGCCAGTGGATCTGGATGCGCGGGTCGCGCGCGGCGTACTCCTCCAGCACGTTGCGAACCTGGGGCTCAGCGGAGGCATCGTCGGCCACGCACAGCTCCCAGTCGGGACTGGTCTGCGCCAGCACGCTGTCGAGGCAGCGGCGCAACCAGACTTCCGCCGTGTTGTAGGTCGGCAGCAGGATGGAGATCAGCGGATTGCCGGCTCGCGAAGCAGGCGCTGGCTGCCGGTCGTAGAGCCGAAGCCAGCGCTCGTAAGTCGGTGCCTTGCCGCCGCGCCGGGTATAGCGTCCATGCAGCCAGCTCGCGAAGGCGCGACGGCCACCGCGCTGGCGCAACTCGGCCCAGGCTTCGCGCCGGAGGGCACCAACCTGCCCGCCCTGCGCTTCGTGTGCTTCGGCCACCGAACGCCACATGTGCCAGCTGGCTGCAATTCGGCCCAGTCGCACCAGGCTCATGTTCCGCGCGCGCAGCCTGCATGGTTCACTGGCCGGATCGAGCCGCAGGCGATGGATGTCGTGCGTCAGCAACACCACGCCGCTGTGCCGCCTCCGGCCGGGGTCGAAGAAGCCCAGGCGCAGCGACCAGTCCTCATGCATGCCCCATCCATAGTCGAAGTACAGGGTCGGCTCCAGCCGGTCGCCATCCAGATCTTCCAGCTCGATGGACAGCAGGTACCAGCCCGCCCGGACCGGGAAGCGCTGACTCACGCACTCGAACTGGGGGTCGTTGCCGTCGGACTGCCAGCCGCCCTGCACCTCCTCGATCGGCTGCAGCTGATGCAGCGGGCGCAGCGCAACGGCTGGCCCGTGCAGATGCCGCGCCGCGCGGCGCAGGCGCCGCAAAAGCCTGCGCAGCAAGCCGCCGCGCTCGATCCGGGGTTCGCCGCCCGAAGTCATCGCGCGCGTCCCAGCAGCCTGCGCATCCGCGCAACGAAGCCCCGCGCGGCAAGCGCATCCACCCCCTGTTGCAGGCGTTCGAGCGCCGCTTGCGTGTCGAGCTGTTGCCGGGCCGACTGCTTCACCAGCACTTCGAGTTCGCTCCTGACCGCTGCTGCCTCGTCCATCCGGACCTGCTGCTGGGCCTGCTGCTGGGCCAGGCTGGAGGCAAGCCCCTGCAGCTGCTCGCGCTGGTGCGAGAACCCCAGCAGGAGGTGCTGCAACTGCTGCCGCCGTTCGGCCAGTTCGGCGGACTGCTCCCGCAGGGCCTGGCCTTGTTGTCCGAATTCGCCGCTCATGGCCAGCAACTGCTCCCGCTGGCCGGCAAACTCGCGCAACAGGTTCTGCACATCGATCCGCTCACGCGACAGATGCACCATTTCGACGATCGATTCCGACTGCCGCTCGAGCAGGCGATGAAGCGCCGGACGATCGATCACCACTTCGTACTCGACCCGGATCGCGACCTCCAGCCATTCGCCGGGAAGTCGCTGCGGCAGCGCGCTGCCGATCTCGAATTCAAGATGGGGATCGCTGTCAAAGCTGGCCAGACGCACGCCATGTGTCGCCTGCGATGGCAGCAACTCGCCGTGCACATGCCCCAGCCGGCCGGGCAAGCCGCTCAATTCATGCCACGCTTCGTCAGCTTGCGCGCGCCACGCGACACGACCCAATCCGTAGATGCCGGGATGGTCCGCCGGATCGATCCGCAGGTAGTCCGGCGTGGTGTCCGCGGGCAGCCGGAATTGCAGGTCCAGCACGCCCTCGAGCGCATCCGGTGCCATTGAGACCATGCGGCTTTCGTCGTAGCTCTCGTCACGCCGGCGGTAGTACAGATGCGTGCCGGGTGGCGGCGCCTCGACCGGCGTTCCCTCGACCGGATGGCCATCCGCGTCGACCAGTTTGCCGCCCAGCGCGGCAAAGAATCCCCGCACGGCCTGCGGTGCTTCCGCTGCCCTGCGCATGAACGCGGCGAATGACGGCGGGATCCGTGCACCCACCGCCACCACGCCGAGGCCATGGCTGTGTTCGAACGCGAAAGACGGGTAGCGCGCGGCCAGTTCGTCAAAGAAGCGCCACACGCCGAAGTCGCGCCCACGTTCCCCGGTATCGTGCAACAGCACCACCGCGCGTTCGCTCAGCCGGGGCAGCCAGGTCTCGAAATCGTGACGCACGGCATCGTAGGTATGGAGCCCATCGATGTGCAGCAGGTCGATGCTCCCCTCGGCAAACTGCCCGACCGCATCGTCGAAGCGTGCACGCAGCAACCGCGAAAAGTCGCCGTAGAGCGGATCATGCCGCGCGCGCAACGCCTGATAGACCTGTTCTCCATAGTGCAACGCATGGGCGTCGCCCTGCCAGGTATCGACGGCGCTGCAACGGCAGTCCAGCTCAAGCGCCCGCACGGCCTGGCAGAACGCCATGTAGGAGTTGCCCGAATGCGTGCCGAGTTCGACCAGGGTACGCGGGCGCAGCAGGTCGACCGCCAGGAAGGCGAACGGAATGTGGCCAGCCCATCCATACGGTGGCACCAGACGCGGGTTCAGCAGAAGCAGTGGATGCTCTTCGAGGAGAAAGTCAGGCGTCATCAGTCAACCGTTCAACACGAATGTCCAGCATCGGTATGCCGATCAGTCCGGCTACCATGGAACCACCCTCGGCGGTAAAACGCAGCGCTTCATGCAGCCAGTGCTGCACGACGTGCTGCTCCTGCGTTCCCTCGGAAACACCTGCGGCCACAAAATATTCCCCGGGTATCAGCCGCGGCATCACGAACTGGAAGTTGGCGCAAAACCGCTGCCCCGCGCTGACCGCGAAGTCGCCCCCGTGGCTGATGGCCGTATTGTCGCCGAACATCAGCTGCCCCAGACGGTTCTTCACGTAGAACCCGGTGATCGCATTGTCCAGGGCTTCATCGGCGATCAACTCGATCCGGAGCGTCACGCATTCACCGGCCAGTACCAGGGCGACATCGCGTCCCTGCTCGTTGCAGATCGAGACATGCACGATGCGGACCTTGCACTCGCCGAAGCCGTCCTCCTCCGGCTGGAAGGGGAATATTTTCATGTCGTTGCGCAACGCGGAGCGGTCGATCAGCTCCTGACGCGGATCGACCTGGCGTCGGGTCGAAGGCTGGGGGCGTTCCTGCAGCTTATGCCCCTGCGCCCCGATCCCGTGCTGCCGTTCGACCAGCGAGGCCTCGATGTAGGCTTCCATCACCTTGCGTGCCGTGCCGATCTGCTGCACCCGGCCGTGTTCGAGCCAGATCGCGCGGTCGCACAGGCTGGTCACCGCGCTGCCATCGTGGCTGACGAACAGCATGGTGCCCCGTTTGCGGAACTCACGCAGGTAACGCATGCACTTCTGCATGAAGAACGCATCGCCCACGGCCAGCGCTTCGTCGATGATGAGGATGTCCGCGTCCACGTGCGTCACCACCGAGAACGCCAGCCGCATCACCATGCCGGTGGAGTAGCTGCGCACCGGCTGGTCGACGAAGTCGCCGATCTCCGCATAGGCGAGGATGTGCTCGATGCGGGCATCGATCTCGTCGCGGCTCAGGCCCAGGATGGCGGCGTTCAGATAGACATTCTGGCGACCGGTGAAGTCGGGATTGAATCCGCTGCCCAGTTCCAACAGCGCCGCCACCCGGCCATGGATGCCGGCGCGCCCCTCGGTCGGCTTGAGCGTCCCGGCGATCAGCTGCAGCAAGGTGGATTTGCCGGCGCCGTTGCGACCGACGATGCCAAGGGTCTCCCCGCGATGAACCTCGAAGTCCACCTCGCGCAGGGCCCAGAACTCACGGTAGAAGCGTCGATTGCCACCCAGCAGGCTCTGCCACATCCGGTGCACCGGCTTGTCGTAGAGCTGGTAACACTTGCCCAGCCCACGCACCTCGATCGCCACGTCGACGGCGGTACCCGGCATGGGGACGGTTTCAGAGGACATCGGCGAATCCATCGCGCGTGCGCTGAAACCAGGCAAAGCCGAACAGCGCCACGGCGATCGCCACCAGGGTGTAGGTGCCCAGTGCTGCCCAGTCCGGCGGCTGACCGAACAGGACGATCTGGCGCGTCTGTTCGATCATCAGGGTCAACGGATTGAACGCGAGCCAGTCACGATACGGCTCATGCAGGGTCGAGGCAGGATAGAAGACCGGGCTGAGAAACATCAGCATCGCCGAAAGCACGCCGGCCACCTGGGCGATATCGCGGATGAACACGCCGAGCGAAGCCATCAACCAGCTCACGCCGCAAAGCAGGAGGACGTACGGCGCGTACACCAGTGGCAGATACAGCACCACGACAGGAATCGCATGCTGCGAGAGCAGCACGAACAACAGCAGGACCAGCAGGCTCAGCGCCGCGTTGAAAAGGGACGATGCGACCATCACGCACGGCAGGATGGACAGCGGGAAAACCACCCGCTTCACCAGGTTGCTCTGCGAAACGATCACCGACGGCGCTCGCATCAGGCACTCGGCCAGCAGCGAGTGGATGATCATGCCGCAGAAGATCATCAGCGAAAAGTCGACTCCGGACTTCATGCCGGGCCAGCGCATGCCGAGGAAAACACGGAAGGCCAGGGTATAGACGGCCAGCATCAGCAACGGATTGATGAAGGACCAGAGCAGCCCCAGGAAGGATCCGCTGTAACGCCCTTCCACGTCGCGTCGGGCCAGTTCCCAGAACACGTCTCGCCGCGCCCAGAGGCGGCGCGGCAGGGACAGATTTGCCAATTCCATCGTCTCTCCAGATGCTGCTTCGGACACCACGCCATGCACGCGCGACATCAACCCTCAATGAACCCGTCCCGCCGGCAGCGTCCTTACTTGCCTCCATCAATGGCAAACTATCGGGGCAAACGCCTCATGCTGGCGGAGCCAGCCACGGGTTCGCGCATGACGTTTCGCCGATCCACCATTCGCTCGCGGATGTATGCCCATATGACACCAAAGAAGGCCCGATGAACAGCCCATCCAGTCACGTCCCCCTGCTCATGGTCACCGGCGGAGCCGGTTTCATCGGTGCCAACTTCGTGCTGCAGGCCATCGCCGATGGTCTGCGCGTGGTGAACCTGGACAAGCTCACCTACGCCGGCAACCCCGACACGCTTGCCTCGCTGGACGGGAACGAGCGGCACGTGTTCGTGCAGGGCGACATCGGCGATCGTGAACTGGTGGCGAAACTGCTGGCCGAGCACCGGCCCGACGCCATCGTCAATTTCGCCGCCGAGTCGCACGTGGACCGCTCGATCGACGGCCCGGCCGAGTTCGTGCAGACCAATGTGGTGGGCACGCTGGGCCTGCTCGAATGCGCCCGCGACTACTGGCGCGGCCTCGAGGGCGCTGCCCGCGACGGCTTCCGCTTCCTGCACGTGTCGACCGACGAGGTCTACGGCTCGCTGGGCGCCGAAGGCAAGTTCACCGAGACCACGCCGTACGCGCCGAACTCCCCGTACTCCGCGTCCAAGGCCGCCTCCGACCACCTGGTGCGGGCGTTCCACCACACCTACGGGCTGCCGGTGCTGACCACCAACTGCTCGAACAATTACGGGCCGTACCAGTTCCCCGAGAAGCTGATCCCGCTGGTGATCCAGAAGGCGCTGGCCGGCGAGCCGCTGCCGGTCTACGGCGACGGGAAGAACATCCGCGACTGGCTGTTCGTGGGCGATCACTGCAGCGCGATCCGCCGCGTGCTGGACGCCGGCCGCCTGGGCGAGACCTACAACGTGGGTGGCAATGCCGAGCGCGAGAACATCACCGTGGTGAAGACCATCTGCGCCCTGCTCGATGCTCGCCAGCCCCTGGCGGACGGGCGCCCGCGCGAATCGCTGATCACCTACGTCAGGGATCGCCCCGGCCACGATCGCCGCTATGCGATCGATTCGAGCAAGCTGCAGGACGAACTGGGCTGGCGACCGACCCACACCTTCGAGACCGGCATCGCGCAGACGGTGGACTGGTATCTCGCCAACCAGTCGTGGAGCCAGCGCGTGCTCGACGGCAGCTATCGCATGGAGCGCCTCGGCTCATGAGCAGCACCCGGAAGGGCATCATCCTCGCCGGAGGTTCCGGCACCCGGCTGCACCCGATCACCCGCGCGATCAGCAAGCAGCTGCTGCCGGTGTACGACAAGCCGATGATCTACTACCCGCTGGCCACGCTGATGCTGGCCGGCATCCGCGAGATCCTGATCATCAACACGCCGCACGAGCAGGCGATGTTCCAGCGCCTGCTGGGCGACGGCTCGCAGTGGGGCCTGGACATCCGCTACGCGGTGCAGCCGTCGCCGGACGGGCTGGCCCAGGCGTTCACCATCGGCCGTGATTTCGTCGACGGCAAGCCGAGCTGCCTGGTGCTGGGCGACAACATCTTCTACGGCCACGGTTTCACCGAGCGCCTCAAGCGTGCCGCGGCGCGCGAACACGGCGCCACCGTGTTCGGCTACTGGGTGAAGGACCCGCAGCGTTACGGCGTGGCGGAATTCGACGCCGACGGAAAAGTGGTCGGGCTGGAGGAAAAGCCCGCCGCACCGAAATCGCACTACGCCGTCACCGGACTGTATTTCTACGACGCCCGCGTCTGCGACTACGCCGCGGCGTTGCAGCCGTCGCCGCGCGGCGAACTGGAAATCACCGACCTCAACCGCTGCTACCTCGACGACGGTTCGCTGCACCTGGAGCAGCTCGGCCGCGGCTTCGCCTGGCTCGACACCGGCACCCACGAATCGCTGATGGAAGCGGGCAACTACATCGAGACGATCGAGAACCGGCAAGGCCTGAAGGTCTGCTGCCCGGAGGAGATCGCCCACCTCAACGGCTGGATCGACGACGAGCAGCTGCTGGGCCTGGCCGCGCCGCTGGCCAAGACCGGCTACGGCCAGTACCTGCAGGGCCTGGTGCGCGAGGGACACGCCCGATGAAGGTGATCCAGACCAGCCTGCCCGGCGCACTGATCCTCGAACCGCAGGTGTTCGGCGATGCCCGCGGGTTCTTCTACGAAAGCTACAACGAGGCGAAGTACCAGGAGGCCGGCGTCGATCACCGCTTCGTGCAGTCCAACGTGTCGCGCTCGGCGCGCGGCGTGTTGCGCGGCCTGCATTACCAGTGGCCGAATCCGCAGGGCAAGCTGGTCAGCGTGCTCGAAGGCGAGGTCTATGACGTGGCGGTGGACATCCGCCGCGGCTCGCCCACTTTCGGTCAGTCGATCGGCGTGATGCTGACGGCCGACAACCATCGCCA
This sequence comes from Rhodanobacter spathiphylli B39, assembly GCF_000264295.1. Lineage (GTDB taxonomy): Bacteria > Pseudomonadota > Gammaproteobacteria > Xanthomonadales > Rhodanobacteraceae > Rhodanobacter > Rhodanobacter spathiphylli. The sequence continues at coordinate 37,583 of NZ_AJXT01000021.1, read as the reverse complement.
TTTCTGGGTGCCTGAAGGCTTCGCGCACGGCTTCTGCGTGTTGTCCGAGTTCGCCACCTTCAGCTACCAGTGCACCGCGCTGTATGACCCCAGGGCCGACGCGGGCATCCGCTGGAACGACGCCGCGCTCGGCATCGACTGGCCGATCAGCTCGCCGCTGCTGTCGGACAAGGACGGCAAGACGCCCCTGCTCGCCGACGTGCCAGCGGAGCGCCTGCCGGTCTACGTGGCATGAAGTTCCTGCTGCTCGGGGCCAACGGCCAGCTCGGCCGCAGCCTGCTCGATCACGGCGGCCTCGCCGCGCGTGGCGAGCTGGTCGCCGCCAGTCGTGATGGCGTGCTGGCCGGCGGCGGGCACGGCGAGTTCGCCGACCTGTCGAGCCCCGCATCCCTGCCCGCCCTGCTCGACCGCGTGCAGCCCGACGTGATCGTCAACGCCGCCGCCTACACCGCGGTCGATCGCGCCGAGCAGGAGGAGGCCCTGGCCACCCGCGTCAACGGCGAGGCGGTGGGCGTGCTCGGCCAGTGGGCCGCGGCCCGTGGCGCGCTGGTGATCCACTACTCCACCGACTACGTGTTCGACGGTCGGCAGTCGCAGCCGTACGCGGTCGATGCAGCCACCGGCCCGCTCGGCGCCTATGGCCGCAGCAAGCTGGCCGGCGAGCTCGCGCTGCGCGACAGCGGCGCCGACCACTTCATCTTCCGCACCGCCTGGGTCTACGCGGCGCACGGCCACAACTTCCTGCGCACCATGCTGCGCCTGGGCGCCGAACGCGACGAGCTGCGCGTGGTGGCCGACCAGCACGGCGCACCCACCGACACCGGCTTGATCGTGGACGGAACACTCGCCGCACTCGATCGCTGGTTGTCGTCGGATCGTGTGCAACGCGATGCACTGGCCGGCACCCATCATCTTGTCGCCAGCGGCGCGACGACCTGGCACGGTTTTGCCAGCGCGATTTTCGCCGAGGCCACCACCCACGGCCTGCTGGCACGCGCGCCTCGCGTGCTCGCGATCGACAGCAGCGAATTCCCCACGCCGGCCGTGCGTCCGGCCTGGTCGCTGCTGGACAATGGCGGTTTCCAGCGGCATTTTGGCCTTGCCCTGCCGGGCTGGACGCAGGGCTTGCGCGATGTCGTGCGCCAGCTTGCCTCATCCATGCACTGAACGAGATCCTGCCACCATGTTGATTCCCCTCATCCTCAGCGGTGGCAGCGGCACCCGGCTCTGGCCCGTCTCGCGCAAGAACCTGCCCAAGCAATTCCTCGCGCTCGCCGGCAAGGGCACGCTGTTCCAGCAGACCATCGCGCGCACCCGCCAGCTGCCCGACGTCGCCGCGCCGATCGTGGTGGCCAGCGAGGATCACCGCTTCCTCGCCGCCGACCAGTTGCTGGAGGCCGGCATCAGGGATGCCAGCATCGTGCTGGAACCGCTGGCCCGCAACACCGCGCCGGCGATCGCGCTGGGTGCCTTGCAGGCCTTGCAACGCGACCCCGAGGCCATGCTGCTGGTGCTGCCGGCCGATCACCTGATCGGCGACACCGACGCCTTCGTCGAGGCCGTAAGACAGGCGCAGCCACTGGCGGCGCAGGACTGGCTGGTGACGTTCGGCATTCGCCCGGACCGGCCGGAAACCGGCTTTGGCTACATCCGCCGCGCCGACGCGATCGACCGCCACGGCTATCGCGTCGGGCAGTTCGTCGAGAAGCCCGACCTGGCCACCGCCCAGTCCTACCTGGCCGATGGCGGCTACGACTGGAACTCCGGCATGTTCCTGTTCAAGGCCGCGCGCTACCTGGAAGAGCTGGCCACGCACGCGCCGGCGATGCTGGAAGCGGTGCGCATGGCGCACGCGAAAGCCACGGTCGATCTGGACTTCGTGCGCATCGACCGCGATGCGTTCGCCCGGGTGCCCGACGACTCGATCGACTACGCCGTGATGGAGAAGACCCGCCGCGCTGCGGTGATCCCGGTCAGCTGCGCTTGGAGCGACATTGGTTCGTGGTCGGCGCTGTGGCTGACCGGCGACAAGGATGCCGATGGCAACCTGCGCGAAGGCGACACCCTGGCGGTGGACACGCATCGTTCGCTGCTGCGCTCGCACGAGCGCCACCTGCTGGCCACCGTGGGCGTCGACGACCTGATCGTGGTGACCACGCCGGACGCGACCCTGGTGGCCCACCGCGACGCCGCGCAGGACGTGAAGAAGATCGTCGAACAACTGAAGGCCGCCGGCCGCAGCGAACACTCGCTGCATCGCGTGGTGCACCGCCCCTGGGGCAATTACGATTCGCTGGAGGAAGGCGAGCGCTTCCAGGTCAAGCGGATCCAGGTCAAGCCGGGCGCTTCGCTCAGCCTGCAGAAGCATCATCATCGCGCCGAGCACTGGATCGTGGTCTCCGGCACCGCCGAGGTCACCTGCGACGACAAGGTGTTCCTGCTCGGCGAGAACCAGAGCACGTATATCCCGCTGGGCAGCAAGCACCGCCTGCGCAACCCCGGCAAGGTCGTGCTGGAACTGATCGAGGTGCAGTCCGGCAGCTATCTGGGTGAGGACGACATCGTGCGTTTCGACGACGTCTACGGGCGGGTCTGAAAGGTTGTGATTTTTTCAACCTCGAAGCCCGGCCATGGATGGCCGGACGCGGATCGGTCGCGCAAGTGACTGACTCGCGTGAGCACGTCCGGGCACGTACCGGACGTGCGATGGAAGAAAACCACAGGAAGTGGTTTTCTTCCCAGGCTCTGAGCGCGACGGCCGCCGCGGCAGCGGGCCACGGATTCGCTGAAACGGCAAGCTCGAATTGCCCCATGGCTGCCGACCGCCACCTCGTTCAGGCCGTCTGCGCGCACGTCGCCGACGCGGGCCAGGAGCCCGTCCCGGCGGTGCGCAGCACGGCTTGGGCCGCCCATTCGCCGGTCTCGCAGCCACCTTCCATGAAGCCCTGGTTGTCGAACGCGCAATGCTCGCCGGCGAAGTGCAGGTTGCCCACGCGCTCGCCGATGGCGCCACGGATGCCGGTCCACTGGCCTGGCAGGAAGCACGCGTAGCTGCCCAGGGTCCAAGGGAACGTGGGCCAGTGCATGCGCGCCTCGCGCGCCCCGTCCCTCGCCGCGGACAGCCCCGGGAACACCGCTTCCAGTTGTTGCACGGCGGCGGCAGCCTGCTGCTTCGCGCTGCCGCTTCCCAGCTCGACGCCATGCCGCCCGCCGGTGAAGTTGGTCAGGATGCCGGCCGTACCAGGCTGCATGCGGCTGGTTTCCCAGGTGGTCTGCAGCGGCAGGTCGGCATAGATGGCGCCACCGCTCTGGTGGCGCGTGTGCCAGACCCGCTCGTTGAAGCCGATCATCAGCTTGGCGTTGGTGCCATAACCGAGTTCGGCGATCGCACGGCGTTTCACCGCCGGCAACGCCGCGTCGATGCGTACGCGGCGCAACGTGGTGAAGGGCAAGGCCAACACCACCCGTTGCGCGCGCACCTCGAATGCGCCGGCATCGCGCTTGAAGCCCAGCACGTAGCGGCCATCGGCGCCCTGGCCGAGCGATTCCAGCACGCTGCCAGTGTGGATGGCGTCGGCCAGTCCGGCGCCCAAGCGCTGCACGATCAGGTCGTTGCCGCCGCGCGCGTGGAAGCGCTCGTCGCTTTCGCCGAAAATGCGGAAGTGGTCCCGACCCGGATCAATGAAGGTGAGGAAATTCAGCGCGGACTGTTCGTCGCAGTCCAGTCCCATCTCCGTCGTGTAGGCCACCTCGATCAGGGTGCGCAGCCAGCCGCTGGCGCCCTGGCGATCCAGCCATTGCGCGATCGTTTCGCGATCCAGTCGCTGCGCGCCGCCGGGCGTGGCCGCGGTGATTTCTTGCTCCGGCAAGGTCGCCGCGTCGCGGGCGATCGCCGCGGCCAGCGGTGCGAATTCGCGCAGGATGTCGTCCTCGCCGTAACGCCGACCATGGCAGAACCAGATGTCGCCGAACGCAGCCGTGGGATCGCGCGACAGGTCGTCCAGTTCGATGCCCAGCTCACAGGCCAGCGCGCGGACATGTACGTGGCCGGTGTCGATCAGCTCGCCGCCCAGTTCGCACACCTGGTTGTCGGCGAAGTGGCCGCGCAGGCTGAGCATGCGCCCGCCGATGCGCTCCTGTGCCTCGTACACGCGCACCGGCACGCCGGCCTGGCGCAGCCGGTGCGCGCAGGTCAACCCGGCCACGCCGGCGCCGACCACCACCACTTCATCCGTGCCGGTGGCGCGAAGGGGCATCGGCACGCGTGCGCAGGCGCCCAGCATCAGCGCCGCGGAAGCCACCGCCGATTGCCGCAGGAATCGGCGCCGCGCATGATCCACCCGCAAGCTGCGTTCGCGCGCAATTGCCTCGTCCAGCGGCTCGCCCGTACTCCGGGACACGGCCGCAATCGCCGCGGCCCGCCGCAACACATCGACCAGCGCCGTCCGAGCCATCGTCTTACCCCCAGTCGGTACACCCCCGCGCACGGGCGCAGCCTACGCCGAATCTGCCACCGCATCGATTGCAACGACAGGTATCCCGGGGCCACTCCCGCCGGCAACCGCGATGCGCCCGTGCGCCTGCGCGATCGTCACTCGATGTGGAAATGGCGTTTGAACGGGACGCCGACCGCGGCCGGCTCTTCCAGCTCACGGGCGTAGCGATGTCCGGCATAGACCGCGTGGGCGATCAGGCCCGGCGCCTCGGCGTCGCCGATGCAGCGCAGCGATTGCAGGGCGGCGGCAGGCCAATCGGACTCGCGCCGCAACAGCTCCTGGTACAGCGCATCGTCGGGCAGGCGGGCGGTGACCGTGACGACGGCGTCGCAGGCCAGCGCGCGGCGCTGGTGGTCCCACACGTTTTCGAGGACGAGCGTGCTGCCGGCATAGCCGACGATGTCGTGCGACACGATCGCCTCGATGCCGAGCTTGGCCATCCGCTTGCGGATGTGCCGGTAGTCCAGCGTGTGCTGGCTCCATGGCGCGACGCTGTCCTCCGGCGTCAGATACGCCACTTCGCAACCTCGCAGGCGCAAGGCTTCGGCCGCGATGCCCGCGTGGTAGAAACCGTCATCGTCGAACACCACCACGCGGCCCTCGGGCAGATGGCCGTCCATCAGGTCGTCGGGGGTGTAGATGCGCGCACCGTCGACGAAGCCGTCGATGGCTGCGCCGTGGCTGCGGCCGTAGCCGTCGCGGCGCCAGTGGCAGCCGGTGGCGATCACCACGTGCTCGGCGCCGAAATCGAGCACGTCCTGCGCCGTGAGCACGGAATCGAGATAGACGGCTATATTCGCCAGCTTGCGGATCTGGCCGACGCGCCAGTCGCGCACGCGCGCCCATTCGGCCAGCCCCGGCAGGCGCGCTTCGCGGGTGACGCGACCGCCGAGTTCCTTGCGCGCCTCGGCCAGGCTCACTTCGTAGCCGCGCTGGCCAAGCGCGCGCGCCGCTTCCAGTCCGGCGGGCCCGCCACCGACCACCAGCACGCGCGCCGCCGAGCGTTTCGGTGCGATACGTTCGGGATGCCAGCCCTTGCGCCACTCCTCGCCCATGGTCGGGTTCTGCGTGCAGCGGATCGGCGAGATGGTCATGTCGCCGGAAACGCAGATATTGCAGCCGATGCATTCGCGGATGTCGTCGACGCGGCCTTGCTCGACCTTGCGCGGCAGGAACGGGTCGGCGATCGACGGGCGCGCGCAGCCGATCATGTCGAGCACGCCGCGCTTCAGTTGCGAGACCATGGTGTCGGGCGAGGTGAAGCGGCCCACGCCCACCACCGGCTTGCTGGTGGTCTGCTTGACGAAGTCGATGAACGGCTCCTGCGCACCTTCCGCGGCAAACCGCGAGGGCACCGAATCGTTGTACCAGGCGGCCACGTTCACGTCCCACAGGTCGGGCAGCTCGGCCAGCATGGCCACGATCTCCCTGGCCTCGGCCCGTTCGACGCCGCCCGGGCCCAGCAGCTCCTCGGTGGCAAAGCGCAGCGCGACGGCGCAGGTGTCGCCCACCGCGTCCTTGGTGTCCTCGAGCACCTCGCGCAGCAGCCGCACGCGATTCTCCAGCGAGCCGCCGTATTCGTCGCTGCGCTGGTTGCGCCGGCGCTGCAGGAAGTGCATCGCCAGCGACAGGTCGTGCGCCGCATAGACGTAGATGATGTCCATGCCCGCGCGCCTGCCGCGGATCGCCGCCTCGCGATGCCAACGGCGGTACTCGCGGATGTCGTGCTTCGTCATCGCCCGCGCCTGGTGCGGGTAGCCGTACTTGGTCGGCTGGTGCGACGGCGCGATCAGCACTTCGCGCGAATACAGGTTCGACGCCGTCGGCCCGTTGTGGGTGAGTTCCAGCGCAGCCAGCGCGCCGTGCGCATGCACCTTGTCGCACATCAGTGCCAGCGCGGGGATGTCGCGGTCATCCCACAGCCGCGCTTCCACGTACGGCGTGAGATCGCCGCTGGGGTGGATCTCGCACTCCTCGGTGGAGACCACCGCCCAGCCGCCCTCGGCCTTCATCTCGCGCATCGCCGCATGGGCCAGCGGCATCGCGTGGCCCATGCCGTTGCAGTGCGGCACCTGGAAGAAGCGGTTCTTCGCGGTGACCGGGCCGATCTTCACCGGTTCGAACAGGATGTCGTAGCGGGGGTCGCGCATGGTGCTCAGGCCTCGGTGGCGGCGACCGGCTTGCGCCGCCACCGCATGAAGACATACAGCGGCAGGCCCGCGGCGATCAGGCCCAGCGCATACACGAACGGTCCGCCGCCGATGCCGACGAAGGCGAATACCACATACGCCAAGCCGATGCCCGCCACCAGCAGCACGCGGCGCCCGCTGCAGCCCGGCACGCCCCGCCGCCACAGTACCGCCAGCGCCAGCGCACAGGCCAGGTACAAGGGCAGGTTCGCCGCCGTCACCATCAGGGTGATGAAGGTGAATGCCGCCACCAGCGAACTGCTGTAGCTCATCCACACCATCACCGAGGCCAGCGTCGCGGTGATCAGCAAGGCGGCAACCGGCGCGCCATGGCGATTGCTGCGCGCAAGCAACGGTGGCAGCACGCCGTTGTCCGCCATGGTGCGGGTCAGTTGTCCGGCCAGCAGGGTCCAGCCGTTGAGGGCGCCGAGTCCGCTGATCACCACGAACAGCGCCAGCCAGCGACCCGACCCGGCGTGGCCGAACGTGTCCATCAGCAGCGCGAATGGCGCGCTGGCGTTGGCCAGCACGTCCTGCCGCAGCAACAGCAGCGGCACCGTCGACACCACGACGTAGATCAGCGCGACCACCACCGCGCCCGTCATCGTGGCGCGCGGAATGGTACGGCCGGGGTTGTCCACGCGGCTGGCCGGAATGCTGGCCGATTCGATGCCCAGCATCGCGAACAACGCGATGGTGGAAGCCGCCATCACGCCACCAAGCGTCACCGGGGTAGTCGGCGGATGGGCCGCATAGCTGCCCGGCGAGTTCAGCAACACCCAGCCGCCAAGCACGGCGATTGCCAGCATCGGCAGCAGCTTCAGCGTGGTGGTGACGATCTGCACGATGCCGCCGGTGCGCACGCCGAGCAGGTTGACCAGGGTGAACAGCCACACCAGCACCAGCGCGAACCATACCGGCGGAATGACGCCGAGTGCCGGCATCACCACGGTGACGTAGCCCACCACGCCGGTGGCCAGCGCCGCGTTGGTCAGCCACAGCGACACCCAGTACGCCCACATCGACATGTAGGCCGGCAGCTCGCCCAGCGTGTCGCGGACATAGCCGTAGGGGCCATCGGCAGCAGGCAGCGCCGCGGACAGATGCGCGAATACCCGCGCCAGGGTGAGGCAGCCGAACAGGGTGATGCCCCAGCCGATCAGCGCGTTGAAACCGAACGGCGCCAGCGACGAGGGCAGCAGGAAGATGCCCATGCCGATCACGTTGCCGACCACCAGCGCGGAGCAGGTCCAGAAGCCGATCCGGCTGCGGTCACGCATCCCGACGTGCGCCTGTCCGCTTCGGTGGCAGCGCATGCGGCGACGGACTCATGCAGATTCGCCGGCCGGCCCCGCATAGGCCGCGCGCAACAGGTTCTGGAAATGCCACACGCCGCTTTCGCGCTTCGGGTTGAGCCGGCCCGGCGTGTACGCGCCGGAGGCCAGTCCCCGCTGCACCGCCTCGCAGATGCCGATGTCCTCGTTCTGCACCTCGTCGCTGAAGCTGCGGTCGGCCTCCATGCGCGCCTGCGCCGCGGCGTCCTGCGCGTAGTAGTAGTCGAACACGATGCGGCAGCGCCCCGGGCCCAGCGGCAGGATGCGGTTGGTCTGCAGGCGGCCGGGCATGATGTTGAGCATCATGTTGGGGTAGACGAAGTAATAGAACGCCTCGCCGTCCCCGTAGATGTCGGTGCTGTTGCGCAATGGCGAAGACTGCAGCGAATACCAGGCGAACAGCTCGGTGTCGTAGGCGCGGTAGTCGAGCACCTTCGACAGGCCCGGATGCACGTGCGGCAGGTGGTAGCCCTCGAGGTAATTGTCGACGTAGACCTTCCAGTTGCAGTCGATGTCGTAGGTGTCGCGGCGCAGGTAGCGCATCGCCGCCAGGTCGATCGGCGCGATGCGTTCGGCGATGCCGCCATGGACTTCCTCGAACGGCGGCACGGCGGCGTCCAGCGCCACGAACACCAGCCCCTGCCACTCGTGCACGCGCAACGGCGGCAGGCGGATGTCCTCCACGCGGAAGTCGGCGGCGTCCTGCATTTCCGGCGCGCTGCGCAGCTGGCCTTCCAGCGTGTAGGTCCAGCCGTGGTACTTGCAGTGCAGCGCCCGCGCGCCCTTGCCGTCGCACAGCGCCAGCGGACCGGCGCGGTGGCGACAGACATTGGGAAAGGCCCGCAGCACGCCGTCCTGGCCGCGCACCAGCAGCAGCGGCACGCCACCGACCTGGTCGACCACGTGGTCGCCCGGCTCGGCCAGCTGTTCCTGCCGGGCCACCAGTTGCCAGCTGCGGCCGAACACCGCGCGCTGCTCCATCGCCAGCATCGCCTCCCCCGCGTAGTAGCGCGCCGGCAAGGCGTGCGCCCGTTCGAGCGGTTCGACGACGGTGTCGGTGTGCATGGATTGCTTTCCCCCGGTTGGATGGCCGCGAACAACCGGCCGATGCGACCCGCCCGGCCCGGCGGAAGCGTCCGGCTGAGCCTAGCGCTTGTGTCGAACCGGCGGCAACCGCAGCTGCGCCGTGCCCGCCGGTGCCACTATCTACCAGCCGGATTCGGTTGTAGATTGCGGCGAACCCCGCGAGAGGCCGCTACCTCCATGCCAGGCGCCGTACCGCTGTCGTCACTCCGGACCGTCGCCCCGCGTGGGCCGTTTCCGTCGCCGCCACGAGGCGACGCATGACCGCGGCGTCGGCCAGCGGCACGCTGGAGCAGGCGCTGGCACACGCGGAGCGGCTGCTGCAACGCGACCCCGCACTGGCGGTGGAACAACTCGAAGAAATCCTGCACGCAGTCGGCGCCCATCCGCTGGCGCTGCAACTGCTGGCCGCCGCGCGCCTGCGCCAGGGCGATGCCCGGGCCGCGCTCGACATCCTGCTTCCGCTGGTGCCTGCGCAACCGACATGGGCGGCGCTGCAGCTCGACCTGGGCGTGGTGCTGGGTCGGCTCGGCCGCGGCGAGGAGGCGATCGCCGCGCTGCGCCGCGCGGTCGCGTTGCAACCCGATTTGCCGCAAGCCTGGCGCGAACTCGGCGACCACCTGATGGCCGCCGGCGAGCAGGATGCGGCGGACGCCGCCTATGCCAGGCACGTGCTGCATTCCACCCACGACCCGCGCCTGATGGGTGCCGCCGTGGCGCTCGCCGGAGGCCGCGTCCCGCAGGCCGAGGCGCTGCTGCGCGAGCATCTGAAGCAGGCGCCCACCGACGTGGCGGCGATCCGCATGTTCGCCGAGGTCGCCGCCCGCGTGGGCCGCAACGAGGATGCGCTGAACCTGCTCGCGCGCTGCCTCGAGCTGGCCCCCGGCTTCGACGCCGCACGCCAGCACTACGCCATGGTCCTGCATCGCAGCAACCAGCCCGAACAGGCGCTCGCGCAGATCGAACACCTGCTGGCCAACGAGCCGCAACACCCGGCCTACCGCAACCTCAAGGCGGTGGTGTTGTGCCGCATCGGCGACTACGAGCCGGCCATCGCGATCTACGCCGACCTGGTGCAGAACTACCCGGACAACCCGCGGGTGTGGATGAGCTACGGCCACGCGCTGAAGACTGCCGGCTTCGGCGAACGCGCGATCGCCGCCTACCGGCACAGCCTGCAGCACCTGCCTTCGTTCGGCGAAGTCTGGTGGAGCCTGGCCAACCTGAAGACCTTCCGCTTTAGCGCGGCCGACCTCGCCACCATGAGCGACCAGCTGGCGCGCAGCGACCTGTCGGACGAAGACCGCCTGCACCTGGAGTTCGCCATGGGCAAGGCGCGCGAGGATGCCGACGCCTGCGCGGATTCGTTCGCCCACTACGCGCGCGGCAACGCGATCCGTCGCGCGCAGCTGCACTACAGCGCGGACGAGACCAGCGCGCGGGTGGCCCGCACCTGCGCCCACTACACCGGCGAGTTCTTTGCCGCGCGCGCGGGCATGGGCTGCCCGGCGCGCGATCCGATCTTCGTCGTCGGGCTGCCGCGCGCCGGCTCCACCCTGATCGAGCAGATCCTGTCCAGCCACAGCCAGGTCGAGGGCACGATGGAGCTGCCCGAAGTCGCCTCGATCACCCGCGGCCTGCGCCGGCAGGGCCAGGGCGACGGCGTGATGCCCTACCACGATGCGCTGGCCGCGCTCGACGCCGACGCGCTGCGCGCGCTCGGCGAGCGCTACCTCGCGCGCACCCGCATCCAGCGCAAGACCTCGGCGCCGCTGTTCATCGACAAGATGCCGAACAACTTCATGCACCTCGGCCTGATCCAGCTGATGCTGCCGAACGCCCGAATCATCGACGCGCGCCGGCATCCGCTGGCGTGCTGCTTCTCGGCGTTCAAGCAGCACTTCGCGCGCGGGCAGAGTTTCAGCTACGACCTCGAGGACGTCGGTCGCTATTACCACGACTACGTCCGCCTGATGGCGCACTTCGACACGGTGCTGCCCGGGCGCATCCACCGCGTGTTCTACGAGCGCATGGTGGCGGACACCGAGGGCGAGGTGCGTCGCCTGCTGGATTATTGCGGCCTGCCGTTCGAGGACGCCTGCCTGCGCTTCTTCGAGAATCCGCGGCCGGTGCACACCGCGAGTTCCGAGCAGGTGCGCCGCCCGATCTATCGCGAGGGCGTGGACCACTGGCGCCGCTTTGCGCCGTGGCTGGGGCCGCTGGAACAGGCGCTCGGGCCGGTGCTGGACAGCTATCCAGAGGTGCCGGGCTTCACCTGAGAAGTTGGGGGTTGGGTTGGTTTGCCGTTCACCGGATGAGGGGAAATCGCATGCATGCAAGCAGTTCCAGACAGGCCATGAACGCCCGACGGGCGACGTTGATCCGGTTGCCGCTGGCGGCCGCCATCTGCCTCGCCATGGCGGCGCCCGCCATGGCGCAGGACACCGGGCAGCCCACGCCGCCCGACACCACGTCATCGACAAAGCAGAAAGCCACCACGCTCAGCGTGGTCACGGTGACCGCGCAGAAGCGCACGGAGAACCTGCAGAAGGTGCCGATCAGCATGGACGTGCTGGCCACCGACCAGCTCGAAGCGCTGCACGTGAAGAGTTTCGACGACTACGTGAAGTACCTGCCCAGCGTGACCTTCCAGCAAGGCGGTGGCGGCATCGCCACCGGGCCCGGCTTCGTCTCGATCTACATGCGCGGCGTGACCAGCGGCGGCAACACCAACCACTCCGGCTCGCAGCCGAGCGTGGGCGTCTACCTCGACGACCAGCCGGTGACGACGATCCAGGGCCCGCTCGACATCCACATGTACGACATCGCCCGCATCGAGGTCCTGGCCGGCCCGCAGGGCACGCTGTACGGCGCCAGCGCCGAGGCCGGCGCCCTGCGCATCATCACCAACAAGCCCGACCCCAGCGGTTACGCGGCCAGCTACAGCCTCGGCGTGGACACGCTCGCGCACGGCGGCATCGGCTACACGGGCGAGGGCATGCTCAACCTGCCGATCAATTCGACGGCCGCGATCCGCCTGGTCGGCTGGCGCGAGCACGATGCCGGCTACATCGACAACAAGGCCGGCTCGCGTACCTTCCCCACCTCGGGCATCACCATCAGCAACGCGCCGGGCTGCACGGCGAGCGGAAGCTCGCCGTCATCGGCATCCCAGTGCGTCGGCCATGCAAAAGACAACTACAACGACGCCAACATCACCGGCGCGCGCGCCGCGCTGAAGGTCGACCTCGACGACAACTGGTCGATCACGCCGATGCTGATGGGGCAGCAGACCATCTCGCACGGCAACTTCGCCAGCGACCCGGCGGTGGGCGACCTGGCTGTCACGCACTTCTATCCCGAGCGCGTCAACGATCGCTGGTGGCAGGGCGCGCTGACCGTGCAGGGCAAGATCGGCAACTTCGACCTGACCTATGCCTACGCGCACCTCAAGCGCAACCAGGAAGAGCAGACCGACTACAGCGACTACGGCTTCTGGTACGACGCGCTGTACGGCTCCGGTGCATCGTTCTATGACAACAACGGCGCGCTGGTGAATCCGTCGCAGCACATCAGCGATCGCGACGGCTACACCAACAGCAGCCACGAGCTGCGCCTGGTGTCACCGGCGGACGATCGCCTGCGCCTGGTCGCCGGTGCGTTCTGGCAGAAGCAGAAGCACGACATCATGCAGAACTACCAGGTCGACGGCCTGGCCGACGCGCTCTCCGTCAGCGGCTGGAACGACACCATCTGGCTGACCCGGCAGATGCGCTACGACCGCGACGAGGCGCTGTTCGGCGAACTGTCTTGGGACTTCATCCCCGACGTGCTCACCGGCACCATCGGCGAGCGCTATTACCGCACCAGCAACCAGCTGTACGGCTATTTCGGCTACGGCGCGGGCTTCTCCTCCAGCCAGGGCGAGGCCGCCTGCGTGTCGCCCGATCCGTTCATGGGCGCACCGTGCCTGGACTTCAACAAGAAGGTGAAGGAAAGCGGCAACCTCACCAAGTTCAACCTGACCTGGAACATCAGCGACACCAAGATGATCTACGCCACCCGCTCCGAGGGCTTCCGCCCCGGCGGCGTCAACCGGCGCGGCACCTTGCTGCCATACCACGCCGACTTCCTGATCAACCAGGAGCTGGGCTGGAAGACTTCGTGGCTGGACAACCGGGTGTCCTTCAACGGCGCGGTGTTCCGCGAAACCTGGAACGACTTCCAGTTCCCGATCCTCGGCGCAAACGGCCTCACCGAAATCAAGAACGCCAACTCCGCCCGCATCGAAGGTCTCGAATCGCAACTGAACTGGCAGGCCTCCTACAACCTGCAACTGACCGCCGGCTGGGCGATGTACCGGGCGCGGCTGACCGCCAACTACTGCGGCTTCACCGACGCCAGCGGGCGCCCGATCACCGACTGCCCGCCCGGCTCGCTCAACCCGCAGGACGGCAGCGTAGTGTCGGGACCGCTGGCGCCCAAGGGCACCCAGCTGCCGATCACGCCGAAGTTCAAGGGCAACCTGATCGCGCATTACAGCTTCAACATCGGTGACAGCGACGCGTTCGTGCAGGCGGCACTGGTCCACGTCGGCAAGCGCACCACCGACCTGCGCCTGAGCGAGCGGGCGCTGCTCGGCGACCTGCCCGCCTACACCACGCTGGATCTGTCGGCCGGCGTGCAGAAAGGCAGCTGGTCGGCCGACGTCTACATCAACAACGCGTTCGACAAGCGCTCGGCGCAATACAAGTACACCGAGTGCGGCGTCGACGTCTGCGGCGCGCACGGGGTGGTGACGTCATACCCGAACGGTCAGGTCTACACCGGCTACAGCCTGCCGCGCACGATCGGCATCCGCTTCAAGCAGGAGTTCTAGCTGCCAGACGGCGAAGGCCCCGGCGTGGACCGGGGCCTTCACATGCGACGGCACATCCCGTGCCGGGGTGAAGCGCGGAATTACTCGACGGTGACCGACTTGGCCAGGTTGCGTGGCTGGTCGACGTCGGTGCCGCGCAGCACGGCCACGTGGTAGGCCAGCAGCTGCAGCGGCACGGTGAACACCGCCGGGGCAATGAAGCTGCCGCCGGATTCCACGCGCAGCATCGTGCCGTGGGCGGCCATGTCGTCCATGCCGGCGGCACCGTCGGCGAACACGATCAGGCGACCGCCGCGGGCACGCACCTCCTGCAGGTTGGACTTCAGCTTGTCCAGCAGCGGGCCGTTCGGCGCCACCGCCACGATCGGCATGTTCTCGTCGACCAGGGCCAGCGGACCGTGCTTGAGCTCGCCCGCGGGATAGGCTTCGGCGTGGATGTAGGAGATTTCCTTGAGCTTCAGCGCGCCTTCCAGCGCGACCGGATATTGCGCGCCGCGACCCAGGAACAGGGCGTGCTGGCGGTGGATGAATTCGGCCGACAGCTCGATGATCGCCGGCTCCAGCTGCAGCGCGTCCTCGATCGCCCGGGGCAGATGCTGCAGCTCGGCGCACAGCGCGGCGTAGCGCGCATCATCGAGCCCGTTGCGGCGAGCCAGCTCCAGCGCCAGCAGGGCGAGGCCGGCCAGCTGGGTGGTGAAGGCCTTGGTCGAGGCCACGCCGATCTCGGGGCCGGCACGGGTCATCAGCTTCAGGTCGGCCTCGCGCACCAGCGAGGATTCGGGCGAATTGCAGATGACCAGGGTGCCCAGATAACCGCGGCGACCCGACTCGCGCATCGCGGCCAGCGTGTCGGCGGTTTCGCCGGATTGGGAGATGGCGACGAACAGCGTGCCGCTCGGCACCACCGCCTCGCGATAACGAAATTCGCTGGCCACTTCCACGCTGACCGGCAGGCGCGCGAATTCCTCGATCCAGTACTTGGCGACGAGGCCGGCGTGGTAGCTGGTGCCGCAGGCGATGATGTGCAGGCCGCGGGTGGCTTGCAGCAGCGCGTCGCTGTCGATGCCGAAGATGTTCGGCAGCACGCCATGCGGGCCAATGCGCGCCTCCAGCGTGTCGGCCACCGCACGCGGCTGCTCGAAGATCTCCTTCTGCATGTAGTGGCGGTATTCACCCCGCTCGACCGCATCCTTCGACAGCTCGCTCTCGTGCACCTCACGCTCCACCGGCGTGCCGTCCAGGCCGAATACCTGCACGTGGTCGCGGGTGATCTCGACCACGTCGTCCTCGTCGAGATAGAGCATCTTGTTGGTGACCTGGATCAGCGCCTGCGCATCGGAGCCCAGGAAGTTCTCGCCGATGCCGAGGCCGACCAGCAGCGGCGCGCCGCGACGTGCACCGACCACACGGTCGGGTTCTTCACTGCTGAGCACGGCAATCGCGTAGGCACCTTCCAGTTCGCGCACGGTGGCCAGCACTGCCTCGCGCAGACTCACGCCCGCCGCGTAGCGCCGGTCGATCAGCGCCGCCATCACTTCGGTGTCGGTGTCCGAGGTAAACACGTGGCCACCCGCCTGCAGTTCGGCGCGCAGGCTGGCGTAGTTCTCGATGATGCCGTTGTGCACGATGGAGATGCGTCCGGCCATGTGCGGATGCGCGTTCGCCTCGCTGGGCACGCCGTGGGTGGCCCAGCGCGTATGCGCGATGCCGGTGCCGCCGGGCAGCGGATCGGCCAGGTACAGCGCCTCCATTTCGCGCACCTTGCCCTTGGCGCGCGCCCGCCGGATCTCGCCGCGATCGATCACGGCCACGCCGGACGAGTCGTAACCCCGGTATTCGAGCGCCTTCAGGCCTGCGATCAGCAGCGGCGCGACATCACGCTGGGCAACGGCAGCAACAATTCCACACATCGAGCAGGTTTCCTTGGGTGAAAGACGGGACCTCCGGCCCCGTCGGGGGATGAGTGATTATGCGTGTGCGACCTGACTGCAGCCTTTCGGGCATGTGGCGGGCCGGGTCATCAGTTCACCTTGCGACGCAACCAGTTCAGCAGGTCGATGCGGGTGATCAGGCCGAGGAAGTCGTCGCCGTCGACCACGATGGCCACATGGCCGCGCTCGAACACCGGCAGCAGCGACTCGACCGGCGAGCGCACGTCGAGTTTCTGCAGGCTGGTGATCATGGCGCTCGACACCGAATCGCGGAAACGCGACTCGTCGGCGTGCACGTGCATCAGCACGTCCGACTCGTCGACGATGCCCACCAGCTTGCGGCCGTCCATCACCGGCAGCTGCGACACGTCGTACAGCTTCATGCGGTTGTAGGCGGTGATCAGCAATTCATTGGGGCCGACCACCACGGTGTCGCGCTGGGCGAACGGGCGCAGCAGCAGGTCGCGCAAGTCGCCGTGCTGCTCGCGCTCGATGAAGCCGTTGTCGAGCATCCAGTAGTCGTTGTACAGCTTGGACAGATACTTGTTGCCGGTGTCGCAGACCAGGGTCACCACGCGCTTCGACGTGGTCTGCTCGCGGCAGTAGCGCAGCGCCGCGGCCAGCAGGGTGCCGGTGGACGAGCCGCCCAGCACGCCTTCCTTCGCCAGCAGCTCGCGGGCGGTGAGGAAGCTTTCCTTGTCGGGGATCGCGTAGGCCTTCTTCACCCGGGTGAAGTCGCTGATGCCCGGCAGGAAGTCCTCGCCGATGCCTTCGACCATCCAGCTGGCCGACTTGGTCGAGAGCGTGCCCTCGTTGATGTATTCGGCAAGGATGGAACCGACCGGGTCGGCCAGCACCAGTTCGGTCTGCGGCGAGTGCTCGGCGAAGAATTTCGACAGGCCGCTCAGCGTGCCGGACGAACCGCAGCCGAGCACGATCGCGTCGACTTGGCCGTCCATCTGCTCGAGGATTTCGGGCCCGGTGGTGGCGATGTGCGCGGCCGGGTTGTCGGGGTTGCCGAACTGGTTGATGAAGTACGCGCCGGGCGTCTCGCGGGCGATCCGCTCGGCCATGTCCTGGTAATACTCGGGGTGACCCTTGGCCACGTCGGAACGGGTCAGCACCACCTCGGCGCCCATCGCCTTCAGGTTGAAGATCTTCTCGCGGCTCATCTTGTCCGGCACCACCAGGATCAGGCGGTAGCCCTTGGCCTGCGCCACCAGGGCCAGGCCAAGGCCGGTGTTGCCGGCGGTGCCTTCGACCAGGATGTCGCCCGGGCGGATGCGGCCGTCCTTCTCGGCACCCTCGATCATCGACAGGCCGATGCGATCCTTGATCGAGCCGCCGGGGTTGGCGCTCTCCAGCTTGAGGAACAGCTGGCACAGGCCGGTGTCCAGGCGCTGGGTGCGGACCATCGGGGTGCGGCCGATCAATTCAAGAACGCTCTGGTGAACCGTCATGGGGGCTCCGTGATGTGGTTGCGACGGGATGAAGACCGTCGCGACAAGAGGGCCATGATACCCGAGCGCCCGCAGCGGACAGTGCAAACGCGGCGGCCCCGGCACCCTTTCCGTCTGGCGGAAGGGCCCGGGGCCGCGTTCGCGAACAACCGAGTTCAGTGGACGAGATGCGCCCGGTCTGCCCACATGCGTTCGAGTCGGGCCTTGGCCAGCAGTTTTTCCTTCTTCATGCTGGCCAGGGTCATGTCGTCGATGGGCAGCACGCCGATGTCGGCGTCGTGCACCTTGCTGTCGAGTTCCCTGTGATGCTGGTAAAGCCGCCGGAATTCCGCATCGGCCTTCATCAATGCCTCGACATCATCACGCTGCTGGTTTTCAAACATGGTCCGACCTCCTCGCGAGTTGACGTGCGGACGCTACCGGCCGTCCGCAGACGGTGAACCGGGGCGCGCACCCTCGATCCGCGCCGGAATCCCGGATGCGGAGGAAGCTTTCGAAGCGAGGAATGCGTGCATGGTTCGGTCAATGACCCA
This sequence comes from Rhodanobacter spathiphylli B39, assembly GCF_000264295.1. Lineage (GTDB taxonomy): Bacteria > Pseudomonadota > Gammaproteobacteria > Xanthomonadales > Rhodanobacteraceae > Rhodanobacter > Rhodanobacter spathiphylli. The sequence goes on along the minus strand of NZ_AJXT01000021.1, from coordinate 19,678 downwards.
CGGGGTCGGGATGCCCCGTGGGACTTTGACCCTACTCCCCCGCCAGAGGGGGTGCAAGCGTTTCGAGGGCACTTTCGAGAAGCGTGGAAAGTTCCGTAAAAAACTGCCAAAACAGTCTTTTACATCCACTCAACGACTTTCTTCCGCGACCCTAACGGGGTTCGGAAACGACCGCTCAGCGATGCTGGCCGGACGGCTTGGCATCGGTCGCGGAAGGCTTGTCCGCGCTTTCCATCTGCGAGCGCAACGCCTTGGCGGCCTGGGCCGCCAGCTCGGCCTGCCGCTTGGCGGCGCGTGCCACCTTGCTCTGCGCCGCAGCCAGCTTCTTCGCCCGATCCGCTTCGGCCCGGGCCTGGTCGGCCGCCTGCGAATACTCCAGCCCTTGCGCCTGCAGCCGGGCCGCCTCCTCCTGCGCCAGCTGGTATTGCAGGCGCTGCCGCTCCAGCTCGCGCCGGGCCAGCTCCGCATCACGGCGACTGTTGTCCAGCAGGATCTGGTCGTGTTCGCGGTCGAGCTGGGTCAGCTTGACCTGGGCGTCCTGCACCTGGGCGGCAGTCTTGGCCAGGTCGACGCGACGCTCGGCCAGATAGAGCGCATGCGGCCGTTCGCGCGAGCCGGCCTGGGCCAGCCGGTTGATGGCGTCGCGGGCACGGGCCTGTTCGGCCTGGGCGTAGGCGCCAAGGCTGGGATCGCTGGCGAGCTGGTTGAGGCTGCCGGTCAGGCGGTTGATGTCGATGTCGTCCTGGCGGGCATGGGCCGAACCCAGCGTAGCCAACGCCAGCGCGAGGGTGGCGAGGATGATGGCGGAATGCCTCATGGCTGACCTCCCGCGGGGTCCACCGCAGGCTGTTGTGCGTTGTCCGGCACGGTCTGGAAACCGTCACCGGCCGGCGCGGACAGCGCCGAGGACGGCGGTGCCGGCATGTCTTCGGTGGGCTGGGCGTTGCTGGCCGGTGGCGCCGGCGCAGGCGCCTGCGCCGCGGCGGCCGCAGCCTCGCCCTGGGCCCGCAGGCGGCTGTTTTCCTGCATCTTGCTCTGGATCTGGGCGCGCGCTGCGCCCAGGCGGGCCTTGGCCTGGGCCAGTTCCGCGTCGGCGCGGGATTCCTCTGCCAGGTTCGCCGCGTCGGCGTACTTGCGTTCGGCCATGGCCGACTGCGCCAGCTGGAACTTGTCCTGGGCAAACCCGAGGTCCACCGGCGCATAATCGGCCGCGCCGGCGTCGCGAGCCATCTGCAGCTGGGTCTGGGCCATGTTCATCGAGTCATTGGGCGGCGGCACCGAGGCGCAGCCAGCCACGAACAGGGCCAGGACCAGGGCGATCAGGACGGTGCGGCCGGGCCGGAAATGTCCGGCCGGCAGGGAAAAGATGTGCATCACATTCCTCATGGTGTGTCGCAGCGTATTGTGGGCGGGCATAATCCATCATTGCAACGCGCATTTCGCAAACTAGGGGTTTTTCGTGGACATCGGTTACTTCCTCAAGCTTATGGTAGACAAGGGCGCGTCGGACATGTTCCTGTCCACGGGGGCCCCGGTGAATATCAAGGTCGAGGGCAAACTGTATCCGCTGGGCAATACCGGCCTTCCCAGCGGCATGGTCAAGAAGATCGCCTACTCGCTGATGGACGAAGGCCAGGTGCCCCAGTTCGAGCGCGACCTTGAATTGAACATGGCGCTGGCGGTGAAGGAAGCCGGGCGCTTCCGCATCAACGTGTTCAAGCAGCGCGGCGAAGTGGGCATGGTGATCCGCGCGATCAAGAGCGAGATTCCCAGCATCGAGCAGCTGCAGCTGCCGAAGATCTTCCGCGACCTGATCATGGAGCCGCGCGGCCTGATCCTGGTGGTCGGCGCCACCGGCTCGGGCAAGTCGACCACGCTGGCGGCGATGCTCGACCACCGCAACACGAATTCCTCCGGCCACATCCTCACCATCGAGGATCCGATCGAGTACCTGCACCGGCACAAGAAGTCGATCGTCAACCAGCGCGAGGTGGGCCTGGACACCCACACCTATCACGAGGCCCTGAAGAACGCGATGCGCGAGGCGCCGGACGTGATCATGATCGGCGAGATCCGCGACACCGACACCATGGAAGCGGCGATCGCCTTCTCCGAGACCGGCCACCTGTGCCTGGCCACGCTGCACTCGAACAACGCCGACCAGACGCTGGAACGCATCCTCAACTTCTTCCCCGAATCGGCGCACAAGAACGTGCTGATGAACCTGGCGCTGAACCTGCGCGCGGTGATCAGCCAGCGCCTGGTGATCGGCAAGGACGGCCGGCGCATTCCCGCCGCCGAGGTGCTGCTGAACACCCCGCTGATCCGCGACATGATCCGCCGCGGCCAGACCCACGAGATCAAGGAGGCGATGGACCGCAGCCTGCAGGAAGGCATGCAGACCTTCGACCAGTCGCTCTACCGCCTGTACAAGGAAGGCCGCGTGGACCTGGACGAAGCGCTCAACAAGTCCGACTCGCGCGACGGCCTGGCCCTGAAGATCCGCCTGGCCGAAGGCGGCACCAGCGACGAGGAACTGGCCGGCAACGACCCGTACGGGATGGGCTTCTAGAAAAGCGCCCCATGGCCGCCGCAAAACCCCTTCTCCCCGCCGGGGAGACAAATCGGCAGGATTGCCGATTTGCACGGCGACAGCCGCCCGAAGGGTGAGGGCCAAGGATGGCCCGAATGCAGGTGGCCCGAAGGGTCGGATGAGGGGTCACGGTTGCGGCAGATCCCCACCCCCGACAAAGCGATCGCGCACAAGGTGCGCTCCTGCACGTTCTCAAGGCGCGTCCGGCTGAGCCTCCGGCGCAGCCCGCTGGAAGGCTTCCAGCTCGTTGCAGGCGCGGTGGATGCGCGCGATGGTGGGGTAGTCGTCCATCGGCAGTTTCCAGCGCAGCGCGTTGTATACCTGCGGAATCAGGCAGGCGTCGGCCATGCTCGGCGTCTCGCCGTGGCAATAGCGGCCCGTCGCGGCGCTGTCGGACAGCTGCTCCTCGATCGCCTTGAAACCCACGGCCATCCAGTGCCGCGACCAGGTCGCGCGCTGTTCCTCGCTGGCCCCGAATTCGGCTTCCAGCTGTTGCAGGACACGCAGGTTGCCCAATGGATGGATGTCGCAGGTGACCGCCATCGCCAGCGCCCTGACCTGGGCGCGACCGCGGGCGTCCACCGGCAGCAGGGCCGTTTCCAGTTCCGGGTGCATCTCGTCCAGGTATTCCATGATCGCCAGTGACTGGGTGATCACCCGATCGCCATCGAGCAGGCACGGCACCATTTCCTGCGGGTTGAGTGCCTGGAAGGCCGGCGCATGCTGCTGACCGCCGTCCTGCACCAGGTGCACCGGCCGGGTTTCGTACTCCAGCCCCTTGAGGTTGAGCGCGATGCGCACGCGATAGGCGGCGCTGGAGCGCCAGTAGCTGTAGAGCACCAGACCGGTGGCCATGAGCAGTCCCCCTCTGCACGATGATGGCAAGCAGGCGACAGTGTGGCCCGGGCCGGGCCGGCCCGCAACGCCCCGTCGCCGGTGCCCCGGTTTGCATCGACACGACCGGGACCGGACAATACCCGGCTGCCGCCGTTCGCGGTGAACCCCGACCACCACTGGAGTCCTGCCGTGTCCGTCACCCGCATGAGCGACCTCGATTTGCGCGACCAGCGCGTGCTGATCCGCGAAGACCTGAACGTGCCGTTCGACGACCACGGCCAGATCACCTCGACCCAGCGCCTCGACGCCGCCCTGCCAACCATCCGGGCCGCCCGCGATGCCGGCGCCCGGGTCATGGTGATGTCGCACCTGGGCCGACCCAAGGAAGGCCAGTTCGACGCCGAGTCCTCGCTGGCTCCGGTGGCGCTGTGGCTCGGCGGCAAGCTGGATCAGCCGGTGCGGCTGGTTTCCGACTACCTGGCCGCCGGCGTCGAGGTCGGCCCCGGCGAGGTCGTGCTGCTGGAAAACTGCCGCATGAATGTCGGCGAGGGCAAGGACGACGAAGCGCTGGCGAAGCAGTATGCGGCGCTGTGCGACATCTTCGTGATGGATGCCTTCGGCACTGCACACCGCGCCCAGGCCTCGACCCACGGCGTGATCAGGTATGCCCCGGTCGCCGCCGCCGGCCCGCTGCTGTGCGCCGAGCTCGACGCGCTGGGCAAGGCGCTGGAACATCCGGCCCACCCGCTGCTGGCGATCGTGGCCGGTTCGAAGGTGTCGACCAAGCTGACCCTGCTGGACAACCTGATCGGCAAGGTCGACCAGTTGATCGTGGGCGGCGGCATCGCCAACACCTTCATCGCGGCGATGGGCCACTCGGTCGGCAACTCGCTGGTGGAGATGGACCTGATCGACGCGGCGAAGAAGGTGCTGGCCGACGCGAAGCGACGTGGCGCCGAAGTGCCGATGCCGGTCGACGTGGTGGTGGCACCGACCTTCTCCGCCCAGGCGCCGGCCACGGTGAAACCGGTCGACCAGGTCGGACCGGACGAGATGATCCTCGACATCGGCCCGCAAACCGCGGAGATCTACGCCGCGCTGATCGCCAAGGCCGGCACCGTGGTGTGGAACGGTCCGGTCGGCGTGTTCGAGTTCGACGCCTTCGGCAAGGGCACCGAGACCCTGGCCCGCGCGATCGCCGCGTCGGACGCGTTCTCGATCGCCGGCGGCGGCGACACCCTGGCCGCGGTCGACAAGTACGGCATCGCCGACCAGGTTTCCTACATCTCCACCGGCGGCGGCGCGTTCCTGGAATTCCTCGAAGGCAAGGAACTGCCCGCAGTCACCGCATTGAAGGCGCGGGCCGCCAAGTAATGCTCTGCCTGTTCGACCTCGACGGCACCCTGATCGATTCCGAGCATGGCATCACCGCCTGCGTGAGACACGCGCTGGCCCGGCTCGACGTGCCGGCGCCCGCGCACGAGGAACTGCGCCGCTGGATCGGTCCGCCGCTGCGGCACAGCTTTGCGCCCTTGCTGGATCAAGATCCCGAGCGGATCGAGGCGGCGGTGGATTACTACCACGAGCGTTTCAACACGCTGGGCTGGCGGGAACACGAGATCTATCCGGGCATCGAGGCGCTGATCGAACGGCTGCTCGGCGCCGGTCACCGACTGGCCGTGGTCACCAGCAAGCCGCACCGCCACGCCGCGCCGATCATTGCCCACCTGCCCTTCGGCGACGCCTTCCTGCGCCTGTACGGCCCGCATCCGGGCAGCGCACACAGCGAGAAGGCCTCGATGATCGCCGAGGCGCTGGCGGACTTCGACAGCGACCCGGCAGACGCCGTGATGATCGGCGACCGCCACTTCGACATCGACGGCGCAGTGGCCAACCGCGTGCGCGGCTTCGGCGTGCTGTGGGGCTTCGGCAACCGCGAGGAACTGGAGCAGGCCGGCGCCAGCGCGATCGCGGCGACACCGGACGACCTGGCCCGGCTGCTGCTCGCCTGAGCTTGCCGGCGCGTAAAAAAAGCCGCGGCATGCCGCGGCTTTCTTTGTGGAGAAGCCCGCGCTCAGCGCACGACGCGCTTCACTGCATCGATCACGTGCGACACGGTGAAACCGAAGTGCTCGAACAGCTGCGGCGCCGGCGCGGAGGCACCGAACGTGGTCATGCCGATGACCTCGCCGTCCAGGCCCACGTACTTGCACCAGAAGTCGGCGGTCGCCGCTTCCACCGCCACGCGGGCTCGGCACCAACCGGGCAGCACGCCTTCGCGGTATTCCAGTGGCTGCGCGTCGAACACCTCGGTGCACGGCATCGACACCACGCGCACGGCCACGCCCTGCTGGGCCAGCGCGCGCGAGGCTTCCATGGCCAGTTCCACTTCCGAGCCGGTGGCGATCAGGATGGCCTGGAACTTCGTGTCCAGCGGATCGGACAGCACGTAGCCGCCGCGCTGGATGTCGGCGACCTGCTGCTCGCTGCGCTGCTGATGCTTGAGGTTCTGCCGCGAGAAGATCAGGCACGACGGCGCGCCCTTGCGCTCGATCGCCGCCTTCCACGACGCGGCCGATTCCACCGCGTCGCACGGACGCCACAACTGGTTGTTCGGGATGTAGCGCAGGCTGGCCATGTGCTCGACCGGCTGGTGGGTCGGACCGTCCTCGCCCAGGCCGATCGAGTCGTGGGTATAGACGTGGATCGCGTGCGCCGGGATAAGCGCGCTCATGCGCACCGCGTTGCGCGCGTAGTCGGAGAACACCAGGAAGGTCGCGTCGTACGGGATGAAGCCGCCGTGCAGGGCAAGACCATTCGCGATCGCGGTCATGCCGAACTCGCGCACGCCGTAGTAGACGTAGTTGCCCTTGCCGCCGGCGCTGTCGCCATTGCCGGCATCGAGGCTGCCCTTCCACTTGGTGAGGTTGGAGCCGGCCAGGTCGGCCGAGCCGCCGATCAGCTCGGGCAGCAGCGGGCCGAACGCGTCCAGCGTCATCTGCGAGGCCTTGCGCGAGGCCACTTCCGGGCCCTCGGCCTGCAATTTCGCGATATACGCCTGTGACTTTTCCGCCCAGTCGGCGGGCAGCTCGCCGGCGAGGCGGCGCTTGAACTCGGCGGCCAGCTCCGGATGCGCGGCGGCGTACTTCGCGAACGCGTCGTTCCAGCCCTGCTCGGCCTCATTACCTGACTTTTTGTGATCCCAGCCGGCGTAGATCTCGGTCGGGATTTCGAACGGGGCGTACTTCCAGCCCAGCTGTTCGCGGGCGGCGGCGATCTCGTCCTTGCCCAGCGGGGCGCCGTGGCTTTCTTCCTTGCCCTGCTTGTGCGGCGCGCCGAAACCGATGATGGTCTTCGCGCAGATCAGGGTGGGCTTGTCGTGCTGCGCCGTGGCGGCAGCAATCGCCTTGCTGATCGCCTCGGCGTCGTGCCCGTCGACGCCGCGGATCACGTTCCAGCCGTAGGCCTCGAAGCGCGCCGGAGTGTCGTCGGTGAACCAGCCGTGCACTTCGCCGTCGATCGAGATGCCATTGTCGTCATAGATCGCCACCAGCTTGCCCAGCTGCCAGGTGCCGGCCAGCGAGGCGACTTCGTGCGAGATGCCCTCCATCAGGCAGCCGTCGCCGAGGAAGACGTAGGTGTGGTGATCGACCACTTCGTGGCCGTCACGGTTGAAGTGCGCCGCCAGCACCTTCTCCGCCAGCGCGAAGCCGACGGCGTTGGCCAGGCCCTGGCCCAGCGGGCCGGTGGTGGTTTCCACTCCCGGCGTTTCGCTGGCTTCCGGATGGCCGGCAGTCTTCGAATGCAGCTGGCGGAAGCGCTTCAGCTGCTCCATCGGCAGGTCGAAGCCGGTCAGGTGCAGCAGCGCGTACTGCAGCATCGAGCCGTGACCGTTGGACAGCACGAAGCGATCGCGGTTGAACCACTTGGGGTTGGCCGGATTGAACTTCAGGAAATCGTTCCACAGCACCTCGGCGATGTCGGCCATGCCCATGGGCATGCCCGGATGACCGGACTTGGCCGCCTCCACGGCGTCCATGGCAAGGGCGCGCACGGCGTTGGCGAGTTCGCGGCGGGTGGTCATCGGCAGTCTCCGGCGGGTGCAAAACATCTATTGTCGCCGATCGACCGTGCGCTGTCGTCTGCGGCTTTCCGATTAATCACCGCTTAACCCCGACACCCCACGGTTCGGCAAGCTTCAGTCTCGACCCACTATCAATGTGCCCGCAGCGCCATCCCCGAGCGCTGCCCGACCCGTGCGTTTCGCTGAACGCGCCGTGGTCCGGATCAAAGAAGAGGAATCCCCATGAACAAGCATCTATTCGCACTCGCCATCACCACCACTGCACTTTGCACAGTCCCGGTCTTTGCCCAGGACATCCAGTCCACGACCGGCACGACCGACGCCGCCACCAGCGGCAACTTCCAGCCCGGCCAGCCAATCGGCGGCGGCAACTGGTTCCTCAACGGCAGTGTCGGCCAGGCCCATATGCGCGTCGGCCCCTACAACGACCACCCGACGACCTACGCCATCAACGGCGGCTACCGCTGGAAGGTCGGCCCGGATGTCGGCCTCGGCGTGGAGGTCGGCTACAACGACCTGGGCAACTTCAAGCTGAAGAACGCCTTCAACAGCAACGACGTCAACCTGACCGACCGCCGCAACGCGCTGCGCGGCTGGACCGCCGGGGTCAACGGCAAGATCAACGTGTGGCAGGGGCTGTATGTCAGCGGCCGGGCCGGCGTGTATGGCTGGAAGGGCCACGGCTACGCCAACCAGGACATCAACCGGCATGACCTCGACCAGGTCGACTGGTATGCCGGCGTGGGCACGGGCTACGACTTCAACCCGCATTTCAGCCTGGGCTTGTCGTACGACTACTACCGCGCCAACAAGGATCGGGTCGGCCTGACCTCGGACACGGCCTCGCTGACCGCCGAGTACCGCTTCTGATCCGTCCCGAACCGTTTTCGTTAACGCTGGCTTAATACTGAACTAATCGGTATTGAATCTTTCCCGGCCCGACCCATCTAAGTCTCCGTGTCGCCGGCCACCTTGGACAGCGCACCACCAGCAGCGGCCATTCCCCCATCGGGCCGACTGCCATGACAACAAACTGGAGAAGCTCCATGAAAATGAACAAGACCCTGATCGCCCTCGCCCTGGCCACTGCTGGCGTGTTCGCCGGCCCCGCCGTGTTCGCGCAGAGCGCGCCCACCCACAATGACGGCTGGTTCATCAACGGCAACGTCGGCCAGACCTCGATCAACCATGGTGCGTACGACGACAACGACACCGGCTATGGCATCAACGGCGGTTACCGTTGGGCGGTGAGCCCGTCGGTCGCGCTGGGCGCCGAGGTCGGTTACAACGATCTGGGCAACATCCACGCCAAGAACATCTTCAACAGCCAGCCGGTGGTCGAGGATGGCAAGTCGCAGCTGCACGGCTGGACGGCCGGCGTCAACGGCCACTTCAATGTCACCCCGAACTGGTACGTCAGCGCCCGTGGCGGCATCTACGGCTGGAAGGGCCACGGCCTCAGCAACGACGCCAACCCGGTTCGCAAGGGCCTGGACGACACCAGCTGGTACGCCGGTGCCGGCGTGGGTTACGACTTCAGCAACAACGTCAGTGTCGGCCTGAACTACGACTACTACGACGCGAAGAAGGACCGCGTGGACCTCAGCACCGACATGGTCTCGGTCAGCGCCGAATATCGCTTCTGATCGGTTGTCGGCTCAAGGTAAAAAAACGGGCGCCGCGAGGCGCCCGTTCTCTTTGTAGCGTGCTGCTTCCCGCGATCACCGACGATCGCGGGAATTCGACCTCAGCCCTTCCACTGACCCAGCGCCGCCAGCCCGTTGTCACGGGCGCGGGCGTGCACGGTTTTCTGGGCGTCGGCGTAGTTCGCCTTCATGTCCTTCGCCCACAGCTTCAGCGCGGCCTGCTGCATCGCGCGGCCGTAGGAGAACGACAGCGGCCACGGATGCGGACCGATCTGGTTCATCGCGTTGAGGTGGGCGGTGGACTGCTCGTCGGTCTGGCCGCCGGAAAGGAACACGATGCCCGGCAGCGAGGCCGGCACGGTGGACTTCAGCACGCGCACGGTGGCCTCGGCCACTTCCTCGACGTCGACCTGCTCGTCCGAGTCCTTGCCCGGGATGACCATGCTGATCTTCAGGATGGTGCCTTCCAGCATCACATTCTGCTCGTACAGCGCGTTGAACAGGCTGCGCAGCACGGCCTCGTGCACTTCGTAGCTGACCTCGATGCTGTGGTCGCCGTCCATGATCACTTCGGGCTCGACCATCGGCACCAGGCCCGCTTCCTGGCACAGCGCCGCATAGCGCGCCAGCACGTGGCAGTTCGCCTCGATCGCGGTGGAGCTGGGGTTTTCTTCGGTGATGTTGATCACCGCGCGCCACTTGGCGAACTGCGCGCCGAGCTTGGCGTATTCCTGCAGGCGTTCACGCAGGCCGTCGAGGCCTTCGGTGACGACGTCGCCGGGGAAGCCGGCCAGCGGCTGCGGGCCCTTGTCGACCTTGATGCCGGGGATGATGCCCAGCTTCTTCATGACCTGGGTGAACGGCACGCCGTCCCTGGTCGACTGGCGGATCGTCTCGTCGTACAGGATCGCGCCGGAGATGTGCTCGTTCAGGCCCGGCGTGGTCAGCAGCAGCTCGCGGTAGGCGCGACGGTTCTCCTCGGTGTTCTCGATGCCGACGGCCTCGAAACGCTTCCGGATGGTGTTGGTCGACTCGTCGATGGCGATGATGCCCTTGCCGGGCGCGACCATCGCCAGGGCGATGCTTTCGAGATCTTCAATACTCATGACGACTCCGTGGTGCGGCCGGCTTCACGCCCGCACATGGTTGAAGCCGCCTCGAAGACGAAGCGGCATGGTTCAAAACGGCAATTATAGGCCAGATTCACCGGCCGGCGCGTCAGACGGCCCCGCAGCGGCCCGCGACCGCCTCAGGGCGTGTAGCCGGGCAGCTTGCAGGCATCCATCAGCTGCTGGCGCTGGGCCGGGTCCTTGGGCGCGTTGAACGGCACGATGTAATAGGTGGCCACCGGCTCACCGATGCGGTTGTTCAGCGACGGGCCGTAGCGGAAGTTGGAAACCGCGCTGCGCGCGACCGGCCCCAGGTCGCTCTTGGGCACCACCTTGACCACCTGCACGTTCATCGGCACGCCGTCCGAACCGACCGTATACGTCACCGCCGCGCAGCCGGGCTTGTCCAGGTTCAATCCCGTATTGGGCACATCCATCTGCACCTGGGTGTTGAGCAGGATCCAGTAGCGATAGAGGTCCTGCTGGTCGATCTTGCGCGCCTGGCCCTGGGCGAACACCGGGGCGACGACGCCAAGCGCCAATGCCAGCAACAGTCCTTGGCGCAACGGGCGGAAATGGGTCTTCATGGCGTTTCTCCAGCACGGGTGGGCAGTTCAAGTTTAGTCGACCGCTTGTTCAGCGACAGTCAGCACGACCCGGCCAGACAGCAAGCCGTCAGCATCACAGGTCGCGCAGGCACTCCACCATGCCGTCGCTGCCGACCGAAAGCAGCTTCAGCGTATTGGTCCCCCCGCCCTGGCCGACGTGGTCGCCCTGGGTCAGCACCACGCGATCGCCTTCCTGCAGACGTCCCTGGGCGAACAACTGCTGCACCGCCGAGCGTGCGGTGGCGACCGAAGTCAGGCCCTCGTGGGAGAACGCCACCGGCTGCACGTCGCGCAACAGCAACATGCGCCGACGCGAGCCGGCCATCGGCGACAGGGCAAAGATCGGTACGGCGCTGCCGTAGCGTGACAGCCATTGCGCGGTGGCGCCGGATTCGGTCAGCGCCACGATCGCCCGCACGTCGAGCTGGCTGGCCAGCATCATCGCGGCCAGCGCGATCGCCTGGTCGGTGCGATCGAGCATGTGGCCGGTGGCGGTCAGGTCCTCCTTCGGCTCGAACTGGCGTTCGGCGCCCAGGCAGATCCGGCGCATCGCGGCCACCGCCTTGTCCGGATGCGCGCCGGCGGCGGTTTCCTCCGACAGCATCACCGCGTCGGTGCCGTCGATCACCGCGTTGGCCACGTCGAGCACTTCGGCCCGGGTGGGGATCGGCGAACGCACCATCGACTGCAGCATCTGCGTGGCGGTGATCACCGCGCGGTTGCGCTGCACCGACTCGCGGATGATCTTCTTCTGCAGGCCGGGCAGCTCGGCGTCGCCGATCTCCACGCCAAGGTCGCCGCGCGCCACCATCACCACGTCGGACGCGTCGATGATTTCGCCCAGCACGGGGATCGCATCGGCGCGCTCGATCTTCGCCACCAGCGCGGCGTTGCCGCCGGCCTCGTGCAGCAGGCGGCGCGCCTGGTGCATGTCCTCGGCCGAACGGACGAAGGAGATGGCCAGGAAGTCCGCACCGATCTCGGCGGCCAGCTTGATGTCGGACTTGTCCTTGTCCGACAGCGCCGTCACCGACAGTCCGCCGCCCTGGCGGTTGAGTCCCTTGCGGTTGGACAGCCTGCCGCCGATCAGCACCTGGCAGCGTACCTCGGCGCCGACCACGTCCAGCACGGTCAGCGCGACGAGTCCGTCGTCCAGCAGCAGCACGTCGCCGGCCTGCACGTCGCCGGGCAGGCCGTAATAACTCACGCCCACGCGCGAGGCGTCGCCGGGCGGCGCATCGGGCCGGCAATCCAGCACGAAGGGCGCGCCATCGGCCAGCTCCACCGGCCCGTTGGCGAACGTCTCGATGCGGATCTTCGGGCCTTGCAGGTCGGCCAGGATGCCCACCTCGCAACCGGCTTCGCTGGCTGCGGCACGCACCGCATTGGCGCGCGCCCGATGATCATCGGGCTGGCCGTGCGACAGATTCAGGCGTACCACGTTGACGCCTTCGGTGATGACTCGCGCCAGCATGCCCGGCGCGTCGGTGGCGGGACCGAGGGTGGCGACGATCTTGGTACGGCGCAGCGGATTCTCGTTCATGGGTCGAGGCTAGCAGATGAATGGCAGCGCGCCACCCCCATGCATTCGTATGCATGAAGACGGTGACGCGGACGGACGGCTATTTGCCCAGGGCGAGGTTCAGTACCGCCGCCAGCCGACGGCCGGCCTGGCGCAGGCGCAGCTCCGCCTCGGGCAGCTCGGCCCGGACGTAGGCCTTGTCGATCGCATGCCCGGACGGATAGAAGCCCGGCTCGGCGGTGATCCGGCAGGATTCCTCGGCCCACTGGGCGTAGGGGTTGTCCAGCGGGGCGATCGGCGCGGGCAGCGCGACCGGCACGGCGGAATCCAGCCGCTCCGCGTACTGCTGCCAGTCCAGGTCGCGGCTGTAGAGCATGCTCGAATCCCACACCTTGTGCAGGTTGCTGCCCTTGCCCTCGAACTGCACCTGGAAGGTGTTGCCACCCTTGTCGTCGCGATAGCCGGCATGCAGCGGCTGGTGGATGTCGCCGACAAAATGCACCACGAATTTCAGCGCGTTGCGCCGCGCCTTGTCGCTCTGGCTGCGGTCGCCCAGCACGCCGACGTAATACTGCAGGGCCGACACCACACAGTTGCCCTTGCCGCAATCGCGCGGCGGCACGTAGTCGCAGGCGCTGCCGCCGCGGAAATTGATGTAGTGCTGGCCGCGGGTCTGCTTCCACAAGGCCGCCATCGCCGGATCGTCCTGCATCTGGTCCGGCCAGTTGGCGATGTCGGCCAGCGAACTGGTGTGCTCCGGCGCCAGCAGGCGCACGACCTCGGCTTCGGCGGCGGGACTCAGGTGGCGCTGCGCCAGTTCGGCCACCACGCTGTGACCCAGCGGCCCCCATGCCTGTGCCGGCGCGATGACGAGACAGGCCAGAAAGACGGCGGCGCGGCGGGCGAAGCTCATGGTGGTTGATCCGGCGGAATGATGTCCGCAGCATGCCACAGACGGCTGCGGCTTTTTGCCGCTCGCCGTGCCCCGTGCACGGCGCCAGCCGGTGCCATGCCATCCGGCCTCGCCCGGCCTGCCGCGGCGGTCGGGCAACCCGGGCGGATTGGCTGTAAAATGGCGGTTTCCCGGCCGCCGCCGCGGCCTTGCCTGCCATCCCCAAGAGAGGACGTTCACTCATGACCATCAAGGTCGGCATCAACGGCTTCGGCCGCATCGGCCGCAACGTGCTGCGCTCTGCCGTGCAGAACTTCGGCAACGATATCGAGATCGTGGCGATCAACGACCTGCTGGAGCCGGACTACCTTGCCTACATGCTGAGCTACGACTCCGTGCACGGCCGCTTCAAGGGCGACGTGAAGATCGTGGACGGCCACCTGGTGATCAACGGCAAGACCATCCGCCTGACCCAGGAACGCGACCCGGCCAACCTGAAGTGGAATGAAGTGAACGCCGACGTGGTGATCGAGTCCACCGGCCTGTTCCTGACCAAGGAAACCGCGCAGAAGCACATCGACGCGGGCGCGAAGAAGGTGATCCTGTCCGCGCCGTCCAAGGACGACACGCCGATGTTCGTCTACGGCGTCAACGACAAGACCTACAAGGGCGAGGCGATCATCTCCAACGCCAGCTGCACCACCAACTGCCTGGCGCCGATCGCCAAGGTGCTCAACGACAAGTGGGGCATCAAGCGCGGCCTGATGACCACCGTGCACGCGGCCACGGCCACCCAGAAGACCGTCGACGGCCCCAGCAACAAGGACTGGCGCGGCGGCCGCGGCATCCTGGAAAACATCATCCCGTCCTCCACCGGCGCGGCCAAGGCGGTCGGCGTGGTGATCCCCGAGCTCAACAAGAAGCTCACCGGCATGAGCTTCCGCGTGCCGACCTCGGACGTCTCGGTGGTCGACCTCACCGTCGAGCTGGAAAAGGACGCCAGCTACGCCGAGATCTGCGCCGAGATGAAGGCGCAGTCGGAAGGCGCGTTGAAGGGCATCCTCGGCTATACCGAAGACAAGGTCGTGGCCACCGACTTCCGCGGCGAGACCTGCACCTCGGTGTTCGACGCCGACGCCGGCATCGCCCTGGACAGCACTTTCGTCAAGCTGGTCAGCTGGTACGACAACGAGTGGGGCTATTCGAACAAGTGCCTGGAAATGGTGCGCGTCATCGCGAAGTAATCCGCTGATTCGCAGACACCGAAGCCCGCGCCGATCCTGGTCGGCGCGGGCTTTTTCATGTGCGATCGAAAATCAGCGTGTCTCCGCCCGCGCGTCCGCACGGACACCAAGCCAGCCCTTGATCGAAGCGATCACCAGCGGGATGGCGCCGAAGCCGATGAAGATCAGGTCACCGGGCAGGCGCAGCCATTCGACCAGGTGCGAACGCGGCATCGCCACGTACTCGGCGCTGCGCGCATGCCAGTAGCCGTGCTTCAGCACGTCCCACAACTGCATCACGCCACTGGGAAACAGACTCATCAGGATCATCAGCATCAGTCCGATGTTGGTGCCCCAGAACGCCACCCTGACGTACTTCTCGATACCGGGCCACCGCGCGTCGCTGCTGGCCTGACGCAGGCAGAACACCATCAGCGCGACGGCCAGCATGCCGAACACGCCCATCAGCGCCGCATGGCCATGGGTCGGCGTGATCTGCGTGCCCACTTCGTAGTAGCTGACGATCGGCAGGTTGAGGAAGAAGCCGAACATGCCCGCGCCGACGAAGTTCCAGAAGCCCACCGCCATCAGGAAATAGAACGTCCACTTGTGCGGCACCGCCACGGCCTTGCCGCACACGTCGCAATCGCCGCGGGTGGTGCGCACGAAGTCCCAGGCGTCCAGCGTCAGCAAGGTCAGCGGCACCACTTCGAGTACCGAGAACAGCGCCGAAAGCGACATGTTGAAGTTCGTGTGGCCAGTGAAATACCAGTGGTGCCCGGTGCCGATCAGGCCGCCCAGGAAATACAGGATGGCGTCCAGGTAGATCACGCGCAAAGCCACGTTGCGCCGGGTCAGGCCCAGTTGATAGAAGGTCAGCGCCACGATGGTCGTGGCGAAGAACTCGAAGAAGCCCTCGACCCACAGATGGATGATCCAGAAGCGCCAGGTATCGACCACCGTGTAATTGGTCTTGGCGCCAAAAAACAACGCCGGCACGTAGAACACCGGAATGGCGACCGCGGCGAACATGAACATTTTCGCCAGCGGTCGGGCGGCCACGTTGGCCACTGCGCGCGGTCGCGCCAGCACCCACAGGATGGCGAACCAGACCAGCAGACCAACCACCAGCAGGTATTGCCATACGCGTCCGAGCTCGAGGTACTCCCAGCCCTGGTCGCCAAGCCAGAACCACAGATTGCCCAGCTTCTGCTCGATGCCGGCCCAGACCCCGAGCAGGCTGCCGCCGATGACCACCACGAAGGCCGCAAACAGCACGTGCACCCAGCCGGCCAGCCAGCGCGGCTCGTCATCCGGCGCGCGCAACGAGCGGCCAAGGAACAGGGCGGCAGCCACATATGCCGTGGCGATCCAGAAGATCGCGGTTTGCAGATGCCAGGTGCGCAGCAGGTTGCTGGGGAAGATGTTCTCCAGCTGGAAACCGTAGAAGCTGCCCGGATCGGCACGGAAATGCGCCACGCCGCCGCCGACCAGGGTCTGCATCAGGAACAGCAGCGCCACCACCACGAAGAACTTCACCAGCGCACGCTGCCCCCGGCTGGACTGACCCGGCAGCAGCTGCGGGTGCACGTGATGGCCGCGACTGATCCAGCCGAGGTAGTCGAACTTGCCGAATGCCAGCAGCACGGTCGCGATGCCCGCCAGCAGCACCAGCAGGCTCAGCGCGCTCCACAGCAGTGCGCTGCCGGTGGCCACGTTGCCCACGCTCGGGTCGTAGGGAAAGTTGTTGGTATACGACGCATCCGTGCCGGGCCGCGTCGCCACCGAAGCCCACGCCGCCCAGGTCACGAAGGCGGTGAACTGGTGCAGCTCCGCGGGGTCGGTGATCAGGTTCGGCTTGAGCCCGCCATTCTTCGTCGAGTCCCTGAAATAATCCGTCCAGTAGGCAACCTGCCGCCGGTAGGCGACGGCCTCGGGTTCTATCAGCCGCAGCACGCCGCTCTGCGCGTCGTAGCGGTTGGCTTTCAGGGTCACCGCCGTTTCGGCATGCACCGCGGCCTGCTGCCGGGCATCCAGCGCAGCCACCGGTTTCCCGTACTGCGTGCCGGCAATCGCCGCGGCGGTGTCTTCGCCCAGCCGATGCAACGCCTCGGCAGAGTAGTCGGGCCCCAGGTAGGCGCCGTGTCCCCAGATGCTGCCGTTGTCCATCAGCCCGTACTTGAGGAACACCGCCTGGCCATCGCCGATGTCGTCGCCGCTGAACAGCACCCCGCCCTGGGCGTCGACCACCTGTGTGGGAATCGGTGGCGCATTGCGGTAGGCGAGCAAGGTGACGGCAAGCAATCCGGCGAAACCGATCACCATCACCAGCGCCACCGTTCGCAGCCACCACGGCGACAACTCGGTATCGTCTTCGGTCAAGGGTTGTGCGGCTTCATTCATCGCTACTTTCTCCGGCAAGGCGAGAGAATGCGGGCCGATGCGACGAAAGATCGCATGATCATGAGCATGACCATGCCGGTTGGGCCCGCGCGCAAGCATCGATGCGACGACCCCACTCCCCTGCCGTCGCGCCGAGCCGTCCCACCATAAACCTTTTCTTTTCGCGTCGCCCGTATCGGCGCGGAGCCAACGAGGTCAGCGTTGCAGCAGCGGCAGCTTGTCCGGCACTCCGTCCCACTTCGCGGCGTCCTCCATCGCCGGGATCTTGCTGGTCAGCACCGGCCATTCGCGCGCCAGCTCGGCGTTGATCGACATGAAGATCTCCTGCCCCGCCGGCACGTCGAGCCCGGGGAAGATCGCGCCGACCGGGCACTCCTCCACGCACAACGTGCAGTCGATGCATTCGTCCGGGTCGATCACCAGGAAATTGGGACCGGCGTGAAAGCAGTCCACCGGACACACCTCGACGCAATCGGTGTGCTTGCAGTTGATGCAGTTTTCGGTGACGACGTGCGTCATCTTGCCTCCTTCCGACGCCTGCCGGTGTGTCGCTAGAGTGTCCGGGACGGATAGTGCGAAAGCCATGATCCAGGTCAGTGCCGATGACGCACCGCCATCGCAGAATTCACCCGATTCCCAACTTCCCCAAGGAGCAACCCATGATGCGCAAACTGATTGCCATTGCCCTGCTCGGCCTGCTGTCCACTCCGCTGATGGCCGCCGAATGCGCGACCACGGTCGAGGCGAACGACGCCATGCAGTACAACACCAAGACGATCACCGTACCCAAGACCTGCAAGTCGTTCAAGGTCACCCTGAAGCACACCGGCAAGCTGCCGGCCACCGCGATGGGGCACAACTGGGTGCTGTCGCACGCCAGCGACGAAGCGGGCGTGATTTCCGACGGCATGAAGGCCGGCGCGGGCAGCAGCTACGAAAAGCCGGGTGACGCGCGCATCATCGCGCACACCAAGCTGATCGGCGGCGGCGAATCCGATGTCGCCACCATCGACGTGGCCAAGCTGAAGGCCGGCGAGCAGTACGCGTTCTTCTGCACCTTCCCCGGCCATGCCGCGCTGATGAAGGGCACCTTGAGCCTGGGCCAGTAAGCTCCTTGGACCAGCGACGCATCCGGCCGCCATGGCCGGGTGCGTTTTTTGTTGGTGCCGGCATCACGCAGCGCTCCACGCACGGATCTACCATGTCCCGCATGAACCCGCAGTCGACCCTCGATGAAACCGCCCTGGCCAGGCTGGTCGACCACTTCTACGAGAAGGTGCGGCGCGATGCGCAGATCGGCCCGATCTTCAACGCGGCCGTGCATGACTGGAACGAGCACAAGCGCCTGCTCACCTCGTTCTGGGCCTCGGTGGCGCTGCGTGCCGGCAGCTATCGCGGCAACCCGATGGGCGCACACCGGCCCCACCCGATCCGCGCCGAACACTTCGACCGCTGGCTGGCGCTGTGGCGAGAAACCTGCGCGGAAGAACTGGACGAAACCGCCGCCGCCACGATGCTGGAATACGCCGAGCGCATCGGCCGCAGTCTGAAATACGGGCTGGGCCTCCCTCCGCAGGCTCAGCCGTTCGGCGTGCCGATCGTCGGCATCGAGCGTTGAAGCAAACCGGGATTGCCACAGGGTGGGCGCTGCCCGTCCTGCGACAACCCCGTGCGACCTGGCTCAGGCCAGCGCTTTCAACGCCGCGTCGTAGTCCGGTTCGTGGCCGATCTCGCTGACCAGCTCGGCGTGGATGACCTTGTCGCGTTCGTCCAGCACCACCACCGCACGCGCGGCCAATCCCGCCAGCGGTCCGCTGGCGATCGCCACGCCGTAGTCGTTGAGGAACTGGCGGCCGCGCATCAGCGACAGGTTGATCACCTTGTCCAGTCCTTCGGCGCCGCAGAAGCGCGCCTGCGCAAACGGCAGGTCGGCCGAGATGCACAGCACCACGGTGTTGTCGAGCTGGCCGGCCAGCTCGTTGAAGCGGCGCACCGAGGTGGCGCACACGCCGGTGTCGATGCTGGGGAAGATGTTCAGCACCTTGCGCTTGCCGGCATGGCTCGACAGCGTCACGTCGGACAGGTCGCCGCCGACCAGGCTGAAGGCCGGCGCGGTCGAACCTGGCGCTGGAAACTGGCCGTCGACGCTGATCGGCTGGCCCTTGAATGTGACTGCGGACATCGTGCACCTCGTTGCTGGATGGATGGCTACAAGTAGAACATGGTCTTGGCCAGGAACACGATGCCGACCATCAAGCCCAGCACGATGCGATGGGTATGCCTGAAGCGACAGACGTCCATCTTGCCGCTGCGCATCGCCCACATCGCGTTGACGAACACTCCCAGCACGCCGAACGCCAGCAGCACCTTGAGCAGCAGCCAGTTGCCGAAGCGGCTGCCGACGCACTCCAGCCCGCCGCAGCGGATATCGAACAGGACGCCGCCGCTGACGAACAGCAGGATCACCACCACCGGCATGAAACGGCGCACCCGCGCCATCACCGCCTTCTCGATGCGCTGCATGGTGGCGATGTCGAAATGCCGATGCAGCGCTTCGAGCACCACCACCTCGAAGGTCACCGCGCCGACGAAGACGATCGCGCAGGACAGATGCAACAGCACGACCCACGGATACCAGGCACTCATGCGCACTCTCCGGAAACATGCGCCCGAGTCTGCGCGTGAGCGCCGCAAGTCGCGCTGACATGGATCAACCCGCGTTGCCGCCCCGCGCTCAGAGCCTGTGGTTTTCTTCTATCGC
>NZ_AJXT01000020.1 GCF_000264295.1 Rhodanobacter spathiphylli B39 | reverse complement strand
CGTCCGGTACATGCCCGGACGTGCTCACGTGAATCAGTCACTTGCGGGACCGAGCCACGTCCGGCCATCGGGCAACTGCTCCTGCGTTGCCTCAATTCGGGCATCCATGCCCTCGCCATGGCCGGGCTTCGAGGTTGGAAAAATCACAACCTCTCAGCCCTGCGGCGTGGCCGCCACCAGCTTGCGGATCGCCTCGACGAAGGCCGGGTCAAGCTTGCCGATGCGGGTGGTGCGCGCGGCGATGCGGCCGTCGCTGTCCAGCAGGATCAGTTCGCTGCTGTGGTTGAATTCCTTGTCCGGCAGCTGCCGGTACTGCAGGCCCAGCACGCCGGACAGCTGGCGCACCTGTGCCGGCTCGGCCCGCGCCAGGGTCCAGATGCGCGAATCCAGCTTGCGCTTGTCGGCGTAGTTGCGCAGCGTGGCCACGTCGTCACGCGCGGGGTCGAAGCTCACCGCCAGCAGGTCGATCCGGGCACGGGTGGCCGGGTCCAGTGCATTGCGGGTCAGCCGCATGCTGTCGATGATCATCGGGCAGACCATCTGGCACGAGGTGTAGAACATGGTGACCAGTTGCGGCCGGCCGCGTCGCTCGGCCAGATTCTGTCGATGGCCGTCCTGATCGGTCAGCTGCACCGACAGGTTGTAGACCGAATCGCCGGGCAGCGGCGCGGCGGCATCGGTGGCGTTCGCGGCGCCGATCAGCAGCCACATCGCAAGCAGGGACAACAGACGTTTCATGTGCATGCCTCATTCGGACTTCGCGCAGCGGAAGCCCATGTTGTTGGTGGTGTTGGCGGCCTTGAGCGCGGACAGCATCGCAATGCGCATCAGCACCGCGTAGTTTTCCTTTTCCTGCAGGCTGATCGCGCCCGCGCCGCAGAACTTCAGCAGGTCCGGATCGCCCTGGTCGCGGCTGTCGCTGGCAACCATCAAGGCGTTGAAGTCGTCCACCCACTCCCACACCAGCCCGTTGATGTCCCGCACGCCATAGACGTTGGCGATCCCGCCCACGTCGGGCAGGGCCGAGTTGGACGGCCGCGCATACCAGCCCAGGATGCTTTCGCGCCAGGCCGGATCGGCGCGGGCATCGCGGCGGGTGGCGTCGGCCGCCGCCGCGTATTCCCATTCGTACCAGCTGGGCAGGCGCGCGTTCTCGCTCTCGCAATAGGCTTGCGCCGCAAACCAGCTGACCCGGGTCACCGGCTGGCGCGGCAGCGCCGTGTCACCCAATGCATCGGCGCTGCCCCACTGGGTGAGGTAGCGGGCATCGGCGAGGATGCTCGCCACCTTGTCACGTCGCCACTCGGGGTGTTTCTTCACGAAGGCCAGGAACTCGCCGTTGGTGACCAGTTCGGTGCGCAGGCGAAACGGTGCCACCTGCGCCGGCGCCGCCTTGCCATCGGCCGGCAATACGCTGGTGAAGGTACCGCCAGGCAGGGCGACGTAGTCCGCCGCCGCTGCCGGCAGTGCCAGCATCAGGCCCAGGACGAACAGCAGGCCTGCGCGCATCTCAGTGCTCCGGAGCCGCCGTTGCGGGAGCCGCGGCACGTGCCTTGGCCACCT
>NZ_AJXT01000019.1 GCF_000264295.1 Rhodanobacter spathiphylli B39 | reverse complement strand
ACAGGGTCTGGGCATTCTGCCCGCCGAACGACACTTCGGTACCCGAGCCCACACGCAAGGTGACGTTGGAGCGCGAGTCGACGGTCTGGCCGTCATGCTGCAGCGTGACCGTGTAGTTGCCCAGCGGCAGGGAGTTCACGGTGTAGTGACCGGTCGAATCCACGTCTACCTGGCGGGTGACGCCGGACGAGCTCTTGACCAGCACGGAATCGCCGGATTGCGCCTGACCAAAGATGCTGCCGGTTGTGGCTTGGGCGTAGACCGCCCCTGTCATGCCGAATCCAACGGCGATGGCAAGTGCTACCGCAGTACGACGCCCCAGCGTCTTGTTGGAGACAGGCCTATGTAAAGTGGACTTCATTAACTCACCCTCCGTTGAGAGGTTTGGCGCAGCTGGTGCGGCGCCTCCCCAAATACGCAGCAAATAAACAGGCTGCAAACTGAATTTGAACAAGTATTTGTTTCCGAAGGCTTCTGCCCTTCCGTGGCCACCCTTTTGACGGTGTGTCCTTTCCGGCTTTCGATGCGCTGGCATCTGTGTTTGACGGTGTACCAAATGTCGTCACAGGCGGGTGCAGTCATCTTCGTGCAGACAAGTTACGACGCACAAAAACGTTACGCAAGAGTTATAAAACCAGAAATAAATCGAACATGGCACCGGTGGCCTGCTTTGTGCTTGTGCGTAAAAACATGTGTAATTCGCATGTATTAACGATATTCATCGGAACAACGCCGGAGTTGCACCCAAGTGCAAAAAATAACGGAGAAATGAGTCGCAAATATTTGCGTATTTACGCCGTTATTTGCGGCGTCGTATTTTATTTATTAATGCATGATGAACGTATTGACGGGCACCAAGCATAAAAAAACGCCCGGGCGAAGGGCGTTTTGAATGCTTGATCACGGCGCGGTCAGGTCTCGGCGCGATCCGCTTCTGTTGCATTGCGACCGGGGCATCCATTCGTTCCTTCTGCCGGGTTCGAACAAAGCGAGAAGCCGCGGCGCCGCCGAGACGGGGCGGCCTCATGGCGCATGAAAGCGTGCGCGTGCGTTCGCCGACCCCGCGGAGGCACGGACGCTTTCGTCGAATCAGGCGAGATCACTGAAGGTCAGTTTGCCGACCCCTTGAATGGCTAGATCTCGGGCGCGCCGGGGAATTTCAGGCTGAGGCCTTCGCCCTGCACGGTGGATACCCAGTCGATCACGATGCCCCGGGCACGCTGTGCGCTGGCCGGATCAAAATGCACTTCCAGGCCGTTGGCCACCGCCACGATGTCGTGCTCGCTGGCCGGCGCCAACTGGAAGCCGGCGCTGTGATCGGGGCCGATCTCCAGATGCAGCGCCACGCCCTGCGCATTCGCGGTGCCCTGGCGGATCGCCTCGGCGGCGGCGTCGGTGATGGTGATGTCCGGCGGCGTGCGATCCGGCGCGGACACGCCGAACAACTGGTGCAGTTCGCCGCTGCCGTACATCTGGCGAATGATGTCGGCGCCGCCGACCAGTTCGCCTTCCACGTACAGCTGCGGAATCGTCGGCCAGTCGCCAAACGCCTTGATGCCTTCGCGGATCTCCGGGTCGTCCAGCACGTTGACCGTGTGGTATTCCGGCAACAGCTCGTTCAGCGTGTTGGTGGCGGCAGCGGAGAAGCCGCACATCGGCTGGCTGCGGTTGCCCTTCATGAACAGCACCACGCGGTGCTCCCTGAGCAGGGTTTCGATGCGTTCGCGGGTGCCGGGATCGAGCGACATGGCGTGATTCCTGAAGATCGGGTGGGAGACCGTCCATGATACCGCGCCTGCGGGGCCGGCTGACTTGACCCGGATCAGGTTGAAAAATGACTTCCGGTCATTTATAGATGACCCATGGTCAACAAAGCTCCCGCCAAGATCGGTCCGGTCGTCGCGCCGTCAGCGCCGACCTGAAGGATCGCCGCCGCAGCGAAATTCTTGCCGCCGCGCTGCGGCTGCTGTCGGAGCGGCCGTATGCGGCGATCACGATGAGCGAGGTGGCGGCGGCGGCCGGCGTGGCCAAGGGCACCAGCTACTTGTACTTCCCCACCCGGGAGGCGCTGTTCCTGCAACTGCTGGCCGAGCACTACCTCGGCTGGTTCGATGCCTTCGATGCGCAGTTGCAGGCGTCCGCCGTTACCAATCTCGACGGCTGGATCGACGGATTGCTGCAGGACTTCGCCCGGCGCCCGCTGCTGCTGCAGCTGATGGGCGTGCTGCATGCCGTGCTGGAACACAACGTGCCGGTGGCCGAGGTGCTGGTGTTCAAGCGGCAACTGGCGCAGCGGGTGACCGCCAGCGGTGCGGCGCTGGAACAGCGGCTGCAGCTGTCGCCCGGTGCGGGCAGCCGCCTGCTGCTGTGGCTGCAGGCGATCGTTCCCGGCCTGGCGCAGATGGCGGCGCCGCCGGCGCCGTTGCGGGCCGCGCTGCTGGCTGCGCCGGATCTGTCCGGCTTCGTGATCGACTTTTCCGCCGAACTGCGGCGACTTCTGCTGGCCCTGATTGCCGGCTTGCGTACCTGCCCGGAGACCTTGCATGACCCCCGAGCCTGATCACCGCACCGCCCTGGTGACCGGCGCTTCCAGCGGGCTGGGCGTGGCCTTTGCCCGCGAGCTGGCACGGCGTGGCTGGAACCTCGTGCTGGTGGCGCGCAGCGAGGCGCCGATGCAGCAACTGGCCGATGAATTGCGCGCCGACGGTGCGATGGTGCAGGTGCATCCGCTTGACCTTGCCGATGCGGCCGCGCGCGAAGCGCTGCTGGCGAACCTGGCCGGCGCCGGCGTGCAGATCGATGCGCTGGTCAACAACGCGGGCTTCGGCGTGTTCGGCGAATTTGCCGACACCGACTGGGCGCGCCTGGAAAGCATGCTGATGGTGGACGTGATGGCGCTCACCCATCTGACCCGCCTGTTCCTGCCGGGCATGCGCCAGCGCGGCTACGGCCGCGTGCTGCAGGTGGCTTCGACCGGCGCGTTCCAGCCTACGCCGGGCTACGCCGCCTACGCGGCGGCGAAGAGCTACGTGCTGGCGTTTTCCCACGCGCTGGACGAGGAGCTGCGGGGCAGCGGCGTGCATTGCACCGTGGTTTCCCCCGGGGTCACCGCCACCCGTTTCCTCGAAGTCTCCGGCCAGCGCGCCACCTGGTACCAGCGGCTGACCCGGATGGAGGCGCCGGCGGTGGCCAGGCGCGGCATCGACGCGATGCTGGCCGGGCGCGCCGGGGTGATCACGGGCTGGGTCAATGCCTTGATGGCCCACTCGATCCGGCTGACGCCGCGCGTGCTGTCGGCGCGGGTGGCGGGCAGGCTGATGCGCAACTGAGCCGGGGCGGCGGGCGATCAGTCCTGCGTGCGCAAGGCGTCCGCCGCCACCGGTGCGATCGCGGCCAGCCAGCGCCGGTACTGGTCGGCGGCAGGATGCAGTCCGTCTGCGGCGACCAGCTGTGGATGCGCCCGCGAGATGCCGGTGATGTCGACGAAACCGGCACCCGCGCGCGCACTCTCGTGGCGGGCGATCGCGTTGTAGACGTCCAGTTCCGCCGCGATCACCGAGCGGTCGCGGCCCTGTTCGCCGGCGAAGCGGGTGACGCCCCAGTCGGGAATCGACACCACCACCACGCGGGCGGCGCGGCCGCCCGCCAGTGCCGTGGCGCGGGCCAGCAGCGCGGCGAACTGCGTGCGGTATTCGTCGGCCGGCCGGCCGCGATACTGGTTGTTCACGCCGATCTGCAGGCTGACCAGCGCGTAGGGCGGGTGCAGCGCAGCCTGGTCCATGCCCTGCGCCAGTTCGTCGGTGGTCCAGCCGGTGACCGCGATGATCTGCGGCTCGTCGATCGGCAGGCCATCGGCCCGCAGCTGCCGCACCAGCAGGGCCGGCCATCGTTCATCGGCCGCCACGGCCTCGCCGATCGTGTACGAATCGCCGAGCGCGAGATAACCCGTCGGCACGGCGTTCAGGCCACCGCGGCGGCGGGCGACTGCTCGCGCGCCATTCCCGCCAGCACCCGTTCGATGCGCACGAACACCTCATGCAATTGCGCCGGCGGCGGCAGCAGGGTCAGCCGGAAGTGGCGGCTGCGCGGCACGTTGAAGCTGCTGCCGGGCACCACCAGCACCGACTCCTCTTCCAGCAGGCGCAGCGCGAACGCTTCGTCATCGAAGCCGGGGATGCGGTCGGCGCGTACCTGGGGGAAGGCGTAGAGCGCGCCATCGGGTGCGACCAGTTCCAGGTATTCGCTGGCGGCCACGCCGTCGAGCACGGCCCGCCGCGCCTCATGCAGCCGGCCGCCCGGCGCGGTCAGCGTGCCGATCGTGGGCGCGTCCTGCAGCGCGGGCAGCACCGCCCACTGCGCGGTGACGTTGGCGCACAGGCGCAACGCGGCCAGCAGCTGCAGTGCGTCGCGATAGGCGGCGCTGTGGGTCGGGTCGCCGGAAAGACTCATCCAGCCGACCCGGTAGCCGCAGGCACGATGGACTTTCGACAGGCCGCCGAAGCTGAGGCAGGGCAGCTCGCCGGCCACTTCGGCCAGCGGCTGGAACCGGGCGCCGTCGTAGAGGATCTCGTCGTAGATCTCGTCGGCCAGCAGCAGCAGCCGATGGCGCGCCGCGATCGTCACCAGCCGTTCCAGCATCGCGCGCGGGTAGGTGACGCCGGTGGGATTGTTCGGGTTGATCAGCACCAGGGCGCGGGTGCGCGGGCCGATCAGCGCCTCGATCTCGTCCGGGTCGGGCAGGTGGCCGTTGCGCGCCAGGCAGCGGTAATAGCGTGGCTGGCCACCGTTGAGGATGGTGGCGGCGCTCCACAGGGGGTAGTCCGGGCTGGGCAGCAGCACTTCGTCGCCGTCCCGCAGCAGCGCCCGCAGGGACAGGTCGATCAGCTCGCTGACGCCGTTGCCGATGAAGATCCGCTCGGAGTCCACGCCGCGGGCGCCGCGAGCGCGCTGCTGCGCGGCAATCGCCTCGCGGGCCAGCTCCAGTCCCTGCTCGTGGCCATAGGCCTCGCTGTCGTGCAGATGGCTGGCGATCGCCTCGCGCAGGCGCGCCGGCGCCTCGAAACCGTAGCGGCCGGGGTTGCCGATGTTGAGCTTGATGATGTCGCGCCCGGCCGCTTCCAGCTCGCGCGCGCGCCGGGTCAGCGCCCCGCGGATTTCATAGCGCACGTCCGCCAGGTGCGCACTGGGTGTGATCGAGACCAACGCCGGTATCCTTGTCGCAGGTTGATGACGGCGGCGGTCGTGCCGCCGGCAGCCCGATGCTAGCAGCGTGATGCAGTGCAGCGCGAGGGCTGGCCGGCCGTTTTGCGGTTCATCGTCGGGCAATCTTCGGGCAGGGCATAATCAGCGGCACCGTGCCGACTGATCTCCCCCATGAGTGATTCCGAAACGATCGAACGCCTGCGCAGCATCGGCTGGCGTGGTGACCGGCTGCCCGACGGCGGCTTGCGGTTGGCGCGGGTGGTTGCCCAGCACCGGGCCGGCTACGAGCTGCACGACGGCCAGACGCTGTTCGGCGCGCAGCCGGACGGGCGCTATCTCAAGCGCGGCATCGATGCGGGCGAGCGGCCGGTGGTCGGCGATTTCGTCGAAGTGAGCGACGGCAAGCCGCCGCACATCGTCAATGTGCTGCCGCGGCGCACCGTGCTGTCGCGCGCCGCCGCGGGCGAACGCTACGAGCGCCAGCTGATCGCCACCAATATCGACTACGTGCTGGTGCTGACCGGCCTGGACGGCGACTTCAATCCGGCGCGGATCGAGCGTTACTTGTCGCTGACCGAGGACTCCGGCGCGCAGCCGGTGGTGCTGCTCAGCAAGCTGGATACCCGCGACGACGCGGACGCGCAGATCGCCGCCTTGCGCGCACGGCTGCCGGCCGATGTGCCGATCCATCCCTTGAACGGCAAGGACCCGGCCAGCGTGGCCCTGCTGGCCCGCTACCTGGGGCCGGGCGACAGCGCGGTGCTGGTCGGTTCGTCCGGCGCCGGCAAGTCGACCCTGACCAACACCTTGCTCGGCACCGCCACGATGGCCACCGCCGAAGTGCGCAGCCACGACAGCCGCGGCCGCCACACCACCACCCATCGCGCCCTGCTGCAGCTGCCCAGCGGCGGCTGCATGATCGACACGCCGGGCATGCGCGAACTCAAGCTCACCGGCGAGGAGAACCTCGACCTGTTCGCCGACATCGAGGCGCTGGCCGAAGCCTGCCGCTTCGCCGACTGCGGGCACGGCAGCGAGCCGGGCTGCGCGGTGCAGGTGGCGCTGGACAACGGCGAGCTGGCGCCCGGCCGCTGGCGCAACTACCTCAAGCTGCACGACGAGCGCGAGGAGCAGGCGGCCACGCTGGAAGCGCGTCTGCGCAAGCAGCGCGGCGGTCGGCCGATCGAACGGCCGCACGGCCATCGCGGACAGCGCGAGCGCGACTGAAGAGCGCCTGCCAGGATCGCTCGAGGCACCGAAGAGCATCTACTCACCGACGCAGGGGGCCACATGCAACGACTGTCATCCAGCAGCACCGGATTCTACAAGCGGGTGTTTCCGGTGCTCTGGTTCGGATTCATCGTGCTGTTCTTCGCGTTCTCGCTGTGGGCACGGCTCCAGCCCGGGAGTGCCGACGACAGGCCGCCGGACCTGGTTTTCCTGGCCATGCCCTTGATGATGGCCGCGATCGGGTTCGTCGTCTTTCGTCGACTGATCTTCGACCTGATGGACGAGGTATGGCTGGACGGCGACTGGCTGGTGGTGACCAACCGTGGCGAAAAGCGTCGCGTGCCACTTGCCGACGTGATGAACATCAATGCCACCACGACGACCAATCCCCGGCGAATCACCGTGATGCTGCGCAGCGCGGGCCCGCTCGGCTCCGAGTTCAACTTCATGCCGGCCAGTCCGCGCGGATTGTTCAACCTGTTCAAGCCCGATCCCGTGGCCACCGCGTTGATCCGGCGTGTCGATGCCGCCAGGCAGGCTGCCCGATGAACGCGCCGGCTTCCACCGTCATGCCGGGGCTTGAGCGCTACGCCGCCCTCGACCAGCGCCTGCTGGCGGCGGTGCGCGGCATCCGCATCCTGCCCACGGTGGCGTGGCCGGCGTCGCTGGAAAACCGCATGATCGATGCCTACAGCCGCGGCCGGTTCAGCCTGCCGGAAGTGACGTACGCGCGGCCGGAGCTGGGTGCCGTGCGTGCCGAGCTGGCGGCGATCGAGGCCGCCGCTGGCGGCAGCGATCCGCTCGACATCGACCCGCTGGGCGACTACCTGCGGCGCACCGCCGAGTCCTGGCGCATCGCCGCCGAAATGCTGGAGTCGGTCGGCAGCGCGAGCGTCACCGCGCCGTCGATCGCCCTGTATGGACGTCCGGACGACATGATCCCCGGCAGCCAGCGCAGCAACCTGGACGCCGCCCACTACTTCGTCGCCCTGTCCGACGAGCTGGGCGCCGACCTGCTCGCCGACGACAGCATCGTGAACATGCCGGCCGATGCGCTGCGCGCCGACCTGTCCGCCACGCTCGACGACTTCTTCGGCGCCGGCACGATCAGTGTGGAAGTGGACCCCGAGCTGACCGCCAAGGCCGCCGCCGGCGCCACCCGCATCCGTCTGCGCGGTGGCGACTGCTTCAGCGACTACGATCGCCACCAACTGCTGGCACACGAGGCCTTCGTGCATTCGCTGACCGCCCTGAACGGCCGCCGGCAGCCGCTGCTGGCGTCGCTGGCGCGCACCTCGCCGCGGGTCACCGCCACCCAGGAAGGCCTGGCGGTGTTCGCCGAACTGATGTCCGGCGCCATCGACATCACCCGGCTGAAGCGCATCAGCCTGCGCATCCTGGCCATCGACATGGCGCTGAACGGTGCCGATTTCGTCGAGGTGTACAAGTATTTCAGCCTGTGCGGGCAGAGCACGGCGGACAGCTTCCACTCGGCCCAGCGGGTGTTCCGCGGGGTGCCGCCGGGCGGCGGCGCGGCGTTCGCCAAGGACAACGTCTACCTGTCCGGTCTGCTCACCGTGCACACTTTTTTCCGCTGGGCGCTGCGGCAGCGACGGATGGATCTGCTGCGCCACCTGTTCGCCGGCAAGCTGACCCTGCACGACGTGATCGCGCTGCAGCCGCATTTCGAGTCCGGTGCGATCCTGCCGCCGCGCTGGCTGCCGCCGTGGATGCAGCACGTGCATGGACTGGCTGGCAAGCTGGCCTTTTCGGTCTTCATCAACGGCATCCAGCTGAGCCAGGTGCAGGGCGAGGACTGGCTGGCCGGCGTGTGAATCCGCGGCGTGGTCGGAACCGGGGCAGGCCGCGCCGGTGTTAACATCACGGCACGTTGACTGCACTGTCGGCCGACGCTCCTTCAAGGACAACAACGCATCCCATGAGCCTCCCCGAAGAACTGCGCCTCGCCGCGCTCGAATATCACCGCCTGCCACGGCCGGGCAAGATCAAGGTCACCCCGACCACCTCGCTGCTGACCCAGCGCGACCTGTCGCTGGCGTATTCGCCCGGCGTCGCCGCGGCCTGCGACGCGATCGTCGAGGACCCGACCACCGCCGCCGAATACACCGCGCGCTCGAATCTGGTGGCGGTGATCAGCAACGGCACCGCGGTGCTCGGCCTGGGCAACATCGGCCCGCTGGCCAGCAAGCCGGTGATGGAAGGCAAGGGCGTGCTGTTCCAGAAGTTCGCCGGCATCGACGTGTTCGACATCGAGATCGACGAGAACGACCCGGACAAGCTGGTCGATATCATCGCCAGCCTGGAGCCGACCTTCGGCGGCATCAACCTGGAGGACATCAAGGCGCCGGAGTGTTTCATCGTCGAGCGCAAGCTGCGCGAGCGGATGAAGATCCCGGTGTTCCACGACGACCAGCACGGCACCTCGATCATCGTCGGCGCGGCGCTGATCAACGCGCTGGTGGTGGTCGGCAAGAAGATCGAGGACATCCGCGTGGCCACCACCGGCGCCGGCGCGGCGGGCATCTCCTGCCTGGACATGCTGGTGGCACTGGGCGTGAAGCCGCAGAACATCCTGGCGTTCGACCGCGACGGCGTGATCCACACCGGGCGCACCAACCTCGACCCCGACAAGCAGCGCTACGCGCGCGACACGAAAGCGCGCACGCTGGCCGAGATCGTCGATGGCGCGGACGTGTTCCTGGGCCTCTCCGCCGGTGGCATCCTGAAGCCGGAGATGGTCGCCACGATGGCCGAGCGGCCGATCATCTTCGCGCTGGCCAACCCGAATCCGGAGATCACCCCGGAAGACGCCAAGGCGGTGCGGCCGGACTGCATCATGGCCACCGGTCGTTCGGATTATCCGAACCAGGTCAACAACGCGCTGTGCTTCCCCTACCTGTTCCGCGGCGCGCTGGACGTGGGCGCCACGGTGATCAACGAGCCGATGAAGATCGCCTGCGTCAAGGCGATCGCGGCGCTGGCGCGGCGCGAGTCGTCCGACGTCAGCGCGCGCGCCTACGGCGGCAAACCGCCCAGCTTCGGGCCGAATTACCTGATCCCGCAGCCGTTCGACCCGCGCCTGCTGCTGCAGCTGCCGCCGGCGGTGGCGAAGGCGGCGATGGATTCGGGCGTGGCCACGCGGCCGATGGCCGATTTCGCCGAATACAACGATCGCCTCACCAGCTTCGTGTTCCGCACCGGCCTGCTGATGAAGCCGGTGTTCGAGCGGGCCAAGTCCGCGCCCGCGCGGCTGGTCTACGCCGAGGGTGAGGAAGAGACCGTGCTGCGCGCGGTGCAGGTGGTGGTCGACGAAGGCCTGGGCAAGCCGATCCTGATCGGTCGCCCCGAGGTGATCGACAAGCGCATCAAGCGCGCCGGCCTGCGCATCCAGCCCGGCGTCGACATCGAGATCTGCAACATCAACTCCGACCCGCGCTTCGACGACTACTGGCAGCATTACCACCGGCTGATGGAGCGTCGCGGGGTCACGCCGTCGATGGCCAAGGCGGTGATCCGCTCGCGGCCGACCGCGATCGCGGCGCTGATGGTCGAGCGCGGCGAGGCGGACGCGATGATCTGCGGCCTGGTCGGCCAGTACCAGAGCAAGTTGCGCTACATCCGCGACATCATCGGCCTGGACGAGGGCGTGGTCGAACCGTCGGCGATGGCCGCGGTGTCCACCGACAAGGGCACCTTCTTCTACCTCGACACCCACGTGCAGGACGATCCCTGCCCCGAGCAGATCGCCGAGGCCACGCTGCAGGCGTCGATCCGGCTGAAGCTGTTCGGCATCCAGCCCAAGATCGCGCTGCTCTCCGGCGGCAACTTCGGCAGCCGCGACACCTGCGGCTCGAAGAAGATGCGCAAGGCGCTGGAACTGATCCGCGCCCGCGCACCGCGGCTGGAAGTGGAGGGCGAAATGCAGGCCGACGTGGCGCTGGTGCCGGCGCTGCGCGAGAAGCTGTTCCCGCATTCGCGGCTGGAGGGCAAGGCGAACGTGTTCGTGTTCCCCAACCTGGACGCGGCCAACATCGCCTACAACATGACCCGCATGCTGTCGGACGGCGTGGTGATCGGGCCGATCCTGATGGGCGTGGCCAAGCCGGCGCATATCCTGATGCCGCAGTCGACCGTGCGTCGCGTGGTCAACATGAGCGCGGTGGCGTGCGTCGAGGCGCAGATCCGCGCGGCAAATCGTTCGCAGGGCTGAAGTTTCGCGGCGCCCGCCATGCGCCGGCGCATGGCGGGCGGATTGGCTAGCCTCAGGCCCAGCGGCTAGACTTGGACGTTGATTCCCGCCGCACTCCCCGGCGGCGGGCATTCCCCCTCAAGCATGAGCGCTGCAACGGCGCTGCGGAGAATCTTCATGGATCAGCTCGACGATATCCTCAACCAGGACATCGACCCCACCGAAACCCGCGAGTGGATCGATTCGCTCGACGCGGTGATCCATCATGACGGCACCGAGCGCGCGCACTTCCTGCTGGAGAAGATGGTCGACACCACCCGCCGTTCGGGTGGCCATCTGCCGTTCAATCCCACCACCGAATACGTCAACACGATCCCGCCCAGCCAGGAGGCGAAGAGCCCCGGCGACGCGGCGATGGAATGGCGCATCCGCTCGCTGATCCGCTGGAACGCGATGGCGATGGTGGTGCGCGCCAACCGCAAGCCCGGCGAGCTGGGCGGCCACATCGCCAGCTTCGCCTCCAGCGCCACGCTGTACGACGTGGGCTTCAACCATTTCTGGCGGGCGCCCAGCGCCGACCACCCTGGTGATCTGGTATTCCACCAGGGCCATTCCAGCCCGGGCGTCTACGCACGGTCGTTCCTCGAAGGCCGCCTGGCCGAGGACCAGCTCGACCTGTTCCGCATGGAAGTGGTGGGCAAGGGTCGGGCGCTGTCGTCGTATCCGCATCCGTGGCTGATGCCGGATTACTGGCAGGTGCCGACGGTATCGATGGGCCTGGGTCCGATCCAGGCGATCTACCAGGCACAGTTCTTCAAGTACCTGGAGAACCGCGGCCTGGTGCCGAAGAGCGATCGCAAGATCTGGTGCTTCCTGGGCGACGGCGAGTGCGACGAGCCGGAATCGCTCGGCGCGATCTCGCTGGCCGGCCGCGAGGGCCTGGACAACCTGATCTTCGTGATCAACTGCAACCTGCAGCGGCTGGACGGCCCGGTGCGCGGCAACGGCAAGATCATCCAGGAACTGGAAGGCGTGTTCCGCGGTGCGGGCTGGAACGCGATCAAGCTGGCCTGGGGCAGTTACTGGGACCCGCTCCTGGCGCGCGACGACAAGGGCGTGCTGCGCAAGCTGATGATGGAAACCGTCGACGGCGAATACCAGGCCTGCAAGGCGTTCGGCGGCGCGTACACCCGCGAGCATTTCTTCGGCAAGTATCCGGAGACGCGCGAGATGGTCGCCAACCTCAGCGACGACGACATCTGGCGGCTGAACCGCGGCGGCCATGATCCGCACAAGGTCTATGCGGCCTACCATGCGGCGTCCAACACCAAGGGCATGCCCACGGTGATCCTGGCCAAGACGGTCAAGGGTTACGGCATGGGCCTGGGTTCGGGCGAGTCGCAGAACCCCACCCACCAGCAGAAGAAGCTGGACGACGAATCGGTGCGCCACTTCCGCGACCGTTTCCAGATCCCGATCCCCGACGACAAGCTGCACGACGAAGTGCCGTACTACCACCCGGGCATGGATTCGCCGGAAGTGCAGTACATGCTGGAACGCCGCCGGGCGCTGGGCGGCTTCCTGCCGCAGCGCCGGCGCAAGGCCGAGGCCAAGCTGAAGGCGCCGGAGCTGTCCGCGTTCGAGCAAATCACCAAGGGCACCGGTGAGCGCGAGATCTCCACCACGATGGCGCTGGTGCGCGGCATCAACCTGCTGCTGCGCGACAAGCAGCTTGGCGAGCGCGTGGTGCCGATCGTGGCCGACGAGGCGCGCACCTTCGGCATGGAAGGCATGTTCCGCCAGATCGGCATCTACGCGCCGTTCGGCCAGAAGTACAAGCCGCAGGACTCCGACCAGCTGCTGTACTACCGCGAAGACCAGAAGGGCCAGGTGCTGCAGCAGGGCATCAGCGAGGCTGGCGGCATGGCCTCGTGGATGGCGGCGGCGACCAGCTACTCGGTCAGCAACCAGGCGATGCTGCCGTTCTTCATCTACTACTCGATGTTCGGCTTCCAGCGCATCGGCGACCTGTGCTGGGCGGCGGGCGACATGCGCGCGCGCGGCTTCCTGATCGGCGGCACCGCCGGCCGCACCACGCTGAACGGCGAAGGCCTGCAGCACGAGGACGGCCACTCGCACCTGCTGGCCGGTGCGATCCCCAACGTGAAGGCGTACGACCCCACCTTCTCCTACGAGGTCGCGGTGATCCTGCAGGACGGCGTGCGCAGCATGCTGCAGGAGCAGGAAGACCACTACTACTACATCACCGTGATGAACGAGAACTACAGCCACCCCGACCTGCCCAAGGGCAGCGAGGAAGGCATCATCAAGGGCATGTACCTGTTCAAGGACGGCGGCAAGCCGAAGAAGGGCGAGCCGCGCGTGCAGTTGCTGGGCTCGGGCACGATCCTGCGTGAAGTGATCGCGGCGGCCGAACTGCTGGAGAAGGACTTCGGCGTGAAGTCCGACATCTGGTCCTGCCCCAGCTTCGTCGAACTGCGTCGCGACGGCTTCGACGCCGAGCGCTGGAATCGCCTGCATCCGGAAGCGGAGCAGCGCGTGCCGTACGTCACCAGCCTGCTCGACGGACGCTCCGGCCCGGCGATCGCCGCCACCGACTACGTGCGCGAGTTCGCCGACCAGATCCGCGCCTTCATGCCCGACGGCATGCGCTACACCGTGCTGGGCACCGACGGTTACGGCCGCTCGGACACCCGCGCGCACCTGCGTGACTTCTTCGAGGTGGATCGCTACTGGATCGCGCACGCGGCGCTGGCGGCGCTGGCGAAGGACGGCAAGATGAACGCGAAGGACGTGAGCCGGGCGATCAAGGAATACAAGCTCGACCAGGACAAGCCGAACCCGCTTGCCGTCTGAGCCGTCTGGACGTCCCAATGAAAAACCCGCCGATCGG
>NZ_AJXT01000018.1 GCF_000264295.1 Rhodanobacter spathiphylli B39 | reverse complement strand
CCCGCCGATCGGCGGGTTTTTCATTGCGCGGAGGATAGCGTGGACGGGGCGGATTCAATCCTCGTCGTCGCTGCGGAACGCCCGGCGCAGCAGCAGGAACGCGCCGATGGTGCCGGCCACGATCGCCACGGTGGCCGCCGGATGGCGGTTCACCTTGCGGCGCAGGCGGCGATACTGGTAGTTCGCCTCGTCGGCGAAATCCTCGGCGGCGCGGCTCAGCTGGCGGCGGTAGTCGGCCCGCTTGTCGAAGCGCTGGCGGATGGTGCGGCGCCCGCGTTCCAGCAGGTCCTGCGCGCTGCTGGTGGCGCCGTCGGCGTAATGGCGGGCCCGCTCGCCGGCGCGCTCGGCGGTGTCCTGGAGCTGGCGTCCGATATCGTGTTTGCGCATGATCGTCTCCTTGGCGTCTGAGCCCTCAGGCTGGCAGCGCCACCGTGAGCGAGGCGTAAACAGGAGCGGCGAAAGCGCGGCCTGCATTCAGCCAAGCCGGTACTCGCCGCCCTTTTCCAGTGCGCGTCGATAGGCCGGGCGGGCGTGGATGCGCTGCAGGAAGGCAGCCAGGTTCGGGTGGCTTGCGTCCAGTCCGCCACGGGCGGCGAAGGCTTCGAGCGGAAAACTCAGCTGGATGTCCGCCGCGCCGAAGGCGTCATCGACGAACCACGTCCTGCCGACCAGTGCGCTTTCCAGATAATCCAGGTGCAGGCGCAGCTGCGGATCGACGAACGAGCGCATCACCTTGCGCGCGATGCTCCCGGCGACGGGCCTGACGAAGAACGGCGCCGGCGCGGCCGCCACCTTCCGGAACACCAGCTTCAGCAGCAACGGCGGCATCGCCGAGCCTTCGGCGTAGTGCAGCCAGTAGTTGCAGCGCAACCGCGCCGGCGTGCCGTGGGCGGGAATCAGCACGCCGGCGCCGTAGCGGTCGGCCAGGTATTCGATGATCGCGCCGGACTCGGCCAGGGTCAGTTCGCCATCGGTGATCACCGGCGACTTGCCCAGCGGATGCACGGTGCGCAACTCGGGCGGTGCCAGCATGGTCTCCGGATCGCGCTGGTAGCGCCTGATCTCGTAGGGCAGGCCCAGCTCTTCCAGCAGCCACAGGATGCGCTGCGAGCGCGAATTGTCGAGGTGATGGACCGTGATCATGGTGGCTTCCGCAGGATGATGTGGCACGAGGACAAGCGTGCCGCGCAACGCGCATACGGAAATCGGGGCTCAGTAGATCTCGCCCACGCAGCAACGCAGGCTGCCGCCGGCCTTCTCGATTTCGCCGAGCTCCACCGTCCCCACCGCGAAGCCGTAGTCGCCCAGCGTCGCCAACTGCGTCTCGGTCAGGGACGCCGCGGCGCAGGCGCTCATCCAGACCCGTTCGTCCGACAGGGCGATCGCATTGCCGGCGAAGGCCTGTTTCTGCGCCGGGCTGATCCAGAGCGCACGACCGCCGCAGGCATCGGCGATCGCCTGCGCAGCGGCGGGATCACGGAAGCCGTCGGCGGCGATGATCGCGGCTCGGCTGGCCAGCAGGGTCAGTACCACGTTGGTGTGATATTCGCCCTCGGCCAGTTCGAAGCAGAACATCAGGCGCAGCTCGAACGCCTTCAGCATCGCCTGTGCGCCGGCCATGTCACAGCGCTCGCTAAGGCCGCAGTAGCCGACGCCGCGGGAGCGGTCGATGATCAGCGAACCGGTCAGCTCGGCCACGAGATCGTCGCAGCCAGACAGGTCGATCTCGTCGTAACCCAGCACGTCGCCAAAGAACGCGCGGATGTCCGCGCGTTCGGCCTCGCGCTGGCGCACCGGATGACGCATGCGGCCCACGATCAGCCGGCCCGGCGCCGTGGCGAACACGTTGTTGGGAAACACCGCATCGGGCGTGGCGGGATCGCCGGGGAAGGTGATCACCGGCACGTCCGCGCGCAGGGCCTGCGCCAGCGCGCCGTGCTGGGCCAGCGCCTTGAGCGGATCGACCGCCAGGCTCATGTCCATGTAGCGGTTGTCGCGCGCCGATTCCGCCGCCAGCGCAAACCCGGCCGGCGCCACCAGATAGGCGGCGCGAGCCGTCGCGGCGGCGCCAGGCAGTGGCGCCAGCGCAGCAAACGCCTCGAGGAATTCGGTGGGCGACGTGGTGATCATGGTGCGGTTCCAGACGCGAAGAGACGTCAGAGGATATCCGCTGCCGGTTCTTCCCGCGCGGCGGTTTCCACGTGCAACTGCTGGCGCCGGCGCAGGCTCGGGAACATCGCCATCCACAGCCCGACCACCACCAGCGTGCCGACGCCGCCGAGCACGGTGGCGTTCACCGCGCCCAGCCATGCCGCCAGCATGCCTGACTCGAATTCGCCGAGCTGGTTCGAGGTGTTGATGAAGATCGCGTTCACCGCGCTGACCCGGCCGCGCATGTCGTCGGGCGTATCCAGCTGCACCAGGGCGCCGCGGATCACCATGCTGACCATGTCGAACGCCCCCAGTGCGAACAGCGCCAGCAGCGACAGCCACAGCGCAGTCGATACGGCGAACACCAGGGTCGCCACGCCGAAGCCGGCTACCGAGGCGAACATGATCATGCCGACCCGCCGCTGCATGTCATGCCGCGCCAGCCACACCGACATCAGCAGCGCACCCACCGCCGGGGCCGCCCGCAACAGGCCCAGGCCCCACGGGCCAGTGCGCAGGATGTCCCTGGCGAAGATCGGCAGCAGAGCGGTGGCGCCGCCGAGCAGCACAGCGAACAGGTCCAGCGAGATCACGCCCAGCACGTCGGGGCGGCGACGGATGAAATGCACGCCGGCAAACAGGCTCTCCAGCGTGGCCGGTTCGCGTTTCGGCGGCGCCTGTTCATAGCGCAATCGCGCCATCAGCACGATCGACACCAGGTACAGCGCCGCGCAGGTCGTGTACACCACGCCGGGCCCGGCCACGTACAGGAAGCCGCCGACTGCCGGACCCATGATCATCGCCGCCTGGCCGGCCGAACCGTTCACCGCCATCGCACGGGGCAGCATCCTAGCCGGCACCAGCGCCGGCAGCATCGATTGCAGTGCGGGAAATTCGAAAGCCTTGGCGATGCCGATCACGAACACCAGCAGCAGGATGCCCGCCTCGTGGATGCCGTGGGCCAGGCTCATGCCGGCCAGCGCCGCAATGGCGATCCACTCCACCACCTGGCCGAGCAGCACGATGCGGCGCCGCTCGAACTGGTCGGCGACGTGGCCGGCCGGCAAGGCCAGCAACACCGATGGCACGAACTGCACCAGGCCGATAAGGCCGAGGTCGAAGGCGCGGCCAGTGATCGCGTAGATCTGCCAGCCTACCGCCACCGACAGCATCTGGAAGCCGAAGCCCGAGGCGATCCGGGCGAACCAGAACGCCACGAAGGCGGGGTGTCGAAGCAGCGAATCCGTGGCTGTGGAACGAGGCGGAAGCATGAGGTGTCCTTGCGGGGGCGCCATTATCCCGTGGGAGTGCCCGGCGACAAGCGTTGGCGGTTCAGCTGGCAGACGGCCGTTTTGACGCGGCCTTGCCGTTTCCCGGCCTAGCGTGTTCCCAATACCGAGCCGAAGGACACTCCCATGGGCCGCCAGGCAAGACATGTCTACACCGACCAGGCCAGCATCCACCAGCTGGAATCGCTGGTCGAGGAATTGCCCGCGAACGGCCACGTGGTGCTGCTGCTGAAGGACGGCAGCAGCTGCGACGGCGTGGTCAGCACGCGGCCGAACGTGCAGGTGTTCCGTGATGCCGAGGAGCGCGAAGGCATCAATGCCACCGTGCAGCTCGAACGGCCGGACGTGCCGGAGTGGACGCGCCAGGTCTGGCTCGACCAGATCGTGCGGGTCGAACACCTCGACTCGATCATGGCCAGCGAGAACTGAAGCTCAGGCAAGGTCGTCGGCCACGCTGGCCGGGACGGCCCGCGGTGACGCCGCGCGCGCCGACGCATCCAGGCCGAACAGGGGTCGCAGCCAGCGGCTCCGGCGTATCACGAACTCGTGCAGCAGCGCGCAACCTGCCACCGTGGCCAGCACGATCAGGGCGGGTTCGATCACCGGTCCCAGCCCCAGCGGCATCAGCTGCCAGGCGAACAGCAACAGCAGGCTCTGGTGCAGCACGTACCACGGATACACCGCCTCGCGCGCATACGGCAGCCAGCGGAACGGGCGGTTGAGATACGCGTGACCCCAGCCCAGCACGGCCACGATCGCGCTCCACAGGTACAGGTAATGCAGCGCCCGCACCGCCAGCACCAGGGGCGGGGCGGCATCGTCCGGCAGGGTCTCGATGCCCAGCAGGTAGAACGCGAAGCAGCCCAGCGCCAGTGGCAGCGAGGCCCGGCGCAGCCGCGCCAGTTCGGCCCAGATGCCGGTGTCGGTGCCGAGCAGGTAGCCATACACGAACACCGTGGCGTAGATCGCATGGGCGTACCAGTCGCCCCACAGCGCGCCGGTCACCGGGTAGCGGCCGGCCAGCAGGGAACCCCACAGCAGCAGCGGCAGGGCAGGCAACAGGAGCAGTTGCGTGCCGCGCAACTTCAGGCAGGCGTTGCGCAGGCGCTGGCCCGCCCGCGACTCCAGCAACGGCAGCAGGGCCAGCAGCAGCATCGTGTATACCCACAGGTAGGGCAGGTACCACAGGTGGTTCCAGGTGAAGCCGTACTGCCAGCCGGTGAACGCGCCCGCGGGCCACGGGCCGCCGCTCCAGTAGCGCAGCAGGAACTGGCCGAAGCCGGGCTCGACCAGATGGTTCGACAGTCCCTGCACGTACGGCTGGATCGGCACCACCACCAGCACGCCGAACACCAGCGGCAGCAGCAGGCGCAGGCTGCGCTTGCCGGCCAGCCGGCCGATGCTGCCGCGCCGGCGCATGAAGTTCACCGCCAGCCCGGAGACCAGGAACAGCAGCTCCATCCGCCAGCGGTTGAGGAACAGCATCGGGTACTGCAGCCATTCGGCGGTGTGGCTGCTCTTGAGGTGGAAGTCCCAGCCGTCCCCGGCCACGTACAGCATCGCGGCGTGGTACAGGATCAGCAGGCCGAAGGCGAGGACGCGCAGTGCGTCGATATCGTGGCGGCGGTTCATGGCGGCATTCCCGTGTGAAAGTGGCCCCAGCCTGGGTCGCCGCGCGCCGCCTGTCCCGTCCTAAGTGACCGCCTGACGGGCCCTGGGGACGAATGGCGGCCGGCAGGGACGAGTGGCGGGGACGACTTCGGTAAACTCCGGCCGATGGGCACGACTCCCGGCTTCGACATCTACCAGCGCTGGCGGCGACCGTTCGAGGTCGCGGTCTGGCTGGTGTTCTTCGCGATCAACGGCGTCTTCAACAGCATCAACTCGGGCATCGACCACGCCGGCGCGGCGGCGTGGGAACCCTGGCTGTGGGAGTGGAGCAGCGTGGTGATGCTGCTGGCGCTGTTGCCGGGGGTGATCGCGCTGGAGCGGCGCTGGCCGATCCGCTTCGACACCTGGCGCCGCAACCTGCCGTTGCATCTGCTGTTCAGCGTGCCGTTCAGCCTGATCCACGTGGGCGGGATGCACGTGTTGCGGAAGCTGGGCTACACCCTCGCCGGTGCGCATTACGACGCGTTCGGCGCCTCATGGTGGATGAATGCGGGCTACGAATACCTCAAGGATGTGCGCACCTATTTCGTGATCGTCGGCGCGCTGGTGCTGTACCGGCTGTGGCTGCTGCGCCAGCAGGGCGAGGCGCGACTGCTGGCCGCGCCGGACGAAGGCGCGCCGGTGGAGCCGGTCGAGCGCCCCGAACGATTCCTGGTGCGCAAGCTGGGCAAGGAATTCCTGCTCAACGCCAACGAGATCGAATGGCTGCAGGCTTCGGGCAACTACGTGAACCTGCGCGTACGCGGTCGCGACTACCCGCTGCGGGCCACCATGGCGGGGATCGAGGAGCGGCTGGACCCGGCCCGCTTCGTGCGGGTGCATCGCGGCTACTTCGCCAACCTCGACTATCTTGTCGAGATCGAGCCGCTGGAAACCGGCGACGCGCGCCTGCAGATGCGTGACGGCACCAGGCTTCCCTGCAGCCGGCGTTACCGCGCCGCACTGCGCGAGCGTTTCGGGCAGCCCGACTGATCGCCCGACCGCGGGCCGGTTGCGCCGCAGCGACGGATCGTTACAAGCTAGCCGTCTGTTCCCGCCAGGTATGCCGCTGATGAATGTCGCTTTTCCCTGTCGCGCCGTGATGGCGTTCGGTCTCGCCGCACTGCTGGCCGCCTGCTCGCAGGGCGGGGCTGCGGCGCCAGACGCCGCACGGCAGCAGGCGCAAGCCGCGAATGCGGACGCCGTGCGCAACCTCGACGCGTATCGTCAGTTGCTGCGCATCCACAACGACGAGATGGCAGTGACGATGGGCAAGGAAATCGTCAGGCGCTTCCCGGACAGCGACGCCGCGAAGGAAGTGCAGCAGACCCTGCCGGCGATCGAGAAGCGCTACACCGAAGCCAGCGAAAGGAGCCGGCTCGAACGCCTGTGGCTGTACCAGGTGGCGCCGATGGCCGGCGGCACGCAATCCACCGCGACCATCGAAAACAGCCAGCCCGCCAGCGGTGACCGCGTGCGGCTGGTGCTGCGCCGGCATACCAGTTGGGGCCAGAGCGTGTTCCTGTATGGCAGCAAGCCCGGCTTCGTCTGCCGTGGCAACTGCAGCATCGCCACCCACGTCGATGGGCGCACGGTGGCGGTGAAGGCGTTTGCGCCGTCCACCGGCGAGCCGGCGCTGATGATCCGCGACGACAAGGCGTTCATCGCCATGCTCGGCAAGGCGAAGAAGCTCAGCATGGACGTCACCCTGGTCGATGGCGAGAAGAAAGAGACCCTGGTCTATGAAGTGGCCGGCTTCGATCCCGCGAAGTGGACCGCCGTGGGCAAGAGCAGGTCCGCCGGGAAATAGCCGGAGTCTTTCTTGCGCTCGGGGCAAGGTAGCAACTATCGTGGAATTGCGCCGGGCATTGGACATGCTGTCATCCGCAGCGGCGCCACTGCGTTCTTGGTGAATGGAATTCCCGACGAGAGGATTGCAAATGGACAAGTCACTGCTGATCCCTGCCGCCGCACTGTTGCTGGCTATGGTCACGCCCGGATGCTCCAGCGTGCCGTACGCGCAACGCGTGCAGCAGCGCCAGGTGGCGTACACCGCGGCAGCCGGCGCGCCTGTGCGCAGTTTCACCTACTTCAGTCTGTACTCATGGGAGCCGCTGAGCGACACCGAACTGGCGGTATATACCCGGCCAAACCAGGCTTATCTGCTCGACCTCGGCGGTTGCCAAGACCTGATGTTCACCAACGCCATCGGTCTCACCTCGAACATCAACCAGGTGATGGTGGGTTTCGACAAGGTGCTAACGAGGTCGCGAAACTTCCCCTGCACCATTACCGGCATTCGTCCGGTCGACGTGAAGAGTATGAAGATCGCCCAGGAAAAACAGC
Organism: Rhodanobacter spathiphylli B39; assembly: GCF_000264295.1. Lineage (GTDB taxonomy): Bacteria > Pseudomonadota > Gammaproteobacteria > Xanthomonadales > Rhodanobacteraceae > Rhodanobacter > Rhodanobacter spathiphylli. Next base: position 108,385 of record NZ_AJXT01000018.1, on the reverse strand, counting down.
GTAGCATCGAGGCTGCTGCGCGCAATGCCGCGCCGCCAGCAGAAAAAAACTAGCGGTGCTGTTTGAGATTTGCAGCAAGGCCTGCTCTCCACAGGCCTTGCCTGCCGTCAGCGCACCACGGTGACCGGCACGTGGGCGCGTGCCAGCACGTTGCCGGAGACGGAACCCAGCAGCCATCGCGCCAAGGCGCCGCGCTCGGTGTGTCCGATCACGATGTGATCGATGCCGTGCTGTTCGACCTGGCTGAGCAGGACGTCGCCGGGGCTGCCGTAGATCAGCTCCACATCGACCATGTCGGCCGCATCGGGGACCACCGCGGCCAGTTCCTGCAGCAGTTCCTGCGCCCGCCGGGTGCCGGAGTCGGCGATCATCAGTGCCGAGACGTCGGTGCCGCCTTCGGTCACCTGCAGCACCGATACCACGCGAACCCGGCCACCGGAGCAGCGCGCCAGATCGATCGCGAACTGGAACGCCCGTCGTGACACGTCCGAGCCGTCGTAACCCACCAGCGAGTGCCTGACCATCGTTTCCCTTCGCGCCTGCGCGGCCATCGGGCCGTGGCCTTCGAGTCTAGGAGCGTGGGGAGTGGAAACCAAGCGACGCACGCCGCCTGCCGTGCCTGGCGGTCCATGCATGCCGCCGAAAGCTGAACGGACGGTCATTCGTCTGCACGTCTCTGTCACGCCGCCCTGCACAGGATTCGTTCCACCCGCATCCACGACGGCCGTGCCACCCAGGCTGGCCGCGGGAAGCGCACCAACCGCTGTTCCGCACACTCGAAGGAGAGACCTCATGATCAAGCGTACTTTTGGATTGGCTGCCCTGGTAATGGCCTGCGCGGGTGCGATGACCGTACTGCCGACGAGCTCCGCACAGGCTGCCGAAGCGAGCGTGAAATGCGATCTGGTCTACAACCTGTCGGGCTGGTCGCTGATCTACAAGCATGCCGAAGGCACCGGCATGGTCACCTGCAGCAACGGCCAGAGCGCCAAGGTGAAGATCGCCGTGGTCGGCGGCGGCCTGACGGCCGGCAAGTACCACATCGACAACGGCAAGGGCGAGATCAGCAAGGTGCACGGCATCGCCGATGTCTTCGGCGACTATGCGCAGGCCGGCGCCGAAGCGGGCGTGGTCAAGAGTTCGACCGCGCAGGTACTGACCAAGGGCACCACGTCGCTGGCTCTGGCCGGCACCGGCGAGGGCGTGAACCTGGGCATTTCGGTGGGCAAGTTCACCATCAGCCAGCTCTGATCACGGCCACGGCCTGATCCGGAAGGGCGCCATGGGCGCCCTTCCTTTTGCGTGCGCGTAAACTGCAGCGATTGCGCACACCCGCTCGGAGACTCCTGTCCATGCGTCGTCTTGCTGTCCTGTTTGCGTTGCCCCTGCTGCTCGCCACGAACGGAGCGGCGTTCACCGCCATGCCCCGGGTGGGCAAGGCGGCCCCGGCGTTCCGTTTGCAGAACTCGGCCCAGGTACTGGCCGATCTGGCTCCCCTGAAGGCGGCGCACTGATGCCGCTGGCACCGAACGTCGCCGGCGCGGCGAACCGGCGCTTCGCGCCCTGGGCGATCGGCCCCTGGGTCCTGCTGTTGCTGGCCGCGATCGGCTTCGTGCAATACCTGCGGCATGCCGAGTACCTGTATCTCGGCGTGGCCGTCGCGATCATCGTGGTCTGCGCCGGCTGCATCCTGCGCCAGGCCTGGTCGCGGCCGGCGATGCAGCTGCTGGCGCTGCTGCTGGCGGTGTGGTCGCTGGTGACCGCGGTGCTGATGCTGCAGCAATCGGGTGACTTCGAGATCGCCCGCCAGCACGCCCGGGCGCAGCCGCAACTCGGCGAGATGGCGCTGTGGATGATCGCGCGGGCACAACGCACCTGGCAGGTCGGCATCGCGCTGAAGCTGGTGGCCATTCCCGCGCTGCTGTGGCTGGCCTGGCAGCTGGGGCGGCCCGCCGTGCGCACGCAATTCCGCTCGCGCCGGCCCTGACGGTCGGTGATACTGCAGCCGGGCACTTGCGCGGATCCGCTTCGGGGGAAAGGATGAAAAACTGGCTGGCGGGGTTGTGCTGTCTGTTGCTTTGCGGCGTGGCATTCGCGTCGGGCCCGGGCGGCGTGCGCAAGCGGGTCCAGGCGAGCATGCTGCTCACCGGGACGATCGTGGTGGCGCCGGACGGCAGCGTGCGCAGTTACGCCATCGATCGCGCCGACCAGGTCGACCCCGCGGCGATGAACCTGGTCAACCGCAGCATTCCCGCATGGAAGTTCGAGCCCGTGCTGATCGCCGGCAAGCCGGTGGCGGCCAGGGCAAAGATGAGCCTGCGGGTGGTTGCCAGACCGATCGGCGATGGCAACTACTCACTGGCCATCAACGGCACGCATTTCGGCCAGGAAGTGCCCGGTCAACATGTCACCTACCAGAATCGCGTGCCGCCCACCTATCCGCCGCAGGCCATCAAGGGGCGCGTGACCGGTACGGTCTATCTGGTGCTGCGAGTGGGACGGCAGGGGCAGGTCGAGGATGCCGAGGCGGAACAGGTCAATCTGGCCGTGATCGCCAGCGACCGGGACATGGTGCAATGGCGCAATGTGCTTGCGAAGTCCGCGCTGGCGGCCGCCAGGAAGTGGACTTTCCATACGCCGACCTCGGGCGAATATGTCAATGCGCCGTACTGGGTTGCACGCGTGCCGGTTGCCTACCATCTGAAAACTCTCGACGAGCCCGAAGTCGATACCTACGGGAAATGGCAGGCGTACGTCCCCGGGCCGAAGGAACTGGTGCCGTGGATCGATAGCAAGCGCCTGCTGTCCGGCAGCGCCGATGCACTGCCGGGCGACGGCATCTATCAGCTCGATCGGGACGGGCTGCAGCTGCTCACGCCGCCGAGCGGCGCCTGACTCCACCGGGGGTATTCCCGACGAATCGTGCAGGTCAGGTGCCTGGCATGGTTGGCGGCTCCGGTATTCCAAGGGCTTGCAGGGGAACACGGATGAAGCGATTTCTGATCGGGCTGTCCTGCGCTTTGCTGTCGGTCGCCGCATTGGCTACCGGCCCGACCGCACTGCGCAAGCGGATGCAGGCCAGCATGCTGCTCACCGGGACGATCGTGGTGGCGCCGGATGGCAGCGTCCGTAGCTACGTCATCGATCACGCGGAAAAAGTGCCGAAGGACGTGGGCAGCCTGATAGAGAGGAATGTGTGGCAATGGAAGTTCGCGCCCGTTCTGGTGAACGGCGCGCCGGTGGCGGCCGAGGCGAAGATGAGTTTTCGCGTCGTTGCCAAACCCGTGGGCGATGACAAATTCTCCATCGGCATCAGCGGCGCCCAGTTTGGCGAGGGCAGCCCGGGGCAGTCGATCAGCATCCGGGAAATGTCCTGGCCGGCTTATCCGGCAGTGGCGGCACGGGCTCGCGTGGAAGGCACGGTCTACCTGCTGCTGCGGGTGGGGCGGCAGGGGGAAGTAAAGGAGGTCGTGGCCGAACAGGTCAACATGGGTGTGCTGGACAACGAGCGCCAACTGGCGCGATGGCGCCCCCTTCTTGCCAAGGCGGCCATCGCAGCCGCCAGGAAATGGACCTTCAATCTGCCCGCATCGGGGCGTGGGGTCGATGACGACAACTGGTTTGTCAGGGTGCCAATCGGGTTTGGCATCGGCCCGCGAGCCGACGACTATGGCCAGTGGGAGGTCTACATACCGGGGCCGCGCCAGCCGATTCCCTGGTTTGACGGAGGGAGGCAGGTCTTGTCCAGCGCGGACGCCTCGCCTGATGGTGCCATCAGCCAGCCCGACCGGGGCTTGAATCTGCTCACTCCGCTGGACGGCGCCTGAGGGCGATGCGGGGAGCAAGGAGCCGGTCGTGAACGTGCGTGCACTTTCCCGGCGAAGGTATTCAGCGAGGGTTGCTGCGTGGGCAGTTATCGCTAGGGAACCGTTTTCCGGGATCGGGTTGATGCCCATGCGTGCGTTTCGAAGCTTCGCCTTTCTGTTGCTGTTGTCGGGTGCGTGTTCGCTGCAGGCGCAGGATCTGGCGGCGACCTGCCATGCCAGCAGCAGTTATGACGTCACCCTGAAACCTGACAGCCTGTTGTTCGACCGGCCTGCGCCGGCGCCGTTCCATGTCGAGTTGCAGCAGGGCGCCCTGCGCACCGATGGCGCCAGCGTGAGCTTGAACGCGGAGAGCCAGGACCGGCTGACGCTGTTCGAGCGCGAGCTGCGCGAGCTGGCGCCGCGCGTGCGCACGGTGGCCCGCAACGGGGTCGACGTCGCGGCGCAGGCCCTGCGCAGCGAGGCCGACGGCATGGGTCTGGGCGCCGATACCCGGGCCGAGTTCCAGCGTCGGCTGGACGCCCATGCGGCGGAGCTGAAACGACGCATCTCGGTCAGCCAGAGCACCCACGACTGGCAGGGCGATGCCGCCAACCAGGCAATGAACCAGATCGCCGGCGATCTGTTGCCGCTGCTGGCGGCCGATCTGGGCCAGCAGGCGATCAACGCGGCGCTGTCCGGAGACCTGCAGGCCGCCGCCACGCTGCGCGATCGCGCCGCCGACCTGGCCACCGAACTGCAGCCGCGATTGCAGGCGCGGTTGCAGGTATTGCGTCCTCAGGTCGAGGCGCTGTGTCCGGCGATCCGCCGGCTTGCCTCGCTGCAGCAGGGCGTGCGCGGCAGCGACGGCCAGCCGCTGAACCTGCTGCAGGTCGGGCCATGACACCCGCGCACCGGGCGCGTGTTTGCATGGTCCGCGTGCTGGCGGGCATAGTCGGAAGCCCTGCCACTGTTTGATGAATGAATCATGCCGGCCAGCGCCAGCGATGTTCTCGACTTCTGGTTCGCCGAAGCGCACGCCGCGCACTGGTTTGCCGCCAGCGCCGACTTCGACGGGCAGATCCGCGCGCAATTCGGCGGCGCCGTGGAGGACGCCGCGAACGGACGGCTGGACGGCTGGACGGCCACGCCGTCCGGCTGGCTCGCGCTGCTGATCCTGCTCGACCAGTTTCCCCGCAACCTGTATCGCCACGACCCGCGCGCCTGGGCGACCGATCCGGCGGCGCAGCGCGTCGCATTGTCGGGGCTGTCCCGTGGTGATGACCGTCAACTTCCCGCCATCCGGCGCGTGTTCGCCTACCTGCCGCTGGAGCACGCGGAGAATCCCGCGCTGCAGCGGCGTTCGGTCGAATTGTTCGAAGCGCTGAGGGTCGAAGCACCGCCCGGTGAGGTCGCCCGTTTCGACAATTTTCTGGACTATGCTCGAGGCCATCGCGACGTGATCGAGCGCTTCGGCCGCTTTCCCCATCGCAACGCCGTGCTTGGCCGCGCCAGCACCGCCGACGAGATGGACTATCTGGCCCGGCCGGGGGCGGGATTCTGAATCGCGCAACGCCGTCCGCCTCGCGGCGGCACATTCCACCGACCAGGGAGCAGGTCATGCGTATTCGTCCAGTCTTTGTGTTGTTCGCCTTCAGTGCCGCCGTGCACGCGTCCAGTACCTTGCGGGTCGGCAACCAGGTGCTGGTTGCCGGCGACAGCCGCGAACGGGTGGTGGACCTGCTCGGCAAGCCAAGCTCGAAATCGCATGCGCACAAGTCGCGCAGCCACGGCAGCCGCCGCGGCGGCGTGCGGGTGATCGACCGCAACGAGGGTGGCGAGCAGTGGCGTTACCGCCGCGATGGTCACGTCACCGTGGTGACCCTGGTCGACGGCAGGGTCACCGATATCGAGGACGATCGGCTCTGAGGCAGGTCCCCGCGGCGTCGGGGAGTTGTCGGGCACGATCCGTCCGCCTGCGTGCGTGTCACGCGGCTTTTGCGGCGGTTTGCTAGGCTGGTGGCGTTTCCGACCGGACCGAAGCAATGCACGATTTCCTCGACAACCTGCTGGGCCAGGCGCTGTCCGCCAGCGTGATCCATGCGGGACTGAACCTGCTGTTCGCCTTGCTGATCCTGCTGGTCGGCATCTGGGTGGCGGCGCGCATGGCCAACTTCAGCCGCCGCGCGCTGCAGCGAGCGAATGTGGACGACACCCTCAGCGGCTTCCTGCGCAACGTGATCTACGGCGTGCTGGTGGCGATGCTGATCGTGATGGCCCTGACCCGCGCCGGCGTGCCGTCGGCGCCCCTGGTTGCTGCGCTGGGCGCCGGAGGCCTGGCCATCGGCCTGGCCCTGCAGGGCTCGCTGAGCAACCTCGCGTGGGGTGTGTTGCTGGTGATCTTCCGGCCATTCCGCGTCGGCGATTACGTCACCGCCGGCGGAATCGATGGCACGGTGCAGGGCATCAACCTGATGCATACCCTGCTGCTGTTGCCGGACGGACGCGAGGCGGTGGTGCCGAACGGCAAGGTTGGGGGCGACGCCATCGTCAATTTCAACCGTCGCGGCCGGCGGCGGTTCGAGTTGAAGATCGGCATCGGCTACAAGGATGACATCGGTGCGGCGATGGCCGAGATCCGCCGCCTGTTCGAGGTCGACCCGCGCATCCTGCAAGATCCCGAGCCGGGGGTTTGGACAGTCGGGCTCGGCGAGAGCTCGGTGGACCTGGTGGTTCGCGCGTGGACGGGCACCGATGACTTCTGGGCGGTGCAGACCGACCTGCTGCGGGCGATCAAGGAGCACTTCGACGCCGCGGGCATCAGTATCCCGTTCCCGCAGCGCGAACTGACCATCACGCGTGGCGACCTGCCCGGGCCTGCTCCGAGGCAGGCGTGACGTCGGCGGGATGCCACGCGGGTTGACCGCTAGTCGACGGTCACCCCGCGGCGATTGTCGGTGGACACCTTGTCGATCAGCTCGTTGTAGGGATCGACGCCGGCCAGTGCGGGCTTGCCGTCGACCACCACGGTGATCGTGCTGTCGCCGTCCTTCAGCAGGCGTTTCTCCAGGTACAGCGGCTTGCCGTCCCGGCCGCCGCCGGGCGAGGCCGCGAACACGCCGATCTCGATCGGGATGTCCGCGCTGGCCGTGGTTTCCTTGCCGCTGCCGTCCAGGTAGACCTTGCCGGCGTGCAGCTTCAGGGTCACTTCGTATTTCCCGTCCGGCAGTTTCTTCGCACGGGCATCGGTGAGCCGGTTGTCGAACAGGGTGATCTTCCAGAAGAAGTCGTCCAGCAGCGATTTCCACTGCGGCCCGGCGGTCTTGTCCAGCGCGTCCATGAACTCCTGTGAAGTGGTGTAGGGCGGCTGCTGGAAGCCCTTGTCCAGCAGGAACTGCTTGAGCATGCCGTTGAGCTTCGCTTCGCCCAGGTAGTCCTGCAGCGCATAGAAGACCAGCGAGCCCTTGCGATAGTGGATGTACGGCTGGTTCTCCACCTTCGCCAGCGGCTCCTCGGCCAGCTTCTCGGTCGCGCGGCCAACCAGGTAGGCATCCAGTTCGTACTTCAGGAACTTGTGCATCTGGTCGGCGCCGTATTTGTGCTTCATCACCATCAGCGACGAGTACTGCGCCAGCGACTCGCTGAGCATGGTCGAGCCCTGCATGTTCGCGCCGATCACCCGGTGCGCCCACCACTGGTGGGCCACTTCGTGGGCGGTGACGTCGTAGACGTAGTCGATCTTCGACTTGTCGCGCAGGTCGGCGATGAAGCCGATCGATTCGGAGAACGGGATGGTGTTGGCGAACGACTGGGCGAACGCGGCGTAGCCGGGGAACTCCAGGATGCGCAGCTGCTTGAACTGGTACGGCGTGTAGTTGGCGTCGTAGTAGTCCAGCGAGTCCTTCGCGCTCTCGATCATCCGGTCCACGTTCCAGGCGTGCGCCGGGTTGTAGTAGACCGAGATGTCCACGCCCTTCCACTGCACGTGCTTCACCGAGTAGCGCGCCGACAGGTAGGCGAAGAAGTTCAGCATCGGCCGCTGCATGGTGTAGTGGAAGTAGTGCCGACCGTTGGCCGTCCATTCCTTCTGCAGCGTGCCCGGTGCCAGCGCGATCTGGTCGGCGGCGGTGGAGACGGTAGTGTCGAAGTCGATCCAGTCCGCATCGTTGCTGATGTAGGTATTGGCGCGGGCCTTCTCGTCACCCAGCTTCGGCATCCGCGGCACCTCGGCGGACAGGCCGTACTTGCGCCGGTCGTTGCGATCGGTGAGCTGGTACTCGGTCTGGTAACCGAACTGCGGCAGCATGCCGCTGTTGAAGAAGCTGCCGTTGTGCACCAAGAAGGTGGCACCGGTGTCGTTGGTGAAGCCCCTGGGCGCGTATTCCAGGCTGAAGTCGAAATCCATCGACGCCCCCGGCGCCAGCGGCGTCTTGAGGCGGTACACGGTGAAGCCCAGGTCCTTGTCCTCGCTGACCGTGTCGTGCGGGGCGAACTGCAGCGACTTCACGGTGAACTCGTCAGTGAAGTTCACGTACAGCTCGCTGATCGGCGCGGTGGATTTGTTGACCAGGGTGTAGTGGGCGCGGATGTCCAGCCTGCGCCGGTAGGGATGGATGTCCACGTCGGCCTTCACCGCGGTGATGCGCGGTTGCGGGGCGTCCTTGTACTTCGCGTACTTCTTCTCGTAGTCCGCGCGCTGCACCGTCTTCGCGGTGCTGTTGCGGTAGGTGTTGAGCACGTTGGTGTTGTAGTAGATCCACCCGCCGGTGCCGATGAAGCCCAGCGCGGCGACCACCAGCACGATCAGGGCCGGTGCATGCAGGCGGGCGCGGGCTTCGCGCAGGCGGTCGCGCCACGCATCGTCGGTGCCGCGCGCCCAGAACAGCGCAGCCAGCACCAGCATGACCACCGCCAGGCAGGCCCAGTAGCCGTCGAACCACAGTGCACCGGTGAGGAAATGGCCGAAGCCGTTCATGTCCGAATACGGCACGCTGGGACCGCTGCCGTAGTTGTACAGGTTGTGGTCCCAGTGCAGCAGGCCGAAGCCGATCGAGCTGGCCGCCACCCACAGGATGGTCAGCAGGTAGCCCAGGAACTTGTTGTTGGACATCACCTGCAGGAACAGCGCCAGCACCGCGATCAGCACGAACGGAATCGCGTTCAGCGCCAGCATGCCCAGGTACAGGCCCGGCTCCAGGTGCGTGTAGCCGTGCGCCAGCTGCCAGACGATGCCGACCACCGCGCCGATCAGCAGCATCAGCACGATGATGGTCAGCAGGGCGCCGAACTTCGCCAGCAGCGGTACCCAGTCCGGCACCGGGAAGGCGTCCGTGACTTCGGCGGAGTGCTGGCTGCGCTCGCGCCAGACCAGCTCGCCGGCATAGAAGATCACGATGATGATCAGCGGCAGGCTGAAGCTGCCGTTGATCGCGGTGAGCACCTGGTGTGTCACCGGCCACACCGGCGTGCCGTAGATCAGCCCGGACGAAACCAGCGACACCAGCATCAGCACCAGCGACAGCGCCAGCAGCACCAGCAGGGCCACGCCACGCACCACGCCAAGCGTGTCGAACAGGAACTGGGCGCGCAGCTGCTGCAGGTGGATACGCCAGCCGCGGCCAATGCTCACCCGGGGCAGGGTCAGCGCGGCGCCGCTGGCCGGCGGGCGCAGCATCGGCGGTTCGGCGCGCTTCTTGCGGCGCGGCAGCTGCAGGCCCTCGCGATTCGGCCGGAACAGCCAGTAGGCCGCCACGAACAGCACGACCGCCACGCCGATCCACAGCAGACGGTTGAACAGCAGCACGCCGTCCAGAGCGGGCAGCAGATGGTTGCTCTGGTCGGGTGACCAGTAGCGGGTGACGATGCCCAGCGTGCGGCCACCGAACGGGTCCAGCATCGCGGCGATGGTGTGGCTGTCGATGTCCCGGCTGAGATAGCCGGTGACGCCCGACAGCACGAAATACGCGATCACCCCGATATAGGTGGCCAGCAGCGAACGCGTGGTGGTGGCCAGCAGGAACAGCAGCGCGGCGATGAACAGCATGTTCGGGATCACCATCACGCCCAGCGACCACGCATAGCCGTACCAGCTGGCCGGGCCCAGTCGCGCCGCGTCGATCCACGGCATCGCGGCGCCCAGCGCCAGCCCGAGGGCACACACCAGCATGATCGCCAGCGCGGCCAGGTAGCCCGCGGCGAAGCGGCCGCCCAGGTAGGCGCCGCGACTCATCGGCGTGCTGAAAAACAGCTCCGAGGTGCGGTTGTCGAAATCACGCAGGGCGGCGCCGGCCACGAAGATGGTGATCAGGAACACGCTGAGCACGGTGAGCACGCCCAGCAGGCGCACGATCACCAGCGGCGCATTGCGCAGCACGTTGCCGCTGGCGCCTCCGGCAACCACCATGTCGGTGCTGGAAAGCGCGAAGGCCAGCGCGCCGAACGCGGCGGCGACGATCCAGAACAGCGGCGCCTTCAACTGCTGGCGCAACTCGAAGCGGAGTATTTCGAAGAACATGGGTGATCCTGGCTGCTGCAAGGACGCCGTGTGCGCGATGTCCTCCATCGGACGGAACATCGCACGCAGGTGGCCCCTGCGGATTCGGGGCGCCTTCAGGCGGCCTTGGCGGTGGCCTGCGCCCGCAGGCGACCGAAGTAGACGTCCTCCAGGTCCGGTGCGACCGCTTCGAAGCCTTCCTCCGGCTTCGTGTCGGCCAGCACGTGCAGCAGGGTGCGGCCGCCGGCAAGGCGGGTGGACAGGATGTTCATGCGGGCGCGATAGCCGTCCAGCTGGTTCTTGTCGATGCTGCGGCGCCAGACCCGGCCCTCCAGCGAGCGGATCGCCTCGCCCGGTTCGCCGGTCAGCAGCACCTGGCCCTGGCCGATGATCGCCATGCGCGAGCACAGGTCGGTGACATCCTCAACGATGTGGGTGGACAGGATCACCACCATCCGCTCGCCCAGTTCGGCCAGCAGGTTGAGGAAGCGGTTGCGTTCCTCCGGGTCGAGTCCGGCGGTGGGTTCGTCGACGATGATCAGGCGGGGCTCGCCAATCAGCGCCTGGGCGATGCCGAAGCGCTGGCGCATGCCGCCGGAGTAGGTGCCCAGCTTGCGCTTGCGCACGTCCCACAGGTTGACCTGGCGCAGCAGCGCTTCGACCAGGTCGCGCCGCTCGCCTTTCACGGTGACGCCCTTGAGCACGGCGAAGTGGTCCAGCATCGCCTCGGCCGAGACCTTCGGGTACACGCCGAATTCCTGCGGCAGGTAGCCCAGCAGGCGCCGGGTGTCCTGCTTGTCGGCCAGCAGGTCCATCTCGTCCAGCCTGATCGTGCCCTCGTCCGGGTCCTGCAGCGTGGCGATCGTGCGCATCAGCGAAGACTTGCCGGCGCCATTGGGGCCCAGCAGGCCGAACATGCCGCCGGGAATGTCGAGCGACACCCCGCGCAGCGCCCGGACGCCGTTGGCATAGGTCTTGGACAGGTCGCGTATCGTCAGCATGGGTTCCTTCCGGTGCCGCGCGGTGCGGCGTGAACATGGGCTCAGGTTAGGCTACGCAAGCGCACGGCGCGTCCGCTCAAGGTCATGGATACGCCGGCGCATGGTGGGGTGCGAAGGCCCGAAGTTACACGATCCGGCATACGCAAGGCACGCCCCTTCGCTATGATTGACGTCTTGTATGCAGCCGCCATCCCCGAGCGGCGCGCCCTCGCCAGCAGGAGTCATCATGGCCGACCTCAAAGAAGCCCGCGTTCCCGACATCGGCCACGCCGACGTCCCCGTCATCGAAGTGCTGGTGAAGGTCGGTGACCGGGTCGAGAAGGAACAAAGCCTGATCACGCTGGAGTCGGACAAGGCCACGATGGAAGTTCCCTCGCCGTTTGCGGGCGTGGTGAAGGAGATGAAGCTCAAGGTGGACGACGAGGTTTCCGAGGGTGCGGTGATTGCCGTGATTGAAGCCGACGGCGCAGCCGTCTCCGCGTCCCCCTCTCCCGTATCGGGAGACGACCGCAAGGATGCGGGAGGTAGAGCAATGCAGGGAGCGATTGCCGAGGGCAGGGGTGAGGGAGCTCAGGCCCCCGCTCAGCCAACCGCCCCCGCTCAGCCGACCCCCGCGCCAGTAGCCGGCCAGGGCGTGCAGCCGGGCATCGCCCCCGAGGGCGACGTGCCGCCACAGGTGCGCCCGCCGGTCGATGCGCGCGTGGTGATGCCTGGCGACGCGCCCTATGCCAGCCCGGCGATCCGCGCCTTCGCCCGCGAGCTTGGCGTGGACATCCAGCAGGTCAAGGGCAGCGGCCGCGGCGGGCGCATCCAGCGCGACGACGTCAGCGCCTACGTCAAGCACGCGCTGGCCTCCGGCGCGCGTCCGTCGACGGGCGCCGCCGCTTCGGTCGGCGGTCTCAGCCTGCTGCCGTGGCCCAAGGTCGACTTCGCCAAGTTCGGCGAGATCGAGGAGAAGCCGCTGTCGCGCATCCAGAAGATTTCCGGTGCGAACCTCGCGCGCAACTGGGCGATGATCCCCCACGTCACCCAGCACGAGGACGCCGACATCACCGAGATGGAGGCGTTCCGCAAGCAGCTGGGCGCCGAGAACAAGGACCTCAAGATCAGTCCGCTGGTATTCCAGATCAAGGCCGTGGTGGCCGCGCTGAAGGCGTTCCCGCAGTTCAACGCCTCGCTCGACGAATCGGGCGAGAAGCTGATCCTGAAAAAGTATTTCCACATCGGCATCGCGGTGGATACGCCCGACGGCCTGGTGGTGCCGGTGATCCGCGACTGCGACAAGAAGGGCCTGCTCGAGCTGGCGCGCGAGCTGGGCGAGATCTCGAAGAAGGCGCGTGACAAGAAGCTGGGGCCGGCTGAAATGTCCGGTGGCTGCTTCTCGATCAGCTCGCTGGGCGGCATTGGCGGCACGTATTTCACGCCGATCGTCAATGCGCCGGAGGTGGCCATCCTGGGTGTCTCCAAGTCCGCGGTGAAGCCGGTGTGGAACGGCAAGGAATTCGCACCGCGCACGATGCTGCCGCTGTCGCTGTCGTACGACCACCGGGTGATCGACGGCGCGCTCGCCGCGCGCTTCGCGTCGTTCCTCGCCAACCAGCTCGGCGACATCCGCCGGCTGCTGCTCTGACGGAGGCGATGACGATGGCGAACACGATCGAGATCAAGGTTCCCGACATCGGCGGCCACGACAACGTGCCGGTGATCGAGGTGCTGGTGAAAGCCGGCGACACGGTGGCGAAGGAACAGAGCCTGATCACGCTGGAGTCGGACAAGGCGACCATGGAGATTCCCTCCAGCGCCGCCGGCGTGATCAGGGAAGTGAAGTTGAAGGTGGGTGACGAGGTTTCCGAAGGGGCGGTGATTGCCGTGGTGGAAGTGGCTGGTGAAACGGCTGCGGCGCCGGCTGCGAAAGCGGAAGCGCCCGAGGCCGCTGCACCGATGCCGGCCGCCGTTCCGGCGGCCACCCCTCCTCAGCCCTCCCCTGCGAGCAGGGGAGGGAGCGAATCGGCACCGAAGGCTGCCGCGGCATCCGGTCGCAAGGCCGACATCGAATGCAAGCTGGTCGTGCTCGGTTCCGGTCCGGGTGGCTACAGCGCCGCATTCCGCGCCGCCGACCTCGGCGTCGACACCGTGCTGGTCGAACGCTACGACAGCCTGGGTGGCGTCTGCCTCAACGTGGGCTGCATCCCCTCCAAGGCATTGCTGCATGCTGCGGCGGTGATCGACGAAGCCGCCGCGATGTCCGCGCACGGCGTCAGCTTCGGCGCGCCGAAGATCGACCTCGACAAGCTGCGCAGCTTCAAGACCAAGGTGGTCGGCCAGCTCACCGGCGGCCTTGCCGGCATGGCCAGGGCGCGCAAGGTGCGCACCGTGACGGGCACCGGCATGTTCGTGTCGCCGCATGAAATGGAAGTCCGGACGGCCGAAGGCACGAAGCTGATCCGCTTCGAGCACGCGATCATCGCCGCCGGTTCGCAGTCGGTGAAGCTGCCGGCGTTCCCGTGGGACGACGAGCGCGTGGTGGACTCCACTGGCGCGCTGGAACTGAAGGATGTGCCGAAGAACCTGCTGGTCGTCGGCGGCGGCATCATCGGCCTGGAGATGGCCACGGTGTATTCGGCGCTGGGCAGCGCGGTGACCGTGGTCGAGTTCATGGACCAGCTGATCCCGGGTGCGGACGCCGACCTGATCAAGCCGCTGGCCAAGCGCCTGGGCGGCAAGCTCAAGGGCGTGCACCTGAAGACCAAGGTGGTCAGCGCCAAGGCCACCAAGAAAGGCATCGAGGTCGGCTACGAAGGCGACAGCATTCCCGAGACCACGCTGTTCGACCGCGTGCTGGTCGCGGTGGGCCGCTCGCCGAACGGCGGCAAGATCGGCGCGGACAAGGCCGGCGTCGCGGTGACCGAACGCGGCTTCATCAACGTCGACACGCAGATGCGCACCAACGTGCCGCACATCTACGCCATCGGCGACCTGGTCGGCCAGCCGATGCTGGCGCACAAGGCCACCCACGAAGCGCACGTGGCGGCGCAGGCGGTGGCCGGGCTGAAGAGCCACTTCGACGCGCGGGTGATCCCGTCGGTGGCCTACACCGATCCGGAGATCGCCTGGGTCGGCGTGACCGAGCGCGAGGCGAAGGAAAAGGGCCTGAAGGTCGGCGTGGGCAAGTTCCCGTGGGCGGCCTCGGGCCGCGCCATCGGCATCGACCGCACCGAAGGCTTCACCAAGCTGATCTTCGACGAGGAAACCCATCGCATCGTGGGCGCCGGTATCGTGGGCGTGCACGCGGGTGACCTGATCTCCGAACTGGCGCTGGCGATCGAGATGGGCAGCGAGGCAGCCGACATCGCGCTCACCATCCACCCGCATCCCACCCTGGGCGAGTCGGTGGGCATGGCCGCGGAAGTCTACGAAGGCACCATCACCGATCTGTATCTGCCGAAGAAAAAATAGGCATTCCCGACGAAGGCCGCGAAGAGCGGGAGTCTCGGTTCACTCCGGGCGTGGCGCAGCGAAGTCGAAGGATGATTGCGCGGAGGTCGTCTGCACGCCGCGTCCATGAAGAAGCCCGGACCAGTCCGGGCTTCTTCCATTTGCGCGACCGGTCGGTCGCCGATCACTTACCCGGCTGACGGCTGCGGGTGCTCCGCCCGGAACTGCTTCCACTGGGCGCGGCGGGCCTGCGCCTGCGCTTTGAGCGTGGCTGCCTGCGCCTGCTGCGCCGGGGTCAGCAGCGCGTAGATCTGCGCCCGCAGGTTGGCCATCTGCTGCACCCGCTGCTGGGCGGCCTGGCCTTCGGCCTGGGCCAGCCGGGAAGCGGCGGCCTGGTAGCCGACCTGGTTCGGCGTCATCGATTCGAAGGCGCTGCGCTGTTGCCGCAGGGCGTCGCGCGAGGACTTGTTCTGCTCGCGGCTGCTGCGGATGATCTGCTTGACGCTGGCCTTCTGCGCGTCGCTGAGGTTCAGCTTGCCCAGCATCATCATCTGGCCGTCGCCCCGATGATGGTGGCGCCCATGGCCGAAGTCGCCATGTCCTGCGCCGCCAGCGGGCGCGGCCAGTGCGACGGAGCTGCCGATGGCCAGTGCCGAGGCCAGGGCCAGGCCGAGGAGGGTGTTCTTGCGCATGACGTGTACCTCTGTGGTGGGGAGTTTGTACGCCATCATTTGACGACACCGCTGCGTATATGTTCTTTGCGGACAGGTAAAGATCGGTAAAGAACGTGGTGTCCCGACCGGGCCATCCCATTGAATGGCGGCCATGCAAACTCCGAATCCCCCTCGCATCCTGATTGTCGATGACGACCGCGCGCTGTGCCGGCTGCTGGCGGAGTACCTGCAGCGCGAGGGCTTCGTGGTGGATCTCGCCCACGACGGCGACGCCGCGCTGGCCCGCCTGCGCAACGCTGCCGAGCGGCCCGACCTGCTGATCCTCGACGTGATGATGCCCGGTCGCGACGGCCTGGAAACCCTGCGCGAGCTGCGCATGCAGTACCGCTTGCCGGTGATCATGCTGTCCGCGCGGGGCGAGCCGGTGGACCGGGTGATCGGGCTGGAGCTGGGCGCTGACGATTACCTGGCCAAGCCCTGCCTGCCACGTGAACTGCTGGCGCGGGTGCGCGCGCAACTGCGCCGCAACGCGCCACCGGTGTCCGGCACGCTGCAGGTCGGCAACCTGCAGCTGTTTCCGGGCGAGCGCCGCGCCCAGGTCGGCGGGCAGGACCTGGTGCTCACCGGTGCCGAGTTCCTGTTGCTGCTGGGCCTGGCGCAGCGCGCCGGCGAACTGGTCGACAAGGCCAGCCTGACCCGGCAGGCGCTGGGTCGCGAAATCGAGCGCTTCGACCGCAGCATCGACGTACACGTCAGCCGCCTGCGCCACAAGCTGGCCGACGCATCGCCCGACGCGCCGCGGATCGACGCGGTGCGCGGCTCCGGCTACGTGCTGGTGGCGGCCGCGCCATGAAGCCGATGCGCACTTCGCTGTACTGGCGATTGCTGGTCTGGTTCTGCGTAGCCAACCTGCTGGTGCTGGCGCTGGGCGGACTGTTCGCCCGCCGCTTCATCGAGTTCACCACCAGCATCGAAATCAACTGGGCCGCGCTGGCGCAGGACGCCGACCAGGCCTATGAAAGCGGCGGCCGCGACGCGCTGGCCGCGTGGGTGGCCCAGCAGCGTCAGCAGGGTGTGGAGGCCACCCTGTTCGAGCACGGCGAGATGCTCTACCCGATCCGCCTGGGCGTCTCGGTGCGTTCGCAGCTGCCCGCGTTGCTGTCGTCCGATCGCAGCGTGGTGATGCAGCCGCGGCCCGGTTTCTACGTCGCCGTCCAGCAGGTCGTCGGCAACGACGGCCACGCCCGCCAGCTGCTGGCGATGAGCCACTCGCACGTGCGCCTGCGGCCGCAGACCCGCGAGAAGATCTACCTGGCGATGCAGCTGGCGCTGTCGCTGCTGTTCATCGGCCTCGTCGGCTGGTGGGTGGCGCGCAGCGTGGCACGTCCGGTCGAGGCTTTGCGTCGCGCGACCCGGCGCATGGCCGAGGGCGAACTGTCGACGCGGGTCGGCCGCCAGGGTGGGCTGGCGCATGACGAGCTGGCCCAGCTCGCCGGCGACTTCGACGTGATGGCCGGGCGGATCGAGGCACTGGTCGCGCACGAGCGCGGCGTGCTGCAGGATCTGTCACACGAGCTGCGCTCGCCGCTGGCGCGATTGCAGCTGATCCTCGACCTGTCCCGGCGCGGCGGCGACAGCCCGGAGGGTGCCGCCTACTTCGCCCAGGCCGAGCAGGAAATCGCCCGGCTCGACCGGATGCTGGGCGAGATGCTGGCGCTGTCGCGGATGGAGGGCGGCCTGCCCGGCATGGAGCGCGAGCTGCTGGAGCTCGCCGAGGTGGTGCATGAAGGCGTCGAGCAGTCGCGCCTGGAAGCGGATGCGCAGCGGGTCGAATTGCAGCTGACCGGCGTCGACTCCGCGAAAATTTCCGGCAACGCGATGCTGCTGGAACGGGCGGTGGCCAACCTGCTCGCCAACGCGATCAAGTTCAGCGCGGCAGGTGGTCGGATCGAGGTGGCCCTGCGTGTTGACTCGTCGTTTGCCGAGATCAGCGTGCGCGATCACGGGCCGGGTGTGCCGGCGAATGAACTCGCGCTGCTGTTTCGGCCGTTCTTCCGTGGCAGCAATGCGGCGCGGGCGGAGGGGCATGGCCTTGGATTGGCCATCGTGCAACGGGTGGTGCAGGTGCATGGGGGCACGATCGACGTGGCCAACGCCGAGGGTGGTGGGTTGGAGGTGAGGTTGCGGTTGCCGCTGGCTTGACGGCGTCCGCAAGGTCCGCGTGCGGGTTGCGGGGTTTGTCGACAGTCCATCCATGGACTGACGCCAAACTGTTTTGCATCCATGCGAACCACCCTCCGGGCTGATCCTCCACCCGCTCGCCGCTGGAGAGGGGCCTGGGTAGGGCAGCGAGCCAGGGTGGCACGCACTCGGTACGCAACCGCTGCGCGGTTGCGAAAACCGAAGCGAAGAGCGAAGAGCAAGGCAAAAAGCCTGCTGTCGGTGGGACTGGCGGCGGACGTGAGCGTGCAACCGCACACGTCGATCGCCTGATGCATGCGGCGCAGCGCCCGGCCTTTCTCCCTCCCCTGCTTGCAGGGGAGGGCTGGGGTGGGGTCCGCTCTGGATCTTTCTCTTTGACTCCTTGCATCTTGCCGATACCTCGATCTGCGGGATATGCAAGGTCGCCCCAGGCCGTACGAGCCTCTCACATCTTCATGCAAGCCTGCCAAACCGAATAATCAACTCGCTTGACGGGCCCGCTTCGAAAGCTGACCATCGAATGCATGTACCCGATATGGGTCCACCAAGCTTCGGGCCATATGGGCAGACGATGAGCCAGCAAAGACACTGCCCGTACTGCGAGAAACCATTCTCCATCGGGTATCTTGAGTTATGCACGTTGCCTCTGTGGCCAAATTTCAGGAGGTGGCGTGGCAGGTGTATTCATTGTGATTGTGGCTTGCAAGCATCAGGCTTTTGGGAAATTTTGACCGGGATCGTGTCAACTGTTGCTCTGGTTGCTGCTTTCGTACTTTTCGTGCCTGTACATCCGAGGCCATCAAACGCTCTGGGCTGGGCATATGCAGTTCTGGCTTTGCCGGCTCTTTATTTTTTCAATGGATCAATCAGATATATGACGATTTCGTATCCGGAACTTTCGTAGCATCGGCTAATCGTTCAAGGCGGATGGCTTCGCCGCCGCTTAACCCCATGGTCATTCTTCATATGGGTGTTCACGCGAATTTGAAAGCGTCGCCACTACTGGTGATCGTGTTCTGCAAAGCTCCCCTTTGCCCTTGGGCGTCATCGCAGCGATTCCGTACTTGTAACGCTTACTGTAGTTGGGGAGCGCGTCGAAATTGACGTCTTTGAGGATGGTCACGCGGAGGTTTCTCGGTTCAGAGGGCACGAAGATATTGAGGGCGGCCTTGAGCTGGTAAACAGCATCATTGCAGCTAACATCGATCCTGCTGCTTAACAGATCATTCGAGGCAGGCGGGACAGTTTCCATGTTTTAGTGGACACCCTGAATGAAATTTTCGGGAGTTCACGCCATGTCCACGAGCCGTCTATCGCTCCTCTGATCAAACGCACCGCCTCAGGTTAGAGCGTGCCTGAGCTGGCCAGCGCGGTTCAAAACCCCGGGTCAGTGTGAACTTTCGAGTGACCGTCCCGAGTACGAAGCCAGCTCCCGCAACACCGTCATCCTTGAAGGAGGGCGAAACACCTGTGCGTGGCGTGCGCGGTGCACTGTGCGTTGCGGCTTTGCTCTTGAGACGGCTCTTCTGAAAAGTGCGGGCCACGATGGCCCGCTGCTCTACCCGGGACCCCTCTGCAGCGGCGGGCGGGTGGAGGACCAGCCCGCAGGGTGGTTCGCATGGATGCGAACCAGTTTGGCGTCAGTCCATGGATGGGCTGTCGACAAACCCCGGAGCCCGACCGCGCGCCTGCGGACAGGCGACGGCATGGATGCCGGAGTTGAGGCAACGCAGGAGCGGTTGCCCGATGTCCGCAAGGCGCGGAAGCGGGGTGCCCCTCTCTTTGGTTCCTTTCTCTCGGGCAAGCGAGAGAAAGGGACTCGCCCTCCGCCAGGAGGACGAAAGCTCTTGCTCCGAAATTGAAATGACCCGGAGTCGCCTGCGACTATGCTTGCCCATCACCCCTCAACGAGACTCCCATGTCAATCAAGATATGCGTCGCCGGTGCCACTGGTTGGGCGGGTTCCGAACTGTCGCGCGGCATTGCCGCGACGGATGACCTCGACATGGTTGCCGCGGTGGCACGGCGACGTGCCGGTGAAACGCTCGGCGCGGTGCTTGGCGAGGCAGGCTTGCAGGCACCGATCTTCGCCAGCGTGGACGCGGCGCTGGCGCAGCCGTGCGACGTGTTCGTCGAGTACACGCGGCCGTCCAGCGCGAAGGCGAACATTCTCGCGGCGCTGGAGCATGGCGCGCATGTGGTGGTCGGCACCTCGGGGCTGACGGACGAGGACTATGCGCAGATCGATGCGCTGGCACGGCAGCGGCAGCGTGGCGTATTGGCCTGCGGCAATTTCGCCTTGACCGCAGTGCTGCTGATCAAGTTTGCCGAGATGGCGGCGAAGCTGATCCCGCAGTGGGAGCTGATCGACTACGCCAGCGCGACCAAGCCCGACGCGCCCAGCGGTACGGTGCGCGAGCTGGCCGGGCGGCTGGGCAAGGTGCGCCAGCCGCTGCTGGCGGTGCCGCTGGAGCAGACCGCGGGTGTTCGCGAGACGCGTGGCGGCACGCTGGCGGGCAGCCAGGTGCATGCGGTGCGGTTGCCGGGCTTCGTGCTGGGGGCGGAGGCGATCTTCGGCATGCCGGACCAGACCTTGACGATCCGCCACAACGCGGGAAGCAGCGCGAAGCCGTATGTCGATGGCGCGCTATTGGCGATACGCAAGGTGCCCGGCCTGGTCGGGCTGCATCGCGGGCTGGATGCGGTGATTGATTGGTAGTGACTCAGCGTTGGTGGCGATGTGTGCGTTGTTGCCACAGTCCCAGTAGCCACGACGCGCCGACGCAACCGGCCAGTGCCAACAGCCAGTGTGTGGCGGGTGCCTGCGGATTCGGTGCCAGCGCAGCGAATGAAGGCAGCCAGGCGCTGCCGTAGATCGCGATCACAGCGATTGCGGCCACCGCCATCGTGGCGGCGAGTACCAGCATCAGCTTGAACTCGAAGGAAGCGCTAGCCGATGCGGCGGGTGACGGAATGGCGCCGACTCGCGCAGCCAACTGCTGCGCAAAATCTGCCGGCAGCGATTCGGTCAGCGGCTGGCGCAGGCTGCGCGCGATCAGCCGGTAGCGCCGGCTGTGTGCATCGTCGCCGGCGGGATCGAGCTGCAGCCGTTCGCGCCGCATGGCGCTCTCCTGCGCCTGCCATTCGCGCTCGAGCGCGGCATCGTCAAACGTGGGGATGTGGTCTTCGTCGTGCGGAATCATGCGGCAACTCCTGTCCGTGTTTCGAGCGCGTCGCGCAGGCGCAGGCGCGAGCGGAACAGATGGCTCTTGATCGTGCCCGCGGCCATGCCGGTGATGCGGGCGATCTCGGGTATGGACGTCTCTTCGAGGTAATACAGGGTCAGCAAGGTGCGTTGCAAGGGTGGCAGCGCCTCGATCGCCTCATGCAGGTGCCGTGCGGTTTCCTCGTCGGCGCAGGCGGCCTCCAGGTCGAAACCGTCCCCGATGCTGTCCACCAGCGACTCGCCGTCGTCGCCGCCGGGCTCGACCAGGGCGATGCGCTTGTGTTGCAGGTGGCGCAGCGCGATGGTGAAGGCGATCCGGCCAATCCATGATTTCAGCGCGCTTTCGTAACGGTACTGATGCAGGCACTGGTGCACGCGCAGGAAGGTGTCCTGGCACAGCTCGCGGGCGTCTTCCGGGTTGCGCACCATGCGCTGGATGATGTGCCAGCACAGTCCCTGATACTCGCGCACAAGGCGTTCGAACGCGCCCGGCCGGTTGGCCAGCACGGCGTCGACCAGCGCGCGATCGGCTTGGCGGATGTCATCCATGGGTGCAGAGATACGCGCACGGCTCGAACGGTTGCAAGCAGATCGCTGCAACCGTTGCCGGGTCACCCGTATCTGTGGATATCGAACGGTCGACCTTTTCGGCCATCTGCAAGGGAGCATTCCATGAATTTCGGTGATCTGATTCCGATGGTGTTGTTCGTCTGCATTGTCTACGCCATCAAGGTCGTGGTCGATGCCCGGGTCCGCAGTCGCATGATCGGGGCCGGGGGTTCGGAGGAACTGGTCAAGTCGATCCTGCTCGACGAGGAGCAGCGTCGCCGCCATTCGTCGCTGCGCTGGGGCATCGTGCTGCTGTCGGTGGGCGTGGGTTTCGGGCTGATCCAGTGGTTTGGCTGGCAGGAAGTCACCCCCGGCCTGATCGCCGTGCTGGCGCTGGCCACCGGCGCGGGTAACCTGGCGTTTTTCGCGATTTCGCGCAAGGTCTCCTGAAGCTGGTTCAATAGCGGGCATTCGCCGTGTCGTCGGCATGCCCGCAAGTGAGCCACCGCGTGAACGAGCAACTGTTGTTCAACCTGGTCGACCTGGCCGGCACGTTCGCCTTCGCGATCAGCGGCGCCACCGCCGCGCGGCGCTGCAACCTCGACCTGTTCGGCATTCTGGCGATCGCCTACATCACCGCCTGCGGCGGCGGCATCGCCCGCGACCTGTGCATCGGCGCGGTGCCGCCGGCGGGCCTGTCGGACTGGCGCTACCTGCTGACCGCGGTGATCGCCGCCCTGCTCACCATCGTGGCCTATCCGTGGGTGGAGCGGCTGACCTATCCGGTGCGGCTGTTCGACGCGATGGGGCTGGGCTTGTTCGCGGTGTATGGCGCGCACAAGGCGCTGGTGTTCGGCTACAACGCCGAGGTGGCGATCCTGCTCGGCATGATCACCGCCGTGGGCGGCGGCATGGCGCGCGACGTGCTGCTGGCGCGGGTGTCGATCGTGCTGCAGCAGGAGATCTACGCGCTGGCCGCGCTGGCCGGCGCCGCGCTGGCGGTGCTCGGCGAGTATCTGCACTGGCCCGCGGTATGGGCCACTTGGCTGCCTATCCTGTTCTGCTTCGGCCTGCGCTTTGCATCGCTGCACTGGCACTGGAACCTGCCACGCTTCGGACGTCCGCGGAACGAGTGAGCGCGGCACGGGCCGCCTGCCGTCGGCGACCCGCTCGGCCGATGTCCGTGGGTTACTGCTCGACCAGTTCGACGCGCCGGTTGCGCGCCTTGCCGTCGTCGTCGCGGTTGCTGGCCACCGGCGCGTAGGAGGCCAGCCCCTTCGCCGCCAGCCGGCCCGGCGCGATGCCGTAATCCGCGATGAGCGCCTTGATCACCGCCTCGGCGCGCTGTTGCGACAGGGCGAGATTGTGCGCCAGCGCGCCGCTGTTGTCGGTGTGGCCCACGATGCAGACCTTCAGCGACGGCTGCGTCTTCAGCAGCTTGGCCATCTCCTTCAGCGTGCCGCCGGATGACTTGTCCAGCACCGCGCTGTCGCTGGCGAAATGGATGCCGTACAGCGCGATGTGTCCGCTTTGCGCCAGGCCCTGGCTCATCGCCTTCGCGTCGACCGTCACCTGGCCGGTGGCCATCGTCCTGGCCTCGACGACCTGCAGCAGGACGCCCACGGGTTGCTGTTCGTTCTGGCTGACCAGCAGCGAAAGATCGACGTTGCCGCCGGGTCGCTGCAGTCGGGCGGTCAGCGATTGCACGTTGCCGTCGGCGGATTCCAGGGTGGAGACCATCAGGTTGCGGTCGCCGTGCATCTGGTCGAGCAGGGGCTCGATCAGCGCGCTGCCGAAATCGAAACCGCCGCAGCCCTCGTCACCGCTGCAATGGAAGCGCAGCTGGAAACCGGCGGCCTGCAGTGCCTGGGCGAAATTGCGGTAGACCTCCAGCGCACTCTTGCCGGCCGGCACCGTGTAGGCGATGCGGGTGAGCCGGCCTTCCGCGGGTTCGCTGCGGGCGAAGCGACCGGGCTGGTCGGCATCGTAGCGGCCCAGTGGCAGGGTCGCGGTGCCGTAATCCTTCTGCGCGTAGCCCACGATGACCGAGCCGGCGAAGCGCGACACCACCGGATGGTCGTGGCTGCCGGACACGTCGTGCGGGGGCAGTGCGGCGGCGAGTGCCGATGCCGCCAACAAGGGGAGCGCGAGGGTGGGCAGGAGGACGAGCGGGCGGAGCAGGAGCTGGCGCATGTATCGAGGGTCTCCAGCGACTTTCGAAGAGCGGGCACCTTAGCAAATTCGCCGCAGGTGCCATCGTGATCGCCTGCCGTGTCGCCGCGCCCGTTCAGCTGCGGCGTTTGAATCGCGGCGGATTTTCGCCGTTTGTGTGACACGTTTCGCAAAAAAAGTGCTGCATGCCGCGACCTTCACAAATCTGCAGCAGGCCTTCGGTAAGTTCCTGCGACAGGAGAGGCCATCTGCGAAAGCATGACGTTGGCGCTCCTGCATGGTGCGTGGTCGAGACGACTGACCAGGGGGCGCACCACCTTCCATCGAAGTCTGTCTGGGCCGGCCGTGTCGGCGGTCCCACCATCACTTGAGAAAGGGGTAGCCCATGAAAGCTCGTTTCATTCGCAACACAGGGATCCGTGTCCGCCAGCGTGGCCAGGGCATGACCGAGTACATCATCATCACCGCCCTCATCGCGATCGCCGCCATTGCGGCCGTGACGTATTTCGGCGGCACCGCCCGCGCCCAGATCGGCGGCATGGCCAAGGAGCTCTCCGGCCAGAGCGCAACGCAGGACATCAACCGGGCGAAGAACCAGGGCAACAAGGCCCATTCCGAGGGTACCAAGGACAAGACCCTCAACAGCTACAACAACGCCACCGCCAAGTAAGCACCGCCACGAACTGACGAACCGGATGCGGCATCGCCGCGTTCGCGGGGATGCCCGTGCGCGCCGGCAGCGATGCCGGCCTGCACGGGCGTCCGGTTCCCGACATGGGGGTGTGCAATGGCCTGGTCGATCGACGATGGAACAAGCGGCGACGGTGCGAAGCGGCCGTCGCGTGCCGGTGCGCCTGGCCGCCAGCGCGGCCAGGCGCTGGTGCTGGCGATCGTGGCGTTGCTGGTGCTTTGCATCGGCGTGATCGTGGTGTTCAACACCGGGCAGGCGGTGTCGAAGAAGGTGGAGCTGGTCAACGCCGCCGACGCTGCGGCCTACAGCGCCGCCGTGCAGCAGGCGCGCGCGTACAACCTGATCGCCTACATGAACCGTGCCGAGGTCGCCAACGAGGTGGCCGTGGCGCAGATGACCAGCTGGTATTCGTGGACGAATTTCACCCTGCGCGGCACCGACAACTTCAAGGATGCCGTGCAGGCGATCGCGATCATCTTCGACGTCAGCATCGTCGGCGCCGAGGTGGGCGCGGCGCTGCAGGAAGTGGTCACCGCGCTGAATGAAGTGAAGACGGTGGTGAAGACCCTGCGCGACGGCATGCAGGTGGCGTTCTCGGCGGGCGTGACCGCCATCGCGGCGATCAACAAGGCCTACTCCATCGCCTCGCGCGGCATCGCCACGGTGGAATCGCAGGAGGCGCTGAAGCTGGTGCCCGAGGTGGTCAAGCGCAATACCGACGGCAAGGCGAAGATCGGCGCCCGTGGCTATGCGCTGCTGGAACAGGGCGCGCTCGACGCGCGCGCCTATGTCACCCACTACACGATCCCCACCTCCGGTCGGCGCGATGCCGGGGCCGACCGCTTCGCCAACGTGGTGATGGAGGCGCGCGACGGTTTCTCGCGCGAGCGCAACGGCGGCATCGGCCCGATCCACAAGCGCGGCGGCACCGACCTGGTCGGCTACACCCAGTGGGTGGGCGTGGACACGCTCAACGTCAAGGTCGGCTGGCTGGGCGTGAACGAGCCGCTGGCCTGGGGCGGCGGCGCGGCGGTGAACAGCATGTCGCGCTCGTTCCGCTCGGTGGCCAGCCCGGGCTTCAACAACGGCCGCGGCTGGGACTCGCCGTACGAGATCGATCGCGGCCACTACAAGCGCTACGCCGAAGGCATCGACAACGGCAAGGCGGGCAAGAAGGTGCTGTCGTCCCCCGCCATCGGCGGCAGCAGCAAGGCCTGGCTCAGGAACTACACGCCCGCCAGCAGTCCCGGCCTGCAACCCTACGACGACATCGCCGACAACAAGGCCACCGTGCCCTACGACAACGATCGCAGCGCGAAGCAGAACGGCGTGGAGGCGATGGACGTGGGCCCGGTGTTCACCGTGCTGGTCGAGCAGCCGATGAAGACGGTGCGCACCAGCGACAACGTGCCGGGCATCGGCGGGCCACCGGATTTCGAGGCGCCCGACCAGACCGTCGCCAACGACATGACCGCCCTGTCCTCGGCCCAGGTCTACTTCAGCCGTCCGCGCGGGTTCGGCCTGTTCGACAACGTGATCAGCCCGTCGAGCCGCGAGATGGGCAGCCTGTTCAGTCCCTACTGGCAGGCGCGGCTGATCGATACGCCATGCAACACCCGTCAGGAAGTCGCCATCGCCTATGGCGCCGTGGCCCCGTGCGTGCCGGGCAAATCCTGATGGCCAGCGGCACCTCCTCCCCTCACACCCAGTGGAAACAGCAAGCCATGATCGAAGCAAGAACAACACGGAGCGGCATCGCGCAGGGATCGTGCAGCAGCAACACTCCGGGTCACCGACGCCCCCTGCGGCAACTGTCGGTGGCGTTGTGCACCGTCCTGCTGGCAACCGTGCCGCTGGTCGGCTGCTCGTCAGGCGACGGTGGCGACAGTGGCGGTGATGCGCAGGACGGCGCGGTCAACCTGGCGCAGAAGACGCCGCCGATCCACCTCAACCAGACCAGCGTGCTGCTGCACGATGGCGTGCCCGCGGCGGAACACACCTATCGCCAGGCGCTCGCCCGCTGCAGCGCCGGGGCGGTGCCGGTGAAGCCGCTGGCCGACGACGTGGTGGCCAAGCTGGGCCACACCTATCTGGAAACCTGGTACGACGGCGAGCGGATGGCGGTCAAGGCGGATCGCTGGGACTTCAGGAGCGCCGGTCCGTCTGCCGCGGGCTGCGTGTTCGAGCCGGTGCACGAGGCGCGGCTGACCATCGTCGAGCCGGGCGCGACCACGGTCGCGGACCTGGTCAAGGGCACCGCCACCCGCGAGCGCTCCGACGGCGTGGTCCGTGAAGCCGTTGCCGGCGACGAGGACGGCACGGCACCGGATGACGTGGCACAGGACGACGCGAAGCTGCGGGCCCAGGTCATGGGCGAGCTGCAGAAGCAGGGCCAGGCTGACCTGGTCGGCCAGTCCGCGGGCGAGGCGAAGGTGGCCGGCCAGCCGTGCGTGCGCCTGAGCAGTGCCCAGGGCGAAGCCTGCGTGTGGAGTGGCGGCAGGAAGTGGCGCTTCGTCACCGATACCGCGGCCGACGCCGACCGCATGGATGCGCCGGTCGACAACATCACCTTGTCGAACAAGCCGGCCGACGGCAACGGCTACCAGCTGACCACCGACAGCATGAGCGTGGGTACGCCGATCGACGACAAGGTGTTCGTGCTGCCCGGCAAGCTTGCCGTGACCCCGGCCCGCTAGCGCGAACCGATGGAGACGACGATGCGCCCTGTTCGAACGCGGCCATTGCGCACGGCCACGCTGTCGTCGTCGATCGGCGGCCGGCGCCAGCGCGGGCAGAGCCTGGTGGAGATGGCGGTGGCCTGCATCGTGCTGGTGCCGCTGGCGGCGGGGGTGATGCTGCTGGGCCAGTACATCCACATCAAGCAGCAGACCCAGGCCGCCGCCCGCCAGGCGGCCTGGGCCGCCACCGTCGATCCGGCCCTGGCCGACGCCGGCCTGCCGCGCAAGGCCGCCGTGCAGACCGCACTGCGCGCGCGCCAGTTCGCCGATGCCAAGGCGCCGATCAAGTCCTCCGCGCGCACGCCGGCGGCGTTCGGCGATGCCATGTTGACCAGCTTCGCCAACCAGGCGCTGCTGAAGACTTCCGACGTGTCGTTGAGCGTCTACCAGCAGGAAACCGCGCCGACCTTCCTCGATGGCGCACTGGGCACCGTGGCCAAGGCGACCAGGACGCTGGGCAACCTGCCGCCGAATCCGAAGGGTTTCGTCACCGCCGAAGTGCATGCACGGCCGCAGAAGCTGAAGGGTGCCGATGGCCGGGCGCTGGACTTCCTCGATCCGCTCGACACGGCGCAACTGGACTTCTCGGCCCGCACCGTGCTGCTGGCCGATACCTGGGCGGCCAGCGGCGGTGGCGAACGCAAGAACGGCGAGGCCGCGTCGGGCGCCATGTACAACCGCACGGTACGCGAGGTGATCCGGCCGCTGGTGCCGACCAGTGCGCTGGGCGACAAGGTCGATGACGTGCTCAGCGACGTGATCAACGTGCTGGGCAAGATCCCCATCGTCAACGACCTGTTCACCCCCGGCTTCGACAAGTTCCAGCTGGGCCGGATGGCGCCCGATGCCGTGCCCGCCGACAAGCTGACGAGGTACCGCGATGTGCATTAGGCGTGGCCTGCCGCTGCTGGCCGCCGCCTTGCTGCCCGGCATCGCCGGCGCCGGCACGTGGCCGCAGCCCGACCTGCCGGCCGGCACGGATGCGGCCGACGTTTCCCGGCACATCGTCTTCAACGGGCTGGACATGCATGCCCGCGTGTTCACCTCGTCGCAGAGCCAAGCCGAGGTGGTGGCCTTCTATCGCAAACTGTGGAACGGCCGGGTGGTGGTGAACCCGATGGGTGCGGCGCAGGTGGTCGGCCACATGGAGGGCGACTACTACGTCACCGTGCAGGTCAGCGCATCGGGCCGCGGCAGCAAGGGCAACATCGGCATCGTCGACGTGGCCACCGCGCCGAAACACTTCGAGCGTGGCAAGGGCCTGCCGCGGCCGATGGGCTCCACCGTGTTCAACGACATCGCCTATCCGGACGACCCCACGCCCGCCCGCACCGTGGCGATGCGCAACAGGTTGTCGCCCCGGCAGAACGAGGCGTTCTTCCGCGAACGGCTGGGCGCCGATGGCTGGAAGCCGGCCGATGCGAATCGTTGCGCGGACGATGGCTGCGTCCTGCGCTACGAGCGCGGCGACAGCCGGATGACCCTGGTGATGAGCCCGCTCGACGGCCAGTCGCAAGTGACGATCAACCTGTTGAATCCGTGAACGGGAGGATGACGGACATGTTCATTCGACGGAACGCGCGCCACCCCGCCATGCCGCCGCGGCGTGGCCGCCAGCGCGGCAGTGCGCTGATCGAATACACCGTGGTGGTGCTGTTGCTGGTGACGGTGCTGCTGGCCAATCCCAACGTCATCCGCCAGCTCGCCGACGCGCTGCGCGATGCCTACACCAGCTTTGTCTACGCACTCTCCATTGCCTGGATCTGAACGAATGGAACGACGCATGCCGGCGGTCAACCGCAACTTCCTCTACCTGGGCGGCGCCATCCTGCTCGGCATCGTGGCCAGCCTGATGGCGGTGCACTACATCAACAAGCAGGTCGCCGCGCGCACGCAGACCAGGCCCACCGAGACGCGCCAGGTGGTGGTGCCGGTGCATGACCTGGAGAAGGGCGCCAGCATCAGCCAGGACGACATCGCCGTGCGCGATGTGCCGGCCGAGTTCGTACCTGCCGATGCACTGACGCCCGACAACTACGAGGACTACCTGGGTCAGGTGCTGCGGGTGCCGCTGGCGCAGGGCGCGCCGATCGGCGGCAGCGCGGTGGATCGGGTCACCGATCATTTCTCCAACGTGATCGAGCCGGGCAAGGTGGCGTACTCGATCCAGGTGGACGAGTCCAACTCGGTCTCCGGGCTGATCGTGCCGGGCGACCATCTCGACATCCTGCTGCTGCTCGACGGCGAGGGCAGCGAGCAGATCCGCCCGCTGCTCGGCGACGTGCCGGTGCTGGCCACCGGCAAGCGGGCGAAGGGCCTGCGCAGCAGCCATCCGGATGACGGCGACGACGACACCTACTCGAACATCACGCTCGGGCTCGCGCCGAACGACGCGCAGCGCCTCGGCATGGCGATGAAGGTGGGCGAGCTGCGCGTGATGCTGCGTCCGGCCGGCAACCGGCAGCCGTTCGACCTGAAGACGCTGAGCAGGGCGGAGCTGCTGCGGCTGGGCCGGCCGGTGCATGGCAACGGCATTCAATTCATCATCGGCGGGAACAGTTGAACATGGAAGCAGGCAAACATTCCGGCCGGGCGACGGCGACCTTTCTGGCATGGCTGGCGCTGTGCGCCGCGGCGCTCGCGCTGCCGTTGCGCGAGGCGCGCGCGACCTCCCCGGTGATCGGCGATTCGCTCAGCATGTATGCGGGACAGGCGCTGGTGCAGAGCGCGCCCGGCCCGCTCAAGCGGGTCGCGGTGGGCGACGGCAAGTTGCTGCAGGTCAAGGCGATCGGCAGCCGCGAGCTGGTGCTGATCGCGAACCAGCCCGGCGACACCTCGGTGCAGCTGTGGATGGCCGACGGCAGCCAGCGCAGCGTCAGCGTGCACGTGGTGGTGGGCAACAGCGCGGAAGCGGCGGGGATGGTCGAGCGCCTGCTGGGCGAGGACAGCGCGGTCTCGGTCGCCACCGTGGGCGGCAACGTGGTGCTGACCGGCAGCGACCTCTCGCAGGCGGACATGGCGCACATCGCGGCGATCAGGAAGATCTACCCGCAGGTGCTCGACTTCACCAGCGCCAACGCGGTGGAGATGAAGCCCACCGTGATGATGCGCGTGCGCATCATGGAATTCGACAAGAAGGCGATCAACCAGCTCGGCATCAAGTGGGACAGCATGATCGCCGGCCCCGGCGGCGGGCTGGTGCATGACTGGGTCACCAATCCGTACTACCGGATGACCCCGCAGGGCTTTGCCGGCATCGGCGCCGACGGTGGCCCGGCCAACCTGCCGCTGCGGGTGCCCGGCACGCCGTCGTATTTCGGCATCGCCACCTCGATCGCCTCGCAGATCAATCTGATGATGCAGGACGGCAACGCGTGGGAACTCGCCGCGCCGCAGCTGTCCGCCCGCAGCGGCGGCGTCGCCGACTTCCTGGTCGGCGGCGAGGTGCCGATCCCGATCAGCCAGGGCCTGGGCGAGACGACGGTCGAGTACAAGCAGTACGGCATCAAGCTGCACATCGCGCCGGTGGTCAACAGCAAGGGCGACATCTCCACCGACATCGAGACCGAGATCAGCAAGATCGATCCCAGCGTCAACGTGCAGGGCTACCCCGGCTTCATCACCCGTCGCGCCAGCGCCCAGCTCAACGTGCACGAGGGCGACACCATCGTGATCTCGGGCCTGGTCGACGCCAGCGCCTCGAAGACCTTCGACAAGGTGCCCGGGCTGGGCGACATCCCGGTGCTGGGCGCGCTGTTCCGCTCGCGCGACTTCCAGCGCAATCGCACCGACCTGGTGATCTTCGTGACGCCGATCGTGATCACCCCCGACTCGCCGGAGAACCGCGAACTGATCGAGAAGAGCGACCGCCTGCGCGACGACTTCCGCAAGGTCGCCGGCAAGGACATCGTGGATTGAAGGTGAAGCCATGTTCGAAGTGCTGATCGAAACCGCCAACCGCGACCCGCGCCAGGTGCGCTGCCTGCACAACGCCTGCGGCATCGGCCGCGGCGAGGACAACCTGGTGGTCCTGCAGGGCTGGAACATCGGCCGCGAGCACGCGATGTTGAGCGTGCGCAAGGGCGGCGTGTTCATCGAGGTGCTGGGCGGCCGCGCGCCGGTGGTGATCAACGGGGCCCGGGTGCAGCGCGAGCACGGCCCGCTGCGGCGCGAGGACATCGTCATCATCGGTTCGTACCGGCTGCGCGTGCTGGTCGACCAGGACGAGGCCGCGCCGGTGAGGGTGCCGCAGCGCGCCGCCAACGCGCCGGTCCATCTGGACCCGGTCGCTTCGCCGCCGGCCGTCGAACCGCCGGCCGCGCCGGTGACCGGCCTTCCCGCGACGCTGCAGCCATCGGCCGACATGCTGGCCTGGCGCACCCGCGTGCACCAGTCGCTGGTGCGGCAGATGGACCTGCGCCGGGTCGACGTGCGCGGCATGACGGACGACGACCTGCGCCAGAAGACCTCGTCGCTGATCGAGGAAATCATCGAGCGCGAGTTTGCCGACGAACTGCCGCGCACGATCAACCGCCGCCGGCTCGCCAAGCAGGTGCTGGACGAGGCGATCGGACTGGGGCCGCTGGAGGACCTGCTGGCGGACGAGACGGTCACCGAGGTGATGGTCAACTGCTCGGACGACATCTACATCGAACGTGCGGGCCGGATCGAGAAGTCCGAGGTGATCTTCACCAGCGACAAGGCGGTGCTGGCGGCGATCGAGCGCATCGTGGCGCCGCTGGGCCGGCGCATCGACGAGAGCTCGCCGATGGTTGATGCGCGCCTGGCCGACGGCTCGCGCGTCAATGCGGTGATCCCGCCGGTGGCGCTGCGCGGGCCCAGCCTGAGCATCCGCAAGTTCAGCAAGCGCAAGCTCAGCGGCGACGACCTGCTGCAGTACGGCTCGGTCAACCGGCAGATGCTGGAGTTCATGCAGGTGGCGGTGCGCGAGCGCAGGAACATCGTGGTCACCGGGGGCACCGGCTCGGGCAAGACCACGTTGCTCAACATTCTTTCCAACTTCATCCCCGACCACGAGCGCATCGTCACCATCGAGGATGCGGCCGAGCTCAGGCTGAGCCAGCCCAACCTGGTGGCGATGGAGGCGCGTCCGGCCAACCTCGAGGGCAAGGGGCTGATCACCATCCGCGACCTGGTGCGCAACTCGCTGCGCATGCGCCCGGACCGGATCGTGGTGGGCGAGTGCCGCGGCGGCGAGGCGCTGGACATGCTGCAGGCGATGAACACCGGCCACGAGGGTTCGCTGACCACCGCGCACGCCAACTCGCCCCGCGATGCGCTGTCGCGCCTGGAGGTGATGGTGATGATGTCGGGCATGGACCTGCCGATGACCGTGGTGCGCGAGCAGATCGCCTCGGCGATCGACCTGATCATCCACCAGCGCCGCTTCCCCTGCGGCTCGCGCAAGATCACCCACATCTCGGAGATCACCGGCATCGAGAGCGGCACCATCCAGGCGCAGGACCTGTTCACCTTCCGCGCCCGCGACCAGGGCGGCCCCGGCGGCAAGGTCCGCGGCGAGTACGCGGCCACCGGCGCGGTGCCGGAGTTCTACGAGGAGCTGGCCGATCGCGGGGTGCCGGTCGACCTGTCGATCTTCAAGATCCACGAGGACGATCGCGCATGAGCCTGCTTCCCGTCGCGATCGTGGTGTTTCTCGCCGTCGCCGCGATCGGCTACCTGGCGGCGCGCAGCTCGACGGTGTTCTGGGGGCGCTACCAGGAAGCGTTCACCGAGCAGGCGCGTTTCAATCTCGCCGACATGTTCATGTTCATGGACGAGCGGAACCTGTTCCGCCTCAACGCCGTGGCGATGGTGCTGGTGCCGCTGCTGGTGTGGTTCCTCAGTGGCAACCCGCTGCTGGCCATCGTGACCCTGGTGCTGATCCTGGTGCTGCCGAAGAAGATCTACCGATGGCTGCGCCAGCGACGCATCAACCAGATCCAGCAACAGCTGCCGGACGGGCTGATGATGGTGGCCGGCAGCATGCGCGCGGGGCTGGGTTTCACCCCGGCGCTGGAAAGCCTGGCGCGCGACGTCGAGCCGCCGCTGGCGCAGGAGTTCGCGCTGCTGCTGCGCGAGCAGCGCATGGGCGTGAAGCTGGAAGAGGCGCTGGAACATTTCAACGACCGCGTGCCGATCCAGGACGTGACCCTGTTCGTCTCCGCCGTGGGCATTTCCCGCGAGGTGGGCGGCAACCTGGCCGAGAGCATGGCCTCGCTGGCCGACACGCTGCGGCGGCGGCTGATCATGGAAGGCAAGGTGAATTCGCTGACCGCCCAGGGCCGCCTGCAAGGCATCGTGATGGCGATGATGCCGGTCGGCCTGATCGGCTTCCTCAGCTTCGCCTACCCCGACACGATGCACGAGATGTACCACTCCTACGTGGGCTGGGCGGTGATCGCGGTGGCCGCGGTGATGGAGTACCTGGGCTATCGCATGTGCCGCAAGATCACGAGCATCGACATATGAGCCCGGTCGTCATCCTGCTCGCGGTGGCCATCGGCGGTGGCGTCGGCTTCGCCTTCTGGGGCATCTACGGGCTGCTGCGCGAAGTGCCCGTGGCCGACCGCAATTTCCAGGACCCGCTGCCGTTCGGGCTGCGCCTGATCTGGCCGCTGGTCAACGCCGCCACCCACGTGCTGGCGCCGAAGCTGGGCGCGGACAAGCTGGAACAGGCGCACCGGCAACTGCAGACCGCGGGCCAGGATTTCGTGTTGAGCCCGGAACAGCTGTACGGATTGCGCGTGGTGGGTGCCGGCCTCGTGGCGGCGTTCTTCTGGCTGCTGCTGGGCATGCTCGACCGGCACGGCTACCTGCTCTACGGTACGGCGATGCTGTTCGGCGCCACTGCCGGCTGGTTCTACCCGAGCCTGTGGCTGGGCGAGCGGCGCAGCAAGCGCCGCCGCCTGGTGATCAAGGACCTGCCGGTGTACCTGGACTTCATCACCATGGCGGTGGAGGCGGGGCTGAACATCACCGGCGGCATCGAGCAGGCCACGCAGAAGGGCCCGGCCGGTCCGCTGCGGCAGGAGTTCACTCGCCTGCTGCGCGACATCCGTTCGGGTCTGCCCCGCGCCGAGGCGCTGAAGCGGATGTCCGAACGGATGGAGATGTCGCAGATCTCCAGCTTCACCGGCACCCTGATCCAGGCCGACCGGGTCGGCGCCAGCCTGGGCGCCGCGCTGCGGGCGCAGGCCGGGCAGCGCCGCGAGGAGCGTTTCCTGCGCGCCGAGAAACTCGCGCTGGAGGCGCCGGTGAAGATGATGCTGCCACTGGTGCTGTTCTTCTTCCCGCTGATCTTCCTGGTGCTGGGCTACTTCATCTACCTGCGCATGCGCCAGGAGGGCATCTTTTGAAATCGGGCGTGATTCTTCGTGATGGCCAGCCGATCGTGCCGCAGGCGTGGCGCGCCGATCGTCCATGGAGCCGCCTGCGCGGCCTGCTGGGGCGCCCGCCCTTGTACGGCGGCGCGGCGCAGGCGCTGTGGCTCACGCCCTGCGGCGGCGTGCACACGTTCGGCATGGGCTATCCGCTGGACATCGTTTTCCTGGACCGGGACGGGCGCGTGCTGGAGTGCTGCGAGAGCCTGCCGCCCTGGCACACCTGCCTGCGCTCCGACGCGTGGCAGACGGTGGAGCTGGCGCCGGGCGGCATCGCCGCGCTTTCGCCCGCACGCGGCGAGGAGTGGACATGGCAGGCACACTGAAAATCCGCATCGCATGCGTGGTCATGCTGCTGGCGCTGGCTGGCTGCGCCGCGTCACCCACGCAGCGTCTGGTCAAGACGGTCGCCCGGCAGCAGCGGGCCGAACAGGCGTACCGCGGCGGCCATCCCGAACAGGCACTGGCCGACTACCAGGCGCTGGTGCAGCAGCTGCCGCAGAACGCGGACTTCTGGTTTCGCCTCGGCAATGTCTACGTGCGGTTGCAGCGTCCCGACGACGCGGTCGACGCTTACCAGCACGTGCTGCGCATCGAGCCCGGCCACGCCAAGGCGTGGCACAACCTGGGCATCGTGCGGCTGCGCCAGGCCGAGGCCGCGTTTGCGCAGGGCGCGCAGCATGCGGCCGGCATCGACGCCGGACTGCAGCGGGACAGCGCGGCGATGGCGCATGGCATTGCCGCGCTCGGTGCTGCCGCGCCGGACACGCCGGCATCCTCCGCCTCGGCGCCACCGCCACCCGCTGCCGGACGGCGGCCATGAACCTGGGCGGGCGCCAACGCGGCCAGGCCGTGGTCGAGACCTGCGTGGTGATCGTGGTGTTCGGCGTGTTCCTGCTGGGCATCCTGCAGGCAATCCTGTTCTACCGGGTCAAGACCACGGTCGACTACGCCGCGCTGGAAGCCGCCCGCAACGGCGCCACCCACAATGCCAAGATGAGCGCGATGCGGGTCGGCCTGGCGCGCGGCCTGATGCCGCTGTACGCGCACAAGGTCGGCAACGGCGAGGCGACCAGGGCGTATGCCGAGGCTTTCGTCGCCGCCAGCAATCCGCTGGTCAGCGAGATCAGGGTGATCAGTCCGACGAAGGCCGCCTTCGCCGACTGGAAGGAGCGGCAGTTCGACGGCGTCGAGGCGATTCCCAACGACAGCCTGGCATTTCGCGCGAAGTCCCCCGGCAGCCGCAGCGGGCTCACCGTGCAGGACGCGAACGTGTTGAAGATCCGCGTGGTGTACGGCTACAAGATGATCGTGCCGGTGATCGACAAGCTGGTGATCGCGATCTTCCGCGAGTCGTTCTACCAGGGCCTGAGCGCCCGGGAAATCGCCATGCTGGAAAGCGGTCGCCTGCCGATCGTGAGCCAGGCTATGGTGCGCATGCAGACGCCGATCCGCGACGCGGGCGTGCTGCCGTGAAGCGATGCCTGATCGTCATGGCGTGGGCCGTGCTCGCGCTGCCGGCATCCGCCCTGCACGCGGCCGAGCTGCCCGACGTGAAGATCGACGCGGTGCTGCAAGGCAGCGGCATCCGCACGCTGGCCGGGCACGATGGGGTCGCCGCCGAAACGATCTGGATCAAGGGCGACAAGACGCGGGTGGACTTCGACGCGGGCGCAGGCCGTCGCGGCCGCATCCTGCGCGGTGGCGATCATGCGTGGCTGCTGATGTCCACGTCGCGGCGGGCCTTGCCGGCCGACCATGTGCGGATCGGCGCGATCACCCGGCTCGACGTGGCCAGGCCGTGCTGGGATCTCGGTTTTGCCTGCGCGGCGGTGGAAAGTCGCCGCATCGCCGGTCGCCCGGCGCACGGCTGGCGCTACCGCCACGCCGGCCATGCCGGGCCCGGCGGCAGCGACAGCGGCGTGTTCTGGATCGATGCCGAATACGGCCTGCTGCTGGCCTTCGAGGCGAAGGACAGCGCCGGCCAGACCCACCGCATGGAAGCCACCGCGGTCGGCTTCGCGAAGATTCCCGACGACACCTTCGCCATGCCGGAAAGCCTGCGCATGGACGTAAAGAAGGCCGATTCGCGGGCGGACCGCCTGCGCCGCTACGCGCAGTGAGCGGTCAGGCAAACAGGTCGGACTGGGCCTGGTAGCTGTCGCGGTCGACGAAGCCGGACAGGCCCACGCCGACCAGCCGGTAGCGGCTGTCGGCCGGGCGTTCGACCCGCTCGCGCAGGGCGCAGGCGATGTCGCCCAGTTCGTCGGCGGACAGCGGTCGGGTGGATGGCGTGAGGCTGCGGGTCAGGGTACGGAAGTCGGAGGTCTTCAGTTTCAGCACCACGGTGCGCGCCACCCGTTCGCGCTCGCGCTGGTAGCCGGCCCAGGCCTTGGCGGCGAGCTGGCGGATGTGCGGTTCGAGATCGTCCAGGGTGAGGTCGTGCTCGAAGGTGTCTTCGGCGGAGATCTGCAAGGTGGGACGATCCGGCTGCACCGGGTGCTCGTCGATGCCCAGCGACAACTCGTGCAGGCGCCGGCCCCAGCGACCGAAGCGCTGTTCCAGCTCGGCCAGCGCCAGCGCCCGCAGGTCGGCCACGGTGACGATCTGCAGCGCCGCCAGCTTCGCCTCCATCACCTTGCCCACGCCGGGCAGGCGGCCCACTTTCAGCGGGGCGAGGAAGGCCTCGACCTGGTGCGGACGCACCACGAACAGGCCATCGGGCTTGCGGAAGTCCGAGGCGATCTTGGCCAGGAACTTGTTGGGCGCCACGCCGGCCGAGGCGGTCAGTTGCGTCTCCTCGCGGATCGCTGCCCGGATCGCCTCCGCCGTGGCGGTGGCCGAGGGCAGGCCGGTTTTCGTTTCAGTGACGTCGAGATAGGCCTCGTCCAGCGACAGCGGCTCGATCAGGTCGGTGTGCCGCGCGAAGATCTCGCGGATCTGCCGCGACACCGCCTTGTAGCGGACGAAGTCCGGCGGCACGAAGACCAGTTGCGGGCACAGGCGTTCGGCGCTGACCGCCGGCATCGCCGAGCGCACGCCGAACACGCGTGCCTCGTAGCTGGCCGCGCAGACCACCGAGCGGGCGCCACGCCAGGCCACCGCCACCGGCTTGCCGCGCAGCGAGGGATCGTCGCGCTGCTCCACCGACGCGTAGAACGCGTCCATGTCGACGTGCAGGATCTTGCGTGGCGAAGACATCGGGGGTTGCGGGAATCACGGCGTGCGGGGTGGGGCCATTGTACGCAGCGCCGTCGTTTCAGTGCCGCTGCGCAGCCGCCGGCGGCAGGTTCAGGCGTTGCGCCAGGTGCTGCGCCAGCCGTTCGGCCGCGTGTGCCTGCCCGGCCAGGAACAGGAACGGCTCGATCAGTTCCAGCTCCATGATCAGCAACCGTCCGGCGCTGACCACCCCGTCGACGCGGGCGTAGGCCAGCTCGCCGTGGTTCCGCGTGTCGACGGCGGCCAGCGCCGCAGCGGCCGCGGCAAGGATGGCCGCGTCGGGCTGGACCGCTTCGACGCTGCCGCCGAACTCGCTCTGCACCCGATAGTCGCCGGCGGCCGGACGCTTGATCACCGCGTGGCTGAACTCGCCGCCGAAATACAGCAGCGACCACTCGCCCGCGCTGACGATCTCCGGCACGAACGGCTGCACCAGGAAGTCGATGCCGCAGGGCAGCCGCGCCACCTCGTCGGCGAACGCCGCATCGCCGACCCGGCCGCGCAGCGTGTGCCAGGCGCCGCCGCTGATGCTCGGCTTGATCACCACCTGTTGACCCGGCATCGAGGCCAGCACGTGCGGAAGTTCGCCGGCAGCAGCGAGCCGGGTCGGGATGGTCGCCACGGCTTGCGCCGCCAGCTCGAGCAGGTAGCGCTTGTCGCTGTTCCAGCGCAGCACGCGACTGTCGTTGAAGGTGGCGACGCCGAGCCGGTCGAGCCGGTCCAGCCAGGCGATGAAGTCGGCGTGGTGCTTGTAGTAGTCCCAGATGGTGCGGATCAGCACCGCGTCGAACGACGCCCAGTCGATCGCCGGATCGTTCCACACGCACGACACCGGCGTGACGCCGCGCTGTTCCAGCCGGCGCGCGAGTTCGGCGTCATCAGGCTGGATCGAGGGAAGCTCGGCCGAGGTGGCGAAGGCGAGTCGGCGAGTGGCGGTGGCGGACAAGGTGACACCTCATGCGGGAGCGCAGGACGGCTCTTCGTGGCCATCGGGTGGGCGTGCTGCCGAGTCTCTGCACGGCGGGCGCCTTTCAGTGCTCATGTTCCCATCTCACCTCGATGGCGTCGCCATCCATTGCGCCGGTCCAGTAAGTGCCCAGCCGTACCCAGCCCGAGCGGATGCGCTTGAGCGAGTCGTCGTAGACCGCCACGTGGTAGACCACCTGGGATCTGGACGTGGTGAAGAGCATGCCCAGGGGCATCATCAGGCGGCGCTTCGCGTGCAGGATCCGGTAGCTGTTTGCGTCGGCCCAGGACTGCAGCAGTGCGCGCGCCCTGAGGTAATGGCGGTAGCTGTAGCAGCCGGCCAGGACAAGCACGATCAGGCAGAGCGGCAGCAGGCCAAGGTTGTTCATCGTTTGCGGTCTTCCGGAAGGCGGGCGATGGATGAAGCCCGCTCGCGAGTGCGTGAACCGTAGCAGACGGCCGATGGGACTGGCTGAAACGGCCCGGACAATGGCAAGGTAGGCGGATGCTGACCGAACCCGCCAATGCCTATGCCCGTCGCCTGAACACCTGGGACGCCGCGATGATCGTCATCGGCGGCGTGATCGGGGCGGGCATCTTCCTCACCCCGGCCACCGTGGCACGCAGTACCTCCT
This sequence comes from Rhodanobacter spathiphylli B39, assembly GCF_000264295.1. GTDB lineage: Bacteria > Pseudomonadota > Gammaproteobacteria > Xanthomonadales > Rhodanobacteraceae > Rhodanobacter > Rhodanobacter spathiphylli. Next base: position 69,178 of record NZ_AJXT01000018.1, on the reverse strand, counting down.
CCGGGGCCGAGGTGCTGATGTTGTGGGTGATCGGCGGCCTGCTCACGCTGGCCGGCGTGCTGTGCTACGCCGAGCTGGGCGCGCGGCGTCCGCAGGCGGGTGGCATCTATGTCTACCTGCGCGAGGCATTCGGCCTGCTGCCCGGTTTCCTGTTCGGCTGGACCATGGCGCTGATCAACTACCCCGGCAGCGTGGCCGCGGTGGCGACCATGTTTGCCGACTACCTGTGCACGGCGCTGGGCCTGCCCTCGCAGGTCTACGTGAAGCCGGTGGCGGTGGGTGCGATCGTGTTCATCGTCGGCATCAACCTGTTCGGCATCCGTGCCGGCGCGTGGATGCAGAACATCTTCACCGTGCTGAAGCTGATCGCCGTCACGCTGCTGGTGGTCGCCGGCCTGGTGCTGGCACACGGCCAGCCGGGGCCGGCGCTGGCGACGGACACCCTCCATCCGGTGTCGTCCTGGGCGTTTGCCGGCGCGCTGCTGCCGGTGCTGTTCACCTATGGCGGCTTCCACTATCTCAACGATCTCGCCGGTGAGGTGCGCAATCCGCAGCGGACCCTGCCGCGGGCACTGGGCATGGGCATGGTCGGCGTGGTGGTCTGCTACGTGCTGGTCAATTACGCCTACCTGGCCGGACTGGGCCATGCCGGGCTTGCCGCCAGCACGGCGCCGGCGGCCGACCTGATGCGCGGCCTGTTCGGCGACGCCGGGGCCACCGTGATCGCCGTGGGCATCGCCTGTTCCACCTTCGGCTATTGCAGCATCGCGATCGCCGGTGGCGCGCGGGTGCTGCAGACGATGGGCGCCGACGGCGTGTTCTTCCGTGCCGCCGGACGCGTCGACGCGCGCACCCGCGCGCCGCAGATCGCGCTGGCCCTGCTGGGCGGCTGGGCCGCCGTGCTCACCTATTCGGGCAGTTTCAACCAGTTGCTCAACTACACCACGGTGGGCGAGTGGCTCGGCCACGTGTTCGGCATCGGCACGCTGTTCTGGTATCGCAAGCACTTCATCGACCAGCCGGCGCCGTATCGGGTGCCGTTCTATCCGCTGCTGCCGCTGATCTTCGTGATCACCGTGTTCGGCGTGATCGTGGCCAGCGCGATCCATGCCCCGGGCGACGCCGGCATGAGCCTGCTGATCATCGCGCTGGGCGTGCCGGTGTATTACGGCTGGCAGCACTGGGTCCGCCGGCATCCCGTCGGGTAGCGCGGGCACGCGCGATGAGATGGCGCGGCTGGCTCGCCCTGTGTTGCCTTTGCGGCCTGCAGCCCGGCCACGCCGCTGCACCGGCGCTGCCCGATCTGGCCGGTGCCGGTGCGCGGATCGGTCTCGACCAGGTGCGCCGTGTCGGCGCGGTGGAACACGCGGCTGACGGCGTGGCGCAGCAGCGCTATGCGTTCCAGCCGGCGGCGCATCCATCGATCGTGATGACGCCGGCGGGCGATGCGTGGGACTGGTCGGGCGCGGGCGAGCTGCATGTGCGGGTGCAGAACGCGATGCCGTGGGCGGTGACGCTGGACATCGAGATCGATGGCACCGGGTCGACGCGTCTGCAGGCGCGCGTGGGCGTGCCGGCCGGGCCGGCGCAGACGCTGGTGGTTCCGCTGCGCGCCACTTCGCCACGCGAACAGGGCATGCAGGTGGGGCCGCCGATGCCGTTCGAGTTGCGCGGCCGGTCGATCCTGCTGGCGACCACCGTGCAAGGCACGCTGGATCGACACCACGTGCGCGCGATTCGCCTGGGCATCCCGGGGCCGCAGGCGGTGCAGACCCTGCTGTTCGGCAAGCTGTCCGTCACCGCGGGCGAGGCCACGCTGCACGAGGCCTATGCCGGCATCGTCGATCGCTACGGACAGTACACGCGCGGCCGCTGGCCGGAGAAGATCGATTCCGATGCCGCGCTGCGCGCGGCGGTCATGGCCGCTCCGGAGGCCGCGAAGCCCGCCGGCGTCGACGCTCATGGCGGACGTCTGGACGGCCAGAAGCTGCGCAAGACCGGCTGGTTCCACGCGCAAAGGCAGGCGGGTCGCTGGCAACTGGTGACGCCCGAAGGCCACCCGTTCTTTTCGCTGGGCGTCAATGCGGTCAACATCGGAGACCAGCGCACCCGCGTCGAGGGGCGCGAGTTCATGTTCACCGGGCTGCCGCCGGACCGTGGCGCATGGGCCGCGTTTCATGGGCGCGGCGACAGCCGGCGTCCGGGCCAGGCTGCCAGCAGCGGCATCGGCCATGACCACGGGCGCTGGTTCGACTTCCACGCGGCCAACCTGTATCGCATCGATGGTGCGGGCTGGTTGTCCGCATGGCGCACGCGCACGCTGGACCGGTTGCAGGCCTGGGGCTTCAACACCCTCGGCAACTGGAGCGATCCGGCGTTGGGCCAGGCCCACCGGCTGCCGTATACGCGCTCGATCAACATCATCGGCGACTACGCGAATGTCTCCAGTGGCTACGATTACTGGGGCCGCATGCCCGATCCGTTCGATCCCCGTTTCGTCGCCGCCACCGAGGCGGCGGTAGCGAAGGCCAGTGCCGACGTGCGCGACGATCCCTGGCTGCTCGGCTACTTCGCCGACAATGAACTGGCCTGGGCCGGCATCGGACCGCAAGGTCGCTGGGGACTGGCGCTGGGCACCCTGGCGGGCGAGGCGGCAAGCCCGGCCAAGCAGGTCTTCATCGCGATGCTGCGCAAGCAGTACGTGACGCCGCAGGCGCTGGCCGCCGCGTGGGGCATTCCACTGGACTCGTGGAAAGCGCTGGACGCCACCGGCTACGCCGCGCCCGTGCCGAGCGAGGCGCATCCGGCGATTGCCCGCGACTACAGCGCATGGCTGAGCCACTACGCCGACGCCTATTTCCGCATCGTGGCCGCAGCGATCCGCCGCCACGATCCGCACCATCTGTTCCTCGGCGGCCGGTTCGCGGTGTACACGCCCGAAGCCGTCGCGGCCTGCGCGCAGTATTGCGACGTGGTCAGTTTCAACGCCTACGCCGACCTGCCGCAGCACCACATCGACATGGCCCGGATGCAGGCGCTGGACAAGCCGGTGCTGATCAGCGAATTCCACTTCGGCTCGACCGATCGCGGCCCGTTTGGCGCAGGCGTGGTGCCGGTAGGGAACGAGGCGCAGCGCGGCGAGGCCTATGCGAAGTACCTCGCGGCCGCCGCGGCGAATCCGCAGGTCGTCGGCGTGCACTGGTTCGAGTACACCGACCAGCCGGTGACCGGTCGCCTGCTCGATGGCGAGAACAGCCACATCGGGCTGGTGGGCATCACCGACATTCCGTTTGGCGGCTTTGTGCGGGCCGTGCGCCAAGCCAATGAACAGGCGCAGCCATCAGGCGGGCGTTGACGATGGACGCAAAAAAAACCCGCAGAGGGGGATCTGCGGGTTTCGGGGGGTTCCATCTTGATCGCGTGGAGGAGGAGGGGAGCCTCGCCACGCAGCGGGAAGGTTGTCTCACGACATGGGCTTAATGTACTACGCGGTTTGTTAATGCCGCGTAACTGGGCTGCCACAACGGCTCGCCCGCTTTGCCGATGGGCTCCGCAGCGCCAGACTGTATTTTCACCACAAAAGGTGAAAACATGGCGGCCATGAGCCTGCACCTGACCAGCCGCCAGTCCAACATCCTCGAGTTCATCCGCGCCCGCGTGGCGCGGGATGGTCAGGCGCCCACGCTGGAGGAGATCGGCCAGGCGATGGGCCTGCCCCACGTCAGCGCGGTGCTCAAGCACGTGCGTTCGCTGGAGGCCAAGGGGCGGCTGGCGATCGAGCCGAACCGTTCGCGCGGCATCCGCCTGGTGGACGCGCCCGACGCGCTGGATGCGGACACCCTGGAGCTGCCGCTGGTCGGCCGCATCGCCGCCGGCGAGCCGCTGTTTTCCGAGTCGCGGATCGAGCGCAGCCTGCGCGTGTCGCGTTGGCTGTTCCGGCTCACGCCGGATTACCTGGTGCGGGTGGTCGGCGATTCGATGCGCGATGAGGGCATCCTCGACGGAGATCTGGTCGGCGTGCACGCCACGCCGGTGGCCCGGCACGGCCAGGTGGTGGCGGCGCGCGTCGGCGGCGACCGCTTCACGATCAAGCGGCTGTACTGGCAGGGCGAGGTGATCCGGCTGCTGCCCAACAGTCCCGGTTACCAGCCGATCGACCCCGACCCCAGCGAGGACTTCGCCATCGAAGGCCTGTTCGCCGGTCTGCTGAGGGGCGGCTGATGGCGGCCGTGATGCCCTTGTCGAACCTGCTCGATGCGCGCCGGGTCTGGCGCGGCCGGGCCGAACCGCTGCCGGCCGGCGAGCAGCCCACCGGCTGGGCCGCGCTGGATGCGGTGCTGCCCAGCGGCGGCTGGCCGGCGGCGGCGCTGTCGGAAATCCTGCTGCCGCTGGATGGCGTGGGCGAACTGCAACTGGTGCTGCCCACGCTGGCGCGCCTCAGCCAGGGCGCGCGGGCGGTGGTGCTGGTCGCGCCGCCGTATCTGCCCTGCGTGGCTGGTTGGCGCCAGCACGGCGTGGACATGCGCCGGATCGAGATCGTCAGCGCGACCGAGGCCGACGTGTTGTGGGCGACGGAGCAGTGCCTGCGCTCGGGCAGTTGCGCGGCGGTGCTGGCGTGGCCGCGGCAGGCGGACGATCGCGCGTTGCGCCGGCTGCAGGTGGCCGCCGACGGCGGCCGCGCGCTGGCCTTCGCATTCCGCGACCGACAGCATCTCTCCAATGCCTCGCCGGCCGCGTTGCGGCTGGAGCTGGAAGCGCGGCCGCAGGCGCGGGTATGGGTGCGCAAATGCCGTGGCGGCGCGCTGCCCGCCCAGCCGGTGGCGCTGCCGCGCGCCCTGCATTGATGGTGGGCGCCGATGTTGTGGGCCTGCATAGCGTTGCCGCAGCTGGCACTGGACGGTGTCCTCCGTCGTCGTGCGGACGCGGGCCCACTGGTACTGGTGGCCGGCACCGGACATGCGCGCAGCATCGTGGCGGCGAACGCGGCCGCGCGCGAGGCCGGCCTGCGCGTGGGTCAGCGACTGAGCGCGGCGCAGGCGCTGCTGGCGCAATTCGAGGCACTGCCGTACCAGCCTGAGCGGGTCGATCAGTGGCATCGGTTCCTGGCCGCGGTGGCCTATCGCTACAGCGCCGAGGTGAGCCTGCTGCCCCACGCGATCGTGCTGGAGGTCAGCCGCAGCCTGAACCTGTTCGGTTCGTGGCCGCGGCTGGAAAGCCTGCTGCGCGCCGATCTCGATGCGCTGGGTTTCCGCCACCGGATCAGCGCCGCGCCCACGCCGCATGCGGCGCATGTGCTGGCCGGCGTCGCCGACGGCCAGGCGGTGCTCACCGACGAACAGCTGCGTCACGCATTGCAGCGCATCCCGCTGGCCCAGAGTCGCCTGCCTGCGGCGGCGGCCGAGGCCTTGCCGGGCATGGGCATCCGCACGCTGGGCCAGTTGCTGGCGCTGCCGCGCGACGGCCTGCGCCGGCGTTTCGGTGCGGAGTTGCTGCTCGCGCTGGATCGCCTGACCGGCGCGGCCCCGGCCGGCCTGGAAGCGTATCGGCCACCCGACCGCTTCGACCTGCGCATCGAGCTGACGCACGAAGTCGAAGCCATTGGCGCGCTGGTCTTTCCGCTGCGTCGCATGACGTCCGATCTGTCCGCCTATCTGGCCGGTCGCGACGGCGGCGTGCAGCGTTTCACGTTGCAGCTGGAACATCGCGAGGGACACACCGAGGTGAAGGTGGGCCTGCTCGCGCCCGAGCGCGAGGCCGGCATGCTGTTCGAACTGGCGCGCGCGCGGCTGGAGCAGGTGCAACTGCCGCAACCGGTCATCGCCATGCGCCTGCTCGCGCGCGATCTGCCTGCGTTCGTGCCGGCCGGCCGCGACCTGTTCGACGAGCGTCCCGCCAACGCGTTGCCGATCGAACAGCTGCGCGAACGCCTGCGTGCGCGGCTGGGCGATCGCGCCGTGCATCAACTGGGCAGCACCACCGATCCGCGGCCCGAGCTGGCGCAGAAAGTGACGGCCCACGATGACGGCTGGCAGGAACCCTCGCCGCGACCGACCTGGCTGTTCGAGCGGCCGATTCCGCTGCGCGGTGCCGCGCCGCGCATCCTGGCCGGCCCCGAGCGACTGGAAACCGGCTGGTGGGATGGCGGCGAGGTGTGCCGCGACTACTACGTGGTGGAGACCGCGCAGGGCCAGCGCGGCTGGGCGTTCTGCGCGCCGGGCGAGCGCGACGGCTGGATGCTGCACGGCTGGTTCGCATGAACGCGTATGCCGAGCTGCATTGCCTGTCGAACTTCTCGTTCGGCCGCGGCGCGTCCAGTGCGCGCGAACTGTTCGAGCGCGCGAAAGTTTGCGACTACGAGGCGCTGGCGATCACCGACGAGTGTTCGCTGGCCGGCATCGTGCGCGCGCTGGAAGCCTCGCGCGCCACCGGCGTCAAACTGATCGTGGGCGCCGAATTCCAGCTCGACGACGGCCCCAGGCTGGTGCTGCTGTGCGAGAACAAGGCCGGCTATACCGCGTTGTGCAAACTGATCACCCGCGGCCGCCGGGCCTCGGTCAAGGGCACCTATCGCCTGCATCGCGCCGATCTCGCCGATGGCGTGCCGGGCACCTTCGCGCTGTGGCTGCCCGGGCGCGAGCCCGATGTCGCCCACGGCCGCTGGATGCGCGACACCTTCGCCGGGCGTGCGTGGCTGGCGGTGGAGTTGCATCACGGGCCGGACGACGCCGGGCGCCTGCGCGAGCTGCAGCGACTCGGGCACAGCCTCGACCTGCCGCTGGTCGCCGCCGGCGACGTGCACATGCATGTGCGTCGCCGGCTTGCGCTGCAGAACACGCTGACTGCGATCCGCCATCGCGTGCCGCTGGCCGAAGCCGGCGCGCTGATCTTCCGCAACGGCGAGCGCCACCTGCGCCGGCGCGAGGCGCTGGACGCGATCTATCCCGCCGAACTGATGCACGAAAGCACCGCCATCGCCGCGCGCTGCACGTTCAGCCTCGACGAACTGACATACCGCTATCCCGCCGAGCTGGTGCCCGAAGGCCACAGCGCCAGCAGCTGGCTGCGGCACCTCACCGAAAAGGGCATGCGCTGGCGCTGGCCGAATGGCGTGCCAGAGAAGGTTCGCGCACAGATCGAGCACGAACTGGGGCTGATCGAGGAGCTGCAGTACGAGTCCTATTTCCTCACCGTGCACGACATCGTGCACTTCGCCCGCAGTCAGAAGATTCTCTGCCAGGGCCGCGGCTCGGCGGCCAACTCCGCCGTGTGTTTCGCGCTCGGCGTCACCGAGGTCGACCCGGCGCGGATGAACCTGCTGGTGGAGCGGTTCATCAGCAAGGAGCGCAACGAGCCGCCCGACATCGACGTGGATTTCGAGCACGAGCGGCGCGAGGAGGTGATCCAGTACATCTACGCCAAGTACGGTCGCGAGCGCGCCGCGCTGGCGGCCACGGTGATCTGCTATCGCGGCAAGAGCGCCGTGCGCGACGTGGCCAAGGCGCTGGGCCTGCCGCCGGACCAGGTGGATCAGTTGAGCGGCATCTTCGGCTGGCGCGGTGAGCAATCGCTGGACGAGCGCCTGCGCGAACACGGTTTCGATCCGCAGGGTGCGGTACTGCGCCGGGTGCTCAAGCTCACCGCCGAGTTGCGCGACATGCCGCGGCACCTGTCGCAGCACGTGGGCGGTTTCGTGATCAGCGACGCGCCGCTGGCCGAACTGGTGCCGGTGGAGAACGCGGCGATGGCCGATCGCACCATCATCCAGTGGGACAAGGACGACCTCGACACCATGCGCCTGCTCAAGGTCGATTGCCTGGCGCTGGGCATGTTGAGTTGCGTGCGCCGTTGCCTGGACCTGCTGCGCGCCCATCGCGGCCAGGATTACAGCCTGGCGACGTTGCCGGCCGAAGACCCGCAAACGTACGAGATGATCCAGCGTGCCGACACCGTCGGCGTGTTCCAGATCGAAAGCCGCGCGCAGATGGCGATGCTGCCGCGGCATCGCCCGGAAAATTTCTACGACCTGGTGATCCAGGTGGCAATCGTGCGGCCCGGCCCGATCCAGGGCGACATGGTGCATCCGTACCTGCGCCGTCGGCGCGGCGAGGAGCCGGTGGACTATCCGTCGGAGGATCTGAAGGCGGTGTTCGAACGCACCCTGGGCGTGCCGCTGTTCCAGGAGCAGGTGATGAAGCTGGCGATCGTGGCGGCCGGTTACACGGCCGGCGAAGCCGACCAGCTGCGCCGCGCGATGGCGGCGTGGAAACGTCATGGCGGCATGGAGCACCATCGCGAGCGGATCATCCGCGGCATGCTCGAACGCGGTTACACCGCCGAGTTTGCCGCGCGATTGTTCGAGCAGATCAAGGGCTTCGGCAGCTACGGTTTTCCCGAGAGCCACGCGGCCAGTTTCGCCGGCATCGTCTACGCCAGCTGCTGGCTGAAATGCCACGAGCCGGCCGCATTCGCCTGTGCCCTGCTCAACGCACAGCCGATGGGTTTCTACGGGCCCAGCCAGATCGTGCAGGACGCGCAGCGCCACGGCATCGCGGTGCGCCCGGTCGACGTGCGCCACAGCGAGTGGGACTGCACGCTGGAAGACGACGCACGCGATCAACCGGCGCTGCGGCTCGGCTTGCGGCAAGTGCGTGGTTTTCGCGAAGACGTCGCCGAACGGATTTCGGCGGCACGCGCCGCGCGTGCCTTCGTCGACGTGACGGATCTGTGCGCCCGCACCGGCATCGACCGCCGCCAGCAGGAACTGCTGGCCGAGGCGGGCGCCTTGCGCGGCTTGGCGGGTCATCGCCATCGGGCGAAGTGGGCGGTGGCCGGCGTCGAGCCGCAGCTGCCGCTGTTCGGACGCGCCAGCCCGGCGGAAGAGGCCATCGCGCTGCCGGTGCCGTCGGTCGCGGAAAACCTGCAGTCGGACTATGCGCGTACCGGGCTCAGCCTCGGCCCGCATCCGCTGCAACTGATCCGTTCGCGCCTGCGCGCGGCGCGTTTCGCCGACTCGCGCAGCCTGCGTGGCCAGCGGCATCAGAGCCTGGTGCGCGCCGCCGGCCTGGTCACCCAGCGCCAGCGCCCGCAGACCGCCAGCGGCGTCACCTTCATCACCATCGAAGACGAGCACGGCGCCATCAACGTGGTGGTCTGGAGCCAGGTCGCCGAGCGGCAGCGGCGTGCGTATCTGGAGGCGCGCCTGCTCGGCGTGGAAGGGCAATGGGAGTGCGTCGACGGCGTGGCCCACCTGATCGCCCGGCGGCTCACCGACATGAGCGCGTGGCTGGGCGAGCTGGACAGTCGCTCGCGCGATTTCCATTGAATGTTCCGCGTGCGCAACCCGTGCGCTGTCGCGCGCCGCGGAATCGGGTAGGCTGACGCCACCGTCGCGACCGGCATGGGGATGCCGTCGCGCGGTTCTCTTTCCAATCCGGGGGATTTATGGGTACTTCTTCGTTGGCTGCATTGGCCGGCATGGGCCTGTTCGCCATGCTGGTGATGATCGTGGTGGGCATCCTGGTGGCGGCACTGGTGCTGAGCGTCGCCTTCCGGCTGGTGGTCGGCGTCATGCCGTCCTACCTGCGTGCGCTGGGCGCGGTGGTGCTGAGCTGGGTCGCGGGCGCCGTGGCGATGGTGATCATCGGCATGGTCAGCTCCGGTGGCGGCGGCGGACTGCTGTCGCTGATCGTGCAATTCCTGGTCGGCGCCTTCGTGGTGAACTATCTGCTGCTGTCGCAGAACGGCAGCCAGATCGGCTTCGGCAAGGCCTGCCTGGTGCAGGTGATCTACCTGGTGATCTTCCTGGTGCTGGCGATGATCTTCGCTGCGCTGATGGCGGTGTTCTTCGGCAGCATGCTGGCGCACGGATGATGCATCGAAGGGGCGGGACACCCGCCCCTTCGTCGTGTTTCAGGCCAGGCTGGTGGCCACGCCGAAGCTGATCGCCATGATCGCGGCCACCGCCATGCAGGCGCTGCCCGGGCGGATGCGGTGGGCATCGATGCGCGGCACCAGCCGCCACAGCAGGACGGCGCCGATCAGCATGTCCAGCACCAGCATCCAGCGCAGCAGGCCGGAACTCAGCAGCGCGCCGTAGGGCGGGTGCAGGTGGCCTTCATGGGCGGCCACGCCGACGACCAGCAGCAGGCCGATCATCGTCCACAGCAGGCAGGCCAGGTAGATGCGGTTGAACACCACCGCGCAGCGCTCGGTCCAGCGCAGCACCGACCAGCCGATCAGGGCGAACACCAGCGCCGCCATGCTGCTGTAGAGCACCCACCACAGCAGGGTGCTGATCACCGTGAGAAGCGTCATGTGATCTGCTTGAACCCCAGTTTGCGAAACAGCTTGGCCATCAGCCAGGCCGGGCCGACCAGCAGATAGGAAAGGTCGGTGAGGAAGCTGGGCTTGCGTCCCTCGTACTTGTGCCCGATGAACTGGCCGATCCAGGCCACCACGAATACGCCGATCGCGAGGTAGCACAGCTGCGCGGCGCCGAGCCGGTAGTACAGGAAGTTGGTGAGCAGGCCGAACAGGGCGAACACCACCAGCAAGCCGAGCGCCAGCTGGTGCGAGCGCCGCCAGTACCAGTAGAACGCCAGCACCATCACCAGCACCGCCCACGAGCCGGGACGCAGCTGGCCGATTGGCACCGGGATCGCCCACAGCAGCGCGATCACCGACCACAGGATCGGCGGCACGCAGAACCAGTGGAACATCTGGTTGGTCGGGTTCTGGTGGTCGCCGCTGTAACTGTCGAGCCAGTCCTGCATGGTGCGCATGGCGTTCCCCCGTTGAACGTTTCAGTCGAGCCGGATGCCTGCCAGGCGCTGCAGGGCTTCGGCATATTTGGCGGCGGTGCGGGCGATCACGTCGTCCGGAATCACCGGGCCGGGCGCGGTCTTGTTCCAGTCCTGCGTTTCCAGCCAGTCGCGCACGAACTGCTTGTCGTAGCTGGGCGGGCTGATGCCCACGCGGTATTCGTCGGCGGGCCAGAAGCGCGAGGAATCCGGGGTCAGCATCTCGTCCATCACGTACAGCTTGCCGCTGGCATCGGTGCCGAACTCGAATTTGGTGTCGGCGATGATGATGCCACGTTCGGCCGCATAGGCGGCTGCCCAGCGATAGATCGCCAGGGTGGCGTCGCGCACCTGGCCGGCCAGTTCGCTGCCGACCGCATCGATCACCGCGTCGAAGCTGACGTTCTCGTCGTGGTCGCCCACGGCGGCCTTGGTCGACGGCGTGAAGATCGGTTCGGGCAGTTGCTGCGCCTGCTGCAGGCCGGCCGGCAGCGCGATGCCGCACAGCGTGCCGGTGGCCCGGTAATCCTTCCAGCCCGAGCCGATCAGGTAGCCGCGGGCGATGCATTCCACCGGCACCGGCTTCAGCCGCCGCGTCACCACCGCGCGCTTTTCGTACAGCGCGAGATCGGTGCCTGGCGGCAGCACGTCGGCCAGCGGCACGTCGAGCAGGTGGTTCGGCACCAGGTGGGCGGTCTTGCCGAACCAGAAATTGGACATCTGGGTGAGCATTTCGCCCTTGCCCGGGATCGGGTTGGGCAGCACCACGTCGAACGCCGACAGGCGATCGGTGGCCACCATCAGCAGGCGGTCGTCGTCCAGCGCATAGACATCCCGCACCTTGCCGCGGTGGATCAGTTCGAGTCCGGGAAGGTTCGATTGCGGCAGGATGGTGGGCACGGCAGCGGGTTCCACGTGGCGGAGAAGCAACCATTCTAGCCGTTGCGACAGCGTCGCCGGTAACGCGCTGTGGGGTTTCGGGGGCACTGCTAGAATTGGCGTCCTTTGGCCCCATGTGTTGCCGATGCGCATTCCATTGATCGCGGTGCTGGTCCTGCTCGCCGCCCCCACGCTCCACGCCGGCACGCCGGCAGCCCCGGCCCGGCTCGGCCTGTGTGCCGCCTGCCACGGTGCCGACGGCCACGCCAGCATGCCCGGCGTGCCGAACCTGGCCGGGCAGCGGCTTGACTACCTGCGCGACGCGCTGAAGCAGTACCGCGACGGTCGCCGCAACATTCCGGTGATGCGCGCCGCGATCGGCCCGGTCAGCGACGCCGAGCTCGACGCGCTGGCGCGCTGGTACAGCGCGCAGCTTCCCCAACCGCAAGCCCAACCGCAAGGGCAGCCATGAGCTTCACTTATACGCTGTGGTTCGCGTTCTTCGGACTGATCATCGGCCACCTGCCCGGTGCGGTCACCGGCGCGGTGCTCGGTTTCATCTTCGACAACATGCGCTACAGCCAGCGCAAGAACGCCACGCCGGAAGCCGGCGGGTTCGTGGGCCCGCTGTTCACCCTGCTGGGCGCGGTGGCGAAGTCCGACGGCCGCGTGTCGGAGCAGGAGATCGCGATCGCCGAACGGCTGATGACGCGAATGAACCTGGATACCGAGCTGCGCAAGCAGGCGGTGGTCAGTTTCAACGTGGGCAAGCAGCCGGAGTTCGATGTCACCCGCACCATCGCCGAGCTGCGCAACTGGGTCGGCCTGCGTCGCGACCATGCCTTCCCCGTGCTCGACGTGGTGATCGAGACGGTGCTGGCCGAAGGCAATCCGCCCCCGGAGAAGATGTCGATCCTGCGCCAGCTTGCCTTCGCCCTGCGCATCAGCGACATGGAGCTGATGGCGCTGATGGCGATGAAGGGCTATGCATGGAATGCCGGCTCCGGCGGTCCGCGCGGCGGCAACCAGCATTACGGCAGCGGCGGTGGCTACGTGCCGCCGCAGCGCACCCCGCAGGGGCCGGACCCGTACGCGGTGCTGGGCATCGACCGCAACGCCGACGAACGCGCGATCAAGCGCGCCTACCGCAAGCTGATCTCCGAACACCACCCCGACCGCCTCGGCGACCTGCCCGAAGACATGCGCAAGCGCGCCGAATCGCGCGCCAGCGAGATCAATGCCGCGTATGACCGGATCAAGGAACAACGCGGCTTCAAATAGACGAGATGCGCTCCCTCCCCTGCAAGGCAGGGGAGGGCCGGGGTGGGGTCGCTCTTGATCTTCAAATCAAAAGCGCACCCCCTCCCGACCTCCCCCTGCTTGCAGGGGGAGGAGCAAAGCGTCAACGTCGTGGCAGACTTGAAGTTCGTTTTCGCGCACCCGTCGTACTCTTTATCCAGGCCCTGTCATGCCCAAGCAATCCCCCATCATCGCCCCTTCGATCCTCGCCGCCGATTTCGCCCGGCTCGGCGAGGACACCGCCGCGGCGCTGGCCGCCGGTGCCGACTGGGTGCATTTCGACGTGATGGACAACCATTACGTGCCGAACCTCACGATCGGCCCGATGGTGCTGCAGTCGCTGCGCAAGTTCGGCATCACCGCGCCGATCGACGTGCATCTGATGGTCAAGCCGGTGGACCGCATCGTGCCGGACTTCGCCAAGGCCGGCGCCAGCCTGATCAGCTTCCATCCGGAGGCCAGCGAACACATCGACCGCACGCTCGGCCTGATCAGGGAATCCGGTTGCCAGGCTGGCCTGGTGTTCAATCCGGCCACGCCGCTGGATCATCTCGACTACGTGATGGACAAGCTCGACATGATCCTGATCATGTCGGTGAACCCGGGTTTCGGCGGCCAGAAATTCATCCCGGGCACGCTGGACAAGCTGCGCCAGGTGCGCGAGCGGATCGAGGCCAGTGGCCGCGACATCCGGCTCGAAGTGGATGGCGGTGTCACCGCGCAGAACATCGGTGCGATCGCCGCCGCCGGCGCCGACACCTTCGTGGCCGGCTCGGCGATCTTCCACGCCGCGGACTATCGCGCCGAGATCGAGGCCATGCACCGGGCGATTGCCGGATCGCGCACATAAAAATCCCGACGCAGTGAACGGCTGCGCCGGGATAAACGTCGTCGGAGACGTGAGAGGAAACACCATGATTGGTGTGCCGGCACGGCCACTACGGGGAGGGACTCACGCCGTGCCGGCACGTTCCACGGCAAGGAACCGCACCAATCACCAGTTCTGACCGGGCTGGTCAGCTTTGGTTCCCGCGATGCGGGGCGAAACCGCCATGCCGTCATTCAGTTTCAGCCGGCGCGCCTGCACCACGTAGCGCAGCGGGCCGCCCGGGACCACCGCATCGAACGGATAGCAGGTGACCAGCCATAGCCCGTCCATGCTGTCGCGGGGCGGGATGCGCGCCTGCCGGCGGTCGATGACGCGGCTGTCCGTCACCACGTAGTCGCTGCTGCCGCGCGGGCCGTCCAGGACCAGCCGGTCGCCCGGGTGCAGCGAGGGCAGGAAGCGGAACTGGGTGTCGCGATGCGCGCTGATCACGCCGAGTCCCGCAGCACCCGGGCGCACGCCGCCGGTACTCCAGCCCGGGCCGAACGCCAGCGCCTGGCCGCTGTCGCCATCCAGCACGATCAGGTCCTGATGCAGGCGCGGTACGCGCAGCCGCGCCAGCGGCGCGATGTCGGCCCACGGCCACGGCCGCTGCGCCAGCCGTCCGTGATCGGAGCGCGCCCAGGCCCGCTCCAGCAGCAGCTGCGCCAGCGCGGCCTTGGCGTGGATCCAGACGCCGTCCAGGCCCAGCCCCGCGGCCAGCATCAGCGCGCCGAACATCAGCGCGCGCCATGCCCGCTGCCGGATCATCGGCATGCCCGTTGCCGCCACCACGCCAGCGACGCCAGCAGCAGCGCCAGCAGGGCCAGCCAGAGTTCCAGCTCGGCCGCCGTGGCGGTCTGCGCGAAGTGGGTGCCGGCGGGCATCACGTTGGGAATCTGCTGGTGCTTCAGCGCGGCATCGGCGCTGCGCGCCGGGGTCTGGTCCACCGCCACCAGGCTGGTATAGGCGCTGACCAGATGCGCATCCAGCGCGGTGCGGGTGATCGCCTCGACCAGCTCCGGCGCATCGCCGCCGCGGGCCAGCTGGTCGGACAGGTCGGCGATGCGCGACTGCGCCCACAGCCGATCAAGTCCCGCGGCCGGCCTGGCGGCGGACAGATCCGCGGGCACCGTCCACGCCCGCTCGGCCAGCTGGCCGTGCACCTGCACGCGGTCGACCGGCGCGGCCAGCCGGGCGGTGACCAGCAGCGGCTCGCCCAGGTACAGGTCGGGCAACTGCCGCGGATAGACGTCGCTGCCGGCCGGCCAGTCCACCTTGAGGTCGCGCAGGGCAGGGTGATCCAGCCGGGCCAGCAGGCTGACCATCGCCTTGCCCACGTTGCCGGTGTCGGTGACCAGGGTTTCGCTGCCGCGACCATGACGCGCGGCGGCCTGCAGGAAGCCTGCGTTCGGCGCATTGCCGATGCCGATCGGGAACAGTCGCGAATCACCCAGCTGCTCGTCGATCAACTGCATCAGGCCGTTCGGATCGTCGACCGCGCCGTCGGTGGCGAACAGCACCTGGCGCACGTAGCCGGGCGGCGCATGGCCGGCCAGCGCGAAGCGCAGCGCCGGCGCCATCTCGGTGCCGCCGTTGGCCTGCAACTGGTCGACCCAGGCGCGGGCTTTCTGCAACGCCTCGGGCGTGGCGGCCACCGCCTCGCTGGACCACGGGTTCAGTGTCGAATTGAATTCGGCCACGTTGAAGCGGTCGCCCGGCTGCAGCTGGCTCAGCGCCAGATCCAGCGCCGCGCGCGCCTGGCGGATCGATTCGCCGCCCATCGAGCCGGAGGTGTCGATGATCAGGATCAGCTCGCGCGGCAGGCGCTGCGCCTGTTGCTGCGGCGGCATCAGCATCAGCATCGCGTAATGGGCGCCATCGATGTCCTGGCGGAAGCTGGCCACGTTGGGCTGGGTTTGCGGCTGCGGCTGCCAGCTCAGCACGAAGTCGCGGTCCGGCAGCACGCTGGCGTCGCGCAGGCGAATGTCCCAGCGTTGGTCGTGCCGCGTGCTGATGATCGCGTGACTGGAGCTGTCCACGCTGGCCAGCGGCACGCCGGCATCCAGCTGCACCGCGATGTGCGTGCGCAGCGGCGCCTGCGCGTTGTCGTCGGCAAACACCTGCGGCGTGTCGATGCCGGCGTCCCCGGGCCGGGCGCCGTCGCGCATGTGGTAGCGCGGGGTGAAGGTCAGCGGAAAGCGCAGCGAGAACCTGCCCGCGCCGTAGTCGACGCGCTGCCAGTAGCGCAGCACGATCGTCACCGTTTCTCCCGGCGCAACGTTGGTCACCGCAGTGCGGAACAGGTTGCCCTCGTCGGCCTCGACCAGGGCCGCGCGCTTGCCGCTGTTGCGTGCCTGTTCGAACACCTTCTTCGCCGCTTCCTTGCGCTGGATGTCGGCCACGACACGGCGTTCGCCGATCTCCAGCGACATCGAATACACCGCCGCGCCGTCGGGTAGCGGCAGCAGGTACTGCGCCTCCAGCCAGTCCTTGCCGCTGTTGCGGAACTGCTGGCGCAGCTGGACTTCGGCAACCAGTCCGCTGACCTTGTACTCGACATCGGTGTCGAGACTGGCAAGCGCCTGCAGCTGGCCGCTGGCATCGCGCCAGCGCAGTTCGCCGCTGCCAGGTTCGGTGGCGTGCGCGGCGAGCCCGAACGAGGGGCCGGCGAACAGCAGGCCGGCGAACAGCAGCAGGTGAAAGAAGAGTCTGGATGATGCGCGCATGGCCGTCCCTTGGTCGTTGGCGGGGTTGTTGGCGGGTGCTACGGCTGCATTGCCGCATCCGGCGCGGCGCGGGCCGCGTCGGGAATGCGGCGGCTTGCGGCGCAATCGGGGCAGAACGATGGCAGGCGCTACGGACAAAAAAATCCCCTCGCGAGGAGGGGACAAGGAACCACCATGTCGGACGGAACAGGGGAGGCCGGAACTAAAGCGGTTGCCAGTCCGCGTCGGGCTCGTCCTGGCCAACGCCCGCTGCGCTTCCCTGCGCAGCGAACGTGCCAGTGCCTTCCACGGCGGGCGGAAGCAGGCGGAACAGGGGGAATCGGTGGAGGGTCATGACAGTCTCCCGAATCAGGGGTGGAGCATCAGATGCCGAGCAGCAAGCCCAGCAGCAGGGCGCCCAGCGCCAGGGTGATGCGCAGCGGTTCGAAGCCGTGCAGTTCGGCATTCGCGTCGCGCGGGTCGGTATCGAGTTTCATGAGTTTTCTCGTCGGGGGGGCGACTCCATCAAAACGCCGGTGGCGGCGCGTGCGGCGGCGGCGAGCGGCCGGTTTGCCGTTCGCTTGTGGCAAAACGCGGGCATTCGTCGCCGATGGCTTGCGTCCGGGTGCTTCGCATAGCACGCTGCGCCCACCATTCGAAGGGAACGCATCATGGGCCGCAGCATTGCCATCGTCGAAGACGAACCGTTGATCCGCGCCAACTACGTCGAGGCGCTGAACCGCTTCGGCTACGACGCGCGGGGCTACGGCTCGCGCCAGGAGGCGTCCAGCGCATTCGCGATGAAGCTGCCCGAGCTGGTGATCATCGACATCGGCCTGGGCGACGAGCCGGAAGGCGGTTTCGACCTGTGCCGCGAGCTGCGCGCGAAATCCTCGACGCTGCCGCTGATCTTCCTCACCGCGCGCGATTCGGATTTCGACGTGATCTCCGGCCTGCGCCTGGGCGCCGACGACTACCTCAGCAAGGACACCAGCCTGCACCAGCTGGCCGCGCGCATCGCCGCGCTGTTCCGCCGCATCGAATCGCTGAAGGCGCCGGCTTCCAGCGAGACGGTGATCGAGCACGGCCCGCTGAAGCTGGAATCCGAGCGCATGCGGATCACCTGGAACGACGAGGAGATCCCGCTCACCGTCACCGAGTTCTGGATGGTGCACACGCTGATCCGCTTCCCCGGCCACGTGAAGAACCGCGACCAGCTGATGCGCGAGGCGGAACTCGTCGTGGACGACGCCACCATCACCTCGCACATCAAGCGCATCCGCAAGAAGTTCATCGCGGTGGCGCCGGAGTTCGACGCGATCGAGACCGTGCACGGCGTGGGCTACCGGTGGAAGCCGTGATGCGTGGCGCATGGCTGGTCGTGGCGTGGTGCGGATGGGCCACGCTGGCGCAGGCCGCGACGCCGACGGATGACGTGCTGGCCCGCGGCGCCCGCGACGGCAGCGCGCCCGCATGGGCGATCAGCGTGGCCACGCCGGCCGGCTGGACGCGCGACTGCTGCACCTACGCCCGCGCCATCGGCGTCAATGCGGTGCTGTACCAGGGCGAATGGAGCGGCAAGCCGCAGCGGGTGATGGTGCTCAACGTGTGGCCGCGCGAGCTGGGTACGCTGGCCGATGAAGTGCAGGCCGATCGCAAGCGCTACCTGCAGCACGACCCGGCCGGCAAGGCCTCCACCTTCGTCGTGCGCCATCCGGCGATGCCGTGCGAGGCTTCGGTGTACGAAGGCAGCGACCACGTCGACGACGTGCTGGTGTTCTGCGACCCCGGCGCCGCCAGCGGCGTGCGGCTGAGCTGGTCGATGGCCTTCGACGATGCCGATCCCGCGCGCCAGGCGCTGCTCGATGACTTCATGCGCGTGGTGGTGGCCAGCCGCTGGATGAAGGACACCGCGGCACCGGCCACGCATGCACCCTGATCTTCCTCGCCCTGATCGACCGCTCCGATGAGCCTGCGCCGCAAACTGCTGCTGGTTGCGCTGTGCACGCTGGCCCTGCCGATCGCGGGCTGGCTGTACGTGCGGCAGATGGAAACGCTGCTGCGCGAGGGCCAGGCGCAAGCCCTGCTGGCCTCGGCCAATGCGGTGGCGCGCAGCCTGGTGGTGACCGGCGCGCTGCCGCCGGTGAGCGCCAGCAACTGGTACGTGGAATCGAGCGCGCAACCGATCACCGTCGATGGCTACGGTGACGACTGGGCGCCGCTGACGCCGTGGAGCCAGTCGCTGGGGTCGCACGGCAAGCTGCTGCTGGCGGGCGACGACAACTGGCTGTACCTGTATGCCGACGTGCGCGACACCCGTCGCACGCGTGCCGATGCCGATGATGCGAACGCGCTGGCGGCCGACCACCTGATCCTGGCGCTGGGCAATGCGAACGGCCAGCGCCGCTACCTGGTGGCCAGCGCGGCGCCCGGTGCGCTGGCGGCGCGCCCGCTCGATCCGCCGGTCGACGGCCTGCCCGAAATGATCCCCGCGCAATGGCAGGAGGATGGCAGCGGCTACCGTGTCGAACTGCGGTTGCCACGCAGCCTCGCCTTGCGCCGCCTTGGTGTCGGCATCTACGACGCGACGGCCGGCGGCGACCGCATGGCAGCCGACACGCGCCCGCTGCTCGACTACTCGGACAAGTTGTCCGGCGAACTGGCCCAACTGGTGCCCGACCAGGTGCAGGCGCGCGTGCTGGCGCCGCAGGGCTGGTTGCTGGGGCGCAGCGGAAGGTTGAACACCTTGCCGGGCAGCGATGGCCAGCCGGGCTGGTTCGCCGCGCTGGTCTATCGCTCGCTGCTGGCCAACCGCCTTGAGGATGCCAACCTGTGGGCGCAGGACGTGCCGCGGCTGGACAGCGGCGAAGTGCGCCGCGCCGCAGGCGGACAGCCCGCCACGGTGTGGCGCAGCGGCGAGGAGCGCGGCAGCGTGGTGCTGGCCGCCGCGGTACCGATCGAGCGGGCCGGCAAGGTCGATGGCGTGCTGCTGCTGGAACAGCCCAGCCGCACCGTGCCGTTGCTGGCCAACCGTGCCCTGCTCGGCCTGTTGCTGACCAGCTTCGGCGTACTGCTGGTGGCCGGCGGCATCCTGCTGTGGTTCGCCACGCGGCTGAGCCTGCGGCTGGGTCGCCTGCGCAACGCGGCCGAGCGCGCCCAGTTCAACGATGGACGTCTGGACGGCCTTTTCGACAGCGGCAAGTTCCCGATGACCGACGCGCCGGACGAGATCGGCGACCTGGCCCGCAGCTTCGAGCGGCTGTTCGAGGTGGTCGGCAGCTATACCGACTACCTGCGCACGCTGGCCTCGAAACTCTCGCACGAACTGAACACGCCGCTGGCGATCGTGAAGTCCTCGCTGGACAACCTCGAACACGCCCTGCAGGCGCAGGACCGCCTGCCCGCCGACGCGCAGCCCTACCTGGCGCGCGCCCGCGACGGCGTGGCGCGGCTGGGCGCGCTGGTGCGCGCGATGAGCGAGTCGAGCCGGATGGAGCGCTCGATCACCGCGGCGGAGCCGGAGGATGTCGACCTGCGCGAGGTGGTGCGCGGTTGCGCCGAGGCCTACCGGCCGCTGATCGGCACGCGCCGCCTGGCCTGCGAACTGCCGGCCGGCCCGATCAACCTGCACTGCGCGCCCGAGCTGATCGCCCAGGCGCTGGACAAGCTGCTCGACAACGCGCTGTCGTTCACCCCGCCCGACGGCTGGTTGCGCCTGAGCCTGGCGGCCACGCCCGACGGCGCCGAGATCGAGCTGGCCAACCAGGGCCCGCCGCTGCCGGCCGCGATGCAGGGCCGGCTGTTCGATTCGCTGGTCAGCCTGCGCGACAAGGCCACCCCCGGCGACGCGCCGCACCTGGGCCTGGGCCTGTACGTGGTGCGCCTGGTGGCCGAACGCCACGGCGGCGTGGCCAGCGCCCGCAACCTCGACGACGGCAGCGGCGTGGCGTTCTCGTTGCGCCTGCACGGAATGCCGCGGCCGCGGTTGTGAACCGCGCCGTTCGCTCACGCTGTCGCCGGCTCTGCCCTACAATCGGCGATCCTGCCAGCCACGGATTGAGCACGTGATCTCCCCAGACAAAATCAGCCGGGACGAATTCGACGCGCTGGTTGCCCAGGGCCACACCCGCATACCGCTGGTGCGCGAGGTGTTCTCCGACCTCGACACGCCGCTGTCGGTGTACCTGAAACTGGCCGATGGCCCGTACACCTTCCTGTTCGAATCGGTCGAGGGCGGCGCCACCTGGGGACGCTATTCGATCATCGGCCTGCCGGCGAAGCGGGTGTATCGCCTGCGCGGCCACGAGCTGGAGGTCGAGGATTCGGGCGAGGTCACCGAACGTCGCCACCTCGATGATCCGCTGGGCGAAATCGAGAAACTGCGCGCACAGTACGACGTGCCGCGGCTGCCGCAGCTGCCCGCGTTCTCGGGTGGCCTGGTCGGCTACTTCGGCTTCGAGACGATCGGCTACATCGAGCCCCGGCTGGCCCAGTGGGATCGCGCCGACGAGCTGGGCACGCCCGACGTGCTGCTGATGCTGGCCGAGGAAGTGGCGGTATTCGACAACCTCAAGGGCCGGCTGTACCTGATCGTGCACGCCGATCCGTCGCAGCCGCAGGCGTACGCCGAGGCGCAGCGCCGGCTCGATGCGCTGGTCTACCGGCTGCGCCAGGGCGGCGCGTCGTACCCCCAGCTGACCCAGTCGGTCGCGCTGGACGAAGGCGACTTCAAATCCTCCTTCACGAAGGAGGAGTTCGAGGCGATGGTCGAGAAGGCCAAGGAATACATCCGCGCCGGCGACATCTTCCAGGTGGTGCCGTCGCAGCGGCTCAGCGTGGGTTTCAACGCGCGACCGGTCGACGTGTACCGCGCGTTGCGCGCCCTGAACCCGTCGCCGTACATGTATTTCGTCGACCTGGGCGATACCCAGATCGTGGGTTCCTCGCCGGAAATCCTCGCCCGGCTGAAGGACGGCAAGGTGGTGGTGCGCCCGCTGGCCGGCACCCG
This sequence comes from Rhodanobacter spathiphylli B39, assembly GCF_000264295.1. Classification (GTDB taxonomy): domain Bacteria; phylum Pseudomonadota; class Gammaproteobacteria; order Xanthomonadales; family Rhodanobacteraceae; genus Rhodanobacter; species Rhodanobacter spathiphylli. The sequence goes on along the minus strand of NZ_AJXT01000018.1, from coordinate 47,620 downwards.
CAAGCGCGGCGCCACCGACGAAGAAGACCAGGCACTGGAAGCCGAGTTGCTGGCCGATCCCAAGGAACGCGCCGAGCATGTGATGCTGATCGACCTGGGCCGCAACGACATCGGCCGGATCAGCGAGAACGGCACGGTCGAAGTCAGCGAATCGTTCGTGATCGAGCGCTACTCGCACGTGATGCACATCGTCTCGCAGGTGCAGGGCACGGCCAAGCCGAACCTGAGTTACATGGACGTGCTGAAAGCCACCTTCCCGGCCGGCACGCTCAGCGGCGCGCCGAAGATCCGCGCGCTGGAGATCATCCAGGAACTGGAACCGTACAAGCGCAACATCTATGCCGGCGCAATCGGCTGGATCGGCTGGTGGGGCGACGCCGACACCGCCATCGCGATCCGCACCGCGGTGATCCAGAACGGCCGCCTGCACGTGCAGGCGGGCGCCGGCATCGTCTACGACTCCGATCCCGCCGCCGAGTGGGAAGAGACGATGAACAAGGGCCGCGCGCTGTTCCGCGCGGTGGCGCAGGCGGCGAAAGGGTTGTAGCGCTACTGCCGCATGCGGCCACCGTCCGGGAGCTGGCGTCGGATGGTCAGCGCCAATGCCTGGACGCCCACAACGCGATGGCCACGACGACGACGACGATGCCGAGGATGCGTTCCCGGCGCGACTTCGCCGTGGCGATCAGGGCGGCCTGACTGATCACGATCGCGGCCAGCAGCAGCAGCGCGAACATCGCGCCGTTGTCAGAGCCGGCATCCGGCGGTGCGGTGACCGAGGGATCCATCTGCTGCATCCAGTCGTAACGACGGACGGGTAGGGCCAGAAACACCAGCACGCCCCACGCGAACAATGCCCACGCGGCGATCCTGGCGAAAAGTCGGGTCGTTGCCGGTTTCACTTGAGCAGACCGCTGAAGCGGGGCCAGAACTTCACGATGAAATCGCCGTAGCTGGTGTTCTTGCGGATCTGCTCCAGGCTCAGGCCGATGCCGCGGTTGTAGCGCGCTCCTGCAATGCGAACCTCGTCCATGCCCAGCGCGGGCGGCTGCGTCTGCAGTCCGTCGTGGTCGATGAGCATGCGCAGGTGACGGGCGACCAGCGCGATGTTGAACACATCCTTCTGCAGGCAGTCCGCAAGGTTGCTCAACTGTGCGTGCGACATCCGGGCCGGGTCCATGCCGAGGGTCTGCGATGCCGTGCGCAATTGCATGCTGACCGAGCCGAACGATGTCCTGGCCGGGTGATGGGTCACCGTGAGGTGCCGATCAATCCAGTCCGGGCCGCTCCAGTCGAACGAGCGCACGTCGAAGGCCACCCGATCGATGGAGTCGGGATCGCCGCCCACCTCGATCCAGCACACGCCTGCCAGAAGTTCGGCTGGCATGGCGTATTGCGCCGCGTTCGAGGTGATCAATTTCCGGTTGTGCCGGACCCACGCATCCTTGAATCGCTGGATGAAGGGTATGCCGCCGCCGAGTCGTTCCGGCACCAGCTTCCAGGCGAACAGATCCAGCCATCCCCAAGTCGGGGAGCCGTTGGATACGGGGCACGCAAGGTCCGTCATGGTGCGGGTTCTCGGTCCGGGTCATGGCCGGGAGATGCGCCACGTTAGGCGGGCGGTCCGCAATTGACAAGCGGATTCGACGTAATTTCTTGCAGGCTTTCGCCACGGCTTGGTACGTTATATCGTTGCGGCCCCGATCTTTCCGTGCAGACGCCTCCGCATGAACAATCCGTGGTTCGAGCGCTTGCCGGTGCCGTCGAAGTGACGGCTGCGATGTTCGGGCGGGTGCGTTCCCCGGGGCGGCTGCTTGTCGCGGCCATCGCCGCGCTGGCGATCGGCGGTTGCGCGGTGGGGCCCGATTTTCATCGGCCGTCTGCGCCGGACATGGCCAGCGTGGCCGCGGGTCCGCTGCCCGCCAGCACGGCCAGCGCGAACGTGGCTGGCGGCCGGGCGCAACATTTCGTCGCCGGCGCGGATATTCCCGCGCAGTGGTGGACGCTGTTCCATTCCACCGCATTGAACGCACTGGTCGAACAGGCGCTGGCGCACAACGCCGACCTCAAGGCGGCGCAGGCCGCGTTGGACGTGGCGCGCGAAACCACGCGGGCCGGACGCGGCGCCCGCTACCCCAGCGTCAGCGTCGGCATGTCGGCCAGCCGCGAGCAGGACCCGCCCGGCGCGCTGGCGCCGGTGCCCAGCAACAACGCGTTTCTGTACAACCTGTTCACCCCGCAGGTCAGCGTGTCGTATGTGCCGGACGTGTTCGGGCTCAACCGGCGCACGCAGGAGTCGCTGCAGGCGCAGCAGCAGGCGGTGCGTTTCCAGATGCTGGCCACGCGCATCACGCTGAGCACCAACGTGGTGGCCGCGGCCGTGCAGCAGGCGTCGTTGCGGGCGCAGGTCGGGGCGACGCGCGAGCTGGTCGGGATCAACGCCCACATGGTGCAGATCCTGCAGTACCAGCGGGACAAGGGTTATGCCGGCGGGCTCGAGCTGGCCGCGCAGCAAGCGCAGCTGGCGCAGGTCAGGGCGAGCCTGCCGCCGCTGCTGACCCAGCTGGAGCAGCAGAACCACCTGCTGGCGGTGCTGACCGGGCAGTTGCCGGAGCAGGCGTCGTCGCCGTCGTTCGATCTCGCCGCCCTGCAGCTGCCGCAGGCGTTGCCGCTGAGCCTGCCTTCGACGCTGGTCGCGCAACGTCCCGACGTGCGCCAGGCCGAAGCGAACATGCATGCGGCCAGCGCCCAGATCGGCGTGGCCATCGCCAACCGGTTGCCGAACCTTTCGCTGAGCGCGAATGCGGGCAGCACGGCGTTGGCGATCAACCAGCTGTTCAAGTCCGGCACCGGCTTCTGGAGCGTGGGCGCGGACCTGGCTGCGCCGATCTTCCAGGGCGGCAGCCTGCTGCATCAGGAGCGGGCGGCGAAGGCCGCCTATGCGCAGGCCGCCGAGGAATATCGGGGCACGGTACTGACCGCATTCCAGAACGTGGCCGACGTGCTGTCCGCGTTGCAGCACGACGCCGAGGGCCTGCAAGCCGCGGCCGGCGCGGAGCAGGCCGCGAAGCTCACCCTGGACCTGTCGCGGCGCCAGTACCAGACCGGCTACGCCGGCTATCTGTCACTGCTTTCCGCGGAGCAGGGCTACCAGCAGGCGCGCATCGCGCTGGTGCAGGCACAGGCCAGTCGCTACGCCGACACCGCCGCGCTGTTCCAGGCGCTGGGTGGCGGCTGGTGGCATGCGGACGACGCTTCTTCGGATCAGCCAAGGCACAACCCGGGACATCGATGAAAAGCAGATCCTCTTCGGTGGCGCATCGCACGCCGCCCGTTCGCCTGGCCTGCCTGCTTGCGCTCGGCATGCTCATCGGCGTGGCAGGTTGTTCTTCGCAGTCCGCCGCACCGCAGGCTGCGGCGGCCGACACGCCGAAGAACGTGACGATGACCGCGGCGCAGCGCCAGCACATCCGTCTGCTCACGCTGGCGCCGGCGAGTTTCCATCGCACGGTCGACACCACCGGCGTGGTGGATTTCGACAACGACCAGGCCACCAGCGTGCTGGCGCCATTCTCCGGCCCGGTGGCGCGGCTGCTGGTCGCGCCGGGCGACAAGGTGCGCCAGGGACAGCCGCTGGCGCTGGTGGATTCGCCGGACTTTTCCGCGGCGATCGGCAGCTATCGCAAGGCGCTGATCACGGCGCGGAACGCGCGGCGGCTGGCCGACGCCGACAAGGACCTGCTGCAACACGAAGGCGTGTCGCGGCGCGAAACCGAGCAGGCGCAGATCGACGCGGCCAGCGCCGAGGCCGATCGCGATGCGGCGCTGCAGGCGCTGGTGGCGCTCGATGTCGATGCGGCCACGATCAAGGCGATCCAGGCCGGTCGCACGGTGGCGCGGGTGCAGGGCGTCATCCGCGCGCCGATCGGCGGCACCGTGGTGGACAAGCTGATCACTCCCGGGCAGCTGCTGCAGGCCGGCAGCACGCCGTGCTTCACCGTGGCCAACCTGTCGAAGGTGTGGGTGATGGCGCAACTGTCGGCGAAGGAACTGACCGCGATCAGGGTCGGTGATCCGGCGCAGGTGGATGCCGGCACGCCGGGCGAGGAATGGCCCGGCACGGTGGACAACATCGCCGCGGTGGTGAACCCGGATACCCGGGCGATCGCCGCGCGCATCGTGGTCAACAACCCCGAGGGTGTGCTGCGCAAGCAGATGTACTTGCGCGTGCGCATCCAGTCACGCCAGGCCGGCGAGGGCCTGCGGGTTCCCGCCTCGGCGTTGCTGCGCGACGACGAGAACCTGCCGTTCGTCTACCTGCTGCAGCACGATGGCAGCTTCGCGCGCCGCCATGTCACCACGGGGACGCGCAGCGGCGACGGCTACCTGATCAGCGAGGGCCTGCGGGCCGGCGACCGCATCGTGGTCGACGGCGGCATCTTCGTGCAGTTCATGCAAAACCAATGAGCGAGCACCTGCCGCCCATGCCGCCGCGCGCGGCGTCGCTGATGAACCGGCTCGTCGGCGCCTCGCTGGCGCAGCGTTTCCTGGTTGCGCTGCTGGTGCTGGTGCTGGTCGGTGCGGGCGTGCATGCGCTGCACCGGCTGCCGGTGGATGCGTATCCCGACCTGTCGCCGCCCAGCGTGGAGATCGTCACCCAATGGCCCGGCCACACCGCCGAGGAGGTGGAACGGCTGATCACGGTGCCGGCCGAGCAGGGCATGACCGGCATTCCGAAGACCGACAACGTCCGCTCGATTTCGCTGTACGGCCTGTCGGTGGTCACGCTCACCTTCGACAACGGCACCGACAATTATTTCGCGCGCCAGCAGGTGTTCAACCGGCTCGGCGACCTCGACCTGCCCGACGGGGTGAAGCCGTCGGTGTCGCCGCTGTCGTCGCCGTCGGGGCTGATCTATCGCTATGTGCTGCAAAGCTCCGACCGCTCGCCGATGGAGCTGAAGACCTTCGAGGACTGGGTGGTCGAGCCGCAGTACCGCGCCGTGGCGGGCGTGGCCGACGACTCCGGTTTCGGCGGCGGCAGCATGCAGTACCAGGTGTTGCTGGACCCGGCGAAGATCGCCGGGGTCGGGCTCACCGCGCAGCAGGTGCAGGCCGCGCTGGCCGCCAACAACGGCAACGCCGGCGGCGGCTTCTACGCGCAGGGTGGCCAGTTCTACTACGTGCGTGGCGTGGGCCGGCTGCAGACGCTGGAGGACATCGGCAACGTGGTGCTGGCCGTGCACGACGGTACTCCGGTGCTGGTGAAGGACGTCGGCCGCGTGGTGATCGGCGTCGCGCCGCGGCTGGGCCAGTTCGGCTTCGAGCAGCAGAACGACGCGGTCGAGGGCGTGATCTCGCTGCGCACCGGCGAGAAGACCCAGGACGTGCTGAAGCGGGTCGAGGCGAAGACGAAGGAACTCAACGAACAGATCTTGCCGAAGGACATCAAGGTCCATCCGTTCTACGACCGCAGCGATCTCGTCGCGGTGACCACCCAGGTGGTCAGGGACAACCTGCTGCGCGGCATGCTGCTGGTCGTGGTGGTGCTGATCTTCTTCCTGTACGACGTGCGCGCCGGGCTGATCGTGGCGGTGACCATCCCGCTGTCGCTGCTGGTCGCCTTCATCGGGCTGGACCTGCAGGGCGCGTCGGCCAACCTGTTGTCGATCGGCGCGATCGACTTCGGCATCCTGGTCGACGCGGCGGTGGTGATGGTGGAGAACATCCACCGCCAGCTCGCCGATCGCGAAGGCACGAAGTTCAACCTGATCGAGGTGATCCGCGACGCGGCGGCCGAGGTCGATCGCCCGCTGTTCTACGCGGTGGCGGTGATCGTGGTCAGCTTCCTGCCGATCTACGTGCTGTCCGGCCCGTCCGGCACGCTGTTCAAGCCGATGGCCGACACCATGGTGTTCGCCCTGATCGGTTCGCTGGTGGTCACCCTGACCTTGCTGCCGGTGCTGTGCTCCTGGCTGATGCGCAAGGGCGTGCGCGAGCGGCGCAACCGCGCGTTCGAGGCGATCAGGTCGGTCTACATCCGGGGACTGGACTTCTGCCTGGCCCGGGTGTGGCTCACCACGATCGCCTCGGCCCTGCTGCTGGGGCTGTCGCTGCTGCTGATCCCGCGCATCGGCGCGGAGTTCATGCCGCACCTGGACGAGGGCGCGCTGTGGGTGCGCGCGACCATGCCGTACACCATCTCGTTCGACGAGTCGGCGAAGATCACCCCGCAGATCCGCGACATCCTGCGTTCGTTCCCCCAGGTCACCACGGTCGCGTCGGAACTGGGTCGGCCCGACGACGGCACCGACTCCACCGGCTTCTTCAACGTGGAGTTCTACGTCGGGCTGAAACCGTATTCGCAGTGGACCGGAAAATACCGCAACAAGGCCGAGCTGACCGCAGCGATCAACCAGAAGCTGCAGAGCTTCCCCGGCATCACCTTCAACTACACCCAGCCGGCCGAGGATGCGGTGGACGAAGCCGAGACCGGCCTGAAGAGCGCGCTGGCGGTGAAGGTGTTCGGCCCCGACCTCGACACGCTGCAGGCCAGGGGCAAGGCAATCAAGCACGTGCTGGAACAGGTGCGCGGCATCCGCGACGTGACCCTGGTGCAGGAGCTGGGCCAGCCCAGCCTCAGCATCCGCATCAAGCGCGCGGCGATCGCCCGTTACGGCCTCAACGTGGACGACATCAACGGCCTGATCCAGACCGCCATCGGCGGCGACGTGGCGACCGAGGTGATCCAGGGCGAGAAGCAGTTCGACCTGGTGGTGCGGCTGGACCGGCAGTATCGCGACAACGCCGAGGCGATCGGCAACATCCTGGTGGCCACGCCGGGCGGCCAGCAGCTGCCGCTGAAGGAATTCGCCGATATCGAGGTGACCAACGGCGCCTCCTTCATCTACCGGCAGGACAACTCGCGTTACATCGGCGTGCAGTTCTCGGTGGAAGACCGCGACCTGGCCGGCGCGGTGGAGGACGCGATCGCCGAGGTCAATGCGAAAGTGAAACTGCAGCAGGGCTACCGGCTGGACTGGGGCGGCGAGTACAAGGAATACACCGCCTCGCGCGCACAGCTGAACCTGATCGTGCCGCTCACCGTGGGGCTGATCTTCCTGCTGCTGTTCACCCTGTACAGCAACTTCAAGTTTCCGTTCATCACCGTGCTCGGCGTGGTGCTGTCCGCGCCGGCCGGCGGCATCATCGCGCTGTGGCTGACCGGCACACCGTTCTCGGTGTCGTCGGGGATCGGCTTCCTCGCGCTGTTCGGGGTCTCGGTGCAGACCGCCGTGGTGTACATCTCCTACGTCAACGAACTGCGCCGCAACGGTGTCGAGGTGGCCGAGGCAATCCGCGAAGGCGCGATCCTGCGCCTGCGCCCGATCATGATGACGGCGCTGGTGGCGGCGCTGGGCCTGTTGCCGGCGGCGCTGGCCACCGGCGTGGGCACCGATACACAGCGGCCGTTCGCCCTGGTCATCGTCAGCGGCCTGTTCACCCGCCTGCTGATCAGCGTGTTCCTGATGCCGGCGCTGTACGCGCTGGTGGCGCGGCCGGGCGACCGGCTGGAAGTGTGAGGCCACTTCCGGCAGGCTCGGGTTTTCCCGGGAGTCGCGCGTCGCTGCCCGTGCGGCAGGCGCGCGACAGATGACCATGACTCGATCGCTGCGGCGTGCCACCTCGGTTGTCCTGTTCTCGCTGCTGGTCGGCAGCGCCGCCGTCGCACGCGAACCGGTTGCCGGTGGCTGGCGTGATACGCCGCAGGGACGGATGCAGGCGCAGCGGATGCTGCAAACCCTCAATGCCGACCTGCTCGGCCATGACAGCGCCACGCTGACGCTCGAACGCTGGTGCGCCGTGCATCGGATGGCGTCGCCGGCGCGCGTGGTGGCGCACCGGGTGCGCGGCGTGGACAAGCCGCTGCCGCCCGAGCTGCGCGCGCAACTGATGGCGGGAGCCGACCAGCGGGTGAAATACCGACGGGTGCAACTGGCCTGCGGCGACCAGGTGCTGTCGGAGGCGGACAACTGGTATCTGCCCGGTCGCCTCACCGCGGCGATGAACCACCAGCTCGACAACAGCGACGTGCCGTTCGGCAAGGTGGTGCGGGCGCTGCATTTCCGGCGCAGGACACTGAGCGCCCGGGTGCTGTGGTCGGTGTCCGCGGCAGCCGGCACGCAGGCGATTCCCCACGCGATCCTGCAGCATCGTGCGCTGCTGTACGACGCAGGCAACCGGCCGTTCAGCGCCCTGATCGAGACCTATACCGACCAGGTGCTGGCGTTTCCGCTGCGGGCTGCCACGCCGGCCATGATGCCGCGCTTCGAGGACGCGGCGTCCGATCTACGGCGGATCGCCGGGCCGTCCGCGAAAACGCTCAGTCGCTAAGCGGCGTGCCGCGTTCGACGATCTGCGCCAGGTTGTAGAGGATGCGCAGATCCTGCGCGTCGAGCTCATCGCCGCCGATGCCGCGGTAGTGGTTGTGGAACGCGCGCACCGCCGCGGCACGGTCTTCCAGCGGGTAGCCGACCAGGCCCAGCGCCATCCACGGATCAAAGCCTGAGGGCGGATCGATCAGTTCGCCCTGCGGCCACAAGCCGAAGCCGGCGGCAGCCAGTTGCGGCCACGGAAACAGCGGGCCGGGATCGTCCTTGCGCGTGGGCGCGAAATCCTGGTGGCCGATGACCTGCGTGCGCGGGATGTGCAGGCGCGTGGTGAGGTCGGTGAGCAGGCGCAACAGGCTGTCGATCTGCGCCTGGGCAAACGGCGAATGGCCGTCGTTGTCCAGCTCGATGCCGATCGAGGCGGAGTTGATGTCGGTGATCGTGCCCCAGTGGCCGCCGCCGCCGTGCCAGGCGCGCAACTGGTCGGACACCAGCTGGTAGATGTGGCCGTCGCTGCCCACCAGGTAGTGCGAGCTCACCGGGCCGCCGCTGTTCTTCGTGCGCAGCGTGTCCAGGCTTTCCTGCGCCGAGTGCTGGTTGGTGAAGTGCACCACGATCAGCACCGGCCGGCGGATGTCGTGGTTGGGCGAGGGCACCCAGGTCGCCAGCGGGTTGCGCGGCGGCGCGTGGGCGCAGGCGGCGAGCAGGGCGACCAGCGCCAGGACGGCGACGCTGCGCGACAAACGGAGCGGACGGGACATCACGGTTCCTGCAGGTAAGGCTGCGCGATCGCCAGCGCGGTGCGGTACGGTTCCGGCCCGTTGCGGTTGCTGAGCAGGATCACGGTGAGGTGCTGCTTCGGCCAGCGCACGATCACGTTGCGGAAGCCGATGCTTTCGCCGGAGTGCCACAGCGTGTCGCCGGTGATGCGCCAGCCGTAGCCGTAGCTGGCCTCGTACGGTTCGCCGGTGACCTTCACGTGGGGGCTGAAGGCCAGCTGGCGCGAGGCGTCGCTGAGCAGGCGGTTGTCGTACAGCGCGGCGTCCCACTTCGCCATGTCCTCGACCGAGGAATAGATGCCGCCGTCGCCGCGGGTGGCGCTGGTGACGCTCTGGTCGGTGCGCGTCCACTGGCCGTGCTCTTCGCTGTAGCCGTAGGCGCGATGCGCCACTTCCGGACCACCGCTCATGTACATCAGGGTGTGGTCCATGTGCAGCGGACGGAAGATGTGCTGCTGCAGGTACAGCGGCAGGCTGACGCCGGAGGCGCGTTCCACCACCAGGCCCAGCAGCACGTAGCCCGAGTTGCTGTAGCGATAGCTCGTGCCCGGCGCGAAATAGCTCTTCGAGGTGGCGGACAGCATCCGCAGCACGTCGTTGTCGCTGACCTGGGCGGTGGTGCCGGGCGGAATCAGGTCTTCGTAGTCGACCAGACCGCCGGTGTGCGTCAGCAACTGGCGCAGGGTGACGGCGGAGTCCGTCTCCGGCAGCGTGGGCAGCCAGCGACGCACCGGGTCGTCGAGGTGCAGCCGGCCGCTTTCGGCCAGCAGCAGGATCGCCGCCGCGGTGAACTGCTTGCTCACCGAGGCGAGCCGGTAGTTGGTGGCCGGCGTGGTCTCGTCATGGTCCTCGAGATTGGCCAGGCCGTAGCTGCGGCTGACGATGGCCCTGCCGTCCTTGAGCACCAGCAGCGAGGCGCCGGGCACGTCGCCGGCGTAGCGCGCCATCAGCGCATCGGTGGGATCGACCGGCTTGGTGGCGGAGGCGCAGCCGCCGAGCAGGACGGCAACGGCGAGGCTGGCAAGGGGTTTGTACATGGCATGTCGCCTTTGCGCTGCGGGTTTCGGGTCACTGCACCGGCACGTCGTAGAGCGTGTGCGGCGTCGGTTCCGGGTCGAGGGTGTAATGCCACCACTCCATCGGATAGTTGCGGAAGCCCTCGCGCTCCATCGCGTCGCGCAGCAGCAGGCGGTTCGCGTGTTGCTGCGGCGTGACGTCGGGCGTGTCGGTGTGCGCGCGCACGTCGAAGAAGTCGAAATCCGTGCCCATGTCCAGCGGCATGCAGCGGCTGCCGTCGGCGGCGCACTGTTGCATGGTCAGGTCGATGGTGGCGCCGCGGCTGTGGCCGGAGCTTTCCGCGATGTAGCCGTGCAGGAGTTCGGACTTGTCCAGGCGCGGGTAGTGCTGCGGCTTGGTGCGCTGGTCGGAAAGATCGTGGGCCCAACGCACGAAATGCGCCACCGCGCGGGCGGGGCGGTAGCAGTCCCAGATCTTCAGGCGCTGGTGGCGCGTGCGCAGGTCACGCTCGACCCGTGCCAGCGCTTCGGCGACCGGACGCAGCAGCAGGCAGGCCGGGGCGCGATAGCCGTCCGCCGGCGTGTCCATGAAATTGTCGCTGCCGGCGTACTTGATGTCCTCGGCGATGTCGGGCACCAGCGTGCGGATGTCGACCAGTTTGGCTTCGGCGGCGGTTTTCGCGGGCGACAGGGCGGGTTTGTCCTGGGCGTGGAGGCTGCCGATGCAGAGGCCGAACATCAAGGCCAAGACAACCTTCCTTCCCCCGCTGGCGGGGGAAGGTGCCCGGAGGGCGGGTGGGGGCACACGCCGACCCCAAGCCCCCCATCCGCCTTGCGTGCCGCTCCTGCGGCACGCCCTTCGGGCCGGCTTCGCCGTCCGCTTCGGCATCCTGCCTTCGCAGTTGGCACCTTCCCCCGCCAGCGGGGGAAGGGGTTTTGCGAGGGGCGCGTTCTTCATGGGCAGTCTTCCGTGCGCTGGAAGTCGAGGTCTTCGTAGTCGGAGCTGAAGTCGCCCTGCGGATCGAGCTTGGCCATGCGCAAGGTGGTCGGCGTGCCGGCGGAGGCGGCGTGGAAATCGAGCCATGCATCGAGCTCGCCGCCGTCCCAGTGCACCAGGTAGCGCTCGCCCAGGCGCATCACGGTGCCGGTCAGCGAAGGCGACTTCGTGGCGGCGAAACGGACCTTGCCGTCGCGCGGGCACAGCGAGACGCCGCCGAACCACGGGTCGCGGTAGGCGCCGGTCCATGAGGCGAGTTCGGTGGTGGTGGCCGGGCGTTGTGCCGAGGTGTCCGGCGCCGTGGCGTCGGCGGGGCGTTGCGCGGCTCGTTGCTCCAGCGCGTCGGCGTACCAGTTCACGTCCCGCGGTTCGGCCGGCGCGGTGAAGTGCTTGGTCAGCATTTCGCCGAGCACGGTGCGCGCATCGTCCGCCTCGCCGTTGATCATGAACACGAAGCCGCTGTTGCGATCCGGCAGCAGGGCCAGCATCGAGTACATGCCGTTCAGGGTGCCGGTGTGCCAGACCAGCCACTGGCCGTCCACGTCGGTCATGCGCCAGCCGTAGCCGTAGGCCATCACGTGCGAGTGGTCCCAGGCGCGGCGTTGCGCGGAGACCGGAATCAGCATGTGCGGCGCCTGCAGCACCTCGCGTTGCACCGGCGACAGCCACTGCAGCTGTGCGTGGGTCGGCACCAGCCAGTTGCGCGCCCAGCTCAGCATGTCGGTGAGGTCGCAGCGGATGCCGCCGGCCGGCGCGGAGGTGATCGCCGGGATCGCGGCGGCTTCCGGGATCGGCACGTTGCGCTCGCCGTCGCGGCGATGCGGCGTGGCCACGTCGCCCACTGTGTCGCGGTTCCACGCGCCGACCTGGCAACGGTCCAGCTGCAGCGGCGCGAACACTTCGCGATGCATCAGCGTTTCGTACGACGCGCCGCCTGCGGCGGCGGCGACTTCGCCGGCCACCACGTAGAGCAGGTTGTCGTACTGGTATTGCGAACGGAAGCTGTAGCCGGGCTTGATGAAGCGCAGGCCGTGGATGATGTCGGCGCGGGTGAACGCGTTCGGCTCCGGCCACAGCATCAGGTCGCCGCCGCCCTCGGGCAGGCCGCTGGAATGGGTGAGCAGGTCGGCCACGCGCATGTTCGCGGTGACCCACGGATCGTGCATGCGGAATTCCGGCAGGTACTTCGTCACCGGATCGTCCCAGCGCAGCTTGCCCTGGTCGACCAGGCGGCCGAGCAGGGCGGTGGTCATCGCCTTGCTGTTGGAGGCGATCTTGAACAGCGTCTGCGGGGTGATCTTCCGGCCGGAGCCGGCGACGGTTTCGCCGGCAGTGCGGGTGTAGACGACCTTGCCGTTCTCGATCACGCCCACGGCGATGCCGGGCAGGTGGTAGCGGGCGATGGTGGCGTCGACGATCTTGTCGTAGGCGGGGTTGGCGGTTTGGGCGACGGCGCCGGGCGGGACGGCGAGCAGGAGCGCAAGAGAAAGAGCAAGAGCAAGAGCAAGAGCAAGAGCACCCCACCCCAGCCCTCCCCTGCGGTGCAGGGGAGGGAGCAATGCTTGATCAGTGCTGTGCATGGCGCTCGACCTCGCCCCACACGCGCAGCAGGTTGCCGCCCCACAGCTTGGCGATATCCGCGTCGCTGAAGCCGGCCTGGCGCAGGGCGGCGGTGACGTTGCGGGTTTCGCTGGCGTCTTTCCAGCCGGTGATGCCGCCACCGCCGTCGAAGTCGGAGGAAATGCCGACGTGGTCGATGCCTGCCACCTCCACCATGTGGCGGATTTGCTTCACGTAGTCGTCCAGCGTGGCCAGCGGGTATTTCTTCTGGATCTCGGCCATGCCCGCTTCCATCTCGGGGCGGTAGTCGTCGCTGTCGCTGTCGTACTTCTTTTCGCCGGCCTGTTTCGCCACGGCGTCCTGCAGCTTCTTTTCCGCGGCCTCGCGGCCCGGGTCCTTCTTGAGGAATTCCTTGTAGGCGACGGCGTCGATCACGCCGCCCTTGGCGGCGATCGCCCGCAGCAGGTCGTCGGGCAGGTTGCGCGGATGGTCGAGCACGGCGCGGGCGCCGGAGTGGGTGGCGATGATCGGCGTGGCGGAGGCCTTCAGCGCGTCGCGCACGCAGTTGTCCGAGGCGTGCGAGATGTCGATCATCATGCCGAGCTGGTTGGCCCGCTTCACCACGGCGCGGCCGAAGTCGCTCATGCCCCGGTCGCCGGCGCTGTTCATCGCCGGCTCGCCGTGTTCGGTGTCGGGCAGCGAGCTGGTGCACAGGTCGTTGTTGCCGACGTGGACCAGGCCGACCGAGCGTGCGCCGCGATCGAAGGCGGCGTCGAGGCGGCGCAGGTCGTGGCCGAGCGAGTAGGCGTTCTCGATCTCGATGGTGGCCGAGAGCAGGCCGGCCTTGTGGTTGGCCAGCAGCTGCTCGGGCGTGGTGGCCAGGCGGATGCGGTCGGGATACATCATCAGCATGCGGCCGATGCCGTCGTACTTCTGGCTGGCCTGCTGTACCGCCTTGGCGTAGCCCGCGGCGTCGAGCTGGTGCTGCGGCACCCAGATCACGAAGAACGCCGCGTTGAGTCCGCCGCGTTCCATCTTGCCCAGGTCGACCAGCAGGCGGGTGTCCTTGCCGGCGTCGAAGCGCGGCTCGCCCATGTAGTTGAACGGGATGTCGACGTGGCTGTCGATGGTGACCGGCGGGTCCTGTACGGGCCGCGCCGATACGGCGGTGCTGGCGGCCAGTGCGGCGAGCAGGGCAAGGCGGAGGATGGTGTTCATGCGGTCTCCCATTGGCGGGCCGGCTGCTCGCCGGCAATCATTTCCTCGAAGTGCTGGCGGCGCCGCACGATGGCATAGCGGCCGTTCTGCACCATCACCTCGGCGGCCAGCGGTCGCGAGTTGTAGGTGGACGCCATCGATGCACCGTACGCGCCGGTGGCCCTGATCAGCAACAGGTCGCCCGCATCGCAGCGGGGCAACTCGCGGCCGCGGGCGAAGGTGTCGCCGGTTTCGCAGACCGGGCCGACGATGTCGTAGGTGGTGACGGGCCGGCCCTCGTCGATGACCGGGACGATGTCGTGCCAGGCGTCGTACAGGCTGGGGCGCTGCAGGTCGTTCATCGCCGCGTCCAGCACCAGGAACTGGCGCTGCTCGCCCGGCTTGACCCGGATCACCCGGGTCAGCAACACGCCGGCCTCCGCCACCAGGTAGCGGCCGGGCTCCAGCAGCAGGCGGCCGTGATAGCCGGCCAGCGCTGCGCGGATCACGGCCACGTAGTCGGCGGCGGCCACCGGCTGGTCCACGCCGGCGCGGTAGCACACGCCGAGCCCGCCACCGACGTCGATGCTGCGGATCGGGTGGCCGGCCTGTTCGAGCTCGCGCCAGAACGCGGCGACGCGCTGCAGCGCGAGCCGGAACGGTTCGACGCTGAGGATCTGCGAGCCGATGTGCACGTGCAGGCCATCGAGTTGCACGTGGCTCAGCGACTTGCGTTCGGCGAACCAGCGGCGCGCCTCGTCGATGCTGACGCCGAACTTGTTCTCCGACTTGCCGGTGGAAATCTTCGCGTGGGTCTGTGCATCCACGTCGGGGTTGATGCGCACGGCGGCGCGCGCCACCACGTCCTGGGCCCGGGCCACGCGTTGCAGGGTGAGCAGTTCGTCGTGCGATTCCACGTTGAAGCGCTGGATGCCGACGTTCAGCGCGCCGGCGATCTCGTCGGCGTTCTTGCCGACGCCGGAGAACACGATGCGTTCGGCGGGAATGCCCGCATGCAGCGCGCGGCGCAGTTCGCCCACCGAGACGATGTCGGCGCCCACGCCGGCATTCGCCATCAGCTGCAGGATGGCCAGGTTCGAATTGGCCTTCACCGCGTAGCAGATCAGTGCGTCCAGCCCGTGCAGGGCGGCGTGCAGTTCATCGATGCGCTGGCGGATCGCGCTGGCCGAGTAGGCGTGCAGCGGCGTGCCCATGCGTTCAGCCAGCCGTGGCAGGTCGACGCCATCGAACAGGCGGGACTCGTCGGTGGTTTCGGAGATCGGCGCCGGCGATGCGGGACGGCTGGTTTGCGGAAACATGGCAGGTACGCCGTCTTTCGGGAAAGGGGTTTCAAAAAAGTGCGGCCCGCCAGCTGGCGGGCCGCGATCGGGGAGGTCGATCAGAAGTTGATGGACATGGTCAGCTGGGTGAACCGCGGCGACTGGAAGCCCAGCGGCTGGCGGAACGTCGGATTGAGCTGGCCGACGCCAGTATCGTTTCCTTGGTCGTCAATCACGTCGCCGATGTCGGTCTGCAGGTCCTGGTCCACCCGGGTGGTGCGCTTCTGGTTGAGCAGGTTGTAGACGGCCAGTTTCACCCGGAACTCTCCACCGTCAAATGGCTTCACGTAGGTGATGCCGGCGTTGAGGTTGTAGGTCCACGGCAGGCGGCCGTACTTGCCGCGCGGTGAGCGCTCGTAGACACGTTCCGCGGAAAACGGCGAGTTGCAGTTATCCACGCAGATGAAGTAGCTGTGGTAATTCTTGGTGTCGTAGGGATTGCCCACGCCGAAGCCGGTGATCGGGCCGCCGGAGGCCACGTTGAGGTCGGCGCCGAGCTGCCAGTGAGGAGTCAGCGCATAGGCGCCGCGCAGCTTGAACTGGTGACGGCGGTCGTTCGGCAGGTAGCCATCGCCGCCCATGTTGACCCACGGATCATCGAAGTTCTCGGTGCGGCCAGTGTCGTCGAAGTTGGTGTCGGAGTTGACCGGGCCTTCCGCGTTGCCGCGGTTCCACGACATCGTGTACGAGGCGTTCATCGACCACTTCTCGTCCCACGCACGGTCCAGTTGCAGCTCGACGGCCGCGTAGGTGCGCTTGGGCTTCACCCAGCCATGTTGCCCGATGTAGGTCATGATCGGTTCGTTGTTGGCATCGACGCCGTCCTGGCGATACATCGCCCAGCCTTCCTTCGCGGTATCGACAGTGAGGTAACCGTCAGGCGTGCCGTCGCAGTTGGTGTCGCCCCACACGGTAACTTTCGTTCCCGGGTTGGCCATCACCCAGCCGATGTAGCCGTCTTCACCACATTGGGCGGTGGCGCTGATTTCCATGTCGTCGATCGCGTTGTGCAGGCGACGATAGGTGCCCTTGACGCCCCACGACCAGCTGTTGCTGATCAGCTGCTGGAAGCCGAGGATCGCCTCGTCCTGGTAGACCGGGTCCATGTTCTTGTCGACTTCCGAGCGCAGGTCGCCGACGGTGCCGTCGCCCTGCGAATCGTCGACCGCACCGATCTGCGGGCCGAGCTTCGGGATGGCGTACTCGACGCCGTTGAGGGTCTGGTAGTCCCAGCCGTCGAACGCGTAATAGGTGCGCTCATCGAGCAGGCCGCCGGCCTGCTTGATGTTGATCACGTTGGCCACCGGCAGGTAGTAGCGGCCGAGGTTGCCGAACAGCTTGGTACTGCCGTCACCCTTCATGTCCCAGGAGAAGCCCAGTCGCGGGGCGATCTGCCGGTCCATCTTGATGTAGCTGCGGCCTGCCGCGTCCTGGTTGTCGAAGCTGTCGTTGCGCACGCCGAGGTTGAGCACCAGGTTGGGCGTGACCTGCCAGTTGTCCTCGATGTAGTAGGCGGCGTTCTTGGTGGTGAACGTGCCGGAGATCTCGTAGCGGCGGGCGCGGATGTAGGAGTCGTAGCCGGCCGGCACCACGCCGCCGTTCGGGATGGTGGTGCCGGCGTTGGCCGCATAGAGGTTGTAGTAGTACGCACCCGGGCCGGCGTAGTAACGGCTGTAGTCGGAGGTGTCGTTCTCGTGGTCGTAGCCGAAGCGCAGCAGGTGGTCGCCCAGCGTCCATTCGAAGTCGGCGCGCGCCTGCTTGCGGATGTCGTTGCGATCGTAGACGGTGGAATTGCTGGTGCAGCCCAGCGCGACGCCCGGGTCGTGGAGCTGCAGGAAGGCGTTGTTGCCCGACACGTAGTTGCAGCTGATGTCCAGCTGCGAGCGGGTGAACGCTTCGCGTTCGTTGCGGCCGTACATCAGCTTCATCGACAGGTCGTTGGTGAGGTAGCTGGTCCAGGTCAGCGCCCAGTTCTTGCCACCGGTGTCGGAGAAGATCTTGTTGCTCAGGGCGTCGATGGTGTTCGTGTCGTAGTGGTAGCCGTAGACGTCGCCGGTGTTCTTGTTCTTGTTGGAGAACGCCATCAGCTGCAGAGCGTTGCTGTCGGTGATGTTCCAGTCGATCGTGGTGCCCCAGAAACCGGTGTTGGCGCTGTTCGAGGTGAGCGTGTTGCCGGGGTCGTTGGTATTGCGCGGGCTGCTGCCGCGGGCTTCGTACATCGCGAAGATGAACAGCTTGTCCTTGATGATCGGGCCGGACGCCCAGACGTTCGTCTTCACCAGCGAGTCCTGGTCGCGGCTGGCGGTGATGTAACGCTTGCCCTCGGCGTTGTACTGGTCATCGGCCCGCGAATGCCAGTTGCCCGGCTCCAGGGTGATCTCGACGCCGCCCTTCAGCTCGTTGGTGCCCGAGCGCGCCACCGCGTTGACCACGCCGCCGGTGGTGCGGCCGAACTCCACCGAGTAGCCGCCGGTCTTGACCTGGAACTGGTCGTAGAAGGCGAACGGGGCTTCGGAGAAGCCGTTGCGGTTGTAGAAGTCGGTGACGTTGAGGCCGTTGACGTAGAAGGAGTTCTCGGCGATCGATGAGCCGCCGAAGGAAATGCCGCCGAAGCCCGCGTTGCCCTTGACCACGCCCGGCGCCAGCAGGGCCACCGAGGTGACGTTCTGGTCGACCGGCAGGCGCACCAGTTCGGCGCGCGAGACATTGGTGGCCGACTCGGTCGAGGTCACGTCGATCACCGGCAGGCCGTTGCCGGTGACCTGGATCGCCGACAGGTCGGTGGCGCTGGGCGAGGCGCCCAGGTCCAGCGTGGTGGCATTGCCGAGGCTGACGGTGACGGTGCGCGGCTGACCAACCGGCTGGCCATTCACGCTGGCGCTGACGGTGTAGTCGCCGACGGGAAGGAACGGGAAGCGGTAGTTGCCGCGCTGGTCGGCGGTGATCGTGCGGGTCAGCCCGGTGGCCGGATTCACCGCGGTGATCACCGCGCCGGCCTGGGCATGGCCCACCACCGAACCGTCATTGTTGCCGGCGAAGGCCGCCGGCGTTGCCAGTGACCCCAGGCCGAGGCCCAGCGCCATGCAAAGTACGGTTCTGCGCAAGCTGCGACTGTTGCTCATTTCCCCATCTCCCCATCGACGCCGTCGATGCCATGTTTATTGAAGGCTTTCTGTTATTTGCCGCTGCGTCCCTGCGCCGCCGGCAGAAGCTGCCAGTCGAAGTCGTAATCCAGCTGATCGAAATAGATGTTGCCGCCGCGCCACTCCGCCTCGCCGCGCTGCGAGTCCACGTTGTCCGAGCGGAACTGCTGCTTGGCCGGCTGGAACGGACGGTCGTAGTCGCTGTTGAAGGCGATGCGGTATTCGTCAAGCCCGCCGAGGTAGAACCATTCCAGCGCCGGGTCGTCCGCGGGCGACGGATGCAGGCGGCCGGTGGTGACGTCCATCGGCACCCAGCCGTAGGGCGCGAGGTAGGCGAAGCCCCAGTCGTGGATGTTGCTGTAGCCGCTGCCGTCACTGGAGAACACCATGCCCGACTGCCAGCGCGTGGGGATGCCGTTGAGCCGCAGCAGCGTCATCAGCAACAGGGTCTGCTGGCCGCAGTCGGCATGGCCGGCGTGCAGGGCGTAGTCGCTGATGTTGGAGATCGTCGAGTATTCGCGGGCGCCGGCCCAGGGAATCCGGTCGACCGCGGCGAACAGTTTCTGCGCGATGCGGTACGGGTTCTTCTCGTCGCCGACCACCTTGCGCGAGAACGCGCGCATCGCGTCGGTGAACACGATGTGCGGCGAGCGCTCGGCCACGAACGGCGCCAGCTCGGGGGTGATCGTGGCGGGTACCACGCGGGCCGGATCGATCGCGTGGTACTGCGCGTACTGGGTCAGTTCCCAGGTGACCGAGAACACGGTCTTCTGCCCGGCCACCGCCGGCTTCTCCAGATACGCGGTGCGCTGCGGCGCGGACTCGGGCGCGATGCGGTGCTGCGCCGGCACGCTGGCCACGTAGCGGATGTCTTCCTGCTGGCCGGGTATCGCCTGCGGATACGGAATCCAGGCGCGCACGATTTCGCCGGCGGGGACGGCGTCGGCGGCGACGGTCAGCGTCTGCGTCATGCGCAAGCGGCGCGGCAAAACGCTGCTGCGATGTCCGGCCAGCGCCGCCTTGTAGATCGCGCGCTGGTGATCGTTCAACGCTTCCATCGGGCCGTCGCTGATCGGCGTCTGCACGGCGCGCCGCGCCACCGCCTCGGCGCTGAGCCGGAACAGGTTGCCCGGCGAACGCTTGAAATAGAGCGTCTTGCCGTCGATCAGCTGATGCTCGAACAGGCCGGCCGCGTTCCACTTGGCGAACTCGGCGTCGGTGAGGTCGGGGATCTGCTTGCGCGCGCGCGCCTTGACGTCGTCGGCGCTCAGGGTGAAGTCGAGCAGGATGCGGCGCATGCGCTCGCGCTGGAACGCCAGTTGGTGCTGCGTGTCGGCCGGCACGCCGGGTTGTGCCAGCGCAGCGGTGATCGCTGCTTCGGCCGCCTGGAAATGGCCGGCGTCGATCTGGGCGATGATGGGGGCGGTGGTTCCGTTGCTGGCATCCGCGCCGGCGAAGGCGACGGGGCTGGCAAGCAGCAGGGCGAACAGGCACGCCACCAGGCGCAGCCTGCGTGTGGGCTGACGTGTTGCCAGTGCGACAGGTAGCAACGTATCCATCGACAAACGTCCCCGCGATTGACCCCTGAAACGGTTGTGTAACACGCTTGCAAATGCCGGTCAATAATTTATGCTTCGGTTGAACTCAACAAGAATCAGCTATTCCTTGCTGGCCGCACACCGTCAGCCTGTGGATGCCCGCAAACGATCCACGAGGGGGTGCACGTGATCCATACGGTCTGGCCTTATCTGGCGCTGATGTTGCTGGTCGCGGGGCTGTTTCCGGCGATCGAGCGCCGCTTCGGCTGGAAGATCTTCTCGGTGCTGCCGCCGATCGTGCTGACCTACCTGCTGGTCACCGCGCTGGCGGTGTCGGGGCTGTGGC
The DNA here is from genome assembly GCF_000264295.1 of Rhodanobacter spathiphylli B39. Taxonomy (GTDB): domain Bacteria; phylum Pseudomonadota; class Gammaproteobacteria; order Xanthomonadales; family Rhodanobacteraceae; genus Rhodanobacter; species Rhodanobacter spathiphylli. The sequence goes on along the minus strand of NZ_AJXT01000018.1, from coordinate 27,314 downwards.
AGGTCAATGCCGAGATCAAGGCGGCGCAGTCGATGCTGGTGTCGCACATGGTGCCGGCGCTGCTGTTCCTGCTGATGATCAACTGCGACCTGCGCGCGATCTGGCGGCTGGGGCCGCGCGTGCTGGGGGTGTTCGCCTGCACCTCGGTCAGCCTGTTCGTGGCCTTCATCGCCAGCTTCCTGATCTATCGCCACTGGTTGCCGGGCAACCAGTGGCAGCCACTGGCCGCGCTGTCCGGCAGCTGGGTCGGCGGCACCGCCAACATGATCGCGGTGAAGCAGGCGATCGCCATGCCCGACGACCTGCTGGCGATGTCGCTGCTGACCGATGCGCTGTGCTACTCGATGTGGGTGGTGGTGCTGTTCTCGGTGGCACGGCTGGCACCGGCGTTCAACCGCTGGACCCGGGCCAGGTCCAGCGGCGACATCCCGCTGGCCGAGCCGAAGACCAGCGCGCCGACCACCTACGACAGCGTGCTGCTGTGGCTGGGCATGGCGCTGGCAGTGGCGGCGCTGTCGGGCTGGCTGGCCGGCTGGCTGCCGGTGTCGGGCATGGTCAGCGCCACCACCTGGACCATCCTGCTGGCCACCGGTTGCGGGCTGGTGGTGGCGCATACGCCGCTGGCGCGGTTTCCCGGCGCCGGCACGATTTCCAGCGCGATGCTGATCAGCGTGGTGGCGGTGCTGGCCTCGCAGAGCAATTTCCACGGCATCGCCGCGGCGCCGCTGTACCTGCTGTGCGGAGCCACCGTCATCGCGATCCACGCGGTGCTGCTGGTCGGCTTCGCCAAGCTGTTCCGCTTCGATCTCTACCTGTGCGGCATCTCCTCGCTGGCGCATATTGGTGGCGTGGCCGCCACGCCGATCCTGGCGGCCAGCTATTCGGCCGCGCTGGTGCCGGTGGGTATCCTGCTGGCCTTGCTCGGTTACATCCTGGGCACCGGTTTCGGCCTGCTGGTGGCGACGATCATGTCGACACTGGCGCTACCGTGACGCGTATTCGATACAGGACCGGAACGATGCGATTTTCCCTGATTGCCGCCAGCGTGCTTGCCTTCGCCTTCGCCTTCGCCGGCGCACCGCTGCAGGCGCGCGAGGCGAATGACGCGCTGACCATACCGCCGTCGGGCGTGCTGGGCGTGGGCGAGGCGCAGCTGACCCCGCAGTTCTGGATCGGCCTGCAGGCGCAGCCCGACCGGGTGATCATGGATCGCGCCACGATCGAGGCGGAGAACGCGAAGCTGCTGCAGCTCGACCCGTCGATGCACGACCTGCGCAAGCTGCCGGCCACGCTCTCCCGCGAGCAGGTCAGTGGCTGGATCACGCATGTTTCGGAGCGCCCCACGCACCAGCGCTACGACGTCGAGGGCAAGCCGGTGCCGTCGGCGACGTTCGATGCGCTGGTGGCGGATCTCGCCCTGGACAAGGTCCCGGCCAGCCAGCCCACACGTTACGGACTGATCGTGCAGCGCGCCGCGTTCCGCGCGTTTCCGACCGACCTGCGCGTGTTCAGCTCGAACGATGACACCGACATCGACCGCTTCCAGGAAACTGCCGAGTTCCCCGGCGTGCCGGTGGTGATCGCACATGCCAGTGCCGACGGCCGGTGGCTGTTCGTGCTGAGCCCGCGCTACGCCGCGTGGACGAAGGCGGAGAACGTGGCCGAGGGCAGCGCGGGGCAGGTCTTCGGTTACGTCGACAAGTCGCCGTACCGGGTGATCACCGGAGCCAGCGAGCGCACGGTGTTCACCCGCGAACGTCCCGAGCTGTCGCAGCTGCAACTGGACATGAGCACGCGCGTGCCGCTGGCCGGCGGCCTGGCGCCGGACCAGCCGGTCAACGGGCAAACGGCGTACGCCGCGTACACGCTGGAACTGCCGTGGCGCGATGCCGCCGGCAAGCTGCAGTTCTCGCCCGCGCTGCTGCAGAAGAACACCGACACGGCCGGCGACTACCTGCCGCTGACCCCGGCCAACATCCTCCACCAGGCTTTCAAGTTCCTCGGCGAGCGCTACGGCTGGGGGCATGCGTACGACGGCCGCGACTGCAGCGGCTTTGTTTCCGACGTGTATCGCAGCATGGGCGTGCAGATGCCGCGCGATACCAGCAAGCAGTCGATCAGCCCGGCGCTGGAGCATCGGCTGTTCACCGACAAGGACAGCCGCGAGGCACGCCTCAAGGCCGCGCATGAACTGCAGGTGGGCGACCTGGTCTACATCCCGGGCCACGTGATGATGGTGATCGGCCAGTACAAGGGACAGCCCTGGGTGATCCACGACGTGGGCGGCATGAGCTATCGCAAGGCCGATGGCAGCAAGGCCCATGTCAAGCTCAACGCGGTATCGGTGACGCCGTTGCTGCCGATGCTCTACAACGACAAGCAGACCTTTGTCGACCGCATGACCAGCATCGTGCGCATCCGTCATTGAGCCCGCCTGCAACAAAAACAAGGACACGGATTCCATGAAGGTTTGCCCATGAAAATCACCGACATCCAGTTCGGCATGCTGCGGGTGCCGCTGAAGACCCCGTTCAAGACGGCCCTGCGTACCGTCTCCACGGTGGAAGACATCGTGGTGATGGTGCACACCGACAGCGGCGAGATCGGCTATGGCGAAGCGCCGGCCACCGCGGTGATCACCGGTGACACCCACGGCTCGATCATCGACGCGATCCGGCACTACATTTCGCCGCGGCTGATCGGCCAGGAGATCGCCAACCTCAACCACATCACCCAGCTGATCCAGTCCTCGATGGAGAAGAACACCAGCGCCAAGGCGGCGGTGGAGATCGCGGTGTACGACCTGTGGGGCCAGCTCTACAACGCGCCGCTGTACAAGCTGCTCGGCGGCGGCGATCCGGTGATCACCACCGACATCACCATCAGCGTCGACTACATCGACAAGATGGTGGCCGACTCGATCTCGGCGGTGGAGCGCGGCTTCGAGTCGCTGAAGATCAAGGTCGGCAAGGACATCGGCGTCGACATCGAGCGGGTCAAGGCGATCTACGCCGCAGTCGAAGGCCGCGCGCTGCTGCGGCTGGACGCGAACCAGGGCTGGACCGCCAAGCAGGCGGTGTACGCCTTGCAGACGCTGGAAGACGCCGGCATCAAGCTGGAGCTGATCGAGCAGCCGGTGAAGGCGCGCGACCTGGCCGGCATGCGCTACGTCACCGAACGCGTGCACACGCCGGTGATGGCCGACGAGAGCGTGTTCGGTCCGATGGAGGTGATCGAGCTGATCCGCCTGCGCGCGGCCGACATCATCAACATCAAGCTGATGAAGACCGGCGGCATCTCCAACGCGATCCGCATAGCCGACATCGCCGGCATGCACGGCATCGAATGCATGATCGGCTGCATGCTGGAGACCAGCATCAGCGTGGCGGCCGCCGTGCACGTGGCGGTGGCCAAGGCCGACGTGATCACCAAGATCGACCTCGACGGACCTTCGCTGGGCCAGTTCAACCCGGTCGACGGTGGGGTAATCTTCAACGAATCGGAGATCTCGGTGACGGACGCACCCGGCCTGGGCATCCGCGAGATACGGGGCCTGGAGAGGATCGAAGACTGATGTCGCCGCTGGTCAAAATCCGTTCGGAACGCGACCAGATGTCGGCAGTGGAGCGGCGCATCGCCGACTTCGTGCTGGAGAACGCGCAGCTGCTGCGCGACTACTCCTCGCAACAACTGGCCAATGCGCTGGGCATCAGCCAGTCCAGCGTGGTGAAGTTCACCCAGAAGCTGGGTTTCAAGGGCTATCCGGATCTCAAGTATTCGGTGGGCGAGGCGATCGCCCGCGCCGACAACAGCGACGCACCGCAGCTGGCGACGGCCAGCGACGGCGATGCCGGTGGCTCGACCCTGTGGCGGCGCAAGTCCGAGGCCGAGGAGGCGACCCGGCTGATCAACCCGCCGGAAACGCTGCAGGCGGTGGCCGAGGCGATCGCCTTGGCGGGCCGCAGCGGCAAGGTGTTCATCATCGGCCTGGGCGAAGACGACATCTACGCGCGCAACTTCGCGCTGCGGCTGTCGCTGCTGGGCATCCTGACCGTGCACAATTTCGACACCGCGCGGATGACCGCCAACATCTCCGTCGCCGGCGCCGGCGACGTGCTGCTGGTGTTCTCCGAGCACGGCAACCATCCGGCGCTGGGCAAGATCGCCCGCTACTTCCGTGAGCGCCGTGGCCAGGTGATCACGGTGACCCGGCACACCGCCAACCCACTGCGCACGCTGGCCGACCTCGCCCTGGTGGTGTCCGCCCACGACGAGCTGCCGTACATCCAGCCGCTGCTGTACCAGTCGGCGCTGCAGCACCTGCTGGACGGCCTGTTCGTGCAGCTGTGCGAAGGCGGCGACGACCGGCACGCGCAACTGCTGGCCAACCTCGATCGCATCCAGCTGATGCTGGAGCCTTGAAGGCCGGGAACGGGGAACGGGGAACGGGGAGTGGCAGGAGCCCGTTTGCCGGTGATGCTCCTGCAGATGACCGGATGATGATGGTTTACCGGATGGAAAGCTGATGACTGATAACCGCCGAACCCTTGCCTTGCTGACGTTCGCCGTCACCCTCGCCGGCGTCGCGCACGCCGGCACGGCGAAGACGCCGTGGCATGACGCGCGCCAGATGATCGTGGTGACCACGGCCGGCTGGAACGTGGACCATGGCACGCTGCGCACGTTCGAGCGGGCAGGCGATGGCTGGCGCGAAGTGCGCGCCGCGGTGCCGGTGACCGTCGGCAAGAACGGTGCCGGCTGGGGCCTGGGGCTGAACGCGCCGCAGACCGACGGGGGCGGCCCGGTCAAGCGCGAGGGCGACAACCGCAGCCCGGCCGGGGTGTTCCGCATCGGCGACAGCTTCGGTTATGCCGCCAGCGTCGACACCGCGATGCCGTACCTGGCGCTCAACGCCACCGAATACTGCGTCGACGTCAGCGGCGCGAAGCATTACAACCGCATCGTCGACGCCAGCGTGGTCGGCGCCGCGGCGGTCAAGGGTTCCACCGAGCCGATGCGGCGCGACCTGCACGCGTACGGCGACCAGCGCTACCGCATGGGCTTCGTGATCGAGCAGAACCCCGCGAACGTTCCGCAGGCCGGCAGCTGCATCTTCGCCCACCTGTGGAAGTCGCCCAGCGACGCCACCGCCGGCTGCACCGCGATGACGCCGGCGGTGATGCAGTCGCTGCTGGCGTGGCTGAAGCCGGAAGATCATCCGGTGTTCGTGCTGCTGCCGCAGGGCGAGTACGAGCGCCTGCGCACGGCATGGCAGTTGCCGGCCTTCGCCGCCACGGATGCCGCCCGATGAGTGCGACGTCCCGCGTGCTGACCGGACTGGCCGCGGGCGCGGTGATCGGCCTGCTGCTGGCCGGCTGGAACGAAACCGCGGCGCTGCAGGTGGCCAACGTGGTGCAGCCGATCGGCAAGCTGTGGCTGAACGCGCTGCAGATGACCGTGGTGCCGCTGGTGCTGGCGCTGGTGGTGGTGGGCGTCAACACCGCCAGCGACGCGGCGGCGTCCGGGCGCATCGCGCGGCGGGCGATCGTGACCTTCCTGCTGATCCTGACCGGCGGCGCGCTGTTCGCGGCGCTGGCCGCGCCGCTGGTGTTCTCGCTGTTTCCGCACAATCCCGCCCTGGTCGTGGCGCTCGATCACGCCAGCGTGCCGGCCGCCGCGCAGGCGGCGCCGAACTGGATCGATACGCTGGTGGCGATCGTGCCCAGCAACGCGATCATGGCCGCGGCGCAGAGCGCGATGCTGCCGCTGGTGGTGTTCGCGCTGTTCCTGGGTTTCGCGCTGACCCGGATCGAGTCGGCACGTCGCGCGATGCTGGTGGAATTCTTCCAGGCGATCGCCGACGCGATGATCGTGATCGTGCGCTGGGTGCTGTGGGTGGCGCCGCTGGGCGTGTTCGCGCTGATCCTTTCGGTATGCGCCCGTTCCGGGCTGGGCATGCTCAGCGCGCTGGGTGTCTACGTGCTGGTGGAGTGCCTGCTGTACCTGTCGGTCACCGTGATGATGCTGCCGGTGGCGCTGTTCTTCGGCGGCGAACGGCTGCGCCGCTTCGTGCCCGCGCTGGTGCCGGCGCAGGTGGTGGCGATCAGCACGCAGTCGTCGCTGGCCTCGTTGCCGGCGATGCTGGAAAGCGCCGACCGCCGGCTGGGTTATCCGAAGCAGGTGGCCGCGCTGGTGCTGCCGATGGCGGTGAGCCTGTTCCGCCTGACCAGCCCGGTGCAGTACGTTACCTCGGCGGTTTTCATCGCCTGGGCTTACGGCGTCGACCTGTCCACCGCGCAGTTGCTGGCCGGTGCGCTGCTGGCGGTGGTGATCAGCCTGGGCTCGGTGGGCTTGCCGGGGCAGGTCACCTTCGTCGCCACCAACCTGCCGGTGGCGCAGGCGATGGGCCTGCCGCTCAGTCCGCTGGGCCTGATGCTGGCGGTGGACACGATTCCCGACGCGCTGGCCACCCTGGGCAACGTCACCGGCGACCTTGCCGCCACCAGCGTGGTCAATCGTCAGTCACGGCAAGTCGGGAATGGCGAAGCAGAGCCCTAGAACCACCGCCTTTCCCGCTCCCCATTCCCCATCTTCAACCCCGAGCTCGAAATGGATCTGATCGAAACCGACGTGATCGTGATCGGTGCCGGCATGGCCGGCGCCTCGGTCGCCTACTTCCTTGCGCCGCATGCGCGCGTGCTGGTGCTGGAGCGCGAGTCCTACGCCGGCATGCATTCGACCGGCCGCTCGGCAGCCCTGTTCAGCGAAACCTATGGTTCGGCCCAGGTGCGTGCACTGACCCGCGCCACCCGGCCGTTCCTGGCTTCGCCGCCGGCCGGCTTCACCGCCGAGCCCATCCTCGGTCCGCGCGGCGCCACCCTGGTCGGCAACGCGGCGCAGGTGGATGACGTCAGCGCGTTGTACGAGGCGATCCGGCCGTTCACGCGCGACATCGAGCTGCATGACGCAGCGCAGTTGCAGGCCGCCGTGCCGGTGCTGCGGCCGGAGTTTGCGCAGATCGGCCTGCACGAGCCGGGCGCGGCCGACATCGATGTCAACGAATTGCATCAGGGTTTCCTGCGCGGGCTGCGCGCCCGCGGCGGCCAGTTGCGGGTGGACGTGGCGATCCGGGCGATCGAGCGCGATGCCGGCGGCTGGCGCGTGGAGGCTGGCGAGCACGCGTACCGCGCGCCGTTGCTGGTCAACGCGGCCGGCGCCTGGGTCGACCAGGTGGCCAGGCTCGCCGGCGTGGCGCCGCTGGGCATCGTGCCGAAGCGGCGCTCCGCCTTCGTGTTCGATCCGCCCGAGGCGCTGGCCACCGCGCGCTGGCCCTTCATCAACGACTTCGGCGAAACCTTCTATTTCAAGCCCGACGCCGGCCTGTTGCTGGGCTCGTGCGCGAACGCCGATCCGGTCGAGCCGCACGACGTGCAGCCGGAGGAATACGACATCGCGCTGGGCATCCACAACATCGAGCAGGCGACCACGATGACGATCCGCCGGCCCCGCCGCAGCTGGGCCGGCCTGCGTTCGTTCGTCGCCGACGGCGACCTGGTCGGCGGGTTCGCCACCGATGCGCCCGGCTTCTTCTGGGTCGCCGCGCAGGGCGGCTACGGCATCCAGACCAGCGCCGCGATGGGCGAAGCCTGCGCCCACCTGGCGCTGGGCCTGCCGCTGCCGGCGCCGCTGGTGGATGCGGGACTGTCGGCGGCGATGCTGGCGCCCCGCGGCTGAGCCAGCTTCCCCGTCGGCGCGGGCGCGGCAGGCGCACTGTGGTTATCATGACGCACTGCGCCAATGCCACGAAGCGATGCCCCATGCTGCTGATGATCGACAACTACGACAGCTTCACCTACAACCTCGTGCAGTACCTGGGCGAGCTGGGTCAGCAGGTGAAGGTGGTGCGCAACGATGCGCTGGATGTCGCCGGCATCCGCGCGCTGCGTCCTTCGCACATCATGATTTCGCCCGGACCGGGCACGCCGGATGATTCGGGCGTGTCGCTGGACGTCCTGCGCGAGCTGGCCGGCGAGATCCCGGTGTTCGGCGTGTGCCTGGGCCACCAGGCGATCGGCCAGGTGTTCGGCGGCAAGGTGATCCGGGCCAAGCAGATCATGCACGGCAAGACCTCGCCGGTGATCCATCGCGGCCAGGGCGTGTTCGCCGGCCTGCCCAATCCGTTCGAGGCGACGCGCTACCACTCGCTGGTGGTGGAGAAGTCGTCGCTGCCCGATTGCCTCGAAGTCACCGCCTGGACGGAAAATCCGGACGGCTCGATCGACGAGATCATGGGCCTGCGCCACAAGACACTGGCGGTCGAGGGCGTGCAGTTCCACCCCGAGTCGATCCTGACCCAGCACGGCCACGACCTGCTGCGCAATTTCCTGGGGCAGCCGCTGCGGGCCGCGGCATGAACGGTTCCGCCCAGACCATCACGATCACGCCGCAGGAAGCCCTGCAACGGCTGATCGAGCATCGCGAAATCTTCCACGACGAGATGATCGCACTGATGCGCCAGATCATGAACGGCGAGGTGAGCCCGCTGATGACGGCGGCGATCATCACCGGCCTGCGGGTGAAGAAGGAAACCGTGGGCGAGATCACCGGCGCGGCGCGGGTGATGCGCGAGCTGTCGGCGAAGGTCGATGCGCCGGCACATCCGCATTTCCTGGATATCGTCGGCACCGGCGGCGATGGTGCGTCGAGCTTCAACATTTCCACCGCCTCGATGTTCGTGGCGGCGGCGGCCGGCGCGCGCATCGCCAAGCATGGCGGTCGCAGCGTGTCGTCGAAGTCGGGCAGTGCGGACGTGCTGGAGGCGCTGGGCGCGTCGATCGAGCTGGCGCCGGCACACGTCGCCGCGTGCATGGCCGAGACCGACATCGGCTTCATGTTCGCGCCGAACCATCATCCGGCGATGAAGGTGGTGGCGCCGGTGCGCAAGGAAATGGGCGTGCGCACGCTGTTCAACATCCTCGGCCCGCTGACCAACCCGGCCGGCGCCCCGAACATCCTGATGGGCGTGTTCCATCCCGACCTGGTCGGCATCCAGGTGCGCGCGCTGCAGCAGCTCGGCGCGCGGCATGCGCTGGTGGTGTGGGGCCGCGACGGCATGGACGAGATCTCGCTGGGCGCGGCGACCCTGGTCGGCGAACTGCGCGACGGCGTGGTGCGCGAGTACGAGGTGGAGCCGGAGGATTTCGGCCTGGCGATGGCCTCCAGCCGCAACCTGCGGGTGGAGAACGCGGAGGAATCGAAGGCGATGCTGCTGGGCGCGCTGCAGGGCGAGGCCGGCGTGCCGCACGACATCGTCTGCCTCAACGCGGGCGCGGCGCTGTACGCCGCCGACGTGGTCGCTTCGATCGCCGACGGCATCGAGCTGGCCCGCGCCACGATTGCCAGCGGTGCCGCGCATGCGAAAATGCAGGCCTTCGTGGCGGTCACCCGTCGACTTTCCGGCCTGGTGCCCGTGGGCGTTTGAACTTCGCCGACGTCGCCATCGCCTTCATCGCGCCACCTGCGCACCATCCAAGTGAGATGCCATGACTGACATCCTCAATCGCATTCTTGTCCGCAAGGCCGAGGAAGTGGCCGAGCGCCGCGCCCGCGTGCCCGAGGCCGAGCTGGTCGCGCGCATCGCCGAGCTGCCGCCCACGCGCGGTTTCGGCGCGGCGATCGAGGCGAAGATCGCCGCGGGAATGCCGGCGGTGATCGCCGAAGTGAAAAAGGCCAGCCCCAGCAAGGGACTGATCCGTGGCAATTTCGATCCCGCCGCGATCGCGGCCAGTTACGCGGCGGCCGGCGCGGCCTGCCTGTCGGTGCTGACCGACAGCGACTTCTTCCAGGGCAGCGAGGCGTTCCTGCAGCAGGCGCGCGAAGCCTGCGCGCTGCCGGTGTTGCGCAAGGATTTCATCATCGATGCGTACCAGGTGTACGAGGCGCGGGCGATCGGCGCCGACTGCATCCTGCTGATCGTCTCGGCGCTGGATGACGACATGTTGCTGCAGCTGTCGCTGCTGGCGGCCGAGCTGGACATGGACGTGCTGTGCGAAGTGCACGACGAGGAAGAGCTGGAGCGCGCGCTGGCCTTGCCGGTGCCGCTGATCGGCGTCAACAACCGCAACCTGCGCAGTTTCGAGACCTCGCTGGAGACCTCGCTGGCGCTGCAGGAGCTGATCGAATACGACCGCGTGCTGGTGGCCGAGTCCGGCATCCACACTCCGGAGGACGTGGCGCGCCTGCGCGAAGGGGGCATCCAGGCGTTCCTGGTCGGCGAGGCGTTCATGCGCGCCGAGGACCCGGGCAGCGAACTGCGGCGGCTGTTCTCGCTGCCGTGACCGTGATGCCGGAGCTGGAGACCCTGACCGCCGATGTCGAGGCGGTCGCGCCGCGGGTGGTGCTGTTCGATTTCGACGGCGTGCTGTTCCGCGGCGACGCGTTCCATCTGTTCATCCGCGAGCGTTATCGCCGCTCGTGGTGGCGCTGGTTGCCCGCCGTGCTGGTGGCGCCGTTGCTGCTGCTGATCCTGCCGTTCTCGTGGCGCGTGCCGATGCATGTGCTGGTGCGCATTGCGCTGTTCGGGCTGGGCGAGCGCCGTTACCGGCTTGCCGCGGAGACGTTTGCCGCCGATCTCGCACGCCGGCCCCGGCAGTTTCATCGCGACGCCTTGCAGGTGTTGCGCCAGCATCAGCTGCAGGGCGACCGGGTGATCGTGGTGACCGGTTGCGAACACGCCCTGGTCAGCGGGATCGTGCAGCAACTGGGGCTGACCGGCCTGGATGTGCTGGCCTCGCAACTGCGCCCCGGCTGGCTGGGCATGCGCGTGCACTGGCACAACGTGGGCGGGCGCAAGGTGCAGCTGCTGGCGAAGCAGGGTCTGTCGGCATGGCAGGTCGCCTACGGCGATTCGATGCATGACGTGGCGATGCTGAAGGTCGCCGCCGAGCCGGTGCTGGTCAATGGCACGCCGACCCTGTGCAAGAAGGTGGAGAAGGCGCTGGGCCGTACGGTCGCCCGCGTCGAGTGGTTCTGAGGACGATCCGCAGGTCGCGCGGTTCCCGTCTATCGAAGCAAGGTCTGCACCAGCTGGCCCAGACTGATCAGCACGATCAGGCTGCCGACGGCCGCCATCACCGCGCGTTCGGGCAGGTGCCGCACCAGCCAGGCGGCGAATGGTGCGGCGATCACGCCACCGGTGAGCAGGCCCAGCACGATCGACCAGTGGCCGATGCCCACATGCAGCACCAGGGTGGCGGAGACGCAGAGGGTGACCACGAACTCGGCCGCGTTGACCGAGCCGATCGTGCTGCGCACGGCGCCGCCGCGGGCGAGCAGTGTGCTGGTGGCCAGCGGTCCCCAGCCACCTCCGCCGATCGCGTCGAGCAACCCGGCAAGAAAGCCCAGCACGCCGCTGTGCTGCACCTGGTGCCGGGTCAGCCGCTTGCCGAAGGCGCGCAGCAGGATCATCGCGCCGAGGATCAGCAGGTAGGCATTGACCCAGGGGCGGATCGCCTCGCCGGGCACGCTGGCCAAGAAGGTGGCGCCGAGGATGCCGCCGATGGCGCCGGGAATCGCCAGTTGCCAGAACAGCGTCCAGCGCACATTGCCGAACCACGCGTGCGAGGCGCCGGAGACGCCGGTGGTGACCACTTCGGCCGTATGCACGGTGGCACTGGCCACCGCCGGTGGCAGGCCCAGCGCCAGCAGGATCGAGTTGGAGACCAGGCCGTAGGCCATGCCCAGCGCGCCGTCGACCAGCTGGGCGAGCAGGCCGACACCGACGAAGATGAAGAACTGTCCGTAATCCAAGCGTGGTCTCGCAACTGGCGGCGGAAAGCCATCCTCAACCAGTCGTCGTAAAAAACCGGTTCAGGCAGGGCTTCCCGGGAGTGCGCCAGCGATCAGCGGGTGCCGCGCACCACGATGGTCTTGCCGGACACGTCGATCATGCGCTGCTCTTCCAGCTGCTTCAGCACGCGGCCGACCATTTCGCGCGAGCAGCCCACGATGCGGCTGACTTCCTGGCGCGAGATGCGGATCTGGGTGCCGTCCGGATGGGTCATCGAATCCGGCTCCTGGCACAGGTCGAGCAGGGTGCGCGAGATGCGATTGGTGACGTCCATGAAGGCCATCCGGCTGACCTGTCGCGACGTGCGCAGCAGACGGTTGGTGAGCTGGGCGCCGATCGCGAACAGGATCTTCGGGCACTCCTCGCGCAGCGGGCCTTCCATCAGCTGGAACAGGCGCTCGTAGCTGATCTCGGCCATCTCGCAGGCCGTGCGCGTGCGCACCATCGACTCGCGCTGGGCCTGTTCGACGAACAGGCCCATTTCGCCGATGAACTGGCCGCGGCTGATGTAGGCGAGGATGAGTTCGCGACCCTGTTCGTCCTCGGTGCACACCGCCAGCGAACCGTCCACCACGTAGTACAAGGTGTTGGCCGGGTCACCCGGACGGATGATGGCCGTCTTGCCCGGGTAGCGGCGGCGATGGCACAGCCCCAGGAAACGTTCCATCGCGGCGGGGTCGGGAGCGAAGCCCAGCGGGGCCTGCGAGCGTTCGAAAGCTTGTTGGAGCTGGTACTTGAGCTGAGCCACGGGCATCCCCTACAGGTAATTCTTGTCACGCCGGGCATCATGGCCACATGTCGTACACGTCCGTCGGGACATCATGACAGGCTTGCTCATTATGACAAAGCCGCGGATTCCACGCAGGTTCTAATTCCTTCGCTTTTGCCGCATACTTCGCGGTCTTTCGACAGCAGCCAGTACATCGCTGTCGTTCACAAGGGTCGTGCAGGCACCTGCCTGTACTCCAAACCAATGCCGCGGGGACCCTTGTCGCTAACCCGCCTCTGATGTTGGCCGATATCCGGTCATGGAGCGCCGCCCGTGGTCAAACCACTTCCCCGTCTGCGTCTGCAGGGTTTCAACAACCTGACCAAGGCGTTGAGCTTCAACATCTACGACATCTGCTATGCGGTGTCGGAAGACCAGCGTCGCCGCTACATCGAATACATCGATGAGCAGTACGACGCCGACCGGCTGACCCAGATCCTCACCGACGTGGCCGAGATCATCGGCGCGAACATCCTCAACGTGGCGCGCCAGGACTACGACCCGCAGGGTGCCTCGGTGACGATCCTGATCTCCGAGGAGCCGGTGGTCGAGAAGCTCGGTCGCGACACCATCTCCGGTGCCGTGGTCGCGCACATGGACAAGAGCCACATCACCGTCCACACCTATCCGGAAACGCATCCGCACAACGGCATCGCCACCTTCCGCGCCGACATCGACGTGGCCACCTGCGGCGTGATCTCGCCGTTGAAGGCGCTGAACTACCTGATCGACAGCTTCGAGTCGGACATCGTGATCGCCGACTACCGCGTGCGCGGCTTCACCCGCGACGTGAAGGGCAAGAAGCACTTCATCGACCACAAGATCAACTCGGTGCAGGACTACCTGGCGCGGCACATCCGCCAGAAGTACGAGATGTTCGACGTCAACGTGTACCAGGAAAACATGTTCCACACGAAGATGCACATCAAGGACTTCGACCTGGACACCTACCTGTTCGAGGCCCACGCCGACGACCTGTCGTTCAAGGAGCGCCAGCGCATCGAGTCGCTGCTGCGACGCGAGATCGAGGAACTGTTCCACGGTCGCAACCTGATGTGACAAAAGCCCGCCGAAAGGCGGGCTTTTTTTCAGGCATGCGCCCACCGAAAGGCGGTTTTTTCAGGCATGCGCCCGCCGAAAGGCGGGTTTTCCTACAGCCGGTAGGCCACCGTCTTCATCACCATCGAGCTGGCGTGCATCAGCTGCGGCAGCGGAAACGGCAGGTCGATGCCGCCGCGTTGCTGCGCGGCCTGCGCATGACGGATCTCGTCGGCCTGCATCCGGGTCAACACGGCGCGCGATCGCTCGTCCTGGGGTGGCAGCTGCTGCAGATGATCGGCCAGGTGGGCCTCGACCTGGCGCTCGGTCTCCACCACGAAGCCCAGGCTCAGCGCGTCGCCGGCCAGCGCGGCGGCGGCGCCGATCGCGTAGCTGCCGGCATACCACAGCGGATTGAGCAGGCTGGGGCGGCTGTCCAGTTGCTGCAGGCGTTCGGCGCACCATGCCAGGTGGTCGGTTTCCTCGGCGGCGGCATGCAGCAGGTGCTCGCGGTTGTCCGCGTCGCGGGCGAGCGCGGCCTGGCCCAGGTAAAGCGCTTGCGCGCAGACCTCGCCGGTGTGGTTGATCCGCATCAGGCCGGCGGCGTGGCGGCGCTCTGCCTCATCGAGTTCGCTTTCGGCAAGATCGGCGGATGGCGAGGGGCGCTGCGCCAGCGGCGCGCCGCCGACCGCTTCCAGTGCGCGCTCGCAGCCGGTCAGCAGGCGGTCGATGCGGCTCAGGGTGCGTACGCTCATGCGTTGTTCTCCAGCTAGAGTATCGGTCAGCAGGTCAATGTGGGTTGCTTCGGCCACGGCAACGGCGCCTCACGCCAGCGGCAAGGTGCCGGGGACCCCAACGGCCATGCGGGTTGCGCCCGGGAACCCTGGGGGGTCTTTTCAAGCGGCCCGGTGGTCATGCTATCATTGCCAGCTCACAGCCCGCCGGTCGGTGGGCTTGCGCCGTGGATGAAGGCTCCGCTATCATCTCGCGCCTTTGATCCACCGATTACGCGTACCGCCTCACGGCGGCAGACAGGTATTCTGAAATGAAAACGTTTAGCGCCAATGCAGACAACGTCAAGCGCGACTGGTTCGTGGTTGACGCCACGAACAAGACGCTCGGTCGCCTGTCGACCGAAATCGCCCACCGTCTGCGCGGCAAGCACAAGCCGGAATACACCCCGCATTGCGACACCGGCGATTATATCGTGGTGATCAATGCGCAGAAGGTGCACGTTACCGGTGCCAAGCTGGACGACAAGATGTACCACCGCTTCACCGGCTACGTCGGCAACCTGAAGACCACCAGCCTGAAGGATCTGCTGGCGACCTACCCGGAGCGCGTGATCGAGATCGCCGTCAAGGGCATGCTGCCGAAGAACCCGCTGGGTCGCGAGATGTATCGCAAGCTCAAGGTCTACGGCGGTGCCGAGCATCCGCATACCGCACAGCAGCCGCAGGCGCTGGAAATCTAAGGAAATATCATGAGCATCCAGCAGAATTACGGCACCGGCCGCCGCAAGACCTCCGCCGCTCGCGTGTTCCTGCGCAAGGGCAAGGGCGAAATCATCGTCAACGGCAAGACGCTCGAAGCCTTCTTCGGCCGCGAGACCTCCTGCATGATCGTGCGCCAGCCGCTCGAGCTGACCGACAACACCGACAAGTTCGACATCAAGGTGACGGTTGCCGGTGGCGGCATCACCGGTCAGGCCGGCGCGATCCGCCTGGGCATCGCCCGCGCGCTGGTCGAGTACGATGAAAGCCTGAAGTCGCCGCTGCGCAAGGCCGGTTTCGTGACCCGTGACGCCCGTGAAGTCGAGCGCAAGAAGGTCGGTCTGCACAAGGCACGTCGCGCAACCCAGTTCTCCAAGCGCTAAGCTCAGTTCCACAGCCCCGTCGCCAAGCGGTAAGGCACCTGACTCTGACTCAGGCATCGGTGGTTCGAATCCATCCGGGGC
This sequence comes from Rhodanobacter spathiphylli B39, assembly GCF_000264295.1. Lineage (GTDB taxonomy): Bacteria > Pseudomonadota > Gammaproteobacteria > Xanthomonadales > Rhodanobacteraceae > Rhodanobacter > Rhodanobacter spathiphylli. The sequence goes on along the minus strand of NZ_AJXT01000018.1, from coordinate 11,702 downwards.
TGCCAATACAAACGCCGTCGCTCGCCGCAAGGCGTGGCAAGTCGGCCGAGAAGCCCGCCATCCGGCGGGCTTTTTCGTTGGCAAGGGGCGCTGGCGCAGGATCTTTCGTCGCCGCTCGTGCTTCCGTGCCCTTCGGTTATGCACTGCAGCAGCGTAAAATTTCCGCCTTTGACTCGTGAGCACCCTGATGACGACGGCAAGCGACAGCGATCCCGGCCGCCCGGCGGTCCGCACCGAGGGCAGTACCGACGCGTTGCCGCTGGCGCCGACCATGGGCATGAGCCTGGATGCGGCGCGGATGCCGCGCCGCTCCACCCTGGTCGATCGACGGGTGTTGCGCATCACCGCGGTGTCGATCGTGCTGGGCGTGCTGGCTGCGCTGATTGCGCGATTGCTGACGGCTCTTATCGGTGTGGTGACCAATCTGGCCTTCTACGGCCGCTGGTCCACCGCGTTCTCCTCGCCTGCCGACGCGGTACCCCGACTGGGCTGGTGGGTGGTGCTGGTGCCGGTGGTCGGCGGCCTGATCGTGGGCGTGATGGCGCGCTGGGGTTCGCGCGCGATTCGCGGCCACGGCATCCCCGAGGCGATGGAACAGGTGCTGCTCAACGAGTCGAAGATTCCGCCGCGGATCACCTTCCTGAAGCCGGTCTCCTCGGCGATCGCGATCGGCACCGGCGGTCCGTTCGGCGCCGAGGGTCCGATCATCGCCACCGGCGGCGCGCTGGGTTCGTTCATCGGCCAGGTGCTGAAGGTGACCGGGAGCGAGCGCAAGGTGCTGCTGGCAGCGGGTGCGGCAGCGGGCATGGCCGCGGTGTTCTCGGCGCCGATCGCGGCCGTGGTGCTGGCGGTGGAGCTGCTGCTGTTCGAGCTGCGCCCGCGCTCGCTGATCCCGGTGGCGCTGGCTTGCGTTGCTTCGACCGGCACGCGTTACCTGTTGCAGGGTTCGACCGCGGTGTTTGCGATGGGGGCGGTGACGTCGCCGGGAGCGATGGCCTTGCTCGTCTACGTGCTGCTCGGCGCGCTGATCGGCGTGGTCAGCGTGTGGACCACCCGCATCGTCTACGGCATCGAGGACCTGTTCGAGAAGCTGCCCATCCACTGGATGTGGTGGCCGGCGATCGGCGGACTGGTGGTTGGTGTGGTCGGCTACTTCGCGCCGCTGACCCTGGGCGTGGGCTATACCAACATCGAGGACATCCTCAACGGCAGGCTGACGCTGACCGCGCTGGCCTTCCTGTGCGTGATGAAATTCATTTCCTGGTCGATCGCGCTGGGCAGCGGCACCTCGGGCGGCACGCTGGCGCCGCTGTTCACCATCGGCGGTGCGCTGGGCGCCCTGGTTGGCCTCGGCATCGCCGCCGTGGCGCCGCAATTCGGCGTGGACCCGCGCATTGCCGCCCTGGTCGGCATGGCGGCGATCTTCGCCGGCGCCTCGCGCGCGCTGCTCACCGCGGTGGTGTTCGCGTTCGAGACCACCGGCCAGCCCGCGGGACTGCTGCCGTTGCTGGGTGGCTGCACCGCGGCCTACCTGGTCTCGGCCCTGATGATGCGCAACACCATCATGACCGAGAAGATCGTGCGGCGTGGCGTGCGCGTGCCGTCCGAGTACGTGGCCGACTATCTCGACCAGGTCGGGGTGGGCGAGGCCTGCACGCGCGACGTGGTGACCCTGGACAGCACGCAGACGCTGGCTGAAGTGCGGCGCTGGCTGGCCGAGGACGTCGCACAGACCCAGCACCAGGGGTACCCGGTGCTGGACGAACGCCGCCGCGTGCTTGGCGTGCTGACCCGACGCAGCCTGCTCGACCCGCAGTGGCACTACACGCTGAGTCTGGGCGAACTGCTGACCCGGCCGCCGATCGCGGTCAGCGAGGCACATTCACTGCGCGAGGCCGCGGATCACATGGTGGCCGAGAGCGTGGGCCGGCTGGTGGTGGTGGGCAAGGATGACCCGCACAAGCTGGTGGGCATCATCACCCGCGGTGACATCCTGGCGGCCCATGCGCGCCGCCTGCGCGAAGCGCGGCACTCGGCCCGCCACCTGCGTTTCCGCGACGGCCTGAAGCCGCGGCCGGCGCAGTAAGGTGCTGAAACAAAAGACGGCCCGCAAGGGCCGTCTTTTTTCGGGAAGCGGACGATGCGACGAATCACATCTCCCGGTCGCCGATCAGCACCACGTCGGCGGGACGCCGCGCGAACAGACCCACGGTGACGATGCCGGCCAGCTGGTTCAGCTCGCTTTCCAGCGCGGCCGGGTCGACGATCTGCCAGCCGTGCACGTCGATGATCCAGTTGCCATTGTCGGTGACCACGCCGTCGCGCCAGACCGGGTTGCCGCCGCGCTTGACGATCTCGCGGCCGATCAGGCTGCGCGCCATCGGGATCACCTCGATCGGCACCGGGAACTTGCCGAGCAGGTCGACCCGTTTGCTGGAGTCGATGATGCAGACGAACTTCTCGCTGGCCGCCGCCACGATTTTCTCCCGGGTCAGCGCCGCGCCGCCACCCTTGATCAGCCGCTTGTACGGATCGCATTCGTCGGCGCCGTCGATGTAGATGGTCAGCGGGCCGGCGGCGTTGAGGTCCAGCACCGGAATGCCGAGGCGCTTCAGCTGCGCGGTCGATTGCTCCGAGCTCGACACCGCACCCTGGATACGGTCCTTCAGGTCGGCCAGCGCATCGATGAAGAACGCCACGGTGGAGCCGGTGCCGACGCCCACGATGGCGCCGTCCTCGACGTAGCGGATGGCGGCTTCGCCGGCCAGTTTTTTCTCGTTTGCGTTGCTCATGAATGGTTTCCGGTGAAAGGGGATCGGGTGACGTTCATTCCAGCGCCAGGATGTATTTCCAGTGCGCCGCATCGACCGGCATCACCGACAGCCGGTTGCCCTTGCGCAGCAGCGGCATCTCGGCCAGCGCAGGATCGTTCTTCATTTCGTCGAGGCTGATCGTGCGCTTGAGCTTCTTCACGAACTTCACGTCGACCAGCATCCAGCGCGGCTTGTCGCGCGAGCTGCCGGGGTCGAAATACTTGCTCTCCGGATCGAACTGGCTGGGATCGGGGTACGCGTCGGAGGCCACCTCGGCGATGCCGACGATGCCGGGCACGGCGCAGTTGGAGTGGTAGAAGAACACCTTGTCGCCGGGACGCATGCCGTCGCGCATGAAGTTGCGCGCCTGGTAGTTGCGCACGCCGTCCCAGGCCTCGCGCTTCTTGCGCTTGAGGTCGTCGATCGAGAACGCGTCCGGTTCGGACTTCATCAGCCAGTGGTTCATGGATGAGTCTCACTGTCTTGCTGGGCGAGGGTGCAGTCGATCAGCTCGCGGTCGGTGGCGACGAAATCCAGCGGAACATCCCAGGGTTCCTCATTTACGATTTCCAGTTCCTGGAAGTCGTAGGCAATGCCGACCAGCAGCGGTTCGGTGGGGCGCACCTGTTCGTTGAGGAAGGCGAAGCCGCGGTCGTAGTAGCCGCCGCCGTGGCCGAGCCGGTTGCCGCGACGGTCGAAACCGAGCAGTGGCACCAACACCAGGTCGATCTGGAACGGCTCGAACAGTTCGGGCGGATCGACCGGCTCGGGAATGCCGTAGCGATTGGGCTGCACCTGGTCGCCGGCCTTCCATGGTGCGAAGCGCAGTTTCCGGCCCGCGCCGATCACCGGCAGCAGGAATTGCTGGCCGCGCGTGGCCAGCGGCGGGATCACCAGATTCAACGGCAGTTCGCCGTGGCTGGCCCAGTAGCCGGCCACGCGCGCGTCGGTGAAATACTCGGGCAGTTGCTCCAGGCTGCGGCGCAGGCCCTGGGCCGCGGCGATGCGTTCGGCCGGCGGCAGGGCGCGGCGACGTTCGGCCAGTTGCTGGCGCAGATCGCGGCGTTGGGCGTTGACGTCCACGTGGCGCGCGGCTCCGGCGTGATCGTCCCGGTCGTGGCTCGACGATCGGAACGGGGAATAAGAAGTGGCGTAGACCGCGATGCCGCTGCCCACCGAACGACCTTGATCCAAGATGGATCAGGTGGGAGGGTTACATGGCCTAAAGGCTTTCCGCACGCGGCGGACATGCACAACAACCGATGTGAAACCGACCCGGGGCCGTATGTAGGAACAAGGCAAATGTAAGAGTGTGCTGGCGCACATCGCAGAAAACGCCGGGTGCCATTTTAGGCGCTTGGTCCGCAATGTGCCACTGGGGCGATGGATGTCGCAGGCTGCGGTTCAGCGCCTCGGCACTTCGTGCTCGAACGCGTCGTCGAGCTTGCGCTGCAAGGTGGCAAGGCCGTCGCTCAGGCGCTGTTCCCGGCTTTCATGCTGCTTGCGCAGGCCGAGGAATTCGTGCGCCACGCTGATCGCGGCCAGCACGGCCAGTCGTTCGAAGCTGGGTGCCTTGGCGTTCGCACGCAGTTCGCGCATCTTGCGATCGAGAAAGCCGGCGGCTTCGAGCAGGCCTTCGCGTTCTTCGGGCGCGCAGGCGATCAGGAATTCGCGGTCGATCAGTCGCAGCGCGACCGGTTCACTGGCGGGTGTGCTCATCAGCCGTTGCTCTCCAGCGACTTCAGGCGCTGGATCATCGCCTCGACGCGGCTGCGGGCCTGTTCGTTGCGCGCCATCAGGCCGGCGCGCTCGCCGGACAATTGTTCCTGGCTCTGCCGCAGGCTGCGGTTTTCCTCGTTCAGCCGGCGCACCGTCTCCAGCAAATGGTCAAGCTGGCGGGCCAGCGCGGCCAACTGCTGGTGAACCGGATCGGACGGGGCGGGATCGGGCGTGCTCATGCCCGAAACTATAGCAGGACGTTGCGGGAAATCTGCGAGCCGGTCGACGGGTGCGGAGGGCGCCGCCCGGTGCATTAAACTGGCCGCCATTCTTGCGAAGGAGCACCGCCATGGCGGCTACCGGGCCGATCGGCCACGATGATATCGATGCGCTGGTCATGCGTCTGCGACTGGGCACCGAAGCCAGCGAACTGCACGGGTCGCTGTGCGGCTACCTGGCCGGCGGCGCCCGTCCGCAGGGCGGCGACGTGCTTGCCGCCCTGCAGCTGGATGGCGAGGCGACCGACCCCACGGCCGAGGATCTTGCGCTGCTGCAGCGACTGACCCGCCAGTGCGAGCGCGAGCTGGCCGACAGCGAACTGGGCTTCGAGCCGCTGCTGCCCGATGACGATCGCCCGCTGGTCGAACGCGCCGAGGCGGTGGTGGACTGGTGTCGCGGCTTCCTCGGCGGCTTCGGCCTGGCTGGTACCGCGGCGCACGCGTCATTGTCGGAGGAGGCGCAGGAGATCCTGCGCGACTTTGGCACCATCGCCGCCTCTTCGTTCGACTTCAACAACGAGGACGAAGACGAGGATGCGCTGATCGAGGTGCAGGAGTTCGTTCGGGTCGGCGCGCTGCTGCTGCATGCCGAGTGCAACCGGCATGATCCGGCGTCCAGCGGCAGCGTGCATTGATACCGGTCGAACACGGCTCGACCCCTGCGGCGATCGACCCCGAGGAATTCGCCCGTCGCCGTCGCCAGCTGATGAAGATGGCCGGCGAGGACGCCGTGCTGCTGGTCGCCGCCGCGCCCGAGCGCATGCGCAACGCGGACGCCGCCTGGCCGTACCGGCAGGACTCGGACTTCCACTACCTGGCCGGCTTCCCGGAAAGCGACGCCGTGCTGGCGCTGTTGCCCGGGCGCCAGCACGGCGAAGTGGTGCTGTTCTGTCGCGAGCGCGATGCCGAGCGCGAGCGCTGGCACGGCCATGCGATCGGCACCGAACAGGCGGTGGCCGGTTACGGCATGGACGATGCGTTCCCGATCGATGACATCGACGACATCCTGCCCGGCATGATCGAGGGCCGTGCCCGCGTGTACTGCCATTTCGGCCGCGAGCCCCAGTTTGACGCGCAACTGCTGGGCTGGATGCGCCGCCTGCGCCAGTTGCGCGGCGGCGGCGTGGTGCCCAAGGAATTCGTGGCGCTGGGCCACCTGTTGCACGACCTGCGGCTGTACAAGTCGAGGGCCGAACTGCGACTGATGCGCGCGGCGGCGGGGATCGCGGTGGAAGCGCACATGGCGGCGCTGGGCGCGGCCAGGCCCGGACGCCACGAGTACGAAGTGGAGGCCGAACTGCTGCGGGTCATGCGCAGCCGGGGCGCGGTGCCGGCGTTCGTGCCGATCGTCGCTGGCGGCGCCAACGCCTGCGTGATGCACTATCAGAACAACCGGGCGCGACTGTGTGACGGCGACCTGCTGCTGATCGATGCGGGCGCCGAGTGGGATTGCTACGCTTCCGACATCAGCAGGACGTTTCCCGTCAACGGCCGTTACAGCCGCGAGCAGCGGGCGCTGTATGAAGTGGTGCTGGCCGCCCAGCTGGCGGCGATCGACGAGGTCCGTCCCGGCCGTCCGTTCAACGCGGCGCATCTCGCGGCGGTGCGCGTGCTGAGCGAGGGCCTGTGCGAGCTCGGCCTGCTCAAGGGCAGCGCCGATGCCGCGGTGGCCGATGGCAGCTATCAGCGGTTCTTCCCGGCCAAGACCGGCCACTGGCTGGGACTGGACGTGCATGACGTGGGCGACTACCGCATCGACGGCGAGTCGCGCCTGCTCGAGCCGGGCATGGTGTTGACCGTCGAGCCGGGGTTGTACGTGCCGCCGGACGACCGCTCGGTGGCCGAGCGCTGGCGCGGCATCGGCATCCGCATCGAGGACGACGTGGCGGTCACCCGCGACGGCAACGAGGTGCTCACCGCGGCGATGCCCCGGCAGGCCGAGGAGATCGAGGCACTGCTGGCCGCGCGCTAGGAGCGTGGGTCGCAGGAACCGTTCGGTCTGCAAAGTCGCCTGCTTGGTCCATTTTTCCGCCGATTCTTGACCCATAGAATGACTATGGGCCGGCGAATCGTCGAAAAACTGTCCCGGCGCAGGCAACTTTTCGCCACGAACGTTTCTGCGACCCACGCTCCTAGCTCAATTCGTCCGGCAGTTCGGCATCGGTCAGTTGGCGATTCGCCTCGTCCGTGGCGTGCACCTCGTACCACATCGCGTTGAGGATGGCGAAGGCGCAAGCCAGGCCCAGGCCGAGGATCCACGAGAAATACCACATCGGTTCGTACTCCTTTCAATAACCGCCGTGCGCCTTGCGCACCTGCTCCAGCGTCACCCGTCCGCGCATCACCCGATAGACCCAGCCGGTATAGAGCATGACGATCGGCAACAGCACCGCGGTGGCCAGCAGCATCAGCTGCAGGGTCCCACGACTGGACGAGGCATCCCATACGGTCAGGCCGGACCGCGGGTCCAGGCTGGAGGGCAGCAGGAACGGAAACAGCGCAAACCCGGCCGAGGCGATCGTGCCGCCCACCATCAGGCTGCTGGCGATGAAGCCGGCCAAACTGCGCCGGCCGATCAGGGCCTGCACGCCCACGGCCGAGGCCAGTGCCAGCAACGGTGCCAGCCAGAACCAGGGATACTGCATGTAGCCCGCAAACCAGCTGCCGCCCACCGCGACCTGCTTGAACAGCGGGTTGGCCGGGCCATCGGTCACCACCGGCCCGGCGATGGCATGGCCGGGGATGCCCCAGGCCAGCCACACCCCGGCCAGCACGTACAGCACGGCGAACAGCAGGGTGGTCCAGCGTCCGACCACCACCGCCCGCGCCGCGATGGCGTGGTCGGCCTTCATCGCGGCGAAACAGCTGCCGTGCGCCAGCAGCATGGCCAGCGAGACCAGGCCGCACAGCAGCGCGAACGGGTGCAGCAGGTCGAAGAAGCTGCCCTGCCAGCTCATCCGCAGATCGCCGTCGAAGCGGAACGGCAGGCCCAGGAACAGATTGCCGAACGCCACGCCGGCCACCAGCATCACCACCAGTCCGGAGCCGCTCAGCACCCAGTCCCACAGGGAAGCCCAGCGCGGGTCGTGGATCTTGCCGCGGAAGTTGAAACCGACCGGGCGCAGGATCAGCGCCAGCAGCACCAGCGCGATGGCGAAGTACATGCCCGAGAACGACACCGCGTACAGCATCGGCCACGCCGCGAAGGCGGCGCCGCCGGCCAGGATGAACCACACCTGGTTGCCTTCCCAGGTCGGCTCGATGCCTTCCAGCAGCACCTGTCGTTCCTCGTTGTCGCGGCCCAGCAGCTTCAGCAACGCGGCGACGCCGAAGTCGAAGCCGTCCATGATCGCGAAGCCGATCAGCAGCGTGCCGAGGAGGGCCCACCAGATCACCCGCAGGCTTTCATAATCAAACATCGCCTTTCTCCTTTGCCTCAGCTGCCCCTCGTGGAGAGGATCGAGGTGAGGGGCGGGTGCTCGCCATGGTGCTGATCGAAGCACGCTTCAACGTGTGCACGTCGCCAGCCCAGCCCATCATCCCAACCCTCTTTCCGCAGGCAAGAGGGGGCCATCCGTGGACGGCCAGATGCCCAGGCCATCCGGCCCCTTGCGCACGAACTTCAGCATCAGGAACACGTCGACCACCGCCAGCGCGGTGTAGAACAGCACGAAACCGCCCAGCGAAGTCATCACCTGGCCCGCGCTCACCGATGACACGCCCAGCGCGGTGGGCAATACACCCTCGATGGCCCACGGCTGGCGGCCGTACTCGGCGACGACCCAGCCCAGTTCGATCGCGACCCAGGGCAGCGGCAGACTCCACAGCGCCAGACGCAGGTACCAGCGCTGCGTATCGAGCTTGCGGGTGCTGGCCTTCCAGAACGAGAACGCGAACAGCGCGATGAAATAGAAGCCGCAACCGACCATGATGCGGAACGCCCAGAACAGTACCGGCACGTTGGGGATGGTGCTGTCGGCGGCCTTCTGGATATCCGCCGGCGTGGCCTGGCGCGGGTCGTCGACATACTTCTTCAGCAGCAGCGCGTAGCCCAGGTCCTTGTCGTGCGCGGCCAGCGTGGCCCTGGCTTTCGCATTGTTCCTGTCCTGACGCAGCACCAGCATGGCGTCGTAGGCCTGGATGCCGGTGCCGATGCGACCCTTGGCGGTCTCCACCAGCTCGGCGATGCCGGGCATCGTCTCGTCGATCGAGCGGGTGCCGATCAGGCCCATGACCCAGGGGATTTTCACGGCATAGTCCGTGCTGCGTCGCTGCACGTCCGGAAGTCCAAACACGGTGAACGGGGCTGGCGCCGGTTCGGTGTGCCACATCGCCTCGATCGCGGCCATCTTCATCTTCTGGTTCAGCGACACCGTGTAGCCCGAGGCGTCCCCCAGCACCACCACCGACAGCGCCGCGGCCAGGCCGAAGCTCGCGGCCACGGTCATCGAGCGTTTGGCGAAATCCACGTTGCGCCCGCGCAGCAGGTACCACGCGCTGATCGACAGCACGAACATCGCACCCAGCACGTAACCGGCGCTCACCGTGTGCACGAATTTTTCCTGCGCCACCGGGTTGAAGAACACCTCGGAGAACGAGGTCACCTCCATCCGCATCGTGGTCGGGTTGAATTCCGAGCCGACCGGGTGCTGCATCCAGGCATTGGCGACCAGGATCCACAACGCCGACAGGCTGGTGCCCAGCGCGAGGAACCAGGTCACCAGCAGGTGCTTGATCCGCGAGATGCGATCCCAGCCCATGAAGAACACGCCGATCAGGGTGGCCTCCAGGAAGAACGCCATCAGTCCCTCGATCGCCAGCGGCGCGCCGAAGATGTCGCCCACGTAGTGCGAGTAGTACGCCCAGTTCATGCCGAACTGGAATTCCATGGTCACTCCGGTGGCCACGCCCATCGCGAAGTTGATGCCGAACAGCACGCCCCAGAAGCGCACCATCTGCTTCCACACCTCGCGTCCGGTCATCACGTAGACGCTCTCCATGATGGCCAGCATCCACACCAGGCCCAGGGTCAGCGGCACGAACAGGAAGTGGTACATCGCCGTCAGCGCGAACTGCAGGCGCGACAGCGTGACGACATCGGCATCGATGATCATGGGCGGGTTTCCGCGGCGGCTTGGGGTGCGGGGGCGAGTCGCCGAGCGATCGCCTCCGCGCTGGTGTCAGGCTTCGGCTGCGGCGCAAACACGACCCACCAGATCAGCGTCAGCGCCGCGATCTTCAGCGCGATGATCGCGAGCAGTTCAAGGCTCAACCGCCGCAATGGCTGCGGCGACGTGCCGAAGGTCTCGGCGGACATGCTGGAAACCGGGGAACTGGACATGCGACGAATCCGGGCCTTGCCTGACCGTCAGCATACGCCGCGGCGACGTCTCGGCCATGTGGACGAATGTCGCAGCAGCGGCTTACGGCATGCCGAACGCATCCCGGGTGAGGTTTTCCGGTTCGCCATCGGTGCATGCCACGTCGTCCTCGATGCGGATGCCGCCGTACTGGCGAAAGTGGTCGACCTTCGCCCAGTCGATGTCGGCCGCGACCGGCTTGTCGCGCAGTTCGGCCAGCAGCATGTCGATGAAGTACAGGCCGGGCTCGATCGTCACCACCATGCCCGGCTCCAGCACGCGGGTCATGCGCAGGTACGGATGGCCGTCCGGACGCGCGATGCTGCCGCCGCGTTCGCCCTGCTGGAAACCGGCCACGTCGTGCACCTGCAGGCCGATCGGATGGCCCAGGCCGTGCGGAAAGAACGCGCTGGTCACGCCGGATTCGATCGCGCTTTCGGCGCTCATGCGCAGGAAGCCATGCTCGCGCAGCACGCCGGCCAGCACGTGGTGGGCGTGGATGTGCAGCTCGGGGTAGCTCTGCCCGGCGCGCACTTTCGCCGCGAAGCCGCGCTGCGCGGCGTCGACGCTGTCGATCAGCGCCTGGAATTCGCCTGCGTGCGGCGAGGCGTAGGTGCGGGTGATGTCGCTGGCGTAACCCGCCGCGCTGGCGCCGGCGTCGATCAGGAACGAGCGCGACGCCGCTGGCGGCGTGCGGTCGAAGTGCGTGTAGTGCAGCACCGCGCCGTGTTCGTTCAAGGCCACGATGCTGGCGTAGGGCAACTCGGCATCGATCTGTTTCGCGGCGGCGAGATAGGCCATGTGGATGCCGAACTCGCTTTCGCCGGCGCGGAACGCCGCTTCGGCGGCGCGATGGGCGCGCGTGCCGATGCGGCTGGCTTCGCGCATCAGGGCCAGTTCGTACGGCGTCTTGTAGCTGCGGTGCCAGTGCAGGTAATCGAGCACGGCCGGCGGGTTGTTCGCCTCCACGCCATCGGTGACGGGGCAGGCGGCGGCGATCACCGCGCGCCTGCCGGCGGGCAGTTGGGCGATCGCTTCGGCGGCGCTGCGCACGATCACGATGTCGAAGTGCTCCACCCAGTAGCCGTGGGGCGCCGCAGGTACCACGTGCCAGTAGTCGCGCGGTTGCACGAAGACCAGCTTCGGCTTGCTGCCCGGCGTGTACGCGATCCAGCTGCCCGGCGCGTCGGTCAGCGGCAGCCAGTGCCTGAAGTGCGGATTGGCCACGAACGGGTAGTCCTGGTCGTCGAGGAACTTGCCCGGTGGCGTGCCGGCGGCGACCAGCAGGTGGTCGTAGCCGCCCAGCGCCAGCGCGCGGTCGGCACGTTCGCGCACGGTGGCGAGGTGCTGAGGATACAGCGGGGCGAACAGGTCGGACATGGAGACTCCTGCGACGACGAATCATTGCGCGGCCGCCGCGCGGATGCGGCGGGTGCGAACGCTTCGCCATGGATCGGGGACGGGCGGGCCAGGCGTCATGATGACGCCGCCACGCCGCGACTTCCAGTCGGGGCCTGTGAAGAAAACCACTT
>NZ_AJXT01000017.1 GCF_000264295.1 Rhodanobacter spathiphylli B39 | reverse complement strand
AAAAACTCACAACCTCTCAGGGTCAGGCCTGCGCCAGCCAGCTTTCGAGGCGTGCGGCGTCGGCGTCGCTGATCGCCACGATGCGATAGCCGGCCCAGATCTGCCCGGAACTGGCGGCTGCTTCGTGCCACTGCTCCTGGATGCCGACCTCGATCGGTTGCGACTGGGTCAGCATCCGGCCCGAGCCGGGCAGGGTCATGCTGACCTGGTACAAGGCTTCGCTGCGCGGTGCCTGGGCGCTGATCAGCAGCATGCCGGTGCTGGAAAGATTGCCGAGATGGCCGATCGGCAGGCCGCTGATCACGTCGGTGACGATCGCATTGACGGAGGCGCGCTTGCGCTCGGCGCGGCGCTGGTTGCTGGTGCTCATGCGCGGGCGCTCCCGGACGGCGGGCGTCGTGGCTGCAGGCTGCCGGTGAGGCTGCGCCATGCGCGGTCGAGCAGGCTGTCCGGCTGGGCCGGCACTTCGCAGACGCGGCCGCTGGCGACTTCATGGGCAAGCTGGGTCAGGCTCATTTCCTCGCCGCGCTGGCCGCGCCGGCTGACCAGCAGGCAGCGGCCGGACATTGGCGAGTACCACGCCAGCTTGCGCCGGGAGATCTGCCCGCTGGCCGGGTCGATGAACTCGAACCAGCTGCCGAACGGCAATTCCTTCAGATGCTGCTCGATGCGCCGCAGCCGCGGATCGGGCGGGGCGTCCTGCTGCGGCGCAGCCGCCGCGACCGGCGCCTGCGGTGTTGCCGCATCGCCGCGGGCCGCCGGCGCGGTCGCGCTCCTGCGCGCCGGTGATGCCGCGGCTGCCACCACGGCGGCCGCCGGGCTCGCCGCCGGTTCGTGGCTGGACTGTTGCTCGCCAAGTCGCTGGTGCTGCTTCAGCCGCAACGCCAGGTCGGTGGCGCTGGGCAGTTCCGTGGAGGGGTCCGGCGTGCCGGCGCCCAGCAGCCGCTGGGCCACCTGCACCGCCTCTTCGGCGTGCATGCCGATCTGCTGCAGGCCCGATTCCACTTCCGTCTGCAGGTGCAGGCGATCGTTGACCGGCAGGCGGCCGAGCAACTGGTCGGTGATCTTCAACTGCTCGCGGAACGCGTCGCTCTGTTCGCCATGGCGCAGCAGGGTCAGCGCCAGCACGTCCGACCAGGCGCGGTCGAGCAGGGCGCGCAACAGGCCGCGCGGTGGCGATTGCGCGAAACGCTCGGCCATCAGCTCGCTGGCGCGGCGACGTGCCTGGTCGAGCCGCTCGCGGCCCTGGGCCGCTTCCACATGGCGCCGCTCGGCGGCCTGCGCTTTGCGCGTGAGCAGGGCCAGATGATGCTCGATGTCGGCCAGCAAGGTGGTGTACAAGCCGGCACTGGGCGGCTCCTGGTTGGCGCGGCTGACCAGCTGTTCCAGCTTGCTCGCCAGCGGCCGGTTGCTTTCGTCATCGCTGCCGTCCAGCCAGTCGTTCGCGGCGGCGGTGACCGTATCCAGCAGCCGGCGTGCCGGATGCTCGCGCTTCTCGAAGAAGCCGTGGTCGGCCACGGCCATGCGCAGCACCGGCAGTTGCAGATCGGTCAGCAGGTGGCTGGCGTTGCCACCCTGCTGCAGCTGATGGCCCAGCTGTTCGAACAGGCGCGCGACCAGTTCCACCGTGTCGCCCTGTTCGTCGCTGAGCTGGGTGCGCGGGGCGCCGGCGGGTTTGCCGAAATTGAGCTGGGCGACGAGTTCCTCGCGCAGGCGGGCGGCGCTGCGCAGCTCGCGGCTGGCCTGGTCGGTGACCTGGGCGAGATGCTGCTGCAAGGCGCCCAGTGCCGACTGCAGTTCGTCCTCGCTGGCCGCGCGTCCGCCGGAGCCGCCGCTGAGGCCGCCCTGCACGGCACGTTGCTGCGCCAGCAGGTCGCGCAGGGACTCCAGCACCTCGATCGGTGCTCCCGGCGTGCCACCGGACGGATGGACCGGCGTGGCGCTTGCGCTTGCCGGTGCCGTCGCGGTTTCGCCGGCGGCATCGCCGCTCGCGCTGCTGGTGCGGGATCGCTTGCCGATGTGCCGCGGGATCGGGATGCTGCGCAGCTGCGGCAGGATGCCGTCGGCCTTGAGCTGGGCGTTGATGTTGTCGTACAGCGGGGCCAGCGCCTGGATCACCCATTGATCGAAGTGCTGCAACAGCAGCAACTGATGCTTGAGCGGCAGCTCGAACCCGCCGCTGGCGGCGTGGCAGGCCCTGGCCATGGCGTGGGGACCCAGCGGCAGCGCCGGGCCTTCCAGCGGTGGCTCGCCGATCAGCACCGCCAGCCGGTAGCCCAGTTCGTACAGGACGTTGCTGTGGCGAACCTCGCCACGGGCGCCCAGCTGTTCGAGCGTCATCGCCACTTCCTGCTCGCCCGGGTCGACCAGCTCGAGCGCCTGCCACGGCTTCTCGTGGCCGGCCGGCTCGGCCGCCGCCGGGGCGCTCTCGCCAACCTGGTCCAGCGCGGCCCCGAGCTGTTCCATGAAGCGCTGGGCGAACGCGGCACGATCCTGCAGAACGCGCTGCCGGCTGGCGAAGCAGTCCTGCTGGACGCCGGCATTGTGGGCACGCTCGGCCAGCGCAAAAAGCTGCTTCTCGAATTCGCCCAGGCAGCGACGCAGGGGTTCCTGCAGCCCTTCCACGCACAGCGTGTAGCTGGTTTCGAACAGGCGCTGCGCGCGCGCAGGCCAGCGCGCGCCGCCGCGACCGCCCTGATGCGACGCAAACGGGTGACGTCGATCGTGTCCGACATCCATGCAAGTGCCTGTAAATTCCCCCGGAGCGGCCAGTTTATGCTGGTTTCCACGGCCATGTCATGCGGAGGCCGCAATCCGGGGGAGCTGGCCGGCGAGGGCGCAGTGGACGCCGGGTGGGGTGGTCGCCCAAGCCGCCGGGGCGGATCTATATTGTGTGGCCGGACCGGTTGCGACGACGTTGCGTTGACCCTCGCTCGGGCAGGTTGGGAAACGCCGTGCCATGTCAGGGGTCGGCGTGCAGCGCGGTGCCGGACAGGGCAGGGGGCAGACAGGCAGTGCAAACGACATCGACAAGATTCTGGCGTCGCCGCCGGCCATGGCAGTGGATGGCGCCGTGCGCGCCACTCCTGCTGGTGCTGGTCGTATCCGGCTGCATGCGGGGGACCCGCTCCGTGGTGGTCAGCCCATCGGCCTCGCGCGCCCCGGGCATCGGCGAAACGGGGCGTGCCGATGCCTCGTTCGCAACGATTGTCGACGAGCTGCAGCGCGGTCATTACGCGGAAGGCGAACAGGCGCTGCGCCGGCATCTGGCGAGGCATCCGGGCGATCGCGCGGCGCAGGCCATGCTGCGCCAGCTCACCGGCGATCCGCAGCAGTTGCTCGGCCGCGCGTCGCAGCCCCATGTGGTGCAGGACGGCGAATCCTACAGCTTGCTGGCGGCCCGCCATCTCGGTGATGCCAGCCGGTTCCTGATCCTGGCGCGCTACAACGGTTCGACCAACCCGTCGCGATTGCAGGTGGGCCAGACGGTGCGGTTGCCGGTATCCGGGGCCGGTGTCCTGGCGGAGCCGGTGGCGGCTGGCACCGGCGAAGCCGGCGACGGCCACGCGAGCGAGCCGTCGGCACCGGCGCAGGCGGATGCCCGACGCCCCGCGGAGGCTGTCGCGGAATCATCGGCGCAGAAGGCGCGACGCTTGCAGAAGGAAAGCATGGCCCTGCTGGGGCAGGGACAAAGGCAGCAGGCGCTGGCGCGCCTCGACGAGGCGTTGACCATCGATCCGCGGCTGCCGCCGGGCGGGGCCGCGGCGGCCTCCCTGCGCAAGGATCTGCTGGCCGGATGCCACCAGCGGGCCATCGTGCTGTATCGCGACCAGCAGCTGGACCCGGCCATCGCGTTGTGGGACCACGTGCTGGCCATCGATCCGGGCTACGAGCCGGCCACCGTCTACCGCGCCCGCGCGCTCGAGCTGAAGCAGCGGCTCAAGCAGTTCTGACTCGCGGGCGCGGGCAGCCGTCAGGCACCGCCGGATGGCGTCGTCGATCAGGGCTTGTGGCTGGCGCCGTCGTCCTCCGCCACCGGCAGGATCAGCGTGGGCCGCGTGACGTCTTCCACGGGGGTGGCGGCAGCCGTTTCTTCGGGGCCTTGCCGGCGGGCCTGCAGGGCGCCGTTCATCAGGTTGAACGCGGCGAACAGCCGGCCCAGTTCATCGCGGCGGACCAGCCGGATGCGGTAGCGGAAGTCGCCCCGGGCCACCCGCAGCATCGCGTTGCCGAGCAGGTCCAGCAGGGTCAGCAATTGCCGGGACAGCCAGTACGTTGCGCCGATCACCGCGACAAGCGTCACCACCAGCACGGCGATGATGACCCACAGCGTGGTCTTGCGGGCCGCCCGCAATGGCGCGTCGCTGATGCCCAGATGCAGTTCGCCCACCGTGGCCGTCTGGTAATGGATCGGCACGTCGAACAGCAGCATCGCGTCGCGGCCGGGGGCGCCGGTGTCGCTGCTGCGATAGCTGTCGATATCGTCCGATCGCGACAGCGGCTTCCTGCCGGTCAGCGCCGGCAAGCGGGTGCCGACCTGGTCGGCCTGCGTGCTGGCGATGATTTCGCCGTAACGATCGGCGATGGCGAGGTAGTGGATCTGCTGGTTGCGGGCAATGCTCTCGACCAGCGCGCGGGTGGCGGCGCGATCGCCGAGCAGCAGGTTCTCCGCCGATTCGTTGGCGATCATGCGCCCCAGCGAGCCGCCGAAATCCAGCGCCAGGCCGGTGACCGCGGCGCCCTGCTTGGCGTGGATCGCCGCCAGCCCCAGCAGCAGGGTGAGGCTGAGCGTGGCGCCGAGGACGCCGACCCAGCGCAGGCGCAGCGAGGTGATGTGGCTGGTCAGCGGCCGTTCGTGCAGGCGCTCGTACTCGCGGCGGGCCAGCCGCAGGTCGGCGACGACTTCGCTCCCCCGCTGATAGCGCTCCGTTGCCGCGGGTGCCAGCAAGGTTTGCACGATGCCGACCAGGATCGACGGCGTGGACGGATCGCGTGGCTGGAGCGAGGGGCCGGGCAGGTGCCGGCGCGCATGGATCAACTGCCGGATGTCGCTGGTCTCGGGCCAGGGCAGCTTGCCGGTGAGCAGCCAGTACAACACCACGCCCAGCGAGAACAGGTCGCTGCGTGCGTCGGTCGGGTCGCCGCGCAGCTGTTCCGGCGCCATGTAGGCGGGCGTGCCGGCGATCTGCGTGCGGGTGGTACCGGGCCCGTCCTGCACGCCGCGTCGTTCGGCGATGCCGAAATCGTTGACCCTGGCGTGTTGCCAGCCCTCGGCCAGCATGATGTTCTCGGGCTTGATGTCGTGGTGCACGACGCCCTGGGCATGGGCATAGTCCAGCGCGGCGGCGACCTGCCCGGCCAGCTCCATGATCGCCGGCAGTGATGGAAAGCCGTCACGGCTGACGCGGCTGGCCAGCGTCTCGCCGGAGAGCCGCTCCATCGCGATGTAAGGGCTGCCGTCGTCGGCCTCGCCCACGTCGAAGATGGTGACGATGTGGGGATGGGTGAGGTGGCCGGCGGCTCGCGCCTCGACCAGGAAGCGATCACGATAGACGGGGTCGGCGGCAACCTCCCGATGCAGGCACTTGATCGCCACCGCACGCTGGATCTCGGGGTCGAAGCCGGCGTAGACGACGGCCATCGCACCCTCGCCGAGCACGCCGTCGATGCGGTAGCGGCCGACCTTTGGGGGGATCTCGCGCGCGGTCACGGCAGCGGGTTCAGACCAGCCACCAGGCCAGCGCGACCAGCGCCACGAGCACCAGCGCGCCGACCGCGATCCGGCGTCCGTTTGCGGCGCGGGGTTCAGCATGTTCGCGGGTCAGGAACACCAACTCCGCGTGCCCCAGCCGGATGTGGTCGCTGTGCTTCAGCGTCGTCATGTGGATGCGCTTGTCATTCACGAACGTGCCGTTGGTGGACAGCGTGTTCATGATGATGTGGCGGCCCTGCTTGTTGGTGATCCAGGCATGGGAGGCGGACACGCTGGGGTCGTCGATGACGATGTGGTTGTCGTTGCCCCGGCCGATGGTCTGCCTGCCCTCGTCCAGGGTGAAGCGCCGACCCGCCAGTTCCGGGCTGATGCCTTCGAGTACCGGCTGGTGCACGCTGGCCAGGCCATCCAGGGGCGCTTCGGCCTCGCGGGTGTACCGGCGCAGCGTCTCGGTCGAAAAGAAGCGGGTTCCCTGCGGGCCGGAGGAGCGCTGGTCGGCAGGATCCGCCGGTGTCTGATTGTGGCCGTTCATGGAGATCCTGTGGATCGATTTCGTGGTCACTATAACCAACCGTCCGACCATGCGGACACCTCCCGGCGAGGCGTGACCCGCCGGTTCATCCCATCATTCAGCCATCGCGTGAGGGTGGTGTCGATGACCTCCCGAACCCGTGCCGCCGGGCGATCGCCTCAATCGAGAAAGCTGGCGATGACGTCGTTGAGGAAGCGCTGGCCGAGCGCGGTGGTGTGCAGGCGCTCCGGATCGTCGCGCAGCCAGCCGCGCTGGCGGGCGGCGGCCAGGCCGGTCGCGATGCGTTCGATCGGCAGGCCGGTGCGCTCGGCGAAGGCCGCCATCGGCACACCATCGATCAGTCGCAGCGCGTTGAGCATGTATTCGAACGGCAGCTCGCCGGCCTCCACCCGGTTGTCGCCGCCGACGCGTGCGGGGCCGGCGGCGGCGTCCATGTAGGCGCGCGGACCACGGGTTTTCCAGCGTCGGTGGATGTCGCCGCTGGCGGCGTCGCTGAGCTTGCCGTGGGCGCCGGCGCCGATGCCGAGGTAGTCGCCGAATTGCCAGTAGTTGAGGTTGTGCACGCAGCGCCGGCCGGGCCTGGCGTAGGCGGAAATTTCATACTGGCCGTAGCCGGCGGCGGCCAGTTGCGCCTCGCACGCTTCCTGCATCGCCCAGGCGTGGTCGTCATCGGGCAGCGGTGGCGGGTTGGCGGCGAACACGGTGTTCGGTTCCAGGGTGAGCTGGTAGTGCGAGATGTGGGTGGGCTGCAGGGCGACGGCGCGTGCCACGTCGGCAAGGGCGCCATCGAGATCCTGCTGCGGCAGCGCGTACATCAGGTCGAGGTTGATGTTCTCGTAGCCGGCGTCCTGCGCGGACTTCACCGCGGCCTCGGCCTCGTTCGCCGAGTGGATGCGGCCGAGCCGGCGCAGCTTGTCGTCGTCGAAGCTCTGCACGCCGAACGAGATGCGGTTGACCCCGGCGGCCAGGTAACCATCGAAGCGGCCATGCTCGACCGTGCCGGGATTGGTTTCCAGGGTGATCTCCGCATCGTCGGCCAGCGGCATGCGCTCGCGCACGCCGTCGAGCAGGCGGGCGATCAGCTCCGGCGAAAACAGGCTGGGCGTGCCGCCGCCGAAGAACACGCTGATCAAGGGCCGACTGACGACCGGCCGTCCTTCCAGCGCCGCGGCGAAATCCGCGCGGTCCGCGTCGAGGTCGGCCAGCAGATAGTCGATGTACCCGGCATACGGCGGCGGCTCGCTGCGCAGGCCATGCGAATTGAAATCGCAGTACGGGCACTTCTTCACGCACCACGGCATGTGGACGTACAGCGACAGCGGTGGCGCGATCAGGCTCATGCGTGATGGCGTTCGCGCAGCCGCTCGTGCAGTTTCACCAGCGCCTGGCCGCGATGGCTGAGCCGGTTCTTCAGCGCGTCGTCCATTTCCGCCACGCTCTGTTCGTAGCCTTCGGGGAGGAACACCGGGTTGTAGCCGAAGCCGCCCGTGCCGCGCCCCTCGGTGAGGATGCGGCCGTGCCAGCGGGCTTCGGCGATCAGCGGGGCGGGGTCGTCGGCATGCTGCAGCAGCACCAGCACGCAGATGAAGAACGCGCCGCGCTGATCGGTCGGCACGCCGTCGAGTTCGCGCAGCAGCTTCGCATTGTTCGCCGTGGCATCGCCGTGGCCGCCGCTGTAGCGCGCCGAGTACAGGCCGGGTGCGCCGTGCAGGTGATCGACGCACAGGCCGGAATCGTCGGCCAGTGCAGGCAGGCCGCTGGCTTGGGCGGCGTGGCGTGCCTTGAGCAGGGCGTTCTCGACGAAGGTCAGTCCGGTCTCGTCGGCGTCGCTGATGCCCAGGCTGGTCTGCGGGATCACGTCGAGCCCGCTGTCGGCCAGCAGCGCGCTGAATTCCTTCAGCTTGCCGGGGTTGCTGCTGGCCAGCACGATGCGTTGCATGGTGATGTGGTTTCCTTGAGTCCGGTTGCCCTCACCCCTTGCCCCCTCCTGCAGGCGGGAGAGGGGGAGTGATTGTCGCGCTGCACGCGACGGCTTCAATGGGATAAAAGCGCCGCACGTTGCGCGGCAACCAATTCGCCGATGCCTTTTTCGGCCAGTGCCAGCATCGCGTCCATTTCGTCGCGACGGAACGCATGGCCTTCGGCGGTGCCCTGCACTTCGATGAAGCCGCCGCCGTCGTTCATCACCACGTTCATGTCGGTGTCGCAGTCCGAGTCCTCGGCGTAGTCGAGGTCGAGCACTGGCACGCCTTTGTAGACGCCCACCGAAACCGCGGCGATCGCGCCGATCACCGGATTGCGCTTGAGGTTCTCGCGCTTCATCAGCAGGTTCACTGCGTCGACCAAGGCCACATAGGCGCCGGTGATCGCCGCGGTGCGGGTGCCGCCGTCGGCCTGCAGCACGTCGCAGTCCAGCGTGATCACCCGTTCGCCCAGCGCCTGCCGGTTGATGCAGGCGCGCAGGCTGCGGCCGATGAGTCGCTGGATCTCCATGGTGCGGCCGCCCTGGCCGCCGCGCGCGGCTTCGCGCTGCATGCGGGTGTTGGTGGCACGCGGCAGCATGCCGTACTCGGCGGTGATCCAGCCCTCGCCCTTGCCGCGCAGCCAGGCCGGCGCGCGATCCTCGATGCTGGCGGTGCACAGCACGCGGGTGTCGCCAAAGCTCACCAGCACCGAGCCTTCGGCGTGGCGGGTGTAGTGGCGTTCGATGCTGACGGCGCGCAGCTGGTCGCTGGCGCGGCCGCTGGGGCGGGAGACGGAATTCATGGGGCAGATCCTGGGGGCAGCCTGGCCGGATTGGGCAAGCAGGATCGGAGAGTTTACCATTGCGTCCTTTCCCCACGCCCGGAAGGCGCCGATGATCCGCAGCATGACGGCCTATGCCAGCGCCGAAACCACCGGCCCCGCCGGTACGCTCGGCTGCGAGCTGCGCACGGTCAACCACCGCTACCTGGAGCTGAGTCCGCGGCTGCCGGACGACCTGCGCGCGTTCGAATCGCAATTGCGCGAGCGGGTGGCGAGCAAGCTGTCGCGCGGCAAGCTGGACCTGACCGTGCGACGTACCGGCGACGCTCGCAGCGAATCGCTGCAGGTGAACCGTGCGCTGCTGGCGCGCCTGTCGGAGTTGAACCTGGACATGGCCGCGCTGTTCCCCGGTCTGCAGGTGCAGTTCACCGAACTGCTGCGCTTCCCGGGCGTGATGCAGCAGGCCGAAAGCGATCCCGAGGCGCAGCAGGCCGCGCTGTTCGACGTGCTCGACCGCGCGCTGGATGCGCTGACCGCCACCCGCGAGCGCGAGGGCGCCAAGCTGGGCGAGATCCTGCGCGAGAAGCTGGACGGCATCGAGCGCGTGGTCGCCGAGGTGCGTGGCTGGATGCCGGAGATCCGCGCCGCGCTGCGCACCCGCCTGGAAACGCGCCTGGCCGACCTGAAGCAGCCGGTCGAACCGGGCCGGCTGGAGCAGGAACTGGTGCTGCAGATCACCCGCACCGACGTCGACGAGGAACTGGACCGGCTCAGCACGCATATCGCCGAGACGCGCCGCGTGCTGGGGCTGGAGGAGCCCGTCGGCCGCCGGCTGGATTTCCTGATGCAGGAGTTCAACCGCGAAGCGAACACGCTGGGCTCCAAGTCGGTCGACGCGCGCAGCACCAATGCGGCGGTCGAGCTGAAGGTGCTGATCGAGCAGATGCGCGAACAGGTGCAGAACATCGAATGAACATGGGCTTGCTGATCTCGATTCCGCGCAGGCCGTGGCTCCTCGCCCCGACCCTCTCCCCGGAGGGGAGAGGGTGCGAATGTGCTGCACACCATCATGAATATTGAGGCGGCGGGCACGCTGTTCGTGGTTGCCGCGCCCTCGGGCGCGGGCAAGTCCACCCTGGTGAACGCGCTGCTCGAGCGCGAGAGCGCGATCTCGCTGTCGGTGTCGCACACCACGCGGCCGCCGCGTCCCGGCGAGATGTACGGGCGGCATTACTACTTCGTCGAACGCGAGGAGTTCGAGCGCGAGGTCGCCGAAGGCGTTTTCCTGGAACACGCCGAGGTGCATGGCAACCTCTACGGCACCTCGCGCACCACGGTGCAGGGGCTGCTGGCGCAGGGGCGGGACGTGCTGCTGGAGATCGACTGGCAGGGCGCCGAACAGATCCGCCGCAGCAAGCCCGATTGCGTCAGCGTGTTCATCCTGCCGCCGTCGCGGGCGGAGCTGGAGCGGCGCCTGCGCGGTCGCGGCTCGGATGCGCCGGAGGTGATCGAGCGCCGACTGCGCAACTCGCGCGGCGAGATCGCCCACGCCCATGAATTCGACTACGTCCTGGTCAACGACGTGTTCGATGATGCGCTGGCCGACCTGCAGGCGATCGTGCGGGCAGTGCGCCTGCGCAGCGCGCTGCAGTGGCAGCGGCACGAAGCCCTGATCGCCGAGCTGCTCGCCCCTGGCAGCTGAAACGCCGGCCGTCGCATGGTCTTCGCACCGCGCATCGGCTACCTTGTCCGCTTTCTCCACGTCGTTTGCCGCCCATGACCGACCCCGTTCGCGCCACACCCGACGACCCCACCCTGGTGCGGATCCGTGGCCTGACCACGGTGCTCAACGGCAAGACCATCTTCGACGCGCTGGACATGGACATTCCGCGCGGCAAGGTCACCGCGATCATGGGCCCCAGCGGCACCGGCAAGACCACCCTGCTGAAGCACATCACCGGGCAGATGCGTGCCGATGCCGGCAGCATCCACGTCGGCGGCCGCAACGTCGCCGGCTTGTCGCGCGAAGAGCTGTACAAGCTGCGCGAGGGTGTCGGCTACCTGTTCCAGAATTCCGCGTTGCTGACCGACTTCGACGTGTTCGAGAACGTGGCGTTCCCACTGCGCCAGCACACGAAATTGCCCGAGGTGCTGATCCGCAACCTGGTGCTGCTGAAATTGCAGGCGGTGGGCCTGCGCGGCGCCGCGCGACTGATGCCCAACGAGCTGTCCGGCGGCATGGCGCGACGGGTGGCGCTGGCGCGGGCGATCGTGTTCGACCCGCAACTGATCCTGTATGACGAGCCGTTCGTGGGTCTCGATCCGGTGGCGCTGAACCAGGTATTGAAGTTGATCCGTACCCTGAACAAGACGCTCGGCATCACCAGCGTGCTGGTGTCGCACGAACTGGACGCGGTGCAACAGATCGCCGATCACGTGATGCTGCTGTCCAACGGCAAGGTGGTCGCGCAGGGCGATCCGAGGACGATCGCCGGCGACGGCTCGCCGTGGACGCGGCAGTTCTTCGGCGGCGAGGCGGACGGCCCGATTCCGTTCCGCTATCCGGCCGGTGACTACGCCACCGAACTGGGCCTTGCCGGAGTGACGAAATGAGCGCGCGCGGGCAGCACGGCAATGTGGTGACCCAGTCGCTGACGCAGATCGGCCTTTGCGGCCTGTTCCTGCTCACCTTGCTGGCGGCGATCCCGCGCAGCTTCCGCTACCTGCGCGAGACCACGCGCCAGCTGTGGTTCGTCGGCGCGATGAGCCTGACCATCATCATGGTCTGCGGCCTGTTCGTGGGCATGGTGCTGATGCTGCAGCTGTACCACGTGCTGTCGATTTTCGGCGGCACCTCGGCCAGCGGCATGGTGGTGGCGTTGTCGGTGTACCGGGAGCTGGGCCCGGTGGTCACCGCGCTGCTGTTTGCCGGCCGCGCCGGCACCGCGATCACCGCCGAGATCGGCCTGATGCGCGCCACCGACCAGATCTCGGCGATGGAGATGATGGCGGTCGACCCGATCGCCTACGTCGCCACGCCGCGCTTCCTGGCCGGGCTGATCGCGATGCCGCTGCTGTGCTGCGTGTTCTGCGCGATGGCGGTGTTCGGCGGCCACCTGGTCGGCGTCACCTGGCTGGGCATCGACAACGGCACGTTCTGGTCGAACATGACCGCGGTGGTCGACGTGCATACCGACATCGTCAACGGCGTGCTGTTCAAGAGCCTCGCCTTCGGTGCGGTGGTGTCGCTGATCGCGGTGTTCCAGGGCTTTACCACGCCACCCACCAGCGAAGGCGTGGCGTATGCCACCACGCGCACCGTGGTCGCCTCATCGATCGCCATCCTGGCGCTCGATTTCGTGCTCACCGCTTTCCTGATGTAACTGCCATGACCCATCGTTTTCCGAGGATTCTGCCGTGAGCCAACCCAGAAGTTCGTATGCCGTCGGCACCGGCCTGTTCATCGTGCTCGGTTTTGCCGCGCTGGCCTACCTGGCAACCCAGACCAGTTCGGTGGCTAACGTCCACCAGGGCGACAGCTACACCGTCCAGGCGCAGTTCACCAACATCGGCCAGCTGAAGGAACGCGCGCCGGTGAAGATCGCCGGGGTGCGGGTGGGCCAGGTGCAGTCGATCACGCTGAAGCCCGATCACGACGTGGCCGACGTGACGCTGTCGATCGACCGCAGCTACAACCACATCCCGCAGGATTCGGTGGCGACGATCTTCACCAGCGGCCTGCTTGGCGACCAGTACGTGGGCATCGAGTACGGCAGCGCGAAGCAGGCGGTGGCCAGCGGGGGCACGCTGGCGCGGACCAGGTCCACCCAGCCGCTGGAAGAGATGCTGGGCAAGTTCTTCGGTGCCGGCGGCGTGGTCGACAACGTGGGCGGCAGCTATGCGGTGAAGGCCAGCTTCACCAACGTCGGCACGCTGTCCGCCGGCGCGCCGGTGAAGATGGCCGGCGTGGTGATCGGCAGCGTGCAGTCGGTGCATGCCGATCCGGTCAAGCTCAACGCCGACGTCGTGCTGTCGATCGACAAGCGCTACGACGCGATCCCCGACGATTCGGCCGCCGCGGTGTTCACCAGCGGTTTGATCGGCACCCAGTATGTTGCGATCCAGCCGGGCGGTTCACCCGACGCGCTCAAGGACGGCGACGAGATGATCCTGACCCAGTCCGCGATGCAGCTGGAGGACCTGATCGGCAAGTTCCTGGTGAACGGTTCGTCCAGCGACAAGAAAGATGCCGGCAACGGCAGCAAATAGCCCGCCATCCCCGTCGGCTCGACGAGCCGGTACCGCTTGAGGAGTTACCCATGTTGCGCAGACTGGCCCTTGCCACCGCGATCGCCTTCGGCACCGTCGTCGCCGCCCCGGCGTTTGCCCAGACGCCCGCGCCCGCCGCGGCGGATGCCAGCCAGCCGACGCCGGCCCAGGTCGTGCAGACGATCGCCGACCAGCTGGCCTCGGCGATCGAAGGGCATCGCGACGAGCTGAAGAAGAACCAGGAGAAGCTCATCAGCGTCATCGATGAGGTGTTCCTGCCGCATTTCGATCTGGACTACGCCTCGATCCTGGTGCTGGGCCAGCATGCCCGCGAAGCGTCGCCTGCCCAGCGCGAGCGTTTCGCCAAGGCGTTCTACAACTCGATCACCCACCGCTACGCCGAAGGCCTGCTGAATTACACCCGTGGCCGGGTCAAGGTGCTGCCGTTCAAGGGCGACCTCAACGACAAGCGCACCGTGGTGCGTACCCAGGTGGTGCTGGACGACGGCAAGCTGGTATCGATCGACTATGCGTTCCGCAAGGGCCGCAATGGCGACTGGAAGGCCTACGACGTGATCATCGAGGGCATTTCCTATGTCACCAACTATCGCAACCAGGTGGATGCGGAAATCCGCAAGGTCGGCATCGAGCAGCTGATCACCAACCTCGAGACCCAGGGCGAGAAGGCGCTGGAGACGATGGCCAAGGACAACAAGGACAAGCCGTGACGAGGGCCGTCGCTGCTTCCGGCTTCCGCCTGGACGTGGGCTCGCCGGCAACCCTGGCGGTGGCCGGCGAGCTCGGTTTTGACACGGCGAAGGACGCCCTGCAGGCGATGCAGTCTGCGCTGGCGGCCGACGTTCGCATCAACCGCCTCGACCTGGCCGGGGTGACCCGCAGCGACAGCGCCGGGCTGGCCTGCGTGCTTGCCGTGGTGGCCGATGTGCGTGGCCGTGGCCGATCGCTGGAGGTCACCCGCATGCCTGCGGGGATGCAGGCGCTGGCCCAGGTCTGCGAAGTCGACCGGATGATCGGCTGACCCGACGGAGCGGCAAAATGAAAAGGGGCCTCGCGGCCCCTTTTTCGTGGTCATCCGATCGTTCCCTGGGGAGCGCATCGGCACCGCCTCGGCGAGGCCGGCCCGGTCAGCGCTGGCTCGATTGGCCCGGATGGCTGTTTTCCCACTGATGCTGCTGGTCGAGCAATTCCTCGGGATCGAAGTTCTGCTCGTCCAGGCCCTGCATCTGCTGGATGATCTCCACCGGCGGATTGCCGTCGTAGATCTTGTACAGGCGCTGCTGCCGGTACGCGTCGCGGATGAACACGTACGGATCATAGGCGGACTGCAGGAAGCCCTCCGCGTCGATCGCGCGCGAGCGGATGGTCACCAGGTACATCATCTGCGGCATGTACTGCAGGCCGTTGTAGTGATGGTTGTTGGCGAACAGGGTCAGCGGATCGAAGAAGTAGCTGTCCACCGGGCGCTGCCAGATGTCGCGGACCGTGCTGGGGCCGAGCAGGGGCAGCATCAGGTAATCGCCTTCCGGCGCGCCCCAGCGCGCCAGGGTGACGCCGAAATCGTTGTCTTCCAGCGGCAGGCCCAGCTGGCTGGCCGGATCGAAGAAGCCGCCGATGCCCAGGGTCAGGTTGACCAGGAACCGGCCGGTGCTCTGCAGCGCCTGCTTCGGCCGCGCCTGCAGCAGGTCGTTGGCGACCGTGATCGGCATCCGGATGTTGGTGAAGAAGTCGCTGAACGAGCGGCGCACCGGCGGATTGGTCACCTTGCGGTAGCCCAGCGCGACGGGACGGATCACCGCCTTGTCCACGGCGTCGTTGAACTTGTAGGCGCCGCGGTTGAACTTCTCCAGCGGATCGTCGGTGCGCGGCTTGGCAATCGTGCAGCCAGCCAGCAACGCGATCGCCAGCACGGGCAACCAGCGGCCAAGCAGGGAGGAGCGAAGCGAAGAAGGCATCAGTGCAGGGTTCGCGTCGGGGGACAGTTAAGTGTACTGTCTGGTTTTGTATCTTGCACGGTTTTCGGCAGGTTTTTGTCCAGCGCGTCCATCCGTGGCCAGCCGGCCATGATACGCGCCGTGCGCATTGCCAGCAAAGCATCCGCTCAACTACACTGTCAGACCATATAAGTCTCTATTCCCTAAGGAATTCGCATGGCCCGTATTACCGTGGAGGACTGCCTTGAGGTGGTCGACAACCGTTTTGAACTGGTCCTGATGGCGACCAAGCGCGCGCGCCAGCTGGAAAAGGGCGCCGAACCGGCCGTCAATCCGGATCACGACAAGCCCACCGTGCTGGCCCTGCGCGAGATCGCTGCGCGCCGCATCGATCAGGCCACGATCGACCAGATCGACAAGGCCGAGCGCGAGCGCGCCGAGCGTGAGGCGCTGGAGTGGGCGGCAGCGGAAGTGGACGACGATCTCTCCAAGGGTGGCGACGACTGATGGATGGCGGCTGCTGTAGCACGTGCTCGCGCGACATCGGCATGACCGGTGTCATCCAGCGCGCACGTCCGGCAGTCGCACGCGCCATCCGGCTCGAGGTAGGCGCCTGAACAGGCGCCGGCAACGATGACTGCGGCCACCCATCCCGCCACGGTCGACCTGTCCGCGCTGCCACCGTATGCGCTGGCCCTGAAGGAACGCATCAACTACCTGCCCGAAGCGCAGGTGACGCGGGTCATGCGCGCGTTCCAGATCGGCGCGCAGGCGCACGCCGGGCAGGAGCGCAAGAGCGGCGAGCCGTACATCACCCATCCGGTGGCGGTGGCCGGCATCCTGGCCGAACTGGGGCTGGACGCCGAGACGATCATCGCGGCGATCCTGCACGACACCCTGGAAGACACCGAGCTCAGCCGCGAGGACATCGCCGCCGAGTTCGGCGAGGTCGTGGCCGAACTGGTCGACGGTGTCACCAAGCTGGACAAGATGCGCTTCGGCACCCGCCAGGAAGCCGATGCGGAAAGCTTTCGCAAGATGCTGCTGGCGATGGCGCGCGACATCCGGGTGATCCTGATCAAGCTGTCCGACCGGCTGCATAACATGCGCACGCTGGGCGCCAAGGACGGCTCCTCGCGCCGGCGCATCGCCCGCGAAACGCTGGAGATCTTCGCGCCGATCGCGCAGCGCCTGGGCATGAACAAGTTCAAGGCCGAGTTGCAGGACCTGGGCTTCCACGCCCTGTATCCGGACCGCTATCGGGTGATCAGCGAGCGCATCCGCGCGGCGCTGGGCAACCGACGCGAGGCGATGGGCAAGATCGAGGCGGCGCTGACTGCGCGCCTGCAGGCCGACCACTTGCCGGCCCTGGTGGTGGGGCGGATCAAGTCGCCATGGAGCATCTATTCGAAGATGCGTGGCGAGCACAAGAGCTTCGCCCAGCTGATGGACGTCTACGGTTTCCGCGTGGTGGTCGACAGCGCGATGAGCTGCTACATGGCGCTCGGCATGGTGCACGCGCTGTACAAGCCGGTCGACAAGCGCTTCAAGGACTTCATCGCGATTCCCAAGGCCAACGGCTACCAGTCCCTGCACACCGTGCTGCTGGGGCCGTTCGGCGCGCCGATCGAGGTGCAGATCCGCACTGCCGAGATGGATTCGGTGGCCGAGAGCGGCGTGGCGGCGCACTGGGCCTACAAGACCGAGAGCGGCCCGGCCAACAGCGCGCAGGCGCGTGCGCGGGAATGGCTGTCATCGCTGGTCGACAGTTCGGCCAACACGGTGTCGTCGTCGGAGTTCATCGAGAACGTCAAGATCGACCTGTTCCCCGACGAGGTCTACCTGTTCACGCCGCGCGGCGACATCCTGTCGCTGCCACGCAATGCCACCGCTCTGGATTTCGCCTACGCCGTGCACACCGACGTGGGCGACCACGCGGTGGCCGCGCGGGTCGACAAGCGGCTGCTGCCGCTGCGCACCAGGCTGGAATCCGGGCAACTGGTGGAGATCATCACCGCGCCGTCGGCGGTGCCGAACCCGGCGTGGCTGGAAGTGGTGGTGACCGGCAAGGCGCGTGCCGCCATCCGCCAGTACCTGAAGCACCTGCAGCACGAGGACGCGGTGGATTTCGGCCATCGCATGCTCGATCGCGCGCTGGACGCCCTGGGCAGCAGCCTCGATGGCGTCCCGCCGGCGGTGCTCGACCGCTTCCTGGAGACCTCCAAGCTCAAGCGGCTGGAAGAATTGCTGTCCGACATCGCGCTGGGCAACCGCATGCCCGACGTGGTGGCCAGCCAGTTGCTCGCCTCGCGCGGCAAGAAGGCCGGCAAGCCGCAACTGCCGGCGCACACGCACGAGAAGATCCGCATCACCGGCGCCGAGCGCGGCGTGCTCAGCTTCGCCAACTGCTGCCACCCGCTGCCGGGCGACGACATCATCGGTTACCTGTCCTCGGGCAAGGGCATCGTGGTGCATCGCGAGGAATGCCCGAACGTGTTCGAGCTGAGCAAGTCGCCCGAACGCCGCGTGGCGATCGAATGGGATCGCGACGTGCAGGGCGACTATCGGGCCGAGCTGCGCATCGAGGTGATCAATCGCCCCGGCGTGCTGGCCACCGTGGCCGCCGCGATCGCCGCCGCCGACTCGAACATCGAGAACGTGGAGTACGTCGAACGCGACTCCGCGGCAGCCACCCTGCTGTTCGCGATGGAAGTGAAAAGCCGCAAGCACCTGGCCGACGTGATCCGTCGCGTGCGCCGCACCGGCGTGGTCAGCGGGGCGTATCGGTATCCGCTGTAAGCCGGGAATCGGGAATGGAGAATCGGGAATGGTTCGCCGTTTCGATGCTCCGGGGTTTGCATGGCCACGACGACGCGATAACTTTCCCGATTCCCGATTCCCGATTCCCGATTCCCGATTCCCGATTCCCTGAGGAAACCCCATGTCCCGCAGCATCATCACCACCGAACAGGCGCCGGCCGCGATCGGTCCGTATTCGCAGGCGGTACGAGCAGGCAACACCGTCTACTTCTCCGGGCAGATTCCGCTGGACCCGGCCACCGGCGCGCTGGTCGATGGCGATGTCACCGCGCAGACACGGCGCGTGTTCGACAACCTCACGGCGGTGGCCACGGCCGCCGGTGGCTCGCTGGCGCAGATCGTGCGGGTGGGCATCTATGTAACCGACCTGGCGAACTTCGCCGCGGTCAACGCGGTGATGGCCGAGTACTTCCAGCAGCCGTATCCGGCGCGCTCCACGATCGAGGTATCCGCGCTGCCGAAGGCGGCCCAGGTCGAGGTGGATGCGGTGATGGTGCTGCCCTGAGCGACATCGGCTGATCCAGTGCGAGGCCGGCGCCGACAGCGTGCGTCGCCGTCCGGCTTACGACGGATGCGGATGCTCGGGTAGGCTTGTCGTTCATGGCCACACGTCCCGCCCGCCCCGCAGTCCCCGTCGACACCGATCCCGGCCTCACGCCGGTCGGCAAGCTGCCGGGAGTGGGGCCGGCGCTGGTCGCGTCGCTGGCCCGGCTGGGCCTGGAGCGGGTGCAGGACCTGTGGTTCCACCTGCCCTTGCGCTACGAAGACAAGACCCGGGTCACCCCGATCGCCGACCTGCGCCCGGGTGAACGGGCCCAGGTCGAAGGCGTGGTCGAGGCGGTCGAGCGGGGTTTTCGCCATCGACCCCAGTTGAAAGTGGCGATCGGCGACGACAGCCGGCAGACCCTGCTGCTGCGCTTCTTCCATTTCAATCGCGCCCAGGCCGAGCAGTTGCCGCCGGGTGCGCGACTGCTTTGCTATGGCGAGGTTCGTCATGGCGCGCAGGGCCTGGAAATGGTGCATCCGACTTACCAGCGTCTGACCGGCGAGGCCGTGGCGGCCGTCGACGACCTGCTCAGCCCGGTCTATCCGACCACCGAGGGGCTGGGGCCGAAGCGGCTGGCCGGGGTGATCGGCAAGGCGTTGGCGCTGCTGCCGCCTGCGGCCCGGCTGGAGCTGATTCCGTCGGCGCTGTGCGCCGAACATGGTCTTACGTCGCTGCGCGACGCGCTGCTGTACGTGCATCGGCCGCCCCCGGATGCGCGCCTGGACCAGCTGGTGCTGGGCCGGCACCCGGCGCAGCAGCGACTGGCGTTCGAGGAGTTGCTGACCCAGCACCTGAGCCTGCGCCGCATGCGCGAGGCAGTGCGCCGCCGCCGTGCGCCGAAGCTCGGTGGTGACGGCGAGCTGCGCCGGCAGTTGCTGGCCAGCCTGTCGTTCCGGCTGACGGCGGCGCAGCAGCGGGTCACCGACGAAGTGGCTGGCGACTTGGCACGCAACCATCCGATGCTGCGACTGGTGCAGGGCGATGTCGGCAGCGGCAAGACCGTGGTGGCGGCGCTGGCCGCGCTGGCGGCGGTCGAGGCCGGCCACCAGGTGGCGTTGATGGCGCCGACCGAGCTGCTGGCCGAACAGCACCTGCACAATTTCCGGCACTGGCTGCAGCCGCTCGGCATCGAGGTGGAGTGGCTGGCCGGCAAGGTCACCGGCAAGGCGCGCCAGCAGGCGCTGGCCCGGGTCGCTGGCGGTGCACCGGTGGTAATCGGCACGCACGCCCTGATGCAGGAGGGCGTGGCGTTTGAGCGGCTCGGTCTGGTGATCGTCGACGAACAGCACCGCTTCGGCGTGCAGCAGCGACTGGCCTTGCGCGACAAGGGCAGGGACGGACAACTGGTGCCGCACCAGCTGGTGCTGACCGCGACGCCGATCCCGCGCACGCTGGCGATGAGTGCGTATGCCGACCTGGATGTGTCGTCGATCGACGAACTGCCGCCCGGTCGCACGCCGGTGCAGACCATCGCGATCTCCAACGCGCGACGGGTCGAGGTGATCGAGCGCATCCACGCGGCCTGCGGCGAAGGTCGCCAGGCCTACTGGGTCTGCACCCTGATCGAGGAATCCGAACAGCTGCGTGCGCAGGCGGCTGAAGTGGCGCACGCGGAACTGTCGGCCGCCCTGGCGGGCTTCCGCATCGGCCTGATCCACGGCCGCATGAAGCCGAAGGAAAAGCAGGCGGTGATGGATTCGTTCAAGGCTGGCGAACTCGCCGTGCTGGTGGCCACCACGGTGATCGAGGTCGGCGTGGACGTGCCGAACGCCAGCCTGATGGTGATCGAGAACAGCGAGCGGCTGGGGCTGGCCCAGTTGCACCAGCTGCGCGGCCGCGTCGGCCGAGGCGCGGTGGCCTCCAACTGCGTGCTGCTGTACCAGCCGCCGCTGGGTCAGCTGGCACGCGAGCGCCTGCAGGTGATGCGTGAAACCAGCGACGGCTTCCGCATCGCCGAAAAGGATCTCGAACTGCGCGGGCCCGGCGAAGTGCTGGGTACCCGCCAGACCGGGCAGCTCAGTTTCCGCATCGCCGACCTCACCCGCGACGCACACCTGTTGCCGGCCGTGCAGCAGGTCGGCGAACGGATGCTGGCGGAGCATCCGCAGCAGACCGTCCAGTTGATCGAGCGCTGGATCGGCGGCGCCGCCCGTTACGCGCATGCGTGAAGGGTGGAGCGGGAACGGGGAACGGGGAACGGGGATGGACCGGGATAGTCGCCGCTCTGGCCCTTGTTCCCTGTTCCCCGTTCCCTGTTCCCTTTAAGCTACTCAGCTGATCTCACCCGACCCGTCCACATGACCAAGCCGCAACTCCTGATCGATACCGATCCCGGTGTCGACGACGCCCTCGCCATCCTGATGGCTTACGCCCATGCCGATCTGGCCGGCCTCAGCATCGCCGCGGGCAACGTGGGCCTGGGCCACACCGTGCGCAATGCGCGCACCCTGGTCGACCTGGTGGGCATGACGACGCCAGTCTTCGCCGGGTGCGCCATGCCGCTGGTGCGCGCACCGGAAGAAGACGCCGCCTTCGTGCATGGCCAGGACGGCTTCGGCGACGTGGGTTTCGCCGAGCCTGCCGCCGCGGTGTCGGCCGAGTCGGCGGCGCTGGCGCTGTTGCGACTGACCCGCGAGCGGCCCGGCGAGCTGACCCTGGTGGCGCTGGGCCCGCTGACCAACCTGGCGCTGGCGCTGCGGCTGGACCCGAGCCTGCCCGAACGGGTGGCGCGACTGGTGGTGATGGGTGGTGCGGTCACCGGCCACGGCAACACCGGCAAGGTGCCGGCGGAATTCAACATCGGCTTCGACCCCGAGGCGGCCCACGTGGTGTTCGAGGCGTTCCCGGCATTCGACCTGGTCGACTGGGAAGCCACCCTGCGGCACGCCTTCGACGATGCCGAGTTCGACGGCTGGCTGGCCGCCGGTGACCATCGCGCGGATTTCTTCGGGCGGATCGTGGCCACGGCGCGCTGCTACAACGCCCTGCACGAACGCACGGGGCTGGTCGCCGCGGACGCCCTGGCGATGGCCGTCGCGCTGGACCCCTCGATCGTCACCCGCAGTGAAAAGCGGGCGGTGGCGGTGGAACTGGATGGCCGCCTGACCCGCGGCGCGACGGTGGTCGACTGGGCGGCGCGGCTGGGCCGGCCGGCCCAGGCGAACATCGTGCTGGAGGTGGACCAGGCGCGCTTTGCCGCGATGGTGAAGCGTGCGCTGGGCGTGCCGGACTGATCCGGGGGCTAGGGCGACTTGCACAGCCAGGCGCATCCTCGTTACAATGCCGCTCTTTTCACCACCGCTTTAGAGCCAGCCATGAAGCCTGATATCCATCCGAATTACGTCCCGGTGGTGTTCCAGGACCTGTCGTCCGACTTCTCGTTCCTGACCAAGTCGACCATGTCCAGCAAGGAAACCATCAAGTGGGAAGACGGCAACGAGTACCCGCTGATCAAGGTGGATATCTCCAGCCATTCGCACCCGTTCTACACCGGCAAGCAGAAGACGCTTGACGTGGGCGGTCGCGTCGACAAGTTCCGTCGCCGTTACGCGGGCTCCGTCAAGGAGTAATCGCCGGTCGCTGCGGGCCGGTCGCTGCAGGCGCCTGGCGCCGGTGATCGCCGAAGCGGTTCGAAGACACGGGGCAGGCGCAGGCCTGCCCCGTGTCTTTTTGCGTCCGGCATTCGACCATTCGCCATCGAATGTGCACGTGGCCTTGTGCGATAATGGCCGGTGAGCTGACGCCAAGGCGTTCGTTGCTTCGGCTGTTTTCCCCGGCCGTCGAAGCCAGGCATTCCGCACCGGACGGCGTCGCCCCTGGCGATGGCCGCCGGTGATGACCCACATGCAAGGAGATTTCCGTGTCCGATCCCAAGATCGTCAAGTTGGTGGATGAGTCGACCAGTCGCAGCAGCGAGCTGCCCCTGGTCAGCGGCACGCTGGGACCGGCGTGCATCGACATTGCCACCCTGTACAAGGACACCGGCCACTTCACCTACGACCCGGGTTTCGGCAGCACCGCCAGCACCAAGAGCGCGATCACCTACATCGATGGCGACAAGGGAGTGCTGCTGTATCGCGGTTACCCGATCGAGCAGCTGGCCGAGAAGTCCAGCTTCCTCGAAGTGGCCTACCTGCTGCTGAACGGCGAGCTGCCCAAGGCGGACGAGTTCGCTGCGTTCGAGCACGATGTCTCGCATCACACGATGCTGCACGAGTCGCTGAAGAACTTCTTCCAGGGCTTCCACCACGACGCACACCCGATGGCGATGCTGGCCGCCGCCGTCGCCTCGTTGTCGGCGTTCTACCATGACGACCTCAACGTCGACGACCCGGCCGACCGCAAGCTCGCCGCGATCCGCCTGATCGCCAAGATGCCGACGATCGCCGCTGCCTGCTACCGCTATTCGATCGGCTGGCCGTCGCGTTATCCGCGCAACAATCTAGAGTATGTCGATCGCTTCCTGCACATGATGTTCGAGGTGCCGAGCGAGCCGCTGCAGATGAACCCGGTCGCGGCCAAGGCGCTGGACCTGCTGTTCATCCTGCATGCCGACCACGAGCAGAACGCGTCGACCTCGACGGTGCGCCTGGTCGGTTCCACCGGCGCCAACCCGTACGCGTCGATTGCCGCCGGCATCACCGCGCTGTGGGGTCCGGCTCACGGTGGGGCGAACGAGGCCGTGCTCAAGCAGTTGGAGGAGATCGGCAGCCCGGACAACGTCGAGTCGGCGATCCTGCGGGCCAAGGACAAGAACGACAGCTTCCGCCTGATGGGCTTCGGCCATCGCGTGTACAAGAACTTCGATCCGCGCGCGAAGATCATCCGCGAGATGTGCCACAAGGTGCTGGCCGAGCTGGGCGTGAAGGATCCGCTGCTGGACGTGGCGATGAAGCTGGAAGAGGCGGCGCTGAAGGACGAATAC
The DNA here is from genome assembly GCF_000264295.1 of Rhodanobacter spathiphylli B39. GTDB lineage: Bacteria > Pseudomonadota > Gammaproteobacteria > Xanthomonadales > Rhodanobacteraceae > Rhodanobacter > Rhodanobacter spathiphylli. Next base: position 48,228 of record NZ_AJXT01000017.1, on the reverse strand, counting down.
TTCATCGAGCGCAAGCTGTACCCGAACGTCGATTTCTACTCGGGCATCATCTACAAGGCGCTGGGCATCCCCACCGAGATGTTCACCGTGATGTTCGCCATCGCCCGCACCGCCGGATGGATCGCGCACTGGATCGAGCAGCATGAAACGCCGGGGTCGCGGATCGGTCGTCCGCGCCAGGTCTATACCGGCGCCGATGTGCGCGACTTCGTGCCGACGACGAAGCGCTGAGCATCTCCGGTTGAAGGAAAGCCCCGGCCATGGCCGGGGCTTTTTCATGCGGGACGGATCGCTTCAGCGCAGGGCGGCGCTCAACTGCTGCTCGAAACCCTCGGCGGGATCTTCCGCCAGCAGCAGTTCCACCTGGGTCAATGATGCGCGCCGCATCGGCCGGTCGTCGGCACGATCCAGTGGCGCCTGGCGCAGCGCGTCGCGCGGCAACACCGTGAGGTCGAACGGCAGCTCGTCGGCGGCGAACAGCAGCACCTGATATTCCGGCTGATCCTCGTCGCGGCCGTAGCGCAGCCGGCGCACCTGGGTATCGAACGGCACGCCGTGTTCGCGCAGGTAGAGCATCACGGCTTCAGGATCGTCGCTGTAGACGTGCAGGCACACGGCCGAGTGGGCGTCCGCCGTGCCTTCCAGCACCGCGCCGACCAGGCGTGGTTCGAAGGCCGCCAGGAAACGCATCGCGTCGAGCGCCGCCTCCCGGCGTTGCCGTAGCAGTTGCGGCTGGCTGTCGCCGAGGAACAGGCGCTGGTGTTCGCGCAGGGCCTGCTCGATCTCCTGGTTGCGCGGCAGCGCCTGGGTGTCGAGGATGCCCAGGCGTTCCGCCGCCTTCAGCTTGGCGTGGTGGAAATCGCGGATGCCGTGCTCGCTCATCAGCCGTGCCGCTTCCTGGGCGATGCGGACGCGGTTGCGTTGCAGGCGGTCGTGCGTGTGGATGCGGTGGTGCTCGCCTCGTGACATGGACAGGGCGCTCCTCATCGTGCGGTAACCGGCAGCTTCCATCGGACGGGCCGCTGCCGGCGAGGGTTCAGAAGATGTCGTAGGCGTGTTGCTGGTCCTGCTCCTTCTGCTGGGCGGCCTGGCTGCGCAACCGGTCGACGTCCTCCACCTTGAACATCTCGTTCATGGCATCGGGATCACCCGCGCCGGAAGGCAGTCCGCTGTAACGGTTGATCATTACCGTACTGATTCCCGGCGGCATCGGCAACGTGCTGGATGGCTGGTCCTTGAGCGCGCTGCCCATGTAGGACATCCAGATCGGCAGCGCCGCCTTGGCGCCGAATTCGCCCCGGCCGAGCGAGCTGTAGTCGTCGAAGCCCACCCACACGGCGGTCGACAGCTCGCCGTCGAAGCCGACGAACCAGGCGTCGCGGTGGTCGTTGGTGGAGCCGGTCTTGCCGGCCAGGTCGTCGCGCCCCAGGGCGCGGGCGGCCGAACCGGTGCCACGCAGGATCACATCCTTCATCAGCGACACCATCAGGTAATCGTTGCGCACCTCGATCACGTGTGGTGCCAGCACCGGAGCATGCGCGCCGGCGCCGTGCGCATCGGCCGGAAGCACGGCTTCGCCCACGCCGTCGACGCTGCTCGAACTGGCCGGCTCGCCGGCCTGGCTGGCCAGGTTGTTGGCTGGCGTCGGATTCATGTCGGCTGGCGGCGGGCCGGGCGGATTGGTGTCCAGCAGGCGCTCCTGGCAGTTGCGGCAGGCACGGGCAGGGTTCGCCACGTAGACCGGCGTGCCGTTGCGGTCATCGATCTCGTGGATGAAATACGGCGTGACCAGGTAGCCGCCATTGGCGAACACGGCGTAGCCGCGGGCCATGCTCATCGGCGACACCGAGGCGGTGCCCAGCGCCATCGACAGGTTGGCCGGGATCGCGTCCTGCGAGAAGCCGAAGCGGGTCGCGTACTCGCGCATGAAGCGCACGCCGATGGCGTCGAGCAGACGCACCGAGACCAGGTTCTTCGACTGCACCAGCGCCTCGCGTAGGCGCATCGGGCCGGCGAACTTGCCGTCGTCGTTGGAGGGCGTCCAGATACCGTTCGGGCGTGACGGGTCGGGCAGGGCCAGTGGCGCGTCGTTGATGATCGAGGCCGGGGTAAAGCCACGCTCGAACGCCGCCGAGTAGAGGTATGGCTTGAAACTGGAGCCGGGCTGACGGGCGGCCATGACCGCGCGGTTGAACTTGCTGCGTACGAAGCTGAAGCCGCCGACCAGCGCCTGGATCGAACCGTCCTCGGGATTCACCGAGGTCAGCGCGGCCTGCGCGGCGGGGATCTGCGCCAGCTGCCATTCACCCTTGTCGTCGCGGGCCAGGCGAATGATGTCGCCGCGCTTGAGCACGGCGTCGACCCGGGTCGGCGTGGCTCCGACCCGGTCGTCGCTGATGTGCGGACGCGCCCAGGCGAGGGCGGCCAGATCGAGGATCGCGCTTTCGTGACTGGACAGGTAGACGGTCGCCTGCCGGGCGTCGCTGGCGGTGACGATGCCCGGCTGCATGCCCGAGATGCTGCCGTAGCTGCCCAGCAGGTTGTCGAAATCGGCTTCGCCCGCGCTTGCCGGCAGATCCTGGTGGGCTTCCGGGCCGCGCCAGCCGTGGCGGCGGTCGTAGGCGATCAGCCCTTCGCGCACCGAATCCACCGCGGCCTGCTGCCGGCCGCTCTGCAGCGTCGTCTTCACCACGTAGCCTTCGGTCAAGGCGTCGTTGCCGAAACGGTCGAGCACCTGCCGGCGCACCATCTCGGCCAGGTAGGGGGCGTCCACCTCGATCGGCTGCTCATGCGGAAAGGCGTGGTTCGGCTCGGCGATCGCCTGCTCGTAGACGGGCTTGGTGATGTAGCCGTGGCGCAGCATCTCGCCCAGCACCCAGTTGCGCCGCGCAATCGCCCGCTTCTGCCCGTTGATCGGATTGACCACCGAGGGCAGCTGGAAGGTCGAGGCGATCAGCGCGCACTCGGCCACGCTGAGCTGGTCCAGGGTCTTGCCGTAGTAATACTCCGCTGCGGCGGCCACGCCGTAGGAACGGTGGCCGAGGAACATCTTGTTGAGGTACAGCTCGAGGATCTGGTCCTTGCTGAGCTCGTGCTCGATGCGCAGCGCGATGAAGATTTCGGTGAGCTTGCGCGAATACAGCTTCTCGGGGCTCAGGAAGAAGTTGCGTGCCACCTGCTGGGTGATCGTCGAGCCACCCGGGCCCTTGTCGCCGCCAGTCACCACCACATGCCAGCCGGCTCGCGCGATGCCATGCCAGTCCACGCCGGGGTGGTGGTAGAAGTCGGCATCTTCGGCCGAAAGCACCGCATGCTTGAGCCGGTCGGGCACCTTCTCGATGTCCACCGGGATGCGCCGTGTCTCGCCGAAACTGGCGATCAGCTTGCCGTCGGCGCTGACCACCCGCAGCGGGACCTGCATGGGGTAATTCTTCAGCTCGGCCACCGAGGGCAGCCGGGGAGAGATCAGCCAATACGCCACACCAACCGCGATAACTGTCAGGAGCAAACCGGAAAAGGCCAGGAGCAGAGCCCAGCGCAACAAGCGTTTGAAAATTTGCATGGTGTGGAGATAGCGAGACCTGAGTCAAAACATGGCAGAGTATAGATGTAGCAGTATTCGTCGCATGAGGCGTGGTTTGCCAAAGCTGGAACCGGCCCGCCGAAGCAAGGGTCGAGCCAAGAAGGGGTTTGGCCCAAATGTGGCCCGGATCACGCCAATCACTTGAGAAAGTTTCCGTAGACCGTTGCCATTGCATTAATTTTTCGATTTAATGCCACTGCGCACCCCGCCAGGTTTCTGGCTACGGGCGTCAGCGGCAAGGGGGAAACACCGTGGGGCTCTTTACACCGAAGAAGCCGGCGCTGATTGGTGTCGACATCAGTTCGACTGCCGTCAAGCTGCTGCAGCTAAGTCAGGCGGGTGGCCGTTATCGCGTGGAGCACTACGCGGTCGAGCCGCTGCCGCCGAACGCCGTGGTCGAGAAGAACATCGTCGAGGTCGAGGCGGTGGGTGACGCGATTCGTCGCGCGCTGGCGCGCTCGGGCTCCAAGCTCAAGCACGCGGCGGCGGCGGCGGCCGGCTCTGCCGTGATCACCCGCATCATCCCGATGACCAGCGAGCTGTCCGACGATGACCTGGAAGGCCAGATCCAGGTCGAGGCGAACCAGTACATCCCGTATCCGATCGACGAAGTCAGTCTCGACTACGAGGTGCTTGGTCCGGTCCGCGACAACCCCGACATGAACAACGTGCTGCTGGCGGCCTCGCGCACCGAGAACGTCGACATGCGGGTGGCCGCGCTGGACCTGGGCGGACTCACCGCCGCGGTGATCGACGTGGAGGCGTTCGCGATGGAGAACGCCTTCGCGATGATCGCCGACCAGCTCAATGTCAGCCGCGAAGCCCTGGTGGCCGTGGTCGACATCGGCGCCACCATGACCACGCTGTCGGTGCTGCGCAACCAGCGCACCATCTATTCGCGTGAGCAGGTCTTCGGTGGCAAGCAGCTGACCGACGAGATCATGCGGCGCTTCGGCCTTTCCTACGAGGAAGCCGGCCGCGCCAAGCGCAAGGGCGGCCTGCCCGAGTCCTACGAGACCGAGGCGCTGGAGCCGTTCAAGGAATCGCTGATCCAGCAAATCAGCCGTCTGCTGCAGTTCTTCTTTGCCGGCAGTGAGTACAGCAAGGTCGACCAGGTCGTGCTGGCCGGTGGCTGCGCGTCGATCGAAGGCCTTGGTCCGATGCTCGAAGAGCAGCTCGGCGTGCCCTGCGTCGTCGCCAATCCGCTGGCCCGCATGTCGCTGTCGCCTCGGGTCCAGGCGCAGTCGCTGGCGCAGGATGCCCCCGCGTTGATGATTGCGGTGGGCCTCGCCTTGAGGAGCTTCGACTGATGGCACACGTCAATCTACTTCCGTGGCGCGCCGAGCGACGCAAGCAACGCGAGCGCGAGTTCTACATGCAGCTGGTCGCGGCCTTCGTGGTCGGCCTTGGCGCGTTGCTGGTGTGGATGTTCTGGATGGACCAGCGCATCGACAACCAGAATGACCGCAACGCCTACCTGCAGACCGAGATCAAGCAGCTCGACGTGCGCATCGCCAAGATCAAGGAGCTGGAGAATGTGCGCGAGCACCTGCTGGCCCGCAAGCAGATCATCGAGCAGTTGCAGGCCGACCGCTCGCAGATGGTGCATCTGTTCGACGAACTGGTGAAGACGATCCCGACCAGCGCTCGCCTGACCGGACTCAAGCAGAGCGGCCAGTCGATGTCGCTCGACGGCGTGGCGCAGTCCAACGCCAGCGTGGCCGAATACATGCGCAACATCGAAGTCTCGCCGTGGATGGGCCATGCCGACCTGCGTCAGACGCAGAACACGCATGACGCCTCCCGCATGCCCTACTCGTTTGGCCTGAACGTGCAACTGAGCAAGCCGAAAACCGACGAAGTCGACTCCACCAAGACACCGCTGCTGCCCGCGGGCAGCAGCTCCAGCGCCACGCCGGCGGTGCCGGCACCGCTGGGTGCGGCGGCCAAGGCAGTGACCACGCCCGCGGCCCCGGTGACGCCGGAAGCCAAGCCGGTCGGTGCGCCCGCTGCGAAGGGAGGTGTCTGATCATGAGTTTCCTCAGTGATATCCAGAACCTCGATCGCAACAACGTTGGTGGCTGGCCGCAGTCGGTAAAGATCTTCTTCACCACGCTCCTGTTCGGCCTGGTCTTGCTGGCCGGCTGGTACTTCGTCATCAGCGACCAGCAGGACAGCCTGAATTCGCTGGTCGGCAAGGAAGGTTCGCTCAAGCAGGAATTCGCCACCAAGCAGGCCAAGTCGGTCAATCTCGAGGCGCTGCAACAGCAGCTCGACGAGATGCAGGACATGCTGCGCCAGTTGCTGCGCCAGCTGCCCAGCAAGACCGAGATGCCGGAGCTGCTCACCGACATTTCGCAGACCGCGCAGTCGGCCGGCCTGGAGACCGACCTGTTCCAGCCCGGTCCGGAGACGCCCAAGGACTTCTACGCAGAGCGGCCGATCGCCCTGAAATTCAGCGGCACCTACCACCAGTTCGGCACCTTCATCAGCGGCGTGGCTTCGTTGCCGCGGGTGGTGATCCTGACCCTGCACGACGTGTCGCTGACACCGAAGGCGGCGGGCGACAAGGGCGCGAACGGGCAACTGGTCCTGCAGGGCACCGTCAAGACCTATCGCTACCTCGATGACGATGAGAGCGCGGCATCAAGCAAACCCGCGGGCAAGAACAGGGCGGGGGGCCGGAAATGAACAAGCAGACATTCATCAAGCCGGCACACGCTGCACGCTTCGCACTGATGCTGGGCGCCGTGCTGATCCTCGGCGGCTGCACCCGCGGCATGTCCGACCTGCGCAGCTGGGTTGCGCAGGAAAAGGCCAAGAAGGGCGCGCCGATCCAGCCGCTGCCGGTGATCAAGACTTTCGAGACATTCAAGTACGACGACCAGGATCGCCGTGACCCGTTCAGCCCGAGCACGGCCGAGCTGGACAACAACACCGCCGCTACCAGCGGTCCCAGGCCGGACGCCAACCGCGCCAAGCAGCCGCTTGAGCTGTTCGCGCTGGACAGCCTGAAGATGGTCGGCACGGTCGGTGCCGGCGGCAGCATGGAAGTGCTGGTCAAGGACCCGGGCGGGGTGATCCACCGCGTCCATGTCAACGAGTACATGGGTCAGAACTACGGGCATATCACGGCGATCAGCGAAGACCATATTGATCTGGTCGAACTGGTATCCAACGGTAATGGTGGCTGGATGGAACGTCCTGCCAGCATCGCGCTCGACGCGAAATAGGTAGACAGGGGCTGATGCAATGAGCAACCAAATCCAATCCGTGCGGGGCCGTGTCATGCGCCATGCAAGCCGTTACATGCTGATGGGCCTGCTGATCGCTGGCGCCACCTGGACCAGCGCTGCGATGGCAGCCACCACCACGCTGAAGAACATCAGCTACGACGCACTGCCCGGTGGCAGCGTGGAGTTGCACATGGACTTCGGCAATGGCCCGGTGCCGGATCCGAAAATCTTCACGACCGGCAACCCGCCGCGCATCGCGGTGGACTTCGCCGACACCGACAACGCGGCGCCGCGCCACCTGGACATCGGCAAGGGCTCGACCTCGGGCGTGTCCGCTGTCTCCGCTGGCGGTCGCACCCGCGTCGTCGTGGAACTGATGCGTGAGTCGAGCTACCGCTCGCGGATCGACGGCAGCAGCCTGATCCTGACCGTGAACAACGGCAGCGCCGACCAGGCGGTGACCACGGCCGCCACGATCGACCCGACCAAGGCCCTGCCGTCCTCGTCGAACGGTCCGGCCATCTCCAACATCGACTTCCGTCGTGGCCCCAACGGCGAAGGTCGCGTGCTGATCAACTTCAGCGGCAGCGGCGCCAATGCCGAAATGACCCGCAGCGGCGACAAGGTGCTGGTCACCATCGATCATGCCAACCTGCCGGCCAACCTGGCCCAGCGTCTGGACACGCTCGACTTCGCCACGCCGGTGCAGTCGATCGTCACCCGTACCGGCAACGGTGGCGGCGCGCGCATGGAGATCGCGGTCAAGGGCAACGTGGAAACGTCCGCCTACCAGACCGCCGACCAGTACGTGGTCGAAGTGGCGCCGAAGAAGGCCGACGCCAAGCAGACGCAGCTGGGCAAGCTCGACCAGGAGCCGAACTACAACGGCAAGCGCGTCACCTTCAACTTCCAGGACATCCCGGTGCGTTCGGCGCTGCAGCTGATCGCTGACATCTCCGGCCTCAACCTGGTCGCTTCGGACAGTGTCGGCGGCAGCGTCACCCTGCGTCTGGTCAACGTGCCGTGGGATCAGGCACTGGACGTGATCCTGCGCGCCAAGAGCCTCGACAAGCGCCGCAACGGCAACGTGGTCTGGGTCGCTCCGCAGGCCGAGCTGGCCAAGTACGAACAGGATCTGGCCGATGCCAAGCTGAAGGCGCAGGACACCGCCGAGCTGGTGACCGACTACGTGCCGATCAGCTATGGCAAGGCGTCGGACATCGCCACCTTGCTCACCACCGGCAGCAAGCAGGGCCAGGGTGGTGGCGGCAGCACCAGCGGCAGCAACACCCAGCGCGGCTTCCTCTCGCCCCGCGGAAGCGTCTCCTTCGACGTGCGTACCAATACCCTGCTGCTCAACGACACGCCGGAGAAGATCCGCCAGTTGCGCGAGCTGATCGCGGTGCTGGACAAGCCGGTGCAGCAGGTGCTGATCGAATCGCGCATCGTGGTCGCCACCGACGACTTCACCCGTGAACTGGGCGCGAAGTTCGGCATCAGCGGCAAGCAGACCAATCCGAGCGGCCAGGTGCTGCAGTTGGGCAGCGGCGTGCCCAGCGCGATCGGCGACAACAGTGCTCCGGGCACGGTCGGCTCCGGCGGCCTCAACGTGAACCTGCCCACCACTCTGAAGGGCGGCAGTTTCGGCCTGGCCATCCTCGGCGCCAACTACGCGCTGGACCTGGAACTCTCCGCCGCCCAGACCGAAGGTCGTGGCGAGGTGATCTCCAGCCCCCGCGTGATCACCGCCAACCAGCAGGAAGCGGTCATCCGCCAGGGCCAGGAAATCGGCTACGTGACGTTCCAGAACAGCGCCGGCGGCGGAGCCGGCAGCGGTACCGCCACGGTCCAGTTCAAGGACGCCGTGCTCGAACTGAAGGTCACCCCGACGATCACCGCCGACAACCGCGTCTACCTGATGATCAACGTCAAGAAGGATGCGCTGGCCGGTTACGTCGACGCCCCGGGAAGCGGCAAGATCCCGACCATCGACACGCGTGAAGTGAACACCTCGGCCCTGGTCGACAACGGCCAGACCGTCGTCCTCGGTGGCATCTACGAGGTCAACAAGTCCAACACCATCACCAAGGTGCCCGGTCTGGGCGACATCCCCGGCATCGGTGCCCTGTTCCGCAGCACGTCGCGGGTCAACACCAAGGCCGAGCTGCTGATCTTCGTGACGCCGCGGATTCTCAGCGACACCTTGCAGTAAGTTCTGGCAGCACCAGGAAAAGAGGCGGCTTCGGCCGCCTCTTTTTTTATGCGTGACGGCTGGCATGTGCCCGGCGATGGAATTTCCGGCATGGTTGATGGTCTGTAGCACGCCGAGCGAACTTGCGGTCAGGTCGACCCATTGATCAGACCGCCTTCGCCTCAAACCACGGAACGCCTCATGGATACACCCGAAACCGGGCCTTCGAGCCACCTGCAAACCTCCTTTGCGCAGCTGCGCGACGATCTGCAGCAATGCATCATCGGTCAGCCGCACCTGGTCCAGTGCCTGCTGGTGGCGTTGCTGGCGGACGGCCACCTGCTGGTCGAGGGCGCACCCGGGCTGGCCAAGACCACCGCGGTCAAGGCGCTCGCGGCGCGGATCGAGGCGGACTTCCACCGCGTTCAGTTCACCCCCGACCTGTTGCCGGCCGACCTCACCGGCACCGACGTCTTCCGTCCGCAATCGGGAAGCTTCGAATTCGAGCGCGGACCGCTGTTCCACAACATCATCCTCGCCGACGAGATCAACCGGGCGCCGGCGAAGGTGCAATCGGCCCTGCTCGAGGCGATGGCCGAGCAGCAGATCACCGTCGGTCGTCGCACCTGGCAGCTGCCCGAGCTGTTCATGGTGATGGCGACGCAGAATCCCATCGAGCAGGAAGGCACGTTCACCTTGCCCGAGGCCCAGCTTGACCGCTTCCTGATGCACGTGACGATCGGCTACCCCGATGCCACCGCCGAGCTGGCGATCCTCAAGCTCGCCCGTGAACAGGCCAGTCGCCGGGCCCATCCGGTGGCCGCCGCTCCTGCGCTGTTGAGCCAGGCCGACGTGTTCGCCGCACGCGATGCGGCGATGGCGGTGCACATGGCGCCGGCGCTGGAGGAGTACCTGACCCAGCTGGTGCTGGCCACCCGCGATGCCGGGCACTACGGGCCGGAACTGAAGCGCTGGATCGCCTGGGGCGGCAGCCCCCGCGCCACCATCGCGCTGGATCGCTGTTCGCGGGCCCAGGCGTGGCTGTCGGGGCGCGACTACGTGCTGCCCGAGGATGTGCACGCGGTTGCCCACGAAGTGCTGCGCCATCGCGTGCTGCTCAGCTACGAGGCCGAGGCCGAAGGCGTGCGGCCCGACCAGGTGATCGGTCGCCTGCTGGATCTCGTGCCGCTGCCGTGAACGCCGTCGTCTCTCGAGCCGCCGACGGCGATGGACTCAGCCGGGTATCGCTGTCCGAACTGATCGCCTTGCGCGCCAGGGTCGGCAAGGTGCGGCTGGCTCCCTTGCTTAGCCGTGCCGCCCGCAGCGGCCAGCAGTCCAGCCGTCTATACGGCCGCGGCATGGACTATGCGGAATCGCGGGTCTACCAGGCCGGCGATGACGTGCGTCGGCTCGACTGGCGGCTGACCGCGCGCAGCGGCAAGCTGCATACCAAGCTGTTCCAGGAGGACCGCGAAGGCTGCCTGCTGATCCTGCTCGACACGCATGCCAGCATGCGTTTCGGCACCCGCGTGCGCTTCAAGTCGGTGCAGGCCGCGCGCGCGGCGGCGGCGGCGGCCTGGTGCGCGATGCGCGCCGGCGAACGCGTCGGCGTGATGGCGTTCGGGCACGCCGACCAGCTGGTACGCCCCCAGGCTGGCCCGCGCGGTGCGCTGGCGGTGTGCGGCGCCATGGCCGAGTGGGATGCGCACGCTGCACCGGATCGACTCGAACCGCTTTCCGATGCGCTGGCGCGTGCCGGTCGCGTCCTGCACGGCGCCAGCCGCGTGCTGCTGATCAGCGACGGTTTCAGTTGCGACGATGCGGCACGCAAGCGGCTGCTCGATCTGGGCCGCCATGCCCAGGTCAGCATGCTGGTGGTGGCCGACGTGCTGGAACTGGTGCCGCCGCCGCCGGGCCGTTACCCGCTGGAGCACGCCGGCGAACGCTGCGAGGTGATGCTGCAGTCCGAGCGCCAGCGTGGCGATTTCCAGCGCGTGCTGGGGGCCGGGCAGGCGCGGCTGGGTGAACTGGCCCGTTCACTGGGGCTGCGCTGCAGCAGCATCGACACCACGGCGGATGCCTTCGACGCGGTGAACGGCCTGCTCGGCACGCGGAGAGGCGCTCGATGATCGCGCCCGGCGGCCCGCAACTGCGCGACATCCATCTGCCCGTCGAGCCGGCGTGGTGGCCGCCTGCGCCGGGATGGTGGGCGCTCGCGGTCATCGCGCTGCTGCTCATCGGGGTGGCGATTGCGTACGCCCGCAAGTATCGGGATGTGCTGCGCCGGCGGCGCGAGGTGATGAGCGAGCTGGAGCGGATGGCCGCGCAATACGCGCGGGATGCCGACGCGGCGCGACTGGTCAGCGGGTTGCATCAGCTGCTGCGCCGGGTCGCGCGTCGTCACGATGCGCGTTCCACCCGGCAGCGCGAAGAGGACTGGCAACGCACGCTCGCGCGGGTGCCGCTGGATGCGGCGACGATGGCGCAACTGGCGGAGCTGGAGCAACACCTCTATCGACCGCTGACGGCGTTCGACCCCGTCGCGACAATTGGCGCTGTGCGCCGCTGGCTGCAGCAGGCGCTGCAGCCGCGCCGCTGGAAGCCGCTGTCCCCGGAGCAGTCCGATGGCTGAGTTCGCCTGGCCCTGGGTGATCGTGTTGTTGCCGCTGCCGTGGCTGCTGCGGCGCTGGCTGCGTCCCGTCGCGCCCGGCCAGGCATTGCATCTGCCGCAACCCGGCGTGCGCCTGGCCAGCGTGGCCGGCCAGCGAGCGAGTGGACTGACGCCGTGGCTTCTGGCGCTGGCCTGGCTGTGCCTGCTGGCGGCCGCGGCGCGACCGCAATGGGTGGGCCCGCCGCAGGCGCAGCAGCGCAGCGGACGAGCGCTGATGCTGGCGGTGGACCTGTCCGGCAGCATGCGCACCGGCGACATGCAGCTGGCCGGGCAGCAGGTCAATCGCTTCGCGGCGGTCGAGGCGATTGCCGGCGACTTCATCGCCCGCCGCAACGGCGACGAGATGGGGCTGATCCTGTTCGGCAGCCAGGCCTTCCTGGTGACGCCGCTAACCTACGATCTTTCCGCCGTGCGCGCGCAACTGCAGGGCGCGGCGGTGGGGCTCGCCGGCACCGAAACGGCCATCGGCGATGCCATCGCGGTGGCCGTCAAGCGCCTGTCGGCCTTGCCCGAGCAGGCTCGCGTGCTGGTACTGCTCACCGACGGCGTCAACAACGCGGGCAACATTGCGCCCCGCGACGCGGCCCGCGCCGCGAAGGCGGCCGGCGTTCGGATCTACACCATCGGCATCGGCGCCACGCAGCTGCGCATCCCCGGCTTCTTCGGCAGCCAGCTGGTCAATCCTTCGGCCGACCTCGACGCCGACATGCTCACCGACATCGCCACGCAGACCGGCGGCCGCTTCTTCCGCGCCACCGACAGCAGCGAACTGGCCTCGGCGTATCGGGCGATCGATGCGCTGGAGCCGATGCCGCAGCACGGTCCGGCGTTGCGCCCGCGCCACGAACTGTTCCGCTGGCCGTTGCTGGCGGCCATCGTGCTGCTGTTGCTGGTGGTGCTGCCGCAGCGCCTTGCACGCGTGCCGGAGCGGCCGGCATGAACGAGTTGCTGCAGCAGTTCCATTTCCTCCGGCCGGGCTGGCTGCTCGGGCTGCTGGCGCTGCCGCTGATCGGCTGGTTCGGCACGCGCCGCGATGGCGGACAGGTTGCGTTGTCGCACCTGGTCGATGCAGCCCTGCTGCCGCATCTTTTGCGCGGGCGTGCCCGCCACGCGCATCTGCCGGTGTGGCTGTTCGCGCTGGCCTGGATGCTGGCTGCGCTGGCGCTGGCCGGGCCGACCTGGAGCCGCATCGAACAACCGCTGTATGCCAGCCGCCCGGCGCAGGTGGTGGCGATCTCGCTGTCGCAGCAGATGCTGGCCCGCGACGTCGCGCCCAGCCGGCTGGATCGCGCGCGCTACAAGGCGCGCGACCTGCTGCACGCGAACCGGGACGGCCTCAACGCGCTGGTGGGTTACGCGGGCGAAGCCTTCGTGGTGGCGCCGCTGACCGCCGACGCACACAGCCTGGATGACCTGCTCGACGCGATGGCGCCCGACACCATGCCGGTGGATGGCGACGACGCCGCCGCCGCGATCGAACGGAGCGTGACGCTGATCCACGATGGCAAGGCCGGCGGTGGTTCGCTGGTGCTGATCACCGACCAGGCCGATGCCGCGGCGCAGGCGGCGGCGCGCAAGGCAAACGCCGCGGGTGTGCACGTGTCGGTGCTCGGCGTGGGCACGCCCGCCGGCGGTCCGGTGCCCTCGCCGGATGGCGGCTTCCTGCGCGACGCGGGCGGCAACATGGTGCTGTCGCGCCGCGATGACGCCGCGCTCGGCGCACTGGCCGCCGCCGGTGGCGGACGCTACGTGGTGATGAGCGCCGACCAGGCGGACATCGAAGCCTTGCACGGCGAGCTGCGCCACACCCGCGCGACCCTGGCCGAAGGCCAGGTCGGCGACGAGTGGCAGGATCGCGGACCGTGGTTGCTGCTGCCGTTGCTGCTGATCGCCGCGATGGCATTCCGTCGCGGCTGGTTGCTGGCCGTGCCGCTGCTGGTGCTGCCGCTGTTGCCCGGCACCGCCTCGGCCACCAGCTGGAAGGACCTGTGGCAGCGCCCCGACCAGCAGGCGGCGCAGGCCCTGCGCCAGGGCGACGCGAAGCGCGCCCTGCAGCTGGCCCGCGATCCGGCCTGGCGCGGCGCCGCCGCTTATCGTGCCGGCGACTACCAGGCGGCGGCGCAATCCCTGCACGAGGTTCCCGGCAGCGACGGTGCTTACAACCTGGGCAATGCGCTGGCGAAGCAGGGCCAATACAGGCAGGCGATTGCCGCCTATGACGAAGCCCTGAAGCGCAATCCGGCCAACGCCGATGCCAAGGCGAACCGGCAGGCGGTCGAGGACTGGCTGCGCCAGCAACAGCCGCAGTCTCCGCAGGACCAGAAGGAGCACGAAGGCCACGACGGCAAGAAGAACCAGTCGTCGGCGGGCGAGCAGGGCAAGGCTGGGCAGCAAGGTTCGCAGGGCCAGCAGAAACAAGGCGAGGGCCAGGATCAGCCGTCCGGACAAGCCGGCAAGGGCGACCAGCCGCAGGACGAGAACGGCAAGCGCGATTCGTCGCAGGACCCGTCCGGCAAGGAAGGCGAGAATCAGGCCAAACCGCAGACCGCGCAGGAACAGGCCGAGCAGAAGGCGCAGGCCGAACGTGCGCAGCAGGCGTTGAAACAGCAGGTGGACGAGGCGCTGGCGCGGCAGGCCGGGGACAAGAGCAGGGACGGCCACCAGCTCGGCGCGCTGGCCAAGGATGACCCGCAGGCGAAGCTGCCGGCGGATCTGCGCCACGCGCTGCAGCGCGTGCCGGACGATCCCGGCGCGCTGTTGCGGCGCAAGTTCCAGCTCGAGTACCAGCAGCGCCACGGTGGCGCCACGAACGAGGATGGAGAGCCGTGACCGTACGAAAGTTCATCGGCGGATGCCTGCTGGCGCTGGTCTTGCTGCCGGCGCTGGCACTGGCGGGCGACGTCTCCGCCACGCTGGATCGGAACACGGTCCAGCTCGGCGAAACAGTGACCCTCAACGTGCGCGTCAGCGGCCAGGGCATGGGTGTCCCGGCGCCCGACCTGGGTGCGTTGAACCGGGATTTCCAGATCCTCGGCAGCTCGCAGAACAGCAGCTACAACGTGGTCAACGGCAAGGCCAGCGCCGAGCTGACCTTCGGCATCGCGCTGCGCCCGCGGCACACCGGCGTGCTGCAGATTCCCGCGTTGAGCGTGGCCGGCAGCCAGACCACGCCGCTGCAACTCACGGTGACCGCGCCCGACCCGAATGCGGCCAGCGCCTCGTCGAAAGACGTGTTCATGGAATCGCAGATCAACCCGGCGCAAGGCTATGTCGGCCAGCAGTTCACCTACGTGACGCGGCTGTACTACGCCGCCCGCATCGGCGGCGACGCGCCGCAGCCGCCGCAGGTCGCCGGTGTGGAAATCGTGCCGCTGGGCAAGGGCCTCAACTACGACACCGAGCGCGGCGGCCGCAGCTATCACGTGCTCGAACAGCGCTACGCGGTGACGCCGCAACATGCGGGCAAGGTGGAAATTCCGCCGGTCGATTTCGAAGGCCAGGCGGCCGATCCGAGCGACCCGGACAGTTTCTTCGGCGCCACCGTGCCGGTCAGCGCCAGCGCCCCGGCGCAGACCCTCGACGTGAAGGCGGCGCCAGCGGACTTCGGCGGCAGCACATGGCTGCCCGCGCGCGAACTGAGCCTGAGCCTGGATGGCTGGCCCACGGCGCAGGATGCCGCGCCGCGGGTCGGCCAGCCGTTCAACCTCACGATGAATCTGCAGGCCACCGGACTGTCGCAGGAAGCGCTGCCGGCGCTGAGCCTGCCGCCGCTGGATGGCGCCACCGTCTACCCGGACAAGCCGGTGAGCGGCAACCGCCAGGACGGCGAATGGGTCACCGGCCGGCGCCAGCAGTCGTTCGCGATCGTGCCCGAACGCGCCGGCCCGCTGACCATTCCCGCCACCACGCTGAAGTGGTGGAACGTGGTCAGCGACAAGATGGAAGTGGCGCGGATACCCGCCCATACGATCGAGGTGCTGCCCGCCGTGGGTGCGCCAGCCACGCCGCCGGCAGCATCGGCTTCCACCGCGGCGGTGACGGGCGACCACACTGTGGCCACTGGCTCGACGAACGGGGCGGCAAGCACGCCGTGGCGCTGGATCGCGCTGGCCAGCCTCGGCCTGTGGCTGCTCAGCCTGGCGGCATGGTGGTGGTGGCGTCGCCGTTCCGCTGAGCCGGCGACACCAGCCGCGCCCGCGCGGTCGTCCGCACGAAATGCCCAGCTGGCGTTCCTGGCCGCCGCGCGCGGCAGCGATGCGGCGGCGCAGGCGCGCAGCCTGTTGGCGTGGGCGCGGGCGGAACGTCCCGCGATCCAGCATCTGGGCGAGCTGTCGGCGGCTCTGGATGATCCGCGCCAGCATGCGGCGATCGCCGCGCTGCAGCGGCGACACTACGCCGGCACCGCCATGCCGGAGGCTGACGCGAATCTGCCCGAGGCATTCAGGCGCGGCTTCGCGTGGCGTGCGGCAAGCGCGGCGGGCAGGGACTCCGGCCTGGCGCCGTTGTATCCGTTCAAGCTGGACTGACCGTTGCGTCGCCGCGTGGCGATGGCGACAGCATCCCTAACTGGCCAGTGCCTGTGCGAACACCGCGCGCATCGCCTCGCTGAAGCAGCACAGCGTGACCTCGATGACCTCGTCGTCGGCCAGCTCCTCGCGCAGCGCGCGCACCGCCACCGCGGCGGCAAGTTCGGGCGGGTAGCCGTAGACGCCGCAGCTGATCGCGGGAAAGGCGATCGTCCGCAGGGATTGCCCGCGCAGCAGGCGCAGCGCATTGCGATGGCACTGGCCCAGCAAGCGCGCTTCGTCATGGTGGCCGCCATGCCAGACCGGCCCCACCGTGTGGATCACGTGCCGCGCGGGCAGGGCGAAGCCCGGGGTGATGCGTGCCTCGCCGGTGGGGCAGCGCACGCCGGGAGCGGACTCGGGGAGCGCGCGACAGGCGGCCAGCAGGCCGGGGCCGGCGGCGCGATGGATCGCACCGTCGACACCGCCGCCACCGAGCAGGCCGGGGTTGGCCGCGTTGACGATGGCGTCGACGTCGAGGCGGGTGATGTCGTCGTGGAGGGTGCTGATCGGCATGGCTTCGCGCAATGGACGGCTTGCCCTATGCTTCAGGCAGGCATTCTGGCGCGCTGGGGTAGCAACGCATCATGGCGAAAACGGAAGACATTTCCTTTGGTTACCTGCTCAGCGACGTGACCCTGCTGTTCCGCAAGCACTTCGATCGTCGCGCGGTGAAATTCGGGCTGACCCGCGCCCAGTGGCGTGCCACCAAGATGTTGTACCACCGCGAGGGCCTGCGGCAAAACGAGCTGGCCGAGTTTCTGGAAATGGAACCGATCGCGGTGGGCCGCGTCATCGATCGCCTGCAGGCCGCCGGCTTCGTCGAGCGCCGGCCCGACCCCAAGGACCGCCGCGCCTGGCGCCTGTACGTCACCGACCAGGCCAAGGTGATCGTGGGCGACATGGAGGTGATCGCGCGGGAGCTGCGCCGGGACGCCACCCGCGGCATCGACCACGACGCCCTGAAGAACGCGCTGGCGGTGATCAACCAGATCAAGGAAAACCTGCAGGCGCTGGAGCAGGGCGCCGGCGCCGACGATTGATCATCCCGCGGCTGACCAGTGCCATCAGTCGCGGTCATGACTTGCGCCATGCGGGGCATAGTGGGCGATGTCCCGCCGCCGCGGGTCAACCGGAGGCGCGCTGCCGCGTTGAAACGTGGCTGCGCCAGCACGGCCAGAGACCCGCTTCGCCATCGGGCGATCCGTCGTCGTCGCATCAGGCAAGAAGACCGAGAATCCACCCCGCATGTCCTGGAAAAAAATCGTCCTCGCGCTGGCCGCCCTGCTGGCGGTCGCTGTCGCCGTCCACTTCGGGCGCGGCGGCGGAGGCGGGACCGGCCCGGTTCGGGCGCCCGCGGCGGTGCCGGTGGAAGTGGCGACGGCCACCCAGGGCGACATCGAGTTGTCGTTGAAACTGGTCGGTCGCGTCGAGCCATGGTCGACGGTGACCTTGCGCGCACGGGTGTCGGGCCAGCTGCAGTCGCTGTCGTTCACGCCCGGCGCGCTGGTGCGCAAGGGCAGCGTGCTGGCGCAGATCGACCCTGCCCTGCTGAAGGCGCAGCTGGACCAGGCGCGTGGCAACGTGTCGCGCGACCAGGCGCTGTTGCAGAAGGCCGAGGCCGACCAGCGGCGCTATGCCGACATGCTCGGCAAAGGCTTCGTCTCCAGGGCCGACTACGACCTGTACCAGGCCAACCTCGCCGTGGCCAGGGCCAACCTGCAAAGCGATCGCGCCGCGCAGGAACTGGCGCAGACCCAGCTGGACTATGCGCGGATCGTGGCGCCGTTCGACGGCATCGCCGGCGCGCCGCTGGTCTATCCCGGCGCGCAGATCAGCGCCGACGGCACCGACATCGTGCGGCTCAACCAGGTCGAGCCGGTGCGTGTCGCGTTCAACATTCCCCAGGACAGCCTGCCGGCCGTGCGCGCCGCGCGGCAGAGTGGTGCGCTCGACGTGCAGGTGGCGATCTCCGGCGATCGCGCCGCGCCGCTGACCGGCGCACTGGACTTCATCGACAACGCGGTCGATACCAGCACCGGCACCATCGTGCTGAAGGCGCGCTTCGACAACGCCGAGCACCGGCTCACGCCGGGCCAGTTCGTGCAGGTGATGCTGCCGACCACGCGGCTGACCAACGTGGTCAGCGTGCCGGTGCATGCGCTGCAGAGTTCGACCAACGGCAGCTTCGTGTTCGTGCTCGGCGCCGACGGCAAGGTGCAGCAGCGCACCGTCACCACCGGGCCGACCAGCGCGGGGCGCACGGTGATCGACAAGGGCCTGAAGGCCGGCGAGAAGGTGGTGACCGAAGGCCAGATGCTGCTGGTCGACGGCAGCGCCGCCACCGTCAAGCAGGGCTGAGAGCCTGCTTATGGTCTTCAAGCATCCCGCGTTGTCATCGAGTGGCCGCCAGGTGGTAGTGCGTGGCGCAGCGCCTGACTGGCCGTCAGGTCAAGCTGCGCGCTGCCGCATGGCGGCCACTCGATGGCAACCCGAAGGGCTGGGTCTGTTTGCCCACATGCCGGCGTCATCGCTCAGTCGTGGACTGACGTCCACTCCCTCATTCTTCCTTGGCCTGCGCGCAAACAGTTCCCGGCGCGGGGTGCTTGGAGACCATAAGCAGGCTCTACCATGAATATCCCGGAGCTCTGCATCCGCCGCCCGGTGATGACCACGCTGCTGATGACGGCGCTGCTGGTGTTCGGCCTGGTCGCCTATCCGCAACTGCCGGTGAACGAGCTGCCGAACGTCGACTTCCCCACCATCAGCATCAGCGCCAGCCTGCCCGGGGCGTCGCCGGAGACGATGGCCTCGGCGGTGGCCACGCCGCTGGAAGGCAAGCTGTCGACGATCGCCGGGATCAGCTCGATGAGCTCGACCAGCGCGCTGGGTTCCACCTCGATCACGCTGACCTTCGAGCTCGACCGCAACATCGACGCGGCGGCCCAGGACGTGCAGTCGGCCATTTCCTCGGCACTGCGCCAGTTGCCGAAGGAGATGACCACGCCGCCCACGTTCCGCAAGGTCAACCCGGCCGATGCGGCGATCCTGTACCTGGCGATGAGCTCGTCGACGATGCCGTTGACCCAGGTCGACGAATACGCCGAGACGGAACTGGCGCAGCAGTTGTCGATGGTCGACGGCGTGGCCCAGGTCAGCGTGTACGGTTCGCAGAAGTACGCGGTGCGGATCAGCGTGGACCCGGACCGGCTCGCCGCCGCCGGCATCGGCATCGACCAGGTGCAGAACGCGATCGCCGACGCCAACGTCAACCAGTCCACCGGCTCGCTGTATGGCTCGCGCCAGCAGCTGCCGATCCGCAGCGACGGCCAGCTGCAGCGCGCCGCCGCGTACAACGACGTGGTGGTCGCGTATCGCAACGGCGCGCCGGTGCACGTGGGCGACATCGGCGTGGCGCGCGACAGCGTGCAGGACGACCAGAAGTCCAGCTCGTACAACGGCACCCGCGCGATCGTGCTGGCGATCCAGCGCCAGCCCGGCGCGAACACGGTGGCCACGGTGGACCGGATCAAGGCCGTGCTGCCGAGCTTCCGTGCCAGCCTGCCGCCGTCGGTGAAACTGGAGACGCTGTACGACCGCTCGCAGTCGATCCGCGCCTCGGTCGACGACGTGCAGTTCACCCTGCTGCTGGCCGGCGCGCTGGTGGTCTTCGTGATCTACCTGTTCCTGGGCAGCCTGTCGGCCACGCTGATCCCCGCGGTGGCCTTGCCGATCTCGGTACTGGGCACGTTCGGCGTGATGCACGCACTGGGCTACAGCCTGGACAATCTCTCGCTGCTGGCGTTGACCCTGGCGGTCGGCTTCGTGGTCGACGACGCGATCGTGATGCTGGAGAACATCGTGCGCCACATGGAGGCCGGCATGCCGCCGTACGAAGCGGCGTTGCAGGGCGCCGGCGAGATCGGCTTCACCATCTTCTCGATGACGCTTTCGCTGATCGCCGTGTTCATCCCGGTGATGTTCATGGGCGGCATCGTGGGTCGGCTGTTCCACGAATTCGCGATCGTGATCAGCGTGGCGATCCTGATTTCCGGCGTCGTGGCGATCACGCTGACGCCGATGCTGTGCAGTCGTTTCGTCAAGGCGCATGACCATGGCGATGTCGACAGGAGCAGGAAGAGCTGGCTGGTCGGCGGCTTCGACCGCGGCTTCAACGCGGTGCAGCGCGGCTACGGCGACAGCCTGCGCTGGTGCATGGACCGGCCGCGGCTGGTGCTGGCCGCGTTCGGCCTCAGCCTGCTGGCCACCGCGCTGCTGTTCTACGTGACGCCGAAGGACTTCATTCCGGCCGGCGACAACGGCACCCTGCACGTTAACACCGAGGGTCCGGAAGACGTGTCCTTCGACGGCATGCTGGCGCGACAGCAGAAGCTGGTCGACATTGTGGCGGCGGACCCGAACATCGCCGGCTACATGTCCAGTATCGGCGCCGGCGGCTCGCGCAGCACGGTCAACAACGGCTCGATCCTGCTGCTGCTGAAACCGGCGAATCAGCGCAAGCTGGACGTGGACGGGATCACCGCCGAGTTGCGCCGGAAGCTGGCAGCGGTCACCGGCATCCGCGCCTATATCCAGAACACGCCGGCGATCCGCATCGGCGGGCGCCAGTCCAAGGCGCAGTACCAGTACACCTTGCAGTCGATCGACATGCCGGCGCTGTACGACTGGAGTGGCCGGGTCACCCGTGCGTTCGCCGCCTTGCCGGGCTTCGAGGACGTCACCAACGACCTGGACCTCAACAGCCCCTCGATCGTGGTCAAGGTCGACCGCGCCAAGCTGGCGCCGCTCGGTCTCACCATGGCCCAGGTGCAGACCGCGCTGGGCATCGGCTTCGGCGAAAACCAGATCTCCACCATCTATGGTTCGGCCACCCAGTACTGGGTGATCCTGCAGGTCGAGCGCAAGCTGCAGGACGATCCCTCGGTGCTGTCGCAGCTCTATGTCACCTCGGCCAGCGGCGCGCTGGTGCCGCTCAGCGCAGTGGCCAGCTTCAGCCGCGAACCGCAGGCGCTGACCGTCAATCACCAGGGCCAGCTGCCGGCGGTCACGGTATCGTTCAACCTGGCCCAGGGCGTCAGCCTCAGCGACGCGGTGGCCCGCATTGATGGCGCCGTCCAGACGATGGGCATGCCGGCCACCATCAGCGGCAGCGTGCAGGGCACTGCGCAGGCGTTCCAGCAATCCCTGCAGGGCATGGGCATGCTGTTGCTGCTGGCGGTGTTCGTGATCTACCTGGTGCTGGGCATCCTGTACGAAAGCTTCATCCACCCGCTGACCATCCTGTCCGGCCTGCCGGCGGCGGCGGTCGGTGCGCTGCTGACCCTGGTGATCTTCCACGCCTCGCTCGACCTGTTCGCCTTCGTCGGCATCGTGATGCTGATCGGCATCGTCAAGAAGAACGCGATCATGCTGATCGACTTCGCGCTGGAGCGGCAGCGCGAGGAGGGCATGCTGCCGGCGCAGGCGATCTTCGAGGCCTGCCGCGTGCGTTTCCGCCCGATCATGATGACCAGCATGGCGGCGATGGCCGGCACCCTGCCGATCGCGCTGAGCATCGGCGCCGGCGCCGAAGTGCGTCGTTCGCTGGGCCTGGCGGTGGTCGGCGGGCTGATCTTCTCGCAGGTGCTGACGCTGTACCTGACGCCGGTGATCTACATCGCCATGGATCACCTGCAGCAGCGCTTCGGGCGCAAGCCGCACGTCGATGCGGCCGCCTTGCCGAACGGATCGCGCTGACGCGACGAATATGGCCCGCACGCCCGCTCGTCCGTGAAGGGGGCGCGGCGGCATCTACACGACAACGTCGCCCGGGTTGCGCTAGGGTCACCGCGACCTTCAACGGGAGTCATGCCATGTCACGCAACAGCATCCTCGTATCCGCCGCCTTCGTCGCCCTGCTGAACGCCGGTTGTGCCGTTCGCGCCAGCGAGCCGGGCCAGCTGGACGCCGCGGCGCTGCAGGCACAGGCCGCCAAGCCGTGGGACAAGGCCAGCCTGATGCACACGACCGTGGTTCTGGGCAGCTATCGCGGCGTGCCGGTGGTGGCCGAGCATCCCTGTTCGGACGTCTGCCCGCAGTACACCGTGCGGATCATCCACTACCAGCTGCCGGCGGATGCATCCTGCGCCAGCGTGGGCGGCGTGGAGAAACAGGTGCTGGTGCCGATCGCGATCACCGTGCGGCCGAAGACGTTCTGCGTGCCCGAACCGCTGGTGGCTTCGGGGGCGTATTACGCGAAGTAGGCGACGCGCTTGCTCCCTCCCCTGCAAGCAGGGGAGGGAGCCAAGAGCTACTCGCCGGCGCCGTCCTTGGCGAATGCGCCGGGCGCGGAACCGAAGTCGCCGTCCGCCTGGGCGGCCATGTACGAGAACGCGGCGTATACCGCCACGTTCTGGGCCAGTTCCTCCGGGTCGATCTTGTCCAGCGTGTCGGCGGCAGTGTGGTGCCAGTCGAAATACTTCGTGCCGTCCTGGGTCAGCGACAGCGCGGCCATGCCCTTGCCGTGCATCTGCGACAGGTCGGAGCCACCGCCACCGGGACGCCCGGCGTCGTACGCCACGCCGAGCGGCGCAAGCACCCGGGCGATCTGTTCGATCGCTCCGCGCGCCTCGGGCTTGACGCTGGCGCTCATCCGCCAGACCTTGCCCGCGCCGAAGTCCGATTCGGTGCCGAGCTGGAATTTCGCCACCTCGTCCGCGTGCTTTCCGGCATAGGCGCGGCCGCCCCACAGGCCCATTTCCTCGTTGGCGAAGGCGATCACCCGGATGGTGCGGTCGGGACGCTGCGGCAGGTCGCGGATCAGCTTGCCGGCAGCCATCGCGATGGCCACGCCGGCGGCGTCGTCGATCGCGCCGGTGCCCGGGTCCCACGAATCCAGATGGCCGCCGATGGCGACCACCTGGTCGGGATGCTTCGCGCCGGTGACCTCGCCGATCACGTTGGCGCCGGTGTATTCACCCTCGATGCCGCAGTCGAGGTCGAGCCTGACCGTCACCGGCTTGCCGTAGGCCAGTACCCGTCCGAGCTGGTCGGCGTCGGGGTTGGATATCGCGGCGGCGGGGATCGCCTTGGCCGGATCGCGGAAACCGGTCACGCCGGTGTTCGGCGTGCGGCTGTGCGGGTCGGTGCCGGCGGTGCGCAGCAGGTAGCCGACGGCGCCCTTGGCCTGCGCCACCACCGGGCCCTGCACGCGGATCGGTGAGCCGACGCCGTAATCGTGGCCGTCCCGGTAGCGCTGCATGCGGTAGTCGACGAAGACGATCCTGCCCTTGACCGTGGCCGGGTCGGCCGCCTTGAGCGCGTCGAGGCTGTCGAACTTCACGACCTGCGCGGTGAGCCCGCCCCTGGGCGTGCCCGGCGAATAGCCCAGCGCGGTCAGCACCATCGACTGCGGGAACGGCGAGACGATCGCGCCGTGTTCGCTGCGGCGCACCCACTTCGGGTAGGTCACCGGCTCGGTGTAGACCTTGTCGAAGCCCAGCGCCTTGAACTTGGCCACCGCCCAGTCCACGCCGCGCTGGTCGGCTTCGCTGCCGGCCAGGCGCGGGCCGACCTCGGTGGTCAGCGACGTGACGATGCGGTAGCCGGTGTCGTCGCGCATCGCCTTGTCGCGCAACTGTTCGGCCGTCTTTACGGCCGTGGCGGGAATCGTGGTGTTGGCGGCGCTGGCGATGCCGCTGGCCAGCAGCAGGCTGGCGGCGAGCAGGGTGAGGGGGAGACGGCGCATCGGGAGACTCCGCGGAGGAAACCCCGATTATGGCGCTCAGGTCAGGCGGCGCTTAGGCCAGAAGTCATGGGTGGGGGACGGGGAACGGGGAGAGCGATGCGGCTTCGGCTTCCGCTCTTTGTTCCCCGTTCGCCGTTCCCGCTTGTTCCGTCAACCCGGCCGATTCTTCAACAGGTCGCGGATCTCGGTCAGCAGCGCCACGTCGGCGGGCGGGGCGGCCGGCGCTTCTTCCTGCTTGCGGCTGAGCCGGTTGATCGCCTTGATCACCATGAAGATCGCGAACGCGATGATGATGAACTGGATCAGGGTGTTGATGAAGGCGCCGTACTGGATCGCCACCTCGGCCACCTTGTGCGCCGGGTCGCTGGCGTCGGCCGGCTTGAGCACCCACTTCTTGTCGCTGAAATCGATGCCGCCGGTGAGCCAGCCGATCGGCGGCATGATGATCTGGTCGACCAGGGAGCTGACGATCTTGCCGAACGCGCCGCCGATGACCACGCCGACCGCCAGGTCGATGACGTTGCCGCGCATGGCAAAGGCCTTGAACTCGCTGAGCATGCTCATTGTCTGGTACTCCCTTGGTTTGCCCGGTTGGCGGGCCGAATGTAGCGCAACCCGCCGGGCTCAGGGGCTGTCGCCGATCACGCGATGCACCCGTCGAGTGCCGCCACGCCGACCAGTTCGGCGTGAAAGCGGTCGCCCCGCTGCAGGGCGGCGACGCCGGCGGGCGTGCCGGTGAAGATCAGGTCGCCGGGCTTCAGTTCGAACAGGGTGGACAGCGCCGCGATGATCTGCGGCACGCCGTGCACCATCTCGCCCAGCCGGCTCTGCTGGCGCAGCTCGCCGTTGACGCTGAGCCGCAGCACGCTGTCGTCATCCAGTGCCGCCTCGTGCGCGGGGCGCAGCGCGGACACCGGCGCGGAATGATCGAAGGCCTTGGCCACGTCCCACGGATGACCCTTGGCCTTGGCCTGTGCCTGCAGGTCGCGACGGGTCAGGTCCAGCCCCACGCCGTAGCCGAAGATCAGTGCGGCAGCCTGTGCCGGGGCGATGTCGCGGCCGCCGCCGGCCAGCGCCACCACCATTTCCACTTCGTGGTGCAACTCCGTCGTCATCGAGGGATACGGCACGTCCGCGCCGTCGCTGACCACCGCGTCGGCCGGCTTGCAGAAAAACATCGGGGCGGACTTGTCCACCACCGCGCCCATCTCGCGGGCGTGCTCGGCGTAGTTGCGGCCGATGCAGAACACGCGGCGGATCGGAAAACGCTGGTCGCTGCCGATGATCGGCAGGCTCGGGACGGCGGGAGTGGCGATGGCGTAGGTCATGCGGCAAGCGTAGCAAAGGCAGGCCCGTCGGCGCAGGCGGCGGAGCAGGGGGCACCGGGCCTGTCGATCCGTGGCGGCACCGTTCGTCGACAGACAGTGGGGTGGGGTGGATGACAGCTGTCATGCCCGATGATTGATGCCGGATCATGGCGACGACCCGGCGCGTCGTTCATGCTTCGTCCCATGGGGAACATGGCCTGGAACGCGGGAGTGGATGTGGACAACACCGAGCTGCTGAAGGAACTGCGCATCGAGCGCCATCAACGCGAGGAACACGGCGGTGGCGGCGCCCGCTGGCCGTGGATCGTGGCCGCCGGGCTGGTCCTGGTCGTGCTGCTCGGCGGCGGCGGCTGGCTCTGGCTGGGTCATCGCGCCGTGCCGGTGCAGACCGCCACGGCGGTGGCGGCCAGTGCGGACAGCGACGCCGGCGCCGTGCTGCAGGCGACCGGTTACGTCACCGCCCGTCGCCAGGCCACCGTGTCCGCCCAGATCACCGGCACGCTGACCGCGGTGCTGATCGAGGAAGGCGACCACGTGAAGCAGGGCCAGGTGCTGGCCCGGCTGGACGACAGCGGCTACCGGGCCAACCTCGCCGCGGCCCGGGCCCAGGCCGATGCGGCGCATGCCCAGGTCGCCCAGTACCAGGCACAACTGGCCCAGGGCGTGGCCGATGCGCGGCGGCTGCAGTCGCTGGTCGGTCGCGGGCTGGTCTCGAAGCAGAGTGCCGAGCAGGCGCAGACCCAGGTGGACAGCCTGCGTGCCCAGCTCGGCGCGCAGCGCCAGCAGGCGAAGTCCGCCGATGCGCAGGCCGCCGTGGCCCAGGTCAATTTCGACTACTGCGTGGTGCGCGCGCCGTTCAGCGGCGTGGTCACCACCAAGGACGCGCAGGTGGGCGAGATCATCTCGCCGCTGTCCGCCGGTGGCGGCTTCACCCGCACCGGCGTGGGCACCATCGTCGACATGAGTTCGCTGGAAGTGGACGTGGACGTCAACGAGGCCTATATCGGCCGGGTCAAGCCGGGCATGTCGGCCGAAGCCGTGCTGGATGCCTACCCGGACTGGAAGATTCCCGCCCGCGTGGTCGCCATCGTGCCCACCGCCGACCGCGGCAAGGCCACCATCAAGGTGCGCGTGGCGCTGGAACAGAAGGATGCACGCGTGGTTCCCGACATGGGCGTGCGGGTGTCCTTCCTGGAAGAGCGGCCCGATGCCGCCGCGCCGGTCCCGCAAGGCGTGCTGGTGCCGGCCACGGCGATCGTGCAGCGCGACGGCCGCAGCGTGGTGTTCGTGGTGGACGGCGGCGCAGTGCGCCAGCGCAGCGTCAGTCCCGCGTCGCAGACCCGGGGCGAGTTGCGCCTGCTGCCGGCCGCGGTGAAGCCGGGCGACAGCGTGGTGCTGGCCCCGCCAGCCGACCTGCACGACGGTTCGGCCGTGCAGACGAAAACGGCCACGCCATGAGTCATGAACAGATGTCCTCTTGCGGCGGCCTCCGCCGCGACCGTCACGAAGCCTTCGGAGAAACAGCATGGGCACCCTGATCGATATCCAGAACCTGGCCAAGACCTATGAGCGTGGCAAGCAGAAGGTCGAGGTGTTGCACCACGTCAACCTGGCGATCGCCGAGGGCGACTTCCTGGCCCTGATGGGCCCGTCGGGTTCCGGCAAGACCACCTTGCTCAACCTGATCGGTGGGCTCGATACGCCCAGCGCGGGCAGCATCAGCGTGGGCGGCCAGCGCATCGATCAGCTCGGTGGCGGCGCGCTGGCCAAGTGGCGTGCGTCGAACGTGGGCTTCATCTTCCAGTTCTACAACCTGATGCCGATGCTGTCGGCGCAGCGCAATGTCGAACTGCCGCTGCTGCTGACCAAGCTGTCGGCGTCGCAGCGCCGGAAGAACGCGGCGATCGCGTTGCAACTGGTCGGCCTCGCCGATCGCGCCAGCCACAAGCCGAGCGAACTCTCCGGCGGCCAGCAGCAGCGCGTGGCGATCGCCCGCGCGATCGTCTCCGATCCCGAGTTGCTGGTCTGCGACGAGCCCACCGGCGACCTCGACCGCCAGTCCGCCGAAGACGTGCTCGGCCTGCTGCAGCAGCTCAACCGCGAGCACGGCAAGACCATCGTGATGGTCACCCATGATCCGAAGGCGGCCGAATACGCCAGCCAGACGCTGCATCTGGACAAGGGCACGTTGGTCGAGCAGGCCACGGCGTGAAAAACGTGCATCTCAATGTGGGCTCATCGCAAGCCCGAACCCCTCATCCGTCCCTTCGGGCCACCTTCTCCCCGGCGGGGAGAAGAGGTTTTGCTGAGGAGCATTTCTCATGAAATATCTCCACCTGATCTGGGCCGCGCTGTTCCGGCGCAAGACCCGCACCATCCTCACCCTGGTCTCGATCATCGCCGCGTTCCTGCTGTTCGGCATGCTCGACGCGGTGCGCACCTCGTTCGACCAGGCGGGCAAGAGCGCCAATGGCGCCGAACGCCTGCAGACCGGCTCGAAGCTGTCCTTCATCCAGACCCTGCCGTCGTCGCTGGAGCTGCCGATCGGCAAG
The DNA here is from genome assembly GCF_000264295.1 of Rhodanobacter spathiphylli B39. Lineage (GTDB taxonomy): Bacteria > Pseudomonadota > Gammaproteobacteria > Xanthomonadales > Rhodanobacteraceae > Rhodanobacter > Rhodanobacter spathiphylli. The sequence continues at coordinate 20,355 of NZ_AJXT01000017.1, read as the reverse complement.
GTGCCCGGGGTCAAGGCGGTGGCCTACGCGAACTGGTTCGGCGGGGCCTACCAGGACCCGCACAACCAGATCTTCAGCTTCGCGGTGAGTCCGAACTACATCGACCTGTTCCCCGAGGTCGAGGTGCCGGCGGCGCAGCGCAAGGCGTTCGACGAGACCCGCACCGGCGTGCTGGTCGGCGAGGATCTCGCGGCGAAGTATCACTGGAAGGTCGGCGACAAGCTGCCGCTGCAGTCCACCATCTTCCCCACCCATGACGGCAGCAAGAACTGGTCGTTCGACATCGTGGGCATCCTGCATCCGAAGGACAAGAACGCCGGCGGCATGTTCAAGCAGCTGATCCTGCTGCACTGGAAATACTTCGACGACAGCACGCCCTACAACCGCGGCTCGGTGGGCTGGTACGTCAGCCGCGTCAGCGACGTGAACCAGGCCGACCGCGTGGCCAAGGCGATCGATGCGATCTCGGCCAACTCCGACCACGAGACCCGCACGCAGACCGAACAGGCCGCCACGGCCAACTGGATCAAGCAGCTGGCCGACATCGGCCTGATCGTCAGCTCGATCATGGGCGCGGTGTTCTTCACCCTGATGCTGCTGTCGGGCAACACCATGATGATGGCCGTGCGCGAACGGACGTCCGAGCTGGCGGTGCTGAAGACGATCGGCTTCTCCAGCGCCAGCGTGCTCGGCATGGTCCTGGCCGAATCCGTGCTGCTGTTGCTGATCGGCGGGGTGATCGGGCTGGGCATTGCCACCGCGCTGATTCCCGCGGTGGCGGCCGGCAGCGGGCTCGGCCTGCCACCGGTCGGCGCGGGCAACTGGGTGCTCGGCATCGTGCTGATGGCCGTCATCGGCCTGGTGGTGGGGGTGATACCCGCGGTGCGCGCGATGCGCCTGAACATTGTCGATGCACTGGCCGGCCGCTGAGGAGATCACCATGAACAAGTTCGGAAATTTCATGATCGGCCTGGGCCTGGTCGTTGCGCTGGTGGTGACGCTGGGCATATGGGTGCGCCTGCCATGGCCGGGGGTGCTGGGCCTGGCCGTGCTGTTCGCACTGTGGATGGCGCTGACCCGACTGGGCCGCCAGGCATCCTCGGTCACGGCGGTCGGCGTCAGCACCTTGCGCCAGCGGCTGGGTTCCTCCTCGGTGATCGTGATCGGCATTGCCGGCGTGGTCGGCGTGCTGGTGGCCTTGCTGGCGATGGGCGAGGGCTACAGCGAAACGCTGCGCAGGACCGGCAGCACCGACACCGCCATCGTGATGCGCGGCGCCTCCGCGTCGGAAGTGATGTCGGTGCTGGAGCGCGACAACGTGGTGGTGATTCCGCAGGTCGCCGGCATCGCCCGCGACGCCCAGGGCAAGCCGATCGCCTCGCCGGAGATCGTGGTCGCCGCGAACCTGCAGCTGAAGGGCGGCACCGAGGACGACGTCGGCAGTGTGCAGCTGCGCGGCATCGGCGACGAGGCATGGACGGTGCGGCCGAACGTCAAGGTCGTCGCCGGGCGCAAGTTCAAGCCCGGCATGCATGAACTGATGGTGGGGCAGGGCGCGCAGCGCGAATTCGCCGGCCTCGAAGTCGGCCGCCAGGTGAAGCTGGGCAACCAGCTGTGGACCGTGGTCGGCCAGTTTGCCTCCGGCGATGCGCTGGATTCGGAGTTGTGGGCCGACGCCAACGTGGTCGCCGATGCCTATCGCCGCGGCGGCAGCCGCAACTCGGTGACGCTGAAGCTGGCCGACCCGAACGGCTTCGACGCATTCAAGGCTTCGCTCGAAGCCGACCCGCGGCTGAAGGTCGACGTCGACACCACCCTCGACTACTTCAGCAAGCAGTCCGAAGGCACCAGCAAGATGATCCAGGGCATCGGCATCACCGTCGGCGTGATCATGGCGATCGGCGCGATCTTCGGCGCGCTCAACTGCATGTTCGCCGCCGTCGCCGCCCGCGCCCGCGAAATCGCCACGCTGCGCGCGATCGGTTTCCGCGGCACGCCGGTGGTGGTGGCGATCATGCTGGAAACGATGCTGCTGGCGCTGATCGGCGGCCTGCTCGGCGGCGCCCTGGCGTGGCTGATCTTCAACGGCTACACCGCCTCCACGCTGGCGGCCGGTTCGGTGGGCAAGCTCAGCTTCGAGTTCAGCGTTACCCCCGCGCTGCTGTGGAGCGGCCTGAAATGGGCACTGGCGATCGGCTTCATCGGCGGCCTGTTCCCCGCCGTGCGCGCCGCGCGCTTGCCGGTGACCACGGCGCTGCGCGAGCTGTAAACGCAAACCGCAGGAGCGCACCCTGTGCGCTCCTGCGGGTGTTTCAGTGCATCACCGGCGGCACATAATCCAGCGTCATCCCCAGCAGCCACAGCAGGCCCAGCACCAGTGGCACGTGCACCACCAGTTGCACGAAGGTGTAGCCGACCACGTCGCGGGCTTTCAGTCCCAGCACGCCCAGCAGCGGCAGCATCCAGAACGGGTTGATCAGGTTCGGCAGCGCCTCGGCCGCGTTGTAGACCTGCACCGCCCAGCCCAGGTGCACGTGCAGGTCGTTCGCCGCCTGCATCACGTACGGCGCCTCGACCAGCCACTTGCCTCCACCGGAGGGCACGAAGAAACCGAGGATCGCCGAGTACGCGCCCATCACCGCGGGGAAGCTCTCGGTGCCGGCGATGTGCACGAACAGGTTCGACAAGCGGTGCGCCAGGGTGGAACCGTCGGCGCCGGGTACGTGGGTCAGCAGGGCGGCGATTCCGCCGTACAGCGGGAACTGGATCAGCACGCCGGCGGTGCCGGGCACCGCGCGATGCACCGCATCGAGAAAGCTGCGCGGGCGCCAGTGCAGCAGGATGCCCAGGGTGAGGAACAGGAAGTTGTAGGTGTTGAGGTTGGCGATCGCACTGATCGCCGGCTTGCTGGCGAACTCGTGGCCGAGCCAGCCCAGGCCCAGCAGGCCGATCGCCAGCGACAGCAGCGGGCTGTATTCCAGCCATTCGCCCGGGCGCGTGCGCGGCGGCAGCGCCGGGGTCGAGCTTTCGCCGATGTCGAAATCCTGCGCGGTGCGCGCGTTCGCATCCGACGGCGCGGTGAACCAGCAGACCAGCAGCGACACCACGATCAGCATCGCGGTCAGCACGATCGACTGCCACAGGAAGATCGTCTGGCTGAAGGGCAGCACGCCGGTGATCGCCAGCAGGCCCGGCGGCATGCTGGCCGGGTTCGCCTGCAATTGCGCGGCGGACGACGACAGCCCCATCGCCCAGATCGCACCCAGGCCCAGATACGCCGCCGCACCGGCGGCGCGGTAATCCATGCGCAGGTCGCTGCGCCGCGCCAGCGCGCGCACCAGCAGGCCGCCGAACACCAGCGAGAAGCCCCAGCTCAGCAGCGACGCCAGCATGCTGACCAGGGCGATGTAGACGACCGCCCCACGTCCCGTGCGTGGTGCCTGCGCCAGCACATCAATGAAGCGCGCCACCACCGGTGCGGTGGCCAGCACGTAGCCGCCGATCACCACGAAGGCCATCTGCATGGTGAACGGTATCAGGCTCCAGAAGCCGTCGCCGAACGCCCCGACCGTAGCCATCGGCGTGGCGCCGAGCGCGAACGCGGCCAGCGCCACCAGCACCACGCCCAGCGCGGCAAACACCCATGCATCGGGAAACCAGCGCTCCGCCCACGCCGCGCTGCGCAGCGCGACGCGCGCCATCCAGCCATCCCGTCCTGCATTCATGTCCGCTCCCCCGCTTCAATAAAACCATGCCAACGCCGCCCCCGCTTCAATAAACCCACGCCAACGCCGCCCCGCGGCGTTACGTTCGCCCTTCCCCCTGCAAGGCAGGGGGAAGTTGGAAGGGGGTAAGCTTTTGATTTGAGCTCGGAAGAAGAGCCCCCCTCAACCGAAGTCCTTCCCCTGGCTGCCCGACACCCTCAACGTCTCTGTTTCGCCAGCGTGATCACCACCAGGCCGCCCAGGATCACCGCCATGCCCAGCAGATCGTACGGTCCGAGCTGCTCGCCGGCCAGCAGGATGCCCAGCAGCACGGCGACCGGCGGATTCACGTAGGCATAGCTGGTAGCCAGCGCGGGACGCGCGTGCTTGAGCACGTACAGGTAGGCGCTGAACGCCACGATCGAACCGAACACCGCCAGATAGATCAGGGCCAGCGTGGCATGCATCGTGGGATGCGCCGGCAGGCGTTCGCCGCTGAGGAAGCCGAACAGCAGCAGCGCGACGCTGGCGGTCAGCATCTGCGCGGCGGTGTTCATCGGGCCTTGCGGCATGTCGCGTCGACGGCTCCAGGCCGAGCCGAACGCCCAGCACATCGCCGCCACCAGCAGCGCGATCGCGCCGAGCCGCGAACCGGACAGGCTGCTGCCCAGGTTCAGCACGATCACGCCGACGAAGCCGATCACCAGGCCGATGCTCTCGCGCCGGTTCGGCCATTGCCCGTACATGCCGGTGAACAGCGCGGCGAACAGCGGCATGCTGGCCACCGCCACCGCGGCGATGCCCGAGCTGACCCGCTCCTCGGCAAAGCACACCAGGCCGTTGCCCATGCCGAGCAGCAGCAGGCCGGTGAACGTGGCGTTGCGCCATTGCAGCGGCGTCGGCGCCGCCATGCCGCGCCAGCGCAGGAAGCCATAAAGCGCGATGCCAGCCCCCAGGAAGCGGATGCCCGCCAGCAGGAATGGCGGATAGCTTTCCAGCGCGAACCGGATGCCCAGGTAGGTCGACCCCCAGATCACGTACAGCGCCAGCAGCGACAGCGGAATCAGGACGCGGGGATCAGTCAGGCTGCGCGGCCTTGTGGCCGCGGCGGAGGCAGAGGTGTCGTGCATGGGGGCGGATCGTGTGGGGACGGCGCATTATCCATCCCTGCGGCGGCGTGCGCCCCTGCCGGACGACTCAGAGTCTGCGCGAGGTTGAAAAACCCACGACCTCTCAATGCGCGACGGGGCGACCCTGGCGGATCACCACGAATTCGCCTTCCAGCACGGCCGGCTGGCCATTGCCGGTCGCCTTCCGCTGCACCGGCGAACGTCCCTGCTTCCACTGGCGCACGGCCAGCAGCACGATGCCGCCAACCAGCAGCACGCCAGCCACCACCAGCCCGAACACCAGCAGCACACCCAGCACGGCCACGCCCAATACCAGCGAGAGGGCGCGCGCCAGCGGATGGCGAGGACGACGAAGGGGAGGCAGGGAGAAGTGCATGTGTTAAAAATCCGTGTGGTAAAATCAACGACTTACGCGACCACCATGGGGCCAACCGCCCCCCGAGGCAAGTGCCGATGGATATACCCACCCCCGCCGAATTGTCGCAACCCCCGGCACTGTGCCGGCTCGACGACATCCCCGACGGCGGCGCCACCGCGGTGGACGCCAGCCTGGTCGACGGCGAGGAAAGCCTGATCCTGCTGCGCCGTGGCGAGCAGGTGCACGGCTATCTCAATGTCTGCCCCCACGCCGGCCGCCGCCTCGACTACGCTCCCGGCAAATTCCTGCTGAAGAACGACACCCTGATCTGCGCCGTGCACGGCGCCACCTTCAACCAGGGCGATGGCTTGTGCATCGCCGGGCCTTGCCGGGGCGAGCACCTGCGCACGGTGGCGGTGCAGGTGGACGAGGGCGAGGTGAGGCTGGCGTAGCGCGGCGGCTTTGGCTCCTCCCCCTGCTTGCAGGGGGAGGTTGGGAGGGGGTAGCTCCGGGTGGCGAGGAAGCAAGATCAAGAGCGACCCCACCCCAGCCCTCCCCTGCGAGCAGGGGAGGGAGCCGCGCCGCTTCGCCTCTCCCCTGCATGCGGGGGAGGGCTGGGGTGGGGTTACTCGGTGATCTTCTGCAGGTTGTCCTGCAGGGGGTCGCTGTCGCGGTCGCTGGTCAGGTCGTAGAGGTTGTAGCGCTTGGCCAGGCGGGCGCCGCCGTCGCGCAGCAGGGGCTGCCACAGGATGTTGGCGCTGCTGGTGTGCGAGCTGGGCAGCATCAGGTCGAACGGGATCGACAGGTAGATGCCCTTGTCGAAACTGCCTTCGCCGAACTGCTTCGCCGAGACATTGGTGAACGTGGCGTAGGCACCCATGCGCACGCCGTTGTGGAACTGGCGCGACACGTCGATGGTGGCGCCCCGGTCACCGGCCAGGTAGCGGCCGTAGCTGAGCGCCAGGGTGACATCCTTGTAGCCCAGGTCGAAGTAGCCGGTCACGTGGCCGGTGGCGACGTGGTAGCGCCGGAACGAGAAGTCCTGGTCGAAGCCGCGCTGCTTCACCCAGTTCGCATCGACGCCGATCGCCCAGCGCTCGCCCATAGGGCGGTACAGCACTTCGCCGCCCACGCCGCCGTACATGCTTTCCAGCATGCCGCCGTATAGAAGGCCATACAGATCGGTGCCCAGGCGACGGCTGGCGGTCAGCTGGAACACCGGCATGGTCAGCCGCGAGCTGGTCAGGTACTCGCGCACGTAGGTGCGCACGCGGGGCAGGTTGCTGGGTGCGTCGTACTTGAAGTGGTCGTAGTTGTTCAGCAGGTTCGCGCTGAAGTTGCCGCTCCACCACAGGTTCGGGGTGAAGTGGAAGTTCGCGTCGTAGTTCGCGTACACCTGGTACAGGATGAAGGCGTCGGGGCCGCCCAGCGACTGCGCGTAACCCACCGCGAGGTTGCCGCTGAACTTCTTCGGCTCGGCACGGTACAGCACGTCCTCGCGCTGCGGCAGCGGCGGGTTCTGCTCGACGCTGCGGCGGAAGTCGCGCAGGTCGATGTCGTAGTTGAGCAGTTCGTCGAAGCGCTGCCGATGCACGCTGGTTGCCACGATCGGCAGGCCTTCGCGGGTGGACACCACGGTGTACCAGTCGGTGCCCGGCGCCAACTGGTTGTCCAGCACGCGAGCGGTGCGACCCAGCGCCTTGGCCGGATAGAAGTAGCGCTGCTGTTCGCCGGTCACCACCACTTCGCGGCCACGCCGGCTGATCTTCGACACCTCGATGCCGGCGTTGTCGCGCAGCTGCTTGCTCACGGCCGTCCAGTCGACCTGCTGCGGGGTCTGCGTGGGCGGCTTGTCGGCGCGATCGGGTAAAGGCGGATCGAGCAGCTTGGTGGGGCCGCTGCTCTGGGCGAGGTTGGTGTGCAGGGTGAAACCGAACATCGCCACGCGCCCGCGCTCCAGCGCCAGGCTGAAGTCGACATTGCGGTTCAACCGGTAGACCGCGCCGATATTGATCGGCGTGCGTTGCGGCTGGTTGTTGCTGGATGGTTCGTGCTTGTAGTCGTTACCTTCGTACTCGAGCTTCAGGATCAGCGGCTGCCATGGCGTCTGGTAGCTGATGCCGCCGAACAGCGCTGTGCGCCCGCGGAAATAATTGTGGCTGTTGAACTGGCCGCCGGGATTGTTGCCGCGTCCGGGTCGCGTATCGAACTTGTCGCTGAGGATCGAGAACGGATTGCCGATGTCGCCGCGATTGCCCATGTAGCCCCAGGCCATGCCCAGGCTGGCGTCGATCGGTCCGAAGCGCTTGCTGGCCACCACGTATTCGCTGGAGAACAGCCCGGTGCCGCCGAGGTCGCGAATGCCTACGGACACGGCCGGCAGGTAATGGCTTTCGCGCCACAGTCGGACCTTGGCGTCGATCGACTTGTCCTTGAGACTCTGGTCGCCGCTCAGGCTTGACGGCCCGTATAGACGGTTGGCGATGTTGATGTAGCGAAAACTGCCTTCCAGCCACGGCAGCGGCTGCAGGGTGAAGTTGTAGCGCGTATACGGCGAGGTGCGGCTGGCGGTGAAACCCACTTCGCCCTCATCGGCCATGCGCGCGGTAGGCGTCTGCAGCAAGCCGGCGCCGCCGAAGTCACTTTGCGTCGGGGCATTCTGTGCGTGCACCGAACAGGTCAGCAACCAGCCGGCCAGCGGCAGCAGGCAGGTGCATTGACGGCGGAGGGATTCGGAGCTGTTCAAACCTGCGGATTCCTGTGCCGGCTTATCGTGGGGCGGCTTTTCGTAGGGCGGGCATGGCCCGCCCCTTTTGCTGCGAAGTGGATGCAGGAGGCGGCGGGCCGTGCCGCCCTACGGGGTGGGTGCTCTTCGCGAACCACGTTCATCACGGCTTCCCCGGCCCCGGCAACACCTGCGTCGCCAGGAAAGCGGCGATGTCGCGGTTCATCGTGGCGTCCACCTTGCGGGCGGCGCTTTCACGCAGCGGCACGTAGATCACCGCGCCTGGCGCCAATGCCTGCGCCTCGCTGCGATTCCACAGGGCCACGCCCTGCACGAACACGTGGCCGTCCGGCTCGATCACGTAGATGTTGTCGCGATCCGCGGCGTCGCCGAGCGCACACGCGTCCACGTAAAGCCGCGCATCCTGCAATGGCACCAGCGGCAGGGTGCAGGGTTGCTGCACGGCGCCGACCACGCGGATGCCCTCGGGACGCAGCGGATAGAACAATTCGTCGCCAGCGGCCAGCAGGTGATTTTCCGGTGCATTCACTTCCACCGCGCGTGGATCGAGCAGCGCCGGCGACTCACGTCCGGTCACCGGCAGCGAGCTGATCCAGCTGCGCAGCGCCGCGCTGCTCGCGGCCAGTGCCTGGTCGTCGCCTGCCAGCGCCCGCTGTTGCAGGCTGGCCAGGTCGAACAGCACGCCGGCTTTCATGCGCTGCTGGGTGACCAGCAAGCCTGGCCGCAACCAGGCCGCGCCTTTCATGTAGGCCTGCGGCAGCGGCTGCGCGGCGATCGCGGCATCGCTGAGGCGGGCAGGGTCGTTCAGTTCCGTGTGACCCGAATGCGCCACGGCGCCGCTCACCTGGACCTGCACGGCGGCGGCCGCCGTCGACCAGGCCAGCATCAGCAGCACGAAGCATGCGCGGTTCATGGCTGCGGCTCTCGGTAGGGGCGCAATTGCACCAGTTGCAGACTCAGGCCGGGCGCCACCTGCTGGTCACTCTTCCAGATGAAACCGTCGCGTGGGTCCACCCAGTAGTGGTTGGTGACGCGGTAATGCAGCGACGGCACGTCGAGCTGCTCGTCCACCCGCAGCACGTCGTGGGTCTGATCGAGAATCGTGATCTGCTCGCGACCCGCCGGTGTCAGCGTGGCGTCGACCGGCACGCCGTAGCGATAGCCCGGCGACCAGTCCTTGCCCATGCGATAACTGACCGGCGCGGTGAGCGTCTGCAGACCGCGCGCGAACGGATCGTCGGCAGGCAACTGCACGCCGTCGAGGTCCTGTCCCAGTCCGGTGGTCTGCACCACACGGCCGTGCTCGATGAAGACAACCACGCCATGATTGCCGTACCACGCCTGGCGTCCGCCGTCGACGTTGCCCAGGATCAGCACCGCGCTGCCTTCCGGACTGGTGGCCTGCAGCTGGAAATACGGCTTGGCCGCCACCTCGGCCGCGGTCGGCTGCACCTGCGGCCGGCCCTTCACGGCAAGCCGCATGGCCTTGATCGAGGATCGTGACAACTCGCTGCAGCCGTGCAGGCCGAGCAGCAGCGGGCAGGCCAGCAGCAAAAACCACGCGGGCAACGTACGCGCGGCAGCGGCATGTGCTGTCGACACGCCGGTGCGTTCGCTGTTCGTCAACTGGTCTGGTGGCAAGCCAAAGTCCTCATCCTGATCGGGTGGCATGGCTTCGTAGGGCGGGTACTGCCCGCCGCACCCGCCCATCGCAATGTATCGAAAAGACGGCGGGCATTGCCCCCCTACGCAATCCCGCAACCGGCCGCGCTCAGAAATCCTTGTTCGCGTTGGCCGCCGAATTGATCAGGCCCGAGAACGGCAGCAACTGGCTGAAGAAGCGGTTCCAGCGGGTCACGCCGGCCGGTCCCACGAACACCACGTCGCCAGGCTTCACCATGAACTGGTCGGCCAGCGCGAAGGCCGCCGGCGAGCGCGCGTCCAGGCTGAACACCTTCGACGGCGCCTGCTCCAGATCCTTGACGCCACGGATCACGTACACCGCCTTGCCCTTGGCGCTGAGCGGGTTGAGCCCGCCCGCGCGTCCCAGTGCCTGGGTCAGGCTCAGGTCGGACGTCTTGAAGTTGATCGCCATCGGCTTGACCACTTCACCCACCACGTACGCTTCCTGGCGATCGTTGTACGGCAGGAACAGGCGGTCGCCCGGTTTCAGGTAGATGTCCTGCGCCAGCTTGCCGCCGCTGTTCAGTGCGTCCAGATCCAGGTGGTAATCCTGGCCATCGCGGGTCAGCACCAGGCCGGAAAGGTTGGCCTGATCGGTATTGATGGTGGCCGTGCCCAGCACCTGCGCCAGGGTCAACGGCACCGCCGTGATCGGCTGCGGATCGGTCTTCACGAACGCACCCTGCAACAGCACGCGCTGGCTGCCATAACCGACGACGCTGACGTCAACCTGCGGCTTCTCCACATAAGCGGCCAGCTTCTTGCTGATGGCCTCGCGCAATTCCTCGATTGTCATGCCGGTCACCTTCAATGTGCCGACATAGGGGTAGAACAAGGTGCCATCCGAGCGCACCAGACGGCCATTCGCCACCGTGGCCTGCTGCGGGCCGGCTGGTGAGGTCAGTTCCGGGTGTTCCCACACCGTGATGAACAGGCTGTCGCCCGCACCGATCCGGTACGACTCCGGCTGGTACGCCAGCAAGGCTGGAGGCACGGCCGTGGCCTGGGCGCTGGCGCGATCCATGGCGATCAGCTTCGGCGTGATCGGGACCAGTTCGACCTGGCTGTTGTCGACCGTGTCGCCGCGGGAGAGTTCGCTGGTCGACATGTGCTGGCCCGGCGCAAGCGCACAGCCGTTCAGCAGGGCGACACAGGCAACGAGGAGAAGGGCAGGTGATGTTTTCACGATGGAGGGGGCTCAAGGCGACGGAGGGAACGACAGACACGACAAACGTGCCGAACGAAGTCGGCACGTTTGTTCGAGATCAGTCACAGGATATCAGTGGGTACCGGTGGTACCAGGCACCGGATGCGAGTCGTCGCGAGCCACGCCAGCCACCACGCCGACGGTTGCCACCACCGCGATGGTCACCGCGATCACCTGGCCAGCGGTAATGCCTCCCGTGGAGGCGACACTGGCGGCGTTGGCGCCTGCCACCGTTGGCTGGGCCGGCGGGTTCTGGGCGTTGTCCGATTGCGGCTGCGCCGCCATGGCCAAGCCGGAAGCCATCAGTCCAGCGGTCAGAAGTGCGGGAAGAATCATTTTCATGTGTTGCTCCTTGTGACCGGTGTTCGGGAAAAAACAGCGCCGTCAGTATAACCAGCGGTCGTGAAGGAACCATGTACGCGGAGGCTGGTGTAGTGAAGGTGAAGGCCGACAGGGGCAGCAACGCAGAGCAGGAGCACCCCCACCCCGCCCTCCCCTGCCGAGGCAGGGGAGGGAGAAAAGCCGCTCGCAGGAGGAGTGGACAAGTCGAGGGAAGGGCCGCCCGACTTAAATACGTGTCAATGCGTGCCGGTGGTGCCGGTCGTTCCCGTGGTGCCGGTCGTCCCCGTGCCTCCGGTGCCGGGAACATGTCCATGGCTGTCGTCATTGCCCGCTCCTGCGGCGACGGCGACCACGGCAGTCACGGCAATGCCCGCGGCGATGGCCTGGCCCGTCGTGATGCCGCCGGTGGAGGCGGAACCGGCGGCGGCTGCGCCGGCGACGGCCGGGGTCTGCGAGGGGCTCTGGTTCTGGGCGCCTGACGGCGTCGGTTCTGCGGCCTGGGCCATTCCCGTAACGAACAGGCCAGCGGCCAAAAGACTTGCAAGCATGATTTTCATGGGCTATCCCACGGCACCGGGATCCCGCCTGTCACCGAACCATACCAAAGCAAGGTTAAGGAAAGATGTATGGGGAAGAGTGAACCCCAAGCTTGCGTCCCAGGCCTCGCGGCGCGCGCACAAAAAAGCCGCGCCAGAACGGGCGCGGCTTCAATGAGGTGGTGCGTTCGCTCAGTTCGTACCGGTGGTGCCGGTCGGCGGCGGTGTGCTGGTCTTGTGGTCGTTGCCGCCACTGGAGGCAGCCACGATGGCGCCTGCGACAACCACGCCACCGATCACATAGAACGGGGTCATCTCACCCAGCGACTGCGTCGTGGCGGTCTTCGCGCCGGCAACCGCGGGTGCCGGCGGCGGGGTGGCGGGCTGCTGCTGATCAGCCGACTGGGCCAGCGCGGAACCCATCAGGCCCGTCGCCAGAAGCGCAACGATCATCTTCTTCATGAATATTTCCCCGGGAGATATGGCGTCAAGCGGACGTGAATTCCGTGCTCGGCGAGTATAACCACAATTTCGCAGGGGTACATACATGAACCAGTCAGGCTGAGGCCGCCAAGCTGGCCGGGCTTCGGTTATCATGCCGGGCTGGTCAGGGAACGTGCATACGTCGCGGTTGTGGAGATGTCCACGGAACGTTGCGCAATGCCCAATCAGCAGCTCCAGGGGGGAGTGTTCAACAATCCAGAGGAGCGCGGGGCGCCGGCACGACGGGCGACCTTGCCGGGTAATCGAGGAGTCATCGAGTTGTTCAAACGGATATTGACCGTCTGTATTGGCAACATCTGCCGCAGCCCGACCGCCGAATACCTGTTGCGCGAGCGGCTGGCAGCGCGTGACATCCAGGTGAGCAGTGCCGGCCTGCATGCCATGACGAGCTACCCGATGGATGCGACGGCGATGCAGGTCATGGCAGAACACGGTATCGACGGCGCGGCCCATCGCGCGCGCCAGCTGACGCCCGCCATGCTGCGCGAAGCCGATCTGGTGCTGGGCATGGAGAAAAGCCATGTCGACGCCATGGTGCGGCTGGCTCCCGAGGCCAGCGGCAAGATTTTTGTACTCGACAAATGGGTGCAGGCGCGGGACATCCCCGACCCGTACCGCCAGCAGCGCCCTGCGTTCGATCATGTATACGGTTTGATCACACAAGGTGTTGATAGCTGGCTGCGCTACCTGTAACCCACCATATATATAGATAGGAAAGCCCCTGCATGGCTGCTACGCAAACCCCGTCGTCCAGCGACGACGAAATCGATCTGGGCGAACTGCTCGGCACCCTGATCGACCACAAGTGGCTGATCCTCATCGTCACCGGCGTGTTCTTCGTGGTCAGCGTGGCCTACGCGCTGCTGGCCACGCCGATCTACCAGGCCAATGCGATCGTGCAAGTGGAGCAGAAGGTGCCCAGCCTGCCGGGCCTCAGCGACCTCACCCAGACGCTGGGCGCCTCCAGCTCCGAAGCCACCACCGAGATCGCGCTGATCACCTCGCGCACGGTGATCGGCGGGGCCGCCGACAACCTGCACCTGGCGATCAGCGTCACGCCGCACCGCTTTCCGCTGTTCGGCAACTTCATCGCCCGTCGCTATTCGCCGGACAAGCCCGGAGCCGTGGCCGCACCCAAGTTCGGCATGAACAGCTACGACTGGGGCGGCGCCGCGCTGGACATCTTCCAGCTCGACGTGCCCGCCCGCCTGCAAGGCAAGACGCTCACCCTGGTCGCAGGCAACAGCGGCGCCTTCAGCCTGGGCGATGACGACGGCAACGTCTTGCTCAACGGCCAGGTCGGCCAGCCGGCCAGCGGCCACGGGGTCACCATCCAGGTGAAGGCGCTGGCCGCCAACCCCGGTACCCGCTTCGACGTGGTGCGCCAGCGCGATCTGGCCGTGATCACCAAGCTGCAGCAGGATGTCAACGCCAGCGAGCAGGGCAAGGACTCCGGCATCCTGGCGCTGACCTACAACAACGCCGATCCGGTGCTGGCCGCCAACCTGCTGGACCAGGTTAGCGAGATCTACGTCAAGCAGAACGTGGACCGCAACTCCGCCGAGGCGGCCAACAGCCTGAAGTTCGTCAAGGAACAGCTGCCCAACGTGCGCCGCGACCTGGAAAAGGCCACCGCCGCGCTCAACGCGTTCCAGACCCAGGCGCACTCGGTCGACATCACCATGCAGACCAAGGGCCTGCTGGACCAGACCGTCGCCATCGAAACCAGCATCCAGCAGCTGCGCATGCAGCAGGCCGACATCGAGCGCCGCTTTACTCCCGAGCACCCCGCCTACAAGGCCCTGATGCAGCAGATCGGCCAGCTGCAGGCGCAGAAGGACGCGATGGAGAAGCAGGTCGGCGAACTGCCCGACACCCAGCAGGAACTGCTGCGGCTGACCCGCGACGTGCAGGTCAGCAACGAGACCTACACCAGTCTGCTTAATCAGGCCCAGCAACTGGACATCGCCCGCGCCGGCACCGTCGGCAACGTGCGCATCATCGACAAGGCGGCGGTGGACACCAGCCACCCGGTGAAGCCGAAGAAAGCCATCATCGTGCTGGGCGGCACCTTCCTCGGCGGCTTCCTCGCCGTGGCCTTCATCTTCCTGCGCCAGATGCTCAACCGCGGCGTGGAAGATCCCGCAGCCATCGAGCAACTGGGTTTGCCGGTCTACGCCTCGATCCCGCTGAGCGAGCAGGAAATCGCCATCTCGGTGAAGGATGTGCACCACCACGGCGCCAACGGCAGGCAGCACCTGCTGGCTGTGAGTGCGCCGGCGGACCTTGCCACCGAAGCGTTGCGCAGCCTGCGCACCAGCCTGCATTTCGCCCGGCTGGAGGCGAAGAACAACCTGCTGATGATCTCCGGCTCCAGCCCCAACGCCGGCAAGACCTTCGTCTCGGCCAACCTGGCCGCGGTGATCGCCCAGTCAGGCCAGCGCGTGCTGCTGATCGACGCCGACATGCGCAAGGGCGGCCAGCACAAGGTGATGGGTGGCAAGCCGGAAAACGGCCTGTCCGAGCTGATCACCGGACAACTCGAACTCCCCGCCGCGATCCGCCCCGTCCAAGGCGTCGACAGCCTGCACTTCATCGCTCGCGGCAAGGTCCCGCCGAACCCGTCCGAACTGCTGATGCACGCCAACTTCACCGCGTTGCTCAACAAGCTGATGCCGATCTACGACCTGATCATCGTCGACACCCCGCCGATCCTGGCGGTGACCGACGCCGCGGTGATCGGCCACCACGCCGGCACCAGCCTGCTGGTGGTGCGCTTCGGCCTGAACCAGGCGCGCGAAATCGCCCTGGCCAAGCAGCGCTTCCAGCAGAACGGTGTGGAGATCAAGGGCGCCATCTTCAACGCCGTCGAACGCCGCGCCGCCGGCTACTACTCCTACGGCTACTACGAATACAAAGCCGCCAAATAGCGCCCTGCGCTCTTCCTCCTCCCCTGCTCCGCAGGGGAGGACCGAGGAGGGGTAGCTCTTGCCCTAAGCTCCTGCTCCAAACCCGCATCACCCCTGCAACAAGAAAACCCCACAATCAGCGGTCGAGCCAGCCCCATCCGCTCCCCTTAGTTCGTCCCGCCACACCAGACAAACCCCATTCAAATCGCCCCACGGAAGCCCCATGCACTCACTGGACAACACGAAGATCGCCATCATCGGCCTGGGCTATGTCGGCCTGCCGCTCGCTGTGGAGTTCGGCAAGCACTACGACACCATAGGTTTCGATATCAATATCGCGCGCATCGACCAGCTGCGTTCCGGCCATGACCACACGCTGGAAGTCGATGCAGCGGAGCTGGCCGCAGCTCCGCGTCTAGGCTTCAGTGCGAACCTCTCTGATATCGAGTCGTGCAACGTCTACATCGTTACCGTACCCACGCCGATCGACTCCGCCAAGCGGCCCGATCTCACGCCGCTGGTAAAAGCCAGCGAAGCCTTGGGCAAGGTCATCCAGCAGGGCGATATCGTGGTGTACGAATCCACGGTCTACCCGGGCTGCACTGAGGAGGTCTGCGTGCCTATCCTGGAGCGGGTTTCCGGTTTGGTCTACAACAAAGACTTCTTCGCCGGCTACAGTCCTGAGCGCATCAACCCTGGTGACAAGCAGCATCGCGTCACCACCATCTTGAAAGTGACCTCTGGCTCTACACCGGAAGTGGCGGACTTCGTCGATCGTCTCTACGGTTCGATTATCACCGCCGGCACGCACAAGGCCAGCTCGCTGAAAGTGGCCGAGGCCGCCAAGGTCATCGAGAACACTCAGCGTGACCTCAACATTGCCCTGGTCAACGACCTCGCCATCCTGTTCAACAAGCTCGGTATCGATACGCTGGAAGTGCTCGAAGCCGCTGGAACCAAGTGGAACTTCCTGCCATTCCGTCCGGGCCTGGTTGGGGGCCATTGCATTAGCGTAGACCCGTACTACCTCACGCACAAGGCGCAAGAAGTGGGTCATCACCCGGACGTGATTCTGGCCGGGCGCCGAACCAACGACAGCATGGGCTCGTATATCGCCGGCGAGGTTATCCGGCTGATGGTGCGCAAAGGCATCAACCCGGTGTGCGCACGCATCTTGGTGCTCGGCCTGGCCTTCAAGGAAAACTGCCCGGATCTTCGCAACACGCGAGTGGTCGATATCATGGAGGCCCTACAGGGTTATAACGCCCAAGTTGATATCTGTGATCCGTGGGTCGATGCAATCGAAGCCCAGCATGAGTACGGTGTGATCCCGATTCAGCCGGACCAGGGGGACTACGACGCCGTGATCGTAGCGGTGGGCCACGACCAGTTCCGCGAAATGGGTGCCGTCGGAGTGAGGGCTTATGGCAAGCCACAATCCATCATCTATGACGTGAAATACGTACTGCCCCGTGACGCGGTTGACGGAAGGCTCTGACAGCAGATGAAAGTGACAATTTTTGGAACGGGTTACGTTGGCCTTGTCACCGGTACCTGTTTAGCCGAGGTGGGCCATGATGTGATTTGCGTCGATATTGATGTGTCCAAGGTAGAAGGGCTAAACATTGGCATCATCCCGATCTACGAGCCGGGCCTCGAGTCCATGGTCAGGGACAATCATTCGGCCGGACGCCTGCGTTTTTCCACCGACGGAGCCACGGCCATTGAACACGGTGAAACCATCTTCATCGCCGTGGGAACACCGCCTGATGAGGACGGAAGTGCTGATCTTCAATACGTATTGGCCGTTGCCAATACGATTGGCCGGCACCTAACTCAATCCACGGTAATCGTCAACAAGTCGACGGTGCCCGTTGGTACAGCGGACAAAGTGCGTGCAACCATCGCCGCTGAGTTGGCTATTCGTGCGCTCGATATCAAATTCGAGGTGGTATCCAACCCAGAATTTCTGAAGGAAGGCGATGCAGTCAACGATTGCATGCGTCCCGATCGCATCGTGATTGGTGCAAATAGCGATGGCGCTGTCGAGCAGCTGAAGCGGTTGTACGCACCATTCAATCGGAACCACGACCGGGTTGTGGCGATGGACGTGCGCTCGGCCGAGCTGACCAAATACGCAGCCAACGCGATGCTGGCGACCAAGATCAGTTTCATGAACGAGCTCGCAAACATCGCCGAGCGCGTTGGCGCGGACATCGAGCATGTCCGCAAGGGCATCGGTTCCGATCCACGCATCGGTTGGCATTTCATCTATCCGGGTGCGGGCTATGGTGGCTCATGTTTTCCCAAGGACGTACAAGCATTGGCCCACACGGCACGGCAGTACGACTACGAAGCACGTCTTCTCAATGCAGTGGAAGCTGTCAATGAGTCGCAGAAGGGCCATTTGTTCGAGCTGATCCAACGTCATTACGGTGCTGACTTGAGTGGAAAGACGTTTGCGATGTGGGGCTTGGCATTCAAGCCCGACACCGACGATATGCGAGCGGCTCCCAGTCGGACATTGCTACAACAACTGTGGGGAGCGGGTGTCGAGGTCAGGGCCTATGACCCCGAAGCCCGCCACGAAGCCGAACGCATCTTCGGCGAACGCCGCGAATTAGTCTTGTGCGACTCTGCGTTTGAAGCGCTACAGGGCGCTGACGCATTGATAGTCGTTACGGAGTGGAAGCAATTCCGTAGTCCGGATTTCACCGACTTGAAATTGGCATTGAGCGGTAAAGTCATATTCGATGGCCGCAATCTTTATGAGCCGACTGAAGTAGAGCGAGCGGGTATTTCTTATTACGGTATTGGTCGTGGTCGTTCGATCACCGCCGTTGCCTCATCCAAGGTATCAAATCAATGAAAGTCCTCGTCACCGGTACCGCCGGTTTTATCGGTTCGCACGTCGCGTTGAAACTGCTTGAGCGGGGCGACGAAATCGTCGGACTGGACAGTCTCAACGACTATTACGACGTGAATCTGAAGAGGGCGCGTCTCGCGCGCTTCATAGATCATCCGAATTACACGCACGTGCATGGTGATTTGGCTGATCGGGCGCTGGTGGAAAGTGTTTTCGCCACACACAGGCCGCAGCGCGTGATCAACCTGGCGGCACAGGCAGGCGTGCGTTATGCCGCCGAAAACCCGCACATCTATGTTGATAGCAACGTCACCGGCTTCCTGCACATTCTGGAAGGGTGTCGTCATCACGGCGTGGAGCATCTGGTGTTCGCTTCGACCAGTTCCGTATATGGCGCTGATCTAGCAATGCCCTTTTCCGAGCACCAGCCGACCGAACATCCGTTGACGCTGTACGCAGCCACCAAGAAAGCCAATGAACAGATGGCCCATAGCTATGCACATCTGTATGGGATCCCGGCGACAGGTCTGCGCTTCTTTACCGTCTATGGTCCATGGGGTCGACCGGACATGGCGTTGTTCTTGTTTACCAAGGCCATCCTGGCCGATGAGCCGATCAAGGTATTCAATCACGGCCAGCACAAGCGGAGCTTTACCTACGTCGATGACATCGTCGAAGGTGTGATTCGTACTCTGGGCGAAGTACCGGGCAAGAATGCGGACTGGGATGGCTATGCGCCTGATCCGGCGAGCAGCGGTGTGGCGCCGTACCGGATCTACAACATCGGCAACGAGCAGGCGGTGCCGCTAATGAAATACATTGAGGTGCTGGAACAATGTTTGGGCCGAAAGGCGAATAAAGAAATGTTGCCGCTGCAAGCTGGGGATGTGCCAGACACGGAGGCCGATGTCTCAGAACTAATCGGCGCTATTGGCTACAGTCCAAAAACCTCAGTAGAGGAAGGAGTAGCAAATTTCGTGGAATGGTATCTATCCTACTACCCCAGAACTTCGTCTCCGCTCGAATGATTCTGAAAACCTCTTTGGCCTACGCGATGTATCGCGTGATCCCTGCCGTATGTGGCTTCGCTCAGATCGCGATACTGACGAAAGCGTTTGGTGCGACAGGTTATGGCCAGTACGCATACGTGGTCGCACTTGCAGCCGTAGTTAATGTTATCGCCTTCCAGTGGATTCCTAAGGCAGTCGCCAGGTTTGGCGCAGAAGAAATTGGAAAGCGGTATCTGACAGTTCTAGCTAGAATCCAAACGGCAGTATCGCTGCTCTGCATAGCTATAGCGGGCGCTCTAACCCTTGCTACCGATAGCAGCACATATGTACTAGTTGCATTAGTTTGCGCCTCAGACGCCACGAAAGAATGTACTCTGGAAATGTCTCGCGCTAATCAGGATCGTGTTCGCTATGGAAGGGTATCTAACCTAAGCTCGATAGCTCAATTGTTCAGTTGTGCAGCCGTGGTCTACTTTGGAGGGGGGATTAAGGCCGTATTTCTCGGATATGCGATCTCGGGCTTGTTAGTGACTCTGCCGTTGTGGATTAGGAACGCTCTCCCTGCGAGGGAGACGCCCGCGATGAAACACGTGCTGTCCTACTCTTTTGCGCTGGCGTGGTCTGGAGGAGTGGGACAAATAGCCTTTTCAGGAGTCAGGATATTTATCGGCAGATGGCACGGGGACCACATGCTCGGGATCTACTCGGCACTATACGACATCGTTCAGCGGTCTATCGTCGCATACATGCAGGTCGTAAATACTGCGGCCTTCCCTATGATGAGAAAGTATTGGGACGAGGGGCGCGTCAAGGAACTAGGAATTGCGGCTCAGGAAAATATACTTCTTCTAACTGTTCCCAGTCTCTGGCTGCTCGCTCTACTGGCGGGTAGCATGCGCTATTGGATCAGTCATCTAAACATAAGAGGCGACCTAGAGGAATTCGCGATGCTTCTAACCGCTGTCGGAATTGGCATCGTGGCAAATCGCGTTCGTACATTTCATTTCGATTCGTTTCTCCTTCTTAGAGGTCGGGCCGCCGCGGTGCTGCGCAATACCTTGGTTTCCACCATTTTTCTGGTAGGCGTTCTAATAATATTCGGGAGAGATATGAGCCTGCTGGCGATTGGTTCGGCCGTGGCAGCCAGCTACTTATTGGGACTTACAATGTCGGTCCTATCTCTCATAAGGTATTCGAGGCTTCCAGGAGTAAATGCCACGTACATGTCCAATATTTGCGTCTGCCTTGCCTTGGCTCTCATGGCAACTAAGTACGACGTCCATATTTTGTGGGTGCTAACGGAAATCGGGCTGATATCAATTTCGGCCACTCTTGCGCTTAGGGAAACTCTGATTTTGCT
>NZ_AJXT01000016.1 GCF_000264295.1 Rhodanobacter spathiphylli B39 | reverse complement strand
TAATTGATCAGACCATCCTTAGTTAGCCGGATTAACCAGGCAGTACTGATTTAATTAAATAAATGACTTTCACAATATTTTGATAGAGAATGTTCCGGCGCAAAAATATCTCCAGAAAAATCGGCACATATTGAAACAGAACCTGGCGATACTCCGGCAGCTACAATCATTTCACGCCCATATTTTTCGCGAAAAATCATACCGCATTCTGAATTGATCTGGTCTTCTTGATATACCAAGAGAGAAACCGAATCTACGTTAAAGCCGGATATAAGGCGAGTCTCGAATACACCCGATCTCGCGTCGTCCGCTGCCACATCCGCGAGCCTCAAAACAATGCTACCCGTCTCATCCCATCCTGATACAGCATTTGCCCTTGAAAAAAATTCAATACAGACTAAATTTCGAAAATTCAATCTGAAATTCCAAGTTGTAGTTAGCGACTGACCTATCGGGATAGAATAGGAGACAATTTCGTTCTCTCGGATAATTGATTTAATTTCATCTAAACCGAAGCCAATGCACTCATAATCAAATCGGAAGCGTACTTGGTTTAAATCACTCCTCGTAGTGCAACGTTTCATGTGGCTTATCTCCATTGGCTGGAATATCAATGCTCTTACCACCTGAACTATTGGGACTACGTCCAAAAACTCCGTTGGCACCAACCTGAGAACCCGGTGGAGCGCTATCTCCCGTCACTTGCAGCCTCGTATCTCCAGCAAGGGTCTTTAAGTCTGACTGATAATCGCCTACCCCACCAAATTTTGGAAGTAAGTTTCCAGACGTAAATTTTGTTCCACTTCTGTTGCTACCAGCTCTTGGGTCAGCTGTGTCTCCTACCAGCGTAGTAGGCAAGGCCGGAGCCACGCATTGAGGTGGTCCATCTTTTTGCAGCTTCGATAAATCACTTGAAAGTATTTCGTTGCTCGTATCGGTGTAATACGGCCCACCCTGTGGGCCAGAAACAGACGGCAGCTGATATGTCGGGTCGATGTCGCGTATTTGCGCAAGCAGCTCCTTTCCTACTGCCTCATTCATCGCAGCCCGCAGGGCAACGCCAGGGGTCTCTACACGACCTTCTTTTACATCGTCCTCTGGGTCGGTTGCACGACCATCCGGATCGACATTAATAATTGGGTTGTTGTTGGCATAAGCATACCGATTAAACCCAAACACATCCCCCGGCACCGGCCCCACCGGATCGACGCTTAGCATGTACCCCGTCGACCCATCGTAATACCTCGCCTGCATATAAACGAACGCCGTCTCCGGATCATTCACATGCCCGGTAAACCCCGGCTGGCTCTGGTTCGGCCCGCTGGAGAGGCCTCCGTATGGCAGGTAGCTGAAGCTCGCCGTGACATTGCCGCTGGCATCCGCCTCGCGCACCGGGCTGCCCAGCCGGTCGGTCAGCAGGTAGGTGACGGTGCTGCCCTTGTGCCGCGCGATCAGCTTGCCGTTGAGGTAGATATAGTTGGTGCCCTGCCCGGTGGCCGCGTCGTAGCCGAACATCAATTGCCCGACCTGGTTGTAGAAGCTGTAGGTAGCTGCCGCAGCGCCGCCCACGGCGGGCGTCTTCATGATCCGCCGCCTCGCGGCGTCGTAGGCGTAACTGGCCACGCCCGGCACCGCCAGCAGCTGGTTCTTCGCGTCGAAGCTGTACTGGGTGGTGACGCCGTTGTAGGTCATTGCGGTGCGATTGCCGCGGGTGTCGTTCTGGTAGGTGGTGAACGGAGTGGTGCCGAACGTCACGCTGGTCAGGCGATTGTTGGCGTCCACGTGCATGTTGATCGGAAAGCCGATGTTGACGTTCTGGCGCAGGTTGTTGAGTGCGTCGTAGGCGTAGGACTGCGTACCCCACGCATTCGGCGCGATCGCCGAGATCAGCCGGTTCAGCCCGTCGTAGCCCAGGGTCTGGTTGTTCTGGCCGTTGACCAGATCGGTGACGCTGGTGAGGTTGGCGTCCTTGTCGTAGAGGTAAGCCTCATTCAGGCGCTGCGTACCGCCGAGGGCATAACTGAGGCCCGACGGCAGCAAGCGCGTGTTTTTCTGGATCAGGGCGCTGATGCCGTTGCCCAACAGGTGGCCCTGTTCGCTGCCGTCGGGAAAGTAGTGCACGCCGCTGGCGTAACTGCCTGCCTGGGTAGCCCGGCCCAGTGCATCGGGCGCGTAGGCGACGCCTTCGGCGGGACTGCCCGGATAGCCGATGGCCGATAGATGGTCATAGGCATCGTGGGAGTAGCCGATGCCCCAGGCGTTCTGGCCATTCACCCACAGGGCCTCGCCGGTGATGTTTCCACGGGTGTCGTAGTTGGCCCACCACAGGCTGATGCCCGAACTGGCGCTGGCGACGTGGCCTCGGGTGTCGTACGTGTACGTCGTGCTTTGCGTTCCCGTCGGCGGCGTGATCGTCAGCACCCGGTTCATCGCGTCGTAGGTGCGAGCGGTTTTTGCACCCGCGGCCACCTGATCCTGGCTGCACGCGCTGCCAGTGATGGCCAGGCCGGTGGCGCTCCAGTCCAGGTTGTTGGCCGCGTCGTAGTGCATCACGGTGCTGCCGCTTTCGGGCTCGGTGCTGCGGCACAGGCGGTGGTAGATGTCGTAGTAGAGATATTTGGTGAGGCTGTCCTGCTCGGTGCCGTTGAGGCCGGACTGGGTGATCGACAGCGGATTGCCATAGAGGTCGCGAGCAATGGTCTGGGTGATGCCCTGCGGCGCCTGCACCTTGATGACGGCGTCACCACCGGGCTGGTCGAACACCTGGTAGCTGGTGGTGGTGACATTGCCCTTGGGGTCGGTGACCTGGCGGCGCGCACCGGACAGGTAGGCGGTCAGGCTGGTCAATGGGCCGAGTTCGGAATCCTGGATGCTCTGTGTGGGGCGGCCCAGGGCGTCGTAGCTGTGGTGCGTACCGCTGGTGATGGCGGACAGCGCCGGGGTGCCGGCCACCGGGTACGACGCGAACGTGGCCTGGCCCTTGGCGTCATAGGCGTTGGCCGTGCTGGTATCCGAACCGGCCGTGCCGATGATCGAGGTGTCGCTGAGCGACGGGCGCAGCATCGCGTCGAAGTAGGTGACGGTGGAAGCATTGCCTGTGGTGACGGTGCGCCGCCAATGGTTGGCAGCGATACCGCGTTCGGCGCTGGTCACGAAGGCGTAGGCGAAGTGCGTGGGGTACCACGCCACCTCGTCGCCGGCCGGATAGGTGACCTGGGTGACGCGTCCCACCGGATCGTAGGTGTAGCTGGTGGTGTGGGCAGCCTGGTCGGTGATGCTGGTGATCTGGCCGAAGTCATCGACGGCCAGGCTTTCGCTGGTGCCGTCCGGGTAGCCGATCGTCTGCGGGATACCCCGCTTGTAGTTGCTCAAACTGGTGGTATTGCCGTTCCCGTCGGTAAAGCTAGCCAGTTGGCCTGCGCCGTTGAACGCGTAGTGCATCAGTGTCTGGCCGAAACGGGTGCGCGTGAGCAGCGTGTCGTTGCCCGAGGCGTAGGTGTCGGTGGACTCGACTTCGCCCGTCGTGTTGTTGGCAACTTGCAGCGTAAGACCCAGCACCCACAGCGCCGGGTCATTGCGGTAGGTGGTGCTTTCGTCGATCGGGCTTTGTCCTGCGATGCTGTTGGAGCGCCTCGTCTGGGTGACCTGGGCATAGGCATCGAATGCTTCGGCCTGCCAGGTATAGGCATCACCATCCTGGCTGACCGTGCGACTCGTCTGCGGCGACGACACCTCGACCTGCGCGCGGTTCATGCGGGATTGAAGAGCGCTGCCATAGCGCTCGGGCCACGGCCACGGCCACGTTGCCGTGACCGGTGGTATCTGCGCGTAATCGTCATCTTCCGACCGAAGCAGGGTCGTGCCGACCGCACCGCTGTAGAAATCCGTGGAAAGCAACTGTCCTTCCGTGGCATCGAAACGATTGCTGAAGGTGTAGCGTGTCGCCTGCCCCAAGGGGTTCGCCACATCGGTCCAGATGGTGGACACACAGCCGCTGGCGCAATCCTGCAACCAGCTTTCGTTGGCCGACGAGTAGGAGTAGTGCCAGGTTTCAGCGGGTATTCCCGTACCGCTGAAGGTCTTCTGCATCAGTGTCAGCTGGTAGTACACCCGCGGAATCGCCGCGGTGCTTCCCGGCGTGTCGTTGCCGGTGCCATGGCATGAGCGAGGCACATACGATCGTCCGTGAACCATGCCCTTGACCTGGAAGGTGCCCACCAAGCCGGAGGGGTGAGTGATGCTTCCGGTCCACGTGTCGGTCGACAAGTGCGCGGCCGTGGAACAGGTGCCACCAGCCGGATCCATGTCCGAGGCTAGGAAATCCGCCATGGCGAAGGACCAGGACGTGCTATCGGGAAGCGTCACCTTGCTCAGCACGTGGTAGACGTCCGTACCGTACTGGTAGGACCACTGCCGGTCGGCGCTTGAGGAATGCAGCGTCGCCGTGCTGATACGCGATGTGCCAGGCACGTAGGCGAGGTTCAGCGCTCGCCCGTCACTGGCGGTGATGGAAACGAGGTTCGCCCCGTCATAGCCATAAGTCAGATAGTTGCCAAACCGGTCTTCGACACGGGTGACCAGCATCGATGCCTGTCGACGACGCAGATAGTCATCATCAGCCATCATCGGCTGTACGCCGATTGATTGCAGGCTCATCGGCGCGGAGCCGGAAGGCCGGTTCATGTCGGGAGCCCAGCGATAGACCAGATGGTTGAATGTGTATTTGGTGCCGTCCGGTGCAATGGCAGTGAAACCTTCACCACTGACACCGTCGTCAGTCTGAACGCCGCAGCGGATCATCCAGTTCTGCTTGGTGACGATGGGAAATGTCGTCGTGCCCATCGACGGCGACAGTGTGTTTTCCGCCGCGCGTTTGAGCAGGTCCTGACTGCCACTGCCCGGCACGATGAGCTGGTAGCCGGTCCACCAAGTCATCGGCTCCCAATCGGCGCCTCCGACCTGCGCGGCAACCGTCGGGGGCGGCCCGAACAAGGTGCACCGTGCGGTGCTGTTGGGCTCATTGATCTGCCAGCCGGTGACATTGGTCTGCTGGGCCGTCATCGTGGTGATGCGGGGAATCTCGATGTCCCAGTCGGAGAAGGCACCGTCGATGGATTCGGCTTCTTTCGCTTCCCGCAGGTGGTACGAACGCGACAACTGCAATATCGGGCCGTTGCCGGCGAGGCTGATATCGGTCTGCTCGAACGACAGACTGCCGTTGTACAGACTCACACTTTCGCCGAAGGGCGTCGCGCCCAGGGGCTGGATCTCTTCATTGACGCGGATCAGCTTCTTGTATTCGTCTTCGGGAGTGACCGTCTGGGCATGAGCCGCGTTGGCGAACGCAAGCAGCACCGCTGCCCACAGGCAGATCCCTTGCCAGGTGATACGCATCGAGTTTTCCCCTGTGCCCGGCTTGATGCTCGGGCTCCCGAAAAGACTCCGCCTCGTCCCGGCGCCGTGTCAACGAGCAGGTTCTTGCGACAAGCGCGGCTCAGTCCGCAGCACGCGGCATGCTTCGGAGCCGGAATGCACGCAGGGACTCGGCCTTCCGAGTGGTCAAGACATGCGCAGTCTCAGCCTGCAACCGGCACCTTGCCCAGCACCTTCAACCGCTTCTTCTCCGCCCGGCGCGCCTTGCGTGCTGCCTTGCGGATCTTGCGGTCGTGGTTCCACAGGTAGATCGCCGGCGTACTCAACAACGTCAGCATCTGTGACACCAGCAGGCCGCCGACGATGGCGATGCCCAGCGGCTGGCGCATTTCCGAGCCGATGCCGAAACCGATCGCCAGCGGCAGCGCGGCGCCCATCGCGACCAGGGTGGTCATGGTGATCGGGCGGAAGCGCACCAGTGCCGCTTCGCGGATCGCCTCGGGCGCGGACAGGCCGCGTTCGCGTTCGGCGACGAGGGCGAAGTCGACCATCAGGATCGCGTTTTTCTTGACGATGCCGATGAGCATGAGGATCGCGATGATCGCCATCATCGAGATCTGCGTCTGGGTCACCAGCATCGCGAGGAAGGCACCGGCGCCGGCGGCAGGCAAGGTGGACAGGATGGTCAGCGGGTGGCCGAGGCTTTCGTAGAGAATGCCCAGCACGATGTACATCGCCAGGATCGAGCCGAACAGCAGCACCATGCCGTTGGACTGGAACTTCTGCAGGCGCTCGTTGGCGCCGGTGTACTCGACCTTCATGCCGTTCGGCAGGCCCACCGCGAAGGCGGCCTGCTCGACCAGTTTCACGCCGCGGTCCTGCGGCACGTCCTTGGCCAGGTTGTAGGTGATGGTGGACGCTTCCAGCTGGTTGTGGTGGCGCACCCGCAGCGGGGCGATGTTCGGCGCGATGGTGGCCAGCGCGGACAGCGGGATCATCCGGCCCTGCTCGTTGCGCACGCGGATGTTCAGCAGCGACTCCGGGCTCACCGTCTGCGCCGCGGCGGCGCTGAGCACCACCGCGTACTGGTTGATGTCGGAATAGATCTGCGAGACCTGGCGCTGGCCGAACGAGTTGTACAGCGCCGAGTCGATCGTGCCCACGCCCACGTGCAGGCGCGCGGCCGCCTCGCGGTCGATCTTCAGCAGCTGCTGCTTGCCGACCTGGTCGAAGTTGCTGCCGACGTCGCGGAATTCCTTGATGGTGCGCATCTGCCGCACCATCTTCAGCACCCACGGCTGCAGGTCCTCGCCGTTGTTGCTGACCAGCTGGAATTCGTACTGGCCGCCGCCGTCGCCGCTGCCACCGCCGCCCAGGAACTGCGCCGCGCTGACCGAGACCTTCACGCCAGCCAGCTGGTCGTACTGCTTCGACAGCCGCTCGACCACCTGCTTGATGCCTTCCTTGCGTTGGTCCGGACCGGGGCCGCGGGGCTTCAGGTCGACGAACATCTGCGCGCTGTTGCCCACCGCGCCGCCGGCGTTGTTGCCGCCCAGCATGGTCAGCTGGTCGAGCACGGCCGGGTCGGCCTGCATGATCTTCGCCACCGCCAGCGTGCGCTCGGTCATCTGCGCCGGCGAGATGTTGGCGTCGGCGTTGACGTCGACCTGCAGCTGGCCGGTGTCCTCGTCGGGCATGAAGGTGCCGCCGGCGGTCTTGGCCACCGCGAAACCCAGCGCGAAGGTGAGGAACAGCAGCAGCAGCGGCTGCCAGCGCATGATGCGGCGATGGTGCATCGCCCAGTCCAGCGCGCTTTCATAGGCCCGCGACAAGCGGCGATCGAAGCTCTCCACCGCCCGTTCGATCCGGCCCGGCGGCTTGCGGGTCGCCGGTTCGTGTTCCAGCATCCACGCGCACAGGGCCGGCGTCAGGGTCAGCGAGACCAGCGCCGAGATCACCACCGCCGCGGTCAGCGTCACCGAGAACTCGCGCAGTAGCATCACCAGCATGTTGTTGCCGAACAGCAGCGGCGCGAACACCGCCACCAGCGACAGGGTGATCGAGATCACCGTGAAGCCGATCTCGCGCACGCCGGTCAGTGCCGCCGCCATCGGCGGCTCGCCCCGTTCCATGTGGCGCACGATGTTCTCGATCACCACGATTGCGTCGTCCACCACGAAGCCGATGCACAACACCAGCGCCACCAGCGACAAGGTGTTCAGCGTGTAGCCCAGCGTCCACATCACCACGAAGGCGCCGGCCAGCGACAGCGGCACGCTCAGCGTGGCGATCAGGGTCGGCCGCAGCCGGCGCAGGAACAGCAGCATCACCAACACCACCATCACGATCGAGATCAGCAGCGCCACCTGCACCTCGTGCAGCGCCGACTTGGTGGTCTGGGTGAGGTCGAACACCGGCGACATCTCGATGTTCGAGGGCAGCGACGCGCGCAACTGCGGCAGGCGGGCGCGGATCGCCTCCACCGTGGCCACCGCGTTCGCTTCCGGCCGCTTGCTGATCTGCAGGCCCACGGTGTGCTGGTCGTTGAACCAGGCAGCCTGGTATTCGTCCTGCTGGCCGCTGTACACCTTCGCCACGTCGGACAGCCGCACCGGCGTGCCGTTCTTCACCGAGATCAGCAGGTGCGCGAACTCGGCCGGAGACTGCAGGCCGTCGGTGGCGCTGACCGTCATCCGGGTGCGGCCGTCGCTGAGCATGCCCTGCGGCGAGGTGACGTTGGCCGCGCGCAGCGCGTTGGCCACGTCGTTGGCGGTGAGGTTCTTGGCCGCCAGCGCGGCGGTGTCCAGCTCGATCCGCACTGCATGCGGGGTGCCGCCGAACACCTGCACCTGGGCCACGCCATCGATCTGCGCCACCGCGGGTTTCAGCAAGGTGTCGGCCAGGTCGAACAGCTGGTCCTGCGGCATCCCGCTGGAGGTCAGCGTGATGAACAGGATCGGGATCTGCGAGGTGTCGAACTTGAAGTATTGAGGCGGCGAAGGCATCCCGCTGGGCAGGTCGACCGCGGCGGCGTTGATCGCCGCCTGCACGTCGCGGGCGGCGCTGTCGGCGGTGCGGTCCATGGTGAAGCGCACCATCACCGAGGCCGAGCCCTCGCTGGCGTTGCCGTACATCTCGTCGATGCCGGGAATCCGCCCCAGGTGCCGCTCCAGCGGCGCCAGCACGGTGTTGGCCATGGTCTGCGCGCTGGCGCCGGGCTGGTTGGCCACCACGTAGACGCCGGGGAAATCCAGCGACGGCAGCGCGGCCACGCCGAGCAGCATGTAGGCCCACAGGCCGGCCAGCATCAGGCCGATGGCCAGCAGCGAGGTGCCGACCGGACGGCGGATCAGTGGCGCAAAGACATTCATCGCGCCGGCACCCGCAGGCGGCGGCGAAACAGGGTGGCGACGTGCAAGGCGAGAGTTCCGTTCATGCGGGCTTTATGCCCGCCCGGGGGGCGCGGCGAATGTGCCTGAAGTCCACACCCTGCCGGAAGGCAGGGGTGGCGGGGATCATCGTGGCAGGGCTGGCATCTGCTGCTGCAGCGCCCGCTGGCGCCGGATTTCGGCGCGCAGTTTCTGTCGCGCCGCCTTGCGCTCGCGGCGGTCGTGCTGCCACAGGTAGATTGCCGGCGTGCTCAGCAGGGTCAGCAGCTGCGACACCAGCAGGCCGCCGAGGATGGCGATGCCCAGCGGCTGGCGCAGCTCCGAGCCGTAGCCGAAGCCGATCGCCAGCGGCAGCGCCGCGCCCATCGCCACCAGGGTGGTCATGGTGATCGGGCGGAAGCGCACCAGCGCCGCCTCGCGGATCGCCGCGGGCGGCGACAACCCGCGCTCGCGTTCGGCGACCAGGGCGAAGTCGACCATCAGGATCGCGTTCTTCTTGACGATGCCGATCAGCATCAGCACCGCGATGATCGACATCAGGGTCAGCTGGGTGTGGGTGACCAGCATGGCCAGGAAGGCGCCCATGCCCGCCGCCGGCAGGGTGGACAGGATGGTCAGCGGATGGATCAGGCTTTCGTACAGCACGCCCAGCACCACGTACATCACCAGGATCACTGCCAGCAGCATCAGCAGCGCGTTGTTCAGGGCGTCCAGCAGGTTCTGGTTGTCGCCGGTGTACTTCTTCTGCACGCCGGGCGGCAGCTGGGCGGCGAAGATCGCCTGGTCGACCAGCTTCAGGCCGTCGGCCTGGCTGATGCCCTTGCCCAGGTTGTAGCTGATCGAGGCGGACTCCAGCTGGTCGAAGTGGCTGACCGTGACCGGCGCCAGGTGCGGCTCGATCTTCGCCAGCGCGGACAGCGGAATCATCTTGCCCTGGCTGTTGCGCACGTAGATGCCCAGCAGGGCCTGCGGACTCAGCTCGCCGGCCTGGTCGGCGGTGAGCACGACCCGGTACTGGTTGATGTCCGAATAGATGATGGACACCTGGTTCTGGCCGAACGCGTTGTACAGCGCCGAGTCGATCTGGCCCATGCCCACCTGCAGCCGCGCGGCGGCATCGCGGTCGACCTGCACCATCTGCTGCTTGCCGATGCCGTCGAAGCTGCTGCTGACATCCTTGAACTGGGTCATTCCGCGCATCACCCGCGCCAGTCGCAGGGTGGGCTCCTGCAGCGGCGTGCCGTCGGTGCTGTTGAGCTGGAACGAATACTGGCCGACGCCGCCATCACCCCCGCCGCCACCGCCGCCGCCGAAGAACTGCACGGCGGACAGCGACACGTCGAGGTCGCTGACGTTCTTGAAATGGACGGCCAGACGGTCGACCACCTGCTGCCCGCTGACGTTGCGCTCGCCCACCGGCTTGAGGTCGACGAACAGGACCGAATGATTGCCGACCGCGCCGCCGTTGTTGCCGCCGCCCAGGATGGTCGAGACGTCCAGCACGGCCGGATCGGCCTGGATGATCGCCGCCATCGCCCGCGTGCGGCTGGCCAGCTCGGCGGGCGAGATGTTCGCCGCCGCGCTGATCCGCGCCCGCAACAGGCCGGTGTCTTCCTTCGGCATCAGCCCGCCGCCGGCGGTGATGCCGACGGCGATCGCCAGCACCACGGTCAGCACCAGCAGGATCGGCGGCTGCCAGCGCATCACCCGGCGGTGGTGCATGGCCCAGTCCAGCGCGCGCTCGTAGACGCCGAGCATCCAGCGGTCGAAACGTTCGGCCCATCGCTCCAGCCGGCCCGGCGCGTGCTCGTCGGGCCGCTCCTGCAGCAGGCTGCGGCCGCACAGCGCCGGGGTCAGCGTCAGCGAGACCACCGCGGAGATCACGATGGTCGCTACCAGGGTCACCGCGAATTCGCGCATCAGCACGGTGAAGATGTTGTTGCCGAACACCATCGGTCCGAACACCGCCACCAGCGACAGGGTGATCGAAATGACGGTGAAGCCGATCTCGCGCACGCCGGTCAGCGCCGCCTGCAGCGGCGCCATGCCGCGCTCGATGTGGCGCACGATGTTTTCGATCACCACGATCGCGTCGTCGACCACGAAGCCGACGCACAGCACCAGCGCCACCAGCGAGAAGATGTTCAGGGTGAAGCCCATCATCCACATCACCACCAGCGCGCCGGCCAGCGACAGCGGCACGCTGAGCATCGCGATCAGGGTGGGCCGCAGCCGGCGCAGGAACACCAGCATCACCAGCGCCACCATCACGATGCTCATCAGCAGGGCCACCTCGACCTCGTGCAGCGCCGATTCGGTGGTCGGGGTGAGGTCGAAGATCGGGGTGATCGTCACGTCGGCGGGCAGCAGGTTGCGCAGCGCGGGCAACTGCGCGCGGATCGCGGTGACGGTGGCCACCGCGTTCGCTTCCGGCCGCTTGCTGATCTGCATGGTCACCGCGCGGGTGCCGTTGAACCATGCCGCGGTGTACTGGTCCTGCTGGCCGCTGCTGATCGTGGCCACGTCGGACAGCCGCACCGGTACGCCGTTGCGGCTGGAGATGATCAGCGAGGCGAAGTCCTGCGGGGTGTGCAGCGCGTCGTTGGCGGTCACCGTCATGCGGGTGACGCCGTTGCTCAGCATGCCCTGCGGCGAGGTGACGTTGGCCGCGCGCAAGGCGTTGGCGACATCGTTGGTGGTGAGCCCCTTGACCGCCAGCGACGAGGCGTTCAGCGCGATGCGCACGGCGTGCGGCGTGCCGCCGCTGACCTGCACCTGGGCCACGCCCAGTATCTGCGCCACCGCCGGTTTCAGCAAGGTGTCGGTGAGGTCGAACAGGCGGTCGGGCGGCAGGCTGGTCGAAGTCAGCGAGACCAGCAGCACCGGCACCTGGGACGTGTCGAACTTGAAGAAGCCCGGCGGGTTGGGCAGGCCGGGCGGCAGGTCGGCGGCCGCGGCGTTGATCGCCGCCTGCACGTCGCGCGCCGCCGCGTCGGTGGTGCGGCCGAAGTCGAACAGCACCTGGATCTGGGCGCCGCCTTCGCTGGCGCTGGAGAACATCTGCTTGACCCCGGGGATGCGGCCCAGGTGCCGCTCCAGCGGCGCCACCACGGTCGAGGCCATGGTCTGCGCGCTGGCGCCGGGCATCTGGGCGAAGACCGCCACGCCGGGAAACTCGATCGACGGAAACGCGGCCACGCCCAGCAGCAGGTACGCCCACAAGCCGGCCAGCATCAGCCCGATGGCGAGCAACGAGGTGCCGACGGGGCGGCGGATCAACGGTGCGAAAATATTCAAATGGCCCTCCCTGATGCGCAAGCATAACGGGAGCGCGCCGCCGATCGACAACGGCGGTGGCCCAGGCGGAGCAAGGCGGTCGGCGAGAACCGATCGCGATGGCGTCCCGGTGCCGGCAATGCACACGGCAAGGACGCGAACGTCCCTGTTCATTCCGCCTCCGTTCCCTCGATGGCGCCGAAGCGCCGGCTTCCCTGCCGGCTCGAACTTCGCCGGCCGACTCAGCGCGTCGCGGGGCTGTAACGCAGGGTCAGGAAGCCGCTGCGCCCGGGCTGGTTGTAGTACCAGACGGTTTCGTACTCGCGGTCGAACACGTTGGCGATGCGTGCCTCCAGCTGCCAGCCCGGTGCGAAGTGCCAGCTGGCGCGCAGGTCGGTGGTCGAGTAGCCGCCAAGCGCATGACGGTTGGCGGCATCGTCGAAGGTCCGCCCGGCGCCGTTGACGGTGGCGCCGATGGCCCACTCGCCGACGCGGCGATCCAGGTCGATCCGCGCCGTGCGTCCCGGGCGCCGCTGCAGCACCTTGCCGTCGTTCACCCCGCCGTCGTCGTTGCGCGGCTGCAGCCAGCTGGCATAACCCTGCACTTGCCAGCCACCGAGGTTCACGCCGAGCTGGCCTTCGACACCGCGGATGCGCGCCTTGCTGACGTTCGTCGGGAAGTAGTTGCTGTCCAGCGCGATCAACTGGTCGATGCGGGTCTGATACGCGTTCACCGCCCAGTTCCACGAGCCCAGCTGCCGGCCGAGGCCCAGCTCGGCGCTGCGCGACTGCTCCGGCTTCAGGTCGGGATTGCCGCTGCCATAGGGGTAATACAGGTCGTTGAAGGTCGGCGCGTGGAACGCGCTGCCATAGCTGGCCGACAACTTCAGCCCGTCATCGAATCGATAGCCCCAGGCCGCCGCGCCGGTGTCGTGGTCGCCGTACTGGCTGTTGTGGTCGCGCCGCGCGGACAGCTGCACCTCGTTGCGGCCGAACGTGCCCTGGTACTGCAGGTAGCTGCCGGTGTCGTGACGGCGGGTGGCCAGGAAGCCGGTGTCGCTCTCGATCTTCTCGCCCTGCCAGTCCACGCCCAGCGTCAGCAGCTGGTTGT
Source organism: Rhodanobacter spathiphylli B39 (assembly GCF_000264295.1). Taxonomy (GTDB): domain Bacteria; phylum Pseudomonadota; class Gammaproteobacteria; order Xanthomonadales; family Rhodanobacteraceae; genus Rhodanobacter; species Rhodanobacter spathiphylli. Next base: position 12,313 of record NZ_AJXT01000016.1, on the reverse strand, counting down.
CGGCAAGGCTGACGTCGTTCTGCCACGAGGCCTGGTTGCGCTTCGACCAGATGTAGCCGACGAAGCTCTCGTTCTCGTAGTTGTCGTAGCGGTCGATGTTCTGGCCCGCGCTCAAGGTGGTCTTCCACGCCTGCAGCGGATTGAAGCTGAAGGCGGCGCCGGCGGTCTGCTGCACGGTGCGGCTGCGGTTCTGGTAGCTGCCGTCGAAATGGATCTCGCCCAGGCTGCGCAGCCAGCTGCCGCGCAGTTCGGCACCGTTGTCCCAGCGGTAGCCGCCATTGGCCACCAGGTTCTCGTTGCGGTAGGGATCGTTGTCGGGCTCGTCGGTGTAGCAACCGGCGAACACGGTGCCGGCGCCGACGCGGCAGGAGTTGATGCCGCGGGTGTGCTGCGCACCCACCGCAAGGTTGTACCAGGCGTGCTCGTTGCCGCCGGACAGGCCGAACTGGCCGCGCAGCAGGTTCTGGCTGCCCGTGGTCACGCTGAACGAGGGCCGCAGGGCACCGTCCTGCGAGCCGCGCCGGGTGAAGATCTGGATCACGCCGCCGATCGCATCGGCGCCGTACAGGCTCGAACGCGGGCCACGCACCACTTCGATCCGCTCGATCTGTTCCACCGGAATCTGCTCGAACGCAGCCAGGCCGCTGCCGATGCCGCCGATCCGCACGCCGTCGATCAGTACCAGCGTATGCGCCGAATTGGTGCCGCGCAGGAACAGCGAGGTCTGCTGGCCATAGCCGCCGGCGTTGGCGAAGCTCACCCCGGGCAGGCCGGTCAACAGGTCCGCCAGCGACAGCGGCTGCAGCCGCTCGATGTCGGCGCGGGTGATCACGCTGACCGACGACAGCGCGTCGTCCACGGTGATCGCGGTGCGCGTGGCGGTGACCACCACGGCGCCCGGATGGGCCGCTTCGTTCTGGTCGGCGGCGTGCGCCGCCAGGGTGCAGCCAAGCAGCGCCGCTGCCAGCAAGGTCTTCTTCATGTCGGATCGTTTCCTCAAGGCGACACACCCGCGCGCCGCCATCAATGTCATGGGCCGGAAGCGCGCAAGAGGAAGACGGAACGACGGGCAGGCAGGAACGACCGACACGTGGTTCGGCCTCGCCCACCGCGAGCCACCAGGAATCGTTCGGGCCGGTCTCCGGGCTGGCGAGCGGCATGCCGTGATGCGCATGCCCCGAACGACGCCTTCCCGTGCCTTGCACAGTGGCATTCGCCGCTCGTGGATCTCGCTTACCGTTGCGGGGGCAGCGCCGGCCTTGCAGTGTGATCGCACACCACGCACCGGCTTCCCGTTTCATCCCTTGGCTTGTACGCCGGCGGGACACCTGAACCGCGCCACTGTAGCGGCGGACGTCCATTTGGGCAATGCGCCTCGGACCATGTGCGCAGCGGTGCAGGCCTCACGCGTAGCTACTGGGAGGGCATCCCGCCGATCCAGCTTTGGCGCACGCGGCACTCGTCGTCGAGCACGACCAGGTCGGCGCGATGGCCCGCGGCGATGCGGCCGTGGCTTTCGCCGAGGCCGAGGAAATCGGCCGGATAGGTGCTGGCCATGCGCGCCGCCTCGTCCAGTGGCAGGCCGAGCAGGTGCACGGCGTTGCGCACGGCCGTGGCCATGTCCAGCGCGGAGCCGGCCAGCACGCCCTGGGCGGTCTGGCAGATGCCGTCCTTCACGATGATGGTTTCGCCGTTGAGCATGTATTCCGGGCTGTCGGCGCCCACCGGCGGCATCGCGTCGGTGACCAGCAGCATCTTGCCGCGCGGCTTGGCGGCGATCGCCACGCGCAGGCTGGCCGGATGCACGTGGTGGCCGTCGACGATGATGCCGCACCAGCTGTCCGCGTCATCCAGCGCCGCGCCGACCACGCCGGGCTCGCGGCTGCCGAACGGGGTCATCGCGTTGAACAGGTGGGTGAAGCCGCGCACGCCCGCATCCAGCGCGGCGCGGGTGGTGGCGTAGTCGGCGGCGGTGTGCCCGGCGCAGACCACCAGGCCGGCGTCGACCAGGGCGCCGATGCTGGCCAGCGGCACCTGGTCGGGCGCCAGCGTGATCAGCCGCACGCCCCGATGCGGCGCGCACAGCAGCGCCATCTCGTCGCTGCCGGGCGCGTGGAAATACTTCGCGTCGTGCACGCCCTTGCGCGCCGGCGCCAGGTACGGGCCTTCCAGGTGGATGCCCAGCACGCCGGGCACGCCTTCGGCCAGCGCCTGCTCCACCGCCGCCAGCGCTGCGCGCATCACCTCGACGCGGTCGCTGATCAGCGTGGGCAGGAAGCCGGTGGTGCCGAACCGGCGATGCGCCGCGCCGATCCGGCGCAGGGTCTCCACCGTGGGTGCCTCGTTGAACAGCACGCCACCGCCGCCATTGACCTGTACGTCGATGAAACCCGGCAGCAGCGTCGCGCCGTCGAGATCGTGCTGCTGCGCCGCGCGCACGCGGGGATCGGCGGGCGGCAGCAGGTCGACGATGCATTCGCCATCGAGCAGCACGGCAAGATCGTCGCGCCAGCCGTCGGGGGTGAGTACGCGGGCGTTGGTGAGGGCGATGGTCATGGGCATGGGCGAGGAGTGAGTGGGGAGGAGTGAGGAGTGAGTGAGAGAGCAAAGCCAGAGCAAGGGTCGGAGCGGAGCCAAGGCACTCATTCGGCCTCGCCACTGCTTTCTCTCTCCTCACTCCTCCCCACTCACTCCTGGCTCCTAGACCGTCTCGGTGACCTTGTTGAGATGCGGCGGCACGTCGGGATTGAAGCCGCGGCGCAGCGACAGTTCGCTGGCCGCCCGATAGAAGCTCTGGATGATCAATAACGGCGTGAGCATGGCCGGCAGGCCCGTCGCCACCGGCAGCATCCCCGCGCCGTGCAGGCCCGGCGCGGCCACCAGCACCTGGGCGCCGCGGCCACGGAACTCGCGCGCCACGGCCAGCGTGCTGTCCAGCGTGTCGTCGTCCTGGGCGAAACACAGCACCGGGAAGTCGGGGCCGACCAGGGCCATCGGCCCATGCTTCACCTCGGCTGCGCTGAACGCCTCGGCGTGCAGGCCGCAGGTTTCCTTGAACTTCAGCGCCGCCTCCAGCGCGATGCCGAGGCCGTAGCCGCGGCCCACCACGAACAGGTTGTGGGCATCGGCGAGCGAGTCGCACAGCGGCGACCAGTCCGCGCTCCAGTTGTCGCGCAAGGCCTGCGGCAACCGCTGCAGTGCGTCGCCGAGTTCCGCGTCGTCCAGCCAGCGCGCGCACAGGTGCAGCACGGCGGCCAGCGCGGCGATGTAGCTCTTGGTCGCGGCCACGCTGCGCTCGGGTCCTGCATGCAGCGGGATCACCGTGTCGGCCAGCGCCGCCAGCGGCGAATCCTCGACGTTGACCAGCGCCACCACGCGCGCGCCGGCCCGTTTCGCGGCCTCGGCGTTGCGCAACAGGTCCGGACTCTTGCCCGACTGCGAGATGGCCAGGAACAACGCGCCCTGCCACTGCTGCTCGGCCGCGTACACCGAGGTCACCGACGGCGACGCCGAGGCGGTGGCGATGCCCAGCCGCGTCTCGAACACGTACTTGGCATAAGCCGCGGCATGATCGGAACTGCCGCGCGCGCAGGTGACGATGAAGCGCGGCGGCTCGGCACGCAGCGCGGCGGCCAGCGCGGCGATCACCGCTTCGTTGGCGGCGAACTGGCGCGCGACCACGTCGGCCGATTCGTGCGCTTCGGAGTACATCAAGGTGTCGCGGGCGGCCATGGGCGTCCTTCAGTCGGTCTGCAGTTCGGCGACGAAGTCGTAGATGTCGCCGCGGTACCAGGAACAGGTGAACTCGACCACGCGGCCGTCGTCCAGAAAACTGCGCCGTTCGATGCTGAGGCCGGCGCTGCCCACGCTGACGTGCAGCAGCCGCGCCTGTTGCGCATTCAGCGAGACCGCGCGCAGCCGTTGCAGGGCGCGGCGCGGGCGCGCGTCGAGTTTCTCCAGCGCCTCGTACAGCGAGTCGTGCACCAGCAACGGATCGGGCAGCACGCTGGCCGGCACCACGCTGCGCTCGATCGCCAGCGGCTCGTCCTGGCCGTAGCGCACGCGGTGCAGGCGCACCACCAGCGAACCGGGCGACAGGTTCATCGCCATCGCCTCTTCCGGGGTGACTTCACCGATGCCGCGCTCGAAGAATTCCGAACGCGGGCGCAGGCCGCGTTCGCGCAGGTCCTCGGTGAAACTGGTCAGCCGCGACATCGGCTTGACGATGCGTTCGGCGATGAAGGTGCCGGCGCCGTGGCGCTGCGTGAGCAGGCCTTCCTCGACCAGGCCGGCGATCGCCTTGCGCACGGTCACCCGCGACAGCTTCAGCACCTGCGACAGGTCGCGCTCGCTGGGCAGCGCCTGGCCCGGTTCGATGTCGCGGTGTTCGACGATGTTGCGGATCGCCCGGCGCAGGCGCAGGTAGGCCAGCGGCTGGTGCGTGGCCGGATCCTGGCAGATCCGGCGATATTCGTTGGCCAGGGCAATTTCCATTCGACAAAGATACCAATGGCAAACCACTGACCGCAAGGCCGGGGGCGTGGCCGATCGTTTCAGATGCAACCGATCGCGCCATATGGAGCTATCGGGTGGGCCGAATGAATTCGTATGCAACCCCGTATTCGTTCTGGTATTTCACTGGTACTATCGACCCTCCTTCGGGCAAGACGCGCCATTCGGCCTTGCCCGCCAGCCGGCATCGTTCGAGGTGACTGCGTGACTGCTTCTACCCAATCGGTCGATCCGTTCGACCTGGTGATCTTCGGCGGCACCGGCGACCTCGCCCTGCGCAAGCTGCTGCCTGCACTTTTCCACCGCTTCCTCGATGGCCAGATCCCCGGCAGCAGCCGCATCGTCGGCATCGCCCGCGAGACGCTGGACGACGCAGGCTACCGCGCCCAGTTGCGCGAGGCGCTGATCGGCATCTGCGATGCGCGCCAGCTCGACGTGTTCCTGCAGCAGGTGTTCTACCGCCCGCTGGATGCGCGCAAGGACGAGGGCTGGGACGACTTCGCCGCCTTGATCGGCAGCGAACCGGAACATGTCAGGGTTTTCTACCTGTCGACCTCGCCCGAGCTTTTTGTCGACATCTGCACCCGGCTCGGCCATTACAAGCTCAACGAAGGCGCCTCGCGGGTGGTGCTGGAAAAGCCGATCGGCCGCGACCTGGCCAGCGCGAACCAGATCAACGACGCGGTCGGCAAGGTGTTCAGCGAATCGCAGACCTTCCGCATCGACCACTACCTGGGCAAGGAGACCGTGCAGAACCTGCTGGTGCTGCGCTTCGGCAATGCGCTGTTCGAGCCGCTGTGGAACGCCGGGCACATCGACCACGTGCAGATCACCGTGGCCGAAACGCTGGGCGTGGGCCACCGCGGTTCCTACTACGACCGCGCCGGCGCGCTGCGCGACATGGTGCAGAACCACATGCTGCAGCTGCTGTGCATGGTGGCGATGGAACCGCCCTCGTCGCTGGCGCCCGATGCGGTGCGCGACGAGAAGCTGAAAGTGCTGCATTCGCTGAAACCCATCGACGAAAGCAACGTCAGCCAGCTCACCGTGCGCGGCCAGTACCGCGCCGGTGTGGCCGACGGCGCCAGCGTGCCGGGCTATCCGGAGGAGCTGGGCAACAACAAGTCCAACACCGAGACCTTCGTGGCGCTGAAGGCGGAGATCGCCAACTGGCGCTGGGCCGGCGTGCCGTTCTACCTGCGCACCGGCAAGCGGCTGCCCAGCCGGGTGTCGGAAATCGCGGTGACCTTCAAGCCGGTGCCGCATTCGATCTTCGGCGGCGACGCCGGCACGCTGGCGCAGAACCGGCTGGTCCTGCGGCTGCAGCCGGACGAAGGCGTGAAGCTGTGGCTGACCATCAAGCACCCCGGCCCCGGTGGCCTGCGCCTGCGCCACGTACCGCTGGACATGAGCTTCGCCGAGGCCTTCGGCGTGCAGCAGCCGGACGCATACGAACGCCTGCTGCTGGACGTGGTGCGCGGCAACCCGACCCTGTTCATGCGCCGCGACGAAGTGGAAGCGGCCTGGCACTGGGCCGGTCCGATCCTGGCCGCCTGGGCCGACAGCGGCGAGCCGCCGCGTCCGTACACCGCGGGCAGCTGGGGGCCGAGCGCCGCGGTGGCGCTGATCGAGCGCGACGGCCGCACCTGGAACGAAGACGGTGAGTAAGTCGTCCTCGCGCCGCACGATTCACCCCGCCATGCCGACGCGTGACACAGACTGCAGCCTCCTTCCCGACGCGACGCGCGCCGGCAGCCGCTGACTGCCCACGGCGCCACCATTCCTCATGACTCCATCACTCAACGTCACCACCCACAGCTTCACCGACTGCCGCGTCCAGGCCACCGCGCTGGCCGAACGCATCGCCGGGCGCCTGCGCGCGGGGCTGGCCGAACGCGGCAATGCCGTGCTGGCGGTCTCGGGCGGCAGCACGCCGAAGCAGTTGTTCGAACAGCTGTCACGCGAGCAGCTCGACTGGAGCCGGGTGCAGGTCACCCTGGTCGACGAGCGCTGGGTGCCCGATACCGACGAACGTTCCAACGCGCGACTGGTGCGGTCGCTGCTGTTGCAGCACGCCGCCGCCGCGGCGTCCTTCGTTCCGCTGTACACCGGCGATGCCAGCCCCGAAGCGGGACTGGCCACCGCCAGCGCACGGATCGGGGCGCTGCCGCTGCCGTTCGACGCCGTGGTGCTGGGCATGGGCGACGACGGTCACACCGCCTCGTTCTTCCCCGGCGGCGACCACCTGGCCGAGGCGCTCGATCCCGATGGATCGGCGCCGGTGCTGCCGATGCATGCCGCAGGTGCGGGCGAGCCACGCATCACGCTGACCCTGCCGACCCTGCTGCAGACACGGGCGCTGTACCTGCTGGTGACCGGCGAGAAGAAGCGCGACCTGCTCGCCGATGCACGCCTCGGCATCGGCGCGGCGCGGGACTATCCGGTGCGCGCGGTGCTGACCCAGCAGCGCGTGTCGGTGGCGGTGTACTGGTGCCCGTAGTCGGCCGCTGAAGGCGGCTGACATCCATCGAACGCACGCCCTTGCTTGCGCTCTTGCCTTCCCACCCAACGATTCCGGATCTCCCATGACCACGCTGCATCCCGTTGTCGCCGAAGTCACCGAACGCCTGCGCGAGCGCAGTCGCGAGACGCGCGCGGCGTATCTGAAGCGCATCGACGCGATCGACCGCAGCGGGCCGCAGCGCGAGCATCTGTCCTGCGGCAACCTCGCGCACGGTTTCGCCGCCTGCGGCACGGATGACAAGGACGCGCTGCGCAACGGTCGGCGCGCCAACCTGGCGATCGTCACCGCCTACAACGACATGCTCTCGGCCCACCAGCCGTATGAACGCTACCCCGCGCTGATCCGCCAGATCGCCCGCGACGCCGGCTTCACCGCCCAGGTCGCCGGCGGCGTGCCGGCGATGTGCGACGGCATCACCCAGGGCCAGCCCGGCATGCAGCTGTCGCTGTTCTCGCGCGACGTGGTGGCGCTGGCCACCGCGGTGGCGCTGTCGCACGACATGTTCGACGGCGCGCTGTTCCTCGGCATCTGCGACAAGATCGTGCCGGGCCTGCTGATCGGCGCGCTCTCCTTCGGCCACCTGGCCGGCGCCTTCGTGCCGTCGGGGCCGATGCCCAGCGGCATCCCGAACGAGGAAAAGTCAAAGGTGCGCCAGGCCTACGCCGACGGCAAGGCGAGCAAGGCCGAACTGCTGGAAGCCGAGGCCGCCTCGTACCACAGCGCCGGCACCTGCACCTTCTACGGCACCGCCAACTCCAACCAGATGCTGATGGAGATCATGGGCCTGCACCTGCCCGGAGCCAGCTTCACCGCCCCGGACACGCCGCTGCGCGACGCGCTCACCGCCGAAATCGTGCGCCGCGTCGCGGCGCACAGCGCGCTGGGCGACGCCTTCCTGCCGCTGGGCCACATCGTCGACGAGCGCGCCATCATCAACGGCGTGATCGGCCTGCACGCCACCGGCGGTTCCACCAATCACCTGCTGCACCTGGTGGCGATCGCGCACGCGGCCGGCATCCAGTTGCGCTGGGACGATTTCGATGCGCTGTCCGGCGTGGTCCCGCTGCTGGCCCGCGTCTACCCCAACGGCTACGCCGACGTGAACCAGTTCCACGACGCCGGCGGCATGGCCTTCCTGATCGACCAGCTGCTGGGCGCCGGCCTGCTGCACGCCGACGTGCAGACGATCTTCGGCACCGGGCTGGACGGCTACGCGCAGATCCCGCAACTCGACGAGGCCGGCGCGCTGCACTGGGCGCCGGTGGCCAGGCAGAGCGGCAATCGCGGCGTGCTGCGCGGCATCGACGAACCGTTCCGCGCCGACGGCGGCCTGCGCATGCTCGAAGGCAACCTCGGCCGCGCGGTGATCAAGGTGTCCTCGGTGCCGGACGACCGCCTGCTGATCGAGGCGCCGGCGATCGTGTTCGACGACCAGGACGACGTGGCCGGCGCGTTCAAGCGCGGCGAACTCAACCGCGACTTCGTGGCGGTGGTGCGCTTCCAGGGCCCGCGCGCGAACGGCATGCCCGAGCTGCACAAGCTCACTCCCACGCTGGCCCTGCTGCAGGATCGCGGCCACCGCATCGCCCTGCTCACCGACGGCCGCATGTCCGGCGCCTCCGGCCGCGTGCCGGCGGCGATCCACGTCACGCCCGAGGCGGTGGCCGGCGGCAACATCGCGAAGATCCGCGACGGCGACATGATCCGGCTGGACGCGGCGAATGGACGTCTGGACGTCCTGATGGAAGCGCATGAACTGGACGCACGCCTGCCGCATGTGGCCGACCTCTCTCGAGAGCACAGCGGCATGGGCCGCGAACTGTTCGGCCTGTTCCGCCAGGCCGCCGCCAACGCCGACCTCGGCGCCGGTGTGCTGTGAACCTTTGCCCCCTCCCCTGCAAAGCAGGGGAGGGTCGGGGTGGGGTCGCTCTTGATCTTCCCCGCCACCTCGGACAACCCCCTCCCGACCTCCCCCTGCGCGCAGGGGGAGGAGCCAAGACAACCGGAGCTTTCCGTGACCACCTCCATCGAACAAAAGCAGCAGCAAGTCGAAGCCCTGATGCGACTGGCGCCGGTGATCCCGGTGGTGATCATCGACGACGCCCGCCACGCCGTGCCGATGGCGCGCGCGCTGGTCGCCGGCGGCATCCCCACCATCGAGGTCACCCTGCGCACGCCCGCTGCACTGGACGCGATCCGCGCGATCGCCGCCGAGGTGGAAGGGGCGGTGGTCGGCTGCGGCACCGCCTTGACCGCGCGTGACCTCGAGGCTGCGCGGCAGGCCGGCGCCCGCTTCGCCGTGTCTCCAGGCACCTCGCCACGGCTGCTCGATGCGGCCGACAACAGCGAGCTGCCGCTGCTGCCCGGCGTGGCCACCGCCAGCGAGGCGATGGCCCTGCTCGAACGCGGTTATCGCCACCTGAAATTCTTCCCTGCCGTGCCCGCCGGCGGCACCAAGTTGCTCGGCGCCTGGGCCAGCCCGTTGCCGCAGATCCGCTTCTGCCCCACCGGTGGCATCAGCCTGGCCAGCGCGCCGGAGTTCCTGCGCCTGCCCAACGTGATCTGCGTCGGCGGCTCCTGGCTCGCCCCGGCGGACAAGCTCGCCACGGGCGACTGGTCCGGGATCGAGCAGCTGGCCCGCGAGGCCGCCGCGCTGTCCTGAACGCCCGTCCCGGGCGCCGAACCGGTTAAGGTGGCTCGCACTCGGCGCGGCCCACGCGCGCCTGATCGGCCAGGACTTCATCGCGTGAATCTCGGACCACTCGCTCTTTCCTCCGGCCTGCTGGCCTTGCTGTTCGGCGTGATCGCCGCGCTGGCCACGGCCGGCTTCCTGCATCGGCGTGGCTACGCCGACACCGGCAACCCGCTGTTCCTGATCCTCGGCCTCGGCCTGCTCGGCGCGCGGCTGGCCTATGTGGCCGGCTGGTGGCCACAGTACGCGCAGCAACCGCTGAGCATTTTGAACATCCGCGATCACGGCTTCGATCCGCTCGCGGGCACGCTGGGCGTGATCGTGGCCGCGCTGCTGGTCGGCTGGCGCCGGCCATCGTTGCGGCGTCCGCTGGCCGCCAGCGTGGTCATCGGCATCGCGGCCACGGGCTTCGCCGCCCTGCTCGCCTGCAAGCTCACCGCGCAGGCGCAGGCGCCGCTGCCCACGCTGCAGCTCGGCGATCTCGACGGGCGCGCGGTGGATGTCGACAGCCTGCGCGGCCAGCCCACGGTGATCAACCTGTGGGCCACCTGGTGCGGTCCCTGCCGGCGCGAGATGCCGGTGCTGGCCGAGGCGCAACGCACGATGCCGCAGGTGCGTTTCGTGTTTGCCGACCAGGGCGAGTCCGCGGCCACGGTGAGGCAGTTCCTGCAGGCGCAGCAACTGACGCTGCAACACGTGCTGACCGACGAGAACCTGCAGCTGTCGAACTACTACAACGTGCGCGGCTATCCGACCACCTTGTTCATCGATGCCCGCGGCCGGCTGCGCGACACGCACATGGGCGAACTGTCCCGAGCGACCCTGGCCGATCGCCTGCAACGCATCGAGGCGGACCTGCCGCCGTCCCCCGCGGGGCGCTGATGGAACGGCCGCACGCACCGAGGCCCGCCACGCTCGGCCACATTGCGCAGGCCGGGCTGCTGTTCTTCATCCTGGTTGCCGTGGCGGTGCAACTGCTGCGCGGCGACCTGGACTGGCGGGAGGCGCCGCTCAGCTTCTATCTGCTGGATGCGTACGGCCACTGGCTGCAGGCCGCCTACGTCGTGCTGGCCATCGCGCTGTGCGTGCTGGGCGCGGGCTATTACCGGGCGCTCGACGCGCGCCAGCGCAGCGCGGCGCCGTGGCTGCTGTTCACCGCTGCCGGCCTCGGCCTGTGCGTGACGGCGCTGGCGCACAGCAACCTGCCCGGCCGTGCGCCCACGCTGGAAGGTTTCGTGCACGGCGTGGCGGCACAGGCGGCGTTCCTGTGCGTCACCGTGGCCGCGCTGCTGCAGTCGTGGCGGCTGCGCGTCGATCCACGCTGGCGCCCGCGGTTCGCGTCGGCCTTCGGGCTGGCGCTGGCGGGCTTCGCCGCGATCTGGGTGGATGCGCTGTGGCATGGCATGCCGCGCGGGCTGGAGCAGCGGCTGGTGATCGCGCTGATCCTGGCGTGGCTGCTGCTGGCGGCAAGTTGGCTGCGGCGCTACCGATTGGCGTAGCGCCGTCATCGTCCACCTGCTGCTCTTGCGCCTCACGTTTCAGAACCTGTGAAGAAATCCTCTGCTTTTCAACGTGTGTCCGGCACATGCCCGATGGCTGCGCTGAGAGGTTGTGAGTTCTTCAACCTCCCAGCCCGGCCAGGAACAGCCGGTCGCGGATCGTCACGCAAGTAACTGATTCACGTGAGCGAAGAAAACCACAGGAAGTGATTTTCTTCACGAGCGCTGAGAGGTCGATGAACTCACGATCCCTCAGACTTTGGTCACGATGTCGAAGTCCTGACCGAGATACATCGCCACCTTCTCAAACAATCCCATTTGCACGTCCTGGAAGGCATCCTCATGTGCCGGGTCATAACGTGGCGCATCTTCGTCCCAATAAGGGTACTTCAACGATGCGTTCAGCATTTCGACCCTTGCCACGTTCATCAGCACTTGGGCCTCTTCGTGGTTCGCAAGTATCAACTGGTCGTCACCGCCGCGGCCCAGGATGTCCAGTGCAGCTGGATAGTCCCGCTCAATCGCAACGGCTTTGAGCGCAGCCTTTATGGATGACGGAAATTCCACGGTCGTGCTCATAGAATTTTTACTCCCGTGGCCTTCATGGATTTTTCCAGTTCTTTCAGTTTTTCAACAAGATCCTTCACGCTCATTTTCTTGCCAACATTAAGCAAAGGGTGGTCGATCGTCTTATAGTTTATTACCAGATCCTTGGGTAATTCGGCATTTCTTGGAAGCAACCAGACTTTTCCCTTTATCGGAATATCCTTTAGACGCTGAAGGGAGCTTGAGAACGAGAGGCCTTTGGTTATATCTGGATACACCATGTATTCGCCAGCGCTGCTGTCGAAAATTATCTTGAAGTCTGCTGGACGCACGGTTTCATTTCCGTTTTCGTCCTTGTACATGCGTGCTGTCGCTGCATTGCCCCCGCCGCGATACAGGCCTTCCGCGGCACTTTCCTTTGTGTATACATTCCAGATGTCGTCCCTATCAATCTGTATATACATACATCCCTCTGTTTAGTGTAATGACGTCCGTTTTATTACGATTGCAATCTTGCTGGGCGAGTTCAATTCTGAAGTG
>NZ_AJXT01000015.1 GCF_000264295.1 Rhodanobacter spathiphylli B39 | reverse complement strand
TTGTCACGGTCGGCGATCGAATTTGAGCCCAGCGCGACGGCCTCGTACGCACCGCTCTCCACGTGGGAGCCCGACCCCAGCGCGATGCCGTTGTAGCTGTCCGCCTGGGCCATGTAGCCCACCGCCGCGGCCTGCTGGCCGGAAGACTGGCTGGCCGTTCCCAGCGCCGTCGAACGCAAGCCGGTGGCCTGCGTTGCGACCGTGCCGTTTTCGCCAATGCCACCCAGGGCCACGCTCTCGCCACCCGACGCAACGCTGTAGCCGCCCACCGCCAGGCTGTTCGCGCTGGACGCCTGGGCACCCAGACCCAGCGCCATGGAGCCGGTACCCGATGCTTCGCTGTTCACGCCGAGCGCCAGCGACAGATCGCCCGTTGCCCTGCTTGAAGGACCCACGGCGATCGCCAGCGCGCCGGTCGCCTTGCTGTCGTTTCCGATCGCCGTCGCCACGCTGCCGCTGGCGTCACTCGCCGCACCCAGCGCCATGCTCGCGGCGCCTCCGGCCTGGCTGCCATTGCCGACCGCGACAGCCAGCATGCCCAGGCTCTGCGCGTTCGTACCCATCGCCAATGAATAGATGCCGGTGGCCTGCGCCTCGTAGCCGATTGCCGTGGCGAAATCGCCGGCTTCGGCCGACTGACCGCCTGCGGTGCCACCCATGCCGACAACCGGAGCAACCACCGGGTTGCCAGCCGGGTCTGCCTCGAACTGCGCCGCCGATACCTGGCCGGCGCCCAGCGCCAATGCCAGGCCAGCTGCTGCGACGCTGGCGCGCAGGCGCTTCGAGGCGCCGCCCTTGCCGCTCGCGCTGGCCAGCTCGGAAGCGACCACGAGCATGCCCAGCGACTTGTTCCATACCTTGCTGTAGATCTTGTTCACATCGTACCCCTGCGGTGGTGACAACCGGTCAGATGACTGGCGCCGGACATTTCTGCCGGTGCGTGAAGGTCCCCGCACCTCATGCGGGGGTGCATGCCGCACGTTGCGCGCGCTCATGCATGTCATGGACGTCCAGACGTCCATATGAATTCCTGGTTCCAGCATGGGCGGCGGGCTCCCATGCCGCGGGAGCCCGCTACCGCAACACGCGCCGGCAAGGCCGGCGCGTGCGACTTACTGCGGTGGCGCGACGAAACTGCCCTGCACGTTCACGCCGGCGTACGGCTTCACGCCGATCACCTTGATGAGGTACGTGCCCGCATTCGGCCTGGTCAGCACGACCGACTCGGTGTTGCCGGCATGGACCGACTTGTAGCCATAGTCGGCACTGGTCGGCTCGGCATCGACCGAAACGAACACCGAGACGTCGCCAGTGCCGCCGAAGGTGCGGATGCTCAGGCCGCGCGCACCTGCCGGAACATCCAGCGAGTACAGGGTTTCGCCACCGGCAGTGCCGGTCTGCCCACCCAGGGCCACGCCGTTGGTCAGCTTGATTGCGTCGGCATCACCACCCGGGCCGCCCGAGTTGTCCGGACCCCAGGCGTCATACTGCGCCTGGGTCTCGGCATCGCCCAGGCAAGCCGCCAGGCTGCTTGCCTGGCCACCCGTGATCAGGCCATCGCTGGCCAGCGCGGCGGCGTAGTTGCCCATCGCGGTGCGATAGTCACCCACGTTCGCGGCGGCGGCGGCGATGATCTTCGCGTTGGCCACCACGTTCGCGCCGACCACCAGGCCACCGGGTACCCAGGTCGGGATGCCGGTGTTGCAGGTCAGCAGCATCTGGCTGCCCTCATTGAGCTTCCAGCCCTCGTCCTTCAGCAGCGCCGGGGTGAGATCGAGATCGATCTGCCCTTCGAGATCCTGGTTGATCGCGTATTCCATGATCGCGTTCGGGGTCAGGCGCGTGTCGTAGTGCGAGAACGACGAACCCTGGGCCAGCACGGTGGGCGCGTACAGCTGCACGTTGCCTTCCGCATCGGTGCCGCCGAGGCGTGCCTGCGGGTCAGGCGTGAAAGCCACCATCAGGTTGGCCAGGTTGGCCTTGAACGTGTTGCCGTCGGCCTGGGTGATGCCGATGACCGGAATCGTGATCGAGGCGTCCTCGCCCGCCGGAATGATGGCACCGGCCGCGTTGTTGGCGATGATCACGCCGGTGGCCCCGGCGTTCTGCGCGTTCTTCACCTTGATCACGAACGAGCAGGTGCCCCGGTCGATCAGCGCGATCTTGCCGCTGACGCCGGCATCCACCGCGTTGCAGGCCAGCGGATCGGTCGGAGCCGCCACGCTGCCGGCGAAGTTCGCCGGGGTCGGCGCCGCGCCGAACGCCGCCGGGTTGTAGTCGTAGCTGCCGGCGATGCCTGCCGGCGCAGTGACATCGAAGGTCACCAGCGGAGCCAGCGACAGCGACGCCTCGCCCTTCACGTTGCTGCCGGTGAACACGACGTGGGTGTCATTGAGCGCGGCGGTCTTGCGCTCCGCGTCGGTCATCGCCGTCCACATCTTGCCCGTCGAGTTGTCCTTGACGAAGGTCGAGTAGATGTCCTGCTGGTCCTGGTTCTGCTTGCCGGTTGACAGGTTGTTGAACCCGGAGAAGCCCAGCCCGTGGGCCATTTCATGCAGCACCACGTTGAGGAAGTTGATCTGTCCGGCCGGCGTGTTGCCGTCCAGGCCGAAGTACCAGGCCGAGGTCTGCAGGCAGCCGGTGCTGCCCAGCTTGCTGTTGAAGCGGCTAACGATGTCCGGGGTATTCGCGGGCAGGTCGTTTTCCGTCGCCGCATCCGTGCCACTCAGCGCATCGGTGAGGGCGGAGTGGTACCAGGTGTCGGGAATCGCGCCGGCCGGCGCCGGGCTGTTGAAGGCGAAAATGTAGTTGGTGCCCGACGAACCCAGCACGCCCGAGGTGGCGTCGCAGCTCAGCGGAGTGAAGGTGACGGTGTTGATGACCGGCACGTTGCTCTGCAGCACCGCGCCCCACAGGTCACCGGCGAACTGGAACACGTTCAGCGCCTGCTGACCGCGCGTGGTGCCCGGGTTGCCGCCCACCGGCGAAACCGGCGTGGCGTCGTCCAGGCCCTGACCGGTGCCGGCATCGAGGTTGACGATCTTGATTTCGCCGGCAAACGCGGCGGTGCTGGCGAAACTGCACATGCCCAGGGCCAGCAGGGCGGCGAACAACTGCTTGCGGCGGATCATTGCAGCACCTCCTGCACGGGCTGGCTGCTGGTGGCAGCTTCGTCCTGGTGGTGAATGGCCACCGAACCGTCCGCCCGCGTCTGGGCGACCAGGCTGCTCACCAGGGTCTCGGGCACCTGCATCACGGCCGCGTACTTGCCGGTCTTGGTCCGCTTAAGGGTCTTCACCGCCTCCAGCTCGTTGCGCGGGCGTTGCGACAGCGCGTTGGCGGTTTTCAGGGGAGCCGCGTTGGCCTGCTTCAGCATGGCCGCGGACAATGCCGCGCGCTGGGCCGCCGACGGCGCGACCATCCTCCCGGTCGCCGGGTCGATCGCCACCTGCACGCCCTGGACGTTGACCGAGGTCACCTCCGGTTGCGCCACTTTCTGTTCGGCTGCGTTCGCCGCGCCCGCAACCAGCACGCCAGACAGCACCAGGCCGATTGCCCGTGCCACGACTTTCTTCTGCATGAAAACCCCTCCGTTGAGTGCCGCATCGTCAGCCGATGCCAAAATTTCGGGACGCTCCCCCGAGCGCCCCTGCACAGCAAGAATTTTTCGCGACGGAAGCGGGCCTGGGAGATCGACTTGCCGAAACCCGGTTAGCGCCCTGGGCAAGACCGGACGGCAACTTTCCACCGCGCAAAACCGACCACCAACCGCTATCGGGCGAACCCGCCCTAGCCGAACCGAGAATTCAATTCTGCGGACGACGTCATGGAAGCTATCAGCAAGTTCTTGCGAGCGTCAACGTAATTTCCTGTGGCCACGGAATGGCCTTTGCTGCCCTGCAAGATGTATCGGGCTTGCCTGTCCGCAGGGGTCTGCCAGAATGGTCCGCTCCATCGCGACCCGGACCCATGCGACTGCTCGATATCGGTGCCAACCTCACCCACGAGTCCTTTCACCACGATCTGGATGCTGTGATGCAGCGTGCGCAGGCGCACGGCGTGGACCGGATGATCGTCACCGGCGCGTCGCGCGACGGCAGCGCCAGCGCCCGCGTCCTGGCGGCCCGGCATCCGGCCCGACTGTTTGCCACGGCTGGCGTCCATCCCCATCACGCCGTTGAATACGACGATGCGACCGACGCGGCGCTGCGCGAGTTCGCGCAGGACCCCGCGGTGGTGGCCATCGGCGAAACCGGCTTGGACTACAACCGCAACTACTCGCCGCGCGGGGTGCAGCTGGAGGTGTTCGAACGGCAACTGCAGCTGGCGGTGGACGTGGGCAAGCCGCTGTTCCTGCACCAGCGCGACGCCCACAGCGACTTCGTCGCCCTGCTCGCCCGCTACCGCGACAAGGTTCCGGGGGCGGTGGTGCACTGCTTCACCGATACCGGCGAGGCGCTGCGTGACTACCTGGCGCTGGACTGCCACATCGGCATCACCGGCTGGATCTGCGATGAACGCCGGGGCACCCACCTGCGCGAGCTGGTGCGCGGGATTCCGGCGAACCGGCTGATGATCGAGACGGATGCACCCTACCTGCTGCCGCGCACGGTGCGCCCGCAGCCCGCGCACCGGCGCAACGAGCCAATGTACCTGAAGCACATCTGCGAGGAAATCGCCCGCGATCGCGGCGAGAGCGTGGCCGTTACGGCGGCGAACAGCACCGCGACCGCCGAGGCGTTCTTCGGCCTTCCGCCCGCCTCGTGACCGGCGTGCGCAACGGCGCGGCGGCTCAGTCCGCCAGCACGCGCGTCTCGCCCGGAGCGAGGCCGGCGAGCCGGTGTTCGCCGATCTGCACGCGGATCAGGCGCAGGGTCGGGAACCCGACCGCGGCGGTCATCCGGCGCACCTGCCGGTTGCGTCCTTCGCGCAGCGTGAGGCTGATCCAGCTGGTCGGGATCGCCTTGCGAAAACGCACCGGCGGCTTGCGCGGCCACAGCCATGCCGGCTCGTCGACCAGTTTCGCCTCGGCCGGCAGGGTCGGGCCATCGCTCAGCACCAGGCCTCGCGCAAGCGCCTGCAGCGCCGCCTCATCGATGCTGCCGTCGAGCTGCGCCAGATAGGTCTTGGCCTGCTTGTGGCGGGGATCGGTGAGTCGATGGGCGAGGCGGCCGTCGTCGGTCAGCAGCAGCAGGCCTTCGCTGTCCTGATCCAGCCGTCCAGCGGCATAGACGTCCTTTTGCACGACAAGATCCGCCAGCGTCGGACGACCGCGATCATCGGTGAACTGGCAGAGCACGCCGTAAGGCTTGTTGAGGGCGATCAGCATGGGGGCGGGACAGCGCAGCGCATCAGGCCATGCTCAATGCGCTTCATGTCCGGCGGGCGCCGTCGGCTTGACGAACTTCAGCGTCATCCGGTCCGATTCGCCGATCGCCTGGTACTTCGCCTTGTCCCGGTCGCCCAGGGTCAGGGTCGGCGGCAGGGTCCAGACGCCCTTCGGATAGTCTCTGGTGTCTTTCGGATTCGCGTTGACCTCGCTGCTTTCCTCCAGCACGAAGCCGGCATCGGTGGCCAGCTTCACCACGTACGACGTGGGCAGGTAGCCGCTGCCTTTCACCGCATCGATCGCGGCGCCTTCGCCGGCGCGGTGATCGACCACGCCGAGCACGCCGCCGGGCTTGAGTACGTCGAAGAAGGCCTTGAACATGGTCGGGCCGGTACCGGCCGTGCCTTTATCGGCAGCAATCCAGTTGTGCACGTTGCGGAAGGTCAGCACCACGTCGGCCGAGCCGGGCGCCCCGAACTTCGGCGCGGCAGCATCGAATTCGACGATGCGGGCATTGCCGTAATGCGCCGAGTCCGCGGCGAATTTCCGGCGCAACGCGCTGTCGTCGCTGCGCGCCTCGCTGTCGGCGGACGGGGCTTTCTCCGCGGCGATGTAATGGCCGTTGTCGTTCAGCAGCGGCGCCAGGATTTCCGCGTACCAGCCACCGCCGGGGGTGATCTCGATCACCGTCTGGTCGGGCCGCACGCCGAAGAACTGCAGGGTGGCCTTGGGATGGCGGTAGGCGTCGCGCGCGCGGTTGGCGGGCGAACGCCAGCTGCCGGCCAGCACGCCGTCCAGCTGCGAAGCGGTGAAATCGCTGGCGCTGGTGGGCGGCACCAGCTCATCCACCGGCTGATCCGACTCCACCGATCCGGCCGACGCGGCCTGTGCGCGGGAGGGCCCGGGCAGCAGCAGCGCGAATGCCAGCAGCAAGGCTGCCGCGATGCCGATCCCGGCAGGTTTCGCCGCTGCGGTTGCACGAATCATGGTCAACTCCCTGGCGTGTGGCGGAACGTTCGAACTTCCAATATCACGAAAACCATGTGCAATCCCGGTGCAGGCCTCAGGACGGACGCGGGCACACCGATTGCAGGCCGTCGATGTGTTCGTGCAGATCCGGCGCGATGCCCTGCCACATCGGGTCGAGGATGAAGTCGATGCCTTCGTAGCGGGCCAGCTTTGCGGCCGGGATGAAATCCGCGTCGCCGGCGATCAGGATGATCTGGTCGACCAGCTTCTTGTAGGTCAGCGCCGCGATGTCGATGCCGATCTTCATGTCGACTTGGGTCTGGCGCATGTCCGGCTCGAAGTGGCCGTCGTCCAGATCGTCCCAGCGCAGGCTGCCGTCGCGCAACTGCTGGTAGGCGCTGCGCTTCAGCTGCCACTCGCCGCGCTCGGACAGACGCCCAAGCCGCAGCGCCATCTTGCGCTGGCGACGCAGCTGGTCGTGCAGTTCGCGGCGAAACGCGGCCGCGCCGGTACGGCCGAAGTCGATGCTGTCGCCGCTGACCGGCTTGATGAAACTCTTTTCCAGCGGCGGGCAATCGTAGAAGAAGATCCGGTACAGCTGCTCGCGCGGGCGGTCGACCGCCTTCAGGTGCTCCAGCGCCATGCCGAACACGGTCTTGGCCACCGCCCGCGCATCACCGGCGTCGCGCTCGCCGTAGACCTTGCGATAGCGGGCAAGAAAGAAGGCACCGTCGATGAGGATGGCAGTGCGGCTCATGGAACGACCCTGGGCATGACGTGTGCAGACATGGAAACGGCGAACGCCGTCAGCGTGGCTGGCGGCGCCCGCACATTCTACGTCAGTAGTGGATCACCGAGCGGATCACCTTGCCCTCGTGCATCATGTCGAACGCCTCGTTGATGCGTTCCAGCGGCAGCACCTCGGTGATCATCTCGTCGATGCGGATATCGCCGGCCATGTAGCGGTCGACGTAGCCCGGCAGCTGCGAGCGGCCCTTCACCCCGCCGAACGCCGAACCGCGCCAGACCCGCCCGGTGACCAGCTGGAACGGCCGCGTGCTGATCTCCTGGCCGGCGCCGGCCACGCCGATGACGATCGACTCGCCCCAGCCCTTGTGGCAGCACTCCAGCGCCGAACGCATCACGTGGACGTTGCCGATGCACTCGAACGAATAGTCCACGCCGCCGTCGGTGAGCTCGACGATCACCTGCTGGATCGGCGTGTCCGGGTAGTCCTTCGGGTTGATGCAGTCGGTGGCGCCGAGCAACTTCGCCATCTCGAACTTGGCCGGGTTGGTGTCGACCACCACGATGCGGCCGGCTTTCGCCATCACCGCGCCTTGCACCACCGACAGGCCGATGCCGCCCAGGCCGAACACCGCCACCGACGCGCCCGGCTCGACCTTCGCCGTGTTCAGTACCGCGCCGATGCCGGTGGTGATGCCGCAACCGAGCAGGCAGACCTTCTCCAGCGGTGCCGCCTTGTCGATCTTCGCCAGCGAGATCTCCGGCAGCACGGTGTATTCGCTGAACGTGCTGGTGCCCATGTAGTGCAGCAGCGGCTTGCCGTCCAGCGAGAAGCGCGACGTGCCGTCGGGCATCAGGCCCTGGCCCTGGGTCACGCGGATCTTCTGGCACAGGTTGGTCTTGCCGGACAGGCAGAATTTGCACTCGCCGCATTCGGGCGTGTACAGCGGAATCACGTGGTCGCCGACCTTCAGCGAGGTGACACCCTCGCCCACTTCCTCGACGATGCCGCCGCCCTCGTGACCCAGGATCACCGGAAAGCGGCCCTCCGGATCGGTGCCGGACAGGGTGAACGCATCGGTGTGGCAGACGCCGGTGGCCACGATGCGCACCAGCACCTCGCCGGCTTTCGGCCCGGCCACGTCGACCTGTTCGATGCTGAGTGGCTTGCCTGCTTCCCAGGCGACGGCGGCGCGTGACTTCATGGTTCAACTCCTGACGGCGGTCGACAACGACCCACGATGATGACGTGTCCGGGCAGATTGCGAAACCGCTTCAAGCCTGTGAAGAAAACCACTTCCTGTGGTTTTCTTCTATCGCGAGTCCGGTACATGCCCGGGCTCGCTCACATGAAACAGTCACTTGCGTGACTGCTTCATGCCCGGCCCTCCTGGCCGGCCTGAGAGGTTGAAAAACTCACAACCTCTCAGTCCATCGCCGTGTCCCCGGGCCGGAACGCCGACATCTGCCGCCGGTAATCCTCCGCCTCGGACAGCAGCCACTCGCGGAACAGTTGCAGGCCGCGATGTTCCAGCGAGCGTGGCGGATACACCAGCCAGTACGCCTCCTTGACTGCCATGTAGCGCTCGCCCAGCACCTGCAGCCGGCCGGCATCGATCAGCGACTTCGACGTCACCATCCGTCCCAGCGCCACGCCAAGACCCTCCAGCGCCGCATGGCGCAGCGCATCGAGGCTGTCGAACTGGGCCACGTAACGCTGCGGCCGGGCGCCGCCGCTGCGCTTGAACCAGTCGTCCCAGCGCGTCGACGGCGCCGGCTCGCCGAGCAGCGGCCAGCGCGACAGGTCGCGCGGATCCGTCTCGCCCATCCGCGCCACCAGCTCGGGCGCGGCCACCGGCGCGATCCATTCGCCGAACAGCCGCTCGCTGTGCAGGCCGGGCCACTCGCCGCGGCCGTAGCGCAGGCCGACATCCACCGGTTCGCGCTCGAAATTCACCAGGGTCGACCCCGACTGCAGGCTGAGCTCCAGCTCCGGATGCGCGACCACCAGCCGCGGCAGCCGGGGCACCAGCCAGCTCGACATGATGCCGGGGCTGGCGCTGAGCGTGAGTGCGTCATGGCGGCGCGTGCGATATGCCGCCAGCGCGTGCTCGATGCCGTCGACGTGGCCGCCGACCGCCTCCAGCAGGCTGCAGCCTTCGACGGTCAGCGTCACGCCGCGCGGACCGCGTTCGAACAGGCGCCGTTCCAGGCGTTCTTCCAGCTGGCGCATCTGGTGGCTGAGCGCGCTGACGGTGAGGTTCGCCTGCGCTGCGGCGCGCGACAGGTTGCCCAGTCGGGCGACCAGCACGAACTGCTGCAGCAGGCCCAGCGGCAACTTTCCCATCTTGAATTTCCTTCAAGCCTGACTTGCGAATATATCGCTTTCTGGCGGCCTGGCGCGTGCGTATCTTGAGCGCTCCCCAAGTCGCAGCCCTCCCAAGGAGGCTCCCCATGAACTCGCTGTGGAAAGACCTGTTGTTCCTGCACGGCCACCTGGTGCGCAAGGAAGACCTGGACTGGCGTACCGACGCTCCGCTCAAGCCCGCCCGGGACGACAAGCAGGCCAGCCTGGCCAAACGCACCGTGATGGCTTGCTGCGCCCATGTGTGGCCGCGCCTCGCCGGCCCGCGCTGAACCTGGCGCGGGCTTGAATACTGCGGATATGCAGCCACTTCGACGAGATGGCGCGCCGCCGGCCGGGCCGCGCGCGGTTCCTTCGCCTGCCACCATCCGGGGTATTCCATGCACCAGCGCCCACTCGGCAACTCGCCGCTTTCCATCGCCCCGCTCGCCTTCGGCGGCAACGTGTTCGGCTGGAGCGCCGACGAGAAGCGTTCGTTCGAACTGCTCGATGCCTTCGTCGATGCCGGCGGCAACCTGATCGACACCGCGGACGTCTATCCGGCGTGGGTGCCGGGCAACCGCGGCGGTGAATCGGAAACCATCATCGGCAAGTGGCTGAAGCGGAGCGGCAGGCGCGACCGCGTGGTGATCTCGACCAAGGTGGCCAAGTGGGCCGAGCAGCCGGGCCTGTCGCCGGTGAACATCCGACAGGCGGTGGACGGCTCGCTGCAACGCCTGCAGGTCGACTGCATCGACCTGTACCAGGCGCACGAGGACGACGCCAGCGTGCCGATGGAGGAAACCCTGGGCGCCTTCGCCCGCCTGATCGAGGCGGGCAAGGTGCGCGTGATCGGTGCGTCCAACTTCAGCGCCAACCGCTTCGCCGACGCGCTGGCGATGTCGCAGCGGCACGGCCTGCCCCGCTACGAAAGCCTGCAGCCGGAGTACAACCTGGTCAGCCGCGCCGGCTACGAGCAGGCACTGGAGCCGCTGATCCGCCGCGAAAACATCGGCGTGATCAGCTACTACGCCCTGGCCAGCGGCTTTCTCAGCGGCAAGTACCGCAGCGCCGCCGACCTGGCCAAGAGCTCGGCACGCGGTGGCGCGGTGAAGAAATTCCTGAACCCGCACGGCCTGCAGGTGCTGGCCGCGCTGGACGCGGTGGCCGCCGCCCACCACGCCACCCCGGCCCAGGTCGCGCTGGCCTGGCTGATCGCCCGCCCCGGCCTCACCGCACCGATCGTCAGCGCCACCAGCGTGGAGCAATTGCGCGAATTGCTCGGGGCTACCGAACTGCAGCTGGATGGCAACGAGATCGCCCGACTGGATCTCGCCAGCGCCTGACCATCCGCGGGGATCATTCCGGCGCGTCGACCTGGTAACCCTCGGCGCGCAATGTGGCCAGGTAGCCGTCCTGGTCCAGCAGCCCGTCCATCGGCAACAAGGCGAAGGTCTGCGCGTTGGTCGCCAGCGCCTTGCGCGCGGCCGCCAGCCAGGTGGCACGCAGGCGCGCCGGCACGTCGTCGAGGCCCAGTGTCTGCGCGAAGCCGGCGCCGGTCACCGCCGCCACGCACGCGTCGCGGCGATCGCTGTCGGGCAGTTCGCGCAGGGCCTGCAGGTCGCCGATGGCCCAGGCATTCGCCCGTGCGGTCATCTCCGGCATGTCGTGCTCGACGCTGTCCAGGGTGCGGATGAAGCAGGTGGTGTCGTGCGGCGCCGCCTGCCTGAAGGCCTTGATCGCCTCGCGCGGATGCTCGATCACCACCCGATATTCCACCGGCACCTCGGCCACGCCGTGCTGCTTGGCCAGACCGTCGATGCTGGCCTGGATACCCCCGGAACGGCTCAGGCCGTTCGCCTTCAGCGCCTTGTGGTAGAGCTCCTCCGACGCGAACAGCGGTCGCCAGCGCTCGACGCCGCGATCGCGACCAATGTATTTCTGCTTCAACACCTGCCAGCGTGCATACACCTGTGGCGGCAGCACGTCCTGCAGGCTGCGACCGTCGTCGTTCTTGCGCGCGCCGTACGCCGAGGGCAGCAGGAAAAGCTTGCCGAAGAAACCCACCTTGGCCTCGAGCCTGACCGCAGGCGCCAGCAGCACCTGCTGCGAGGCGGCGATCACCTGCGCCACCTCCTGCGATTGCCACTGCATGTCGCGGGGCAGCGGCGACAGCGTGCCCAGCACCCACATCACGTGATCCCCCTTGCTGACCTTCCACAGACCCGGCCCGGGCTGTACGCCGCTGACCATCACCATCGGCAGGTCGGCGACCCGGGTCGAGACGGATGACGATGTCGCCGGCGCGGACGCCGATTGCGCGAACAGCGGCAGGGTGACGATCAGCAGCAGCGGACACAGCCCTTGCCTAACTTGCATCGCGAAAACTCCCTCTCCAGATGATGACCGTCGATGCCGCGCGATACGAAGGCCGGCGCGACTGCAAAGAAAAACGGGGCGCCGATCGGCGCCCCGTTCCCGGCACGGGCCGGCTCAGTGCGTCACTTCGACAGCTGCGCCAGCGCCGCGTTCAATGTCGCACTCGGACGCATCGCCTGGCCGACCCTGGTCATGTCGGGGTGGTAGTAGCCACCGATCTCGACGCCATGACCCTGCACAGCGGCCAACTCGGCAACGATCTTCTGCTCGTTCTCGGTCAGCAGCTTCGCCAGCGGCGCGAACTTCGCCTTCAGCCCGGCATTCACGTCCTGGGCGGCCAGTGCCTGGGCCCAGTACAGCGCCAGGTAGAAGTGGCTGCCGCGGTTGTCGATGCCGCCGACCTTGCGCGAGGGCGACTTGTCGGTGTCGAGGAACTTGCCATTGGCCTGATCCAGGGTCTTCGCCAGCACGTCCACTTCGGCGCTGCCGTAGCGGCTGCCCAGATGTTCCAGCGAGGCGGCCAGCGCCAGGAATTCACCCAGCGAATCCCAGCGCAGGTAGTTCTCTTCGAGGAACTGCTGCACATGCTTGGGCGCGGAGCCACCGGCGCCGGTCTCGAACAGGCCGCCACCGTTCATCAGCGGCACGATCGACAGCATCTTCGCGCTGGTGCCCAGCTCCATGATCGGGAACAGGTCGGTGAGGTAGTCGCGCAGCACGTTGCCGGTGACCGAGATGGTGTCCAGGCCCTGGCGGATGCGCTCCAGCGAAAACCTGGTGGCGGCCACCGGGTCCATGATGCGGATGTCCAGCCCGCTGATGTCGTAATCCTTGAGGTAACGCTCGACCTTGGCAATCACCTGGGCATCATGTGCGCGCTGCGGATCGAGCCAGAACACCGCCGGCGTGTGCCGGGCGCGGCCCACCGCCAGCTTCACCCAGTCGCGGATCGGCGCATCCTTGGTCTGGCACATGCGCCAGATGTCGCCCGCTTCCACGTCGTGCTGCAGCAGCACGCTGCCCGCCTCGTCGATCACCTTGACCACGCCGTCGCCGGCGATCTGGAAAGTCTTGTCGTGCGAGCCGTATTCCTCGGCCGCCTGCGCCATCAGGCCCACGTTCGGCACGCTGCCCATGGTGGCCGGGTCGAATGCACCGTGCGCCTTGCAGTCCTCGATGGTGGCCTGATAGACACCGGCGTAGCTGCGGTCGGGGATCACCGCGACGATGTCCTGCAACTCGCCCTTCGCGTTCCACATCTTGCCGGAGTCGCGGATCATCGCCGGCATCGAGGCGTCGATGATCACGTCGCTGGGCACGTGCAGGTTGGTGATGCCCTTGTCGGAATTGACCATCGCCACGCCGGGACGCTGCGCGTACTCGGCGTCGAGGTCGGCCCTGATCGCCGCCTGGGTTGCTTCCGGCAGCGAGCCGAGGCGCGCGTACAGGTCGCCGATGCCGTTGTTCGGATTGAAGCCGGCCTGCCTCAGCACGTCGGCATGTTTCGCCAGCACGTCCTTGTAGAACTCTCCCACCACCACGCCGAACATGATCGGGTCGGAGACCTTCATCATGGTGGCCTTCAGGTGCAGCGAGAACAGCACGCCGCGCTTCTTCGCATCGGCGATCTGCGCATCGATGAAGCTGGCCAGCGCCTTGCGGCTCATCACCGACGCGTCGATGATCTCGTCGGCAAGCAGCGCGGTCTTCGGCTTCAGCACGCTGTGGCTGCCGTCCTTGCCGAACCATTCGATGCTGACGTTGCCGGCCTTTGCGACCACGACGGACTTTTCGCTGCCGTAGAAATCGCCGCCATCCATGTGCGCCACGCGGGTCTGCGAATCGCCGCTCCACGCACCCATCCTGTGCGGATGCTTGCGCGCGTAATTCTTCACCGAGACCGGCGCGCGGCGATCGGAATTGCCCTCGCGCAGCACCGGGTTCACCGCGCTGCCCTTGACCCGGTCGTAGCGCGCCTTGATGTCCTTCTCGGCATCGTCCTTCGGCGCATCCGGGTAATCCGGCAGTGCGTAACCCTGATCCTGCAATTCCCTGATCGCGGCCTTCAACTGCGGCATCGAGGCGCTGATGTTGGGCAGCTTGATGATGTTCGCTTCCGGCGTGGTGGCCAGCTGGCCCAGCTCGGCGAGGTCGTCGGCGATGCGCTGGTCTTCCTTCAGCATTTCCGGAAACAGCGCGATGATGCGCCCGGCCAGCGAGATGTCGCGCGTCTCCAGCCGGATGCCCGCGGTGCCGGCGAACGCGCTGACGATCGGCAGCAGCGACTGGGTGGCCAGGAATGGCGCTTCATCGGTGAGGGTGTAGATGATCTTCGGGGTCTGGGACATGGCGAGCGGGGATTCCCTGGCAAGGGCGGCATAACCGCGACAGATGACTGCCCATTGTCGCGCGAATGCCCGCCCCCGGCCACCGCAGACCACGCGCGGGCGTGTGGCCATGTCAGAATGCGCCGGCTGGCGCGGGTCGTGCCGGCCGCTTGCGCCATCAGGCGCAGCGCGTGACCCATGCCGATGACAAGGAAGGAATATGAGTCAGTTGAGCCAGTCCATCGTCGACTTCATCGCCGGCCTGCAACCGCTGTACACCTGCCAGCACGCCGACGGCCGCGAATGCGCGCTGTCGCTGCTGGACGGCTCGCTGATCCTGCCGGTGGACGAAACCCACTCGGCCGAACCGGAGGGCTGGGTCGCGGTGTACTGGCAGGGCGACAGCCGCCGCCATTCCGAAGTGCCCGGTGCGCAACTGGCCAGCGTGGCGGTATGGCGCCATGTGGAACTGCATGGGGCCGGACGCGATGCGGACGAGCGCCTTGCATTGCGCGACCAGCTGGCCAGGCGCTTCGAGCGGGAAACCGGCTTGTCGCTGCAGCACGCGGCCGCGGGTTTGCCCGCGTGATCTGTCGGGCGGCCGACGGCGCGTTGCGCCGCATGCCGCCCGACACGGACCCGGTGGATCACTTGACCGAGAAGTCCTTGCTGGCCACCGGTTTGCCATCCAGCGAGATCTCCACCTTGTAGTTCCCGGCGGGGAAGCCGCTGGGCTTGCTGATCATGAACACGGTGGTCTCCGGCCCGTTCGCTTCCAGCGTCTTGCTGTCCTCGTGCACGGTCTGGCCATCCTGGTAGGTCCACTTCGCGGCCAGCGTGCCGTTTCCACTGCCGGCCGTGTCGACCGACGCGTAGATGCTGTCCTTCGGCGCGAACGTGTCGCCGCTGGCCGCGATCCGGTTGTTCGCGTCCACGCTGGAGCCCAGCTGGACCGAGCTGAAGCTGATCGCCGGCGCATTGCCGGTGTTGTCCATGCCGGCGGTGCCGGCGGGGGCGGGCGCCATGGTGGCGGGCGGCGGCACCGTGGCCGCGGGCGGTGGCGTGGCGGGGATCTGCGAGCTCGAGTCGTCGGTCTTGCCGCAGCCGCCCAGCGCCAGCGCGGCGGCCAGGGAAGCGGCGAGGATCAGGGGTTGGCGAGTCGTCTTCATGGCATGTCTCCTGTTTCGGGGCTTGCGGTGTGGTTGCTCAGGGCTTCGCCGGAATCTTCAGCATCTGGCCGGCCTTGATGCGATCCGGGTCGGTGAGCTGGTCGCGGTTCGCGTCGAAGATCGGCTTCCACGCATTGCCGTCGCCATAGAAGTGCCTGGCGATCTTCGACAGGCTGTCGCCTGCCACCACTTCGTAGATCGTGGTTTCGTCGGCCGTCGAACTCACATGCGACTGCACGTCGCTGAAATCGGCCTTCGCCGCCGGCGGCATCTGCGCGGCCTGGCTGCGCACCTCGCTGCGCACATCGGAGAAGTCCGGCTTGCCGGTTTCGTTGCCCATGGCGTGGTCTCCGTCTCCAAGAGTGGGAGCCATAGGTAACGGGCGTCCGGTTAACGCCTTGTGAGTGCGTTGCCGGAACGTTCAGCTGGAAACAGGCGCCGGAAAGGGCACGTCATCCCGCCACGACCGGTGGCCCAGGCGGTGGCCCGACGTTCCACGCCTGCCGTCGTCACGCCCCTGCCAGCTGACGGCGGCGGCGCGCCAACTGGCGCTCGCGGCGGCGCGCGGACCATGCCCGGCGGCGCTGGGCCAGGCAGGAGAAGATCACGTACAGTGCCGGGGTGCTCAGCAGGGTGAGGCTTTGCGAGATCAGCAAGCCGCCGATCAGGGCGATGCCCAGCGGACGACGCAGTTCGCTGCCTTCGCCCAGTCCGATCGCGATGGGCAGCGCAGCGAGGATCGCCACCATGGTGGTCATCATGATCGGGCGGAAGCGCACGGTGCACGCCTCGCGCGCGGCTTCGAGCGGACTCTTGCCGTGCTCGCGTTCGGCGACCAGGGCGAAGTCGATCATCATGATCGCGTTCTTCTTGACGATGCCGATCAACAGCACCAGCGCGATCTGCGCCACCACCGACAATTCGGTGCCGGTCAGCCACAACGCCAGCAGCGCGCCGACCCCGGCGGCCGGCAGGGTGGACAGGATGGTGACCGGATGGATCAGGTTTTCGTACAGCATGCCCAGCACGATGTAGACGGTCAGCACGGCGGCCAGGATCAGCCAGCCCATGCCGCTCTGCGATTGCTGGAAGCGACGGAAGTTGCTGCCCATCTGCACCTTGATGTCACCAGGCATGCGCATGTCCTGCACGGTGCCCTGGATGATCGCCATCGCCTCGCCCATGCTGACGCCGGGGGCGAGGTTGAAGCTGAGGTCCATCGTGCTGTACTGGTTTTCGTGGACGATCTGCGATGGCGAAAGTCCTGGCTCCTGCCGGGTGAAGGCGGTGATCGGGATCATCTTGCCGCTGCTGGAGGCCACGTAGATGCGGTTCAACGCATCCGGCGTGGCGGTCTGGTCGGGCAGCGCGTTGACCACCACCTTGTACTGGTTGATGTCGGAGTAGATCGTGCTGACCTGGCGCTGGCCGAAGGCGTCGTAGAGCGCGCCGTCGATCGCGCCGATCGACACGCCCAGGCGCGCGGCCTTGTCGCGGTCGATCACCATGTTCTGGCGCAGGCCCGCTTCGTCGACGTCGGTGCCCACGTCGCTGAGCTTGGGATTCTTCTTCAGCTCGGCCTGCAGCTTCGGCAGCCATTCCTGCAGGCTGGCCTGGTCGTTGCCCTGCAGTGAAACCTGGTACTGGGCGCCCTGGCTGGTGCCGCCACCGCCGCCGCTGGGCAGGTCCTGCACCGGGCGCAGGCGCAGGTTGAGGTCGGGATACTTGGCCGCCTTGGCGCTGAGTCGCGCCAGCACGGTGAAGGTGTCGTCCTTGCGCCCCTGCGCCCGGGTCTTCAGGTCGATGTTGAACGAGCCACTGGTGCCCTGCCGGCTGCTGCCCAGGCGCGAGCCCACGGTGGCCACGTCGGGGTCGGCCATCAGCATCGCGGTGAGGCGTTCCAGGCGCTGCTTGCTCTCGGCGAAGGAGACCGTGGCGCTGGAGCTGGCGCGCCCCCAGATCAGTCCGGTGTCCTGCTGGGGGAACAGTCCCGTCTTGACCACGCCGAACAGGAAGAAGGTGGCCACGATCAGCACCAGCGGCGTCAGCGCGAACAGCAACGCGTGCCGCAGCGAGAAATTCAGGGCGCGGGTGTAGAGCCGCAGCATGCCGGCGTGGAAACCGTCCAGCGCGCGCGCCAGGCGCGAAGGTGCCGCCGCCCTGTGCGCGTCATGCCCACTGAGGAAGCGACCGCACAACGCCGGCGTGAGAGTCAGCGAGACCAGCGCGGAAACCACGATCGCCGACACCAGGGTCACCGCGAATTCGTGCATGAACATGCCGGTGACGCCACCGGCGAACAGCAGCGGGATGAACACCGCGATCAGCGAGGCGGTGATCGACACGATGGTGAAGCCGATCTCGCGGGCGCCGGCGAGGGTCGCCTGCATCCGCGTCATGCCGTTGTCGATGTGCCGGATGATGTTCTCGATCACCACGATCGCGTCGTCGACCACGAAGCCGATCGCGATCACCAGCGCCAGCAGGGTGAGGTTGTTCAGCGTGTAGCCGAGCACGTACATCAGCACGAACGCACCGGCCAGCGACAGCGGCACGGCGACGGCGGCGATCAGCGTGGGCGCCAGCCGGCGCAGGAACAGCGCCATCGTGAGGATCACCATCGCCAGCGAGATCAGCAAGGTGGCCTGCACCTCGTGCAGCGAGGCGCGGATGGTCGGCGTGCCGTCGAAGAACGGGATCAGTTCGGTGCCAGGCTGCAGATAGGCGCGCAGGGTCGGCAGCTGGTCCTTGACCAGGTCCACCGTGGCGATCACGTTGGCGTCGGCCTTCTTGTAGACGTACATCAGCACCGCCGGCTTGCCGCGGAACCAGGCCGCCTGGTACGCGTCCTGCTGGCCGGCGTAGACCTTGGCCACGTCGGACAGCCGCACCGGCGTGCCATTGCGGTTGGCGATGACCAGCCGGGCGAACTCGTCGGCGCTGTGCATCTGGGTGGTGGCGCTGATCGCCATGGTGGTCTTGCCGTTGGACAAGAAGCCCTCCGGCGAGGTGACGTTGGCCGCGCTCAGCGCGTTGCGCAGCTGGTCCGGCGACAAGCCCATCGCGTTCAGCGCGCGCAGGTTCACGTCCACGCGGATCGCCGGCGTGGCGGCGCCGGCGATCTCCACCGACGACACGCCGGGCAGCTGGCGCAGCCGCTGGGCCAGCAGCGAGTCGGCCGCGTTGTAGAGGTCGGCGGCGGACTGGGTGTCGGAGGTCATCGCCAGTGCGATGATCGGATCGTCGTTCGGGTTGGCCTTCTGGTAGCTGGGTGCGCCGTTGAGACCGCTGGGCAGGTCGGGCGCCGCCGAATTGATCGCCGCCTGCACGTCGCGCGCGGCCGCGTCCAGGTCGGTGCCGTTCTGGAACATCATGAAGACGAACGTGCTGCCTTCGGAGCTGGACGAGCGCATCGTCTCGATGCCGGGCACCTGGCCCAGGTGGCGCTCCAGCGGTGCGGCCACGGTGGATGCCATGGTGCTGGCGTCCGCGCCGGCCTGGCTGGCCTGCACGAAGATCGCGGGGAACTGCATGTTCGGCAGCGCCGCCACGCCGAGCAGGAAGTAACAGATCATCCCGCCCACGAACAGGCCGATCGCCAGCAGCGAAGTGCCGATCGGGCGGCGGATGAAGGTGCCGGAGAGGTTCATGGGATCAACGTGGGCAGGGGATGGGCGGGGTTTCGCAGATGACGGGTGAACGCATCATCCCACCCTCAACGTGCGAGCCGCCGAAAGGTTGATCGAAACGACTCCCGGCGAAGGGCGACCCCGGGCCAACCCTTTCTGCGACCGAAGGAAGTCCCTTTGGGGGCGAGCAGGGAAGGAAGCACGGCGCTGGGCTCCCTCCTGCCTTGCGCAGGAGGGATATTGAAAGATCACGCCGCGTGGCTGGCCCGCGCGCGGGCCAGTGCACGCTGCTCGCGACGGGCAGCGAGCCAGTCGGAGAAGCGCTCCATGTACAGGTAGATCACCGGCGTGGTGTACAGCGTGACCAGCTGCGACAGCAGCAGGCCGCCCACGATGGCCACGCCCAGCGGCCGGCGCAGCTCGGAACCGATGCCGTTGCCCAGCGCCAGCGGCAGCGCACCCAGCATGGCCGCGGCGGTGGTCATCATGATCGGGCGGAAACGCAGCAGGCAGGCGCGACGGATCGCCTCGCGGGCGTTGAGGCCGGTTCGACGCGCCTCGATCGCGAAGTCGATCATCATGATCGCGTTCTTCTTGACGATGCCGATCAGCAGCACGATGCCGACGATGCCGTCCACCGACAGGCTCATGCCGCACAGGATCAGCGCCAGCAGCGCACCCACGCCGGCCGGCGGCAGGGTGGAGATGATCGTCAGCGGGTGGATGTAGCTCTCGTACAGCACGCCCAGCACGATGTAGATCACCACGATCGCGGCCAGCAGCAGCAACACCTCGTCACCCAGCGAGGAGGTGAATTCGGCGGCCTTGCCGACGAACTCGCCGCGCACCTGGGGCGGGAAGTTCAGTTGCGCCTCGACCTGGTGGATCGCCGCCACGGCGTCGGAGAGCGAGTAGCCCGGCGCCACGTTGAAGGCCAGCGTCACCGCCGGCAGCTGCTGCTGGTGGCTGACCACCAGCGGTGCGCTGGTGACTTCGGCGGTGACCAGCGAGGACAGCGGAATGCTGCCGCCAGCGCCGATCTGGAAGCCCACGTTGCCGGTGTTGCCGATGCCCGAGGGCGTGGCCGAATTGCTGGATTTCAGCTGGCCGAAGCTGGTCGCGGTGCTGCCGACGAGCGCGCCGCTGCCGTTGCCGCGCACGGTCAGCTTGGTCAGCAGGTCGTCGCTGGTGCGGAACTCCGGCGCCACTTCCAGCACCACGCGGTACTGGTTCAGCTGGGTGAAGATGGTCGAGATCTGGCGTTGGCCGAACGCGTCGTACAGGGTGTCGTCGATGCTCTGCACCGGCACCCCCAGGCGGCTGGCCTTCTCGCGATCGATGGTGAGCTTCAGCGCGTTGCCATTGTCGGCGAGGTTGTTGTCGACGTCGGCCAGTTCCGGCCGCTGACGCATCGCCTCGGTCATCTGGTTGGCATAGCCGGCCAGTTCGGACGCGCTCACGTCGGACATCGAATACTGGTATTCGGTAGCCGCCACGCGGCTGTCCAGGGTCACGTCCTGCACCGGCTTCAGGTACAGCGCCACGCCCGGGATGCCCGCCACTGCCTGCTGCAGCCGCGGCAACAGCTTGTCCAGACCATCGCGGTCGCCGCGATCCTTCAGCACGATGCTGAGCTGGCCCTGGTTGAGCGTGGGGTTGATCGTGCCGGCGCCGATGAAGGCGGCCACGCCGGCCACGGCCGGGTCCTTGCGCAGCGCCTCGGCGACCGCCCTGGTGCGGTCTTCCATCTGCGGGAAGGCGATGTTGTCGTCCGCCTGCACCACGCCGGTGATCAGGCCGGTGTCCTGCTCGGGCAGCAGGCCCTTGGGAATGGCGACGTACAGGAACACGGTGAGCACCACCGCGGCGCCGGCCACCAGCATGGTCATGCGCTGGTGATCGAGCACCCAGTCCAGCGAGCTTTCGTACACCGCCACGGTGCGCGACCACACGGTGCGCTTGCCGGCCGCGGCATGCTGCTCGTGGGCGTCGTCGCCCTCGGGCAGCTGATCGGGCTTGAGCAGGTAGGCGCACATCATCGGGGTCAGCGTCAGCGACACCAGCATCGATATGGTGACCGCGATGGTGAGCACCCAGGCGAACTCGTGGAACAGCCGGCCGGTGACGCCCGGCATCAGCAGCAGCGGCAGGAACACCGCCACCAGCGAGACGGTCAGCGACAGCACGGTGAAGCCGATCTCCTTCGCGCCGATCTCGGCTGCTTCCTTGCCGCTCTTGCCCTTCTCGATGTAGCGCACGATGTTCTCGATCATCACGATCGCATCGTCCACCACGAAACCGGTGGCCACGGTAAGCGCCATCAGCGACAGGTTGTCCAGCGACATGCCGGTGAACGCCATCACGCCGAACGTGCCCATCAGCGACAGCGGCACCGCCGTGGCGGGGATGATGGTCGCCCACAGCCGGCGCAGGAACACGAAGATCACGCCGATCACCAGGAATACGGTGAGGATCAGGGTGAACTCGACGTCGTGCACCGAGGCGCGGATGGTCACGGTGCGGTCGGCGAAAACGTCCAGGTGCACGTCGGCCGGCAGCGCGCTGCGCAGTTCGGGCAACACGTTGCGGATCTGCTGCACCGTCTGCACGATGTTGGCGCCGGGCTGGCGGCGCACGTCCAGCAACACCGCCGGCTTGCCGTTGGCCCACGCGGCAAGCTGGTCGTTCTCGACGCCGTCGACCACCTTGGCCACGTCGGACAGCCGCACCGGCGAGTTGTTCTTGTAGCTGATGATGGTGTTCTTGTACTCGGCGGCATCACTCAACTGGTCGTTGGTGCCGATGGAGTAGCTCTGCGTCTTGCCGTTCAAGGTGCCCTTGGGCGCATTGACGTTGGCCTGGGTCAACGCGCTGCGCACGTCTTCCATGGTCAGGCCGAGGTTGGACAGCTGCGCCGGGTTCACCTGCACGCGCACGGCCGGCCGCACGTTGCCGGCGATCGAGACCAGGCCCACGCCCTGCACCTGCGACAGCTTCTGCGCGATGATCGAGTCGGCCAGGTCGTTCACGTCGCGCAGCTGGCGGCTGTCGGAGGTGAGCTTCAGGGTCAGGATCGGCGCGTCGGCCGGGTTGACCCGGTTGTACACCGGCGGATACGGCAGGTTGCCCGGCAGGGTGCCCTTGGCCTGGTTGATCGCCGCCTGCACGTCCTGGGCGGCGATGTCGATGTCGCGACCCATCGAAAACTGCAGGATGATCGTGGACAACCCGGCGGACGAGTCCGAGCTCATCATGGTCAGGCCGGAGATCTGCCCCAGGTTGCGCTCCAGCGGCGTGGTGATCAGCGAGGCCATGGTGTTGGCGCTGGCGCCCGGATACTGCGTGCTGACCACCAGGCTCGGCGCCTCGATTTCCGGCAGCGCCGACACCGGCAGCTGGCGGTAGCCCAGGATGCCGAGCAGCAGCACCGCCACCATCAGCAGCGAGGTGGCGATCGGTCGGCGAATGAAGAGGGTCGAGAATCCCATGGCTATCCGTAACGTCTAAAGTGCGGTTTCAGCCGCGATCATGGCTGGCGCGCGGCCGCAGCCGCGCAACTTCGGGTGTCGCGGCGACGCAGGCTGGCTGCTCAGCCGTGACGGCGACCACCACCCTTGCTGTTCTGCCGGGCCTTTTCCATTTCGGTCGCGGTCGGCACCGCCGGCACTTCGCCCGGCTTCAGCGCGTTGACCTTGCTGCCGGGCTTCAGCCGGAACTGGCCCTCGGTGACGACGCGGTCGCCGGCCTTGAGGCCGCTGCCGATCATCACGTGGCTGTCGCCCACTTCGCCGGCCACCACCACCGCCTGCATCTTGACCGTGCTGTCGCCCTGCACCTGATAGACGTAATCGCCGTCCGGCCCGCGCTGCACTGCCTGCGCCGGGATCACCAGGCCGCCGTCGACGGTGCTGACCAGCAGCTGCACGTTGACGAACTGGCCCGGCCAGAGTTCGTTCTTCGCGTTCGGGAATTCGGACTTCAGGCGGAACGTGCCGGTGGTGGTATCGATCTGGTTGTCGATCACCTTGAGCACGCCGCCGCTGGCGATCGGATGGGCATCGGTGCGATCCAGCGCGGTCACCTGCAGCGCGGCGGCGTCCTTCCCGGCGGCGCTGCGCACCATGTCGAGGTTCTGCTCGGGCAGGGTGAACATCACGTTGATCGGGTGCAGCTGGGTCAGCGTCACGATCGTGCTCGAAGTGCTCACCACGTTGCCCGGATCCACGCCACGGATGCCGGCCAGGCCATCGATCGGCGAAATCACCTTGGTGTAGTTCAACTGCACTTGGGCATCACGCAGGCTGGCCGCATCGGCAGACACGGCGGCCTGGTACTGGGCGGCGGTGTTGCGCAAGGTGTCCAGATCCTGCTTGGAGATGTAGCCCTTGGCAGCCAGGTCCTGGCTGCGTGCCAGGTTGCTCTTGGCCGTGTCGAGCATGGCCTGGTCCTGGCGCTGTCGCGCCACGGCCTGGTCATAGGCCGCCTGATAGGTGCGCGGGTCGATCTGTGCGAGCACCTGGCCCTTCTTCACCGGCTGGCCCTCGGTGAACTCGAGGCTCAGCAACTGGCCGCCGACCTGCGGGCTCACGCTGACCGTGTTGAGCGCCTGCACCGTGCCCAGTGCGGTCAGGTAGACCGGCACGTTCTGCTTGACCACGGGCACCACGGTCACCGGCACCGGCGGCGTCTCGTTCTTGCCATCCTTGCCGCCACGGTCCTTGCCGGCCGCCTGGGCCGAGGACGCGGAGCCGGCCGGGGCCGGCTTGTGCAGCAGGCGGAACCCCAGCGCCGCCACCACGATCACGGCGATGACGATCAACGCGATCTTCCAAAAACGCGACATGTAAAACTCCTGGATTGAACGGTGCGGCCATGCGACACGCAGCCGCGTGACACGCATCTGCCTGCTGTCGGATGGCGCCGACGGACGACTCTCGGGGTGAAAGCATAGGGGCAGTTCAACGAAAATGAACAATGCCGGTTGACATGGGTACGCCATGACCGATGGCAGGGTAATGGCTTTCGCGCAGGGTTGCGTCGGTTTTCGCCGGCGCCGTTCACGCAGTCCGTCGTCAGCGGAGCCTGAAACTTGCCGCGCGCTTCGTTTATAATCTCCGACTGGTTGCCTGTCCGATCCCCGAATCCGGGCCGGGGGCAAGCTTGATCAGCGTCGCGCACTCATGGACCACGCCCCAGGGGAGGTGTTCATGATCCGGTGCGACAGCAACAGGCAATCGAGGCAGGTCGGGGCCGCCATGGTGGCGTTCCGCCGTGCCCACTGAAAGGAGTACGTGCGTGAGCGGTTCCATGAGCAAGGCGGACCACAGCGTCCTGCGCCAGTTTTCGATCATGATCGGCGGCCTCGCCGTGCTGACGGTCGTGCTGATCTTCTCGGCACTGGCCATCCATGAGCACGAGCCGAAGGAAACCAATCCGGATCAGCCGGCCCAGGTGACCGCACGGATCGCTCCGGCTGGCGCGGTATACGCCGGCAATACCGGCCGCGCCGCGATGCAGGCTGCCGCCGATGCCGCCGCCAAGGCCGCTGCCTCGCAGGTGGCTTACGGCGGCACCACCGACGGCAAGGCGATCTTCGATCACCTGTGCACCAGCTGCCACACCTCCGGCGTCGCCGGCGCACCCAAGGTGGGCGACAAGGGCGCCTGGGGTCCGCGCCTGGCCCAGGGCATCGACGTGCTGGTCAAGCACGCGATCGAGGGCTACCACGGCCCCGACGGCAACTTCATGCCGCCCAAGGGTGGCAACCCGGCTCTCACCGACGAGCAGGTGACCAACGCCGTGCACTGGATCGCCGATCAGGCGAAGTAAAACTTCGCCTGATCCAACAAGCCGTCTAAAA
This sequence comes from Rhodanobacter spathiphylli B39, assembly GCF_000264295.1. Classification (GTDB taxonomy): domain Bacteria; phylum Pseudomonadota; class Gammaproteobacteria; order Xanthomonadales; family Rhodanobacteraceae; genus Rhodanobacter; species Rhodanobacter spathiphylli. Next base: position 74,712 of record NZ_AJXT01000015.1, on the reverse strand, counting down.
ACGCCGCCCTCGGGCGGCGTTTTCGTTCGCCCCTTCCCCTGCAAAGCAGGGGAGGTTGGGAGGGGGTCGCTTTTGAGTTAGGCGACTTCGCCTGATCCAACAAGCCGTCTAAAAACGCCGCCCTCGGGCGGCGTTTTCGTTTGCCCCTTCCCCCCCATGGGGGAAGGTTGGGATGGGGAGCCCCGGAGTGCGGGGAAGATCAAAAGCACCCCACCCCAGCCCTCCCCTGCTGCGCAGGGGAGGGAGCAAGGGCCTCAGTCAGTGTGCCTCTCGACCCATTCCCGCGCGAACCTTCGCAATTCGGGAAAGAACGCCTCGAAGTGCTGCTGCAGTTCCGCCTCCCGCGCCAGCAGCACCGGCAGTGCCGAATCCAGCGGGTTGGCCCGGCTCAGGCGCTGCCCGATGCCGGCCAGCGCGTGGCCCAGCACCGCGCGGTCAGCATAGCGAGCCGGCAACTGGTGGTAGTCCATGTAGCCCCGGAAGCGTCGCAGGCCCGGAGGCAGCAGCGCGTCATGCCGCCACAGCAACGCCCGCAATGCGTCGGAATACGGCTGCAGCGGCTGCCCGCTCCAGCGCGGGAAGTCGCGCGCCAGGCAATGGTCGAACCACATGTCGAGCAGGATGCCCGCGTAACGGCGATGGGGCGATGGCAGCAAGGCCTTCGCCGCCAGCACCTCCGGGTGGGCGTCGGTATGGACGTCGATCGCGCGATGCAGGCGGATTCCGGCGATTACCCGGGGCGGATACAGCGCCGGGTCGGGCTGTCCGTGGACGAAATCGCCGAGCATGCCGCCCAGTTGCAGGTCTTCGTCGTCACCGGCCAGCAGAGCGTGCGCCAGATGGTTCACCGGCAGCTTCCGCGGCAGGCGATCCGATCGGCGGTTATCATCGTGCGCATGAATCCCACCGAACTCCCCGCCGAACCGGCCACCTTTCCCGATGTCGCCGCCAGTTTCATGCTCGACGGCCCGGTCGGCAAGCTGGAAACCATCAGCGATGTCGCCGAGCCGGCCTGCGCGCGCCGCGGCGTGGCGGTGGTCTGCCATCCGCTGACGGTGGAAGGCGGCACGATGCACAACAAGGTGGTGACCATGGCCGAGCGCGCCTTGCGCGAATCGGGGCTGGACACGGTGCGCTTCAATTTCCGCGGCGCGGGCAATTCGGCCGGCGAGTTCGACCGCGGCGATGGCGAAAGCGAGGACCTGGCCGCCGTGGTGGATTGGGTGCGCCAGCGGCGACCGCACGATGCCTTGTGGTTGTGCGGCTTCTCGTTCGGCAGCTACGTGACCATCCGCAACGCGGTGCGTCTGCATGCCGACGTGTTGGTGAGCATCGCCCCGCCGGTGGGCCGGCGGGAATTCGGCCCGGTCACGCTGCCCGAATGCCCCTGGCTGGTGGTGCAGGGCGAGGCCGACGAGGTGGTCGATCCGCAGGCGGTGTTCGACTGGATCGACGCGCTGGAGCACAAGCCCGAGCTGGTGCGCATGCCCGACACCAGCCACTTCTTCCACCGCCGCCTGATGGACCTGCGCGGTGCGATCAAGCACGCCGTGCTGGGCTGGCTGCCACCGCCGCGCAACGACTGAAACCTGCTCCCCCCACTTCACGACCTGTCCGCTCCATGAGTGAAAACCCCTCGCTCGCGCCCAGCGCGCGCTATCACGAAGGCGTCGCCGCGCACCGCTGGGAGTCCGACCCGGCCCAGCTGGCGCTGCTGTCCGAATTCGACCGCATGCACGCGGCGCTGTGCGTGCCACCCGCCAGCGAAAGCGGCCTGTTCAGCCGGCTGAAATCCCTGCTTGGCAACGACGAAGCCGCCGCGCCGGTGCCGGGCCTGTACCTGTGGGGCACGGTGGGCCGCGGCAAGACCTTCCTGATGGACCTGTTCGCCGCCAGCCTGCCGCATGGCGTGGTGCTGCGGCGGCACTTCCATCGCTTCATGGGCGAAGTGCACGACGGCCTGCGCCAGCTCGGCGAGCGGCAGAGCCCGCTGGTCGAGGTCGCCGCCGGCATCGCCGCGCGCTGCCGGGTGCTGTGCCTGGACGAATTCCTGGTCAACGACATCGGCGACGCGATGATCCTGGCCAACCTGCTCGATGCCCTGTTCGAGCGGGGTGTCACCCTGGTCACCACCTCCAATACCGCACCGAAGAACCTCTACCGGGACGGCCTGCAGCGCTCCCGTTTCCTGCCCGCGATCGCGCTGCTCGAACGGCAATGCCACGTGGTGGAGATGGCCTCCTCGCGCGACTGGCGCCTGCGCGCACTGACCCAGGCCTCGGTCTACCTGACCCCGCCGGGCGCCGAGGCGCACCGCAGGCTGGAAAAGATCTTCGCCAGCCAGGCCGGTGAAGAGGTGGAGCAGGATGGCCAGCTGCACGTCAACGGTCGCGACATCCCGTTCCGCAAGCGCGCCGACGGAGTGCTGTGGTTCGAGTTCGGCGCGCTGTGCGAAGGCCCGCGGGCAGTGGCCGACTACATCGCACTGGCCAAGGCCGGCCCCGCGATCATCATCTCCAACGTGCCGCAATTCACCGTGTACAGCGAGGACGCGGCGAAGCGCTTCGTGCAATTGGTGGACGAGTTCTACGACCGCCACGTGAAGCTGGTGCTGTCCGCCGCCGCACCGATCACCGAGCTGTACGACGGCGAGCGGCTGCGCGCGGAATTCGGCCGCACCGAGTCGCGCCTGATCGAGATGCAGAGCGAGGAATACCTGGCCCTGCCGCACCGGCCGGAATGAACCGGCAGGCCCGGGCTACAGCGGGGTCGCGATGCCCGGATGGCTGTTCTGGAAACGCCGGTGATGGATCAGCAGGCCGGTGAAGTACACGATGTAGTAGCCCACCAGCAGGCCGATCAGCAACAGCGTCATCGGGGTCAGCGCCTGGCCCATCGGCTGCATCGCCGCCGCGTCGCCCGCCGCCGCCTGCAACTGCCACATCTCGAACAGGCGCCAGGCCAGCCGGCCGAGCAGCAGGGCGGTGAGCAGGGCGCCGATCCAGGGATTGGGCACGTAGCAGTCGCCCTTGGCCGGGTCGATCTCGAAGCGGGTCAGGCGCAGGCCGACCAGGCCCACCGCGCCGCCGATCAGGATGCCGCCCAACAGGCCTTCGGCCAGCGCCAGGCGCTGCAGTCCGCTGAGCGCCATCAGGCCGCCGAGGATCACGAAGATCACGATGCGGGCGATCATCCGCTTGCGCCGGATCGGCTGGCGGCCGAACTGTCGGCTCACGCGCTTGTAGACCATCCAGGCCAGCAGCGGCAGCATGATCAGGTAACTGGTCAGATGGACAGGCATCGGCATTCCGTTGGCTGGTAGTGGCGGCAGCTTAATTCAGCCGCAGCCCGCCTGACGACTGACGAATGTCATCCATCGGACAGGCCGTGGCGCGGATCAGGCACCGCCCAGTTGCTGGGCGATCGAGCGCGTACGCCCGGTGACCTGGTTGCCGGTATGCAGGGTCGACTTGCGTTCGATCAGCAGGATCAGGCATTCGGCCGCGGCCACCGGATTGTGGCGCGTGCCCCTGGGCACCACGAACAGCTCGCCCGGGTCCAGTTCCACCGCGCCGGTTTCCAGCTCGATGCGCAGGTGACCGTCGAGGACCAGGAACAGCTCGTCCTCGTCGTCATGGCTGTGCCAGCCGAAGGTGCCGAGCACCTTGGCCACCTTCAGATAGCTGTCGTCCAGTTCGCCGATGACGCGCGGCGACCAGTAGTCGACCAGTGCGGCCGCGGCAGCCTTCGGCGAAATGGCGGACGGCATGGCTATTTCGCCTTGCCCTGGTTGGCCACCGCGGCCATCTTTGCGGCGATCGCCTCGGCATCGCCGAGGTAGTAATGGCGCAGCGGCTTCAGCTCGTCGTCGAATTCATAGACCAGCGGCACGCCGTTGGGGATGTTCAACTCGACGATCGCCTCGTCGGAGATGCCGTCCAGGTACTTCACCAGCGCCCGCAGCGAATTGCCGTGCGCGGCCACCAGCACGCGCTGGCCGGCGCGGATCGCCGGCGCCAGCACCTGGTGCCAGTACGGCAGCACCCGCTCCACGGTGTCCTTCAGGCACTCGGTGTCGGGGATGTCCTTCGGGTCGAGCTTCGCGTAGCGCGGATCGTGCACCGACTCGTTGGCGGCGCGATCCAGCGGCGGCGGCGGGATGTCGTAGCTGCGGCGCCAGATCTTCACCTGTTCCTCGCCGTACTTCTGCGCGGTCTCGGCCTTGTTGAGGCCGGTGAGGCCACCGTAGTGGCGCTCGTTGAGGCGCCAGTCGGTGACCACCGGCAGCCACATCAGGCCCATCTCGTCCTGTACGCCCCACAGCGTGCGCACCGCGCGCTTGAGCACCGAGGTGTGCGCCACGTCGAAGCTGTAGCCGCCTTCGGTCAGCAGCCGGCCCGCCTCGCGCGCCTCGGCCATGCCCTGCCCGGTGAGATCGACGTCGGCCCAACCGCTGAAGCGGTTGTCGAGGTTCCACTGCGATTGGCCGTGGCGGATCAGGACGAGCTTGTGCATGGGATGCTCAACAGAAGGGAATAGAGCGGGAATGGTGCAGGCCGACCCCGCCGTCGTCAAACGCGGCCCCTGCCACAGGTCATGCTAAACCTGCCGACCGCGCGGGGCATCCCAATGTCGATACCCACCCACTCAAGGAGATTGTCATGCGTCGATTCCCCACCCTTCTGATGTTCGGCACGCTGGCGCTGGGCCTGCCGCTGCTGGCGGCCGCGCACGACGGCGACATCGACAAGGTCAACGGCGCGGTGCGCGTGGAAGCCGGCCAGCAGGCGGGTGACGTCAGCACGGTCAACGGCGCGGTCCACGTCGGCGACAACGCCGTGGTGAAGGAAGCCAGCACGGTCAACGGCGCGGTCGAACTGGGCGCGAAGGCGCAGGCCACCGAGTTGGGCACCGTCAATGGCTCGATCAGCCTGGCCAGCGGCAGCCGGGTCAGCGGCAAGGTGGACGCGGTCAACGGCGCGATCCATCTGGATCAGGGCGCCGATGTCGGCGGCCGGGTGGAGAACGTCAACGGCGCGATCGTGCTGGACGCTGCCCACGTCGGCGGCGGCATCGGCACCGTTTCGGGCGACATCACCGTGGGCGCGAACTCGCGCGTCGAGGGCGGCATCCTGGTCGACAAGAGCCACAGCTGGTTCAGCGGCAACAGCCACACGCCGGTGGTGGTGATCGGCCCGCGCGCGGTGGTGCAGGGCACGCTGGAGTTCAAGCGCGAAGTGGTGCTGAAGGTCAGCGACAGCGCCCAGATCGGCCCGGTGAAAGGCGCCACCGTCGTGAAGTTCAGCGGCGCCACGCCGTAGAGGCAGGAGTGAGTGGAGAGAAGTGAGAAACGAGAGAGCCAAACGTGGCCATTCTCACCTCCCACTCCTCCTCACTCACTTCTCGCTACTCAGCCAGTCACGCGGCTTCAGGTAGGCGGCCAGTTCCGCTTCGGCGGAACCGGCCTCCGGTTGATACGCATACTCGAAACGCACCCGCGGCGGCAGGCTCATCAGGATCGATTCGGTGCGCCCGCCGGACTGCAGGCCGAACAGGGTGCCGCGGTCGTAGACCAGGTTGAACTCCACGTAGCGGCCGCGCCGGTACAACTGGAATTCGCGCTCGCGCTCGCCGTACGGCGTGGCCTTGCGGCGTTCCACGATCGGCAGGTAGGCGTCGAGGAAGCCCTGGCCCACGTCCCTGGTGAAGTCGAGGCAGCGCTCGAAGCCGCCTTCGTTGAGATCGTCGTAGAACAGCCCGCCCACGCCGCGGGTCTCGTCGCGATGCTTCAGGTAGAAATACTCGTCGCACCACTGCTTGTAGCGCGGATAGACGTCCGCGCCGTAGGGCTGGCACAGGTCGCGCGCCACCGTGTGCCAGTGGCGCACGTCTTCGTCCACGGGATAGAACGGGGTGAGGTCGAAGCCGCCGCCGAACCACCACACCGGCTCCACGCCGTCCTTGCTGGCCTCGAAATAGCGCACGTTGGCGTGGGTGGTCGGCACGTGCGGGTTCTTCGGATGCAGCACCAGCGACACGCCGGTGGCGATGAAGCTGCCGCCGGCCAGCTCCGGCCGATGCGCGGTGGCGCTGGGCGGCAACTTGTGCCCCGACACGCGCGAGAAATTCACCCCGGCCTGCTCGAACACCGCGCCATCGCGCAGCACGCGGGTGCGCCCGCCACCGCCTTCGGCGCGGGTCCACGCGTCTTCCTCGAAACGTGCGCCGCCATCGACCTGTTCGATCGCGCGGCAGATGCGGTCCTGCAGTTCGCGCAGGAAGGTTTCGGCGCGGTCGGCTTGCTGGCTGCTCATCTCGGGACTCGTTGCGGTAAGGCGATCAGCTTAGCAAGTGCGATCCGCGCGGGCGCTGCGACGCGGCGCCGCGGACGCCTGCGCTGGATCAGGGCGCGCGCGGCGCGCGCATGTCAGCTCAGCCGCTCGGCCATCCGCCGGTTGCCGGTCAGCGCGGCCCAGCGCGCACCGACGTCGATCCACATCAGGTAGCTGGCCTCGATCAGCAGGCGGCCCAGCGTGCGTGGCCGCAGCGAAAGCGTGGACTCGGCGGCGACCGGCTGTCCGTCGAAGCCCAGCCGCCTGGCCAGCATGCCGCAGCGCGCAAGGTGGTAGCGACTGGTCAGCAGGGCCACCGGCGGCAGCTCGCCGGTGGCCGAGTCGATCCGCAACAGCTGGCGCGCGTGGCGCAGGTTCTCCAGCGAGTCCACCGAATCCTGTTCCAGTTCCATGCGCACGGCGCCGGCCAGGCCATGCTGCTGCAGCCAGGCCTGGCCGGCCGCGGCCTCGCTCTGGGCGCCGCCGCTATAGCCGCCCAGCAGCAGCAGATGGTCGGTATGCCGCTGCTCGACCAGCGCCAGCGCGCGGCGCAGGCGTTGCCGGTAGTCCGGGCCCGGCGCGTCGCGCACCAGCTGGCGACCGAACACCAGCACGATCATCCGCCGCGGCGGCTGCAGCGGGCTGCGTGCGGCGACCCGGCACACGTGGACCAGATAGCCCAGCCAGACCAGCCCCGCGCTCAGCAGCAGGGTCAGCAAGGTGACCAGCGCCGCGTGCTGCACGTCGCGATCGCGCAGGTAGCGCCAGGGACTTCGGGAGGTCGGCGGATGGGCTTGCACGGGAGACCGGGGCGGCGGGAACGATGCGGCCTAGTTTCGCACGCCTGTTCGCGACATCTTCATGCCGTCGCGGTCACTCTCTGCGCTCGCGCATCCACAGGCTAGGCATTCCGCCGGGTCACCGTTAGGCTTTCCAAGATGCCCACCAAGATGACCCCTCTCGCCGTCACTGCCCATACCGCCACGTCGGCGCTGGGCAGCGGACTGGCCGCCCAGCTCGCCGCACTGGAAAGTGCCCGCAGTGGCCTGCGTCCGAACGACATCAGCAGCGCGCCGCTGGCGTGCTGGATCGGCCGCGTGGACGGCGTGGAAGCGGTGCGCCTGCCGGCCAGCCTGCAGGTGTGGGATTGCCGCAACAACCGGCTGGCCTGGCTGGGCCTGAACCAGGACGGTTTCATGCCGAAGGTCGAGGCGGCCCGCGCCCGTTACGGGGCGGCGCGCGTGGCCCTGCTGCTGGGCACCTCCACCGCCAGCATCGGCGCCACCGAGGAGGCCTATCGCCAGCTCGACGCCGACGGCGGCTTCAGCGACGACCGGCTCTATCCGCCCCTGCACGCGCCGCATTCGCTGACCGCCTTCGTGGCAGCGGCGTTGCAGCTCGAGGGCCCCTGCCTCACCGTCTCCACCGCCTGCTCGTCCAGCGCCAAGGTGTTTGCCAGCGCCGAGCGGCTGATCCGCCTGGGCCTGGCCGACGCGGCCGTGGTCGGTGGCGTGGACAGCCTTTGCGACAGCGTGCTGTTCGGCTTCAACGCGCTGGAGCTGGTCTCGCACGAACCGTGCCGACCGTTCGACGCCGCCCGCAACGGCATCTCGATCGGCGAGGCTGCCGGCTTCGCCCTGCTCGAACGTGCCGCCGCTGCGCCCGATGCCATCCAGCTGCTCGGTTATGGCGAAGCCAGCGACGCCCACCACATGTCCACTCCGCACCCGCAAGGCCTCGGCGCCGAACTGGCGCTGGACGATGCGCTGGCCCGCGCCGGCCTGTCCGCGGGCCAGGTCGACTACATCAACCTGCACGGCACCGCCAGCCAGAAGAACGACGAGGTGGAAGCGGCACTGGTGAGCCGCGCGTTCCCGGCGCGCACGCGGGCCAGCTCGACCAAGGGCTACACCGGTCACACGCTGGGCGCCGCCGGCATCGTCGAGGCCACCGTCGCGATGCAGGCGATCGAACATGGCCTGATTCCCGGCAACCTCGGCGGCGACACGCCCGATCCCGGCTGCGGCGCGCAGTTCGCCTGGCGCAACGAACGACAGACCGTCGACGTGGCGCTCAGCAATTCGTTCGGCTTCGGCGGCAACAACGCCTGCCTCGCCTTTGCCCGCGCAGGATTCGGCGCGTGAGCGGGCTGGATGTCTGGGTCGACGGCGTCGGCCTGTGGTCGTCGCAGCTGGCCGACTTCGCCGCCCTGCGCGAAGTGCTCGCCGGCCGCCCGCCGCAACCGCCGCCGCGCCGACCCGCGGCCGCCACCCTGCCCGCCAATGAACGCCGTCGCGCCCCGGAAAGCGTGCTGCTGGCGGTGGAAGTCGCCGGCCAGGCGGTGGCGATGAGCGGCCAGGATGCGGCCGGCGTCGCCTGCGTGTTCGCCTCCTCCCACGGCGACCAGGCGATCACCGACTACATGTGCGCCACGCTGGCCCAGGTGCCGACCGAGCTGTCGCCGATCCGCTTCCACAACTCGGTGCATAACGCCGCGGTGGGCTACTGGACCATCGCCACCGGCTGCCATGCGCCCTCCACCGCGATCGCGGCGCAACGCGCCAGCTTCGGCGCCGGCCTGCTCGAGGCGGCCAGCCAGGTGTGCAGTGAACAGCGCCCGGTGCTGCTGGTGTGCAGCGATTACCTCGGCAACGGCCCGCTGCTCGAAGTGACCGCCTGCACGCAGCCGTTCGGCTGCGCCCTGCTGCTGATGCCGACCCGCAGCCCGCGCAGCCTGGCCCGGCTGCGATTGACGCTGACAACCACGGCGGCTTCGAGCACACTCGACGAACCGCTGGCCAGCTGGCGCCAGGCCAACCCCTCCGCCACCGCGTTGCCGTTGCTGGCACGGCTGGCGCAGGGCGATGGCAGCTGCCACATCGCGGCGGCCGCGCAACTGGGATTGCAGATCGACATGGAGAGCGTCGCTTGAACACCGTCAACCCGCGCTGGTGCGTGCTGATTCCCTGCCTCAACGAGGAGGCGGCGATCCAGTCGGTGGTCGAGTCCGTGCTGGCGCTCGGTGCACCGGTGATCGTGATCGACGACGGCTCCGACGACCGCACGCCGGAGATCGTCGCCACGCTGCCGGTGACCCTGCTGCGCCACGAGCAGCGCAAGGGCAAGGGCGAGGCGCTGCGCCACGGCTTCCGCGAGGCGATGAAGCTCGGCTACGACGCCGTGCTGACCATGGACGGCGACGGCCAGCACCTGGCCGCCGACATCCCGCACATCGTGGCCGCGGCGGCGAAGTACCCGCAACACATCGTGATCGGCGCACGCCTGCTGGACAAGGAGCAGCAGCCGAAGGGCCGCCGCCGCGCCAACGCAGTGGCCGACTGGGGCATCTCCTGGGCCTGCGCGCAACCGATCGCCGACACCCAGAGCGGTCAGCGCTGGTATCCCCGCGCCGCGCTGGACCTGGTCGACCTGCCGGCGGAGAACTTCGTGTTCGAGGCGGCGATCCTGATCGCCGCCTCCCGCGAGAAGCAGCTCGGCGTGGTCTCGGTGCCGATCGCCTCGCGCTATCACGGCAGTTTCCGGCCCAGCCACCTGAAGCCGGTGCGCGACGTCACCCGCATCACCACCTACACGATCGGCCGCGTGGTCCATTACGGCAGGATCGTGGCCAGCTATCGTCGTTCGCGCGCCGCGCCGATCCTTTTCGAAGTCGGCACGACGCACTGAGTTTCCGCGCCACCCACGGAGTGCATCGCATGAGTCGGACGGAGCACGAAGCGGTCATCCTCGGTGGCGGCCTGGCCGGCCTGTGCCTGGCGCTGCAACTGCGCGGCGAATTCCCGGACATGGACATCCTGGTGCTGGAGCGCAACCGTCATCCGCTGCCGGTGGCCGCGCACAAGGTCGGCGAATCCACGGTGGAGATCGGCGCGCATTACTTCGACCACACGCTGGGCCTGCGCGAACACCTCGATGCGGCGCACATCCGCAAGTTCGGCCTGCGCTACTTCTTTTCCGAAGGGCGCGACGACATCCAGAACACCACCGAACTGGGCGTGAGCCGGGTGCTGCCGGTTCCCAGCTACCAGCTCGACCGGGGCATCTTCGAGAATTTCCTGGGCGAAGAGGCGCGCCGACGCGGCATCGACTTTCGCGACGGCGCCACGGTCAGGGGTTTCAGCCTGGGCGAACACGGCGATGCGCACGAGGTGCGCTTCACCGACGACAAGGGCGAACACACAGTCGCCGCACGCTGGCTGCTCGACGCCTCCGGCCGCGCCGGCCTGCTGCGTCGCCGGCTGGAACTGACCGCGGACAACGGCCACCACGCCAACGCGGTGTGGTTCCGCATGGATGCGCGACTGCACATCGATCGCTGGAGCGACGATGCCGAATGGGGCGCGCGCTGCACGCCAGCCGAGCGCTGGCGTTCGACCAACCACCTGATGGGCGCGGGCTACTGGGCGTGGCTGATCCCGCTGGGCTCGGGCGCGCACTCGGTGGGCATCGTCTGCGACGCGGCGATGCATCCGCTGGACGGCATGCGCGATTTCGAGCACGCGCTGCGATGGCTGCAGGAAAAGCAGCCGGCGATGGGCCGCGCGATCGCCGCCGAGCGCGACAGCCTGCTCGACTTCCGCTTCCTGCGCGACTACTCGTTCAGCAGCCGACGGCTGTTCAGCGCCGACCGCTGGGCACTCACCGGCGAGGCGGGCAGCTTCCTCGATCCGTTCTACTCGCCCGGCAGCGACTTCATCGCGATCAGCAACACCTACATCACCGGACTGATCGGCCACGACCGCGCCGGTCACAACCTCGCGCCCTACGCCCACTTCTACGAAAAGCTGTACCTCTCGTTCTACGACAGCACGCTGACCCTGTTCCGCAACCAGTACCCGCTGTTCGGCAACGCCGAAGTGCTGTCGGCCAAGGTGATCTGGGATTACGCGTACTACTGGAGCGTGCTGTGCCAGCTGGTGTTCCAGCAACGGCTCACCGACCTGGCGTTCCTGGGCGAAATGCGTGCCGAGCTGGAACGGGCGCAGGCCCTGAACAGCCGCATGCAGTCGCTGTTCCGCCACTGGCACGCCGCGGGCGGCGGCCACAGCCGGCGCGAGATGCTCGACCAGTGTGCGCTGGCGTGGTTCGGCGAACTCAATGCGACCCTGCACGATCCGCTCGACGAGGCCGGAGTCCGTGCCCGCCTGCGCCACAACGTGCGCATGCTCGACGGCGTGGCCGATGCGCTGGTGCTGCAGGCCAGCGCCAGCGACCCGCGCCTGCACGTACCGATGTCGGGCCAGCCGCGCCCGCCGCTGTTCAGGGCGGTGGCGTAACCGGTCAGCCCATCCCGCCGTTGACGCCGATCACTTGGCCGTTGATGTAGGCGGCCGCGTCCGAGCACAGGAAGGCGACCAGGGCGGCGACTTCTTCCGGCTTGCCCGCGCGCTGCGCCGGCACCACCTCGCGGATGCGCTCGGGTGGAAACGCCGCGTCGGCCATGCGGCCCTCGATCACGCCGGGCGCCACCACGTTGACGGTGATGCCGCGCGAGGCCATCTCGCGCGCCAGCGACTTGCTGGCGCCGTGCAGCGCGGCCTTCGCGGCCGCGTAGTTGGTCTGTCCCCGATTGCCCAGCTGGGCGGCCACCGAGCTGACCGACACGATGCGACCGAAGCGCTGCCGCGCCATCGGCAGCAGCAGCGGCTGGGTGACGTGGAAGAAGCCGTGCAGCGAGACATCGATCACCCGATGCCACTGCTCGTCGCTCATGCCGGCCATCGGCGCGTCGTCATGGATGCCGGCGTTGTTGATCACCGCGTGGATCGGCCCTTCGGCCAGCAGCGTGTCGAGCGCGGCGCGGGTCACCTCGGCGTCGGCGACGTTGAACGCCAGCGCCTGCGCACGGCCGCCCCCGGCGACGATCGCGGCTGCGGTGTGCTCGGCCCGGGTCAGGCTGTGGTGGCCATGCACGATCACCTGCCAGCCGGCCGCGGCCAGTGCCTGGCAGATCGCGCCACCGAGTTCGCCGCTGCCGCCGGTGACCAGGGCGCGGCGGAGTTTGCCGGTTTCGGACATGGGATGACGCTCCTGATCAGCGGGCCGGATGGATCACGGCGGCACGGCCAGAGGCCAGCAGCCGACCGCGATGTTCGACGCGGAACGCATATTGTGCGCCGCCATCATCGGCATAAAGGCATTCGCCGTGCACATCGAGTTTGCCATCCAGCCGATCGACGTACTCCTCGAACAGCTGCACCTCGCGCAGGCTGACCAGCATGCCCGGCCGCACCTGTTCGTCGCCGCGCGCGCGGGCCAGCAGCGCGCCGTGCACGGCCATCGCCTGCGCGCCGTATTCGGCCAGATGCACCGCATGCAGGCCGTGTTCGCCGCGCAACGGATTGTCGACGCGCGCGTGGCCGGCGCTGGTCGCGTGGATCGTGCGTTGATCCCAGCCGAGCACGGCGTCGAGCAGGCACATCGTGCCTGCATGGGGAATCAGTTTTTCCCAATCACTCTTCGGCAGCATGCGGCGCCATCAGGATCGACAGGCAGAAATGGAAGGCCACGCCCAAGCTCACGGTGAGGCCGATCGCGCGCAGCACCGGGATCGTGGCCCACGCCAGCATGCCGAACACCAGCAGCGCGGACAGCACGCAGACGATGGTGGCGTGCAGGGTGCGTCGCTGTTCGGCGGGATCGCCGGTGTCGCGCTCGAAGAACAGCGCGTAGTGCAGGCCCAGCCCGCCGGCCAGGATCAGCGCCACCAGGTGGAACAGCGAGATCTCGATGCCGACCACCCGCTCCACCGCCAGCACCAGGAAGGTGGCCAGGGTCATCGGTGCCAGCACATGCCAGGCGCGACGCACGCTGCGCAGCGCAAAGCTGATCGTCAGCACCAGCAGCAGGCTGGCCGCCAGCAGCGCCTGCAGGATGCGCGTGCGGTAGTCCACCACCAGCGATTCGGAGGCGGCCTTCAGATCCAGCAGGCGCACGCTGCCGTGGCTGCCGGCGCCCAGCGACTGCAGCGCGGCCACGTCGTGCACGCCGCTGACCGTGCCCAGGCCCAGCCAGTGTCCGTCGCGCTCGACCAGCATCGCGGCCAGGCGCTGGCCCAGCGGGGTCTGCGCGTAGCGCTCGGGCGTCAGCAGCGGCAGGTTGCGTGCGGTTTCCACGTCGTCGACGAAGGGCTGGAACAGGTCGGCGCGGAAGGGCAGGCCATGCAACGCTTCATCCAGTGCCTGCTGCAGCGTGGCGCGATCAGGCAGTTTCGCCTGCCGCTCGCGTTGCACCGCGATGCTGGGCAGGTAACGCGATGGCAGTTCCAGCGCATCGGCGGCATGCCTTGCCACCAGTGCATCGACCCGGGGCTGCAGCTGCTCCGACAACGCCAGCACGCCCTGCTCGGTCGGCGCCTGCAGCACCAGCAGGTAACGCACGTCGGGCGCGCCCAGCGCCTCGCGCAGGCGCGCGTCGTGTTGCAGCAGGTCCTGCGGCAACGGGGTCAGCGCGGCCAGGTTGTTCTGCCAGAACGAACCGCGCGCCAAGGCCAGCATCGCCACGATCGCGACGGCGACCAGCAACGGAATCCAGCGCGGCCGCGGTAACCGGTCCACGAAGCGCCGCGCCCGCGCCAGCCAGGCCATGTCGGCCACATCGCGCACGCGGCGCGGCAGCAGGTGCGGCAGCAGGTAACGGGTGCTGAAGCCGGCTACCAGCAGGCCGACGATGGTGAACACCGCCAGCTGCTTCAGGCCATTGACGCCGGACGCATAGAAGGCCAGATAGGCGATGCATGCCGACGCGATGGCAGTCAGCAACAACGGCCACAGCGCGCGCACGCTCTGCACCGCATCCTCGCCGGCGCGGCGATGGCTGAGCACCCGGATCGGGTACTCCTGCGCCACACCGAGCAGGGTGAAACCGAATGCCAGGGTGATCCCGTGCACGTCAGGAAACGCCAGCGTCAGCGCCGCGATCCCGGCAAGCGCTGCGCTGGCGATCGGCAACGCGCCCAGCAGCAGTGAACTGAAACTGCGATAGGCCAGCAGCAGCAGCGCGATGAAACCCACGGTGGAGATGCGCCCGATCCAGTCGGCCTGGTGCCGCGTCTGCGCGCCGACGACCACGCTGAAGTAGCCCGGACCGCTCAGCTCGAGCTTCGCCGCCGCGCTGCCCGGCAGCGTGGCGAAGGCCTGGCGGATGCCAGCGATCGATTGTTCCTGTGCGCCCGGATCGAAGCCCGCGGCCACCGTCTGCACCAGCAGCAGCGCCTCGTCCTGCGGCGAGAACCACACCCCTTCCCGCACTTCGGGCGACTTCGCCGGCGCCCACGACTCGGCCAGCTTCAGCACTTCCAGCGTGGGATCGCGGGGCAGCAGGCCTTTCAGCAGACTGGCCGCGGGCGAGGACAGGTCGTCCAGGCGCTGCTGCAGCTGATCGGCCAGATACGCCTCGTCCAGCGGCTGCGTGTCCAGCGTGGGCGAGAGCAGGAAGCGATACGGCAGCAGGCTGCCGTCCAGCGCGCCGAGATCGAAGCTGCCGTTGACCACCTGGCTGTAGCGCGGATCCTTCTTCAACGCGGCGAGCAGGCCCTGGCTCAACGCTGCCAGCCTTTCGTCGGGGGCACCGCCGCCGGCCATGGATGGCCCAGTGCCGCGAGCGCAGGACGCGCATGAGCGGCTGATCGACAGCAGCAGCAATCGCGAACCCGGGCCCTCGCCGACCTGCTCCATCAGCAGGCGCTGGTCGGGCGTGGTCGGCGCGGGCATGAAGCTGCGCAGGTCGGTGCTGATCTTCAGCCGTTGCGCCACCATCCAGCCCAAGGCGGCCAACGCCAGCAACCACACGACCAGCAAGGTCGCACGGGCGCCCCGACGCATGCTCAGGGTGCGCCCTGGCACAGCGCCTGCAGCGCCTCGCGGGTTGGATCGGCGGGCATCTTCGCGGCCAGCGGCCCGAGCAGGTCGACGGCAAGATCACCGTCGGCCTCCTGCATGTGCATGCAGCGCGACTGCTTGCCGACGCCATCGATGCGGATGCTGGCCACCGTCTTCGCCACGCGCGCGTCGCGCGGCACCAGGGTCAGGACCCAGGCGCCGTCGGCCGTGCCCGTCTGGGTGATCTCGAAGGACTTCTGCAGGCGCGCCGCGTCGCCGCTGAGCAGGGCCACGAAGCTGTCCAGCAGCACCTGGAGTTGCGGCGCGCGCTTCAGCGAAAAGTGCCGCGCGCTCCTGCCCTCGCGCTGCTGGGTGACCTCGCCGTTGGCGATGGTGGAAGTCTCGTGCTGTGGCTGGTCGACGCGCCGCTGCAACTGGTCGCCGCCCAGCCACGACAGCTCGCCGGATACCACCAGCGGCTGCTGCAACACCTGCAGGAAACGCGCTTCGGCGAACGCCGCATGGGCGGGCGCCGGCTGTCCCAGCGCGGCGATCAGCGCTTGCGCCGGGGGAGACGAGGGCGCCGGCTCAGACGCCGACGCGCTCGCGCAAAACGTCAGCAGCAGGCTCGGCAGCAGGAGGTGCGTCTTGCCAGAAATCATAGAAATTGAACCAGTTGTAGGGGGCTACGCGGATGTAGTGTTCCAGTCGCTGGGCGTAGCGGGCAATCAGCGCATCGAGCGCGGGACCCCGATCATGCCGCGGAATCTCCACCCGTTCGCTGAACGGTTCGAACACCAGTCGATAGCGGTTGCCACCCAGATACAGGCCGAAGCACAACACGACCGGCACCTGCAGCGTATGCGCCAGCAGCCACGGGCTGATCGGAAACGGTGCCGACGAACCGAGGAAACCGGTGCGACGCAGCGTTTCGTGGCCGCGGCCACGATCGGCCAGCATCGCCACCAGTGCGCCGCTGCGGCAGGCCTCGGCCATCGCCAACGCGATGCTGGTACCGTCCTGCGCCGCATCGATCACGCAAGCGCCGATCTCCGGCGCCAGCTCCTCCAGCAGCTCGGTCATCGCCGGCGTCTTCTGCTTGTCCAGCACCACCCGCAGCGGCATGTCGGGCCTGCGCGCACCCACCGCGCGAAGGGCTTCGAAACTGCCCTGGTGGGAACCGAACAGCAGCACGCCACGACCGCGTGCATAGCGTTCGTCGAGCAACTCCAGGCCTTCGGTCTCGATCTGGAACGGCTGCTCGCCATGCGCCAGCAGGAAGATCCGATCGAGGATCGTGGCGGCGAAGCAATGGATGTGCTTCAACACCTGCCACGACGACACCGGCCCGTCCAGCACGCGTTCCAGATACTGCCGCGAGGCGAGCCGTTCCGGCCCCCGACGCACGTAGAAATACAGCGTGATCGGATACAGGCACAACCGGCCCAGCCGGCGGCCACCGTACAGCGCGATGCTGCGGATCAGCCAGATCGCGAAGCGGCCACCGCCTTCGGGCCGGCTCTGCCAGTGTTCGTTGCTCATGTCGCTCCCTCGACCACGCCACGCGCCAGCAAGTGGCCCTCGCGCCGGATCTCGAATCGGGCCCGCGTGCCTTCCGGCACGGCCCCGGTCAGGCACAAAGCGGCCGTTTCGCCCGGCAGCAGCGATGCCACGAATTTCGCCTCGAGCACCCGCGCCAGACGTTGTCCGCGCCAGTGACGCAGTGCCAGCGCAACCTGTTCCAGCAGGACCACGCCGGGAACCAACGGATGCCCGGGAAAGTGTCCCGGCAACGCCGGGTGGGTGGCATCGATGCGCAGGCTCTGCTCGAAGCAGTCGCTCATGAGGGCATCACCGGTTTGCCGCGCACCAGCTGCGGCCAGTGCAGCGCCAGTTGCAACAGCATGTCGTGCAGGCCCGGATGGCTGAGATGGCGCAGGCGCCAGCGTCGATACCCATATTCCAGCAGGAAGGCCAAAGCCAGCAACGCGTAGCAGCCCAGATGCAACCATGCAGCCGCCCAGCGCTCGGGGACTTGCAGCGGGGAGGCCACGCCGAAACGCTGCAGCAGGCCGCTGTGATCGGCGCACAACAGCAGCACGGTCAGCAGCAGCGCCTGCGCGCCAAGCAACACGGTCCAGAACCAGGTGAGCTGCCGCGCATAGGCGGCGACGCCCGGCTGCTGCAGACGCTCGGCCCCTTCGATGGCGATGATGAAGCGTTCCACCAGCGGCTCGGCGGTGGCCAGGGTGCGGCCGAACCAGATCGCCAGCAGTGCATTGATCAGCACCGGTACCGCCTCCAGCAGCAGCCCGGCGAATCCGCCCATCCACACCAGCAGCAGGCCGGCCAGCACCGCGCACCACAACAGCCACGCCGCGCCGCGCCGCGCCAGCATGGGCGGCAGCAGCAGGACGGTCAGCAGCAGGGCGAGCGCCAGCAGGGCGAAAATCTGTCGATGGCTCAGCGCACCGGCGATCGCCAGCAGTGGATACACCGGCAACAGGCACAGCGCAAAACGCCGCGCATGGTCGGGCGATGGAGAGGATGCCGTCATGCAAGATTCCGCGCGGGCCCCATCCGGGAGCTTACCCTGCCATTCCCGCGGGAAGACGGCGTGACGACGCGACAGCGGGCACCGGTGCGAACACGGAGGGTTGCCGACTTCAGCTGGCGCGATGCTGTTCGATGTGATCGGACAAGGTACGCAGGCTGGTGAAGATCTGCCGGTTGTCCGGATTGTCCGAACGCAACTGAAAGCCGTAGTGCTTGGACACTGCCAGGGCGATTTCCAGCGCGTCGATCGAATCCAGGCCCAGCTCGCCGCCGAACAAGGGTGCATCCGGTTCGATCTGATCCGCTGCGACCGACTCGAGGTTCAGGCATTCCACCACCAGGGTGGCCAATTCGTGCTGCGCTGCGGTCTGCTCTGCCATGCTCGATTCCGTACGTTGTTTTCATTGCCTCCCCCCGGTGGCAGTGGGCGCGGAGTGTAACATAGCGCCCTTGTCGTCCCCGGTTGTCGAGAATGGTTCAGGGAAGTGAAAATCCGCAGGTCGACTCGCTGGCGCGCCCCGCGCCGCGGGTTTCCTATCGCATGGCCGAACCCGCCGCAGCGCTGGCCGAGTCCGGCACGCTGGCGGCGTTCGGCTTCGGCAAGCACGCCCCGCGCAGCGGCGACCCGCGTCATCTGCAGGTGCCGCTGGAAGCGTTCGAGGGTCCGGCACCGCTGGAACTGTGGCAGGTCGATGCGCCGGTCAGCAGCGGCAGCGACGGTGCGATGCACTGGGCGGCCGGCGGCGGCTGGCTGTTTGCCTCGATCGAGCTGGACGAACGCGAACACGGCGGCGCCACGGCCACCGCGGAGCTGGCCTATCGTCAGTTGCACCAGCTGGTATCCGCGCGGGCGGAGCATCACGTGCAGCGCGTGTGGAACTACCTCGGCGCCATCAACCACGGTGATGGCGATGCCGAGCACTACAAGCACTTCTGCGATGGTCGTGCCAGCGGCATGGGCGATTTCTTCAGCGAAGGTTTCCCGGCCGCCACCGCGATCGGCCACCACGGCGACGCGCATCACTTGCAGGTCTACCTGCTGGCCTGCGACCGTCCCGGCCGGAAAGTCGAGAACCCGCGCCAGATCAGCGCCTGGCGCTACCCTCGCCAGTACGGCCGGACCCCGCCCAGTTTCGCCCGCGCGATGATCCTGCCGGCTGGCGACGTGCTGGCCATTTCCGGCACCGCCGCCGTGGTCGGCCATGCTTCGGCGCACCAGCACGACCTGGACGCCCAGCTCGCCGAAACCATGGTCAACCTCGACGCCTTGCTGGCCAACGCCGGCATGGCCAGCGGGTTCGACAGCCACTCGCCGCTGAAGGCGTACGTGCGCCATCGTGGCGACGCTGCCCGCGTGCGCGAGTTTCTCGGCCGCCGGCTGCCCGGCGTGCCGGTGCTGCTGTTGCACGGCGACATCTGCCGCAGCGAACTGCTGTTCGAGATCGACGGCTGGCGGTACGTCTGAGGAACGGGGGAACGGTTAGAGCATCCCCGTTCCGACCGACTACCGCTTCACCGGCCGCTTCCAGCCCTCGTAAGTCTGCTGCTTGCCGCGCGCCACGGTCAGCTCGCCATCGGGTGCGTCGCGGGTGATCACCGAGCCGGCGCCGATGGTGGCCTGGGCGCCGATCGACACCGGCGCGACCAGCGAGCTGTTCGAGCCGATGAAGGCGCCGTCGCCGATCCGCGTGAGATGCTTGTTCACGCCGTCGTAGTTGCAGGTGATGGTGCCGGCGCCGATGTTGACGCCACGGCCCACCTCGGTGTCGCCGAGATAGGTGAGGTGGTTGGCCTTGCTGCCTTCGCCCAGACGGGCCTTCTTGGTCTCGACGAAATTGCCCACATGCACGCCGGCATCCAGTTCAGTGCCTGGACGCAGCCGCGCAAACGGGCCGATCGTGCAGGGGCCATGGGTGACCACCCCGTCGAGGTCGCAGTGCGATTGCACCACGGTGCCGGCCGCCAGCTGCACATTGCGCAAGCGGGTGAAGGCACCGATGCGCACGTCATCGCCCAGCACCACGGAGCCTTCCAGGATCACGTCGATGTCCAGCTCCACGTCGCGCCCGGCGGTGACCGCGCCACGCACATCGATGCGCAGCGGATCGGCCAGGCGCACGCCGTCGGCAAGCAGGGCGTGCGCGGCGCGCCAGCGGAAGGCAGCCTCCAGTTCGGTCAGCTGCAGCGGATTGTTGGCGCCGGCGGCCTCGACCGGATCGGCGCACTCCACGCTCAACGCGGGATGGTTTTCCTCGGCCGCCATGCGGAAGATGTCGGTAAGGTAATACTCGCCCTGCGCGTTGTTGCGGTCGAGCCGCCCGATCCAGCCACGCAGGACTCCGGCACCGGCGATCAGGATGCCGGTGTTGACCAGGTTCACCGCACGCTGCACGTCGTCGGCGTCCTTTTCCTCGACCACGGCCCGCACGTGGGCATTGCCGTCGCACAGCACCCGGCCGTAGCCGCGCGGCTCCGCCAGTCGCATGGTCAGCAGGCTGAAGCCGCCCTCGGCTTCCACCAGTTGCCGCAGCGTCTCGACGCGGGTCATCGGCACGTCGCCATACAGCACCAGCACGCGCGCGTCGTCCGGCACCTCGCCCAGCGCCTGCTCCACCGCGTGGCCAGTGCCCAGGCGCTCGGCCTGCAGCGCCCAGCGCAGGTCGGCCTGGTCGGTGAACGCCGCCTGCACCTGCTCGCCGCAATGACCGTAGACGATGTGCAGCGCCGCCGGCTGCAACGCCCGCGCGGCGTCGATCACGTGCGCCAGCAACGGCCGGCCCGCCAGCGGCATCAGCACCTTGGGGCGGCTGGACTTCATCCGCGTGCCGGCGCCGGCCGCGAGGATGATGACGTGGAGTGGTGCGTGGTTCATGGTGTCGGCCCTGACGTGTTTCGATCGAAAAGCATAGCAGCCGTTTCGGCGCCGTTGCCGGCAAAGCTGACTCAGCCCTGCGCTGCCGCGGCCGAAACCGAGGGCTTGCCCAAGTGGCATTCGAAGCGGAAGACATAGGTGAGGCTGAATGGCCGCGTGCCGCTGTCGACCACGTGGCTGTTGCCGTCGGCGTCGGCAGCCCAGCGACTGATGAGCAGGGGCTGGAACCGCCACTGCCTGGCGGCGGCGCGCACCGCATCGATGAAGGCGTGCCGGCTCGCGTCGGCCTGCTGCTCGCCGGCCACCCGCACCTCGGCTACCGCGCCCTGGTCATCGACGATGACCAGCGCCGGCACCTCCTGCGGTGACGGGCAAGCGTCCAGCAGGCCCGGCGGATACACCGGCTTCACCCGCCGGAATGGTGTCGCGCCGCTGGATACCTCACCCATCGCCAGCTGGTAACTCACCGTGCCCGGCGGCATCTCGATCCGCCATGAGGCGTCGCCGGTGGCGTTCGGCTTGTTCGGTGCCGGTGACGTGACGCAGCCACCCAGCAACAGGAACAGCAGGCTTGCCGCCGCATGTCCCAGGTTCGTCCGCTTTCCCATGTCCCGCCCTTTCCGGTCATCCGAGGCCGGATCGTGCCGACATGAAAACGCCGGCACAAGGCCGGCGTTCGCAGTTCGCAATGTCCATCGAAGCAACCGCTTCATCCGCGGGTGCGACCGCGGATGGCCGCTTCCTGATCTTGGCTCTGCGCTCATGAACGAGCGCACAAACTCAGTGCTTCAGATTCTTGCGCAGACGCTCCAGCGCCTGCAGCTGGGTCATCGCTTCGGCCAGCTTGGCCTGCGCCTCGGCAATCTCCATCGCGTCGGTGCGGTTGGCCAGGGCAGTTTCGGCCTCCTGCTTGGCGCGCTGCGCCGAGGCCTCGTCCAGGTCGGCGGCGCGGGCCGCGCTGTCGGCCAGTACCGTGACCACCTGCGGCTGCACTTCCAGAATGCCGCCGGATACCCAGAACTGCTGGCGCTCGCCGCCGTCCAGCAGCACGTCGACATGGCCGGGCTTGAGGCGGGTGATCAGCGGTGCGTGGCGCGGCGTGATGCCGAGCTCACCGAGCTCGCCGGTGGCAACGACCATCGTCGCGTCGCCGGAGAAGATCTCGGCTTCGGCACTGACGATGTCGACGCGAATGGTTTGGGTCATGGCTTTTCTCGCTACGCTCGAAGGGAATGGGGGATCGGGAATGGGGAATGGTCAGGGGCGGAAGGAACCGGCGCTCTTGCTTTGCCGATTCCCCATTCTCTGTTCCCGATTCCCGAAAGCCGCCTCAGGCGGCTTTCTTGGCGCCCATGTCCTCGGCCTTCTTGATCGCCTCGTCGATGCCGCCGACCATGTAGAACGCCTGCTCCGGCAGGTGGTCGACGTCGCCGTCGACGATCATCTTGAAGCCACGGATGGTTTCCTTCAGCGACACGTACTTGCCCGGCGAGCCGGTGAACACTTCGGCCACGTGGAACGGCTGCGAGAAGAAGCGCTCGCACTTGCGGGCGCGCGACACGGCCTGCTTGTCCTCTTCGCTCAGCTCGTCCATGCCGAGAATCGCGATGATGTCCTTCAGTTCCTTGTAGCGCTGCAGCGTACCCTGCACGCGGCGGGCGACGTTGTAATGCTCTTCACCGATCACCAGCGGGTCGAGCTGGCGGCTGGTCGAGGCCAGCGGGTCAACCGCCGGGTAGATGCCCAGGCTGGCGATGTCACGCGACAGCGCCACGGTGGAGTCCAGATGCACGAAGGTGGTGGCCGGCGACGGATCGGTGTAGTCATCGGCGGGCACGTAGACGGCCTGGATCGAGGTGATCGAGCCGGTCTTGGTCGAGGTGATGCGCTCCTGCAGCACGCCCATTTCCTCGGCCAGGGTCGGCTGGTAACCCACGGCGGACGGCATGCGGCCCAGCAGCGCCGACACTTCGGTACCGGCCAGCGTGTAGCGGTAGATGTTGTCGACGAACAGCAGCACGTCCTTGCCCTTGCCCGACGCGTCCTTCTCGTCGCGGAAGTATTCGGCCATGGTCAGACCGGTCAGCGCGACGCGCAGGCGGTTGCCCGGCGGCTCGTTCATCTGGCCGTATACCATCGCGACCTTGTCCAGGACGTTGGAGTCCTTCATCTCGTGGTAGAAGTCGTTGCCCTCGCGGGTACGCTCGCCCACGCCGGCGAACACGGACAGACCCGAGTGCGCCTTGGCGATGTTGTTGATCAGCTCCATCATGTTCACGGTCTTGCCGACGCCGGCGCCGCCGAACAGGCCGACCTTGCCGCCCTTGGCGAACGGGCAGACCAGGTCGATGACCTTGATGCCGGTTTCCAGCAGGTCGGTCGCGGCCGCCTGCTCGTCATAGCTGGGCGCTTCGCGGTGGATGACCCACTGGTCCTGCTCGCCGATCGGGCCGGCTTCGTCGATCGGGTTGCCGAGCACGTCCATGATGCGGCCCAGCGTCGCCTTGCCGACCGGCACCTTGATGCCTTCGCCGGTGTTGCGCGCCTGCAGGCCGCGCTTCAGGCCTTCAGTGGAACCGAGCGCGATCGTGCGCACGACGCCGTCGCCGAGCTGCTGCTGGACTTCCAGCGTGATCTCGGTGCCGTCGATCTTCAGTGCGTCATACACCTGCGGCACCTGATCGCGGGGGAATTCCACGTCGACGACCGCGCCGATGATCTGAACAACTTTGCCCTGGCTCATGCTGATAGCTCCGGATGAATCTCTTTAGGTCTATTGCGGCGCCGCTTCGCGTCGCCATGAATTTTTTTCAAGAGCTGCCGCGGTTACACCGCAGCCGCTCCTCCCACGATTTCGGAAATTTCCTGGGTGATCGCGGCCTGGCGGGCCTTGTTGTAGACCAGCGTCAATTCGCCGATCACCTTGTTCGCGTTGTCCGACGCGCTCTTCATCGCGACCATGCGCGCGGCGTGCTCGCTGGCCAGGTTCTCCAGGGCCGCCTGGTACACCACGGACTCGATGTAGCGACCCAGCACGTGCTCCAGCACGGTCTGCGCGTCGGGCTCGTAGATGTAGTCCCAGTCGTGGCTCGCTTCCAGCTTCACGCCGGCGTAAGCCGACTCGCCGGCCGCCTGGTGGGCTTCCATTTCCGTGGCCACCAGCGGTAACGGCAGCAGCGCGTCGATGGTCGGCTTCTGCGTCATGGTGTTGACGAAGTCGTTGTAGGCGAGGAACACGCGATCCAGACCGTTGGACGTATAGGCGTCCATCATCACCTTGATCACGCCGACCAGCTGCTCCAGCCTGGGCTTCTCGCCCAGATGGGTGACGCTGCCGATCAGGTTGACGCCCTTGAGCCGACGGAAGAACGCCACCGCCTTCTGGCCCACCGCGACCACGTCGACCTGCACGCCCTGCTTCTGCCACTCGACGATGGCCGGCAGCAGGCGACGGAACAGGTTGGAGTTGAGGCCACCGCACAGGCCGCGGTCGGTCGACACCACGATGAAACCGACCCGCGCCACGTTGTCGCGCTGGGTCAGGAACGGATGGCTGAAATCCGTGCTGGCCTGGGCCACGTGCGCGATCACCTTGCGCATCGAGCGGGCGTACGGACGCGAAGCCTTCATCAGGTCCTGCGCACGACGGATCTTCGCGGCAGAGACCATTTCGAGCGCGCGCGTCACCTTGCGCATGTTCTGCGTGCTCTTGATCTTGGTTTTGATTTCGCGTCCGCTGGCCATGCTTTACTCGCTCGCTTTGCTCACTCGGGGGAATCGGGAATGGGGAATGGGGAATGGTTCAAAGCGGAGCGCGATGCGCCGTGGCTCTTCCTATTCCCGATTCCCGATTCTCTATTCCCTGTTCCCGGCTCCTCTTACCAGCTACCGGTCTTCTTGTACTCGTCCAGCGAGGCCTTGAAGGTCGCTTCGATGTCGCCATTCCAGTCACCGGTGGCCACGATCTTCTTCATCAGCTCTTCGTGGTTCTGGTGCATGAAGGCGTGCAGGCCCTTCTCGAACGCCAGCACCTTGTTCACCGGCAGATCGTCGAGGTAGCCCTTCTCGGCCGCGTACACCGACAGCGCCAGCTCGGCGATGGAAAGCGGCGCGTACTGCGCCTGCTTCATCAGCTCGGTCACGCGCTGACCACGGTCCAGCTGGGCGCGGGTGGCCGGGTCCAGATCCGAGGCGAACTGCGCAAACGCGGCCAGCTCGCGGAACTGCGCCAGCGCCAGCTTCACGCCGCCGGACAGCTTCTTGACGATCTTGGTCTGCGCGGCGCCGCCGACGCGGGACACCGAGATACCGGCGTTCACGGCCGGACGGATGCCGGCGTTGAACAGGTCGGTTTCCAGGAAGATCTGGCCGTCGGTGATCGAGATCACGTTGGTCGGCACGAACGCCGAAACGTCGCCGCCCTGCGTCTCGATGATCGGCAGCGCGGTCAGCGAACCGGTCTTGCCCTTCACTTCGCCATTGGTGAACTTCTCGACGTATTCCTCGGACACGCGCGATGCGCGCTCGAGCAGACGGGAGTGGAGATAGAACACGTCGCCCGGATACGCTTCGCGGCCCGGCGGACGCTTCAGCAGCAGCGAGATCTGGCGATACGCCACGGCCTGCTTGGAAAGATCGTCGTACACGATCAGTGCGTCTTCGCCGCGATCGCGGAAGTATTCACCCATCGCGCAACCCGAATACGGCGCCACGTACTGCAGCGCAGCCGACTCGGAGGCCGAGGCGACCACCACGATGGTGTGCGCCAGCGCGCCGTGCGCTTCCAGCTTGCGCACCACGTTGGCCACCGACGAGCGCTTCTGGCCGATCGCCACGTAGATGCACTTAATGCCCGAACCCTTCTGCGCGATGATCGCGTCGATCGCCAGCGCGGTCTTGCCGGTCTGGCGGTCGCCGATGATCAGCTCGCGCTGGCCACGACCGACCGGGATCATCGCGTCGACCGACTTGTAGCCGGTCTGCAGCGGCTGATCGACCGACTTGCGCCAGATCACGCCCGGCGCGACCTTCTCGACTTCGGCGTTGAGCTTGGCGTTGATCGGACCCTTGCCGTCGATCGGGTTGCCCAGCGCGTCGACGACGCGGCCGAGCAGTTCCGGGCCAACCGGCACTTCGAGGATGCGGCCGGTGGTCTTGGCAGTGTCGCCTTCGCGCAGGTGCTGGTATTCACCCAGCACCACCGCGCCGACCGAGTCGCGCTCGAGGTTCAGCGCCAGCGCAAACGCGTTGCCCGGCAGTTCGATCATTTCGCCCTGCATCACGTCGGCCAGGCCGTGGATGCGCACGATGCCGTCGGACACGCTGATGATCGTGCCCTCGTTGCGCGCTTCCGCGCCGAGCTTGAACTGCTCGATGCGGCTCTTGATCAGTTCGCTGATCTCGGACGGATTCAGTGTGCTGCTGGACATGGTTGTTATCCCAAAATCGAAAGCTTTGTTGAAGAGTCCGGCCATGGATGGCCGGTTTTGCCCTTCGCGAAATGGACTTCGCGTTTAATCAATTTGTCCGGCCATGGATGGCCGGTTTTGCTTTTCGCGAAACGGACTTCGCGTGAAACTTATTGGCTCAACGCACCGGCCAGCTGCGCGAGACGTCCGCGCGCCGAACCGTCGATCACTTCCGTGCCGGTATCGATCACCACGCCGGCCAGCAGCGAGGCATCGACCGAGGTCTCCAGTTCGATCTCGCGCTTGAAACGGCGCTTCAGCGAAGCCTTGAGCTGTTCGGACTGCGCTGCGTCCAGGCTCATCGCGCTGGTCACCTTGACCAGCAGCTGCGACTCGGACTCACGCTTGAGCGTCTCGAACAACTCGGCCACTTCGGGCAGCAACACCAGCCGACGCTGTTCGGCCATCTCGCTCAGGAACTGACCGAACGGCGCATCGACCGCCATGCCGGCTGGCAGATGCAGCGCCACCAGCTGAGCCGGCAGCACCCGCGGATCGTTGCCGAGGCCGGCCACCAGCGGGTCGCCGGCCACCGCCGCCGCAAACGCCAGCGACTGCGACCACGAAGCCAGCGTGCCGGACGCGTGCGCCACTTCAAACGCGGCGCGGGCGTACGGACGGGCGAGAGTGATTGCCTGAGCCATCGATCAGATCTCGGCCGCAAGCTGGTCGAGCAGGGCCTTGTGCGTCGAGGCGTCCACCTCGCGCTGCACGATCTTGCTGGCACCCTGCACCGCGAGCGCACCGACCTGCTCACGCAGCTGGTCGCGCGCACGCTGCGCCATAGACGCGATGTCGTCCTGCGCCGCGGCCTTCAGACGGTTGATCTCGCTGATCGCTTCGCCACGGGCCTTTTCGATGATCTGATTGGCCTGCTGCTGGGCCTTGTCGATGATCTCCGACGCCTGCAGGCGCGCCTGCTTGATCTCGCCAGCCACCTTCACGTCCGCGCTCTTCAGCTCGGCGTGGGCGCGCTCGGCGGCATTCAGGCCTTCGGCGATCTTGACCTGGCGATCTTCGATGGCCTTGTTGATGTGCGGCCAGATGAAGTGGACGCTGAACCAGATCAGGATGGCGAACGAAATCATTTCGCCAATCAAGGTCGCGTTGAAATCCATCGCTGCGTTACCTGTAAATACGGAACAAGACAAACGCGGGAATCAGGGAAACCCGCGCCAGATACGCGATGACGCCTCGACGGGCGCCATCGCGAGCGTGCTTCTTACTGACCCGCGCCAGCGGCGGACAGCACCTTGCCCAGCAGCGGGTTGGCCACGGCGAAGTACATCGCCAGCGCCACGCCGATCAGGAACGCGGCGTCGATCAGACCAGCCAGCAGGAACATGCGGCCCTGCAGCAGCGGCACCAGCTCCGGCTGACGCGCGGCGGCTTCAAGGAACTTCGAACCCATGATGCCGATACCGATACAGGCGCCGAGCGCACCAAAACCGATGATCAGGCCGAGCGCGATGGCGGTGAAGCCCTGGATTTGTGCAAACTGGACGAGATGTTCCACGGTAGTCTCCTGAGAAATTCAAACTGGAATAGACAAAGCGGTTGCAGCAGATGATTCGAAGATGCCGATCAGTGGTGATCGTGCGCCATCGAGATGTACACGATCGTCAGCACCATGAAGATGAACGCCTGGATCGAGATGATCAGGATGTGGAAGATGCCCCACACCGTGTAGCCGATGATGCCCGCACCATACAGCGCCCAGCCCGCCAGGCCGGCACCGGCGCTGAACAGGCCGGCGATCAGCATGAACACCAGCTCGCCTGCATACATGTTGCCGAACAGTCGCATCGCCAGGCTCACCGGCTTGGAGGCAAGCTCGACCAGGTTCAGCGCGAAATTGGGGATCCACAGCAGCGGATGCTTGCCGAACGGCGCGGTGAACAGCTCGCTCATGTAGCCGCCGGCGCCCTTGGCCTTGAAGCTGTAGAAGATGATCAGCACGAACACCGTCAGTGACATCGCGAACGTCATGTTGATGTCGGCGGTGGGCACGGCGCGGAAATGACCCACGCCGAACTTCTCGGTGATCCACGGCAGCAGGTCGACCGGCAGCAGGTCCATCGCATTCATCAGGAACACCCAGACGAACACGGTCAGCGCCAGCGGCCCCAGCACGCGGCGATCACCGTGGAACACGTCCTTGACCTGGCCATCGACGAACTCGAGGATGATCTCGACGAACGCCTGACCCTTGCCCGGCACGCCGGCCGTGGCCTTGCGCGCCTTCAGCCAGAACCACAGGCAGAACAGCACGCCCAGCACCAGCGACACGGTGACCGAGTCGACGTGCACCGCCCAGAACCCGCCCTCGCTGGCATGCGGAGTCAGGTGCTTGAGATGGTGCTGGATGTATTCGGTAAGACCGCCAGTCGGCTCGCTTGCCATGGATCAACCCTTGAATCTGAACGCCAGCAGATAAACCGCGTAAGCCGCCGCCAACCCCGTGATGGCGGCCAGCGGTGGCAACTTGAGTTGGAACAGGATCACGATCAGCCCTCCGACGATCACGATCCATTTCAGGAGCACGCCCGTCAGCAAACGGCCCAACGCCTGACCCGCGCCCGTCACGCCGCTGAAGAATCGCGCCGACATCAGCGCGGTACCCAGCGCCACCATCGTCGCGCCCGCAGCAGCCGAAACCGCTTCACGCGGTCCCGATGCGAGAAACACGAGGCCGACCAGCAACGCCACCAGCAACTGCAGCAGGACAATGCGCAGCGCGATGCGTCGACCGGAGGCAAGACTGTTGAGCAACGTAGCTTCTCCGCGCGGCCTGCAGCAGGCGGCACCGATACAGCTGCGGGCCACTATCCAATCCGTAAAAGTATAGCAGTTGAAAAGTTGCCGGGACAAGCCGTGAAAGCTGCGACATTGTCTCCCGCGGCACGCTTAACGCATTGAATTGTGAACCCCGCGGAGCCCTGCCACAGGATCTTTCGAGGCCACACGCAAACAGGGCCGGAACGAAGTCCGGCCCTGTTCGGGTCACGCAGAGCGCAACTGATCCCGCCTGATTACTTGGCGGAAGCCTTCTTGGCGGCCACCGGCGCGGCGACCGCGTCATTGGCAGCCTGACGCTGCTCCTGCACGAGGGCATTCAGCGACTCGGCGGTCTTCTGGGTCACGGCGATCACTTCCTGCGAAACGGCCACGGCGCGCTCCGCATTCTCGCGGCTCAGGCTGCTGCCCTTTTCCCACAGGCTGCGCAGGCCGTCCATGTCGCGGGTTTCCATCGCCTCGGCGACGAACTGGGCGGAGACCCTGGACTGCTCCTCGAGCGCCTTGAGCTGCAGCTCGGCGACCGTCTCCAGGCCCTTCAAGGCCAGCGACTGCGCCTTGAAAGCGCTGTCGGTGAACTGCTTGGTGAAAGCGAAAAGCTGGTTGTTGAACTGCTGCGTCATGGCTTGGTCCTCGTTGAGGATGGGGTAGTGGCAGCCATTCTAGCGAAAGATTTTGTGCAGTGCAATATATATTTCCGGGCGACAACCAGACCATCGGGGAAATATTCAGGAAAAACGATCTGTTGGAGTCGCCATGGGCCACATCGCGCCGCGTCAAAGCGCTCATCCCGAAACCAGTCAACCCCGCCCTCGACCGAAGACTGCAGAGCCGGGCACGGTCAGGTGGGTTGGCCAGGAAAGGGGCCCGGCGAAAGTCAGGCGTCCGGGTCACATGCCCCGGTATCGACATCCCGACGTGCAGGTTTCATGCACCACCACTTCGGAAAGCAGCGGCAGCGCGGGCTTCAGCCGATCCCAGATCCACACCGCCAACCGCTCGCTGGTCGGATTCTCCAATCCCTGGATGTCATTGAGATAGTGATGATCGAGCTGTTCGTAGAGCGGCTGAAACACCGCTTTGACATCGCCGAAATCCATCACCCAGCCCGACTCCGCGCCCACATCGCCAGTCAAATGCAACTCGACCCGGAACGAATGCCCATGCAGCCGCGCGCATTTGTGGCCCTCCGGCACGTTGGGCAGGCGGTGGGCTGCTTCGAGAGTGAATACTTTGAAGATGTTCATCGGTCGATTGTACAGCCCGCCGGAAAGCCGCTCGGCATCGGTAGAAAGAGGACACTCCCAGCCAGCCTGCGCCGCAATGACCTCACGAACAGAGGCCAGCTTCCACCTGAGGACGTGGCTGACGGAACACAGGAAGAAATCGCAGGCGCCAAGAAAGTCGGGCACCTTGGTTATGCAAGGCCTGCGATCGACTTCCGCGATTTGCAAAGAGGCGTTTGGTGGTATGGGTGGACTCGAAAAATATCAGTAAATTAGCAATTTCACTAGCCTTTTCCCGAAGACGAAACAGCACCTGCCCCCAAAACTGCCCCCAGTCGTTATCGCCAATGAAACAACAATCACATGTGGCCCCATAGGTCGACGAGCTGGACGTCCGGCTGACTTATCACACCGTACCAAACCGTCTATATCTGTCCAAGCCAAATCTACACGGGGCATCTGGAGCTGCTATCCAGTGATGGATGATGACGAGGAAATAGCTGCACCGCCACCTTGCGCAGGCGCAAGAATTCTGCTCAAAATACGGCGTGGGCGAGATCGCTGGAACTTCTCGCATCCATAGCCCGCGCATCGCAACGGGCCAGCCGCATCAAACCCCTTAGGGACCTGACAAGCGGCTTCTACAACGCCAGACGGCGGAAAGGTAACCCGCGAAATTAATCCTCGGCGCGCAATGACGACGCTCAGGTCGATGCGAGGCGTCGCATCGGGCTCCGGCCATATCCCCTGCATAGCGACACCATCCTGTTTCGCGCGAGTGAACAGGCTCAGTGGATTCACGCCGGTCGTTCATTAGCCCTTTCGCGGAGTACAAGACATGCCCATTACGCGCGTGCCTTCTGCGGGCCAAGCAGGCCCCTTCAACTCGTTGCACGCGGCGTTCAACGCCGCTGGGATCAATGATCCCCATGCCGACATCAGCTTCAAGGACGGCTGTATTCGCATGCGCTTCTTCCACCGCCTGAACTACAAGATCGCACTCAAACGCCAGCAGGACATGGATGCCTTCGAGGTCGTTGTGGGCCCCCGCCTTCCGGAGGCGTACTGGAAAGACGGCCGCCAGTGGTTCAACGTGGGTGAAGTCGACGCCTACGCGGCAGCTTCGCAGAGCGAGTAGCCGCCATGACGAAGCACCTCCTAAGCACTTTCGGCAACGAAGGTGGCGGCAGCGTTCGTCCAAGCCGTGCGCGTCGAAGCACACCTCAAGAAGTTGAGGATTTCCCGGTATCAGGAAATGTCGGGCTCCACCAATGCCTGACGTTCGCAGGCCTTTCCAATTCGAAGGCTTATCAGGATGGCCTCGTCCCGATGTACGACGACAAGCGCAACCGCATTGATCCCGGCAAGGAGGCACCATTCCCGTGGCTACCCATGCCGGACTCGATCGTCCGTGAACCTGGCCAACGGAAGCTCTTCCTCGCCGAAGAGATCCGGGCCTGGCGGGATGCCATTACCCATCGCTCGCGTCAGATCGACGGCATCACCCTCAACAGCCCCAACGCGCTGTACGCGCGCGGAGACAACCATCATGGGTAACAACACCATCACGAAGGAAGTCGTCTCCATTGACGATGACCTTATCGACCAAGCCATCGTGGCCATCGAGTCAACGGAGCCGACGCCTGAGGAGCACGAAGCCGAGCAGCTCGCCAGGCTGATTCCTTCGATCCGCGCGGCGATGGACCGCGGCGAATCCCACGACAAGATCCGCAAGAAGGTGAAGTCCGCTATTCCGGCTCTTCACTACACGAAAGTGAATGCACTCCTCGCGACTGCAGCAAAGCTTGGTTGCGACCAGCCCGAACATGCTGATCCGGGCGACCGGATGCCCGACAAGGAGGGCGCACCATGAGCTTCGGATTTAATGGGGGATGGCATCACAAGGCCGCCCTCCCTGACTTCACGCCCATCCTTCGCAGCTTTCCGATTGAGGCGCTGCCTCCCGCTTTGCGGGAGGCAGCGCTGTATGTCGCCAAAAGCAAGCGCATCAACACCATCATCGCGGGCATGACCGCCAATGGCGTGCTGGGTCTGCTAACGCAGAACCTCGCTCGCTTTAAGATGCCCGGTGAAAAGGCTGAGACGCGACCTGCATCGGTCTATTCCCACGTGATCGCTCCCTCTACGGCAGGAAAGACCAGGGCTCTGAAGGCGTTCATCCCGGTGGTTGAGGCCTACGACCAAGCGATGATTGCGTTGCACGAGCACGCCGTGCACCAGTTCAATCTGGCGCATGGCGATTGGGTGGACGACCGTAAGGGACTTCAAAGGGAGAAGAGGAAGCTCCGGGCCAATAACAAGCCTTGGCAACACCTTCAGGCCGCACTCGACGAGCTGGGCGGGAAGGAGCCCGTTGCCCCGGTCGAAGCGCGACTGCTAGTTAGCGACATCACGACCCGCCGCTTCATCGACCAGCTCAAGGGATCGGGTCGCTCGATCGCTTTGGTGAGCGACGAAGCGGACATCGTTTACGAAAACCTCCCCCGCCTGTGTCGTCATCTCAACCGCGGCTTTGACGGCAGCCACATCACGCTCGATCGTGCAGGCGGCGAAAGCGTCATCGGCCATGATCCACGCGTCAGCGTGTTCCTGATGGTTCAAAACGAAATCATTGATGACTTCGAACGTACCCATGGCATGAAGATGCGCTCGATCGGCTTTTGGGGACGGAACCTATTCGGCACGGCTGGCAAAGTCGTGGACGATCGTTATCTCGCCGACGTCCTCGTTTCCTCGCAGGCGCTGGATGCGTATCACGATACTCTTCGCCGTATGGCCGTTGAGATTGATCGTCGCAGGTCCCAGGGCATCACCGCCCTTGACGAGATTGAGCTCGATGACGAAGCGCTCAAGTATTGGCTCGACTTCGAGCAGGAAATCTTTCGCCGCGCGAATAGCGAAGGAGACATCCGCGAGGCCGGCGATCTGGCGGATGTCAGTGACTTCGCGTTTCGTGCGGCTGAGCATGCGGGCCGCCTGGCCACTATCTGGACGGTCGCTCTCGGGGAGAAGAGGATTTCCTTGGAGACGATCCAAGGTGCCATCGAGGTCATTCGATTCCACCTCGCGGAGTTCCAGGACCGCTATTCGCTCTTCAATATGGTACCTACGGTTGTCTTGCAAGCGTATGACCTCGACAAGTACCTTCGACGCCTTTGGAGCAGGGGCCACCGATCCGTACCGAAGGGCTTCATCGAACGGAACGCCAAGGATGATCTTCGTGACATACCCAATCTCGACGCCGCCCTGGAGCTGCTGCGACTGATGTCGCGAGTCCAGCTTCTTCCAGGGCAAGGTAGGGGGCAGCGGATCGTTCACGTACCACAGCCCGGAATACCGTTCCGGTTTAGTCGATAACCACCTGCCGGCCAGCCTTCGAGCTGGCCGGTTTTTTTTGCACGGCCGCCGCTCGTTCTTTCACGAAATTTGATGGTACCCCTCAAAACCGTGCGACTTATGCGACTACCGCATGATCGCTCGCATTCATAGGGACACCCCGCCTGCCCTATATGGCCCCACCAGGGGACGCGCGGCGCCCTGCTATGCCGCCCCTGACGCCAACGCGAGCATCTCGCGTTGGCGCGGCCACTCAGGCGCAGGTGCTTCTCGTCCACCTGCCTAGACCACTCGCAGCACATTGAACCTCACGAGCAATAGCCGCTACTCGCTGCCCGGACGCCGGCCATACGGACGTATGTGGCGCATACCCTCAGGTCACTAAGTCAACAATGGTATGGGAACCATGAATTGCCGGCATTCGCCCGACTTCGAATCACCATGCCCGGGGCATGGCGCCATTATTGACTCGCCACCATTCCGGTTCTCTATCTAATGGGAATGGGATTGAAGACGGGATAGAAACAATGGATGAGTTGGGTATGGAAATGTCAGGCAATCAGTCATGGACTGCACAAATCCAACCCTACGAGATGATGACGATGGACATTCAATGCGACAGCTACCAAGCCATGGACACAACGTTCGACGCACTCGATGAGGAGTTGGAAAGGCAAGCCATCGAAAGCGAGATGACCTATCAGGCCATGTCGAAGCACCTCATCTACAACAGCGACGGTACAACGGCCATCTCCGATGAACCCGAATGCTTGTACTGGATACGCAAAGCCGACCGTCTGGCCAGGCGTATCAGCAGCAACAACCACCGCCTGGTCACGGCCGATCGCGATCAGCGGTGGAGGCTAAAACTTCCCGGCCAGCAGTACCGCCTTACATCCCTTGGTGAGGCCGTTTGGAATCTGTGTCGCTCGGGTATACCCATGATCGAGCGAGCCTGCCCCAGCAGCCGTTACAGAGGGCGCTACGCATGGCCAACTCTACCCCGGAACAAGCCAGAGGCATTGGCTCAGACCGAAAGCATGACCACACGTTTCAACCCATTCATCACCGTCATGATCCGCGCATGTCAAGTCGCCATGCCCGCCATCAGGCATGCCGATGGATTCGGCAAGGATCTGAGCAACGCGAAGCTTCGCAGTCGTATTGAATGGATCACACGCTTCGTGCGTCGATGCTGTCGTTCTTCGCGCTTTCGACGCATCGAGGCAAATCGCGTCAAGCTGGAGAAGAAAGACTTACGTTCCTGCTGTCAGTATATGGTCGAAGGCTTCCAGCAACATTCGAAGCTGCTCGTGCTGCGTGTTGATCTGTACATCAAACCGACGCACAAAACACATGAAGATGTCCGCATCGCCGAGAAGTGCATGAAGCACTACCTGCGCGCGCTCTCTGAAGACCGCATTGTCCCTGACGTGCAGCGATGGATTTGGAAGAGAGAGTGCGGCTTCGACCGCGGCATCCACTACCACCTCCTGGTCGCTCTTGATGGCCACAAGCACCAAAACGCCTGTGATCTATCAATCATGCTCGGCGAAGCGTGGCTGAAGCGGTGCGGCCATCTGCGGGCCAGCTATTTCAATTGCTGGGTGCGACGCCTCGAATACGAGTACAACGCGATCGGTTCAGTCCATATCAGCGACCGGTCGATGCTGATGGGTATCCGGGAAGCCATCCGCTACATCGTCAAAGGCGACGGCTTCGTGATGACTGGTCACAAGAGGAACCTTCGGCGCGGCAACATGAAAGCACGTGGTGGACTGCTCAAGCGTGGTGCGCCACGTAAGGATGGACATGACATGTCTCCGGTCTATGAAATCCTGGGCGACCCGAGCAACATGAAGAGGGCCGAACATCAGTGGACTTCACGCAACTGATGCCAGTCGGTCGTGTAGCACGGGCTCAGCATGCCCCGTTGCACCGTCCAGGCTCACCGTGACCACGCGCAGGAACAGTTCCAGCGGGTAGCGGGGTTGTGCATGGTTTCGGTGGCCCAGTCGGCATACGTCCAGACCTGGCTCTAGAGATCGCGGTAGGTGGCCTCGCTTCGCAAGTAGGCGAGCGTGAGTTCCTCGAAGTAGTTGCCCTTTTTCCGCTCGGTGACGGCGGCCTGACGGTAGGTGTTCAGCAAGGCACTCATTGGTTCTCCTTGTGCGCATCGCGGGCGCAAGCGGGGAGTCTATCGCAGGCACGGGCGCCGCTCAGGCTGGAGGCGCAACGTGAAGGCCTATTCGCCCACGCCAAGCGGCAAAGCAGGCAAAAGAAAGATGGCTCACCCAAAGTACGGGAGGGGGCGCAAGCCCCCTCCCGTCTATGCCGCCGACTGGCCTACGCATCGGGGCCGCCGTTCCTGTCTTGCAGGAACCGCGCCAGCCCGTACAAGGCAAAGCCGTACACCACCACACCACCCACGATTGCGAACATTGCCGTTTCCCCCGTGGCTATCCACCGTGGCCGGCTGCCGCCACACGCGCTTCGAGGCGACCTTTCAGGCCGGAGCCCGTGGACACGCGTGCTTCCGCGCGCTGCTCGCCACCACCATCAGGGTAGAACTCCTCCACCACCGCGGGCACGTCCTCTTCCAGCTCCTCGAACGCCCCATTGGCGAAGCCCCTGCGCGCAGACTCGTCCAGTGCCGCCTGGTCAAATCCGCAGACTCGCCGCTGCTCATCCCGCTCCCGTGCCTGGGCGATGGCCTCTTCCAGCGTCAACGCGTCGCGCACCACCAGATCCACGTAGTAGATCGGCGCACGGTGGCTTTGCGTGGTGGACTTGCCGCGCAGCTTCAGTTCCAGCGGCAGGCAGGCCAGCAGCCCGCCCGACACCGCGCTGAAATACTCCAGCCGTGCCGCCAGCGTACGGATAGTGTTGAAGGACGTGGTGCGCAGCACGAACGAACCCAATGCATCCCCTTCGCCATCGCCCACGAGCACATTCAGACGCGCGTAGGCCTTGCACTCGCCATTGGCGAAGCCGCACTGGTCTGGCCCCACACAGGGAAGGGCATCGACGCCGCCCTTACCCGCGCGACGACAGGTCTCGCCATTGCCCACACACACTGGCCGGCCCGAGGTGCGATCGAACAGCGAGTAGTCGGCCCGCAGGTTGAGCGCCGGGTCGTTGAACAGCATTCGTACCGGGATGGATCGCAGCTTGCCGCCAGCTTCTTTGCGCAAGGCTTCGTCCAGCGGATGCAAGATCCAACCATCGCGACTCTGCACTTGGGTAGTCAGGGTGAACTGGTCGTCCTTCTCCGGTAGGCGCTTGCCGTTGCGTTCGACCACACGCCCGATGGAAATCCGCCCGATCACGGGCGGGGTGATAGCCAGGCCTTTCAACATGGGGAAACTCCTTCGGTGGCATCGGGTGAGAGAGACAGCACGAACCGGCGCGAACCGGGGCGAGGTACGGTGTACTGCGCAGCCAGCGCGGGGTAATCGGCTGCTAGCCGTTTGGTGTCGATGCTGGCGCCATCTTTGGATCGCTTGTAGGTCACCTCGCCGCGAGCAAACAACGCCTTGCTGGCGTCGCCCATCGCTTGCTGGATCGCCTGCTTGAGCTGCTCGGCGACGTGCGCCTTCTCATCCAGCTCGGTCTTCAGCGCCGACAGCGAGGTGAAGGTCTGGCAAAGGGCCTCGTCGTCCGTGAAATCGAGCGACGTATCGTTACCGGGGTAGAGCTGGCGCAGGGCTCGCGCGGATGACTCGCTGCCATCGGAAGGTGGATCGATGTCGTGCTGCACGTACTCCCAAAACTTCGTCTCCAGCACGATCAGACGGGCGATCACCTCGTCGTCCCGTTTGATGCGATGGATCTCCAACTGTTGCCCACACAGCAGCACTGCGACATCCGCCGCCTGCTGGCCAGTCACGGCGAGCTGGTGCTGCACCTGCAACTGCACGTACTCCGGCACGCCGTCCTTCCACAGCCGCGCGCCGAACTCGCCAGCCGTCTTGCATTCCAGAATTTGCACGTCCGGGCAGCCCACGACCTCCCGGTCGATGTTGGCCAGCATGAAGTTGAAGGTAGGGTGTTGGAGCACGGCGTTGACACGCCTAACCTTGCGCCCGGTCTTCTCTTGGTAGGCCGTAGCCACGAAAGGTTCGAGCAGCGTGCCCCAGTAGCGGGGATCCTCCATGCCTGGACTTTCCGCGTGCGCGACGACACGCCCGGTTTTCTCCGCCCACAGCTCCAGCGGGCTCTTGTAAGGGTTCAAGCCGACCGCGGTGGCGGCATCGGAGCTGCCGATACCGCCCTGGCGCACTTCCAGCCATTGGCCCCGGTCGAGTGTGCGTGTATCGACCAACCGCAAGGCAGATCGCTTTTTCATCGTGGTTCTCCCAAAAGAAAAAACCCGGCCAGAGGGCCGGGCGCTATGTCGCTTGCATCAAGATCAATCCCCCGCGTGTGCTGACCTCACCAGCTGGCGCGGTAGGTGATGTCCCAGCCTTGCTCCTGTAATCGCTTGGCGTGATGAAGGACTTTCAGTGTGTAGTCGACATCGCTTTCCTCCAGCGTTTCATCCTCATCGGCGGTGAAATACTCACTGGCACTCGCCGGATCATCGCCAACCTGTTCGAGCTGTGCCTCCAACTCCATCAAGGCGTCTACCGAAACGAAGGCGGGACAGTCGTCATCGTGTCCTCCCTGAACGTTGCCCACGAACCATTGATGCAAGGCCGTGAACTTGCGCCAGTAGCCGACGCGCACCGTGACGCCACAGACCTCCAGCAAAGAGGCGTCGTTTCCCGGCTTGTCCTTCGGTGGCACATAGTCGATGGCCGCGCCAATCGCACGGCGCATCGGTTCTGTCTGCGAGTCGCAGGGGGCTACGTGCCGCTTGGCTTCCAGATACATATCCAGTCCCACGGCATCCCTCCTTCAGGCCACGAGCTTCATGGCTTCGTCCCAGGCTCGCTGCTTGATCTGCGCCCCTTGGCCGAACCAGGCCGCGTCGCGACGGTGATCGTCGCTGCGCGCCCGACGGTGGTGATCGACGAACTCGGTCACGCTGTTGAGTAAGCCCCATGCCGTACCCCGACTGGAGGTCATCAGTGCGCCGCGGCCACCGCCCTCGTACAGCGAGCGCACCGTGGCCAAGGCCTGTTCGTTGACCACCGGTGACTTGCCGTCCGGTGCTGCGTAGGTCAGCACCCGGCGTAGCAGGCCTTCGACCGAATCGGGATCGACCGGACGATCGACGAGTGCCTTCATTCGGACCACGAAGCCATCCCACGACGACACGGTGATCCCCAACTGGCGCTTGACTGCTTCCGCATCGAACTGGCTGCGGTGTGGCACCTTGATCGCGCTGCTGGCATTCCCCAATGCAATCTGCAGGGTGTTGTTGCAGACCACCCTCACCGAAGTGAACTGCGCCGTGGTAGCCAGCGTGCCGTCGCAGGCCGTGGCCAACAACAGATAGCCATCCACCCGGTCGCGGCCTTTGAGCGTCGTGCTCTGGCCCGTCTTCGCCAACGCCCAGAACTTGCGGCCCTCGCGCAGCACGCCGGCCGTTTCCAACTCGAAACCGTTGCAGGCGGTCAGGTCACGATAGAACTCCAGGATCTCGCCCGGCTGCACCACGTAAAAGCGCTTGGACACAACGGCCAACGGAGCCTTGGTATCGGAGCGATAGAGCACCTTCTGTTCCGGGAAGGCATTGATGACCCCGACGTTGTTGCTGCCGGAGATGTAGCGAACTTCGGACTGCTCGATCTGCCAGTCCATTCCGGCGTTCTTCTTCCAGACCTCGATGGGTTGCTGCGGGGCAAGCTTGTTGCCCAGGCCGTGCCAGGGCTTTTCACCGGCATAGGCCATGGTTTCAACCAGGTGCATTGTTGTTTCCTCGTAAGTGGGTGGCATAAAAGCGCACAAGGCCCGGACATACCGGGCCTTGTGCGCTGTGCTTGTGACGCGTTGAATCAGGGAGCTTTGAAATCGCTACAGCGGGTACAGCGGACGATGCCGACGAGTACCGCAGTAGCGACGACCAGGACGCAGTAGATCGTTTCGAGTTTGCCTGTCATGAGTCAGGTATGCCTTGCGAACGCTGCGACGCGGAGCGTCCAAACGCGAAGCCGGCGACTTCCGGCTTCACGTGAGTGATGTGTGGGTGAGATTTTTTTGGATCGACTTCTCATAGAACCCGGCAAAGGGCGGAGCCGCTATGAGCATCGTCATCAGATCAGCCCCCTGTCGGCCATGCTGACGCACTCTTTGCCCACCACGATGTGGTCAAGGACACGTACCCCGATCAGCCGCAGTGCTTCGCGAAGCTCGTGGGTGAGCATCCGATCGGCCGCACTGGGCTCGGCCATGCCACTGGGGTGGTTGTGCGCCAGGATCGCCGCGCTGGCGTTGATGGCCAGCGCCGCGCGCACCACTTCCCTTGGATGGACGCTTGCCCCATCGACAGTGCCGGTGAAAAGCTTCTGGCAATCGAGGATCCGGTGGCGGTTGTCCAACCACAGGACGTGGAACTCTTCGTGCAGGAGCGCGCCCAAGCGCATGCGCAGAAAGTCACTGGCGTCCATCGGCGTGCCAATGCTTCCTTGGCGTTCCAGCCGGCACTTCAGGATAGCTTCGGCTGCGGCGAGTACGTCCTGCTCGGTGGTCTCGCCCGTGAGCTTGTAGCGGGTGTGAGTCAAAGATTGCGCGAGTTGCATGACGAACTCCTTGATGGCGGCATAAACGCATAGAGCCCGGCGGTGAGGCCGGGCTCTATGCGTCGTCGTGGCGACGTGGGGGGAATGAAACGATCGAAGCCGCGCGGGCGGCTCGACGTAGCCAGTGGGGCCGCGTCAAGTCAGGGCTGAATCTGCGCGAGTGACATCGAGAACGTGTCCGTAGGCTTGGTGCCAAAATTTGACGGCCGGCATCGAGCCAATCGATGGCCGCTTGCCGGACCAGGCTCTCAAGTCAAAGGCCACTGAAATCGGGAGAGGCTGGCAGCAACCCGCTGTTCTCAAATGTCGTGATATAGGTTTGAAATTATTTGCGATCAGATGCCCTGTCGAAAACGTCTCTAGCGAATTTTGAACTTCACTGCGCGC
The DNA here is from genome assembly GCF_000264295.1 of Rhodanobacter spathiphylli B39. GTDB lineage: Bacteria > Pseudomonadota > Gammaproteobacteria > Xanthomonadales > Rhodanobacteraceae > Rhodanobacter > Rhodanobacter spathiphylli. Next base: position 34,192 of record NZ_AJXT01000015.1, on the reverse strand, counting down.
GCGACCGAAGCGCTTTCACAACCTTCATTGTCCCAACAATATTCAACAGGGACTTCGCACGCGTCGCTCCCACATAAGCCACCTCCCACTGCGCTTCATCGATCACCTCGTCCCCGAGCCACAAGACGGCTGCCTGCACTTCTAAGCCTTTGAAGCGGGAAACTGTGTCAATCAGGACACACTTGCCCTTCCCATGACATTCGATCACACACTCCACACCAAGCGCAGCCATGCGCAGCACTAATAATTCGTACGCGAGGCTCTTTGGGCGAATTGCTACTAGCACCGCCACGTCTTCCGACTTCAGTCCTTCATCGTGCACCCACTGGTACACCCTGTTTGCCACGGCATCAGCTTGATCCTCGATCGAGTCGACCCCCGTCCAAATGACGCTCTGGCCAGGAATCTCAGGTGAGTCAATGGGTGAACCCTCGTAGAATCTGTAACCAACCTCATGGATGGGAGCTGTGTTGCGGCAATTATTGGTCAGGTAAAAAGGCTCGTCCTCAACTGGCAGATTGGCAGTTCGAGGATATAGCGTTTGATTTTCATCGATGAAGATGTACAGAAAACCATTATCCTGGTCGCGCAGAAGCAGCTCTACGCCGAGCCAGTACTCGTCGCTGAAGTCTTGGGCTTCATCGACTACAACGGCGTCGAAGCGTTCTTCGAGAACATCGGCAGACAATGCCAGCGCGTACGGCATCTGCACGTCAAAGCGATGTTGGTCGCTTGTGCCTGGATAAGCCTCCACGGCCTCCTTGAAGATGTCGCTCCGCTTCTGTTGCGCCTGTCGGATTCGACGATCGCAAAGCTGATGGTAGCTCTGGGCCTGAATCAATGGATCACCTTGCAATCCAACCGCGAGCGAGTCAGCGAGTGGGCGGTTGTAGCAAAGCAGCAAAACGCTTAACCCCGCCGAGGCCAATGCTTTTGCCTTTTCGATTGCGAGTACCGTTTTACCGGTGCCTGCGCCACCCGACACCACCGCGCGCCGTCGGCCACCGATGATCCGTAAGATCTTCGCCTGGTTAGCGGTCAATCGAATTCGTCGCTGTTCAGCATCGTCTACTAATGCACGTAGAACTGGCCGAACTTCAATTGACTTGCAGAGTATGTCCTCGATGAGCCGCACACCTTTGGCCCCCAGTGGCTGATCGTTGGGCTGGTGCCAGAACCGCGCGACTCGGTCGTACCACTGCGTAACGTTTTGAACGTCTCCGTTAACACCTACGATCTCGCGCTTTCTATCGGGGCCGATGAGGGCGGTCGAATCGACGATGTCCGGAAACAAGACAGCATGTCCGATCGTAAGACGTCCACCCGTCCACTGCCGCCATGAAGAGTGCCCGGTAATTTGGTCCAGCAACGCATGTCGCTCTTTTGATGCTTGCCTGAACGGGTCTTTGATCGTGTGCTGTTCGCCGCTCCTATCAACGGAGTGCCACGTGCCGGTCGTAGCGTCAAATGAAACACCTCCCCCTTTGACTTCCACGGCTATCACGCCGCCCTGTGGAGAGAGAATAGTGAAGTCAGCCTCGCCTTCGTTCAGTCGTCCCCGCACATCGCGGTATATCCAGGTCGCGCTGTAGATGACCACAAGGGTTTCCGGTAGGCGATCTCTGCAGGCTTCGTAGAACCTCGCCTCGGCACGCGATGGAAATGCACTGAGCTGTTCCGCGCTCAGCTCCGGGATCATCCTTGCCACACCAGCTCCTTCGAGAGAGTCATCTTCGCCGGATTGTAGAGTTTATTGACCTGGCGACCGTCGTCGAGGATCACGTGCAGGTTGAAAAACTGGCCTTTACGTCGAACACTCATGATTCGTCCCCGTCCTTCTGACGACATGTCGATGTACAAGTCCTTCTCCGGCTTCAGCAGCGCTGCGGCATCGGTCTCCGCAGCAGATTTCCAGCCCACATCGAACCTGAATTGTTGAATCAGGCTGTATAAGTTGCGCACAAGGTGCAGTTGACGACGCTTATCGTCATGCGCGTACTCAACCACGCATAACCAGTAACTATTTCCTTTTTGACTGGCAGCCATGAGCTCGTTGGGAGTGAGGGCAACGCCCTCTTCCGTCCAGGCGCCACTCTGCCCCTTTATTTCGATAAATTCATCCTGCCCGTCATCGGTAAGAGCCTTGACGTCGAAGCCTGGATTATTCGGCGGCATCTCGGTCAGCGACTTCCATCGCCCGGCTTGGGTTGTCATGAAGTAATCGACCGCGGCCCGTTCAGTTGCTTTCCGGGCTGCGATCTTGACTGGATCATCTTCCGGGTTCGGCTTGTCGGCATCTCCAGGCCCAGCCACATAGCTCAGCAAGCGCCCGCCCCTGGTCCTAGGCGGCGTCGATTCGCCACGTTTTGGTTTACCCGCCAAACTCTTTTTTGGGGGAGGATAGGTCGTTCCTGCACCCCGCTTGCTTTCGTCTCCGTTGCCTTGGCTCGGAGGACGCCGACCAGTACCTGCAGAGGTCATCAATCCCGCGCTTGAGTCAGTATCCAAGGAAGTCGGGTCGGCAGACGACCGCGCTGCGATGCCAGCTGAACGAGGCGGCATAGCACCCAATGCGGCATCAGAAGGTATGCGCGAGCCGCCCGAGTCCGCGGGTGGGAGAGTTGAGTACTGAGTAGAAGTAGCTGCATTCGATGCTTGGCTCCCCGCCAAGGCGTTGCTGGAGGGCACATTCGGTCCGGGATCTAAATCGGCAGCTGGCTGTTCTCCACCAGAAGTGACCTCAATTCCTGCATTCGCATCCGCATCATTCGGAGGCGACCCTTCCTCATTCTCAAACTCATCTTCCTCGACAGCTTGGCCAGGTGCGGTGAAAAGCACCTTGCGCAGGTCCGACGGAAGAGCCCCAATGTGTCTGACCTCGAGAAAGTCTTCAATGACGTCGACACTGCCCCCCATCAGAATACGCGCCAAGGTGTCGGCCAGGTCGGCAGACGAAACCAGAAAGCGGCTCAACTCCTCCGCCACCTTGTCCTCTACCGACCTTGTGCCCGTGCGGTAGAGAATGCGATTTTGGCTTCGGGCAATGTCTGTCGTCGTCTCACGTTCACGATCTCCCAGCGACACCACAAGCTCGACTTGCGGAACCTCTGCCACCTCAAATTCTTTCAGATCTGCAAACCGTCCGTCATTGAGCGCCTGATCGAAGGCGGCAGTAGCTTTTGAGTAAAGAACTCGCGCAAAGAAGTGAACTGAGCTACGGATACGTAAGGTCAGCTCCTCGTCGACGACACCCAAATCACCGTTGCCAACCTTGATCGAGACGGATTCAGACAGTTTGGACACTCCCGCCATGTCAAACAGACGGCTAAGGCGCGGCACTTCCTCACTTGGAATCCCGATAAACGACAACTCATCGTCTTCACTGAAGAGCGCTGCCAGGAACGGATCGTCATTCGCAAACAGAAACTCGTCGTTCGCGACCATCTCGCCTCGATGATTGATGTAAACATCCTGATCTTCGAACATCTCAAGCCATTCGGGCGCCTTTACCTCCTGTCCGAACCTCTGCCTCAATGCCCCGTTGGCACGCTGATAAATGGCGAGTGCTTCAGCCTTGCGTTCGCCAGCATCTGCCACTTCACTCAATCGTTCCAACGCCCCTACCCGCGTCGCCACCGGGAGCTCTTTGGGGACCCCCAGCTTCTCCGTAAAAAACTTGCTGAAGTCGCGATATCGACCATGGACTGGCGGGTACAGCGAGTCCAGGAAGGCGCTGCTCTGGCGCCACGAAATTTCATCAATGCCAAACCACTCTTCGCCGAGACCTTTGACTTGGATCAGCCGATCTATTTCGAAGGAATTCTTGATGAATGCAGCGTCGGAATGCCAGAACCTGTCGTCCAAAGCACGGTAGATTGCCTGAACCCGCTTGGGCGATACCGCGGATTCCTCCTTCATTTGCGTAAGGCGCTTCACCAACGCTTTCGCGTCAACCTGACGCGTCACGTGGCAATCGTCTAGCATGGCTTCGGACATCCGTGCATCAACATACGGAATCGCATCTCCCAGAAGCGAGCTGAGCTCCGGCGTTGGGTAATACGATTCCGAAAGAGCAACGGTCGTGCGCTTCTTGGTTGGTGCTCGCGTGGCGCGCAGGCTTTCGGCGAACCTCGTAGGTGCTTGATGCACTGCGCGCCGAATCACAAATTGGAAACTCATGCGCTTGGCGTAGCTTTCCCAAGCCGAGTCCATGCACTCGAGTGTGACTTTCCGGATTGCCGAGTTTGATGAGTCAAGGAGGAGCTGCAATTCCGCGCTGCACTTCCAACCCGCCCCATCTGACTCGACTGCGGGCGTAAGCCGCACGCCGAGAGCAGTGAAAAACTGTCGCCAGGAATCAGCCTCTTGGATTGGATCCTTGGGCTTGTCTGTCAGGTAGGATGGCGAGACAAGCTTTTCCGCGGCGATCTGATCGCCAAGAAATGACTCAATGGAAAAATCAGGCCTGTATTCCTTACTCAAATAGAGCTCGCCAACACGGCGGAAGATCCACAATCCCTCAGCTTCCTGCTGCTTTGTCCCCACTCGGATCCCGTCTCGTAACGCCTGATAAGCCTGTTGCTCCGACTTGCCTGCGACTAACGCGCCGTCCAAGTAGTCCTTCAGCTTGTCTTTTACGTATCGGAGATGGCCGACGATTGCCTTATCTTCAGACTCCGTCCAAGCGTCGCTCGCATGCGTGGGGAGAATGTGAGAACTGATGAGGTCGTACGGCACGTCAGACCTGACTTTCATCGCGGAGAACAACTCGACCACATGCTTGGAATGCTTTGCTGCCTCTTCGTATAACTCGTTGTCAACAAACACCAACTCGCTCTCAAACCCGTACTTCTTCCGCCTGCTTAAGGGGAAAAACACCTCTAATTGAGAGGGGACCACGCAAGACCCGTCGGAGATTGGCAGGCATGGGGCTTGAAGAAGCCCGACAGCGGTGAGCGATTCCCGATTGTCTGCGACATACGCGTAGAACTTTGCGCGCCAGGCGAGAGGCTGCGCTTGAAACCAAGCTTTTTCGCGCAAGACGTCAACCACCAATTTCGGTCCGACGTCGGTTACGCCGAGCGCCCTAAGCAGTTCCACGCTACCCAGGATTTTGGCGTCCACATAGTCAAAATCAGTCAGTTCTATTACAAGCTTCGACGGGAACAGTGCCCGGAAAGTCTTCTCAGCACGCAGCAGCTCGCCTGGTCGCTTCCACACCCCAGACGCCGACCGTAGACACTCAACGCCCGAGAGCTTTGCAATGATAGATTTGCGGACTGTACGAAAGAACGGGTCGACCACCTCATGCTCATCAGGGACATATTTCAGGTAGCTAAGTGCTAACCCTTCGCTCTTCTTGAACACCTCGACGGCGCTGGAAAAAACCGTGGCAATCTGATCGCGCAAAAACCGATTCCAAGGCCGATCCGTTAGGATCTCTTCTCGGCTAGCGCTGAGGATGAAATCGCCTTGAATTGAAAATTTGAAACCCATTTGGCGGATGGGCAGGAAGGCAAACACGTTGGAAGAAGGCTCCGGCTTCGCCGCGCCGCCCGCGTCAATAGGGAAAGCCAGAACGACGGTCGACTGTCCAATCCCTGCCCGCTTTTCCTGGTCGGCGTGAGCCTCGTCCATCGCGAACCTCGATGACACACGCACGTAGCGCATTTCTTCGGAAGCAAGTTCGCCGCTGGTCTTTTCCCGTTCAGCCGTGAGGCGCGACACCTCTTCACTATCCACCCTGCGATAGGTAACACGGTCATTGTCGTAATCCAGCGTAAGCTGACGCAGAGTGTTGAGAAACAGCAGTAGTCGCGCATCAAGCGCTGCCAGCGTATCAGCACCAAAGCTGTAGTTCTTAGATGCGGGAAGGATGATGGTCGTGCAATTAGGCCTAACCTCTTCTGGCGGCTCGCACCATTGCGGGACGATGTACCCGAGAAGATTGCCTTCGACCGTTCTGTCGAACTTTATGTGAAACCCGTTCGAATGAATCTCCGGCGCATCGGATACGGTAAAAACCGACTTGAAGCCGATGCCTTTTTCGCCGATGTAACCAGATTTTTCCTTTGGCTTTGAGCTGGCTCCGACCTTACAGATGGCCTCGATATTTTCATCGCGGAACCCTATTTCGTTGTTTACCACCACCAAGCGATTTGAGGTCACTTCAAAGGTCAATTGCGGCGTGGTGCCAAGTTCGTAACGGTTGTCGTCGGCGTTTTGGATTAGCTCAAGGACGAAGTGAGACTTCTTTGAGTACAGCTCAACCGAAAGAAGACGCAATGCTTCGTTGTACTGCGTCTGCAGATTGAGCGCTCCCTCCTTCACGTAGTCCGACTCGGACTCGACATCGAGCAAGAACAAGCTGCGGATTTTTGCGACGACCTCACGCGGTGACCTTTTGCCTGCGACGTTTGTCATGATGATCCGATTCTTCATTTCAAAATTGATGTCTCCAAGCATCATGCTCGGGGGCTCGCCAGCATCATTTGTTGGTCATCGTGCACACCATGTCGTGTTGGAACCGGATGGAAATTGACCATGGCAAGGAGGCCGGGGGAACGCCTCTTGGCTCCGGATAAGTATAGGTTGCTGGGTGCTCAGACGGAGTTGATGGCTTCGAGTACTTCGCTGCTGCCGTGGCAGACCTTCCGTGCATATTCGCTTTGTCGGCGGTGCTACTTGGGCGGGAGCAGTAGTACGCATTGCTGGTTCTCACGATATGACAGGGGCCCCCTAACGTCATGTAATGACGACTAAGTACTTGCAAGGTCATCCAGAAACTCTGACGCCGGATCGACCCCCGAAACCCAAAGATGATCGCGTGCGCGAGTGCAGGCGACATACAGCAGGTGGCGCTCGGTGTTGTAGACCTCCTCCAAGTCGGCATCGTCGGCCACAGATTCGAGGCGTTCTTGTGACGGGATGATTTCGTCATCGCAGGCCATGACGGCAACGACACGAAACTCAAGGCCCTTGGCCAGGTGCATGGTGGCGATCGAAATCTGTCCTTGAGTGGTCTGTGAGTTTCCATCGAGCAGACGGAACGGCTGCCCGGCATGCGCCGCGGCCGCGCGTGCGCGATCGAGCTCGCCAGATGAGCGTACGAAAATGCCGATCTCCTGAGCTTGCACGCCCTCGTCGATCCTCTGCTCCAACCAATGACCCACTTCCATCGCTTCGACATCTTGCGATGGCCACCTTGTGATGTTTGGCTCGGTGCCATTGAACACGGAAACCGTGCCGCTGCGATCCTCGACATTACCGTCAACGTCCGCGACCTCTGGTGCCAACAACCGGTCGGCCTGCATGCGGATCTGGTGCGAGGTGCGGTAGTTGATATGCAACGTTCGGGCGCGCCCGCGAATATCCACGCCCAGCGACTTCCATGAGAACGGCTGCTGGAAGATGCGCTGACCCAGATCGCCGGCAAAGAACAGAGCGTTCGGTGCTTTCGCGCCGAATGCTGCAAGGAATCGCAGCTGGGCCACACTGATGTCCTGCGCCTCGTCGATCACCGCAAACTCGAACGGCGGGTGCTTGCGCTGAAGGAGCGCGTCGGTGAGACGCTGGTACATACCCGCACGCGTCACCAACCCCTGCTCCTGCAGCTTGGATCTCACTTGCTCGAATACCGGCCATAGCTGAGCACGTTGTGACTCGGACAACCGCGTCCGTCGACCCAGTCGGCGGACGTCCCGATACTCCTCCCACGTGCTTAGCTGCCACGCATCCACCACGTCCCGCCATTCCGACAGCAGAAACGGCAAGCCGAACCGCTGATCGGCCAGCATGCCGGCGCTAGCGGTCAGCGTAGAACGGACAGCTTCCGAATCAGCCAGCTGCAACCGACCAAAATGCGCCTCGTACAGCCGCTCGGCGAGCGCATCCATAGAACACACCTCCAGCCGTTCGCCAAGGCTGGGCTGGTTGTTGATCAGCCGGCGGAGTTTGTCATGCAGCGCGTTGGCCAGCGCGTCGGAAAAGGTCGCCAACAACACGCGCGCATCGGGGTTGGCGCGCGCCAGATGCACCGCGCGATGCAAGGCGACGATGGTTTTGCCGGTGCCGGCTGAGCCGGAAACACGGGCTGGACCGCTGTAGTCGCGCTCCACCCATTCGCGCTGGGCCGGATGCAGGAAGATTGTCCACTTGTCCCACGGATAGGCAAAGGCACGCTCCAACTCATCCACGTCACTGATTGTGCGGAAACGGCGACGCGCATCGGGATGGTCAAAGGCGTCTGAATCGACGGATTCATCAGCTTTTGAGGGGATGGAGAAAGACAAGTCATAGTAGAGATTGGGATCAAACGACATAGCAGCCGACTTGATGCCGCGGCGAGGCTTGCGTGAGGTAGTTGGCACACCACCCGTCGCCAGTTCCAGCAATGCTTCCGACGCCTCCGCAGGAAGATGATCCGCCAGTTCCAGCAGGCTATCCTCGTTCGCTGCACGCACATCGGCCAACCATTCCCTTGGCACGCCATAGCCAAGCAACTCGTCGTCCGTGATGGTGGTAAACAGCGTCGGCTTGATCCAGTCCGACTGGCTCGGCACCGGCTGTTCCACCATCAGGTACTTCGGAACCGGGATTTCCTCGACCCGCTCGCGAATCTCCACAAACTGTGCCGCACCCGTGGTCGGATGCACTTCCAGTTTGCGGCGCTCAGCCCAGTGATAGGCCTTGTCATGGTGATCCACATAGCAGAGCAGCAGGCTCGATGCCGTCTTGTGCACGATCAAGCGAATGTCACTGCTCACCCGAACCGACCAGAAGTTCTTGTCCTTTGCCGTGTCCAACTTGTGCAGACTCATGCCAGGGTTGACCGGGTTCAGCTGCAGGTCGAAGGCGGTGGTCTTCACGGCCTTCTGCTCGTCACCCGTGAGACGCGCAAGGCTGTCGGTGAAGGTATCGGCGATGCGGAAATCCATCATGCTGCCCCTGTTTTCAGGCCCGCAGCACGCGCGGGCCATTGGGCGCCCCCGTCTTGGGCAACGCCTGTCGATCCTGACATAATAGAGGGGCGGTTTCTCCACGCCATTATTCCCGACGGAGACCTGTCCAATGCAACTCACCGGCCTTGGCCTCTACACCATCCCCGAAGCTGCCCGGCTTGCCGGTGTGCAGCCCGTGGAGTTGCGCCGGTGGCTGCGGGGATACAACAGCGGCAAGGGTGAAGCATTGCGGCATCATCCGCCGCTGTGGTCGTCCGAGATATCCGGTGCGGATGTCGACGGATTAAGCTTCCACGACCTGCTGGAGATCCGTTTCGTCAAGGCGTTTCGTGAGCTCGGCATAAGTCTCCAGACGATTCGCATCGCCGCCATCAATGCCCGTGAAATCCTCGAAAGCACGTATCCATTCACCTGCAAAAGCTTCCAAACCGACGGTAAGACCATCTTTGCCGAGGCCATGCGCGAAAGCGGCGAACTCGATCTGCTCGATCTGCGTCGTCGGCAGTACGTCTTCACCAAGGTTGTCCAACCGTCCCTGTACGCCGGCATCGAGTTTGGTGCCGACAAACGTGCCGCACGCTGGTATCCCATGGAGCGCAGCAAGGCGGTGGTGCTCGACCCGAACCTGGCGTTCGGCAAGCCAGTGGTCACCGATACCGCGTTGCGCACCGACATTCTCTACGACGCATGGCTGGCGGAAGACAAGGACAAGCAGCGCGTTGCACGCTTGTACGAAGTCCCGGTCAAGGCGATTGAAACCGCCATCCGCTTCGAGCAGCGGCAGGCTGCGTGAAGCTGCTGCTCGACAACAACCTTCCACCAGCGCTTGCTCGCGCGCTACACGAACTGACCATCAGGGAATGGGAAAACCTCCACCAGGTTACCCATCTCCGCGATCGTTTCCCTGCGAACACCTCCGATACGGAGTGGATCGCCACGCTTGCGCTGGAAGATGGGTGGGTCGTGATCACGCATGACCGCCTGAACAAGGGCCTGGAGCGTGAAGCCCTGAAACGTGCTGGCCTGAAAGTGTTTTTCCTTGACCGCGGCTGGAAGGATCACAACTTCTGGGAGAAGGCAGTGCAGCTTGCCCGGTGGTGGCCACGCATCATCGAGCAAGCTGAAGGTATAAGCGGTGGTGCGGCCTTCCAGGTGCCATGGAACTTCAGGGGAAAGGGGCAGTTCGGGCAGATCACGTTGTGACAGATCCGCGTCCAACACCGCCGCTGACCATCCAATCACCGCACTTCATGCATTCAACTCGGCTTGCCGCGAGTCTGGCTACGTAACGACTCCACTGCAAGACTGATCGCGTCGACGTCAGGGGCATGCGTTCCCCACTCCTTCCAGAAGTCGCGCGTTGCGCTGTCAGGCACGATAGCCGGAACATCAAGCCTGATACGAGACGGGAGAAGGACAGCATCCCCCAACATCAGCGCCTCACCAGTGTCGAGTAAAGGCAGAATGCTAGTAAGTCCAGCCAATGAGTCAGGCATAAGACGCTTGATCACATTTTGGTCAGTGTCATTCGTGAGCCGCAACGACAAAAAGTTGTTGCATTGACTCAAAATCGTTTTGCTCACGTCAGACGGCCTCTGGCTGACCACAAGCAAAGAGAAGCCGTACTTGCGCCCCTCCTTTGCAATTCTCTCGAAGGCACCAAGCGCCTGACGCTGTACAGCATCGGCGTCATCATGCACAGGCAGATAGAGGTGCGCCTCGTCACAAAGTAGGGTCACCGGCGTCCGCTTCTCCGCTGCCATCCAGAACTGCACGTCGTAGAGCAACCGCGCGAGCGTACCGGTGACTACCGGCAAAACATCCGAAGGAACCTCGGAGAAGTCGATGATCTTGATGCCTTTGCCACCGTTCGATCCAAGCAGTTTGGCAATCTGTTCGGCGAGCCAGTCGTAGGTATTCGCAGTGCCCGGAGGCGCAAACATGAAGCCATAGCGCCGATCATCGAGCTTGGACTCCATTCTAGAAATGAACCGGGTTAGCTTCCCCTCCCATTCACCAGCCTTCTCTCCCTTACCATCGGCCCGGAGAGCCTTATCCGTGTTGTCCTTGCAAAGAAGTTGCTGCAAGTTCTCCATCGAGTACGGAATCGGCGAATCGACAGTGAAGGTTTTGGCGACGTCTTCCTTACCTTCGGCTTCGAGCGTCTTATGCTTCAGCGCCCGCACATGGGACGTGAACCGCGACGCTTGATTCGGCGCGTTCTGATCACTGCGGTCGAGAATCATCGACAGCATCTCGTCGCGATTCAATAGCCAATAGGGCAAGAACAGCACATCGTCAGACGGAGCTGCCAAGTCGCCAGAGCCCGCGATGCGAAGCCGAGTTGCAAAACCGCCCTTGGCCTCATCAGCCAACGGTGCATATTCCCCGTGCATGTCGAACACCAGGATGTTCGGGTACTTGAGTTGTGCGGCACGCTCAAGAATCAATGCTACCGCATAGCTTTTTCCGGACCCTGTGCTACCCAGAATTGCAGCATGTCTTTGGAAGAATTTGTCACCGCTCGCAATGGCTTCAGCGGTCCGGTCTGCGACGAACACCCCCAGCTTCAATCGTTCATTGGGTGAGTAGTCAGCGCCGAGGATACCCATGAATCGCTGCAGGTTCGCGCCCTCCACGACGTAACACTCCCGATCAATCTGAGGGAAGCTGTCCGCGCCACGCTTGAACGTGTTTTTCTTCTCGCCATCGATGGTCCGGAAGGTGCCGATCAGAGCACCTCGTACCATGTCTGTCGGTACAGCAATCAACGGTAAGTCATCGCCATCGGCCGGCAACTCATCTGATATCGCATCGCCCAAACTACGCGTAACGCGTTCGGTGAAGGCGATCAGAAACTCGCGCTCAGTGCTTCCCTTGATGGCGATCAGGTTACCGATGCCAAGTCGCGTCAGTAGAACGGAGTTGGAAACATCGACAGTCACGCGGCTCGTATCAACGGAGGAAACACGGCCAAGCAGATCGGCCTCAGCGAATTGCAGTGCTGCAGATGTAGCAGTCATGGCTCAAGAACCTCCGTAACGAACGAACCTACGTCCCACATTCCGGTGCACGGAAAGAAGAACTCTTTTTGATCGATGATGACCGTTGTCCCAACAACGCCACCCACCTCGGCATATTCAAGAGCAATGACATTGGCATGCATGAGCGCCAGCTGCCGAGCCACCGTGGACAGGGATCGCGTCAGCATCAACGTGGGCTTGCCTCCCCTGATACACGGAGACAGGTGCGTCTCCAAGTGGCCATCATTGAATCCATAGCCAAGCACCAAGAATCGACTGGCACGATCAATCGCTTCGTTGGCCCGCGAACGATGAAGATCGAATGGGCTCTCATACCCGTTGCGAAATTTGTTACCGCCTGGCGTGATGATCAGTCGAGTCACGTCCAGTAGTTCGCCTGCGTAGAAAACGGGCCGACCATTTCGTGCATACCAATCCAAGCTCCCATGCGGCTTGAAAACGATAGCCCGATGCCTGAACTGTAGCGATGCTACCCGGCGAGGCTTCATTGCAACGCCACGACAAAAACTCATTCGGCTTTCACTCTCGTTGAGCTGCCCAGCAAAGCGCCCAACAAACATCGTATCTACGCCGATACCAGCCTCCTCTGCTGCAATCTCCACCAGTCGGTCATAATTCGTCGTAACGATGGCCAAACCTGTGGAGGGCTTTACCAGATGCGGAAGCAGCCGAGTCAGGCGAAGTTCTCGCGTACCTGCAAAAACCTCGGACACAACCGTGCGCTCGCGTTCCGCAATCAACTTGCCGGCGGCGACCACGATTGCCGACTCGACAGCGGGTGTGGGTTGTGCCGCAAGGAGCGCTCCCTCAAGCCCTTTTGTCGCGATTAGAGCCGAGGCCGACGCCCACGCCATGGCATCACCACCAGTCAATCCGCCCCCGACCCCTGCTTGCAAATAGGTTGCAAGTTCACTCATGCCCGGCAGTCCCTCGGCACAGGAGAGGCCGGATCCGACAATAGTGACCAAGCCGTCACTCAGGTGTTCTTGAAGGCGTACTTTGACGGTGTGCAGATCCATCCGCTTGCCTCAGACTTTGAAGATATTCATGATCTCGTCCCGATGAGATGAATGTCCATGTTTTGCACTCAGCCTCATTTCGCCGAGCGATCGCGCCCGGGTTTGACCAGCATCCACGGATAGACCAATTCCCTCGGCATCGTTCCTGAAAATCGAAACCCCAGGTTCCGGACATGCCAGGGCTTAGTCGGATGGGCTCCCATTCCGGGGAGCGTGTAGGCCTTTCGATCATTCTCATCGGGCCAAAGCGCCCAGATCAGAAGATGCTCTAATTGCTCCAGTGCCTGCCGCGTGCCCCCATCACGCCAGTAGCTGCCAAAATCTACGCTACCCAAGCTCAATGAAGTCTGGCCACGCATGCTCGTCAACCTCTTCGCCACGTGATGATTGACAAAGCGCTTTTTGGCGTCTTTGGTGATACCAACATAAGTGATTCTCGTCTTGGCATTGGCCCGGTGGTGATCTCGCACCAGGCAATAGAGGCAGTTCGTGACGTCTGACTCTGCATCGATAGGCGCAGCTTCCCCGGCGACCCAAATTCTAGGCTTGGTCCAAGTCACCTCGACTTCTTTGAACACAGAGTGATCTTGGCTGGTCCTGATCCCGCGGATCTCACCACCCCAATCGGCACATTTGAATTGTCGCGGGATCGCCACGCTCTTCTTCCTCTAATTAACGCGGAATACCTTCATGACCTCGTCACCGAGGTGGTTGATGACCTTCACTGCGATGCGGCCTGAGGTGGGCTTGGGGAAGGGGCGGGAGGTGTCGCTGTTCAAGGTGGACCAGGCGTCTTCGTTGATTTCGGCTTTCAGCGTCGTCTTCAGCGCCTTGTACGGGTCGTTGGCGCCGAGGAAGTAGGCTTGGCGGACGAAGAAGGATTCTTCGTTGTAGTCGGTGTCGATGAACCAGCAGGCGATGCCGTCGGGGCCGTCGCTGCGGACTTCGCCGGTGTTGGGATGGAAGACGTCGACGCCGTTGACCTTGACCTGGATCTGGTTGTCTTCGACGGCGAGGATGTCGATGTCGGGTTCGCCGAAGATGACGAACAGGTTGCCCTTGCCGGTGTTCTTGAGGTCGTCGGCCATGTGCAGGTCGGCGTTCATGCGGGCCTTGAGCACGGGGATGCGGCCGAGCTTGTCGAAGTCGGAGGAGCGGGCGTCGTAGTTGAAGGCGCAGGTGATCAGCACGTCGAAGTCGGCGTCGCCGGCTTCGCGGGCGGCCTGCACCAGGTCGGGACGCGAGACGGTGCCGAACTCCGGGCCGATGAAAATGGCGGCGCGCTTCTCCGTGCCTGTGTCCGTATCGCCTTCCATGTAGCGGCCTTCGGCGCAGACCAGGTCACCCGGCCAGGGCACCAGGGAGGTGAAGTTGATCTTGTCGTCCTTGTGCGCCTGCTGCACACCGGCGGTCTTCAGGTTTTCCAGGATCATCTGCACGAAGTCGCGCTCTTCGCCGTAGCCGTCGTTGCCTTCGCCGATGCCGTCAATCAGCTCGTCGTTCTCGTCCACGCCCAGCACGCGGTGCGGCGACAGGCTTTCGACGGTGAACGGGCCGGCCACGCGGACTTTCTTCTTGTCCTCGTAGGGTTTGTCGTAGAGGTATTCGTTGTCGGCTTTGGCGGCGATGGAGGCGTCGATCTCGCGCTGGCGGGCGATGCGCTGTTGCCACCAGTTGGCGTGCAGCTTTTTCGCGGCATCCGACCATTTGGTATCGGCCTCGCGCGGGATTTCCCACTCCTGCCAGTGCTTGCTGAGCGTCTTGTTCAATGCTTCGCGCAGCGGTTCCAGCGTCTGCTGGAACTCTTCCCAAATCACGTCAATTTGGGTGTTGTTGGCGATGGATTTCAGCGTGATGTGCGGCACGCGCTCGTAGACGAAACCGTGCGCGATGTTGCCTCGGGTTGCCGTGCTGGACGGCGCGCTGCGGGTGAGCTCCGCTTCCTTGAGCTGGCCCTCTCGCGAGTCGACCAGCAGATAGAACGGATAGCGTGCGCCCATGATGCGGGCGCGAGCCAATGCCAACGCCACGCGCGAGGTGTCGATGGTGATCCAGCGACGGCCCCATTGTTCGGCGACGTAGGCGGTGGTGCCAGAACCACAAGTAGGATCGAGGACGAGGTCACCTGGATCGGTAGCCATCAGGAGACAACGCTGAATGACCTTGGATGTTGTTTGAACGACGTACGTCTTGTTCTGTTCAGCAGTACCCATTGTGTCGCTCCACAAATTCGGGATGGCGACAGCTGCAAAATCGTCAAAGAAGATCTTGTAGTTAACGAACTCCTTTGTCTTCAACAATCGGTCCGACTTCGACAAGCGTTGCATGCCTGTCGCGCTTGTCTTCCAGCCCCCCTTACGTGGTCGCAGCTGGTGGCCATTTAGGTCAAATTCGAAAAGTGTGGAAGCACTAGCTGTTTCCGAAGTCAGCGGTCCGGCTAGAAAAACACGTTCGTCCGTCGCTAGCGGAAGCTCACCGTTGGCCTCCTTGGCTTTCAAGGGACGAATCTGTCCAGAAATGGATTGCACTGACCGATATCTTGCACCCGCTCCTTCACGGAGATCCTTCTCGTAGAAAGCTGGGCGGTACTTCGTCTTTGAGATGTCATGCCCGAACCAAAGGATGTAGTCGGATATGTTGTCGACGAACTCCTGCCCCATCCCGCCACTTTTCTTTGTGGTGATGAGACTAATAAAATTCTTGTCCCCAAATACCTCATCCATCACCGCCCTTACCCGGTGCACATTCTCATCCCCGATCTGCACAAAGATTGACCCGGACTCGGTCAGCAGATCGCGCGCCACCATCAGGCGATCGCGCAGATACGTCAGATACGAATGGATGCCGTCGCGCCACGTATCGCGAAACGCCTTGACCTGTTCCGGCTCGCGCGTAATGTGGTCGGTGTTGCCGTCCTTGACGTCCCGGCTGGTGGTGGACCACTGGAAGTTGGAGTTGAATTTGATGCCGTAGGGCGGATCGAAGTAGATGCACTGCACCTTGCCGCGCAAGCCCTCGCGCTCGGCCAGTGACGCCATCACCTGCAGACTGTCGCCCAGGATCATGCGGTTGGCCCAGTGCGCGTCGTGCTGGTAGAACTCGGTCTTGGCGTTGTCGCTGGGCAGACCATTGAAGTCGGCGAACAGGTCGGCCATGTTGCCGGCCTGCGTCTGCGCCGCCGCTTCTTCCCTGCGCTCGGTTTCGCGGCGCAGGTCGTCGATCAGCACCTTGGGGTGCACCTTCTCCTGGATGTACAACGGCGGCGCGTTGACCACAAGATCGGACCAGTCCTGCTGGTCCTTGCCACGCCAGACCAGCTGCGGATCCAGGTCGCGGTTGCGCTGTGCCTTCTCCTCGTCCAGTCCGTTGCCGCCGCGTGGATAGGACACGCGTACCGGCGCGCTGTCCTCCTTCTGCATGAGCGACTGATATTCGGCAGTGGGGATGTTCTTGCGCGTTGCTTCGTCGTGCTTGAGCGCTTCGACGGTGAGCGGAGTTTTGGATTTCTTGGCCATCAGGCGGCTTCCAGCTCTTCGTCGGCTTCCATCGAGTCATCTTCTTGCTCGACTTCATTGGTGCCGGCTTCCACCACCACGGGCTTCTGCATTGCACCCGCTACCAGTTCAGCCAAAGCGTTGCTGCGGGCTTCGTAGAACGCCTTAAAGTCGTCCGCGCGCAGGTGCGCCGGCTCGATGAGATGCGTACGCAAAATGGCATCAAGGTCGTCGGAAGAAATGCCCTGCTTGTCTTCGATGCGCTTAAGGTAGACGGAGGGCGCATCGCCGCTCACCGAAATATTGGAAAGCTTAGACAGCGGCGTCTTGTTGATGATGGCGTCGAACACGCCTTTCTCGATGCCTTGCTTCTTGCACCATGCTTGTGGAAACACGTGATGGATGTCGATATCGTCGTTGAAGAAGGTCATCAGGTCAGTCGGGCGCCCGGTAATGAAGTCGCGACAGCCCCCTTTCATCAGCAGGGCATGCAGACCCTTGTAGGCTGCGGATTGCCGTGAACGGAGCGAGCGCAGCCTGACCGCCTGGAAGACTGCCTCATCGAGGGTGCGTGGGCGGGATACCGGATTTTTTATCCAGTCGACCACTTCGGGAACGTCACGGGCCAACCGGGATTCCGTGCTGGACCCAAACAGTTCGCCCAGCGTGACAGACCAGAACCATTGGGCAAGCTGCTGCTTGGCTTTGGCTGTCTGCGCGTCTTTGCCGAGGATCGCAAAGATCGCTGCTAGCCCGACGACCAGTGGCGGATAGGAGATGTCTTTGTGCCAGATGATCTTCAGCTCATTGAGGAACCCGCCTGCCTCGATGAAGCCCGACTCCACCGCATCGGCATGCTTCTGGTAGGCGTGCAGCGGTAGCCCCAGTAGCGCGTCGCGCTTGCAGGAGATCTGCGGGAGATCACCATCCTTGGCACCTTCGGCTGCCTTTTGGAGTCGCAGGTCGCGCGTATGCAAGAGCGTGCAGGCCTGCAGAAAGTCTGTATTGGCTATCTGGGTGAGCACATCTCGCGGGTTCGGTGCACCGATCATGCGGGAATGGCGACCAGCTTTTGCGGGCTTTTTTGTGCCGTTCCAGTCCTCTCGGAGGTCGAACTTTTCGGCCGCGTAGATGGCGGTGACCAGTTCGAACGCGTCCAGCTTCTTGCCGCCTACGTTGACCTTTTCGAACACGACGCAGATTGCTTCCCGCTTGTTGTTGCGATCGAGGCGGATGATCGGCATTTTGTAGCGTTCGATGGAATCGACGATGGTGCGCACGAAGTCACGATCGAGCTCGGTGATGTCGCGGCCTTTGGCCCGCCAGAAGTCTCGCCAGTCGTAGAACCAGTCACGACTGTCAAAGACCTGATTTAGCGGAAAGAGATCGAGTTCGAATTCGCGATCCCGAGTAGAGACGTCCAGATCAATGGTTTTGCCGAAATTCGTGCGGACGATCCTGTCGGCAGGCACGCCTATGATGGCATCCTCCAGACTGCCCTTGCTGGCAGCCGCCTTTTTGATATCGATGTAGTACAGGCGCTCCACCAGCTTCTTGTGCACGTTCCGGGTGCGAACTGGCGCTTTGGCGAACGCTGCCTGGAAAAGAGACGTCATGCGCTGCTGGCCGTCGAGCAGTAGCTCGGTTGGGCGTACATCCCTGACCTCCACGCCTTCAAGGACGCGAGGTTTGAATTCGACCTCACCGCCGGTCTCAAGCGTCAATAGCGCTCCCACGGGAAATCCCTTGGCAATTGACGCGATCAGACTGCGCACGTCTTCATCACCCCAGACGTAGTCCCGCTGGAAATCGGGAAGCTGCAGTTTCCCTTCATTGACCTTGCGCAGGATGTCTTTCAAGTCTTCCTTGGTGGTGTCAAACATTTGCTGGCGCCTCTTGTACTGCGCCGGATGCGACGCTGTTGATCATTTTTTTGAATTCCGCCTCGACTTTCTTGGCGAAGTCGTCCTGGATCTGGAACACGTCAGTGAACTCGGCAAACGCCCAGCGGCCATACGCGCCCAAGTTGTTCACGCCAGGCACCCAGTAGGTGTCCATGGTGGACTTCTTTTCCTTGGCGTCTTCGCCGCGGTAACCCTTGATCTCGACGACTAGATGTAGCGGGTTGTCGGGACCATGACCATCATCGACGTGGATGATGAAATCGGGACGATAGATCCGGGTTTCGGAGGCGTAGCGGTATGGCACATCGAAGCCGAGGTTGTGGTTCTTGACGTAAGCCAGCACCTTGGGATGCGCCTCGGCAACGCGGCAGAATTCGCTTTCCCAATCGCTGTCGAGGATGACCCAGTTGAGCTGACACTTCGGCGGCGGCCCGACGGTCTCCCAGCGATCTGTCTTCGATGTGTTGAAGTTGACGTGGACGGTGGAGCCGGCGGGGTTGTATGGGTCGAGGATGGCCTTGACCGCGCGCCCCTTCTTGATTTCGTCGGCTGTGATGGCCTTAGTAATTCGTTCGCACGCGATGTCGGCCAGCGCCTGGTACATCAGCAGGCCGGGATAAGTGTCGCCCTTGCATACAAGGCAGGTATCGAGCCAATCCTTGGTGATGCGCTTGAGCTGACCGAACAGGTGCAACTTGGGCTGCTCGCCCGAGTCACGCCACTTGGTGGTGAGCAGACGTTGGGTAATGTTGAACAGCAAGGTGGATCGACGCATGTCGCGGATGTGATCCAGGCTCAGATCCACAGTCTCGCCGATGATGCCTGCGTTCTTGGTTTTGGACGGCCCGACGATGGCTGGCGTGAGTTCAAAGACCGAATCTTCGTTGAAGTTGGCGGTTAGACGCTCTTCCGGCAGCTCAACGCGGTAACCGGCCACGCGCGGGAAACGTATCTCCAGCGCGTCGCGCTCGGGTCGCACGGCTTTGACGTGGATGGTTTCACGAGGTGGCTGTGGCGGCGCAACGACCGGCTTGGCAGTGAAATCAAACGGGATGCCGAGCACGTCTGCGTACTCGACGTTGAACAAACCTTCTTCATTGAGATCGTAGGACTGTCGGCGCAGCGCACGGCCGATGACCTGTTCACATAGCAGCTGAGTTCCGAATGCGCGTACACCGAGCACATGGGTGACGGTGTTCGCATCCCACCCTTCGGTAAGCATGGACACGGAGACTACACAGCGAATCGACTCGCCCAGCGAGCCTGGCTTGCCGACTGTGTTCATGACCTCGCGCAGGAGCGTGGCGTCGTCGATGTCTTTGCCCGCACGTAGATCGTTGGCCAAGGCGCCGCCACGTTCGAGCGCCTCGCGCTTGAACAGCTCGATCTCGGGACCGGCCATTTCGCGGAAACCCTTGTCGAGCGCATCGCCGGATTCGAGCTGCTCGCTGTCGATCAGCAAGGTGTTGGGCCGCGGCAGCGGATTGTCGTGCTCGTCGAAGTTGCGGAACAGCTCCAGGCGACCGTTGACGACGTTGGACGTGCCATCCTCGTTATCGCGGACGAAGCCCGAGATGTAGTCGTAGACCAGCTTGGACGTGGCGGTGTTGTTGCACACCACGATAAAGCACGGCGGCACCTTGATGCCGGAGGCCTTCCAGAGCACGTAGGTTTTCTCGTAATGCCCGTACAGTGCCTGCAGTGCAGTCTGCAGCTCCACTGGAATGCTGAGTGGGTCGAGCGTAGCGTTCTTGCCGCGGCCCTTCTTGGGCATCTTCTTGCCGATGTGCTCCCACAACTTGCGGAACATCGGCATTTCGTCGCCGGGGATGTTCTCGGCCACGGGCACGCGCGGCAGTTTGACGATGCCGCATTCGATCGCGTCCATCAGCGAGAAGTCACTCATGGTCCACGGGAACAGCGTGCCCTCGGCGTAGCCGGAGCCGCTGAGGAAGAACGGCGTGGCGGAAAGATCCATCACTCGTGCCACGCCGAGTTTGCGGTTCACCGCCTCAAGGCCTGATATCCAAAGGCGAGCGGCCTCCGCGTTCTTCTCGGCTTCCTTCCGGTCATCGCCCTTCAGGTCTTCGTCTTCGTCGCTGCCTGGTTTCTCGCGATAGCAATGATGCGCTTCGTCATTGATGACGAGAATATTCTTCAAGCCCATCAGTTCGGGCATCACCCGCTGCAGCATCTGACCTTCGGTTTCGAGCGTCTCCAGCGGCGCGCCATTACGTCCCTGCAGCAGCAGCCGACCGCCCTTGGACAGTTCAATGCGTTCGCGCAACTTGAAGGCGTGGTAGTTGGTGATGACGATCTTGGCCTTGCCCAGATCTTCCAGCATGTCGCTGGGCACCAGCTCGCGGCTGGCGTAGTAGCTGTCCGGGTCGTTCGGCAGCAGCACGCGCAGGCGATCGCGGATGGTGATGCCGGGGGCGACCACCAGGAAGCCACGGCTGAAGCGCTTGCTGGTCGGACGGCGGACGGCATTGACGGTTTGCCATGCAATCAGCATAGCCATGACGGTGGTCTTGCCGGCGCCGGTCGCCAGCTTCAGTGCCAGCCGCATCAACTCCGGGTTGGCGTCGTTGTTGGCATTGGCGAGGTGTTCAAGGATGCCCTGGCCGGCCTTGCCGATGTGCGGGGCGACTTCACTCAGCCAGATGGCTGTTTCCACCGCCTCGACCTGGCAGAAGAACGGTCGTATGCCGCCGAACGGGTGATGACGCCAATGCTGCAACAGGCGAGCGGTTTCGGGAGTGACATGCCAATCGGCAGGATTCGGCAGCTGGCGCCAGCGATCTACTTGCTGACGCACCGTATTGATGACAGTGGTGTGGTCGTAGCGTTGGGCTTCGGTCGAAAGCCCCTTGCCCTCGTCGAATACCAGGTCGCCTTGCTCGGCCTTACCTTTACGCTTGCGGGGTTTCGGTATCGGGGTGAAGAACTCTGCCGTGCGGCGACTGGCCTGCACACGCTGCGTTGGCTGGCCGCTCTCGTCGAGCTCCCAATGCCGTGCTGGGTAGTCATACGGCGAGTTGAGAATCGGCTTCTCAAAGAACTGGCTTTCCATACTTCCCCTGTTTCCGCTTGCAATCTGGCGTTAGACCCGCACGCCTCGACTGTCCACTGTATGGCGATGCGTTCTGATGGGCAACGAATGATGCTCTCGGCAGGAGTTTGGGTGGAATGATCGCTAGCCCTTCGTCCTGCAAATTGGTCATGACGAAGTCGCACACTAAGCGACTGGCAAGCTTCGAAGGACTACTTGTTCAGTGATAGTCGTCTTCGCGCTGGTGACGAATGGCAAGGATGGTCACCGTTTGATCCCCCTCGATCTCGTACAGCGCCACGTAGCCGGAGGTGCCGAACGAAACCAGCAGTTCGCGCAGGAAGGGATTGTCAGGATCGGCCTTGCGGCACGTGAAGGGGAATGACTGAAGCAGCTCCAAGCTTTGCTCGATGACCTCCATCGCCCGCTGCGCCGCTTCTATGTCCTGCTCCAGCAGGAACCCGTAAAGCCGCAGCAGATCGTCGCGGGCCGCCCGCGTGTAACGGACGTGCCAGTTCAACGCTTGGCCTTGCCGCTCGATGACTTCGTCAGCATGCCGCGCAACTCGGCATGCACCGATGCGGCCTCGAAGTATTCACCTGTCCGTCGTGCCTCGTCGCGGGAAGCCAAGCCACGCGCCAAGAACTCGTGCTGCAGCTGGCGACGGGTCACCTGATCGCGCAGTGATTGCTCCATAAAGCTGGACAGGCTCTCGCCTTCGCGCAGGACGGCTTCGGCCGCCTGACGCAACTCTGGGTCGACTCGAAGCGAAGGAATGGAAGCGGATTTCACGGGCGCACCTCATGCGTTGCATTTGCAATGCAAGGTTAGCACGAAGCTCGCACAGTCCGCCCACCCCTGCCTATCGGGGATCGCCTCCCACCTTTAGCAAGTCCAGGTAATCCGCCCAAGCCTGCATGACCTTTCGACGCTCAGGCAGATGCTGGGCTTTGTTGTACACACCAACGATTCCGGGCTCCTTGTGGGACAGCTGACGTTCCAGGGCTTCAGGATTCCACCCCAACTCCCCCAACAACGTTCGCGCCATGTGGCGGAACCCGTGGCCCGTAATGATGCCCTTGTAACCAATACGAGCCAGCGCCGCGTTTACTGCGCCATCTGACATATGTCGCTTCGGATCGCGGGCCCCCGGAAACAGATAGCGCCCATGGCCCGTCAACTGGCGCAGTTCGCGAAGTATCTCCAGCGCCTGTCGACTCAAAGGCACGATATGCGGCGGCGTAGCGGGATTTTCCTTGGCCGCCTTCTTCAGCTTTCGATTCATAGGCGGCACCGTGTAAGACGGGTGCTCGCCATCCAGGTCAAAGTGCGTCCACTCCGCCATGCGTATCTCGCCAGGCCGACAGAACCACAAGGGTGCCAATCTCAGAGCGCACTGCACGGGGAGAGTGCCCGTGAAGCCATCGATGGCACGCATCAACTCTCCCACGCGTTTCGGGTCGGTGATCGTTGGATGGTTCTGAGGATTACGGCTGGGCAAGGTATCGCGCAGATCGGCGGCAGGGTCGCGACTGGCCCGTTCAGTGGCTACGGCAAATCGAAACACGCGACTTAGTTGATGCCGGAGGCGATGAGCCTGCTCGATATGCCCCTGCTTGACCAGGTAGGCGAACAACGGGCGAATCTCTGCCACTCCTATATCAGAGACCGGCAGGCCACCAATCCTGGGGAAGGCGTGATTTTCCAATCGGCCGCACTCCTTCAAGAACTGGCCGGCTGTCCATTCAGGTTTCTTCACCGCCAACCACTCGCGAGCGACCGCTTCGAAACTGTTGGCTGCGCGATCGGCACCGGCAGCCTTTTCGGCCTTGCGTTGGACGCCTGGATCTACGCCCTGCGCAAGCAGTTTGCGTGAGGCATCGCGCTTCTCGCGTGCATCGGCCAGTCCGGTGTCGGGATACGTGCCTAGCGACAGCCGCTTCTCCTTGCCCCCAAAGCGGTACTTAAGTCGCCACCACTTGCCCCCAGATGGAGCAACCTCCAGGTACAAGCCTCCACCGTCGAACAGCCGCTGGGGCTTATCGGTGGGCTTGGCCTTACGGATGTTGACATCGGAAAGCGCCATGGGGGCAACTCACTACAGGCAACGGTACCTGCCCCCAATGTTGCCCCTTGTTGCCCCCGGATTACAATAGACGTGATCGGACACGACTGGACGGTGTAAAGACGCCAAACCCTTGCTGCAGCTGGGTTGCCGAGGCGGTATTGGACGGGAATGGTCAGGAATGGACACTGATTTGGTGGCTATGGGTGGACTCGAACCACCGACCCCAGCATTATGAGTGCTGTGCTCTAACCAGCTGAGCTACATAGCCTTGAGGAATTCCGCCGGGCTGGATCTGAACGATCACGGGCGGGGCGCGGAAGTGTAGTGGGCCGGCGGCGAAGGTTCAAGCCTGCGGCTTGCCGCTGCTTTGCGGGCTGTGGTTGAATCGGCTTCAGGAACTCGGCGTGGCGTGCAGGAAGACTGCGTCGTTCGGCTCCAGGAGGCGACATGATTGATGTAGATGGCTACCGTCCGAATGTCGGCATCGTACTGTTGAATGCAGACGGGCAGTTGTTCTGGGCGCGCCGGGTCAATCGTGACGGCTGGCAGTTTCCCCAAGGCGGCATGCGCTCGGACGAGACGCCGCTGGAGGCGATGTACCGCGAACTCGAAGAGGAAACCGGGCTGGCGGCGCATCACGTGGAGGTGATCACCGCCACCCACGGCTGGCTGAAGTATCGCCTGCCGAGTCGCTACGTGCGGCACCACCAGCGGCCGACCTGCATCGGCCAGAAGCAGGTGTGGTTCCTTCTGAAGCTGGTCGGCGGCGAAGAAGCGTTGAAGCTGGATGCCTGCGAAAAGCCGGAGTTCGACATCTGGCGCTGGGTGGATTTCTGGTATCCCGCGGCGCACGTGGTGAACTTCAAGCGCGATGTGTACGCGCGAGCATTGCGGCATTTCGCGCCGCTGGTGGAGGACTTGTTCAGCGTGCAACTGGGCACCCTGCCCCCACGCGACGAGCCCGACGCGCCCTCCAGGCCGCAGGGCGGCCGCGCCGTGGCCTGAACCGCGTGACTGAACGCCCGGCTTGCTGCCAGGCAACCGGTGACCGCCACTTGTTGACAATCGTTCGCATTCGCGTTCTCATACGCGTCATGTATATCTGCATGTGCAACGCCGTCACCGATCACGATATCCGCCGCGAGGCGGCTGCCGGCGTACAAACGTTCGCCGAGTTGCAGGCGCGTACCGGCTGCTCGGACTGCTGCGGCTGCTGCGATGCCGAGGCACGTGCCACGTTCGACCAGGCGCGCTCGCAGGTGATCTGCCAGTTGCCGCTCGTCACGGCCTGATTCCCCTCCGTTTCATGCGCAACCCGGCCGGAGTTTGCTCCGCATGCCGGGCAAAGGCGTTCCATTCTCATTCCGTCGCCGCCGGCACGGAGTTTGTATAGTGGGGATTGATTTTCACGAGGAGGGGAAGCCATGAAAGGTGATGCAAAGGTCATCGAATTCCTCAACAAGGTGCTCTACAACGAGCTGACCGCGATCAACCAGTACTTCCTGCATTACCGCATGCTCAAGGACTGGGGTTACGGCGAGCTCGCTGCGCATGAATACAAGGAGTCGATCGAGGAGATGAAGCACGCCGATCACCTGATCGAGCGCATCCTGTTCCTCGATGGTCTGCCTAACCTGCAACACCTGGGCAAGCTGCGCATCGGCGAGAACGCGATCGAGTCGATGCAGGGCGACCTGGACCTGGAACTGGCGGCAGTGAAGGACTTGCGCGAGGCCATCGCCTACAGCGAAGGCATCGCCGACTACATCAGCCGCGACTTGTTCAAGGACATCCTGCACGACGAGGAAGAACACATCGACTGGCTGGAGACCCAATTCAGCCTGATCAGGGACATCGGCGCGGAACGCTATCTGCAGAACAAGATGGGCAGCTGAGGTTCGTCACGGCGAACGAGCCGCCGCCCGATTCGTGCAGCCGTTCCTTGACGCTTTCATCACGCCGGGGCTATACCTTCGGTTTTCCCCGGAACAGCCGCATGGGTTCACGACCGCCACCACGTTTCGTCGTGCGCCGCCACGACGATACCGGCCATCGCCGACGCTGGTGGTGGCTGGGTCTGGGCTGGTTGGCCAGCCTGTTGGTGGTCGGCCTTGTCGTTGCCGCATTCGGCCGGCACGCCAACGCACCGACTGTGGTGGACAACCGGCAACAACGTGCCCTGCTCGGCCAGATCGACGATCTGAAGCAGCAGTTGGCCAACCTGCAACGCTCGGCCCAGGTCAACGAAGTGGCCACGCGTTCGCTGCGGGGCACGCTGGCCCAGCGCGAAGAAGAACTCAACGGCCTGCGCGCCGACCTCGGCTTCTACTCGCGACTGGTCGGCGGCGATGCCCAGCGGCAGGGACTGAAGCTGCAGGAAGTGAAGCTGCAGCCGATCGTCGGTTCACGCGGCTGGAACCTCAGCCTCAGCCTGACCCAGAATGCCAAGCGCGGCGACGAGGTTTCCGGCAACGCCCTGGTCAGCGTGGAAGGCCTGCGTGGTGACAAGGTGACACGGCTGGACTGGAGCGCTCTGGGCGACGCCGCACAAAAGGACGGCATGCCGTTCCGCTTCACCTATTTTCAGCAATTGCACGGCACGATCGTGTTGCCGGCGGATTTCCGCCCGACACGACTGCGCATCAGCGTGAAGCCCGCCGACGGGGAAACGGTGAACCGCGCCGTCGCCTGGGGCGACGCGCTGAGTGGCAACATCACGACCGCACAAGGGGATCACGATGCTCAACCGTAGACGCAGCGACCGCAACGATCGCAACAGCAGCAACAACGAGACCAGCCTGATTGCGCGTGGCACGTCGATCCGCGGCGACGTGCGCTTCAGTGGCGCACTGCACCTGGACGGGCGCATCGAAGGCAGCGTGGTCGGCGATGGCGAGGACGCCATGTTCACCCTCAGCGAGCACGGCCAGGTGCATGGCGAAATCCACGTGCCGCAGGCGGTGATCAACGGCCACGTGACCGGGGACGTGAACGTCAGCGTGCGGCTGGAACTGGCGCCGCAGGCGCGTATCGATGGCGACCTGCGTTACCACACCCTGGAGATGGCCGCCGGCGCCCAGGTCAACGGACGCATCACGCGCCAGGCCGAGGAAGCCCAGCGCAACCTGCCCGCGCCGGCCCAGGATGCCGGCGTGGACGAGGCAGTGCCCGCCTGACGCGCTATGCTTGCGCAGACCCCGCCACGCCCCCACTTCGAAAGCCATGGAAACCATCGTCTCGATCCCCGACTACCAGAGCAGCGGCACGCCACTGATCTTCACCGCAGCGGCCGCACACAAGGTGCATGAACTGATTGCCGAAGAGGGCAATCCTGCGCTGAAGCTGCGCGTCTACATCTCCGGTGGCGGCTGCTCGGGTTTTCAGTACGGTTTCACCTTCGACGAAGCCCAGGCCGAAGACGATCTGGCGGTAGAGCGCGACGGTGTCACCCTGCTGTGCGATCCGCTGTCGCTGCAGTATCTGGGTGGCGCGCAGATCGACTACGCCGAGAACCTCAGCGGCGCGCAGTTCGTGATCAGCAATCCGAACGCGAAGACCACCTGCGGCTGCGGCTCCTCCTTCTCCGCCTGAGGAGTCACCCATGGATCGGGCCTGGCTTGCCCCCACCAACACCTTCGCCGGGCTCAGCCTGGTGCTCGACCGGGTCGCCGAGTCGCGCGACGAATCGGCGTGGATCGTCGAAAACGCCCGCTCGCCTTCGGCGCGTTACCTGCTGCTGGACGCCGCGGGCGAAGCCTTCCTGCGCCGCGATGGCGACCGCTTGCGCTGGCTCGATGCGGACGAACGCGAGCGGTGGCTGGCAGACACGCGGGCCAGCCTGCTCGGCATGGCGTATGAGCGCCCGCATTTCCTGCTGGTGGCGGACGATCCCGGGCGCATCGAAGAACTGGAGCACGCCCTGGACGCGCGTCGCGCAAGCCTGCGCAGCGCCGGCTTGCGGCTTGATGCCGACGAAGCGGGCCTGTTTGCCTACGCCAAGGGCCTGTCGCACTGGCAGCGCGAGACGCGATTCTGTACCTACTGCGGCGCGGCACTGCTGCTGGTGGCCGCCGGGCACCGTGCGCAATGCACCAATACCGAGTGTGCGCGCCTGCATTTTCCGCGCACCGATGCGGCCGTGATCATGCTGGTCGAGCACGAGGGTGCCTGCCTGCTCGGACGCCAGGCTGGCTGGCCGCCCGGTCGTTACTCCACGCTGGCTGGCTTCGTCGAACCGGGTGAGGCGCTGGAGGATGCGGTTCGCCGCGAAGTCGCCGAGGAAGCCGGCGTGATCGTCGACGAGGTGCGCTACCACTCCTCGCAACCGTGGCCGATGCCTGCCTCGTTGATGGTCGGCTTCATCGCCACGGCGCGTTCACGACACATTGCCCGGCGCGATCACGAACTGGAAGACGCCCGCTGGTTCACGCCGCAACAGATCGTCGACGGCATTTCCGACGGCAGCTTTGTCCCGTCCACGCGGCTGTCGGTGTCCTATCAGTTGCTGACGTACTGGCTGCAATGTCGTGCCGGCCTCGATCTGGCCGCGCTGGTGGAGGCGGCCGCGGCACCTTGAGCCCCCGCCGAGAACTTGGTGACGCGCAGGCGGTCTGATTCGTCGCAGCTCATCACGGAATCGGACATGGCGCATGGAAGCACCCCTCTGCAGGCGCGGAAGACGTCCGTTCTTCGACCTGGCTGGCGGGCGGCGTTCCGGCGCGGAGGCATTCTCGGCCTGGTGATCTCGCTGCATCTTGGCCTGCTGGCGTTGTTGTTCGGGCCGGTCGCGCCGCGCCCGCCCCGCTCACACGCGCAACCCGCAAGCCATGATGCGCTGCGAATCCGGCTGGTGACACGGATGCGCCGACCATCCTCCGCACGTCCGATGCCGGGACGCTCGCGCCAGGCGCGACCGGTCTCGCGACCGCTCGCGCTGGCCCCGACCAGCCCGGTTCGGGCGGCGGACCCGGCTCCAGCGGTTGTGCTGACCGAGCCGTCGCCGGTTGCGCAGGACTACCACTCGCCGATCCTGGAGGGCCATGCAGGCATGGGGTCAGCGCCAACCAGGGTGCGCCTTCCCGGAACGGACATCGCACGCATTCGCGGCCTTTCCCTCGACGACAAGCCAAGCCTGCAGCAGGTGGTGCACAGGATGGCCGGAGCCAGCCGCTGCAAGTACGTCCGCATGAAGATGGAGCACAGCGCCAATCAGTTCATCACCGGCCAGTTGATGGACCGCGCGCTGGAGGCTGATGGTTGTGGCCCGCAGGTTCCGCATGCGGCCGACGACCACACCGTCGAAGCGATCTCGCACCAGGCCATTTTCGGCGATTGAACGCACGACGAGGCACCGAGGCGCCCGGGCGGTCGCATACAATGGCCCCAGTCCCTGCGAAGTTGCTTCCCCATGGCCATTCGTCTGCTTGTCGTCCTGCTCGCCCTTGGCCTGCTGCACCTCGCGCCGCAACTGGCGCGCTGGCGTGGTGACGGCTGGTTTCGCCGCTGGGTAGCCCAGCTGGGTGATACCAGCGGCGCGGCCCGGGTGGCGGTGATCCTGCTGCTGCCCACGGCGCTGTGCGTGCTGGTCGTATGGATGCTGGGATGGTCGCCGCTGGGCGAACTGTTGCGCCTGCTGTTCGCGCTGGCAGCGCTGCTGTATTGCTTCGGTCCGCGCGAATTCGAGGCGGATCTGGAGGCGATCCTGCGCGCCCCGGACGACGCCAGCCGCGAGGCAGCGGCGCAGGCCCTGGCCGACGATGGCAACCCGGTCGCCTGGAACGCTCCCGCGCTCGGCGAGGCCGTGGCCTACGCCGCATTGCGTCGGCGTTTCGCGGTGCTGCTCTGGTTCTTCCTGCTCGGGCCCGTGGGCGCCCTGCTCTACCGGCTGGGGCAGACGCTGGGCCGCGACGACTCGCTGCACCTCGACCCGCCCACCCGGCGCATCGCCGGTCATGTCGCCAATGCGCTGGACTGGCTGCCGGCACAGCTGCTGACTTTCACCCTGGCCGTGGTCGGCCATTGGGATGCCGTGATCGACGCATGGCGCCGCTGGCACAGCCAGGCGGCGCCAACCAGCTGGTACAGCCGCGGCCCCGGCTTTCTGGGCGCTGCAGCCAGGGCCGACGTGGTCATCGACATTGAAGCGGGCGACGGCTATGCCGAGGAACACAGCGATCCGCTGGGCGAGCTGCGGCGGCTACAGGGCGCCCTGTTGCGGGCGTTGCTGGCGTGGTTGAGCGTGGTGGCGCTGGTGGTGATCGGCAGCTGGCTGGGCTGACCGACTCGATCAGGCCAGGTCGCCGCGCAACTCGCGAACCCGCGCCTCCAGTGCCGCGGCGCCGGCGTTCTCCGGCTGCCGTGGCGCATCAACCACCAGTTCCACCCGTGCGCGGAAACGGCGAGGCAGGCGGGAACGGCCCAGCATCGAGTCACTCCGGCTCCATACGCTGCCCCACAGGCCGCGCAGGGCCATCGGCACCACCGGCACGGGCCGCCTGGCGAGAATTTTCTCGACGCCCGCCCGGAACGGCGCTATCGCGCCATCACCGGTGAGTCCACCCTCGGGGAAGATGCAGACCACCTCGCCATTGGCCAGCGCGGCGTCGATCGCATCGTAGGCCTCTTGCAGCACGGCGGGGTCTTCCCGGTGACCGGCGATCGGGATCGCCTTGGCCGTACGGAACACGAAGCTGAGCACGGGGATCCGGAAGATCTTGTAATACATCACGAAACGCATGGGGCGGCGCAGATTGGCCATCAGCAGCAACGGATCCATGAAGCTGACGTGGTTGCACACCAGCAGGACGGGCCCCTCCTCGGGAATCCTTTCACTGCCGTCCACGCGCACCCGGTACAGGGTGTTCACCAGCACCCAGGTGATGAAGCGCATCACGAACTCGGGCACCAGGGTGAAGATGTACCAGGCCACCAGCACGTTGAGCAGCGAGGCCACCAGGAAGATCTGCGACGCCCCGAAGCCCAGCATGCCCAGGCCGAGCCCGAAGCCCGACGCCAGCACGATCAGCAACGCGTTGAGGATGTTGGTGCCGGCGATGATCCGCGACAGCTTCTCGCGCGGGGCGCGCGCCTGCACGTAGGCAAACAGCGGCACCACGTAGAACCCCGCGAACGCGCCGATCAGGGTGAGGTCCAGCGCGACCCGCCAGCTGCCGGCCGAATGCAGGAAGCCCAGCCAATCCAGGCCGCGCACCGTGGCCACGCCATGGCGCGCGAAGTACAGGTCCACACCAAACGCGGTCAGCCCGAACGCGCCCAGCGGAACCAGGCCGATTTCCACGCGGCGACCCGACATGCGCTCGCACAGCAGCGCGCCTGCGCCGGTGCCGATCGAGAACAGGGTCAGCACCAGCGTATTGACCGAGCCATCGCCACCCAGCGTCTCGCGCGTATAGATCGGCAACTGCGCGATCAGGACCGTGCCGAAAAACCAGAACCAGGAAATGCCCAGTATCGCGTTGAACACCGCGCGGTCGGCCCGGGTTATCGCCAGCACGCGGGCCGTTTCGCTGAACATGTTCCAGTTGAACCTCAGCTCCGGCGCGGTCGCCGGCGCCGGCGGAATCCTGCGGCAGACCAGATAGCCTGCCACAGCCACCGCGATGGTCGCGCCCGAGGCCAGCAACGGACCGATACCCGCCACCAGCATCAGCGAGTTGCCGGCGATCATGCCCACCAGCATCGCCATCTGGGTGCCCATCTCGACCAGGCCATTGCCACCGACCAGCTCGTCGCGCTTCAGCGCCTGGGGAAGGATCGCGTACTTGATTGGCCCGAACATGGTCGAGTGCATGCCCATCATGAACAGCACCACCAGCAGCAACGAAGTGTGGTGCGTATAGAAGCCATAGGCGGCCAGCACCATCGCGCCGATCTCGAACAGCTTCACGTAGCGGATGATCCGCGTCTTCTCGTACTTCTCGGCCAGCTGTCCGGCGGTGGCGGAGAACAGGAAGAACGGAATGATGAACAGCGCCGGCGCAAGATTCGTGTAGATCGACGCAGCATGGTCGCTCAGGCCCATCTGGTAGGCCACCAGCATCACCAGCGCGTTGCGAAACGCATTGTCGTTGAAGGCACCCAGCGCCTGGGTCCAGAAGAACGGCGCGAAACGGCGCTTGCCCAGCAATGCGAATTGGCTCATGCGGTTGTCCTAGATGTGTATCGCTTCGCCGCAACTGTCGGGCCACGACGCCTCTCCTGGGCATTATTGCCGCTGGCTGCGGCCAGCGCGACAGCAGCCGTCCATCGTTCGGCATACCTGCCGGACATGAAAAGGCCGCCGGAGTAACCCGGCGGCCTTCTTGCAACTACCACATGTGTATTACTTCAGATCATCAGAAGTCGTACGACGCACCGAAGCGGAAGTAACGACCCGTCTGCATGCTGTACGGACGACCGAAGCTTGCGCTGGTCGAGATCGGATAGGTCTGGGTGATCTTCTGGCTGTCGAACACGTTGTTGACCATCGCGTTGAACGCCAGCTTCTTGCCCGCCCACTCCGGCCGGTACTCCGCGCTCAGGCTGAGCGTGTAGGTCCACGGGTTGCGCGTATCACCCGGCGATGAAGGCACGCCGTTGCAGAAGTGGTAGTACGGACCGTAGCCGAGGCCCGGGTTGGTCTGGGCAGCGCCATAGCGGCCCAGGCAGGTCTTCGGCGAGCCGGACAGGATGGCCAGGTTACCCGACACCATCCACTCCGGTGCGATCTGGTACGAACCGTACGCCTTGATCTGGTGGCGACGATCGTTGGCCAGGGCGCCGTTGGCGTAGTCCATGGTCGCGGCGTAGTCCCAGTCCACCGTTGCCGACACGTCGTTCTGACCGATGTCCGTGCGCACCTGGCCCTCGCTGTTGCCGTAGCTGCGCGAGAACAGGTAGTCGACCTTGCCGTACCACTTGCCGTCGAACGGATGCTCCAAGTACAGATCCAGGCCGTAGTACTTGCGCTTCATCGTGGTGTTGAAGTGGAAGTCGTTCTTCCAGTCCATCTGCACGGTGTAGTAGCCGCCAGCCAGCTTCGGGATGTTGAAGTAGGAGGTGCTGCCCGGATTGATCAAGATGCTCGCCGGCACGCGGGTGGCGTCGTAGCTGTTCGGATCGATGCCCATCGCGTTCATCTTGGCGATGATCGAGATGTTGTCGCCGATGTCGTCAATCGCGTTGCGCAGGTTGCGGTAGGTCGCCTTGGCGCCATAGACCCACGAGTCACCCAGCTTCTTGTCGAAGCCGAAGATGTACTCGTCCTGATATTCCGACTTCAGGTTCGTCGACGCCGAGGTCTTCGGATCGCGGGCCTGGCCGTACTCGCCGTTGGCCGATACCGGGGCACCAGCGCCCAGATAGGTATCGATCGGGGTCAGGCCGGTCGGAATGCCGTTGGCGTCGATGCCGGTGTAGGTGTAGTACTGGCGGGTGTACAGCGAGGTACCGGCCGAGCGCAGCGCCACGCTGGTGGGCAACGCGAGGTAGTAGCGGCCGGCGTTGCCGTAGACCTTGAAGCTGGAATCACCGTTCACGTCCCAGCTAAAGCCCACGCGCGGCGCCCACTGCGGGCTGGTCAGGCGCAGATACGGTTCGCCCACGGCGTTGTAGTTGGTGAACTGGTCATTGCGCAGACCGAGCTTGACCAACCAGCGATCGTTCACCTGCCAGCTGTCCTCGACGTACTGCGCGCGCTGTGCCACGCGAACCGAAGCGTTGTCGTGGTACAGGTACTTGGCGACGTAATAGCCGTCTTCGCCACCTGCGTAGCCGCCTGCACCCGCCACCCACGGCGAGTTATGCCAGTCGGCACCCGGCTGAGCGGTGCCCGGACCGCCCACGATATAGGCATTCGGATCGGTGTCGTCCACCGGCGGGTTGTACTCCCAGGCGTAGCCGAGGCCGCCGTCGGGGAACTTGGTGCCGCCATCGACGTTCTTCTGATCCTGGTTGTCGATACCGGCGGTCAGCGTGTGGTCACCAAGCTTGTAGCTCAGGTCGATGCGCAGGTTCGTGTTGGTCGAGCGATGGCCAGGCAGGGCGATCGTCGATACCGTCTGGCTGTTGGTGATCGTATTGCCGCCGTTGTACAGTGGGTTCTGATCCTGAGCGCCGAACAGGTACGGATAGGTCGGATCGTAGTCGGCGACACTGCTGTACCAGGTGCCCTTCATCTTGCCGTACAGGGCTGTCACGGTCAGGTCATCGGTGATGTAGCTGGTGAACTTGGCCGAATAGACATCCGCACCGTTCTTGGTGTGGGTGTCGTTGCTGTTGAAACCGCCTTCCTTCAGGGTGTCGTAGTCGAAGTCGTTGAAGACGCCCTGGTAGGACGACTTGTTCGACGCACCGGTCAGCTCGAGGATGTTGCTGTCGGTGATGTTCCAGTCCAGCTTGCCGTACCACTTCGGGTTGTCATAGCGGTAGTGGTCGACGAACGGCGCCACGTTCGAACCGGTCGACTCGCCCTGCTGGCGCTCGGCTTCGACAGCCGCGAAGATGAACAACTTGTCCTTGATCAGCGGGCCGCCGACATAGGCGTCCACCGTGGTGGTCCAGGACTTGTTGTTCTTGCGGTACTGGCGCATGGCGCCCCGCGAGCCGTCCTTGTTGACGTAGTACCAGTTGTCCGGATCGGAACGCAGATCCT
>NZ_AJXT01000014.1 GCF_000264295.1 Rhodanobacter spathiphylli B39 | reverse complement strand
GCCGCCGCTGAACATGCAGCTGCGCATGAACGTGCATTACAAGTCGAACTACGAGAATGCGTTCTGGGACGGCAGCGCGATGAACTTCGGCGACGGCGCCAGCACGTTCTACCCGCTGGTGTCGCTGGACGTGACCAGCCACGAGATCAGCCACGGTTACACCGAGCAGAATTCGAACCTGGAATACAGCGGCCAGTCCGGCGGCATGAACGAGGCGTACTCGGACATCGCCGGTGAAGCGGCCGAGTTCTACGACCGTGGCTCGGCCGACTTCCTGGTCGGTGCGGACATCGTCAAGACCAGCGCCGGCATTGGCGACGCGCTGCGCTACATGTGCAACCCGCCGCAGGATGGCGGCTCGATCGACAACGCGGCCAACTACACCTCCAGCCTCGACGTGCATTACTCCAGCGGCG
>NZ_AJXT01000013.1 GCF_000264295.1 Rhodanobacter spathiphylli B39 | reverse complement strand
GCGTGGGCGTGACCTGCCCGGGCACCGGTGGTGGCGGCGGTGGTGGCGGCGGTGGCACGACCACCGAGCTGCAGAACAACGTGGCCGTGACCGGCGTGTCGGCGGCGACGGGCGCCGACAACGACTACTTCATCACGGTACCGGCCGGTGCCACCAACCTGGTGATGTCGATCTCCGGCGGCACCGGCGATGCCGACCTGTACACCAAGGCCGGCAGCGCGCCGACCACCAGCAGCTACGATTGCCGTCCGTACAAGACCGGCAATGCCGAAAGCTGCACGGTGGCAGCTCCGGTGGCTGGCAAGTACTACGTCAAGGTCCACGCCTACGCGGCCTACTCCGGCGTCACGGTGAAGGCTTCGTACAGCACCGGCGGTGGTGGTGGTGGCGGCGGCGGTGGCGGCAGCACCTCGGTCAACTTGCCGACCGTGAGCACCGGCAACTTCTCCGCGACCTTCACCCAGGCGGTCACCGCGGGTCATACGGCGACCATCTCGATCGCCGGTGGCACCGGTGACGCGGATCTGTACGTGAAGGCCGGCAGCGCGCCGACCACCAGCAGCTACAACTGCCGTCCGTACAAGACCGGCAACAGCGAGACCTGCACGTTCACCCCGACCAGCAACACCACCTACTACATCAAGGTGCGTGCGTATCAGACGTTCTCGGGTGTGACCCTGACCACCAGCAGCAACTGATCCTCACGCCCTTCGCGTGATGGTGTAAACAGGAACCCCGGCCTCGGCCGGGGTTCTTCATTTGGGAGCATGGCTGGATAGGCGGGGCGTGGCTGGCGACAGCGCCGGAGTTCAGCCCACCGGCTCGAAGCGGTTGGCGTCGCGATTCTTGCGCACGCTGGCCGGGTCCCACACGCGACCGTTCATGGCGATGTAGACGCCGTCGGGCAGGGTCTGCACCGCGGCCACCGCGCAGCCGATGTTGAACACCGCGTCCGAGCCCTGGAAGCGGGCGGGATTCAGCGCGCCGGTCAGCACGATCACCTTGCCCTTGATATTGGCCAGTTCGCGCGCGGTCTCCACCATGGTGTCGGTACCGTGGGTGACCAGCACGTGGCGATGCGGCTGTGCCTCGATCGTCGAGCGCACCAGTGCGCGATCCTCGGCGCCCATGTGCAGGCTGTCCTTGCGCAGGATCGGGATCACGTCGAACTGGAACGCCACCCCGAGCTGGCCGAGTATTTCGCCGATCTGCGGCGCGCCGATCTTGTAGTCCGACTTGTCGTCGAAGTAGATCTTGTCGATCGTGCCGCCGGTGGTGACGATGGTCAGATGCTGCATGTTGGTGGGCCGTGGAAGGGAATCCCGGCATTTTACCCGTGCCGACTCCTCCGTGCCGCAGGACGCGGTCGCCCAAGGCGGACATTGCCCGCCTGCGGTGCGCGCTAGCCCAGCAACAACGCGGTATTGTCCCCGTCCGGCGCCACCAGTCGGTCCAGGCCGAGGCGGACGAAACGGCGCAGCGCCGCCGCCGGCCGCGGGTCCGCATGAGCGCTCGACCAGCTCGCCTGTCTCGCCAGCATGGCCGCCGCCGCGCAACGCGCCAACGTGAACGCGAGGCCGCGGGCGCCCGATTCCAGGGTTTCGCGCCCGGCCGCATGCTGGTCGAGCCAGCGCGCGGCCGCGTCCAGCGTCTGCCGGATCGCGCTGGCCGCGTGCATGTCGTCGTTGCCGTCCAGCCAGTGGGTGCTGGCCGTGCGCAGTGCACCGAGGCTGTCGCCGGCCAGCGCGCGCAGGCTGTCCAGCGACAACACATTCGTGGTGCCTTCCCAGATCGCGTACACCTGCGCGTCGCGCAGCAACTGCGGCAGGCCGGTGTCCTCGATGTAGCCGGCGCCGCCGAAGCATTCGATCGCCTCGGAACAGACCTGCACGGCCAGCTTGCCGGTCCACAGCTTGGCCAGCGGCGTCAGCAGGCGCAGCAGCGCGGCCTCGTGCGGAGCGGCCGTGCCGCGTTCGACGCGGCCGAGCAGATGGGCCACCTCGAATGCCAGCGCAAACGCGCCCTCGAACTCCGCCTGCATGTCGGCCAGCGTCTGCGCGTGCAGCGGCTGCTCGATCAATGGCCGTCCAAACGCCCGCCGCCGCGCGGCGAAGTCGCGCGCCAGGCTGATCGCGCGTGCCATGCTGGCCACGGCGCAGATCCCGTTCCAGGTGCGGGTCACGTTGAGCATCGGCGCCACCTGGCGCACGCCGTGGGCCAGTTCGCCCAGCGGCCAGGCGGGCAGGCCGTCCAGATGGATCTCCGCGGTGGGCAGTTCCTGCGTGCCCAGCTTGTCCTTCAGCCGGTCGATGACCAGTTCGGGTTTGCGCCGATCTCCGTCCATCGTCTCGACGTAGAACAGCGCCAGCGCCGCCGTGCCGCTGCCCGCGCCTTCGGGCCGCGCCAGCGCCAGCGCGGCCTCGCCGACCACCGCCGAGCTGAACCACTTGCGCCCGTACAGCCGCCACTGGCCGCCGGCATCCTGTCGCGCGACAGTCTCCGTATGACCCACGTCGGAGCCGCCGGCGTTCTCGGTCATCCACTGGCCGCTGAGCCAGAACGTCGATGCATCGCGGCTGAGGAAACGCGGCAACACGCGCTCGATCAGCTCGCGGTTGCCCGACGCCCTGATCGCGGTGGCGGCGCCGTCGGTCATCGCCAGCGGGCAGGTATAGAACTCGCTGGCCAGGTGATACAGGTAGACGCGGGCGAACTCCTCCAGTCGCGCATGCTCGCTGTCCGCATGGCCGGCGGCGAGCACCGCATGGCGCGTGGTGATGCCAGGACCTTCCTGCCAGGCCGTGGTCAGCTCGATGCGATCGACCCGCCGGCCCCACGCATCCCACTGCGTCAGCACCGGCTTGCGCCGCGTCGTGTTGCACGCGCGGAGCCATGCCATCTGCGCGTAATCGCCCAGCGCATCCAGGTCGGCATCCAGCGCCGCCCGCCGTTCCGCAGGCAGCGCGCGATCGAGCAGGGCCAGCAGCGAGCGGTCGCTGCGATACGGGTGGGAAAGTTGCGGCGGGTTCTGCAGGAAGGCCATGACGTGCTCCGTCCATAGTCGAGGTGTCGAGTATAGGCACGCAGGCATTCGGCGCGTTGCGCTGGCATGATCGGAAAAGGCGGGATCGGAAAGCGAGCCGGCTGCACCTGGACTACGGAATCTCCAAGACGGCAGCGTTCAGGCACGAGGAACAGAGCTATGCGGCCACAACCATTGATCTGCGTGAGAGATGTCGAGGCGAGCAGTCTCTGGTATCGACGTTTGCTCAACTGCCAGAGCGCCCACGGCGGGCCGAATTATGAGCGTCTGGTGGCCTCCGGCGAGCTGGTCCTGCAACTGCATCGCTGGGGAGTGGAGCATCACCACGGACAGATCGGCGATCCGGCAAATCTTCCCCCCGGTAACGGGCTGCTCCTCTGGTTCGAGGTCGACGACATTGACGCAGCAATCATTCGGGCCGAGGCCCTGGGTGCCGAGATCCTGACGCCCCGCCAGCGGAACCCGCCCGATGGAGAAGGCGGTCCGAACCATTGGGAGATATGGCTGCGCGATCCGGATGGATACAAGGTCGTCCTGGCGAGCCCGGATGGCACCGCTGACGGTGACTGGCGACCCTGATACGGCGCGACAAGGGAGCAGCTTGAGCTGCTCCGAGATTACGGGAGTCGACGGTCCAGCCCCGCAGCTTCACGCTGACGAGCCTCGGGCGTGGCATCGACGGGTAACCCGCCAGGCATCATGCAGCGTCCCGGCTGCGCGGCTTGCGCTTCACCCCAGCTCCCAGTGCCCCGATCAGCAACACCGTCAGCACAACCTCCGCCACCGCCAACCAGCGCTCTGTACCTGCCGAGCTCCATGCCTCCGACACCCCGTGGCAGAAGTAGAACAGGCTGAGGATGCCGACCCAGAGCAGGGCGCGGCGCACGTCGCGGAGGGCGAACAGGGGCAGCAGCAGGGGGACGACGGTGATCGCCAGCAGCAGGGTGATCGGCATGCTTTGCGGCGGGAACAGCCAGGCGTGCCAGACCAGTTGCAGCACGACGAGCAGGGCCCAGGCGATCAGGCCGAGGCGGTAGACCGGCAGGATCGGGGCGCGGGTGGCGGCGCTCATGGCGTGGCCGCCAGTCGACGGGCCACGTCGGCGAGGCGGCGGCCCAGGGCGCGGGCCAGTTCGCGTTCGTGGTCGCTGATCGGGTTGTCGCCCTTGGCGCCGGCCACGTGGCTGAGGCCGTATGGCGTGCCGCCGGTCTGTGTGCTGGTGAGTGCCGGTTCGGTGTAGGGCAGGCCGACGATCAGCATGCCGTGATGGAGCAGCGGCAAGGCCATCGTCAGCAAGGTGGTTTCCTGGCCGCCGTGCATGGTGCTGGTGGAGGTGAACAGCGCGGCGGGCTTGCCGGCCAGGGCGCCGCTGGCCCACTCGGCACCGGTGGTGTCGAGAAAATGTTTCAGCGGCGCGGCCATGTTGCCGAAGCGGGTGGGGCTGCCCATCGCCAGACCCGCGCAGTCGAGCAGGTCCTGCTTCTGCACGTAGGGTGCGCCGTCTTCGGGTTCGGGCGGCTGGGCCACTTCGGTCACCGGCGCCACCGGCGGCACCTGGCGCAGGCGCGCGCGCATGCCGGGCACTTCCTCGATGCCCCGGGCGATCAGCCGCGCGAGCTGCGCGGTATGGCCGCTGCGGCTGTAGTACAGGACCAGGATTTCATGATTCATGCAGCGTCGACTCGGGCGTTTGAGGCTTTCACGGCCAATACGCTAGTGTACCGGCCGATACCCACCATGTTGGTGGTCATCGTCGGCGCCCGCATGGGCTCAGCGACGAGAGGACCGTGATGATCCGGCGTTTCAATCGCGACCGCACCAGGACGTTCAGCCGCTTCATCTGGCAGCGCTTCATCGACGACAAGTGCTTCGAGACGGCTGGCGCGCTTTCGTACACCACGCTGGTGTCGCTGGTGCCGTTGACGGTGGCGGTGCTGGCGATGTTCTCGGCGTTCCCGGTGTTCCAGCCGGCGCGCGACACGCTGATCAATTTCGTGTTCAACAATTTCGTGCCGTCCACCGGCGAGGCGGTGCAGGCGACCATGCTGGGGTTTGCCGCGAACGCCAGCAAGCTCACCGGCATCAGCATCCTGGTGATGCTGTTCAGTGCGCTGTCGATGATGATCAGCATCGAGGACCGGCTGAACCGGATCTGGCGCGTGCACCAGGCGCGCAGCTGGGGTTCGCGCCTGCTGCTGTACTGGGCGGCGCTGACACTGGGGCCGATCCTGGTGGTCGGCGGCATCGCGACGACGTCCTACGTGACGGCCGCGCCGCTGCTTCACAACGCGGTGGACCAGTTCGGCGCGCTGACCCAGGGCCTGCTCAGCGTGCTGCCGTTCGTGGTGACGTTCTTCACCTTGTGGCTGATGTATGCGGCGATCCCCAATTGCAAGGTGTCGCGCCGCGACGCGGCGATCGGTGCGCTGCTGGGCGCGGTGCTGTTCGAGATCGCGCGCTGGGGCTTCGGCCAGTTCGTGCAGCACGCGCAGACCTACCAGCAGATCTACGGCGTGCTGGCGGCGATTCCGATCTTCCTGCTGTGGATCTACCTGTCGTGGGTGATCGTGATCCTGGCCGCGTCGATCGCTGCGTCCGCCTCGGCTTTCGAGTATCACGCGCCCAGGGAAACCCTGCCCGAGGGCGCGGAGTTCCTCGGCCTGCTGGTGGTGCTGCGGCATTTCGTGGAGGCGCAGCGGCGCGGCGATTGCGTGGACCCGGCCGACCTGCGGGTACGCGAGCCGTATTTGCGCAGTGCGCTGATCTCGGCCTATTTCGACGACCTCGACCAGGCCGAGCTGATCCAGCGTGGCGAAGCCGGCGGCTGGCTGCTGTGCCGCAGCCTGGACAGCACCGACCTGCTGCGCGTCTACCGCCACACCGACTACCGCCTGCCGCTGCAGCCAGTGGAAGAGGCGGCGACGCTGGGCATCGAACTGCCGCCCGAACTGCTTGCCATGCTGGCCGACCTGGCGGCCGAGCTGAAGGCGAAACTGGGCGCCCGGCTCGACGAAATCTATCCCCCGGCCGCCACGGTGGCGGCTGACACCGAGGAACTCCCCGCATGACCCTGCTGCATTCCGCCTCGTTCCGCTCCGCCGTGTTCGGCCTGGCGCTCGCCTTCGGCCTGGCCGCACAGGCGGCCATGCCGGAGCGCCCCACGCTGCACGTCACCACGCTGGACGGCAAGACCTTCGACCTGTCCGCGCAGCGCGGCAAATGGGTGATCGTGAACTACTGGGCGACCTGGTGCGTGCCGTGCATCAAGGAGATGCCGGACATCTCGCGCTTCGTGGCCGGCCACAGGAACGTCGCCGCGATCGGCCTGGCCTACGACGACAGCGAGCCGGCGGACATCAAGGCCTTCATCGCCAGGCATCCCGTGGTGTACCCGATCGCCCAGGTCACGCTGGAAAAGCCGCCGAAGGATTTCGACGAGCCGCGAGGCTTGCCGACGACGTACCTGATCAGTCCGGACGGCAAGGTGGCCAAACACATCGTGGGGCCGGTGACCGAGGCGTCGCTGGCCGCGCTGATCGGCCAGCCGTGATGGCCACGCCGTGATGCCGACGGC
Organism: Rhodanobacter spathiphylli B39; assembly: GCF_000264295.1. Classification (GTDB taxonomy): domain Bacteria; phylum Pseudomonadota; class Gammaproteobacteria; order Xanthomonadales; family Rhodanobacteraceae; genus Rhodanobacter; species Rhodanobacter spathiphylli. The sequence goes on along the minus strand of NZ_AJXT01000013.1, from coordinate 22,809 downwards.
GCGCTTCATCGTCAGTGGACGGGTACAGGGCGTGTTCTTCCGCGCCAGCACCCGCGAGCAGGCGGTGGCGCTCGGTGTCGCCGGGCATGCGAACAACCGCCGCGACGGCAGCGTCGAGGTGCTGGCCAGCGGCTCGGCCGAAGCGCTGGAGGCACTGGAGCGCTGGCTGTGGCAGGGACCGCCGGCGGCGCGGGTCGATGCGGTCGTCCGCGAAGAGCTGCCGGAGCAGGAGTTGCAAGGCTTTCGTACGGGCGGGTGAATCGGCCACACACCCTGGCAACTCCGTTCGTCCCGAGCGCAGCGCAGCGAAGTCGAAGGACCCTGGGCGATCGTGTTCGGGGCAGCTCTAGTCCGCCGATTCCCGGAACGTGTCAGGCACCCACAGCGCCTTGTCGGTGACATGTTCGCCTCGCGGCTTGCCCTTCAGCCTGGGCAACTTCACCTTGGGCACCGCTTCCTCAGGCAGCGGCACCTGCTGCAGCAGGTGGCGGATCAGGTTGATCCGGCCGCGCTTCTGGTTGTTGAAATCGACCACGAACCACGGTGCGTGGTCGGCGTGCGTGCGTTCGATCATCACGTCGCGCAGCTTGCCCATCTCGGCATATTTCTGGCGCGCGGCCAGATCCACCGGTGACAGCTTCCAGCGTTTCAGCGGATCGTCGGCGCGCTCGGCGAAGCGCTGCTCCTGCTCGACCTGGTCCACTGCCAGCCAGTACTTGATGAGGATGATGCCGTCGTCGGCGAGCAGCTTCTCGAAGGCCGGCACGGCGTCGAGAAACGCTTCGTGCTGGGCGGGCGTGCAGAAGCCCATCGCCGGTTCCACCACGGCGCGGTTGTACCAGCTGCGATCGAACAGCACGAACTCGCCGGCGCTGGGCAGGTGGGCGACGTAGCGTTGGAAATACCACTGGGTGGCTTCTTCCTCGCTGGGCTTGCCGAGTGCGGCGATGCGATAGCCGCGGGTGTCCAGGCTTTCGGTGATCGCCTTGATGGCGCCGCCCTTGCCGGCCGCATCGCGGCCTTCGAAGATCACCAGCAGGCGCTTGCCGCTGCTGCGCAGGCCATGCTGCAGCCGCACCAGTTCGAGCTGCAGTTCCCCGATCGCCTTGCGGTAGCGCTTGCCCATGATCGCCTCGCCGGATGCCATGTCGCGTGCAGGGTAACCCGCCGCGGCGTGAGGGTGAGGTTCAGGAGCGACCCCACCCGGACCCTCCCCTGCAAGCTGGGGAGGGAGCAGGGCGGCTTTCGCTGCTCACTGGCCCGCAGGTGGCTTCTGCTCCTCCCCCTGCCAGCAGGGGGAGGTCGGGAGGGGTGAGCTTTTGACCCTGGCTCGGCGAAGAGCGACCCCACCCCAGCCCTCCCCTGCAAGCAGGGGGAGGGAGCAGGGCGGCTTTCGCTGCTCACTGGTCCGCAGCTGGGTTCTGCTCCTCCCCCTGCCAGCAGGGGGAGGTCGGGAGGGGGTGAGCTTTTGACCCTGGCTCGGCGAAGAGCGCCCCCTCCCCGACCCTCCCCTGCAAGCAGGGGAGGAGCGAGTGTTGTGCCACGGGAAGTGCGGGTGCCGCCTTGCGGCTTTCAGCCGCCGCCAAGCGCCTGCAGCTGGTCGGCCTGGTGCTCGCGGGTCAGCGTGTCGATCAGTTCGGCCAGGTCGCCCTGCATGATCTCGGCGAGGCTGTACAGGTTCAGGCCGATGCGGTGGTCGGTCACCAGGTTGTCCTTGTAGCGGTAGGTGCGGATGCGCTGGCTGCGGTCGCCGGTGCCGACCTGCAGGCGGCGCGACTCGGCCTGTTCGGCGGTCTGCTTGCTGCGTTCGGCGTCGAGCAGGCGCGCCCTCAGCAGGCTCATCGCGCGGGCACGGTTCTTGTGCTGGCTGCGCTCTTCCTGGCATTCGACCACGGTGCCGGTGGGCAGGTGGGTGATGCGGATCGCCGAGTCGGTCTTGTTGACGTGCTGGCCGCCGGCGCCGGAGGCCCGGAAGGTGTCGGTCTTGAGGTCGGCGGGGTTGATCGTGATGTCGTCGATCTCGTCCAGTTCGGGCAGCACGGCGACGGTGGCGGTGGAGGTGTGCACGCGCCCCTGCGATTCGGTGACCGGCACGCGCTTGACGCAGTGGGTGCCGGATTCGAACTTCAGCTGCGAGTAGGCGCCGCTGCCTTCGACGCGGGCCACGACTTCGCGGTAGCCGCCGTGTTCGCCGGCGTGTTCGCTGAGGATCTCGACGTGCCAGCGACGGCTTTCGGCGTAGCGCAGGTACATGCGCAGCAGGTCGCCGGCGAAGATCGCCGCCTCGTCGCCGCCGCTGCCGGCGCGTATCTCCAGGTAGAGGTTCGCCTGGTCGCGCGGGTCCTTCGGCAACAGCAGCAATTGCAATTGGCCGTCCAGTTCCTGCAACCGCTGTTCGAGTCGTCGCACGTCGTCGATGGCCATCTCGCGCAGTTCCGGGTCGTCCAGCATGGCGCGCGTTTCGGCCAGTTCGGATTCGGCCTGGTCGTGCTCGCGCAGCGACGCGGCGACCGGTTCGAGCTGGGCGTACTCCTGGGAAAGTTCGCGGAAACGGCTGTTGTCGGCGTGGACGTCCGGCTGCGACAGCAGCAGGCCGACTTCATGGTGACGCTCGGACAGCGCCTCGAGCTTGCGGCGGATCGATGGGGTCATGGCAGGCCGGGAACGAGTGGGACGGATGAAGGCGAGGCCGCTGTACGGCGAGGAACTTCCGGTGCGCGGCAGCCAGCCGCCCTCGCTATTCGCCCCGGGTGGCCCGCCCGTCTTCGTCTTCGTCCAGACCGTACAGCCGCCCCGCCGCGTGCAGCAGGTCGAGGTCGCCGTTCAGCGCGGCCTCGCGCAGGCGGGCGCTGGGGTGGTGCAGCAGCTTGTTGGTCAGCGTGTTGGCGAGGAAGGCCAGCGCCTCCTCCGGTGACTTGCCGTGGGCCAGCATGCCGCGGGCCTTCAGCAGCACTTCGTCGCGATACACCTCGGCGTGCTGGCGCATGTCCAGCGCGGGGTTGCGCACGGTCAGCGCGCGGCGCCAGGCCATGTAGCGGTCGACCTGCAGGTCGATGATCGCCTCGGCGTCGTGGGCGGCGGCGGCGCGCGAGCGGATGTTTTCGTCGATCACCTGGCGCAGGTCGTCGATGCCGTAGAGGTAGACATCGGGCAGCTCGCCCACGTCGGCCTCGATGTCGCGCGGCACCGCGATGTCGACCATGAACATCGGCCGGCGTTTGCGCGCGAGCATGGCCTGCTCGACCATCGCGCGGGTCACGATCGGCTGCCGCGCGGCAGTGGAGGAAATCACGATGTCGGCTTCGGCCAGGTGCTGCGACAGGTCGGCCAGGGCGATCGCGTAGCCGCCGTAACGGCCAGCCAGCTCCTGTGCGGTCTCCGGCGTGCGGTTGGCCACGATGATGCGGCGCGCCTGCTTTTCGGCCAGGTGTCGCGCGGCCAGCTCGATGGTGTCGCCGGCGCCGATCAGCAGCACGCAGGCCTGCTTCAGGTCGGTGAAGACCTGCTCGGCCAGGCGCACCGCGGTGAACGCCACCGATACCGTGTGCGCGCCGATGCGGGTGTCCGTGCGCACGCGCTTGGCCACCGCGAAGGTGTGCTGCAGCAGCCGGTCCATCGGTGCCTTCAGCGATTGCGCGCCACGCGCCAGCTGGTAGGCGTCCTTCACCTGGCCCAGGATCTGCGGTTCGCCCAGCACCATCGAGTCCAGCCCGGTGGCGACGCGGAACATGTGCCGCACGGCGTCGTCTTCGTCGTGTCGGTACAGGAACTCATCGAGCTTGCCGGGGGTCAGATGATGATGACGATTGAGCCATGCCCGCGGGATGTCCTCGGCACCGGCGGCGGTGCCGACATACAGCTCGGTGCGGTTGCAGGTGGACAGGATCATCGCCTCTTCCACGCCCGGCTCGCTGACCAGCGCGCGCAGGGCGTCGCCGGCGGCGTCCGCGTCGAACGCCACCTGTTCGCGCAGGCTGACCGGCGCGGTGAGGTGATTGAGCCCGAGGGCGATCAGCGGCATGGTGGTCGGAACATCTCGGCGGCGGCGATCCGGCGGCGTAGGCTAAGCTTGGCGCAACGCCGCGAAGTGGTGACCGGCACGGTCAAGGCAGGCATGTGGATGGAGAGTAGTGTGCGGAGCGGGCCCGGCAAGTTCAAGCAAGTGCGGCATTTTACGGCAGTGGCGACCATGGCGCTCGGACTGGCCGCCTGCGCCGGCGCGCCGCTGCATTCGACCGTCAAGGCCGCCGCTCCGGCGCAACCGCTGGCGCAGCTGGTGGTCGCCACGCCGGATGCCGACCACGACGTGCTGGCCCAGCTGCTGGCTGGCGAGATGGCGCTGACCCGCACCGACCTCAAGGCTGCCGCCGGCCGCTACGACAAGGCGATGGCCTTGAGCAATGATCCGAAGGTGGCGGAGCGCGCGGCTGGCCTGGCCATCGCCGTGCACGACGATGAGGCGGCCCGGCGCGCATTGGCGCGCTGGCAGGCGCTGGGCGCCAAGCCCGCCGCGATCGCCCAGGCGCGGGCGCAGCTGGCGCTGGATGTCGGCGACACCGCCGAGGCGCGTCGCCAGCTGGAAATTCTGGTCGGCAGCAGTGACAAGGACGCCTGGCGCCAGTTCGGCCGGGTACTGGTGGGTGCGCGCGACCAGGCCCAGGCGGGCCGGCTGCTGGAAGCGCTGGCCACGCCGCAGCGACTGCCGGCCGATGCCCAGGCCTGGCTGGCGATGAGCGAACTGGGTGATCGCCTGGGCCGTCACGCCTACGCCGTGCAGATCGCCACCGCCGCGATGCAGCGTTTCCAGACGGCGGAGACCTATACCTGGGCGGCCCAGATGAAATTCAAGGATGGCGACCGTGCCGGCGCCGCCGCCCTGCTGCAGAAGGCCCTGGTGAAGGAGCCTCAGAACACCCGGCTGCGGCTTGCCTACGCGGGCATGTTGGGCCAGGCGGGCGACTACGCCGCTGCCAGCAAGCTGCTGGCGCAGGGTCCGCAGAACGCGGACACCTACGCGATGCGGGCGGGACTGGCCGCGCATCTGCACGACGACAAGGCGCTGGCGGCGCTCTATCGGCAACTGCAGAACGCGCCGACCGAGGTGCGCGAACACAGCGCCTACCTGCTGGGCCAGCTGGCCGAAATGCAGAACAAGCCGGCCGAGGCACTGGCCTGGTACGACCAGGTGGGCGACGACGACGCTCACGCGTTCGACGCCGACCTGCGCAGCGCGATCATCCTGCACGGGCAGGGCAAGCGCAGCGACGCGCACGCGCTGCTGGAGCAGTTGCAGCTGGCCTATCTCGACCAGCCCGAGCCACTGCGCCAGGCTTGGCAGGCCGACGCCGAGCTGTACCTGACCGAGCAGAACTATGCGAAGGCGGAGGCGGCGTTCAGTCGCGCACTGCAGGTGGTACCGGATGATCCGGGCCTGTTGTACGGCCGCGGCCTGGCCTACGCCGAGGGCGGGCAGGTGGATCAGGCCGTGCAGGATTTCGAGCGCCTGCTGAAACTCAAGCCCGGCGACGTCGATGCCAGCAATGCGCTGGGTTACACCCTGGCCGATGCGAACCGCGACCTGCCCGAAGCCACCCGGCTGATCAGCGCCGCCCGCGCGGCCAAGCCCGATGATCCGGCGATCGCCGATTCCTGGGGCTGGCTGCAGTACCGCCTCGGTCATCTCGACCAGGCGGTGCAGACGCTGCGCGGCGCCTGGCTGGCCCGCAAGGACGCCGACGTCGGCGTGCACCTGGGCGAGGTGCTGTGGCAGCAAGGCCACAGGCAGGATGCGCAGCGGGTCTTCGACGAGGTGCGCAAGCTCGATCCGCACAACGACAACCTGCAGCAGGCGCTGAAGCGGCTGCATCCATGAGGGGCTGGCAGGCGTTTTTCGCCACCGTGGCCGTGCTGTCGCTGGCCGCCTGCGTACCGCAGGCCGTGCGGGTGAAGGGTGATGCAAGCCTGTTGAACGCGCAGCTGGCGCGCGAACAGGCGTTGGCGCATGCCGACCACTGGTCGTTGCAGGGAAGGCTGGGCATTTCCAATGGCAAGGACGGCGGCAGCGGCAGCTTCAGCTGGCGCCAGGATGGCGAGCGCTACGAATTCACCTTGCGCGGACCGGCGATCAGCGGGATGAATTTCCGCCTCAGCGGCGGTCCCGACGGCGCCGTGCTGGAAGGACTGGAGCATGGTGCGCTGCAGGGGCCGGACGCCGAGGCGCTGATGCGCAAGGCGCTGGGTTGGGAGGTGCCGCTGCGTGACCTGCGCGCCTGGGTGCTGGGCGTGCGTGCGGACAGTGGCCCGGCCGAGCTGAGCTTCGGCGAGAACCGCCTGCCCTCGCTGCTGCAACAGGATGGCTGGACGGTCGACTACCGCGCCTGGGACGAGACCCGGCAGCCGCCGTTGCCGACCCGGGTGTTCGCCGCCCGGCCGCCGTACAAGGTGAAGCTGTCGATCGAGTCCTGGCAGTTTCAGTAACTTCGCCCGGCTGGGTTAGTCTTTGCGCCCCTGATCGCCTGCCGATCGTTCGGCGAATCCCGGAACGCAAGCATGTCCTTTTCCATCGCACGCGCTGAACCCGGCCAGGTCGAGGCCTTGTGCGCGATCGAACGCAAGGCCGTGCACCTGTTCCGCGGGCATCCGGCATGGACAAGCTATGCGGCGCTGTCGATGCCGCCCGAACAGCTGTTGCAGGCGATCAGCCGCGGCCTGGTGTGGGTCGCCCTGGGCGAAGCCGGCGATCCGGTGGGCTTCGTCTGGCTGGACGCGGAGCTGGAACCCGGTGCGATCGGCATCGCCGAGATCGACGTGCTGCCGCTCTACGGCCGGCGCGGGATCGGTGCGGCGTTGCTGGAACATGCTTGCGCATGGGCCCGTTCGGCCGGTTACCGGCGGGTGGACCTGGGCACCCTGGCCGACGTGCCGTGGAATGCGCCGTTCTACGCGAAGCATGGTTTTGTCGTGGTCGACAAGCACGATCCCGCCTTTGCGTTTGCCCGCCAGCGCGATCGCGAGAACGGCTTTCCCGACACCTTGCGCGTGTTCATGAGCCGCCCGCTGACGCCTCCCGCGTCCGGTGAATGGACGGTGTGGCCGGCGCCGGCCAAGCTGAACCTGTTCCTGCGCATCGTAGGGCGACGGGCCGATGGCTACCACGAGCTGCAGACCGTGTTCCGCCTGCTCGACTGGGGTGACGAAGTGCGCCTGCGCGTGCGCGATGACGGCGAGATCCGGCGCGCGCGGGGCATTCCGGGCGTGGCCGAGGCCGACGATCTGGTGGTGCGCGCCGCGCGCCTGTTGCAGCGGCACGCCGCGACGAAGCTGGGTGCCGACATCGAGGTGGACAAGCGCATCCCGATGGGCGGCGGCCTGGGTGGCGGCAGCTCGGATGCGGCCACCGTGCTGGTGGCGCTGAACCAGCTGTGGCGGCTGGGCCTGGACGAGGATGCGCTGGCCGAACTGGGACGCCAGCTGGGCGCCGACGTGCCGGTCTTCGTGCGCGGACGCTCGGCCTGGGCCGAGGGGGTGGGCGAGCAGCTGACGCCGCTGGCGCTGCCGCCGCGCCACTACGTGGTGCTCGACCCCCATGAGGCAGTGCCGACGGCGGCGCTGTTTCAAGCGTCTGAATTGACACGAAATGCCCCGCGGGCGACAATTTCATCCTTTGCTTCAGGCGAAACGACGGAAAACGCCTTCGCGCCGGTCGCGTGCGCGCGGCACCCGCGGGTGGCTGCGGCGCTGGACTGGCTGGACGGTTTCGGCCAGGCGCGACTTTCCGGCAGCGGCGGTTGCGTGTTCCTGGAGCTGCGTTCGATGGAGCGGGCGCAGGCGGTGGCGAGGCAGTGTCCGGTGGCGTTCACGGCGCATGTCGCCGGTGGCGTCGACGTGTCGCCCCTGCTGTCGTCGTTGAAGCGACATGCCGGTGCGGTGCCTGCGGATTGATGGAAGCGGACGAAGTTCTGGGATAGACGGATCAAACAAATACTGGGGCGTCGCCAAGCTGGTTAAGGCACGGGATTTTGATTCCCGCATACGCAGGTTCGAATCCTGCCGCCCCAGCCATTTCATGATGGCCAAGTTTTCGAGGTAACTCCTGTGGACACGTCCACCCCGATGATGCTGTTTACCGGTAACGCACATCGTGCCCTGGCCGAGGATGTCGCCCATCGCCTGGGCGTGCCGCTGGGCAAGGCGCTGGTCGGCACGTTCAGCGACGGCGAAGTGCAGATCGAGATCGAGGAGAACGTACGCCGGCAGGAAGTGTTCGTGATCCAGCCGACGGGCGCGCCCAGCGCGGTCAACCTGTTCGAGCTGCTGGCGCTGACCGACGCGCTGAAGCGCGCCTCCGCGGCCAGTGTCACCGCGGTGATGCCGTACTTCGGTTATGCCCGGCAGGATCGCCGGCCGCGTTCGGCGCGGGTGCCGATCACCGCCAAGCTGGCTGCCCGCATGATCGGCGCCGCGGGCGTGGACCGGGTACTGACGGTGGATCTGCACGCCGACCAGATCCAGGGCTTCTTCGACATGCCGGTCGACAACGTCTACGCCTCGCCGGTGCTGCTGGCCGACATCTGGCGCAGCCACAGCATGGACGACCTGATCGTGGTCAGTCCGGACGTGGGTGGCGTGGTGCGCGCCCGCGCGATCGCCAAGCGGCTGGACGACGCGGACCTGGCGATCATCGACAAGCGCCGGCCGCGTGCCAACGTGTCGACCGTGATGAACATCATCGGCGACGTGGACGGCAAGACCTGCGTGATGGTCGACGACATCGTCGACACCGCCGGCACGCTGTGCGCGGCGGCTGCTGCCCTCAAGGAGCGCGGCGCCCGCAAGGTGGTCGCCTACTGCGTGCATCCGGTGCTGTCCGGCGCGGCGATCAGCAACATCGAGAACTCCCAGCTCGACCAGCTGGTGGTCACCAACACCTTGCCGCTGCGCCCTGAAGCCAGGGCCTGCGCCAAGATCCGCCAGCTGTCGGTCGCCGAGCTGCTGGCCGAAACCATTCGCCGCATCGCCTTCGGCGAGTCGGTGAGTTCACTGTACGTGGATTGACATCTACGGGAATGGGGAATCGGGAATAGGGAATTGTAAAAGCACGGCTTGCGCGCTCGACGATTCTCCATTCCCGATTCTCCATTCCCGGCTCAACCGTCTTCCCTGGTCGCGGGGAAGTCACTCAGCCGCCGCGAGGCGGCAAACACAAACCAGGTAGTAATGAAATGACCAAGACTCATGAAATCAAGGCGCAGAGCCGCAAGGACGAGGGGAAAGGTGCGAGCCGCCGCCTGCGTCATGCCGCTTTCGTGCCTGCCGTTGTCTACGGCGCCGGCCAGCCGCCGGAAAGCATCCAGATCGAACACAACACCATCCTGCTCGCCGCCAAGAACGAGTGGTTCTTCTCCTCGGTGCTCGACCTGAACGTCGACGGCAAGGTGCAGAAGGTGCTGGTGCGTGACTGGCAGAAGCATCCGTTCAAGCAGCTGATGATGCACATGGACTTCCTGCGCATCGACGAGAACGCCAAGCTGCGCGCCAACGTGCCGCTGCACTTCCTGAACCAGGAAAAGTCGCCCGCGGGCAAGACCTCCGGCGTGGTGATCTCGCACAACCTGACCGAAGTGGAAGTCAGCTGCCTGCCGAAGGACCTGCCTGCCTACATCGAGCTGGACCTGGGCGAGCTGGTCGCCGGCGACATCATCCACCTGTCGCAGCTGAAGCTGCCGGCCAACGTGGAACTGCCCGCGTTGCAGCTGGGCGAGGCGCATGACGCTGCCGTGGTCACGGTGAACGTGGTCAAGGAAAGCGCTGCGGATGCCGCCGAAGACGCTGCCGCCGAGGCCGAGGCCGAAGCGAACAAGGCCGCCGCGGCCAAGCCTGCCAAGGCTGCCGCCAAGCCGGCTGGCGACAAGAAGTAAGTCGTGTGATCCCGCGTCCTCGAGGGCGCGGGATCATGTGGCTGGTCGCTCATGGCTGGTTTGCGACTCATTGTCGGACTGGGCAACCCCGGTGCCGAATACCTCAGAACCCGGCACAACGCCGGGTTCTGGCTAGTTGACGCCCTCGCCAGCGGCCAGGGCGAGCGCTTCGCCTTCGATGGCAAGCTGCACGGCGAGAGCTGCCGGGTGCGCCTCGGTGGCGATCCGGTCTGGCTGCTGAAGCCGGCCACTTTCATGAACAAGAGCGGCATCGCCGTGGTTTCGGCGCTGCGCTACTACAAGATCGAACCCGAACAATGTCTGGTCGCGCACGACGACCTGGATCTTCCTGCGGGCACCGTGCGGATGAAATTCGACGGCGGCCACGGTGGCCAGAACGGCCTGCGCGACATCATGGCCCATCTCGGCCACGGCAAGTTCCATCGCCTGCGCGTGGGCATCGGTCATCCCGGCCACCGCGACCAGGTCACGCCCTGGGTACTGGGCCGGCCGTCGGCCACGGACGAGGACGCGATCCTCGACGGCATCGCCCGCTCCCTGGACGTGCTGCCGCTGGCGGTGGAAGGCCAGTTCGAGAAGGCAATGAAGCAGTTGCATACGAATAGCCGGGAATAGGGAATGGGGAATCGGGAATGGTCAAAAGCCAAAGCCCGATTCCTGCTTCTCCTATTCCCGATTCCCCATTCCCTATTCCCGGAATCACATCCATGGGCATCAAATGCGGCATCGTCGGTCTGCCCAATGTCGGCAAGTCCACCCTGTTCAACGCGCTGACCAAGGCGGGCATCGCGGCGGCGAATTTCCCGTTCTGCACGATCGAGCCGAATGTCGGCGTGGTGCCGGTGCCGGACCCGCGGCTGAACGCGCTGTCCGGGATCGTCAACCCGCAGAAGGTGATTCCGACCGCGGTGGAGTTCGTCGACATCGCCGGCCTGGTGGCTGGCGCGTCGAAGGGCGAGGGCCTGGGCAACAAGTTCCTGGCGCACATCCGCGAGGTCGACGCGATCGCCCACGTGGTGCGCTGCTTCGAGGGTGACGTGATCCACGTGGCTGGCAAGGTCGACCCGATCGCCGACATCGAGACCATCGACACCGAGCTGGCGCTGGCCGACCTGGAGTCGGTGGACAAGGCGCTGAACCGCGCCGAGCGCGCGGCCAAGGCCAACGACAAGGAAGCGCTGGCGCGCAAGCCGGTGCTGCAGAAATTGTCGGCCGGCCTCAACGAAGGCAAGTCCGCGCGTAGCCTCGGCCTGGACGAGGAGGAGAAGGCGCTGGTGCGCGACCTGTTCCTGTTGACCCTGAAGCCGCTGATGTACATCGCCAACGTCCCCGACGACGGCTTCGAGAACAACCCGCTGCTGGATGCCGTGCGCGAGCGTGCCGCCACCGAGGGTGCCGAAGTGGTGCCGGTGTGCGCCGCGATCGAGGAGGAGATGGCGCAGCTCGACGACGCCGACCGCGACGAATTCCTGAAGGACATGGGCCTGGACGAGCCGGGCCTGAACCGGGTGATCCGCGCGGGTTACAAATTGCTCGACCTGCAGACCTATTTCACCGCCGGGGTGAAGGAAGTGCGTGCCTGGCAGTTGCGTCGTGGGTCCAGCGCGCCGCAGGCGGCGGGCGTGATCCACAGCGATTTCGAGAAGGGCTTCATCCGCGCCGAGACGATCAGCTACGACGACTTCATCCAGTACAAGGGTGAAGCCGGCGCCGCCGCGGCCGGCCGACTGCGCAAGGAAGGCAAGGAATACATCGTCAAGGACGGCGACGTGCTGCACTTCCTGTTCAACGTCTGACGCGGTTCCACCCGTCGCGAAAACAGCGCACTCCGGTGCGCTGTTTTTTTGTGCGGTTCAGAGCGCGCTGCCGCCGAGCTTCCAGGTGAACTGCAGGAAGTAGCTGCGGCCGGCGGCGTCGAACCAGGACACGTCGTAATACGGATAGGCGGTGTAGCTGGGATCGCGCGGCGGCAGCTTGTCGAACAGATTGTCGACGGCCAGCGACAGCTGCGCGTGGTCGCTGAAATTGTATTGCAGCGTGGCGTTGTAGCGATAGGTGGCGTGCACCCAGGCGGCCTCACCGGCGTCGGTGTCGACGATCTGGTCGTAGGAGTCGGAGTTCGGCAGTCGGCCCAGGCGCGAGCCGAACAGCGTCGCCGACCAGGCCTTGCGTTCCCACGACACGCTGGCGCTGGTCTTCTCGCGGGGAATGTCGAAACCGCTGTTGACCGCCAGTTCGTCCAGGGTCGGATCGCCCGGGTATTGCTGGAACAGGTGGTTGCGCGTCCAGGTGTAGTTGCCGCTGAAGCGGAACGTGCCGATCGCGGTTTCCAGCTTGTAATGGCTGCTGACGTCGACGCCGCTGGTGCGCTCGTTGGCGACGTTGATCGGGTTGACGAAGATGCCGTACAGACCGCCCGGGTCGACCGCGCTGTCCGCGGGGTAGCGGTTGACCCGCGATATCGCGTCGATGCAGCTGGGCGAATTCGCATCCACCGCGTTGCCGTTCACGTCGCTGCCGATGCGGCAGCTGGCTTCCAGTTGCAGGATGCGATCGGTGCTGAGGTCCTGCACCTGGTTCTGCATGCGGATGTTGAAATAGTCGATCGAGAAATCCAGGTTCGGCGTGGGCGACCAGACGAAGCCGCCGGTCCACGAGGTGCTGGTTTCGGAATCCAGGTCGCGATTGCCTTGGCGTGTGCGGATCAGGCCCTCGTCGGAATAGTCGCAGTCGGTGATGTCGACGCCGGGCTCCTCGGTGCGGCAGCGGTAATAGTCGTTGCCCGACGTCTCGTCGTTGCCGATGCCGGCGTAGACGTAATGCAGGTCCGGCGCGCGAAATGCGGTGCCGTAGGAGCCGCGCACCAGCAGGGTATCCAGCGGGCGCCATTCCAGGCCGGTGCTCCAGGTCAGCTTGCCGGTCTTGTGGCCGGAGAAGCGATACTGGTCATAGCGGCCGGCCACGCTCCAGTTGAGCGAATCCAGCAGCGGCATGCGCAGTTCGCCGGCGGCGGCCCAGCGGTTGCGGCTGCCGTGGCCGTCGGAGTCCTTCCAGCTGTAGTAGTAATACTGGGTGGCCAGCGGGTCGGGCTTGAGGTCGTAGGACTGGTTGCCGTACTCGACCACGCCGGCAAAACCGGCTGGCCCGGCGGGCAGGCTGAACAGTTCGGTGTTGGTCAGGGTGAACGCCAGCGTGTCGCTGCGCGACTCGGGGTGGTAGTTGGTGCGAGCGGTGATCGAGTCGTATTCGGCGCGGCTCAGCGGCGTGTACAGGCGGCTCGGGTCGGCGTCGAAGATCGGCAGGCCGCTGTCGGCGTCCACGCCGAGCTGCGGGCCGAGGTAGAGGTCATTCGCCTTCGAGGCGACGGTCTGCGGCCAGCTGATCAGCGCCTTGTACTGCGAGTGGCTCAGCGAGGCCTCGTAATCCCAGGCCTGGCCGAACGTGCCCTTGAGGCCGGTGGTGAGGCTGAAGGTCTTCTGGGTGTTCTCGATCATGCCGCGGCCGAGGCCGCCCATTTCCTCGGGCGTGAACTGGCGATACCAGTTCTCGATGCCGCCGCTGTGGGCGTTGTAGAAGTAGCCGTCCTCGTTGCCGTCGGGCGCCTGGTAGTTCCACTGCTCGACGTCGCGGAACAGCTCGACCTTGCTCCAGCCCAGCTGCATGTCGCCGAACCAGCTCAGGTTGTCGTTGATCTTCAGGTTGGCCGAGGTGTAGGTGTTGATGCCGCGGCGCTGGCTGAGGATGGTGCCGTAGCCGATCGACTCCGCGCTGCCGCAGAAATTGCCGTAGCGCGGACGATTCGCGTACACCGTGGTGCCGCCGTTGAGGTAGCCCAGCGCATCGCAGGTGGCCTGGCCCGGATCGATGTAGTCGTCGTTCCAGTCGCCGTTGAGAAAGGTGCGCCGCGGCACCTGCGAGCGTTCGGTGGGCGCGTCGGCGGTGGAGTCCTGGATCTTTCGGTCGTACGCCCACAGCGGCTTCTGGTCGATCAGCTCGGCACCGAATACCAGGTTGAAATCGTCGTGCGAGAAGCCGGTGGAAAAGTCCAGCTTGGTCGAGGCGCCGCCGCCGCGGGTGGTGTCGCCGTAGCGCAGGTCGATGGTGGTGCCGTCGGCGTGGTCCTTCAGGATGAAGTTCACCACGCCGGAAATCGCGTCCGAACCGTACACCGCCGAGGCGCTGCCGGTGAGCACCTCGATGCGGTCGATCATGCCGATCGGGATGTTGGAGACATCGGTGAAGTTGCTGCGGCCCTTGAACGGCATCGGAAAGTCGGCGATGCGGCGGCCGTTGACCAGTACCAGGGTGTGGTTGGGGCCGAGTCCGCGCAGGTCGACCTCCTCGGCGCCGGGCGAGAAGTCGGCGCCGCTGGAGGACTGCTGGCTCTGCGTCTCGCCGCTGTTCTGGGTGATCGCGCGCATCACGTCGGGCACGCTGGCAAATCCGCTGGCCTTGATGTCGTTGGCGGTGATCACGGTGACCGGCGCCGGCCCTTCGACCTGGGCACGGGGGATGCGCGAGCCGGTGACCTGGATTTCGTCCAGCCGGGTGGCTTCCTGCGGGTCCGCGCTCGCGCCGCCGCGACTGCCGGCCGGCGTGGCCGACGAAGCCGGTCGAACCGACTGACTGGCACCCTTCACGATGACGACGGCGCCGGAGTCGTCGCGGTGGACAGTGAAGCCGGTGCCGGCGAGCAGGCGACCCAGCGCCTGGTCGGCCGACAGCGTGCCGTGCACGCCGCCGGTGCGCAGGCCCTTCAGCTGATCCGCCTGATAGATGAACTGGGCGCCGGACTGGCGCGCCAGGCTGTCCAGCGCGGTGACCAGCTCACCGGCGGGAATGTCGATCTGCCGGACCGCATTGCCCTGGGCCGAGGCGAAGGCCGACACCGAACAGGCCATCACGAACAGCATGCCGCGTAGCGAACGAACCATGGTCACCTCTCCCCAGGTGGGCGCACGCGATGCGCGCCATGTGAAAGCCGGGACGAACGGCTGCGGCAAATCCCCCCTCGCGCGCGAATCTCAGAATCTGTGAACAATCACTTGCGTGACTGCTTCATGCCTGGTCCTCGGGCAACTGCTCCTGCATTGCCTCAACTCGGGCATCCATGCCCTCGCCATGGCCGGCCGAGAGTTTGAAAAACTCCCAAGCTCTCAGCGGTGGCGCAGCACGATGATGTCGCCCTGCTGCTGTGTCCTGATCGGGAAGCCCTGGGCCAGCAGGCGCACGAAGGCGTCGGTGTTGGACCAGCGGAAGTTGCCGCCCACCCGCATGGCGCCCACGCTGGCGTCGCCGATCACGATCTTGCGCGTGTTGTAGCGGTTGAACTCGGCGGCGGCGGTGGCCAGGGGCGTGTCGTGAAAGCTGACGAAGCCGCTGCGCCAGCTGAGGTACTCCTCGGCCTGCTGGACCGGGCCGGAGCGCACCACCACGCCGGCATCGCTGGCCGTGGCGATGCTGCCGGCGGGCAGCAAGGTGGTGGGCTGGCGTTCGCCGTCGGACCGGTTGTCCGATTCCAGCCGCACCAGCCCCTGGGTCACCACCACGCGCAGGTCGGCGGCGTCGCGGCGCACGGCGAAGCGGGTGCCCACGGCAATCACCCGGCGGCTGCCGGTGCTGACCACGAAGGGCCGGGCGTGATCCTTGGCCACGGCAAAGAACGCCTCGCCACGCTGCAGGTCGATGTGGCGTTCGCCGTGCGACAGGGTGACCAGCATGCGGCTGTCGCTGCTCAGCGTGACGGTCGAGCCGTCGGCCAGCGGCACCTCCTGCAAGCCGCCGATCGCGGTCCGGTAGGAAGCCTGGTCGACCGCGGTGTAATGGCGCCAGCCCAGCGCCAGCGACACGACCAGGGCGAGCGTCGCCGCCGCCGCGAACAGGCGCAGCCAGCGGTGCGATCCCGCTCGGCTGCCTCGTTCCGGCTCGGCGCGATCCCGCGTCCTGGCGGGGGTCTCGTCTTCGCCATGCGAGGCGTGCGCCCAACTGCCGCGTGCGGGCACCACGCCCGGCACCATGCCGGCGCCCAGCGCCTGCAGCCGGCCGCTTTGCCGCCACGCCGCATCCAGCCGGAGGAAGGCGACCTGATGCGCGACCGCCTCATCCAGCCAGGCGTCGAGCTGCTGCTGGTCGCGCGCGCTCCAGCCGCCGGCGTCGCGTCGCGCCAGCCAGGCAGCGGCGACCTGCTCAATCTCCCTGCTGCTGGCCATGTCCGTTCCCGTCATTGGCTTCCATGATCCGGTCGCGGCGCGCGCGATGCATTGGCGTGCCGCCGTAGAAGTATTCGGCGATCAGGCGCGAGCCCTTGGCGATCTGCTTTTCCACGGTTTTTTCGCTGATGCCCATGCGTGCCGCGACCTGCTTCTGCGACAGTTCCTCGACCCGGCGCAGCCAGACCACTTCCCGGCAACGGTCGGGCAGGCGATCGAAGGCGCTGGCCAGGTGCCGCAGTTCCTGCCGCGCGCTCATCCGGTGTTCCGGCGACAACTCGTCTATCAGGACGTTCAGCGCGTCCAGATCACCCACGGCATCGATCGAGACGACCCGGCTGCGGCGCAGGCGATCGGTCATCAGGTGGCGCGCGGTGGTGAACATGAAGGACTTCGGTTGCGCGGGACGCGCCTTCGCCGCGGCCTCGTAGACGCGCACGTAGATCTCCTGGCGCAGGTCGTGGATCTCGTCGCGATGGAACCAGCTGCGCAACAGGTAACGCATCAGCGCGCCTTCGTGCACGAGGATTTCGCGGGCAAACCAGTTGTTGAGGGAGTCGTCCACGCTGGCGACGATAGCGCCAATGGCGGCGGGAAACACCTTGTGCGAAGGCATGGGGGATCGTGCGCCCAGCTTCGTCACGGATCAGGTGTGCGCCCGCTGTTTGCGTGGGCGGAACTGCCCGGAGAGCCCCCGATGACGACCTTGCTCGAGCGCTTCGCCGCGCTGCCGCGCCCTCTGCTTTGCCTGCTCGTCCTGTTGCTTGCGCCGTGGCTGGCGGTGGCGCAGGCGGGTGTGCCGGATGCCGCTGCGCGCCATGGCTACGAGTACTACCGGATCGGCCATCCGGAGGCGGCTCGCCCCGCCGCGACCGAGCCGGCGCTGATGCTGATGGGCGGCGGGGAGTGGCCGCACAAGGCGTTCGCCTGGTTTGCCGCGAAGGGCGGCCACGGGCATTTCGTGATACTGCGCGCCTCCGGCGACGACGGCATGCAGAAGGAGCTGTTCAACGAAGTCGGCGGCGTGACCTCGGTGCAGACGCTGGTGTTCCACGATCGCGCCGCCGCCAGCGATCCACGGGTACTGGACATCGTGCGGCACGCGGACGGCATCTTCATCGCCGGCGGCGACCAGGCCAATTACGTGCGGTTCTGGAAGGGCACGCCGCTGGGCGCGCTGTTGAACGGGCACGTGGCGCAGGGCAAGCCGATCGGCGGCACCAGCGCTGGACTGGCCATCCTCGGTGCCTACGCTTATGGTGCGATGGATGGCGGCAGCATCACCTCGAAGGAGGCGATGCACGACCCGCTGGGCAAGGCGATGACCCTGGTCGGCGATTTCATGCACCTGCCCAACATGCAGCGGGTGATCACCGACACCCACTTCCACGCCCGCGACCGGCTCGGCCGACTGATTGCGTTCGTGGCCAACCTGCGCCATGCGGGCCATGCCGACATCGTCGGCCTCGGCGTGGATCAGGATGCGGCGCTGTGCGTGGACGGCGATGGCATCGGCCGGCTGTTCACCATTGACAACGGCTTCGCCTGGCTGGTGCAGCCGCAGGGCAAGCCGGAACGAATCGCTGCCGGCAAGCCGCTCGACTACCCGGGCACGCGCGTCACCGGCGTGGGTACGCAAAGCCGGATCGACCTGAAGCGTCTCGCGGTCGAGCGGCCGGTGTTCGAAGCCGTCGCCGACGTGCGCGATGGCGAACTGACCCTGCGCGGCGAGCATCCGCCGCTGCTGGTGATCCACGGCGGCGCGGGCGTGGAGCGGGCAGGCATGACGCCGCAGATCGAAGCAGGCGCCCGTGCGGCGATGGAGCTGGCGTTGCGCAAGGGCTATGCGCAGCTCAAGGCCGGCAAGGCCGCTACCGACGCGGTGACGGCTGCGATCGCCGTGCTGGAGGACGATCCGCTGTTCAACGCCGGCAGGGGAGCGGTGTTCACCCATGACGGCCGGAACGAGCTGGACGCCTCGATCATGGACGGCTCGACGATGGCCGCCGGCGCGGTGGCGGAGGTTCATCGCGTGAAGCATCCGATCCTGCTGGCGCGCGCGGTGATGGAGCATTCGCCGCACGTGATGATGGTCGGCGACGGCGCGGAAAAATTCGCCACGGAGCAGGGATTCGAGCTGGTTGATCCGGCGTACTTCCGCACCGGGCGGCGCTGGCTGGAACTGCAGAAGGCTCTGAAGCAAGACGCTGCGGGCGTGTCGCTGCCCGAACGGCTGCGCGCGCTGAAGCATTTCGGCACCGTCGGCGCCGTGGCGCGCGACAGCCAGGGCCGCCTGGCTGCCGGCACCTCGACCGGCGGGATGACCGACAAGCGCTACGGCCGGGTCGGCGATTCGCCGATCGTGGGCGCGGGCACCTATGCGAACGTGGCCTGCGCGGTATCCGGCACGGGCTGGGGCGAGTACTACATACGCGTTTCGGCGGCGCGCGAGATATGCCTGCGCATGACCGAACTGCACGAATCGGCGACACAGGCCGGCAAGGCGGTGATCAACGACGAGATCCCGCAGATGGGCGGCGACGGCGGCGCAATCATCCTGGGCGCCGACGGCAGCGTGGCGATGCCATTCAACACCGAGGGCATGTACCGGGGGTGGATCGGCGCCGACGGCATGCCGCACGTGGCGATCTACGACAACGATCCGCTGGCGCTGCCGCGGCCCATGCCTTGAGCAGCATCGGTCAGGCCTCGTCGTCGCCTTCGGTGATCTGCCGCTGCATGCGGTCCAGATAGGCGTCGAGCTCCTGCGTGCTGGTGAACACCTCGTTCACCGGCACCGCCTTGACGATGTCGAACACCTTGCGCACCTGCGGCTGCGGATTCAGCAGCAGGGTGTGGCCGCCGTGGGCGCGCATCGTCTTGCGGACCTTGGCGAAGCTGCGCAAGCCGGCGCTGCTGATGTAGGTGAGCCCGGTCAGGTCGATTACCACGGTGCCGCCGTCCGGCAGCTGCGGGAGCAGGGCGAGCATGGCCTCGTCGAGTTCGCCGAAGGTCATCGCGTCGAGGCGGCCGCCGACGTGCACGACGGCGCGATCGGGGGCGGAAAATTCACTGTGCAGGCTGAGCGTCATGGCGAAGATCCATCCTGGGTCGGGTAGGCGAAGCGAAGCAGCAGGTGGTTGCCTTGTGCGTCCCGTGTATAGCGCATTTCGTCGGTCATGGTGCGTGCGAGATGGATGCCGAGGCCGCCCACCCGCTCGCGATCGGCCAGGTCACCGGTGAGGACGGGATCGGCGGACTGCAACGGGTCGAAGGCCACGCCGTCATCGATCAGCTCGACCGCGACGGCGTCCGCCAGAGGCTGCAGCCGCAGGCGGATCTGGCCGGTCTGGCCATCGGGATAGCCGTATTCGACCGTGTTGACCATCAGCTCCTCCAGCGCCAGGCGCATGTCGCCGCACAACGCAACCGGGGTGCCGGCATCCTGCAGCAACTGCTCGCAGCGGTCGAGTGCGGCGAAGACATCCGGCAATCGGTTGTCGAGCGTCATCTCGGTGGTCTTGAGCACCGAGCCGTGCCAGCTCAGTGCCAGCAGGGTGATGTCGTCAGCCTGCGGGGCATCGGCCACGAACCGATCCACGTCGCCCAGCAGGCGCTCGATGTAGGCGGCCGTGGCCGCCGTCGGCGGGACTTGCGCGAGACTCTCCACGGTGCGTTCGATGCCGTACATCCGCTCGTCGTGGTCGCTGGCTTCGGTGATGCCGTCGGTATACATCAGCAGCGTTTCGCCCCGGCCCAGGCGCAGGACATGTTCCGGGTAATCCGAATCCTCGTACAGGCCGAGCACGGCGCCGGTGGGGAACTCCAGCACCAGTGGCGCGCCGCGGCCACACAGGATCGGTGGCTCGTGGCCGGCGCTGGCCAGCACCAGGTTGCCACTGCCGGTGTTCAGCAGGCCGCACAGCAGGGTGACGAACATGCAGCTGTCGTTGCCGCGGCACAGTTCGAGGTTGAGCAGCCGCAGCAGGTTCTGCGGCGTCTGGGCGCGTGGCGCCAGCGCCTTGGCCAGGGTGATGGTCTGCGCCATGAACAGGGCGGCCGGGATGCCCTTGTCCGAGACGTCGCCGACCATCACGAAAAAGCGCTGCGGGTCGAGCATGAAATAGCTGTACAGATCGCCGCCAACCGCTCGCGCGGGATGCAGCGCGGCGTGCAGTTCGAATTGCGCGCAGACGGCATCCAGGTAGTGCGCATTCGGCAGCAGGCCGAGCTGGATCTGGTGGGCGATCTCCAGCTCGCTGGCCAGTCGCTGTTTTTCGCGCGCGACCCTGGCCAGATCCTCCAGGTGCAGGGCCAGTTCGCGACGCATCTGGTCGAAGGATTCGGTGAGACGACCCACTTCGTCGGGGCGGCGGGCCGCCGGCAGCTCGAAGTCGAGCTCGCCCCGGGCGACATGCTCGGCACGGTCGGCCAGCACGCCGAGTGGCGCCATCGTGCGGCGGATCGTCAGCAGCGTGATCAGCGCCACGCCGAGCATGGCCAGCAGGCCCAGGGCGAGGCTCAACAGGAAAATGTGCCGCACGCTGGCGTAGATCTGGTACTCCGGCACCACCAGGCCGAGCCGCCAGCGGGTGCCCTGGATCGGGGCGGAGTAAACCCAGACGGGCCCCCGGGCCCGCGGATTCTGCGCCACCGGCAGGCGCATGGACTCGGCGTGGTCGCTGGCCAGCGCGTCAAGCAGGGCGGTGCCGCCACGCTGGCCGACCAGTTCCGGATTGTCGTGCGCCAGGTAATTGCCGTCGCTGTCCAGCACGAAGGTATAGGCGCCGGGCGGCTTGTCCAGGCTGCCGAGAATCCGGTGCAGCCAGTTGAGCGTGACATCGGCGTTGATGATGCCGATCGGGTGCCCGTTGCGTTCGATCGTGGTGGAGTAGTTGACCAGCTGGCGGTGCCGCGACTGCGAAAAGAACGGTCGCTGCCAGCAGCCGCCGGTACAGCCCAGGCCACCGAGAAACCAGTTGTTGTTCCAGTAGGGATTGGCGTCCTGCGACAGGTCGCGGCTGCTCAGCGCGCCATTGTCCAGGCGGTTCACGAAGGGCGAATGCGGCCGCGGGGCGGCGGGATCGAGGGGCGGCCTGAACACGGCGGCCAGACCGTCGATGTCGAGGTTGGCGGCGAGGGTGTCCCGCAACAGGGGTTCGGCATCGTCCTGGCGGCTGGCGATGATCGCGGCAAGCATTTGCGCCGAGACGGCGACGCGATCGACGCGAGCCTGGATCTGGCTGCCCGCGTTGGCCGCCAGGGCGGCGGCCTCGTGATGGGTGTGTTGCAGGATCTGCGCCCGGGTCAGGGCGAGCAGCAGGCCGCCGATGGCGCCGAGCACGAGGGTGGAGCCGACCAGAACCCACCATGCCGTCCGCGATGCGATGCTGCGCAAGACCATTGGTGTTCCCCCGGTTTCCCTGCGCTGCATCTAGCCATGAAGCGAAGCCGGCCGCAAGCCGACGGAGCGGTGTCGACCGGGGCGGGCGCGGCTGCGCGGTCAGGGCATAATTGCCGCCACGGACTAAGCCACGAGATGCCAGCCCCATGCCCGGACAACAGCACGAAGTGACCTTCCGCTTCCTCGCCCAGCCCACCGATGTCAATTTCGGCGGCAAGGTGCATGGCGGCATGGCGATGAAGTGGATTGATCAGGCCGGCTACGCCTGTGCGGTGGCTTGGAGTGGCGCCTATTGCGTC
Organism: Rhodanobacter spathiphylli B39; assembly: GCF_000264295.1. Lineage (GTDB taxonomy): Bacteria > Pseudomonadota > Gammaproteobacteria > Xanthomonadales > Rhodanobacteraceae > Rhodanobacter > Rhodanobacter spathiphylli. Next base: position 959 of record NZ_AJXT01000013.1, on the reverse strand, counting down.
ACCGTCTCGGTCAGCGGCATCCAGTTCGTGGCGCCGATCCTGATCGGCGACCTGGTGACCGTGCGGGCGCGCCTGATCCACACCGGCACGTCGAGCATGCATCTCGCCGTGGACGTGCTGGCCAGCGACCTGCGCAAGGACGAACGGCGGTTGGCCACCAGCTGCGTGATGGTCTTCGTGGCGCTGGACAGTCCGGATGGCAAGCCCACCCCGGTGCCGCACTGGGAGCCGCGCGACGATGCCGAGCGAAGGCTGCAGGCACAGGCCAGGCGGCTGCTCGAGGCGTCGAAGGACATGGAGCAGCTGGTTCGCCTCAACGCCACTTCGCCGGACTGAACGCGGCGGCAGAAAAACGTCGCCGCAGGTGAAATTCACGTCTGCAGGTGTTGACAGTTCGAGGCTCGATCCACACAATACGCGTTCTTTGTTGGAGGGATACCCAAGCGGCCAACGGGGGCAGACTGTAAATCTGCTGGCTTACGCCTTCGGTGGTTCGAATCCACCTCCCTCCACCAGCAAGAGTTCCGCGCCAGGCGGGAGTAGTTCAATGGTAGAACATCAGTTTTCCAAACTGATTACGCGGGTTCGATTCCCGCCTTCCGCTCCATTGCTCTGCAAGTGTCGGGTGCTGTTGATCGAGGCGACAACTGCGCAGATCGACGCGTTTTTGAGTGGCCCGGCAGGACGCCGGTCTGAAGCCGCCGTCCGGGAAGATGGCTGAAGTTATGAAGAGTCCGGCAGGACGCCGGTCTGAAGTCACCATCAGGGAAGATGGATGAAATACACCACGCTCATGTAGCTCAGTCGGTAGAGCACTTCCTTGGTAAGGAAGAGGTCACAGGTTCGATTCCTGTTATGAGCACCAATTCAGGCCGGTCCGGCCAGCCCCGAAGGGGCAGTTTTCTTCAATTCATCGACTCCATCGGGGTGTAGCGCGCATGGCAAAGGGTAAATTCGAA
>NZ_AJXT01000012.1 GCF_000264295.1 Rhodanobacter spathiphylli B39 | reverse complement strand
GTCGCGGGGCGATGGCGCTGGGCTACCAGGCCGCGGGCATCGGTGACAACGCCACGGCGGTCGGCAACGGCGCCTTCGCGATCGGCGCGGGCGCCACGTCGCTGGGCGGGGCGGCCTACACCGGCGCCGACGCGGCCACCGCGATGGGCAACAACGCGACCGCGCTGGGCACCAGCGCCACGGCGGTGGGCGCGGACAGCTACGCCGAAGGCGCGTATGCCATCGCGATGGGTGCGCAGGACAGCAACGGGTATGGCGGCGCCATCGGCGAGCAGTCGATGGCACTGGGTTTCGACAGCGGTGCGCTGGATGCCGGTACGGTGGCCGTGGGTGGCTACAGCGTGGCCCAGGGGTTCCTGGCCACCGCACTTGGCTACAGCTCGGTGGCGGTGGGTGATTTCTCGCTGGCCGCCGGCGTGGGTGCGGAAAGCGACGGCACCGATGCGGTGGCCCTTGGCGATGGTGCCTGGGCCCAGGCGGACAACAGCGTGGCGCTGGGTGCCGGTTCCATCGCCGATCAGGTCGACACCGTCTCCGTCGGCAGCGCAGGCGCCGAGCGCCGTATCGTCAACGTCGCCGATGGCGTGGATGCCACCGACGCAGCCACCGTGGGTCAATTGGGCACGCTGCAGTCGCAGATCGACCAGACGGACGCGGCGGCGGTGAAGTACGACGGTGTGGCACAGGACTCGATTACCCTGGGCGGTGCCGATGGCACGGCAATTCACAACGTCGCCGACGGCGTTGCCGCCACAGATGCGGTGAACCGGCAACAGCTGGACCAGGTGGATGCGAAGACCGATGCCAACGCCCAGGCGATCGTCGACCTGGACGGTCGGGTCACCGGCATCGAGGGGCAGATCGGCGATCTGCAGCAGAGCACGCAGGAGCTTGGCGCGGTGGCGATCGATACCGTGGGCGATGGCAGCGACGACGCTTCGGTGCTGGCCGGCTCGCGTGGCGTGGCGATCGGCTCGAATGCCGAGGTGGGCGGTGACCACGGCACGGCGATCGGCGGCGACAGCTACGCGGCGGGCCCGAACGACACCGCGATCGGCGGCAATGCGAAGGTGAATGCCGATGGCAGCACCGCGGTGGGTGCCAATACCACGATCGCGGCGACGGCGACCAACGCGGTGGCGATCGGCGAAGGCGCATCGGTGAGCGCGGCGTCGGGCACGGCGATCGGCCAGGGCAGTTCGGCCACGGCTGCCAGTGCGGTAGCCCTGGGCCAGGGCTCGCTGGCCGATCGTGCCAACACGGTGTCGGTGGGCACGGCGGCAAACAACCGCCAGATCACCAACGTGGCGGCGGGTACCCAGGCCACCGACGCGGCGAACTTCGGCCAGGTGCAGCAAGCCCTGGTCAGCGCGAAGGACTACAGCGACGCCAACGCCCAGCAGACCCTGCAGAGCGCCAATGCGTATACCGACCAGAAGTTCGCCAACATCGCCAGCACGGCAGACGTGAACTCGCTGCGCAACGACACCAACAACCGCTTCCGCGCCATGGACAAGCGCGTGAACCAGGTCGGTGCGATGGGCACGGCGATGGCGCAGATGGCGTTCAGCACCCAGGGCATCAACACGCCGAACCGGGTGGGCGTGGGCATGGGTGGTTACGGCAGCACCGCAGCGCTGGCGGTAGGCTACTCGCGGCAGTTGTCGCCGAGGGCCAACCTGACCTTCGGTGCGGCGGTCAGTGGCAAGGAAACCTCCGGTGGCGTGGGCGTGGGCTTCGGCTGGTAAATCAGGCCGCCGGGCCCTGCGGAAAGGCCCGGACATGCGCGAGAGAAGACAGGAACCGGCGCCCATGTGCGCCGGTTTTCTTTGGTGGCCGAGGCCCGCCGCCATCGCGTGAGGCGGCAGTCACGTGTCCATGCGCAGGTCGCGATGAAGCAGGTCCCGTCCGGCTGCTGCGCGGAGGGATTCCGGGAAAAGGAAAGGCCCGCCTGGGCGGGCCTTTCTGTCGTGACGCGATGAAGCCTCAGTGGTGTCCGTGAGCCAGTCCCGGGCAGGCCAGGTCGAGCACGAAGCCGTCGTGGTCGGAAACGCCGATGGCCTTGCGGAGATCGGTCGCGGCGGCCGCGTCGTCCTGGACCTGGTCGGGGGCATCCAGATTGCCGCGACCGTATTCGAAACCGCGGAAGCAGCGCTGGGCGAGGCGATCGAGCAGCGCCTGGTCGAGCACCTGGGCTACCGGAACGTCACGGCCGGAGTCGAACGAGCCGGTGCTCTGATAGCCCTGGATCTGGCCGAGCTGCTGGGTGAACAGGAACGAGTAGCGGTCGTTCGGGGCCACCGACTGCACCGCATTCCACAGCGCCGGCTTCACGATGTTGCCGCCGAGGTCGAGCAGGTTGGCGCTGTCGTCGTAGGTGCCGGCGATCGCGCCGACCACGTCGGTCCAGCCGTCGGTGAACGGATAGGCGTTGAAGTCGCCCAGCACCACCAGCGGTTCGAAAGCGGACTTCGCGTCGGTCTGCAGCGCCTGCACCCGCTGCGCGATGTCCACCGCGCCGTTGAAGCGCTTGAGGCGGTTGCGGGTGGCATCCGCCCCGCCATCCACGCCGATCAGCGACTTCGGGTGCACCACCATCAGGCGGAACGAAAAGCTGCCCTTGCCCAGCCTGGTGCCTTCGAGCAGCAACGGCGGACGGTCGTGCAGATAGGTCGACTGGCCGGTGCCCGGGTCCACCCAGGTCGCGTCGTAGCCAAGTTGGCTCACGCTGGCGATCTGCACGCGGTCATCCTGCACCAGGAAGCCCACGTCGATGCCGCTGGGATCGTGCCCGTCGACCAGGTGCGCGGAATAGTGCACGCCGTAGTCGCCGTTCAGTTGCGCGGCCAGCAGTTCGAGCACGGACAGGTTTTCCACCTCCTCGGCGCCCAGCACGTCGGGCAGCTTCAATACGCCGCCGATGTAGGCAGACAGTCGCTGCAGCTTGAGCTGCAATTCGTCCGTCGTCGGCGTGCCCTGATCACCGCACTCATAGGTGCTGTTGTCGCCATCGGTGTCGCACAGCCGCAGCATGTTGAGGTTGCCCACGCGCAGGCCATCGGGGCCCCGCCAGTCATGCACCGGGCGCGGCATCGTGTTGGCGTCGAGGATGTGCAACTTGGTCGGTTGGAAGTCGTAGTCGCCGAAGCTGTAGCTCATCACGCCTTCGGCGATGAACCGCGCGCCGCCGTTGATCCCGGTGCCGGTCGGCACCGCGCCGAGGGCATCGGCGTCCATTTCGAAGACTTCCGGGTTGCCGTCCCACACGCCGGAGTGCAGGTCCGACGCCGGCAGGCCGAAGGTGACGCCCTGCGAACGCAGCGAACGGCTGCCGCCGGCACTGACGAAGACCTCGGCGAACGGATCGTTGCCGTAGCGCTGGTTGCCGCGGTCGACGATGCCGTTGACGATCAGGACGCGCATGCCCTCGAAGCATTCGAAATTGGTCGTGCCGCAGGACAGGTTCGCCGGATCGGTCGACGGCAGGTTGCGACCGAACAGCACCGGCAGCGGCAGCCGGTTGCCCGAGCTGCGCACGCTGATGCTGGGGCCGGTCAGTTCGGTCAGCCCGTAGTACTCGGCCACGCGGGCGCGCACGTCCACCGCGTCACCGGTCTTCACCGTCGGAGCGCTGCCGGTGAACACGTATACACCGTTCGAGGTCAGCCGGACGTGGTCGTCGCGGCGGTCAGGCGTCTGCATGGTGAAGCCGGCCGGACCGACACTGGTGACGATGTTGTTGCGGGTGATCACCGGCTGGCCGGTGAACGGCGAGCTGTCCCCATTGCCCTGGATCTGGAAGATCTCGACCTGGGCCGCATCGTCGTTGAGGATGCCGCCGATTGCCTCGCCGCGGGCAATCGCCAGGCCGCTGGACGGCTCGCTCAGCTGCACCGCGAAGTCTTCGTCCGGTTCGATCTTCGTGTCGCCGTGCACGGTGACGGTGATCTTCTGCACCGTGTCACCGGTGGCAAAGGTCACCACCTGGTCCAGCGCGTCGTAGTCGCCATCGGCCACGGTGGCCGCGCCATCGGCCGTACGCACGCGCACCTGCACCGGCGCCGGCGCCGGCTTGCTCAAAGTGAGGCTGAAATCGAGCGCGGTGGTGCTGCTGTCGCCCTCGTCGATCAAAGCATCGGCCACCGACACGCCGAGGCCGAGGTCCGAACAGCCGCTGCCGGCGTTGTGCGGCGCCGAGGGCGACTGCAGGCTGAAGTCCGTCGCGTTGTCGCCGGTGTCCTGCACCAGCCCGGCCGCGTTGCTGATGCGGGCATACGAGCGGTCGGCATTGGTCGAGCCCAGCGAGGCCAGCCGCGTGCCTTCGCCATAGGCCGAGCCGCCGCTGAGGCCGACCTGGTCCAGCACCGTGCCGCCGGCATCGGCGATCGCCAGGCCGCCGGTGTCGGTGATGCCGGTCTTGTAGATCACGTCGCCGCCCACGCTGCCGGAGTAGCCGCTGCTGGAGCCGTTGGTCAGCAACAGGTAGCAGCCCGGCGCGATCGACGTACCCGATGGCAGCGTCGCACGTGTGCCGGTGGTGCCGCTGTCGTTCGAGCCGAGCAGGGTGTAGCCACCCACGTCGAGTGCGCTGGGCGAGCCGTTGTGCAGCTCGACGAATTCATCGTTGCCGCCGGCCGGTCCGCGTACGCGGAAATTGCTGATCGTGAGATCCGCGGCCAGCGCGGGAAGCGCCGCGGCAAACAGACACAGCGCCATTCCCGCGGCGCGACGCATAGGCATCATGACGTGATTTCCCTCGATGTGTTGGCGGATTCCCCTTCCCGCAACCTGACCACTGTCCGTGACGGCGCAATGACAGCTCAGTCATACCCCGGCCCGGGGCGATGACTTTGCGACGGCTTCGGCAGTTTCGAAGGAAGCTGCCGGACTGGCAACCGCAACGGCGCCGAACAGGAATTTTTCCTAGGCGCGATGCCGCCATTGCGCCGGTGAACTCGGCACAATGGAGGGCCGCGCCAGGGATGAACGGCATGCGGGCCGAATCCCGGGCCATTCGCATGCGCCTGGCCGGATGTGATACCTATGACGTTTGCCGTTTTCGCCCCAGGGCGTCGACGGTTTCGCGTGCACTCAAGCGGGGTGGAGGATGTCGGCAGTGATTGAGCCGGCGGTCGGCGGGGCGAGCATGGCCGTGGAGGATCGCGAGGCGGAAGTCTGCGCGTGGCTGGTGGCGCGTGGTCGCCTGAAGGAAGGCGATCTGGTGCGCGCGCGCCGGCTGCACGAGGAGTCGACCGAAGGCACGCTGACCACGCTGATGGCGCGTCTTGGCCTGGTGTCCGAGCGCGATCTGGCCGAGGGCTGGGCCGAACTGCTGCAGGTGCCGCTGCTGTCCGCGCGTGATGCGCCGGAACTGCCGCCGGCGGATCTGGAGCTGTCGCTGCGTTTCCTCAAGCAGCAGCACGTGGTGCCGGTGCAGGACGAAGCCCACGGGCTGGCGTTGATCGTCGCCGATCCGGCCGATCCGTATCCCTTGCAGGCGGTGCAGTTGGCCGCCGGGCGGCCGGTGGCATTGCGGGTGGGCCTGCGTTCGGAAATCGACGGCCTGATCGAGCGCTACTACGGCTCCGGCCGTTCCGCGATGGGCACCATCGTGGAGAACCTCGACGGCAGCGCCGCCGAAGAGGACGACGTCGAGCACCTGCGCGACCTCGCCTCCGAGGCCCCCGTCATCCGGCTGGTCAATCTCATTCTTCAGCGCGCGGTGGAGCAGCGCGCTTCGGACGTCCATATCGAACCGTTCGAGAACCGGCTGAAGGTGCGCTACCGCATCGACGGCGTATTGCACGAAGTGGAAGCGCCGCCGTCGTCGTCGACCGCCGCGGTGATCTCGCGCGTGAAGATCATGGCGCGGCTCAACATTGCCGAGCGCCGCCTGCCGCAGGACGGCCGCATCCAGTTGCGCGTGCAGGGCAAGGAGCTGGACCTGCGCGTGTCCACCGTGCCGACCAGCTTCGGCGAATCGGTGGTGATGCGCATCCTGGACCGCGAATCGGTGGTGTTCGATTTCGAGTCGCTGGGCTTCACCGACAGCTTCCAGCAGCGCTTCGTCGAGGTGCTGAACAAGCCGCACGGCATCCTGCTGGTCACCGGCCCCACCGGCTCGGGCAAGACCACCACGCTGTACACCGCGCTGAGCCAGATCAACACCAACGACGTGAAGATCATCACCGTCGAGGACCCGGTCGAATACCAGCTCGAAGGCATCAATCAGATCCAGGTGAAGCCGCAGATCGGGCTGGATTTCTCCGGCGCCCTGCGCTCGATCATGCGCCAGGACCCGGACGTGATCATGATCGGCGAAATGCGCGACCTGGAAACCTGCCGCATCGCGATCCAGTCCGCGCTGACCGGCCACCTGGTGCTGTCCACGCTGCACACCAACTCCGCGGCCGGCGGCGTCACCCGCCTGCTCGACATGGGCGTGGAGGATTACCTGCTCGGCTCCACCATCAACGGCATCCTGGCGCAGCGGCTGGTGCGCCGGCTCGATCCGGAAACCGCGATTGCCTACGAGGCGCTGCCCGAGGTGATCGAACAGTTCGAGCTGGAGAAATACACCGACGAGCGGCCGATCCGGCTGTGGAAACCCGGCACCAGCGCAGCCAACCCCAGTGGCTACCGCGGCCGCCGCGCGATCATGGAATTCCTCACCATGAGCGACCCGCTGCGCCGCCTGGTGATGCAGCGCGCCAACGAGGGCGAGATCGAGAAGCAGGCCCGCGCCGAAGGCATGCGCACGATGTACGAGGACGGCATCGCCAAGGCCGTGGCCGGCATCACCACGCTGGAAGAGGTCCTGCGCGTGACGCAGGAAGGCTGAGGTGGCGCAGTTCCGTTACAAGGCGGTCAACGACGCCGGCGAGACGCTGCAGGGCCAGATGGAGGCGGCCAGTGTCGAGGAAGTGATCGGCCGGTTGCAGGACCAGGGCCACACGCCGCTGGAAGCGCTGCCGGCCGATGGTGCGGGCGGTGGCAGCGGCTTGGTCGCGCTGTTCAAGCGCGGGCCGTTCAACGGCGACCAGCTGGCCCAGTTCACCCATCAGCTGGCGACCCTGCTGGGCGCCGGCCAGCCACTGGACCGCGCGCTGGGCATCCTGCTCGACCTGCCCGAGGGCGAGCACGCGAAGAAGCTGATCGAACGCGTGCGCGATCGGGTGCGGGGCGGCAACACGCTGTCCTCCGCGCTCGACGAGGAACACGGCGTGTTTCCCAAGCTCTACGTGAGCCTGGTGCGCGCCGGCGAAGCGGGCGGCTCGCTGGAGGAAACCCTGCGCCGCCTGGCCGACTACCTCGAGCGCGCCCAGGCGATGCGCGGCAGCATCGTCAATGCGCTGATCTACCCGGCCTTCCTGCTGGTCGGCGTGCTCGGTTCGCTGGTGCTGCTGCTGGCCTACGTGGTGCCGCAGTTCGTGCCGATCTTCGAGGACATGCAGGTACCGATTCCGTGGATCACCCAGGCCGTGCTGACCGTGGGCAACACGCTGCAGGCCTGGTGGTGGCTGATCCTGCTGCTGCTTGGCGGCGGCTTGTTCGGCTGGCGCGCGCACCTGCGCGATCCCGCGGCGCGGCAGGCCTGGCATGGCCGCCTGCTGCACATGCGCCTGGTCGGGCCGCTGCTGCTGAAGGTGGAGACGGCACGGATCGCCCGCACCCTGGGCACCCTGCTGAAGAATGGCGTGCCGCTGCTGAACGCGCTGAGCATCGCGCGCCAGGTCACCGGCAATCGCGCGCTCGACGCGGCCCTGGCCGCGGCGCAGGAACAGGTCAAGGGCGGCGCCGGCCTGAGCCTGGCGCTGGGCCAGTCGAAACTGTTTCCGCGACTGGCGATGCAGATGGTGCAGGTCGGCGAGGAAGCCGGCCAGCTCGACACCATGCTGTTGAAAGTCGCCGACACGTTTGAACTTGAGTCCCGTCGCGCGATCGATCGTCTGCTGGCTGCACTGGTACCGGCGCTGACCATCGTGATGACCGTGCTGGTGGCGATCATCATGGCCGCGATCCTGCTGCCGCTGTTGAGTCTGACCAGCAATATCCAGTAACCGAGGAGTAGGGCAATGATGAAGCTTTCGGGATTTGTGGGGCAGGGAATAGGGAATGGGCGCGCGCGTGGCGTTGCCCCCTCCTCAATCCTCCCCCGCGGAGCGGGGGAGGAGACGAAGGCAAGAAGCGCCTTGTTTCATAAGAGCGGGGGCTTCACCTTGCTCGAAATGCTCGCGGTGATCGTGCTGATCGGCATCATCGGCGCGGTGGTGGTGACCCAGGTCGGCAAGAACGTCGACAAGGGCAAGTACGGCGCCGGCAAGTCGCAGCTGATGACGCTGAGCCAGAAGATCGAGAACTACGCGCTGGACAACGGCACCCCGCCGCAGCAGCTCGACGGCCTGGTGACCCGGCCGCCGAACGCGGCGAACTGGCAGGGGCCGTATGCCAAGGCCTCCGAACTGAAGGACCCGTGGGGCCATGCCTTCGGCTACCAGTACCCGGGCCAGAACGGCAGCTTCGACCTGATCTTCTACGGCCAGGACGGCAAGCCCGGCGGCGACGGCTACAGCAAGGACGTGGGCAACTGGCAATGAAGCTGGGAATCGGGAATGGGGAATCGGGAATCGGAAAAGCGTGCGCTCACACGCTTGCCTGCTCTGCCCATTCCCTGTTCCCTGTTTCCCGTTCCGGGCGCGCGGGGTGCGCTGCCCCCTCCTCAATCCTCCCCCGCGGAGCGGGGGAGGAGGCGAAGGCAAGAAGCGCTTTGTTTCATAAGAGCGGGGGCTTCACCCTGCTGGAAATGCTGGCGGTGATCCTGCTGATCGGCATCGCGGTGGCAGCGGTGTCGGTGTCGGTGACCCAAGGCCTGGCCAGTGCGCGGGTGCGCGCGGCCAGCGGCGAACTGGCCGGCGCGCTGCGCGCCACCCGGGCGCAGGCGATCGTGCGCGGGCAGGAGCAGCACTTCGACGTCGATACCCGGGCGAACAGCTACGACGATGCGAGGCGGCACGACGTGCAGCTGCCCGTCGGCATGCACATCAGCATCACCAGCGCGAAGGAAGACCAGCCGAACGACCACACCGGGCGCATCCGCTTCTTCCCCGATGGCAGCTCCACCGGTGGCCGCATCACCTTGCACAGCGGCCAGCGCGAGTGGCACGTCAACGTGTCGTGGCTGACCGGCGAAGTGCGGGTGGTCGATGCGGTGGCTTCCCGATGAAACCCGGGAATCGGGATTCGGGAATCGGGGTTCGGCAAGGCGCGCCAGCGCCGGCTGCCCGCTTTTGCCATTCCCCGTTCCCGATTCCCCATTCCCGGCGCCAACGCGGCTTCAGCCTGCTGGAAGTGATCGCCGCGATCATGCTGCTGGCGATCGCGTTCACCGCCCTGATGAAGGTGGCCGGCGCGTCGATCGGCCTGACCCGCAATGCGGCGGAATACAGCCAGGCAGCGATGCGTGCGCGCAGCCTGCTGGACAGTGCCTTCGTGGGCGAGGCGGTGAAGCCGGGCAATCGTTCCGGCCGCTTCGATACGCAGTACCGCTGGCAGCTCGACGTGCGGCCGTGGAACACGGGCGGCCCCGCGGTGCCGGGCGCGCCGCTGCAGCTGTATCAGCTCGACCTCACCGTCTCGTGGGGGCCGCAGGCCCATCCGCGGGCGGCCCACTTCCGCACCCTGCGGCTGGGTGGTCCACTGGCCTCGGGCCAGGCGCAGGCCGCGCCATGAAACGGCAGGCCGGTTTCACCCTGCTCGAAGTGCTCGCCTCGCTGGTGTTGCTGGCCTTGTTGCTGGTCGGCGTGTATTCGGGCATCCGCACCGCCACGCACAGCGTGCGCTCCGGCACGGCGGCGATCGAGCGGCTGGACCAGGTGCGCTCGGCCCAGCAGTTCCTGCGCCGCGAACTGGCGCAGAGCCTGGCCCAGCCGATCGATCGCACCGATCATGGCGAACCGGTCTACTTCGTCGGCAGTGCCCGGGAGATGCGCTACGTGGCGCCGCTGCCCGGTTACCTGGGCAAGCTCGGTCCGCAACTGCAGCAGCTGCGCCTGGTCGACGATGACCACGGCGGCCAGCGGCTGGAACTCAGCCTGTCCTTGCTGCCGCCCGATGGCCAGCCGCCGCAGGCGCTGGGCGATCCGCAGGTGCTGGTCGATCACGTCAGCAGCGGCAGCTTCAGCTATCGCGGCGTCGATTCGAAAGGCGCCGCGGTGGCGTGGTCGCCGACCTGGGCCGATGGCCGCGTGCTGCCGCAACTGGTGCGGGTCGAGCTGCAGGTGAGCGGCACCGTCGAGTGGCCGCAGTTCGAGGTGCCGCTGCGGGTGAATGCCTCGCCGGCCGGACTGGTGCGCATGGGCCTGCGCGGCGGGAGCCTGCGATGAGGCGGGCGGCGCCGCACCTGCACGGGCGTCAGCGCGGCGTCGCGCTGCTGCTGGTGTTGTGGGCGTGCACCCTGCTGGCGATCCTGCTCGGCGGCTATGCCGCGCTGGCGCGCACCGAGGGCCTGCAGGCGCGCTACCAGTTCGCCCAGACCCAGGCGCACTACGCGGCCGAGGCCGGCCTGATGCGGGCGGCCTATGCCCTGCAGGACCCGCAGGCGAAGCAGCGCTGGATGGCCGATGGGCGGGTCTACACCTTCCATTACGACAACGCGACGATCACCGTGCGCGCCATCGATGAAGGCGGCAAGGTCGATCTCAACGCGGCCTCGCCCGAGGTGCTGCTGGCGCTGTTCCAGGCGGCCGGTTTGAAGCCTGCACCGGCGCAGGCACTGGTCGATCACGTGGTCGACTGGCGCAGCCTGCCGGCGGTGGAAGGCGATGACGCCAGCGCCCGGGCCGGGTACCTCGCGGCCGGGAGAAACTACGGTCCGCGCCACGGCCCGTTCGCTAGTGTCGAGGAGTTGCAGATGGTGCTGGGCGTCACGCCCTCGCTGTACCGGCTGCTGGCGCCGGCGCTGACGATCTGGTCCGGCAGTTCCAGCCCCGATCCGAACACCGCGCCGCCGCTGGCGCTGGCGGCGATCCCGGGGATGACGCCGGAACAGCGCCAGCAGATCGAGGCTGCACGGCAGCAGAACGCAAAGGACCCGCAGCTGGTTCTGGGCAGCGGAACAACGCATAGTATCCGGTCCGAGGCTACGCTGGCCGACGGCACGCGCGCGGTCCTGCGCGCCACGATTCGCCTGCAGGCGGGGCAGGCGCAACCGTACGCCGTCTTGCGCTGGCAGGAAGGGGAGGCGGAATGAGTTCGGCAACGCAGTCACTGCGGCCGCTGGTCGATGTCGTACGCCGCAGTTGGCGTGCCTCGCCGTTGCCGGGTTTCCTGCACTGGTGGGGTGGCGAGCTGCGTGCGCTGCTGCCGTCGCGCTGGCGCGGTGCCTTCGGCAGCGGCGCCGACTGGTACCTGCTGCAGTGCGCCGGCCCCCGCTGGGATCTGCGCCGCAACGGTCACGCCGGGCTGCTGTCGAGCTGGGATGAAACGGAGCCGGGCATCGACGGCGCCGGCAAGCCGCCGACGGCGTTGCGCGATGCACTGCAACGCGTCGATCGCGAGGATCTGCGCTTGGCCCTGGTGCTGCCGTCCGCCCTGGTGCTGCGGCGCACGCTGAGCCTGCCGCTGGCGGCACGCGACAACCTGATGCAGGTGGCCGGTTTCGAGATGGACCGGCAGACCCCGTTCAACCTGGCCCAGGTGCACTACGCCGTGCGCGAGCTGGCGACGGCGGCGCCGGCCGGGCGCTTCAACGCGGAACTGGTGGTGGTCACCCGCGACGTCCTCGATCCCGTGCTGGCGCGTCTGCAGGCACAGTCGATCAGTGTGGACGCGGTGGACGTGGCCGATGGCCATGGCCGCCTCGGCGTGAACCTGTTGCCGGCGGCGCAGGTGCCGCGCCATGCGCATCCGCGGCGCCGGCTCAACCTGCTGCTGGCCGCGGCCGTGGTGGTATTGCTGGCCTGCGTGCTGGGCGAATGGCTGCACAACCGGCAGCTGGCGCTGGAGCAGATGCGCACGGAAGTCGAAGGCATGCGCGGCGAAGCGCAGCAGGTGGCCGCGCTGCGCCAGCAGCTGCAGGACAACGCCGGCGCCGCCGGCTTCCTGGCCCAGCGCAAGAAGAACAGCGTGGCGATGCTCAGCGTGCTCGAAGACGCCACCGCGCGCCTGCCCGACAGCGCGTGGCTGGAACGCCTCAGCGTGGACAACACCGGCCAGATCGGCTTCCAGGGGCAGAGCCAGCAGGCTGCGAAACTGCTCGACACCTTGAAGGATTCGCGCCTGATCACCGACGCCAGTTTCCAGGGCAGCATCCAGCCCGATCCCACCACCGGCAAGGAGCGCTTCTACCTCACCGCCCGGGTCAACCAGCCGAAGCCGCCTGCGCCGAGTGCCGCGAGTGCCGGGGGCACGCCATGAAGCTGGCGGCGATGAACCGGCGCGACAGCCGCATCGCGGCGGTGCTCCTGCTGCTGCTCGTGCTGCTGCTGGCCTACTTCGTATTGCTGCACTGGTGGTTCGTGGCGCCGTTGCAGCAGATCCGCGGCGAGATGGCCGACCTGCGCGACACGCAGAGCCGCTACGCCGCCGCGATCGCCGAGAAGCCCGCGCTGCTGCAGCGGATCGCCGCGCTCGGTGCCGGCCAGGCGGCCAGCAGCGCGTTCCTCTCGGCGGACGATCCCAACACCGCTTCGGCGGACCTCATGCAGCGCGTGGTCGACGTGGTCGCGGCGCACGCCGGCAGCGGATCGTGCACGGTGAGCCAGAAGATGCCGCTGCCCAGTCCCGCGCCGGCCGCCGGCGAACCGTATCGCAAGGCCGCGGTGAGCATCAGCCTGAGCTGCGACATCGAGCCGCTGGCCGCGGTGATGCAGGCGCTGGAGCAGGGCACGCCGTATCTGTTCATCGACGACCTCAGCATCTATCGAAATCCGGTGGCCGCCCAGCAGGGTGGCGCGGTACCGCTGGAAGTGCAGTTCACCCTGTCCGGCTATGTGCGGCCGGCGCGGGCCGCGCCCGCATCGCCCGGCACGCCAGTGGCTTCGACGGGAGACGCGCCATGAACGCGGCCGCCCAGCGTCGTCTCACGCCCTGGCTGATGCTCGGCGCCATCGCGCTGGCGGCGCTGCTGCTGGCCCTGCTGCTGGGGGTCGGTCGTGGGGTGCACTGGGACGAGCCACGCGCACGCGCGCCGCTGCCGCCGGCCGGCAATCCCGCCAACCTGCCGCAGCCGTTGCCGCTGCAGCAGTTCGCCCTGGTCTGGCAGAAGCCGCTGTTCGCGCCCGACCGCAAGCCGACGGCTTCCGCGGCCGATGGCGGCAGCCAGCTCGGCGACCTCGAACTCACCGGCGTGATCCTCACGCCAGCATTGCGCATGGCCTTGCTGCACGATCGCCAGGCCGACCGCGAAGTGCGCCTGCGCGAAGGCGAATCGCTGCCCGACGGCAGCGTGAAGCTGGTCGAGGTGCGTGCCCGCTCGGCGATCTTCGATGCCTCCGGAGGCCGCACCGAACTGAAGCTGCCTGCCGGCGCGCCGATCGACCCGCCGCGCGGCGCCGATCGGAATGCCTCCGGTGAAGGTGCCGCGCCGAGTCGTTCCGCGCCGCCGGTGCCGCCGATGCCCAACCGCGCCACGCCCGAATCGCCGCGCGAATCGCCGGCCGAGCGCCTGCGCCAGAATATCCAGAAACGTCGGGCCGCCCGCGCCGCCGCGGCCAACGAAGGAGTACGTTGATCCATGTTCCGCACGCTCACCCAGCAAACCCTGCGCGCCGCCACGCTCGCCTTCGTGGTCGGCGTGGCCGGTTGCGCCAGCCTGCCGCAGCCGCATGACGACGGCGCCCTGCAGCGCGAGGCGATGGCCGGCACGCAGAACCCGGTGCCGGCGCCGTTGCCGTTGAACACCAGCGTGGCCAGTGGTGCCGAGGCCACGGCGAGCCCCGAGATCAGCCACGGCAGCGGCCAGTTCATCCATCCCGGCGCGCTGGCCACGCCCAGGCCCGCGGCCAGCGGCAGTGGCGCGGTGACTTTCAACTTCGAGAACCAGCCGGTGCAGGCGGTGGTCAAGGCGATCCTCGGCGACCTGCTGAAGCAGAACTACACCATCGTGCCCGGCGTGCAGGGCAACATTTCGTTCTCCACCTCCGAGCCGGTCGACGCCGGCCAGGCGCTGCCGATCCTCGAAACCCTGCTGGGCTGGACCGGCAACGCGCTGGTGCATCGCGACGGCGGCTACGTGGTGATGCCGCAGAAGGACGCGGTGGCCGGCAACCTGGTGCCCAGCCTGGGCGCCACCGCGCCGCAGGGCGGACTGCAGGCGCGGCTGTTCCCGCTGCGCTACATCTCGGCCACCGAGATGCAGAAGCTGATCAAGCCGTTCGCGCGGCCCGACGCCACCTTGCTGGCGGACCCGGCGCGCAACCTGCTGGTGATGTCGGGCACGCCGCAGGAGCTGGCCAACTACCAGAGCATGGTGCGCACCTTCGACGTCGACTGGCTGCGTGGCATGTCGGTGGGCGTGTTCAACCTGCAGTACGCCACGGTCGGCGACCTGATGCCCAAGCTGGACGGCATGTTCGGCGTGCACGGTGACACCCCGCTGGCCGGCATGCTGCGCTTCATCCCGATCGAGCGGACCAATGCGCTGGTGGTGATCAGCACCCAGCCCGACTACCTGCGCGAAGTGGGCGACTGGATCGCCCGCATCGATCGTGGCGGTGGCAACGAGCCGCAGCTGTTCGTCTACGACGTGCGCAACATCAAGGCCTCGGACCTGGCCCGTTACCTGGCCAACATCTACACCAACGGCGCCGGTGGCGGCGGCACCGGCGACAGCGGCGGCCAGGTCGGCCCGGGCCTCACCGGCGCCACCCTGGGCAGCGCCGAGAGCGCCGGCGGCACCAGCATGGGCAGCACCGCCGGCGCCTTCGGCAACGCGTCGGATGGCTCGCGCAACGGCGGCATCAGTGGCGGCATCAATGGCACCGACAGCAATGGCGGCCTGAACATGGGTGGCGCTCGCGATGCCGGCGGCAGCGGCACCAGCGGCGGTTTCGGCAGCACCTCGGGCAGCAGCTTCGGCAATGCCGCCGGTGGCAACGGCGCCGCCGGCGACCAGCAGTACAGCTCCAGCGACGGCAGCGTGCGGATCAGTTCGGTCGACAGCAACAACCAGTTGCTGGTGCGCGCGCGGCCCTCGCAGTGGGAAGAGATCAAGTCGGCGATCGGCAAGCTCGACAACGTGCCGATGCAGGTGCAGATCGAGACGCGCATCCTGGAAGTGAACCTCACCGGCGAATTCCAGTTCGGCGTGCAGTGGTACCTGGAAGGCCTCACCGGCAGCACCACCACCAGCGACGACAGCGGCAACTCGGTACTCGTGCCGGGCCAGCCCTACCGCCATCGCCAGATCGGCCTGGGCCAGGGCGGCAACGCGTTCGGTGGCGAGCCGTTCTTCTACTCCTTCCTCAACAGCAACCTGCAGGTCGCCGTGCGCGCGATGGAGACCAGCGGCAACACCAAGACGCTGTCAGCGCCGTCGATGGTGGTGATGAACAACCAGACCGCCAGCATCCAGGTCGGCAACAGCATCCCGATCAATTCGGTCAGCGTGAACTCCGGTCTCGGCAACACGACCAGCCAGAGCGAGGTGAAGTACCTCAACACCGGCGTGATCCTCAACGTGCAGCCGCGGATCAATCCCGGCGGCCTGGTCTACATGAACATCAGCCAGGAAGTGAGCCAGGCCGACCGCACGGTGGCGCTGGTCAATGGCAACCCGGCGATCTCGCAGCGCAAGCTGGCCACCCAGGTGGCCGTGCAGAGCGGCCAGACCGTGCTGCTGGGCGGCCTGATCGAGCAGGCCGAAGGCAACACCGACACGGGCATTCCCGGGCTCAACCGCATCCCCGTGCTGGGGCGGCTGTTCGGCAGCACCAATCGCAGCCGCAACCGCACCGAGCTGATCGTGCTGATCACGCCGCGGGTGATCCGCGGCGGCGCCGATGCCAAGCAGATCACCGACGACTACCAGAACAAGTTCGAATCGCTGACCCCGCTGCGCAAGTCGGGCGAACTCGTTCCCACGGCAGCGGCCACCACCGTGCCGCTGCCGGCTGTGCCCCAACCGCAATCGCCACCGCCACCGGTGCCGAGCTGGCCCGAACAGATGCAGCAGCATGCGGAACTGGCGCTGGGCAAGGGCGACTATCTGAACGCGCAGAACCTGGCGATCCAGTCGTGGCAACAGGGCACGCATCAGGGCCAGCTGTGCGAACGCAACTGGCAGGTGGTCATCGAGGCGCGCCAGCATGCGCAGGATGCGAAGGGCCTGGAGCTGGCGCGCAAGCGCCTGGCCGATTGCCGTGCACCGGTGAAGTCGCCATAACGCCACGCCATCGCGGAGCAGGCCGGGCCTGTTCCGCCTGCAGCCACTATCATTCGCGTGGATGACTGCATCCACGCCGACCTTTCCGATCACCGAACTGCTGCCGCAGATCGTCGCCGCGCTGGCGACGCATCCGCGGCTGGTGCTGGAAGCGCCGCCGGGCGCGGGCAAGACCACCCAGGTGCCGCTGGCCCTGCTCGACGCCGACTGGCTGGCCGGGCAGAAGATCGTGATGCTGGAGCCACGCCGGATCGCGGCACGCTCCGCCGCGCAGTTCATGGCGCAGCAGCTTGGCGAGGTGGTCGGGCAGACGGTCGGCTACCGCATCCGCTTCGAGTCGAAGGTGAGCGCGGCGACCCGCATCGAAGTGGTCACCGAAGGCATCCTCACCCGGTTGATTCAGCACGATCCGGAGCTGGCCGGGATCGGCGCGATCGTGTTCGACGAATTCCACGAACGCCATCTCGCCGGTGATCTCGGCGCCGCGCTGGCGCTGGACCTGCAGGCCACCTTGCGGCCCGGGCTGCGCCTGCTGCTGATGTCGGCCACGCTGGACGGCGAGCGCATCGCCCAATGGCTGGACGCGCCGCGGCTGTCCAGCCCCGGCCGCAGCTTCGCGGTGCGCATCGAACATCCGCCGGCGCGCACGCAGGAGGTGATCGAACACCAGCTGGCGCGGGTGGTGCGTCAGGCGCTGGAGGAAAACGACGGCGACGTGCTGGCCTTCCTGCCCGGCCGCCGCGAGATCGCCCGCGTGCAGGCGGTGCTGGCGCAGACCCTGACGCGCGACGACGTCGACGTGCTGGCGCTGCATGGCGAACTTTCGCTGATCGATCAGCAGGCGGCGCTGGTGCCGGCGGAGTCGGGCCTGCGCCGCGTGGTGCTGGCCACCAACGTGGCCGAGTCCAGCATCACCTTGCCGGGCATTCGCGCGGTGGTCGACAGCGGCCTGGCGCGCGAGCCGCGTTTCGACCCGAACTCCGGCTTCACCCGGCTGGAGACGGTGACCATTTCGCAGGCCTCGGCCGACCAGCGCGCCGGCCGCGCCGGTCGCGTGGCGGAAGGCACGGCGTATCGGCTGTGGCCGCAGAGCCGCCGGCTGGAACCGGCGCGCACCGCGGAGATCGCCCAGGCCGAGCTGTCCCCGCTGGCGCTGGAACTGGCGGCCTGGGGCATCACCGCCAGCAGCGAATCCGACCTGCCCTGGCTCGATCCACCGCCGGCCGGCGCGCTGGCGCAGGCGCGCGAACTGCTGCAGCAACTGGGTGCTCTGGGCGACGATGGCCGCATCACCACGTTGGGCAAGCGCATGCTCGAACTCGGCGCCAGTCCGCGCATGGCGGCGGCCGCCCTGCATGCGCCGCCGTCGTTGCACGCGCTGGTGGCCGACCTGCTGGCCTTGCTCGATGCCCGTTCGCCGATGCGCGGCGAACAGGCGCGCAACGATGACCTGCGCGTGCGCCTCGCTGCGCTGCATGCCTGGCGCGACCGTCGCGGTGTCCAGGCACGTGACGCGGACGCCGGTGCGCTGGCGGCGATCGAGCAGGCCAGCAAGGGCTGGCGTCGTCGCCTCGACGTGCGCAGCGCCGCCAGTGGCGTGCCGCACAGCCACAGTGTCGGCGATCTGCTGCTGCACGCCTTTCCCGACCGGGTGGCGCGCCGCGATGACAGCAATCCCACGCGCTACACGCTGGCCAATGGCCGCGGCGCGCGCCTGCACGAGAACACCGCCTTGCTGGGCGAGCCGTGGCTGGTCGTCATCGAGTTGCGCCGCGACAGTCGCGACAGCCTGATCCTGGCCGCGGCGCCGCTGGACCCGCGCGTGCTGGAGCGCGACTTCCCGGCCCGCTTCAGCCGCGAACGCAGCCTGCGCTGGAACGAGCAGCGCGGTGCCGCCGAGGCCTTCGACGAATCGCGTTTCGGCGCGATCGTGCTGGAACGTCACAGTGTCCCGGTGAAACCGTCCGACGCCTTGCCCGCGCTGCTCGCCGCCGTTCGTGCGCGGGGCATCGACAGTTTGCCGTGGAGTGACCACGCGCGGCGCCTGCGCGCACGGATGCAGGCCCTGCGCCAGTGGATGCCCGAGCTCGGCCTGCCCGATGTTTCCGGTGCCGCCTTGCTGGCTTCGCTGGAGGACTGGCTGGCGCCGTGCCTGGCGGGACGTCATCGACTCGATGCGCTGGGGCCGGAGGATCTGTCCCAGGCGCTGGCGTCGCGTCTGGATCACCAGCAGCGTCGCATGCTGGATGCGCAGGCACCGGAAAGTCTGGTGGTGCCCAGCGGTCAGCCGCGCCGGCTGGAATACGCCGAAGACGGGCCGCCGGTGCTGGCGGTGAAACTGCAGGAGCTGTTCGGCCTGGCCGACACCCCGCGGGTGGGCGGCGGTCGCGTGCCGGTCACCCTGCACCTGCTGTCGCCGGCGGGACGACCGATCCAGGTGACCCAGGATCTGAAGGGGTTCTGGGAGCGCACCTATCCCGAGGTCAGGAAGGAAATGAAGGGCCGCTATCCGCGCCACCCCTGGCCCGATGATCCGTGGACCGCCACGCCGACGCACCGCGCGAAACCCCGTGAGCGACGCTGATCCGTGTGCGGCTCGTAACGGTCAGAGCACATGCCGCTCTTGTACCATCGCGGCCAACGGACGCTGAGCGCGGGAGCTGCCAGAGAACATGGATCGCGACGAGCTTGACCCGGCCCGGGCGGATCAGCGGGAAGGCCATGACGCCCGGCTGTCGCTGGCCAAGCCATCACCATGGCGGCTCAGCGCGTGGCTGTGGAGCCTGCTGGTCCTGCTGGGCGGACTGGCCCTGGCGCTGTCCGTGCATCACCAGCAGCAGCAACGCCGCCTGGCCGAGCAGTCCTTTGTTCGTGGCGAACTGGCCAACAAGACGTTCGCGGCGCTGCAGGACAAGCTGCATTCGGCCGAAGCGATGTTGCGCGCCGTGCAGACGCTGTTCCTCGCGTCTGACCAGGTGACCCAGGTCGAGTTCGCCAACTTCTACACCAACCTGCGCCCGCGCGAGCAGTTTCCCAGCCTGCTGGCGCTGGCCTATGCGCAACGCGAACAGGATGGCGCGGGCGAGCGCTACATGACGCGATGGGTCGAGCCTGCCAGCGGCAATGCGGCGGTGATCGGCCTGGATGTGGGGGCGCAGCCGAACAACCTGGCTGGCCTGCTGGCCTCGCGCGACAGCGACCAGGCCACCCTGTCCGCACCGTTTCGCCCGGTGCAGCAGCGGGGCGCCAGCGGCACCGAGGACGGCATCACCCTGCGCCTGCCCGTGTTCAGCCCGGGCGACCCGCCGCAATCGCTCGCGCAACGGCACCAGCGCATGCGCGGCTCGATCGCCGTGTCCTTTCGCGTCAGCACGCTGATCGACAGCGTCCTGCAGGATGACGTGCGACGCGATCTGCGGCTGCAGCTGGCCGACGTGACGGAAGTCGGCCACGTGCTGCCGCTGTTCGACTCGATGCCCGGCACGCCGGATGTCCGCGGCGACTATCGTTTCGAGCGTCGACTGGCCTACGGCGGTCGGGTCTGGGACGTGGTGATGCAGCCACGCGACACCACTCCTCCCGCGATCGACTGGCGCCAGTCGACCCTGCCCGGCGGCCTGCTGGTGAGCCTGCTGCTGGCTCTGCTGGTGTATTCCATCGTCGGGACGCGGCAGCGCGCGCTCGAGCTGGGCTGGCAGATGAGCCGGCGCTATCGCGAGAGCGAGGAGCGCTTCCGCGCCCTGAACGAACTGCTGCCCGCGCTGGTGCTGCTGGCCGAAGTCGATGGCGGCCGGATCACCTACGCGAACCGCACCTCGCGCGATCGCCTCGGTGACCAGGTCACCGAGCAGCGCCTGCCCGACCTGTTCGACGACGAGATCCTGCGCGGGCAGCTGAGCGATGCCGAAACCCGGGGCTGCAGCCGGATCGAGGCGCGCCTGCACAACACAGCCGGCGCGCACTTCTGGGCCAGCGTGGCGATCTCGCGCATCGAGCTGGGCGGAGTTGGCAAGTTGCTGATGGTGGCCAGTGACATCACCGAACAGCGCCAGCTGACCGAGCTGCTCAGTCACCAGGCCAGCCACGATGCGTTGACCGATCTGTACAACCGGCGCGAATTCGAGCGCCGCCTGCACGATTCGCTGGCGGCCGGCGTGGCGGGCCCGCCGATCATCGTGCTGCTGTACGTCGACCTCGACCAGTTCAAGCTGATCAACGACACCTCGGGTCATCTCGCCGGCGATCAGCTGCTGGCCCAGCTTTCGATCGTGATGCGCAAGCAGCTGGGCGGCACCGACGTGCTGGCCCGGCTCGGCGGCGACGAGTTCGGGGTGCTGCTGACCCGGGTGGCCGACCAGCAGGAAGCGGAGCGGATCGCCGAACGCGTGCGTCGCTGCATCGACGGATACGTGTTCATCTGGGAACAGCGCAGCTACACGATCAGTGCCAGCATCGGCGGCGTGGTCGCCGAGCCGGCCGGCATCTCGGCCAAGGATCTGCTGACCCAGGCCGACACCGCCTGCTACGTGGCCAAGGAGTCCGGCCGCAATCGCGTGCACTTCTACTCCGAGCGCGACGACCAGACGGTGCGCCGGCGCAGCGAGATGGAGTGGGCCAACCGCCTGCGCTGGGCCGTCGACGAACATCGCCTGCAGCTCACCTACCAGGAAGTGTGGCCACTGCCGCTGGGCGACGGCGCCGAGCCGGGCATCGAGATGCTGTTGCGTTTCCGCGAGGAGTCCGGGCAGCTGGTGGTGCCCGGCGTGTTCCTGCCGGCGGCGGAGCGCTACGGCCTGATGCCGTCGGTCGACCGCTGGGTGATCGAGACCACGCTGGCCAACTTCGAGCGGCTGCATCCGGCCGGCAACCGGCTGGACATGGTGGCGATCAACCTGTCCGGCGCCAGCATCGAGGACCCGGCCCTGGTCGACCGGATCATCGAACTGCTGCAGCGCTACCGGGTGGAGCCTTCGCGGGTGTGCTTCGAGATCACCGAGACCGTGGCGGTGCGCAACCTGTCCCAGGTGGTGCGCTGCATGGCCTTGTTGCGCAGCGCCGGTTGCCGCATCGCGCTGGACGATTTCGGCGCGGGCATGTCCTCGTTTACCTATCTGAAAAACTTGCCGCTGGACATCATCAAGATCGACGGCAGCTTCGTGCGCGACATGCTCACCGATCCGGTCAGTCACCTGATGGTCAAGGCGGTGACCGACATCGGGCATCGGCTGGGCTTGGAGGTGATCGCCGAATGGGTGGCCGACGCCGAGACCGTGCAGGCGCTGACCGCGCTGGGCGTGAACCGGGTGCAGGGCTTCAGCCTGCATCATCCCGAGCTGGCGGTGTTCCAGCGCGACTGAGTGTTCGGCAGCGCAATCCATGGACGTCTGGACGTCCATATGCAGAAGGGCCCGGTCGTTGCCGACCGGGCCTGGTCCCTGCCTGAATGCGGGTGCGCCTCCGTGCGCTCCTCAGGTCTGCAACCGCTTACGGCGTGTAGCTGCCGGTCAGCGTGACACCGCTGTAGCTGCTGTAGGCCCGCACCATGACGTAGTAGGTGCCTGCGGTGGACGGCGAGATGTTGCAGGTCTCGCTGTTGCCGGCTACGTAGGGGCGGCAGTCGTAGCTGCTGGTGGTGGGTGCCGAGCCGCGCTTCACGTACAGGTCGGCGTCGCCGGTGCCGCCGGAGATCGCGAACTTGAGGTTGCTGGCGCCGGCGGGTACCACCATCGTGTAGTTCACCGCGTTGCTCTTGGTGGCATGCAGGCCGGTCACCGGCGTGCCGTTCTGCAGCACGTTGCCACCACCGCCGCCGCCCGTGCTCCAGGTGGCCTTGATGCTGACCCCGGAGAACGCGGCATAGCCGTTCAACATCACGTAGTAGGTGCCTGCCTGGGGCGAGGCCACCGTGCAGCTTTCGCTGTTGCCGCTGACGTATGGACGGCAGTCATAGCTGGACAGGGTCGGCGCGGAACCGAACTTCGTGTACAGATCCGCGTCGCCGGTGCCGCCGGATTCGGCGATCACCAAGTTGGTCGCGCCGGCGGGAATCACCACGGTGTAGGCCAGCTGCGCCCCGGTGGCGGCGGCCTGGCCGGTGAGCGCCACGCCGTTCTGCAGCACGTTGCCACCGCCGCCGCCGGCAGCTGTCACCGTCACCGACTGCGTGCTGGTGTTGCTGGCGCCGTCGTTGTCGGTCACCGTCAGCGACACGGTATAGGTGCCCGCGGCGGCGTAGGTGTGGCTCGGGCTGGCCGTCGTCGAGGTGCCGCCGTCGCCGAAGTTCCACGAGTGCGAGGCAATCGTGCCGTCACTGTCGGTGGAGCTGTCGGTGAAGCTGGCGGTCAGGCCGCTGGTGGTGTCGCCGAAGCTCGCCACCGGCGGGTTGTTGGCCGGTGGCGTGCTGCCGCCCCAGTTGGCCTGCGCATAGGTGCTCACCGCGCCCATGTTGAAGCTGCCGAAACCGGTGGTGTAGTCCCAGCCGGCAGCCGCGTTGTAGCCATAGCCGTTGTAACCGTTGTTGCCCGAGGTCACGTCATGCAGCAGCGAGGGGTTGCCGGGGAATGCGGCGTAGAACTTCGAGGCGGGAAAGCCCAGCGCGTTGCCGTTCGCCGACTGGATGCGCGCCCAGGCGCCCACGAAGATCGGCGAGGCCAGGCTGGTGCCGCCGACCTGGTACTGGCTGCCGTTGGCGTAGATCAGTGCCCCCGTCGACTGCGCCGCATCGAATGCCACGTCGGGCAGCACGCGCTTGGTGATCGAGCTGCCCAGGGCGCTGGTCTGCCATGCCGGTGCCGCCTCGTACTTGCTCACGCCACCGCCGGTGGCCCACAGGCGGTCGTCGGCCGTGTTGTTGCCATCCTGCGACAGCCCCTCGTTCCACACGGTCTCGCCGGACCAGGCCGCGCCGTTGGTGGAAAGCGTGGTGCCGCCCACGGCGATCACGTTGGGCGATACCGCCGGTTCGCTGACCGAATAGTTGCTGAGGCTGACGCCCGACAGCAGCGTGGTCGTGCCGTGCTTGTAGAGGTCGCCGCCGTACGATTCGTAGGCACCTTCGTCACCGGCCGAGGCCGAGAACGTCTGCCCCTGCGCGGCAGCCTGGGCGAAGATCTGGTCGTCCGTGGCCAGCGTGCCCGAGCTGTTGGCGGCGGTCTCGTCTTCGCCGAGCGAGATGTTCACCACCTTGGCGACGTTGTCGGTGACCGCCTTGTTGTACGCGGCGCTGATGCCGGCGTCGGTCAGCGAGCCGTCGTTGGTGCCGTTGACCGCGGCGTAGAAGATCAGCTTCTGCACGCCGCCGGAGGTGCCGATGATGGACTGCGAGTCCAGCGCCCATTCCACGTTGGAGTCGGCGTCGTTCCAGAACGTGCCGCTGCCGACGTTGACGGTCTGCGTGTTGACCGTGGGCAGGCCGGCGCTGCTGGTGAAGCTGCCCAGGTCGGTGATCACCTGGGTCATCTTGCCCCAGGTGATCACGCCGACCGTGGTGTTGGTCGCGGCCGGCATGCTGCTGCCGCCATAGATCGCGGAGAAGTCGGCCGGACTGTGGGCGACCGCGCTGGCGGCCTGGGTCTGGGCGGTGACCAGGGTGGCCTTGTGGAACATGGTGTGCTTGACGACCACGTTCTGCAGGCCGACCACGGCGTTGACGATATTGCCCAGCGCCTGCGGCACGGAGGCGACGGAATCATTGGCGAAGTGCGGTCTGCCCCGATACTCGAAGCGCTTCATGTTGGTGCGGAACGCGCTGGTCACGTTGAGCGCGTTGCCATCGGCGGTGATCAGCTGGTTGTTGCCGGCCACCTCGATGTTGGTGAAGCCGCTCTGCTGCAGATGGGCGACCACCGCCTGCACCTGCGCATCGGTCGGCGCGAACCTGGCCTTGAACTGGGCGGGCGTGAGGTACTGGTGGTACCCGGGGCTGCCGGGCTGGTTGAGCTGCTGCAGGAACTGGTCGAGCTGATCGGCGTGGCGCAACTTGAGGCTGACCGCGACATGCAGCGGCTGGCTGGCCTCCAGCGGGCTGACCATGGTGCCGGCGAGGCTGGGGTTGCCGGTCATGTTGAGGCTGTAGCGCGGGGTCGTGGCCTGGGTGGACAGCGTGGACGCGGTGGTGACGGGTGCCGCGGTGTTCAGCAGCGCGGGGCCGGTGCGCGTGGCGACCCAGTTGTCGGCGGCGTGCGCCGACAACGACATCATGGCCAGCGCAAGAGCCGCAGGCAGCAGGGCCTTGCGATAGTTCGGTGCCGCCATACCTCGAAGACCAGCGTGGTTTGTCATGGACGAATTCCCAATCAGTGGATGAAGGCGACGGACACGGCTGTCCGTCGAACCTGAGGGCAGGCCACGTATTCCGTGGCTCGGTGCAAAATCGGGCTTGCATCGCTGGCCCGGCAGCGGGCGCAAGTGATCCGAAACAGGCACTTCCGGGCTTTTCGAGGACGCACGAACCCCCGGGGTCGCGCGGACCTCATGGAATGCCGCGAACAGGCACGGCCGCCTTGGCTTTGTGGATGTCTTCCGACCCCGCGCGTGCTGTGTCCTTCCCTCCCATGACGTCGTCAGGGTGGCGCACGGATTTCCCTTTCTCGTTCAAGCCGGCGCCATGCCTGATCGCATGGCGTCGCTGGGGTCTGTTCGCCAATCGACCCATTGGCGAATCAGTGGACGTTAGGGTTTGTCTCGAGAAACGGTCAATAGGATTTTTTCGGATGCCGAGTGATCCATGTCACATCGCTGCAGGTGCTAATGCAACGGCAAGCATCGCAATTACTTTCGGTTAATGGGATTGGCGCAATGACACGGTCGAAACATCGAGTAAATGGCTACGCACGGCCGTTTGTGCCCCGACTCGACGATCGGGCCTGGCGGCGCGAAACATGACCATTCGGAAGCGGTCATGGACTTTGATTGGATTATCAGGATGCTGCGATATCCGGGTCCGCGTGGTTTTACGCGTCGTCAATTGCGCAATAGATTGCGCTTTCGTTCCATTACCAAATGGTAATCGCAATATCTTGGGCGCCATTACCCGAAGGAGCAGGCTGGTGTTTCACCGGAACGGGATTCGCGGAGATTTTCCAGTCAGGCTCAATTCAGCAAAAAATGCGCGCGCGACGGCGCCGCGCCGGCACGCGAATTCTTTTTGCCCGGGCAGCGTGCGACCATGCCCGGATGACTCAACAAACTTCAGCCCGGCTGGCGATCATCGGCGGTGGCCCGGCCGGATTGATGGCGGCGGAGGCCGCGTGTGCCGCCGGCGCAACGGTCGACCTGTACGACGCGAAAGGCTCGGTCGGGCGGAAATTCCTGCTGGCCGGCAAGGGCGGCCTCAACCTGACCCACGCCGAACCCCGCGCCGGTTTCGTCAAACGCTACGGCGCGCGCCGCGACGAGGTGGCGCGCTGGCTCGACGCCTTCGATGCGGACGCGCTGCGTGCGTGGGCCGCCGCCCTGGGCGTGGAGACTTTCGTGGGCAGTTCGGGCCGGGTGTTCCCGCGTGACCTGAAGGCCGCACCGCTGTTGCGCGGCTGGTTGCGCCGGCTGCGCGAAGCCGGGGTGAACTTCCACATGCACCACCGCTGGCTGGGCTGGCAGGCGCACGACGCGCTGCATTTTTCCACGCCGCAGGGGCAACGCGTGGTGCCTGTCGATGCCGTGATCCTTGCGCTGGGCGGCGCCAGCTGGCCGCAACTGGGTTCCGACGGCGCCTGGCTGGCGCCGCTGCAGCAGGCGGGCATCGACATCGCGCCCCTGCAGCCGGCGAACTGCGGTTTCGAGATTCCATGGAGCGAACACCTGTCCAGCCGCTTCGCCGGCGCGCCGTTGAAGCCGGTGGTGGCGCACTGGGTGGACCGGCAAGGCGTCGCACATTCGCGGCAGGGCGAGTTCGTGCTCAGCGAATACGGCATCGAGGGCAGCCTGGTGTACGCGATCGGCGCCGAGTTGCGCGAGCAGATCCGCGAACGTGGCGAGGCGCTGCTGATGCTGGACCTGGTGCCCGGCTACGCCGCGGCGGTGCTGGCCGAACGCCTCGCCGCGCCGCGCGGCAAGCACAGCATCGGCGACTGGCTGCGCCGTCGCGCCGGACTGGACGCGGCCAAAAGCGCGCTGGCGTTCGAACTGCTGGACAAGCCCACGCTGGCCGATCCGTCGGCGCTGGCGGCGCGGCTCAAGGCCGTGCCGTTGCACTTGCGTGCACCGCGTCCGGTGGTCGAGGCGATCAGCACCGCCGGCGGCGTGCGGCTGGAAGCGCTGGATGACACGCTGATGCTGCGCGAGCGCCCCGGCGTGTTCTGCGCCGGCGAGATGCTGGACTGGGAAGCGCCCACCGGCGGTTACCTGCTCACCGCCTGTTTCGCCAGCGGCCTGATGGCAGGGCGCGGCGCGGCGGCGTGGCTGCGGCGTTAGCCGTTCGCGCTCGGCGGCTCAACGATCCGCGCGGCGCACCAGCCGGATCTCGAACAGCCTTGGCCAGCACTTGCCGGTGACGAACAGGCGCTTGCCTGCCGCGTCCCAGGCGATTCCGTTGAGCACGTCGTCGACCGGGTTCGGCAGCTGGCTGATGTCGAACAGGCCGGACAGATCGATCCAGCCCACTACGTGGCCGCTGGCCGGATCGATGCGGGCGATGCGGTCGGTCAGCCACACGTTGGCGTAGATCTCGCCGTCGACCCATTCCAGTTCATTGAGATGGGTGACCGGCACGCCATCGGCGGTGACCTGGATGCGGCGAACCTCGGCCAGCGTTTCCGGGTCCAGCACGCGCAGCTCCGCCGTGCCGTCGCTCATGTACAGCTGGCGGTCGTCGCGGGTCAGCGCCCAGCCTTCGCCGGGGTAGCTGAAGGTCTTCTGCGGGGTGAAGCTGGCCAGGTCGTAGACGAAGCCCGTCCCACTTTGCCAGGTGAGCTGCACCATGCGGCCCTTCCAGTCGACGATGCCCTCGCCGAAATACTGGCGGGGCAGGCGATGGCGCTGCAGCACTTCGCCGGTCTCCAGCGCCACCTTGCGCACCGTCGACTCGCCGACCTGGCCGGTGCTCTCGTACAGATGGCCGTCCTTGTAGAACAGCCCTTCGGTGTAGGCGGCGGTGTCGTGCGGCCAGGCGTGCACCACCTGGTAGCCGTAAACCGGTATCGCGGCCCATGCGGGCGCCACCGAGGCGAACAGCAGGAAGGCGAGCGTGCGGTGGAACCAGCGTGGCATGGCGGAAACGTCCGGCGAGATGGTTGCGCTCAGCCTAACGGCCGCACGCGGAAATTGCGTCCCTTGATCCTGCCTGCGCGCAACCGTTCCAGCGCCTTGTTGGCCAGGGCGCGGGTGATCGCCACGTAGGCGCGGGTGGCGAACACGTCGATCTTGCCGATGTCCTTCGCGTCCAGCCCGGCGTCGCCGGTGAGCGCGCCCAGGATGTCGCCGGGGCGCAGCTTGTCCTGGCGACCGGCGTCGATCACCAGGGTCTTCATCGGCGCCAGGTGCAGGGTCTTGCCGCGTGGCGGCGCGATCTTCAGCGGTCGCCATGGCAGCGGCACGCCGGTCAATTCCTCGATGTTCCCCGCCTTCGGCCGCTCGCGCGGCGTGCACAAGGTAATCGCGAGGCCGACTTGGCCGGCGCGACCGGTGCGGCCGATGCGGTGGGTGTGGGTTTCCGGGTCGTGGGCGATGTCGTAGCTGACCACCAGCGGCAGCGCCACGATGTCCAGCCCGCGCGCCGCCACGTCGGTGGCCACCAGCACCGCGCAGCTGTGGTTGGCGAAACGCACCAGCACCTCGTCGCGGTCGCGCTGCTCCATGTCGCCGTGCAGGGCCAGCGCGGAGAAACCGCGGCGGTCGAGCTCCTGCGCCACCGCATCCACGTCGCGGCGCATGTTGCAGAACACCAGCGCCTGCTCGCTGCGCTCGCCGCCCAGAAGTTGCACCAGCGCGTCCAGTTTCTGCGCCGGCTCCACTTCGTGGAAACGCTGCTCGATCGCCGGCCTCTCCTCGGCCGGTGCATCCACCGTGACCTCGACCGGATGCTGCTGCACGCGCTGGCTCACCGCGCGGATCTCGTCCGGATAGGTGGCCGAAAACAGCAGGGTCTGATGATGTTTCGCGATGCGTCCGATGATGTCGTCG
Source organism: Rhodanobacter spathiphylli B39 (assembly GCF_000264295.1). Lineage (GTDB taxonomy): Bacteria > Pseudomonadota > Gammaproteobacteria > Xanthomonadales > Rhodanobacteraceae > Rhodanobacter > Rhodanobacter spathiphylli. Next base: position 125,640 of record NZ_AJXT01000012.1, on the reverse strand, counting down.
ATGGCTTCGGAAAAGCCCATGTCGAGCATGCGGTCGGCCTCGTCCAGCACCAGCACCCTGATCCCGCCGCCGTGCAGGCTCTGCCGCTTCAGGTGCTCCTGCACGCGGCCGGGCGTGCCGACCACGATGTGCGGGTCGTGCGTGAGCGAAGCCAGCTGTGGGCCCAGCGGCATGCCGCCGCACAGGGTCAGCAGCTTGACGTTGGGGATGTTCGCGGCCAGCTTGCGGATCGCCTTGCTGACCTGGTCGGCCAGTTCGCGGGTGGGGCACAGCACCAGCGCCTGCAGCCGGATCGTGTCGACATCGATCGACTGCAGCAGGCTCAAGCCGAACGCCGCGGTCTTGCCGCTGCCGGTCTGCGCCTGCGCGATCACGTCGCGGCCCTCCAGCATCGGCGGCAGGCTTTGTGCCTGCACCGGGGTCATTTCGGCATAGCCGAGGGTTTCCACGCTGGCGAGCAGGGCGGGTTTGAGCGGGAGCGTGCTGAAGGCGGTCATGTGTCCATGATCGCACGGGTGCCTGCTCGCGACTTGCATCCCGACGCCGTCTCGTCGACCCTCTACGGCTGTCGCCCCAATGAATACCGTCATGGATATCGTTTTCATCGAAGACCTGCGCATCGATGCCGTCATCGGCATCTACGACTGGGAGCGCCGCGTGCGGCAGACACTGGCGTTCGACATCGAGATGGCGTTCGACAACACGCTGCCGGCGGCCAGCGACGACATCGCGCTGACGCTGAACTACAAGGACGTGTCGAAGCGACTGATCGACTACGTGGGCGCGTCGAGCTTCGGCCTGGTGGAAACACTGGCCGAGCGCTGCGCGGCGATCATCCGCGAGGAATTCGGGGTGAGCTGGGTGCGGCTGAAGTTGTCCAAGCCCGGCGCCGTGCGCGGCGCGAAGTCGGTGGGCGTGCGCATCGAGCGTGGCATGCGGCCACAGTAGCGCACGGCGCCAGCGGTTGTTTCGTCGCCGCGCAGACCCCATGTTTCCCGGTTGACGCGGTGTTCCGCGCGCCATGCCGCCCCGATCCGCGCGTGTTTTCTGCCGCGTGCGACCCACGAGCCGACAGGACGCTCCGATGCAACGACTGCAGGATCTGCTGGATCTTCCCTGGATACAAACCACGCTGGGCGTGCTCGCCCTGCTCGCGCTGGCCTGGCTGGCCGGCCAGCTGATGCATCGTCTGCTGCGCCGGCTGGTCGGCGGTATCGCGCGGCGCACCGCCACCGGCTGGGACGACGCCCTGCTCGGTTATGGCACGTTCCGCTGGCTGGCGCGCGCGCTGCCGGCGCTGATTGTCCAGTACGGCATCGTGCTGGTGCCCGGCGTGCCGGAGCGGATCGAAGCGCTGCTGGGGAAGGCGATGACGGCGCTGGTGGTGCTCTGCGTGGTGATGGCGGTCAGCGCCGTGCTGTCGGCCAGCGAGGCCATGTACCAGCGCACCCCGCGGGGCCAGCAGCGCCCGATCAAGGGCTTGCTACAACTGGTCAAGATCGGCCTGTTCATCGTTGCCGCACTGGTCATCATCGCCGCCGTCACCGGCAAGCAGGTCGGCTTGCTGCTTTCGGGCGTGGGCGCGATGTCGGCCGTGCTGATGCTGGTTTTCAAGGACACCATCCTCGGGTTCGTGGCCGGCGTGCAGCTGTCCTCGAACGACATGCTGCGTGTGGGCGACTGGATCGAGATGCCGCAGTTGAACGCCGATGGCGACGTGATCGATATCGCGCTGCATACGGTCAAGGTGCGCAATTGGGACAAGACGATCACCACCATCCCCAGTTGGCGGCTGATCTCCGATTCGTACAAGAACTGGCGCGGCATGCAGGAAGTCGGCGGGCGGCGGATCAAGCGCGCGCTGCATCTGGATGCCGCCAGCGTGCGTTTCCTTGATCAGCGGGAGATCCGCCGACTGTCGCGCCTGCAGCTGTTGGCCGAGTACCTGCCGTCGAGGGAGCGCGACGTGGAGCAGTGGAACGAGGCGCTGGGCGATGCGGCCGGCGTTGCGGCGAATCGGCGGCGGCTGACCAACCTGGGCACGTTCCGCGCCTACGTGCAGGCCTATCTGGATGGCCATCCGCAGATCCACCACCAGCTGAGCTGCATGGTTCGCCAGCTGGCCAGCGGCCCGCAGGGCATCCCGCTGGAGCTGTACTGCTTTACCGACACGGTGGATTGGGCCGAGTACGAAGGCATCCAGGCAGACATCTTCGACCACCTGTTTGCCCTGCTGCCGGAGTTCGGGCTGGCGCTCTACCAGCAGCCTTCCGGCCAGGACGTGCGTTCGGCGCTGGCGCTGCGCGGCGAAACCCCGGCAAAATCGACGGTCGATCGGCGGGCGATCCAACTTGACGAGGCGTGAGCGGTGGCGCGTGTCTATCTGAGCCTGGGTTCCAACCTCGAACCGCACCGCCATCTTCGTGCGGCGCTGACGGAATTGCGCGAGCACTTCGGCGAGCTGGTGGTGTCGCCGGCGTATCGCAGCGCCCCGGTGGGCTTCGATGGCGCCGCCTTCGTGAACCTGGCCGCAGGACTGGATACCGAACTGGTACCCGAGGCGTTGAACGACTGGCTGCACGCGCTGGAGGATCGCCACGGCCGCCGCCGCGACGTGCCGCGCTACTCCGATCGCACGCTGGATGTCGACATCGTGTTCTACGACGACCTGGTGCTGGACGGTCCTGGCCATCTGCAGATTCCCCGCAACGAGCTGCAGCATGCGTTCGTGTTGCGGCCGATCGCCGATATCGCACCGGGCTTCCGCCATCCGGTCAGCGGGCGGAGCATGGCCGAGTTGTGGGCGGCCTTTCCCGCGGGGAACGAACCGTTGCAGGCCGACTCGCTGGCCGACTGAACGCGACGCACTGTCGTGTTCGCCGCGCGGATGCTAGAAAGGCACCTCAGGGGCCGGGCCCGTCTGTCTGAATGCGTGTCCACGATCGAGGGGAGCAGGAACATGGCCGGAAAATTTGCCCGCAGCTGGGCGTTGATGAAGGCGAGCGCCGCGGTGTTGCGCTCGGACAAGTCGTTGCTGGTGTTTCCGCTGCTGTCGGGCCTGTGCACCCTGCTGGTGGCGGCCAGTTTCCTGGTGCCGGTGGGCATGATGGTGATCGGCGGCGCGCACGCGGGCGAGGACTTCCATCAGCGCATGTCGGTGGGCAGCTACCTGCTGATGTTCGCGTTCTACCTGGTGCAGTATTTCGTGATCATCTTCTTCCAGACCGCCCTGACCGGCGTGGCGCTGATGCATCTGCGCGGCGAACCGACCAGCGTGGGCGCGGGCCTGGCGCTGGCGCGCTCGAAGCTGCCGCAGATCTTCGGCTATGCGCTGATCGCCGCCACGGTGGGCCTGCTGCTGCGGATGATCCAGGAGCGGCTGGGCCTGATCGGTCGGCTGGTGATCGGCTTCATCGGACTGGCCTGGACCGTGGCCACCTTCCTGGTGGTGCCGGTGCTGGCCAGCAAGGATGTCGGTCCGGTCGACGCGGTGAAAGAAAGCGTCGAACTGCTCAAGCGCAGCTGGGGCGAAAACCTCATCGGCAACGGCGGCATCGGCGTCGTGTTCGGACTGCTGATGTTCCTGGCGGTGCTGGTCAGTGCCGTGCTGATCGGTGGCGCGGTGGCGATGCAGTCGGTCGTCGCGATCGTGCTGGCGGCGGTGATCGTGGTGGTGGGTTTCGTCCTGCTGGCCCTGATCCAGTCTTCGCTGCAAGGCATCTATTCGGCGGCGCTGTATCGCTACGCCGAAGCTGGCGAGGCCAGTGTGGGCTTCGACCAGGCCCTGTTGCAGCAGGCGTTTGCGCCGAAGAAGAAGTAGCGCAAGAGCGACCCCACCCCGACCCTCCCCTGCACGCAGGGGAGGGAGCAAAGCAGAAGCTCGAAGCAACCGGGATACCCTCCCCTGCGTGCAGGGGAGGGCAGGGGTGGGGTCCACGCCGCCGCGTCGCCCATCGAAGCGACGCCCCCAACCTCACACCGCCAACGTCCTTCCCCCATCCACCCGGATGATCTGCCCCGTCACGAACGGCGCATCGCGCAGCAACCACAGCACCGCACTGGCCACGTCGTCCGGCGCGCCGGCGCGCTTGAGCGGCGTGCGAGCCAGCATCGCCTGCTGGTCGTCGTAGGCCTTGCCGTCGCCCGGCCACAGCACGGCGCCGGGGGCGATGCCGTTGACCCGGATGTCGGGGCCCAGATCCAGCGCCAGCGAGCGGGTCATCGCGGCCAGCGCGGCCTTGGCCATGCAGTACAGCGGATGCCCGGCCAGCGGACGCTCGGCATAGATGTCGACCATGTTGACGATGGCGCCGCGCGACGCGCGCAGCGCGGGGATGGCGGCCTGGCTGAGGAAGAACGGCGCCTGCGCGTTGGAGGCGAACAGCGCGCTCCACTGTTCGGCGGTGGCCGTGTCCACGGGCGTGGGGAAAAAGGCCGACGCGTTGTTGACCAGCGCATCGAGCCGGCCATAGCGCGCGAGTAACCGATCGATCATGCCGGGCAACGCCGACAGCTCGGCGAGTTCGGCCTGAAGCAGCAGGGTGCTGGCGCCGCGTTGCGCTTCGAGCTCGTCGGCCAGCGCGCGTGCGTCGGTGGCCGAATGCCGGTAGTGCAGCGCCACGTCGTAGCCCGCTGCATGCAGCGTCCGCGCGATCACCGCGCCGACCCGGCGGCCGGCGCCGGTGATCAGCGCGACGGGTCGAGCCGCGCCGGGTCGATCTGCACCGGGTCGATCATCGGAAGGTGGCATGCGGCGGCTCCGGCAACTGTGCAGCCTGCAGCTTGCCGCAAAGCCGCGTCAGCGTCACCCGCGCTGCGGCGGGTCGGGTTTCTTCGGGCGCGTCTTGCCGGCAGCTTTTTGCGCGGCGCCGGCGACCTTGCGGGCGGCCGTGGCGACCGCCTTGTCGACCAGCTTGCCGGCTACCCGCCGCGCCGCTTTCGCTGCCGGCTTCGGCTTCGGCTTCGGCGCCGGCCTTGGTTTGCCGGTGGCCGCGGCGTCCGCGTCGGCTGCTTCCTCGATCGTCACCTCGCTCTCGAACATCTCGATCGCGGTGGCGGCCACTTGTCCGGTGTCGTAATACGCATAGGCACCGACGCCCAGCGCGCCGACCACTGGCAGCCAGCGCGACACGCCCTTGCTCAGCGTGCGCTGGGTGAACTTCACGCCGATCTGCTTCGCCACGCGCTGGGCCACGCCCCACGACATGCGGCGGAAGATCAGCCGGTCGCCCATGCGCACCACCAGGTCGCGGAAGGCCTGTGCCGCGGTGTGGCGAAACAGGCACCACATCATTTGCTCGCGCCCCAGACTCGCGTGGCGGCCATAGGCAGCGGCGATGTCGCTGACCATCTGGCCCTGGATTTTCCAGATCGCGATCAGCTCCGGCAGCAAGGTCAGCCAGCCCAGCGGGCCCGGCGGCAAGGCCAGCGAGCCCGCGGTCAGCGCGGCGCGCTGGGCGGCGCGGCTGGCCAGCCTGCGCGCCTTGTTCGCCGGGTCCCTGCTGCTGTCGATCCGGCTGTCCGGCACTTCGCTGACGAAATCGAGGATCGCCGCGGTGATCCTGCCCGGCTCGCCGGGCGCGATGACCGCGGGAACCTGCTGGCTGGGTGACTTGCTCATGGGCGACTCCGGGCGGATGGGGCGAATGCGTGCAGCTGCGTCCTTCGCAGTCTAGGGAGTGCGCGTGAAGCGGGGTTCAACGCGACGCGTGACTTCCGGCACGGGCGGCCGGAAGTCATGAAAGTTATGTTATAACATCACAACAATTTCCTCGTCCCCGCCGGAACTCCCGATGACACACTCCCCGCTCGCCCTGGCGCTTGCCGTCGCACTGGCCATGCCGCTCGCCGTCCACGCTACCGTTGCCGACCCCGCGGCTGCCACCGCGGCGGCGCATGGCGACGATCCGGCCGACAGCGGCAGTCGCAACCGGCAACCGCAGGTGCAGGATCTGGATGCGATCTCGGTGTCGGGCGCGCTCGACCAGGCACGCAACGCACTGTCGCCCGATACCGGCAGCAGCCAGTACGTGATCGATCACCAGGCGATCGCGCAGCTGCCGCTGGGTGCATCGACGCCGATCAACCAGGTGCTGCTGCAGGCGCCGGGCGTGGTGCAGGATTCCTACGGCGGCCTGCACGTCCGCGGCGACCACGCGAACCTGCAGTACCGCATCAACGGCGTGATCATTCCCGAGTCGATCGGCGGTTTCGGCCAGAGTCTCGACGCGCGCACGATCCACACCGTGAAGCTGCTCGATGGTGCGTTGCCGGCCCAGTACGGCCTGCGCACGGCGGCGGTGGTCGACATCACCACGAAGAGCGGCCACGACCTCGGCAATGGCGGCAGCGTGGGCATCACCGGCGGCAGCAACGCCACGCTGAACCCGAACGCGTCGGTATGGGGCAGCCACGATCGCTGGAGCTGGTTCTTCACCGGCAATTACATGGAGAACGATGCCGGCATCGAGAATCCCACGGCGAGCCGCAAGCCGATCCACGACCACACCAATCAAGCGAAGGGTTTCGGCGACATCAGCTACCTGATCGACAACGATACCCGCCTGAGCTTCCTGTTCGGTGTGGCCAACAACCGCTTCCAGATTCCGAACAATCCGGGTCAACAGCCGGCATTCGGCTATCTGGATACGGTGGATTTCAATTCCGCCGATCTCGACGAGCGTCAGCGCGAGAACACCCGCTTCGGCGTGCTTGCGTTGCAGGGCAAGCTGGGCGCCACCGGCTATCAGGTGTCGGTGGGCCAGCGTTACAGCGGCCTCGCCTATGCGCCGGACCGGATCGGCGAACTGATGTTCAACGGCGTCGCCTCAGCCGTCACCCGCAGCAACCGGGCCAGCACGCTGCAAGCGGACTTCGCCACGCCGATGGGCGATCGCCACACCTTGCGCTACGGCGTCTACGGCAGCTTCGAGCGTGCGGCCAGCGGCAACAATGCGTGGGCGTTTCCGGTCGACGCCGACGGCCACCAGGCCAGCACCACGCCGGTCAACATCCTCGACGCCAGCCGCCTCACCGCAAGGACCTGGTCGGCCTACGTGCAGGACGAATGGAGCCTCGGCGCCAACTGGACGCTGAACTACGGCCTGCGTGGCGACCGCTATCAGCTGGTGCGCAGCGAGAGCCAGCTGAGCCCCCGCGCCGGCCTGGTCTGGCAGGCCACCGGGAGCACCGTGGTGCATGCCGGCTATTCGCGCTATTTCACGCCGCCAGCGACCGAGATGATCGCCAGCAGCAACATCGCGAAATTCGACGGCACCACCAACGCCGTGGCGGACACCGGCAACAACACGCCGCTGGCCGAACGCTCGGACTATTTCGACGCAGGCATCTCGCAGAACCTCGGCTCGGCCTGGACCGTGGGCGTGGACGCCTACTACCGCAAGGTGCAGCGCCTGCAGGACGAAGGCCAGTTCGGTTCCGCCCTGGTCTATTCCACCTTCAACTACGCGGCGGGCCGGGTGAAGGGCGTGGAGTTCACCGCCAATTACGAGCAGGGCCCGCTGTCGGCGTACTTCAACGCCTCGCTGGGCAAGGCGATCGGCCGGCGCATCATCACCAGCCAGTACAACTTCGATCCCGACGACCTGGCTTACGTCAACAACCACTGGATCTTCCTCGACCACGACCAGAGGCTCACCTCGTCCGGTGGCGTCAACCTCGCGCTGAACGACAGCACCCGCGTCGGCGCCGACTACCTTTTCGGCAGCGGCCTGCGCAAGGACGGCGACGTGCCGAACGGCGCCTCGCTACCCGCGTACTTCCAGCTGAACCTCAACGTCGCGCACGACTTCGCCTTCGACGGTTTCGGCAAGCTGCACGCGCAACTGGCGGTGATCAATGCGCTCGACCGCACCTACGAGTTGCGCGATGGCAGCGGCATCGGCGTGGGCGCCCCGCAATTCGGCCCGCGTCGCGGCGTGTACCTGAGCCTGCAGAAGGATTTCTGAGCCCCGGCCCGCGTGGCGACGGCATCCGTCACGCGGGATCGGCGGCTTCATCCGCTATCCTTGCGGCGCTGAATTTCAGGGCCGCATCCATGCAAACCCGTTTACCCGAACCGGGCGCCGACGAGCGCGCCCACTCCGATCACCTGCTGCAACTGCTGCGCGAGCAGATCGCCTCGCACGGGCCGATGCCATTCGCGCAATACATGGAGCGTTGCCTGTACGCGCCGGGGCTGGGCTACTACAGCGCCGGTCGCACCAAGTTCGGCGAGGCCGGCGACTTCGTCACCGCGCCGGAACTGGGCGAGCTGTTCGCCGGCTGCGTGGTGAACGCGGTGCAGCCGGTGCTGGCGATGCTGGGCGAGCAGGCGGACTTCCTCGAACTCGGTGGCGGCAGCGGCGCGTTCGCCGAGTCCGCGCTGAAGGCGCTCGCGGCCGCCGGCAGCTTGCCGCGGAATTACCTGATCCTGGAGCCGAGCGCCGACCTGCGCGAGCGCCAGCGCGAGCGCCTGCTGGCGAATCTTCCGGCCGGACTCAACGCGCGCGTGCAATGGCTGGATCGGCCGCCGGAGCAGGACTGGCGCGGTGTGCTGTTCGCCAACGAGGTGATCGATGCCCTGCCGGCCACGCGCTTCAGCATGCGCGATGGCGAAGTGTTCGAAGAACATGTGGTGCTGGACGGCGAAGGTCGCCTGAAGCGCACCGATCGACCGGCCGATGCGCTGGTGTCTGGCGCCGTGCGTCACGTCGAGCGCGACTTGGGCGCCGAATTCGCCGACGGCTATCGCTCGGAAATCCTGCCGCAGCTGCCGTACTGGGTGCAGGCGGTGGCCGGTTCGCTGGTGGCCGGACTGATGCTCTTCGTCGACTATGGCTATGTGCGCCGCGAGTTCTACCTGCCCGAGCGCGACGACGGCACCCTGATGGCGCACTACCGCCACCATGCGCACAACGACCCGCTGTACCTGCCGGGCCTGAACGACCTCACTGCCTCGGTCGATTTCACCGCGTTGGCCGAGGCCGGCAACAGCGCCGGTTTCGGGGTGGCGGCGTATCTGCCCCAGGCGCAGTTCCTGATCGGCGCAGGCCTGCAGCAGGTGTTCGAGGATGCCCACCAAAAGGCGCCCGACGAACACGCCCGCTACCGGCTGTCCCAGCAGGTGAAGCGCCTGATGTTGCCCGACCAGATGGGCGAGCGCTTCCAGGCGATGCTGCTGGCGCGTGGGCTCGAAGCGTTGCCGCTGCCGGCCGAGTTGCTGGCAGCCGACCAGGGTGGCCGGCTTTGATCGAAGCGGTCCGCGTCCAGCCGTCTGGACGGCTGCGCTGGCATCGCGCCTGGGTGGTGCTCGGCGGGCTGATCATGGGCTGGACGCTGTGGATGGCGCTGACGCCCGACCCGGGCATCACGCTGGTTTTCCCGTACGGCGACAAGCTGCTGCACGCGATCACCTTCACCTGCCTGATGGGCTGGTGGGGCAATGTCTATCGCGACCGGGGTCCGCGCATGTGGGCGGCGTTGGGCTGCCTGGCGTTCGGCGTCCTCATCGAATGCGCCCAGTGGCTGGACCCGCCCCGCGATGCCGATGCCTTCGACGTGCTGGCCGACGGCATCGGCGTGGTCATCGCGCTGGGCTTGCTGCGCACGCCGCTCGCCAGGGTACTGGCGAGGGTTGAAGCGTTCTCAGTGCATCGTCGCCGGCGCTGACCCGGCCGAACTGGCGGGCGCCGGCGCCGGACTGGCGGGTGCGGGCGCCGAGACGGGGGATGCGGGCAGCGGGCTGGCGGGCACGGGCAGCGGCTCCACCGGCGTCGAATCCGCAGGGCGGCGCACCAGTTGGCCGCGTTTGAACAGCTCGCTGGCCACCTGGTAATAGGCCACCGCGTCGGCAATCTGTTGCGGGTCCTGCGGCGTGATCGGCGTGGCGTCGCCGGTGGCGTAGTCCGGCTTCATCTGCTCCAGCTTGCGCTGCGGCTCCAGCACGGTGAGCACGTCGTCGTGCAGATAGCCGAGCTTTTCGTAGGTGGCCGGGAAGGCCCGTTCGCGGCCGGCTTCCAGCTGGAACAGGTCGTAGCCGAAGAAGCGCGTGCGATAGCTGAAATTGAGCAGGCCCAGCACGGTCGGCGCAATGTCCACCTGGCCCATCAGCCGGTCCACCCGCTGCGGCTGGATGTGCTTGGGCGAATAGATCCACAGCGGAATGTGGTAGCGGTTGACCGGCACGCTGGTCTTGCCCGCGCTGGAGGCGCAGTGGTCGGCGGTGATCACGAACACGGTGTCGTCGAAGTAGGACTTCTCGCGGGCCCGGCGGATGAAGTCGCCGATCGACCAGTCGGTGTACGCCACCGCGCCTTCGCGCGTGCCGTTGGCCTGCTTCACCCGGCCTGCCGGGAAGGTGAACGGGCGATGGTTCGAGGTGGTCATGATGTGCAGGAAGAACGGCTTGCCCGCGGCGTGGATCTGGTCCATCTGGCCCAGCGCCAGCGTGTACAGGTCCTCGTCGGCCACGCCCCACACGTTCTCGCCGTGGATCGTGGCGCCCTTCGGAATGTCGCGCCGGTCCACCGTGCGATAGCCGTTGCTGCCGAAGAACTGGTTCATGTTGTCGAACTCGCCGTAACCGCCGTAGACGAAGTCGGACTGGTAGCCGCGGTCGTTGAAGATGTCCGCCAGCGAGAACAGGTTTTCGTTGTCATGCGCCTTCAGCAGCGAATCGCCGGGCGTCGGCGGCACCGACAGCGACAGCGCTTCCAGTCCGCGCACCGTGCGCGTGCCATTGGCGTACAAGTTGTCGAAGAACAGGCTGTGGTCGACCAGCGAGTCGAGGTAGGGGGTGATCTTCTGCGGGTTGCCGAACGTGCCCAGGTAATCGCCGGACAGGCTCTCCACGCTGATCAGCACCACGTTGAGGCGCTTCTCCGGGCCGCTGTGGCGGATCGCCCGGGTGAGGTCGTGCGGATCGCTGCTGACATAGCTGGAATCCGGCGTCTTCAGCATCTCGCGCACGCGGCGGAAGGCGTCGTCGTCGGGCAGGGTGCGGTAGAACTTCGCGTAGTCGAGGTGGCTGCTGCGGAAGGCGTTGAAGAACTGGTAGATGCCGTTGCCGGCCAGCTCGTTGACGTAGTTGTTGCCGGTGCGGTCCTTCATGCTGCCATTGACCGTGGCCACCGAGATCACCGTCAGTACCAGCCACAGCAACACGACCTTGCCCCGCTGCCAGAAGCGGCTGCCGTCGTCGCGCACGCGCAAGGCGCGGCGACCGAGCGCGAACACCACCAATGCCAGCACCGCCAGCAGGCTCACCCACAGGCCGATCGGGTACGACTCGCGGATGTTGCCGATCACCTCGGTGGTGTAGACCAGATAGTCCACCGCGATGAAATTGAAGCGCACGCTGAACTCGTTCCAGAACACCAGTTCCGAAGCGCCGACGAACAGCAGGCCGTAGATCAGCAGCAGCGCAAGCGCATACAGCGCCCACTGGCCGATGCGCGAGGTATAGGTGAACGCGGCCAGCGGCAGCACGAACAGGAACGGCAGCAGCACCGGCCAGGTTTCCTTCAGCCCGGCGTGATAGTGCAGGTGCAGCGCGACCAGGCAGAGCGTGCACGCCAGGGCCATCGCCACGGCGTAGGCCAGCCAGCGCAACAGCGGCGCCACCCGCCCCGAGCGGGTCGGCACGATCCACAGGAACAGCACCAGCGGCCACGCCACGTAGATGAAGGTGACCACGTCGTAGAACAGTCCCACGCCAAACGCATAGGCAAGATTGAACGCGGTGTGCGGCACCTCGGCACCCGACATCACCAGCAGCACCACGCGGGTGGCGAAGGTGATCACCAGGTAGCTGATCGCCAGCCACCACAGCGGACGGAAGCGCTGGGGAACGGGAGAGGGGCGGGTAAAGGCACGCGGCACGGGCAACTCCGAAGCAGGCAGGGGGACGCCGCCGCCCGTTGCGGGCGGCAAAATCATCGCGCCTTTATACCGCGGATCGGTGTCCCGAGGGGTTCGCCCTCAGCCCGGCGATCGCGTGGATGCGTGCGTTCTCCATCGCCTGTCCGATCGCCGGACCGGTCATGCCTTGTGCAATGAACGAGGCCGATTCGACGGCGGCGGCGACTGCCCGCGCCTGGCGCAGGTAATCGGCCTGCGGGTAGGCGTCCTCGCCGTGACCCAGGCGGCCACGCTTGTCGGCGGTGCAGGCGGCGAGAAAGAGATCCAGCCGCGCCGGCCGGCGCAGCGCATCCGTCGCGGTCAGCAGCTTCAGTACGGTGGCCGGCTTCAGCTCGAGCGCGCGGTGCACATTCAAGTGTTCGCGGCAGACCAGTTCGGCCAGCGCGGCGTGTTCGGTCGGTACCTTCAGTCGCGCAGCCAGCGCGCGCAACGGCGCCACGCCGCGATGCTCGTGGCCGACGTGGCGCGGCAGCTCGGCGGCCGGGGTCAGCGCCTTGCCCAGGTCGTGGCCCAGCGCGCAGAAGCCCACCACGTCGTTGCCGGGTGCCAGCGCCGCCGCGGCATCCAGCACCATCTCCACATGCACGCCGGTGTCGATCTCCGGATGGAACTCGGCGCGCTGCGGCACGCCGTACAACGCGTCCACTTCGGGGAACAGCACCGCCAGCGCGCCGCATTCGCGCAGCACCCGCAGGAACGCCGACGGCCGGGCCTCGCCCAGCGCCTTGCGCGTCTCCGCCCATACCCGCTCGGGCACCAGGTGGTCGACCTCGCCGTCGCGCACCATCTGCTGCATCAGGGTCATCGTCTCCGCGGCCACGCTGAAGCCCAGCGGCGCGAAACGCGCGGCAAACCGCGCCACCCGCAGCACCCGCACCGGGTCCTCGACGAAGGCTTCGGACACGTGGCGCAGTACCCGGGCCTCGATGTCGGCCACGCCGCCGAACGGATCGGTCAGCGCGCCGTGTTCGTCCTCGGCGATCGCATTGATGGTGAGGTCGCGCCGCGCCAGGTCCTGTTCCAGCGTGATCGTGGCATCGGTCTGGAACACGAAGCCGTGATAGCCCCGCCCGCTCTTGCGCTCGGTCCGCGCCAGCGCATATTCCTCGCCCGTCTGCGGATGCAGGAACACCGGGAAATCCTTGCCCACCGGCTTGTAGCCCAGCGCCAGCAAGGCCTCCGGCGTCGCACCCACCACCACGCGGTCATGATCGACCACGGGGCGCTTCAGCAGTTTGTCGCGGACCGCGCCGCCGACCAGGTAGATGTGCATGGGGGGATGATGCCACGGGCTCCTGTCGCGACGGAGAATCGTCGGGGCGTGAAGTCTTCCGCGAATGCCGGAAACGAAGGTACGCAGCGGATGGCCCGTCCGGATCATTGCTTCCAGATGCGGCCCCCCTCGCTTAAGCTGGCTGCATGGGGTAATCCGGGAAACGCAAGATGGTGGCAATGCAGGTTCATCCGCTGCTGCTCGGCCGCACCGCCGGCCTGCCGGCGGCGGCGCGCCAGCGCTACGACGAGGCCACGGTGGCGATGGCGCGTCGCGAGCTGGACGCCGCCGGCGCGGCGCTGGCCGACGTGCTGGCGATGGCGCCGGATTTTGTCGAGGCGCAGCGCCTGCAGGGGCTGGTGGCGCATATCCGTGGCGACCATGCCGGGGCGGTGGCGATCCTGCGCCGGGCGCTGGTCACGGCTCCGGACAACGCGTTGCTGCACATGAACCTGGGCATGTCGCTGTACAGCGCGGGCGAGTTTGCCACCGCGTTTTCTTCCCTGCGCCGCGCCTGCGAACTGGCTCCCGACTTTCCCCCGGCCTGGTTCAGTCTGGGCCGTGCCTTCCAGCAGCAGGGGCGCACGGCCGGTGCGATCACGGCGCTGCATCGGGCGGTGGACCTGGCCCCCGAAGATCCGGTGATGCGCAGCCTGCTGGCCGAGGCCCAGGCCAGTCTGGGTGCGGTGGCCGCCGCATGCACCAATTATCGCGAGGCCTTGCGGCATGAGCCGGATCACGCCGAGGCGTGGCTCGGCCTGGCCCGGTTGCAGGTCGAACCGTTTTCGAAGGATGACCTGGCCCGCCTGCAGCAGGCGATGCAACGTCCCGGCACGTCGCCACAGGCGCGCGTGATGCTGGGCTTCGCGCTGGTTCGCTGCCTGGAGGATCAGGGCGACTACCATGCCGCGTTTCGCGTGCTGCGCAAGGCCAACGGGCAGAAGCGCAAGCTGGTGAACTGGAATGCGGCGGTGGTGTCCGCGCGGATCGCGCGCATCCGCGCGGCCTTCGCCCGGCCGCCGGGCGAGGTCGAGGATCCGCAGCTGGGCGAGCAGGTGGTCTTTCTCATGGGGCTGCCACGTTCGGGCGGCGGCCTGCTGCGGCGCGTGCTTGCCGGTCATGCCCAGGTGGACGCCAACGAGCGGCCGCAGCATTTGCGCGCCGTGATCGAGGAGGAATCGGGGCGGCGGCAGCGGGAATTTCCCCAATGGACCATCGAGGCGACGCCGGCGGACTGGGCACGGCTTGGCCGCGACTATCTGGCGCGTGCCGTGCGCGCGCAGGACGGCAAGCGCTGTTTCATCGACCAGAGCGACCAGGACTGGCACCTGATGGGCGCGGCGATGGCCATGTTGCCCGGCGCGCGCCTGGTGGATTGCCGCCGCGATCCGCTGGAGAACTGCCTGAGCTGTTATCGGCAGTTGTTCGCAGTCCACCACGAGTTCAGCTACGACCTCGACGAGCTGGCGAGTTTCTGGCGCGACTGCGACGGACTCTGCGCGCACTGGCAGCAGCTGTATCGCGGGCGCGTGTTCGTGCATCAGCACGAGTCGCTGCTGGCCGATCCGCCGCTGCAGCTGCATCGCCTGCTGAACTTCCTCGGACTCGATGAGGACCAGGCCTGCCTGGACGTCCGTGCCAACCGGCGCCAGGGCGCGGCCGGCAACACCGCGCGGTTGCGCGAGCCATTGCGCTGGCAGGAACCACGGGCGCCACGCTACGGCGGCAAGCTGGATCGGTTGCGGGTGTTGCTGGGCCTGGCGTGAATCTGGGAGCGGCGGATTTTCAGGGCCTGTGAAGAAAACCACGTCCTGCGCTCTCCTTCCCATCGCGCGTCCGGCACCTGTCCGAAAGCGCTCACGCGAATCAGCCAGTGACCGCATCGCGGTCGACCATGCCTGGCCGAGCCGGGAAGTCGAACATCCCTCAGCGCCGCAGCGAACGCGCCGCGGCCAGCCGGCGTTGCCGCGCCGGTTCGCCCAGCAACACCGGCAGCCATGGTGCCAGCGGCTGGGGCGTGATGCCGAGAATGGCGTAGCCATCCACCTTGCCCACCGAATCGGTGCGCAGCGAACGGAAGTTGTCCAGCGAGAACGGCTTTCCCGGCAACAGTTCGGCGAACTGCGCCTGCAACTGACCGAGGCTGTCGGGCAGGGCGATGATCGGCGTGTGCAGGCCCGCGGCGTCGCGGATGCAGCGCACGATCTCGCCCAGGCTGAGCACGTCGGGGCCATACAGCTCGAAGCTGCACTGCCGGCCCAGGCGCTCGTGGTTCACGCAACGGGCGATCGCCTCCGCCACGTCACCGACCCAGGTCGGCGCCAGGCGCGACTGCGCCCGTGCCAGCGGCAGCGCCGGCATGTTTCGCAGCAGCGCGGCGAAGCGGCTGACCAGTCCGTCACCGCGGCCGAAGATCACGCTGGGCTGGTAGATCGTCCAGTCCAGCGCGGACGTCCTGACCAGGGCCTCGGCTTCGCCGCGCGTCTTCAGGTATTGCGACAGGCCTTGGCCGGCCTTCAGCGAACTCATCTGGTGCAGGCGTCCGACGCCGCTGTCGTGGCAGGCGGCGATCAGCCGTCGGGTCAGCTCGACGTGGGTGCGCTGAAAGCTGTGCCGACCACCCTGGTTGAGTATGCCGACCAGGTTGATGGCTGCATCGGCCCCTGCCAGTTGGCGACGCAGCACGGCGTCATCGTAGATGTCGGCGTTGCGGACGCTCACGCCCGGCAGCACGGCGAGTGCGCGGTGCCGCTCGCGATCACGGCTGAGCAGCACGATGCGATGGCCGTCGGCAGCCAGTCGCGGGACCAGCTGCTGGCCGACGAAACCGGTGCCGCCGAGGATGACGAGTTGCTGTGCGGCCATGGGCGGCGTTCCTTGCTTGAACAGGTGTGGAGATCGGTCAGCGAGAAACGCTGGCGGCGCCGGCCGGTGCCGTTGTCGGCGTGGTAGTCGGCGCCGGGCAGCTTACTTTGCGGCGTGGCGTGCCATTGCCGGGCAGGCTGTACGGTTGGCCGATCGCATCCATGCGGGTGGCCAGCGGCACCACCGAATGGCCGTCCAGACGCCAGTCGTAGATCACGCTGAAGGCCATTACGCGGGCCACGTATTCGCGGGTTTCCTTGTACGGAATGCTGGCCACGAACAGGTCGGTGGGCAGGGTACCGCGGGCGGCCAGCCACTGGTCGACCTTGTTCGGGCCGGCGTTGTAGGCGGTGCTGGCCAGCCACGGCGAGCCGTTGAAGCGAGCCGCCATCTGCGCCAGGTAGCGCGTGCCCAGCGCGATGTTGGTGGCCGGGTCGTACAGGCTGTCGCCGCCGGCCCAGTCCAGTCCGTTGCGACTGGCCACCCGCGCCGCGGTCTCCGGCAGCAACTGCATCAGGCCGCGTGCATCGGCGCCGGAATGCGCGTCGCTCATCCATGCGCTTTCCGCCCGCAGGATGCCGTAGGCCCAGGCCGGTTCGATGCCGGCCTGCTCGGCCTGCGGCACCAGGCCGTCCTGGCTGGCCAGCGGGAAGCGCAGGTCATACAGGCGCAGGGCATCGCCGCTGCTCAGGGTGAATACGGCGCGGTCGTACCAGCCGCGGCGGTTGGCCATGTCGGCGGCGATCCTCTGCGTGGCCACGTCGCTGCCCTGCAGGGCGCGTGTCCATTCGCGCCGGGCCAGTTTCGGCAGGTCCACCGCGTACAGCTCGAACGCGCGCACCAGCCCCGGCATCGCCAGCAGCTGCTGTTCGCGCTGCGGGTCGTCGGCCAGGGTCAGCGGGCAGATCGCGTACGGCTGGTCGAGCCGGTCCGCCGACATGAAGCCGAAGAAGGTCGGCTGGTCGGCCTGCTCGGCGAACTGCCGCCGGGCTTCGTCGGCGCGGCCCAGCGCGGCCAGCGCGCGGCCGCGGAAGTATTGCCATTCGCCATCCTGCTGCTGGCTGGCAGGCATCGCGTCGATGCCCGCCAGCGCCGCGCTCCAGTCCTGCCGGGCCAGCGCCACGCGCACGCGCCATTCGCGGGTGCTGTCGGTCTGCGCGGCGGCGGGCAGCGCGATCAGCCGGGCCAGGGCATCGTCGTCGAAGTCGGTGGCGCGGAACAGCGCCAGGGTCTGCAGGATGCGGTTGCGCTGGGCCTCGCTCAGCGTGAAGCGCGATTGCAGCTGCTGCCACGCGGCGTCGGCGCTGTCGCTCTGGCGTCGGGCCAGCCGGGTCAGCGCCAGCGTGACGGCGTGGCGCTGGCGCGTACCGTCGGGCCAGTTCGTCGCGTCAGCGATTGCGGCAGCCGGATCACGCAGCGCGGTGGCCAGTTGCTGCGCAGCGGGCTGTTCGCTGGCAGGCAGCCAGCTGGCCAGGCTGGCGATGGTGCCGGCCTGGCCGGCGTCGGCCGCGCGATCGATCCGTGTCCACAGCCGTGCGTCGGTGAGCAGGCCCTGGTCGTGCGCGGCGTCGAGCACCGGATCGCAGGCGCCGGGCAGGTTGGCGCGGGTCCACAGTTCGGCCAGGTCGCGCTGGAAATCCAGCTTGCCGCCGCCGGCGAGTTTCGCCTGCAGCGCGTCGCAGCTGAGCGTGTCGCCGAGGCCGGGCTGGTACAGCGCAAGAAAGCCGCTCCAGTCCTGCCGGCGCGCCAGCTCCAGCAGGAACGCGCGGCGCAGGTCGGCCGCGGGTATCCAGTCCGGATACTGCGCGAGATAGGCTTCCACCGTGGCGCGGTCGACCTGCTGGATGTCGTGTTGCAGCGCCGCCGCAGCCAGGTAGGGATACAAGGGATAGTCGTGCAGGTTGCCGGCAAGCTGGCGCCAGCCGTCGCCGCCCTGCTGGGCGACGGCATACGCCTGCTTGAAGGCGACGCGCTGCGCGGCATCGGGCGTGGCGGCCAGTGCGGTCGAGCCGGTGAGCAGCCAGGCGCCGGCCAGCGCCAGCCAGGCCAGCGGCACGCGCCGCGACGAAGCGAAAGAAAACATGACAACTCCTGCGGTGGATCGCAGCCAGTGTAGTGGATGGCCCGTTTCGACTTGTCGCCATCCGGTGAGTGCGTGGTGGGCCCTGTTAAGGCAACGCTGACCAAGTATCGCCGCCGTCATGATGACTGGAAGGCTCGCAGGTGATGTTGCGTGGCGCCGGCAAGACTGGCCGTCTTGCCAAGCTGCGCGGCATCGGCTGGAGGCCTTCCAGTCATCACCTCATCATTTCAAATTCAAGAAGTTGAGGCCCACCCTCTCTGTCCGCATACCTTCGGTCCGTCGCCTCGACAGACGGCCAGTCTGTCGAGGCGACGGCCCTGTGGTCTGCGAACAGAGAGGGTGGGTGACGGTGGTGATACTTGATCAGCGTTCCCTTAAGCTGTCGCGCTTCCTCCACGCCTTTACCGGGATCGGCATGTCGCCAGCTGCTTCGCCTGTTTTCCGTCGCGTCTGGCCGGCATGGCTCGCGCTGGTGGTGATGGCACTGGCCGCCGCATGGTGGTGGTGGGCGATCGGTCGACCCGTGGCCTTGCCGGATGCGCCGTCGGCGCGCATCGCCTGCGTGTCGTATGCGCCGTTTCGTCGTGCTGGCGAGACGCCACTGGACCCGACGGCGCACATCAGCGCCGAGCGCATCGATGCCGATCTTGCCGCGTTGTCGCAACGCTTCGATTGCGTGCGCACGTATTCGCAAGGGCAGGGCCTGAGCGAAGTGCCGGCGATCGCCGAACGCCATGGCATGAAGGTGCTGATGGGCATCTGGCTGGGCGGCGACGCGAAGGCGAACGCCGAACAGGTGCGACTGGGCATCGCCACCGCAAACAGGTATCCGCAGGTGCTGCGCGGGGTGATCGTGGGCAACGAGGTGCTGTTGCGTGGCGATCTGCCGGTCAGCCAGTTGGCCGTCTATCTGAAACAGGTGCGCCAGGCGGTCACGGTGCCGGTGACCTATGCCGACGTGTGGGAGTTCTGGCTGCGCCATCCCGAGCTGGCCGGCTCGGTCGACTACCTGACCATCCACATCCTGCCGTACTGGGAAGACCAGCCGGTGTCACCCGAGCGGGCGGTGCGGCACGTGGCCGACGTCTACGCGAAGGTGCAGCAGGCGTTTCCCGGCCGCGCCGTGATGATCGGCGAGACCGGCTGGCCCAGCGCGGGCCGCCCGCGCCAGGCGGCCAGCGCCAGCGTGGTCAACGAGGCCCGCTACCTGCGCGAGTTCCTGCGCTACGCGGCCACCGTACACATGCCGTACAACGTGATCGAAGCGTTCGACCAGCCGTGGAAACGCGCCCAGGAAGGCACCGTGGGCGGCTACTGGGGCATCTTCGATGCGCAGGCACGACCGAAGTTCGCGATGCAGGGGCCGGTGGTGGAAGAGCCGCACTGGTGGGCGGGCTGGCTGGCCGGCGTGGCCGGTGCCGGCGTGTTCCTGCTGGTCGGTGCGTGGCGGCGTCGCTGGCGCGGCGCGCGTGGCTGGCTGGCCCTGATGCTGGCCGGCGCGGCCAGCGGTGGCGCGCTGGCCTGGCAGTTCCGCCAGATGTGGTACGCCTGTCGCGACGCATGGGAGTGGACGGTGTCGCTGGGCGCGTGCGCACTGGCGCTGCTTGCCGCGCTGCGCCTGGCGCACTGGATCGCCGCGCGCCTGTGCGGGGCGGCGGCGCCGCTGCCGCGGCCGTGGTGGCGACTGGGCTGGTTGTTCGCGCTGGCCTTCTACGGCCTGTTGCTGGTGGTCGACGGGCGCTATCGGGATTTTCCGCTGGGCCTGTTCCTGTTGCCCTGTGCCGGCTACGCGCTGCTCGGCTGGCTGTCCGATCGTCGCGCGCCGCTGATGCCGTTGCTGGAGGAGCGCTTCCTGGCCTGCCTGCTGCCACTGCTGGCGGCGGCGGTGCTGTGGCAGGAGGCGGGGCTGACTCCGGTGGCGTGGTTATGGCTGGGTATGAACCTGCTGCTGGCCGCGCCGGTCTGGTCGGCGTGGCGGCAGGCCGTCCGCCTGCAACCTGAGCAGGCGTAGGCAACCGACCAGCGCAGCCAGCGCGCCGCTCTCGAAGCAGTACAGCTGCAGCGCCACGATGCCCAGGGCGGCGGCCAGCCAGGCCAGCCACCGGCGCTTCCACAACAACGCCGACGCGGTCGCGATCAGTGCCGCGATGCCATACACGTTGTGCAGGAAACCCAGCACCAGCCGCTGCCGCCACGGGCACCACCACGGCGCGTGGCCGGCGCCGCACTGCTGCGCCATCGAGCCGGGCTCGACCACGCCATAGCGCAACCACGCGCCGAGCAGCGCCACCAGCAGCAGGGCCAGCCATGGCCAGGCCAGTCGCCATCGGTTCGAGGTCATCGACTGCGCTTCGCCGAGGCCTTGCCGCCGACGTGCGCCGGCAGGCGGATCTCCGCCGCCAGCGGCAGGTGATCGGAGAATGCCTGCGGCAAGGCCCAGGTTTTCTCCAGCGTGATCGCCGGCGAGGTGAGGATGTGATCCAGCGCCCGCCGCGGCTTCCAGCTGGGGAAGGTGGGCGTGGGCTGGGCTGGCGGCTGCAGCGTGGACTTGGTGAAAAGTTGTTTCATCTCGGCGCTGCCGGGCTCGGCGTTGAGATCGCCCATCAGCACCGCATGAGGGAAATCCTGCAGCAACTCGGCGATGAAGCCGAGCTGGCGGGCACGCGCCTGCGCGCTCAGCGACAGGTGGGCGACCATCACCGCCAGCGCGTTGTCGCCTTCGCCGAACTGGGCCAGCAGGGCGCCGCGGCCCGGGATACGGCTGGGCAGCGGGTAGTCGGTCACCGAATGCGGTTCGAGCCGGCTGATCAGACCGTTCGCCGAATGCGCCAGCCTGGCCATCGCCCGGTTGGGCTGGTGGCTCCAGAACGGCAGGCCGGAGGTTTCGGCGAGGTAGCGGGTCTGGTTGAGGAAGCCCGAACGCAGGCTGCCTGCATCGGCTTCCTGCAGGCCGACCACGTCGAACTGCGCCAGCACTTCGGCGAGCCGGTCGAGGTTGTCCATCTTGCTGCGTCCGGGCAGCACCGCACTGAGGCTGCGGGTCACGTACTGGCGATAGCGCTGCACGCTGGCGCCGGCCAGGATGTTGCAGCTCAGCAGGCGCAGGTGACGCTCGGCAGGGGCGGTTGAAACGGAGGCGCGAGTCATGGCGGGCCGCTACGCGAAAAGGGAAAGCCGGCGCATGAGCTCATGCGTCGAACTGGCGGCGAGCATGATCCATCCGGTGTGAACGCCACGCCAGCCGCCGGAAGGGCGGCAACTACTTGCCGGCCAGCTCGCGCTTCACCAGCCACTGCGTGACGGCGACCATCTCGTCGTAGGAGTGCACCGCGGCGACGCGGTACTTGCCGTTGATCACGATGGTCGGCGTGCCGTCGACCTGCCACTTCTGGATCAGGGCGAGATCGCTCTTCATCTGGTCGGTGGTCTGGGTCGACGTGGCCGCCCGCATGAACGCGGCGCGATCGACGCCAGCGCGTGCGTAGAAATCGGCCAGCTCGTCCATCGAGTTGATCGGGTAGTGCTGCTCGAACTTGGCCTGGAACAGGGCCAGGTGCGTGCGATCCAGCACGCCCAGCTGCTTGGCTGCGTAGAACGCCCGGGCAAATGGCACCCATTCCGCGCTGAACGGCGCCGGCACCAGCTTGAACTCCACGCCCTTGGGGAACTGTCTGGCCAGCGCGTCGGCCACCGGCGCGAAGTGGGCGCAATGGATGCAGCCATACGAGAACACCTCGACCACCTCCACCTTGCCCTCGCTGCTGTAGCGCTGGTGCGGGGCGGGCAGGGTGACGTACTCGGTGCCGTCGGTGTACGGGTCCACCGCGCCGGATTTCGCGGTACAGGCGGTGGCCAGCAGCAGGCCGGCAAGCAGGATCAGGACGCGGGAACAGGCGAATCGCTGGAACATGGGTTTCTTCGCTCGAATGCGGTGGGGATGCCGGCTGACCAGCTTAACCGAAGCGCTTACTTGCCAGCCGCTTCCTTCGACACCAGCCACAGGGTCAGCTCGATCGACTGCGCGTAGCCGCCCGCGTCACCCGCGGTGAAGCGGTACTTGCCGTTGACGATCATGGTCGGCGTGCTTTCCACGCCGTAGGCCTTCATCAGGTCGTCGGCGCGCTTCATCTGGGTGTTGACGCTGAACGAGTTGGCGACGGCGACGAACTCCTTCGGGTCGACACCGTACTTGGCGTAGAACTTCGCCGCATCCTCGATCGTGGGCCACGCCTCCTGCGGCTTCAGTCCGCTGGAGGTGGCGTTGTAGGTCGACAGCTCCTTGCTCTTCCACACCGCGTCGTACATCGCGTCGTGGCTCTTGTCGACCACGCCCAGCGCCTGCGCGGTGTAGAACGCGCGCTGGTACATCGGCCAGTTTTCGTCAGGACGGAAGGAGGCGGCCAGGTAGTTCATCACCGCGTCCGACGGCAGGCTCTTGGCGATGCGGTCGACGGTGGAATGGAAAGCGTTGCAGGCCGGGCAGCCGTAGGAGAACACCTCGGTCACCTCGATCTTGCCCGGATGGCTGGTCGGCTGCGCCGGATCGATGCGGAAGTAGTTCTTGCCTTCGACCCACTTGCCGGTGTCCACGAACGGCGCGGCGGCCACCGCCGGCTTCGCCGTGTCGGCGGGAGCCTCGGTCGGCGCGACGCTTGCGCTGCCGGCCGGTGCGGCGGCGGTGCTGGCGGCAGCGGCGGTGGAGGCGGTGGCGGGGCTGCTCACGGTGCCGGCCGGCGCCGTGGCGGCAGGGGCCGTGCTGGTGACGGCCGGAGCGGTTGCCTCGGCGGCGCTGTTATCGCTGTTGCTGTCATGGCTGCAGGCGGCGAGCGCGAGCAGGGCGGCACACAGGAACGGCAGACGCTTCAACATGGCAGACCTCGAAAGTGGGGCGCGAAAAACCAGCGCGCCGACACTTGATGGTCGGCGCGGGTTCGATCAGGGAGTGGCGGCAGGCTGGCTGTCGGCGCTGTGCAGGCCTTCGATGTAGCTGGCCAGGGCGGCGATGTCGTCGGGGGTCAGCTGCTTGGCGATCGCCGGCATGATCTGCGCATGCGCGTCGTCACCCCAGGTGGTGCCGTCGTGCCAGGACTTCAGCGTCGCCTCGATGTACTGTGCGTGCTGGCTGGTCAGCTGCGGATACATCGCGCCCGGGTTGCCGCGACCGTCGATGCTGTGGCACGCCATGCAGGCCGGAATGCCACGGGTCGAATCGCCCTGGCGGAACAGCGTCTGGCCATGCTCGACCAGGGCCTGGTCGGCCACGCCCGGCAGCGCCGTCTTGCTGGAGAAGTAGGCACCCACGTCATGCATGTCCTGGGTCGACAGCGGCGCGGCCATGCCCATCATGATCGGGTTCTGGCGCTTGCCGGCCTTGAAGCTGGTCAGCTGGCGAACGATGTACTGCTCGCTCTGGCCGGCCAGTTTCGGGTACTGCGCATCGGCGGAGTTGCCGTCCATGCCGTGGCAGGCGCCGCAGACGGCGGCCTTGGCCTGGCCCGCGGTGGCGTCACCCGGCTTGGCCGGGGCTTCAGCAGCGGCGACGGCCGGTGCCGCAGGCGCCGCGGCGGCAGTGCTTGCGGCAGCGGGGGCCGCGGTCTCCGGCTTGGCATCTTGGGCCATCGCGGCGCTGGCGGACAGCGCGAACACGAGGGCCATGGCGGACCCGAGAACAGCGGGCCGAAAACCAGCGGACCGAAAACTCATACACTTGACTCCCGAGAGACTTGCAAACACTGCCAGCGATCGCGGCCACGCGGCCCGCAACAGGCAGAAACCGAAGAATTATCCCTGCGCCACCCCAGCTTGGTCAAACCATCCTCATGTCCAATCCCCTCCAGGGCGCGCAATTCGTGCTCGCCGCCCATCGCATCAGCCAGCTTCCCGCCGACCAGGGCGCGGAAGTCGCCTTCGCCGGCCGCTCCAACGCGGGCAAGTCCAGCGCGTTGAACGCACTGACCAACCACAAGGGCCTGGCCCGCACCTCGAAGACGCCGGGGCGCACCCAGCAGATGGTGGCTTTCAGCCTGCCGCCGCACCGGGATGCGCAGGAGCGACCGACCCCCGACCTGCGCCTGATCGACCTGCCCGGTTACGGCTACGCCAAGGTGCCGCTGGACATGCGCGAGCACTGGAAGCAGGAGATCGACGCCTACCTGCACCAGCGCCGCAGCCTGCGCGGGCTGGTGCTGATCGTCGACATCCGCCATCCGCTGAAGGAATTCGACCGGCTGATGCTGCAGTTCTGTTTTGACACCCAGCTGCCGTGCCACGTGCTGCTGACCAAGGCGGACAAGATCTCGCGCGGCCAGGCGGCGCAGGCACTGGCCGCGTTGCGCAGGCAGTTCGCCGCCGAAAACCTGTCCGCCACCGCCCAGGTGTTTTCTTCGTCGGCCGGCACCGGGGTGGAGGAGGCGCGGCAGGCGGTGATGGACTTGCTGGCGCAGCCGCGCGAAGGCGCACATCAGGGCCGCGAGCGCTGAGCCGCCACGGCCGCGACCAGGGTTTCAGCCCTGCACGGATGCCATGAACACCGCGCAGAGCGCTTCCATGCCGGCGCGGTCGTCTTCGTCGAAGCGGTCGGTGACCGGGCTGTCGACATCCCACACGCCGAGCAGGCTGCCGTCGGCCTTGACCAGCGGCACCACGATTTCCGATTGCGAGGCGGCGTCGCAGGCGATGTGCCCGGCGAACGCGTTGACGTCGCGCACCAGCTGGGTTTCGCGGGTCTGCGCAGCGGTGCCGCAGACGCCCCGGCCCAGCGCGATGCGGATGCACGCGGGTTTGCCCTGGAACGGACCCACCACGAGTTCATGGCCGTCGTACAGGTAGAAGCCTGCCCAGTTCACCTGCGCCAGGCTGTGATAGACCAGTGCGCCGAAATTGGCCGCGTTGGCGATCAGGTCGCGCTCGCCGGCCAGGATGCCGCGCGCCTGCTGCACCAGGTCGGCGTAGTGCTCGCGCTTGCTGGCGTAGGTCTGGGCTTTCAGGTCGAACATGCGATGCGTCCCGCGGCAAAGCCCGTATTATGCGCCGAGCCACCATCACGGGGGATGCCAGATGAGTCTGACCGAGCAGCGCGAAGGGATCGAGGCGGGGCGCCTGGACATGTTCGTGGATGGCGCGTTCGCGTTCATCCTCACCTTGCTGCTGATCGGCGGCGAATCGATTCCCGACAGCACCGGCAAGTTGCTGCACGCGCTGGGCGGCATCCCCGCGTTTGCCGTGTGCTTCTTCCAGATCGCGTTCTTCTGGCATGGCCACGTGCGCTGGCGCAAGCGTTGCCTCGGCGCGGGCGCCAGCGGGCGCTGGCTGTCGCTGCTGCTGGTGTTCTTCGCGATGATCTTCGTCTATCCGCTGCACATGGTGTTCTCAGGGGTGTTCTCCTCGATCAGCGGCGGCTACCTGCCCGGTGATTTCACGGTGAGCGGGCCGGCCGACATGCGCACGCTGTTCGTCTGCTACGGGCTGGCCTACGCCTGCATGGCCGGCACCCTGGCCCTGCTGTTCTCCGATGCGGCCAGGGTCGCCGCCCGGCACGGTCTGGACAACCTGGACGCACGCCGCGAGATGCGGATCTGGATCGTGCCGGCGGCGATCGGCCTGGCCTCGGCGCTGGTCGCCCTGCTGATGCCGTTGTCGGTGCCCGGCTGGATGTGGTCGGTCCCCGGCCTGATGTACTCGCTGCTGTTCCTGATCGGCCCGGTGGTGAACCAGTTCAACCGGCGCTACGCGCAGGCATGACGACGACGGTGTTCATCGCCGGCACCGACACCGGCATCGGCAAGACCCACGCCGCCTGCACCCTGCTGCATGCCTTGCGCGCGGCCGGCCGTGACGCCTGCGGCATGAAGCCGGTCGCCAGCGGTTGCGTGGAAACCCCGCAAGGCCTGCGCAACGACGATGCGCTGGCGTTGCTGGCGGCGGGTGCTGATGCGGGGTTGCCGTACGCGCTGGTCAATCCGGTGGCGCTGCGCGACCCGCTGTCGCCGCATCTTGCTGCCGCCCACGACGGCGTGACGATCACCCTGGCGCCGCTGCGCGCCGCGTTCGAGCAACTGGCCGCGCGGCACTCGACGGTGGTGGTGGAGGGCGTGGGCGGCTGGCTGGTGCCGCTGGCGCCCGGCCTGTCGGCCTCGGACATCGCCAGGCAATGGCAGTTGCCGGTGATCCTGGTGGTGGGCCTGCGCCTGGGCTGCCTCAACCACGCCCTGCTCAGCGCCCGGGCAGTCGTGGCCGACGGCTGCCACCTGCTGGGCTGGATCGGCAACCGGGTGGACCCGTCGATGGACGCGCCGGAAGAAAATCTGGACACGCTGCGCGCGTTGCTGCCCGCGCCGTGCCTGGGCGTGCTGCCGCACGGCGTGGCGCCGGCGCAGGCCGCGGGCTGCCTGGCCGCCGCCGTGGCCGCCTTGGACTGAGCTTCACATCCGATGTGTTCGGATGGCGCACGTTTCCCACGCCGGAGTGACCATGGCCCGCAACCACTACTACCTTTCGATCGCCGACATCGTCCACGCACGGGGCGACGATCCGCGTTTCTCGTGGGATGGCGCCGGCCCGGACGGTTTCGCCAGCACCCTGCAGCAAGCCTTGCGCAGCGACGAGCTGTTCCGGCGCTGGCGCGCGGCGCAGCCCGATCCGGACGCGGTCGACGACAGTCTCGGCGCCACCGACCCGGCCGCGCAGGTGGACGCGCGGGTGGTCGACCTGCACACCGAGGTGGACCTGATCACCGATCTGCCGATGAGCGTGGTGCGCCATCGGCTGTACCTGCTGATCGGCGGCGCCTGGCAGTTGCGCGACCTGCGCGCCGCCTGAGTCGCAGGATTCTGCGCCGCCTCACGGCGTCACCGTCTGGAAACGGGCCGCCATCTCGCCAGGAGCGTGGGCGGTACAAACCAGGTGAGCGAGGCAACGCGGTCCTGAGTCAGGTTTTTCGATCGTTCGAGGCGAACAGCCGTAGCCATTCGACGAAAAGGAGCGGAAAAGCTGGCCAAAACCACGCCGCCGCAGCCGCTTGTGTTTCTACCGTCCACGCTCCTACAGTCGGCGGTCAGACTTCCGTGCCCGATGCCGGGCGCACCACTCCTGGGGAACCCGATGCTTCGACTGCGCACGATTGTGATCGCCACCACGATGGCCCTGGCCGCCTGCTCGCAGCAGCCGGAAGGCGCCGCCAACCCACCCGCGCCGGCCGCTTCCGCCGTCAGCACCAGCAGCGCCGCGCCGGCGGCCACCGACATGACCAGCAACCCGTTCTACAGCGCCAGCACGCTGCCGTTCCAGGCGCCGCCGTTCGACAAGATCCATGACGCCGACTACCAGCCCGCGATCGAAGAGGGCATGAAGCAGCACATGGCCGAGATCGAGAAGATCGCGAACAACCCCGAAGCGCCCACCTTCGAGAACACCTACGTGGCGATGGAGAAATCCGGCGCCATGCTGAGCCGGGTGATGACCGCCTTCAACGCCGTCACCGGTGCCAACACCGACGACGCGCTGCAGAAAGTGCAGGAAGACGAAGCGCCGAAGCTGGCCGCGCACGAGGACGCGATCTATCTTGACAGCAAGCTGTTCCAGCGCGTGCAGACGGTCTACGACCAGCGCGACACGCTCAAGCTCGACCCCGAATCGGCGCGCCTGGTCGAGGTGGTCTACCGGAACTTCGTGCACGCCGGCGCCAAGCTGTCCGACGCCGACAAGGCGAAGCTGAAGGAACTCAACAAGGAAGAGTCCACGCTGAGCACCGCGTTCACCAACAAGCTGCTGGCCGCAACGAAGGACGCCGCGCCGGTGATCGCCGACAAGGCGAAGCTGGCCGGCCTGTCCGATGCCGAACTGGCCGCCGCCAGCCAGGCCGGCAAGGACCGCAAGCAGGACGGCAAGTACGTGCTGTCGCTGCAGAACACCACCCAGCAGCCGGAGCTGCAGGACCTCACCGACCGCGCCACCCGCCAGGCGCTGTTCGAGGCCTCGTGGAACCGTGCCGAGCAGGGCGACGCGAACGACACCCGCAAGACCATCGAGCGGCTGGCGCAGATCCGCGCCGAACAGGCGAAGCTGCTCGGCTTCCCCAGCTATGCCGCGTGGAAGCTCGACGACCAGATGGCGAAGACGCCGGAAACCGCGCTGAAGTTCATGCAGGACCTGGTGCCCGCCGTCACCGGCCGCGCCAAGGTGGAGGCGGCCGACATCCAGGCGGTGATCGACCAGCAGCACGGCGGCTTCAAGCTGCAGCCGTGGGACTGGAACTTCTACGCCGAGCAGGTGCGCAAGGCGAAGTACGACCTCGACGAAAACCAGATCAAGCCGTACTTCGAACTGGACAACGTGCTGCAGAACGGCGTGTTCTACGCGGCCAACCAGCTGTACGGGCTGACCTTCAAGGAGCGCAAGGACATCCCGGTGTACCAGCCGGACGTGCGCGTGTTCGAGGTGTTCGACAAGGATGGCAGCTCGATGGCGCTGTTCTACTGCGACTACTTCAAGCGCGACAACAAGAACGGCGGCGCCTGGATGGACAACCTGGTCACCCAGTCGAAACTGCTGGGCACCAAGCCGGTGATCTACAACGTGGGCAACTTCAGCAAGCCGGCCGCGGGCCAGCCGGCGCTGCTGTCGTTCGATGACGTGATCACCATGTTCCACGAGTTCGGCCACGCCCTGCACGGCATTTTCGCCGACGAGCAGTACCCGACCCTGTCCGGCACCAACACCGCGCGCGACTTCGTCGAGTTCCCCTCGCAGTTCAACGAGCACTGGGCCACCGATCCGAAGGTGTTCGCCCACTACGCGAAGAACTACCAGACCGGCGAGCCGATGCCCAAGGCGCTGGTCGACAAGATGACGAAGGCCGGCAAGTTCAACTCCGGCTACAACATGACCGAGCTGGTCTCGGCCGCGCTGCTGGACATGAACTGGCACATGCTGGGCGCCGACGCGCCGCTGCAGGACGCCGACAAGTTCGAAGCCGCCGCGCTGAAGAAGGACGGCATCGACCTCGGCTACGTGCCGCCGCGCTACCGCTCCAGCTACTTCCAGCACATCTGGGGCAACGGCTACGCCGCCGGCTACTACGCCTACCTGTGGACCGAGATGCTGGCCGACGACGCCTTCGTGGGCTTCAAGGAACACGGCGGCCTGACCCGCGAGAACGGCGACCGCTTCCGCGCCATGGTGCTGTCGCGGGGCAACACCGAGGAACTGGCCAAGATGTACAGGGACTGGCGCGGCCAGGACCCGCAGATCGAGCCGATGCTGGAAAACCGCGGCTTGAAGGACGCGCCGAAGAAGTAAGCCGTTGCAGCATTCCGCGCTGGAAGATCAGGCCCGCCGCAAGCGGGCCTGATCGTTTTCGGAAACTGCGATGTGAAACCGCACCGGCAGCGGGTGCGGCCGGCCTTCGCGTGGAATAATCGAACCTCCCCGACCGGAGCCGCACGCGCTTGGACAACCACCACTACCTGCAGACCGCGCTGGTGTTCCTGCTGGCCACGGTGATCGCGGTGCCGCTGACCAAGCGCTTCCGGCTGGGGTCGGTGCTGGGCTACCTGCTGGCCGGCGTGGTGATCGGGCCGCAATTGCTCGGGCTGGTCGGCGATACCGCCGGGGTCAGCACGATTTCCGAATTCGGCATCGTGCTGATGCTGTTCGTGATCGGCCTGGAATTGTCGCCGCAACGGCTGTGGGTGATGCGCCGCTCGGTGTTCGGCACCGGCCTGTTGCAGGTGCTGGCCAGCAGCGTGGTGATCGCGGCGGTGGCGTATTTCCTGGAAGGCCTGCCCGGCAAGACGGCGGTGATCGCGGGCGGCAGCCTGGCGCTGTCGTCCACCGCGTTCGGCCTGCAGATCCTCGCCGAGCGCAAGGAAGTCGGCTCGGCCTACGGACGCCAGGCGTTCGCGATCCTGCTGTTCCAGGACCTGGCGGCGATCCCGCTGATCGCGATGGTGCCGTTGCTGGCCACGGCCTCCGCCCGCCATGGCGTGGACCTGACCGGCACCATGCGCACGATCGGCGTGATCGTGGCGGTGGTGGTCGGTGGCCGTTACCTGTTGCGCCCGGTGTTCCGCTTCGTGGCCAAGGCCGATGCGGTGGAGGTCTCCACCGCCACCGCGCTGCTGGTGGTGATGGGTACCGCCTGGCTGATGGAGCTGGCTGGCGTGTCCGCCACGCTGGGCGCCTTCCTGGCCGGCGTGCTGCTGGCTGATTCCGAATACCGGCACGACCTGGAATCGCATCTCGAACCGTTCAAGGGGCTGCTGCTGGGCCTGTTCTTCATCAGCGTCGGCATGTCGATGGATCTGTCGCTGCTGCTGCATCAGCCGCTGCACGTACTGGCGGTGGTGCTCACCCTGATGCTGCTGAAGGGCGCGTTGCTGTGGCCGCTGGGCCGCCTGGTCGGCGGGCTGGATCGCGCCGAGGCGTTGCGGCTGGCGGTGCTGCTGGCCTGCGGCGGCGAGTTTGCATTCGTGGTGCTGAAGCTGGCGCAGGAGCAGCAACTGCTCAACGGCCCGCAGCACAACCTGCTGGTGCTGGCGATCTCGCTGTCGATGGCGTTGACGCCACTGCTGGTTGCCGTGCTGTCGCGGTTGCTCGGCGGCAAGGCGAAGAAGCCCACGCGCGCCTACGACACCATCGACACGCACGTGCCGCGGGTGATCATCGCCGGCTATGGCCGCATGGGTCAGATCGTGGCCCGCGTGCTGCGCGCGCAGAGCATTCCGTTCGTGGCGCTCGACCACTCGGTGGAGCAGATGGACCTGATCCAGCGCTTTGGCAACGTCACCGACATTTTCTACGGCGATCCGGCCCGGCCGGAGCTGCTGCGTGCCGCGCAGGCGGACAAGGCCGAGGTGTTCGTGCTGGCCAGCGACGACCCCGAGTCGAGCCTGCGCGTGGCGCGGGTGGTGCGCCGGCAGTATCCGCACCTGAAGATCATCGCGCGGGCGCGCAACCGCCAGCACGTGTGGCGGCTGATGGACCTGGGCGTCGACGAGCCGGTGCGCGAGACGCTGTATTCGAGCCTGAAGATGACCAAGCAGGCCCTGGTCGCGCTGGGCCTCACGCCGGAGCAGGCGGTCGACCGGGTGGAACGTTTCCGGCGCCAGGATGCGGAGCTGATCAAGGCGCAATACTTGGTCTACGACGACGAGACCAAGCTGGTGCAGACCACGCGCGAGGCGCTGGCCGACCTGGAACGCCTGTTCGAGGCCGATGCCTCGCCCGAGGCCGAACGTGTGCGCGAGCGCGATGCCGGCATTCCGCTGACCGGGGAAGAGTGAAACGCTGATCGGGCGATGGCCGCGCCGATGGGCGCGACCGCGCCTCAGTGCCTGTGAAGAAAACCACGTCCTGTGGTTTTCTTCTATCGCGAGTCCGGTACACGCCCGGACTCGCTCACGCGGATCAGGCACCGACGTGCCCGATCCGCGGTCGGCCGTGCCTGGCCGACCTGAGAGGTTGAAAAACTCACAACCTCTCAGTCGGCCGGCTGGGCGGGCTGGCGCAGGGTCTGCCGCACGCTGGGGATCGCGCTGCTGCGCGCGGCCAGCTCGTGGGCGATGTCCACATAACCGAGTTGCCTGGCCACGTCCGCCGCGCTGCGTCCGAATGCGTCGGCCGCGTTGCGGTCGGCACCGCGCGACAGCAGTACCCGGGCGGGCGGCAGCAAGGCGTGCATCGCACAGGCGTGCAGCGCGGTGACGCCGCGCTGGTCGGCGTGGCCGACCTGGGCGCCGGCATCCAGCAGCAGCGGCACCAGCGCCCCGATGTGGGTGGCGTCGCAGCTGCTGCCCGGCCGCAGCTGGGCGCCGAGCAACAGCAGCAGCGGCGTCTTGCCTTCGTGGTCGGCGTGGTTGATGTCGGCGCCGCGCTTGAGCAGCACGTCGAACAGGCGCCGCGCGCGCAGGCTGTCGTTGTGCTCGAAGCCGAACTGCGCCGCCGCGTGCAGCGCGCTGCGCCCGGCGTTGTCGACCGCCTTGATGTCGGCGCCCGCATCGAGCAGCTGTTCGGCGATCTCCGGATAACCCATCGCCGCCGCCGCCATCAGTGCGGTGGCGTCGTTCGGCAGGCGCTGGTCGACGGCGACCTCGCGCTGCAGCAGCAGGGCCACCAGCGACTCGCGCCGCGCGGCGACCGCGGCGGCCAGCGGAGTCACGCCGCTGCGGGCGGCGCGGGTCGCATCGGCGTTGGCGTCCAGCAGGCAGGCGGCGATCTCGCGGTGACCGGCGCCACAGGCATGCAGCAGGGCGCTGGCGCCCTGTTCGTCGAGGGTGTCCACGGCAAAACCCAGTTCCAGCAGCCGCTGCACGCTGGCCAGCGCGCCGGCGCGCGCGGCGGCGGGAAGGTCACTGGCGCGCAGCGCGCGATTCGGCCGCGCCCAGTCGCGCCAGTCCAGCCAGCGTTCCACCGCGGGATGTTCCAGCGCCAGGCCCAGCGGGGTCTCGCCGTTGGCGTCGGTGGCTTCCGGGTCGGCGCCGTGGGCGATCAGCGCGCGCACCAGCGGCAGCGCCTGTGCGCCGTGCTCCAGCGCGGCGAACAGCGGCGTGCGGCCGTCGCGGTCGCGGGCGTTGGGATCGCAGCCCCGCTGCAGCAGTGCCTGCAGCAACTCCAGCTGATCGTTCACCGCGGCCAGCTGCAGCGGGCTGCGCGCCCGGGCGTCGGGGCCGAACGGATCGGCGCCCGCTTCGAGCATCTTCAGCGGCAGCGCGGCCGACTGGGCCGCACCGTGCGTGTTCAGCAGCGCCTGCGCCAGCAGGCCGGCGCCGGCCGGCGTGGCGCCGGCCTGCAGCAGGTCGTCGAGTGCCTCGGTGGCATCGGGCAACCGCTGCAGCAGCGCATCGAACACGCGCTGGCCCAGCGGCGGCAGGTGTGGCGTGTCGCCGGTGTCGGCGTCGTCGATCTGCGGTGCGTCCAGTCGCGCTTCGGCGGCCAGACCGTGTTCGAGCAGCCAGCGGCGGGCCGCGCCCAGGCCGGGCGAGGCCAGCTCCAGATACATGCGGGCCAGCTCGGCCTGCGGCCATTCGCGCACGCGGGCAACGAAGCCCGAGACGATCGCCCAGTGGCCGAAGCGCAAGGCATCGAGCAGGTGCCCGGGGGTGTCGGCGCCTTCGGCCAGCACGTCCTGGCTGAGGCTGGTCGGCAGCGGCGTATCCGGATCGAGCACGGCGACCAGGTCCCAGCGTCCCGCGGCGGCGGCGTGGTCGAGCGCGCTGCGGCCGTCGCCAGCCGGTGCTTTCGGGTCGGCGCCCAGGGCAAGCAGGGCGCTGATCGTGCCGGCGTCGGCGTGCGGCGACTGGCAGGCCAGGGTCAGCGCGTCGCGACCGTGGTTGTCGCGCAGGCCCGCGTCGGCCTTCGCCTCGGCCAGCAATTGCACGATGCCGCCGGCGCCGGCGCGGGCCGCTTCCATCAGCGCGCTGCTGCCGCGGTGGTCGACCAGGTTCACGTCGGCACCGGCGGCGCAAAGCGCGCGGGCGATCTGTTCGTGGCCTTCGGCGGCGGCGCCGAGCAGGGCGTGCCGGTGGCGCGCATCGCAGGCATTCACCGGGGCGCGGTGCTTGAGCAGCAGCTTCACCCCTTCGACGTCGTCGTCGGCGATGCCGCTGGCGGCGACCAGGGCCGGCTCGCCATCGGGCACGACCGGTTTGGCGCCGTGCTCCAGCAGGAACTTCGCCAGCGGCCAGTTCGCCGCGCGACAGGCGGTGGCCAGCGGGCTGATGCCGGCCTGGTTCAGTGCGTTGATCGGTGCGGCGGCATCCAGCAGCATCGCGGCCACGCCGGCGTCGGCGCTGAGCACCGCGCCGTGCAGCGCGGTGTTGCCCTCGGCATCGGTGACCAGCGGGCTGGCGCCGTTGGCCAGCAGGGTCAGCACCGCCTCGGCGCGGCCGTGCCAGCTGTCGCGGGTGGCGGCCAGCAGCGGGGTGATGCCGCCGCTGGCGCGATTGACGTCGGCGCCCCGGGCGATCAGTGCGCGCAGCAAACGGGTATCAGGCAGCAAGGCGGCCAGCATCAGCACCGGACGCTGGTCGCGATCGTCGGCCGCGGGCGCGGTGTCCGGATCGGCACCCACCTCGACCAGTGCCAGCGCGCGCTCGATGTCGCCGTCGCGGGTGGCGGCGAGCAGGGCAGCGGCCTGTTCCGGGGTGCCGGCAGTGCGCTCGATCTCGGTGAGGACCGGGCGAGGCGCCGGGGTCGGCGCCAGGTCGGCCCGCCGGCGCGCATGCCGGCTCTCGCACAGCAGCGCCCGCAGCGTGCGGTTGGCGATCACCAGACAGCCGGCCGGCAGCAGCACGATGCCGTACAGGGCCAGCGCCGCGATGCGCGGCTCGGAGGGCACCACGCCGTACAGGCCGGTCAGCGCGATCGCGCCGAAGGACAGCACCAGCAGCGAGAACGCGACCGGCAGGAAGTGGCTGAAGAAGCGCTCCTCGCGCGACAGGTGGCGACCGAACGCGACGCTGCGCAAGGTGGCGGTGAATATCCACGAGCCATCACGCTGGCTCGGATAGGCGTCGTCCCACAGGAACACCAGCCCGAACGCCGGCCACAGCCGCCACAGCGCGACCAGCGCCAGCACCAGGGCGGCCGCCAGCAGCAGGGCGCCGCTGAGGCTGGGCGCGTGGGTCAGCTGCATCATCGGCCAGGCCACCAGCACGAACACCGCCACGGTGTAGCCGGTGAACATCACCAGGTGGGCGGCGCCACGGCGCAGCACGGTGCGCATGAACTGCGGTTCCGGGTCGAAGCCGATCGCATGGCAGACCGCGGCCAGGGTCAGCGCGTTGGCGGCCAGCAGCGGAATCAGGGTCAGCGGATGGTTGACCAGGCCGGCCACGAAGACCGCCAGCAAACCGGGAACGAACCAGGCCAGGGCTTGCAGGAAGGGAGGGCGGCGACGCGATTTGGGCTGGGTCATGGAGGGAGTATAGAAATCGTTGGATGGGCAGACGGTAACCAAGTGTTAATGCCGATGGAAATCCGTCGAAGGAAGTCTGCCGAGGGAAATCCGCCGGCGCGAGCACGCCGACGGAATTCGCGCAGGTCGGCGCGTCACTCGTCCCGGTCATCCTGCGGGGAGTGGGTATACGGCAGGTGGTTCGCCGCGGCCAGCGTTTCATTGGGCGGCACCTGCAGGTGCCAGCCCTGCTCGCGCAGGTGGGCGAGGACCTGCGCGGTGTCTTCCACCGGCAGCTTGCGCTGTTCGTCCAGCTGCACTTCCATCACGAAACGCAGTTCGCCCAGCAGCAGCAACAGCGGCTCGGGCAGCCTGGCGAACGCGTCGCGTTCGGCCAGCCACAGGTAGCTGCCAGCCTTGCGCAGGCTGGCGTAGACGAAACATGGCATCGCAGGACCCATCGGAAAGTGCCGGGCCGGCCCCGGCATCGCATCGAGGGTAGCAGGTGCGCAAGCCGGGCGTGCCCGGTTGCGGCCCGCGGTTCAACCGCGCTTCAACAACAACTCGAGCATGCGCCGGAAGCGCGCGCCGTACGGCGGGTTGAGCAGGCCGGCGCCGTTGAGGCGGGCCTGCCGGAACACCGGCTTCAGGTGCGAGAACGTGCGGAAGCCCGCTTCGCCGTGATAGCCGCCCATGCCCGAGGCGCCGACGCCGCCGAACGGCAGCTTGTGCTGGGCGATGTGGTACAGCGTGTCGTTGACGCTGACACCGCCGGCGTGGGTGCGCGCCAGCACGCGGTCGACCAGCTCCTGGTCGTGCTCGAACAGGTACAGGGCCAGCGGATGCGGCCGCGCGCGGACGTGGGCGATCGCGTCGTCCAGGTGGTCGTACGGCACCAGCGGCAGCAGCGGGCCGAAGATCTCCTCGCGCATCACCGCCATGTCGTCGGTGACGCCGGTGAGCAATTGCGGCGGCAGCAGCCGGCTGGCGGCGTCCTCGCCGGCCTCGCCGAGCCGGTGCACCTGCGCGCCGGCGGCCAGCGCGTCATCGCGCAGGCCGGTGAGGCGCTGGTACTGGCGATCGGAAACGATGCTGGCGTACTGCCCGTTCCGGCCCAGCGCGGGATACATCTGCGCCAGCACCTTGCCGGCGGCCTCGATGAATGCCGGTATCCGTGCGCGCGGCAGCAGCACGTAGTCGGGCGCGATGCAGGTCTGCCCCGCATTGACCAGCTTGCCGAACACGATGCGCTCCACCGCGTGCTCGAAGCGCGCGCCGGGGCCGATGATCGCCGGCGACTTGCCGCCCAGTTCCAGCGTCACCGGAGTGAGGTTGGCGGACGCCGCGCGCATCACGTGGTGGCCCACCGCGGTGGATCCGGTGAACAGCAGGTGGTCGAACGGCAGCGCGGAAAACGCCTGCGCCACTGCTGCGTCGCCGTTCACCACCAGCACCTCGTCGGCGGCGAAGTAGCGGGACATCTGCTCGGCGAACAGCGCCGAGAAGCGCGGGGTGAACTCGCTCATCTTCAGCATCGCGCGATTGCCGGCCACCAGTGCGTCGACCAGCGGGCCGACGGCCAGGTACAGCGGATAGTTCCACGGCACGATGATGCCCACCACGCCCAGCGGTTGCGGCCGCAGCTCGGTGCGCGCGGGCAGGAACAGCCAGTCGGCCAGCCGCCGCCGCGGCTTCATCCAGCGCCGGCCGTGGCCCAGCGCGTGGCGGATTGCCGACAGGCTGGGGAAGATCTCCAGCAGGTCGGTTTCCTCGACCGGGCGCTGGCCGAAGTCGGCGTGGATCGCGGCGGCGAAAGCCTTGCGCTGCTCGCGCAGCATCGTCTCCAGCTTGCGCAGGCGCTGCGCGCGCAGCGCCCACCCCGGCATCGGTTCGCGCGCCTGCGCATCGCGCAGGCGTTGCAGGTCGGCGGTCAGCAGCTGGCTCTCGGTCATGGGCTTCTCAGAGTCTGTGAAGAAAGCCACTTCCTGTCGCTTTCTTCTATCGCAGGTCCGGTACGTGCCCGGACGTGCTCACGCGGATCAGTCACTTGCGTGACCGATCCGCGTCCGGCCATCCCTGGCCGGACTTCGAGGTTGAAAACATCACACTCTCAGAATTTCACGCGCAGTTCGACGCCGACGGCGCGTGGCGGGGTGATGCTGGCGAACGGCGTGCCGAACACGCTGGTGGAGATATTGTTCACCCCGGTCACGTAGCGCTTGTTGAACACGTTGTTGGCGTACAGCGCGACACCCCACTGGTCGTTGGCCGCATGCCAGTCCAGCCGCGCGTCGGTGCGTTGCTGGGCGACGCCGGTGTCGAAGTTCGGGCTGATCTGGCAGGTGCCCTGCAACTGCGAGTCGCGGTTGCAGCGCGACTTGCCGCGGTAGGCGTGCGACAGGTCGAACTCCAGCGCGCCGCCCGCCACGTCCTGCCAGGTGTACGACAGCGAGCTGGCGAACGAGAACAGCGGTTCACCGGTGGGCTGGCCGGACAGGTCGGCGCCCGACGGCGCCACCGCCTGGCGGTAGGTCGCGTCGATGTAGGCGCCGGTGAGGCTGAGCTTGAACGCATCCACCGGTTGCCATTGCGCCTCGAACTCCAGGCCGTGGGCTTCCTGGTCGGTGCTGCTGACCAGGTAGCGCGGCACGCCGGAGCCGGCGCTGTTGGGATCGAGCGTGAGCGACTGCTTGTTGTCGTAGCGGTAGTAGTAGACCGAGCCGTTCAGCAGCAGGTGCTGGTCGGGGAACAGGGTCTTCAGGCCGGCCTCGTAGTTGAGCACCTTCTCCGGGTCGAAGCGCGAGCCGATCTGCACGCTGTTGTAGCCGCCGGCCTTGTAGCCCTTGGTCACCGAGGCGTAACCCATCACGTCGGGGGTGAACTTGTAGTCCAGCACCACGCGGGGGCTGAAGTCGTTCCAGCTGTTCTTGTCCTTCACCAGCACGTTGACCGGGGCGCCGCCGGCGGCGTTGAAGATCAGGTTCTGCTGGAACACGCCGGGGTCGATGCCGACCAGGTTGAGCAGGGGCATCAGCGCGTCGATCGTCGCGTCCAGCTCGTCGGCCCGACGTGGCGGGTTGAACCACGAGAACTCCTTCTCGTCGCGGGTGAAGCGGGCGCCGGTGGTGAGGCTGAGCCGGTCGGTGAGGTGCCAGATCACGTCGCCGTACGCGGCGTAGGCCTTGAAGCGTCCGACGTTGTCGATCTGTTCGCGCCACGGATCTCCCAGCAGGTGGTACTGCCCGTAGCCGACCAGCGGCAGCAACGATTCGTAGAAGGCGAACGTGTCGGTGGCCGCCGCACCTCCCACGTTCATCGCCAGCGAATCGACG
This sequence comes from Rhodanobacter spathiphylli B39, assembly GCF_000264295.1. Taxonomy (GTDB): domain Bacteria; phylum Pseudomonadota; class Gammaproteobacteria; order Xanthomonadales; family Rhodanobacteraceae; genus Rhodanobacter; species Rhodanobacter spathiphylli. Next base: position 87,277 of record NZ_AJXT01000012.1, on the reverse strand, counting down.
CTGTCGGTGAACACGTTGGTCTGGCTGGTCTGCCGCGCGTGCTCGTCGTAGTAGCTGACGCCGGCGACCCAGTCGGCAATGCCGGCGGTGCCGGCGAACTTGAACTCCTGGTACCAGCTGTTGTTGCTCTCGATGTTGGCGGTGTCGAGATAGGTGGCGCGATTGTTGGTCCCGTCGTAGTCGCCGCGGTTGTAGGTGTTGAAGTGACGCCAGGCGGTGGTCGAGGTGAGGCTGCCCCAGTTGAAGGAATGGTCGACGGTGAGCGTGGCGCCGTTGAAGTGGCGCTTCTCGCCCGCGTCCACCGTGTCGTTGTACAGCGGTGCGTGGCGCGGATCGAGGTAGCTCGACGGGTCGGCCGGGAACGGCGGGACCTGGTCGTTGAACGGGGCGGGGCGCGCCACGTAGTCCGATTTCGCGATCAGCCCGATCGCCGGCTGCGGCGGCTGCTTGAGTTGTTCGTGGTCCCACGCCAGCAGCACGCGGGTGTCGGGCGTGGCGTTCCAGCGCCACACCAGGCGGCTGCCCCAGTCGTGGTCCTTGCCGTAGCTTTCGCCGGTGGCGGCGTCCTTGATCCAGCCGTCGCTGCGATTGTCCAGCACGCTCATGCGCACGGCCATGTCGCGGTTCACCGGTACGTTGACCAGCGCGTCGGCGTACTTGCGACCGTCGTTGCCGAAGCGCACGCGCGCCTTGCCCTCGAAGCGATCGGTCGGCTCGTTGGTGACGATCGAGATCGCGCCGGCGGCGGCATTGCGGCCGAACAGCGTGCCCTGCGGCCCCTTCAGTACCTCGATCCGGGCGATGTCGTTGAACGCCAGCAGCGCGCCGCCGGAGCGGGCGGCATAGACGCCATCGACGTAGACGCCCACGGCCGACTCGGTGCCGATGCCGAAGTTGCTGGTCTCGATGCCGCGCATCTGGTAGCTCGGCTGGGTCGGCTGGTCGGCGCCGACCACCAGGCCGGGCACGAAGATGTCCATCCGGCTGAGGTCGGTAGCCGCCAGCGTGTCGATCTGCTGCGCGGTGACGATCTGCAGCGGGATCGGCACTTCCTGCATTTCCTGCGAGCGGCTTTGCGCGGTGACCGTGATCTTGCCGAGCTGGGTGACGTCCTTGACCGGGTCGCTCGCCGGCGCGTTGCTGGCGGCGGCATCCTGCGGCGGCGCATCGGCGCAGAAGGCCAGCGACGGGCTGCACAGCAACAGCAGGGTGCTGCCGCCGAACAGCAGTTTGCGCAGGCTGATCGACAGTGGGCGTTGACGCATGTTCATTCGGTGCTCTCCCCTTGCATCGGATCACGCGGCCGTGGACAGCCGCGCACGGTTTTCTTCTGGAATCAGTGGATCGCCACGCAGCTCCCCGGCTGCGCCGCGATCCATGCCTTGATCAGCGCCACGCCCTCGCGATGGACGGTGCTGCGGCCGAGCTCCGGCATCATCACGCCCGGTTCGGTCGACGACAGCCGGTACGGCAGGATCGACTCGTCCGGCTGGCCCGGCACGATGTCGAAGAAGTGGTCGCCGGTGCCCTGGCCGGCCGCGGTCGGCGGCTTGCAGATGCCCAGGTGACGGTCTTCCGGCGTGGCGTAGTCGAGCGTGAGGCCGGTGGTGTTGGCCGCGCCGTTGCCGTTGTGGCAGTGGCCGCAGTTGATGTCGAGGTAGGCGCGGGCGCGGGCGTCCAGCGGGGCGCGCGGGTCTTTCCAGTCCGCGTCGCGCGGAATGTCGGCCGCCGCGGGCAGGCCGCCGAGGTAGCCCAGCTTCACCAGGTGTTCGAGCTGGTTGGCGCTGCCTTCGGCGTAGTGATAGTCCTTGTTGAGGTGGCGCGCCTTCGGTCCGATCGGATGGATCTTGCGGCTGACCCAGTCCTGCGCATGGCAGCTGGCGCACTGGCTTTCGTCGGGCACCACGTAGTTGAAGTCCTCGCGGGCAGGCATGCCGGCGGCCGGCTGGTCGGCGACCAGGGTCATCGGCAGCACCGCGCCGGTGCGCGCCAGGGTGGCTTCGGTCTGCGCCTCGTTCCACACATAGGGAATCGCCGCCCAGCCGTCCTTGCGATGGACCAGGATGCGCGTTTCGACCAGGTGCACGTGCGCCAGGTCCAGGCCCTGCCCGGCGAAGTCGCGCGAGTAGTCGTCATTGCGCAGGACCTCGCCCACCTTGCCGTCGGCGGCGCGCGGGTAATAGAAGGTCTTGCTGATCACCGTGCCGACCGGGAAGTCCAGGGTGTCGGTCGGGTTGTATTTTGCCGACGTGCCCGCGGGCATCCAGATCGTGCGCAGCTTGTGCGCGTAGTCGGTGAACAGCGGCGTGTTGAGGTCGTACGGCACCACCCCGGCGTTGAGCTGCAGCTTGCCGTCGTGGACCTCGACCACGTGCCAGTCACCGAGCTTCTGCGGTCGGCCCTCGGCGTGGAACGCCACCGGCGCCATGCCCTGCTGGCATCCCGCCAGCAGCAGCCATCCCAGCAGTGGAAGTGCGCAACGCCAGTGTCGCCCTGCCGTCATGCCTTCGGCTCCGGGTTCAGCACCACCGGCGACAGCTTCGGCAGCGTGCACTGGTAGGGCCTGATGTCGTTGCTGGGGCTCTTGTAGTCGTGCGGGCCGTCGGCGTTCAGCACGCCACTGACGTCCTGGATGCAGATGCGGTCGGCGGCCGGCGGCACGCCGTCGACCAGGCTCTTCGCATCGACGTAGCCATCCCACAGCACGTCGGGGAAGTGGCCGGTGAGGCCGTACATGGCCGTCTTCAGCGTCTTCAGCTTGAGTCCGTCCGGCGAGTCGCCGCCGCCCTTGAGCCGGTTGCCGTAGATGAAGATGCCCTTCGGATACGGGTTGTAGTTCGGCGAGACGCCGCGGGTGTTGTAGTAGTTGGTCGAGAAGTAGCTGGCGATGATCAGGTTCGCGGTCTGGTTGTCGGAGATGTCGTTGTCGAAGATCTCCACCTTGTCGTTGGAGTTCACCACCACGCCGGAGCCGGCCGGCACGCTGGCCACCGCGGCGCCCTTGGCGGCGAAATTGCCCGTGTTGTTGGCGTAGATCCTGTTCTTGAACACCCGCGTGCTGTGCCCTTCCTGCGACAGGTTCGGCATGTTGAACACCAGGATGCCGCCGGTGTTGTTGGTGGCGGTGTTGCCGTAGACGTCGGCGTTCACCGAATTCTCGATCTCCACGCCGGCCACGTTGTACTCGGCGCGGTTGTTGCGCACGATGATGTCGTGCGACTGGCCCACGTAGATGCCCGCGTCGGAAGCGCCGATCACCACCGAGTTCTCGATCAGCACGTTCTGCGTCTTCACCGGATACAGGCCGTAGGCGCCGTTGGTGGTCTTCGGGCCGCCGGTCCACTCGATGCGCACGCCGCGAATGGTGATGTTCCTGCCCTGGTTGATCTTCAGCGCGTCGCCCTTGGTGTCTTCCAGCGCCAGGTTCTCGATGGTGAAGTCGCTGGCGTTGACCAGCAGGCCTTCCGGCCCGACCACCTGGCCCTTGAACGACAGCACGGTCTTGTCCATGCCGGCGCCCTTGATGGTGACGCCATCGGTGCGCAGGCTGAGACCACGCCGCAGCGAGTAGTGGCCGGCGGGAATCTCGATCACGCTGCCGGGCTTGGCGTCCAGCAACTGTTCCTGCAACCTGGCTTCGAAGCCGGCGTCGGTGCCGCTCTGTGACGCCGGCTCGGACTTGCTGCAGCCAGCCAGGGCCGCGGCGATCGCCACCGTGATGAAAAATGTGCGCATGTTGCTGGACTCCCCGTTAGGCATCGAATGCCGACAATGGCCCCACTCTCCCTCAATCCACGCCAAAGGGGGAGGGCAGAACGGCCAGGGTACGGGGGGCAAACCGGTCAGCGTGGTGGGGCGATGGGGGGGAGGAGTGGGTAGACGGGAAAGCTGGAGCGCGGTGCACCAGGCTCTTCTCTCATTTCCCACCTGCACTCACTCCTGTTCCATCAGCTCGCGTTGCGGCGGGCGTCCTGTGGCGGCATGCCGGTCCAGCGCTTGAAGGCGCGGCGGAATTCGCGCGGGTCGTTGAAGCCGACCTCGCTGCCGATCTGGGCCACGCTCAGGGTGCCGGCCTGCAGCAGCTGCAGCGCCCGCTCGGCCCGCACGCGGTCGTGGATCTCGCGGAAGATGCGGCCACTCTCGGCGAGCTTGCGGCGCAGCGAGCGCTCGCTGAGGTTGAGCGTGCGCGCCACGTCGTTGAGCCTGGGCTGCTGCGCCAGCTGGCTGCGCAGCAGGCGTTCCACCGCGGCGACGATTTCCTGGTGCGGTTCGCCGCCGTCCGGCGTGCGCTGCTGCGCGCACAGGGCCAGCGCCTGCTGCGCGGTCAGCGGGTTGTAGCCGGGCAGCGGTCGTGCCAGCCATTGGGTGTCGATCAGCAACTGGTTGCGCGGCGCGCCGAAACGCACTTCGCAACCGAACAGCGCTTCATACCTGGCGGCATAGGCGGGCCGGGGATAGGCAAAGTCCGCCCGCACCGGGCACAGCTCGGCGCCGACCAGTTCGCGGGCGATCATCAGGCAGCTGGCGAACAGTTCCTCGCAGAAGAACGGCATCAGTTCGGTGTCGCCGAAGCGCGGCCAGGCCAGCAGCGCGACTTCGCGCTCGCTGGCCGGCTCGACGGCGACCTCCAGCAGGCAGCCGCAGATCTTGTGATGGGCGATGCCGGCGAACATCGCCTCGCCCAGCGTGCGCGAGGTCATCATCGCCAGGCCGAGCAGGCCGAAGCCGCCGATGGTGCCTTCGCGCCCGATGCGCAGGCCGGCATCGGGAACATCCAGCGCCTGCAGCGCGCGACGCACGAAGGTGTTGGCCTGGCGGTACGACACGCGCAAGGCGGGGTCGGCGATCTGCTCGCGGCTCAGCGCCAGGCCGGCAAACCAGGGGCGGCTGTCCACGCCGGCGGCATCGGCCAGCTGCACCAGGTAGAGCAGCTTGTTGGGCGGAAATTCCGCCGCGGTATAGCGCGGATCATCGCTCGCGATGGCGGGGCTGGTGACGGGTGACGGGCCGATCATGCCGGCGGGACGTGCCATGTTGCGAGCGCTCCACGAAGGCCTGCCGGCACGGGCCGGCAACGAAAGGGTCTCTATAACATGGGCTGGTGCCGCGCCGTTTGCGCGCCGCACAACATCGACCTGGCTGATGATGCGCGGGTCATCGGCGCGACGGCATCGCGCCGCGCATCAGGGCGATGCGGCCCCGCATCGATGCAGGACCCGCGCCCGGCACGGATCAGTGCCAGCGGTCATCGTCGCGATCCCGGTCGCGATCGTGGCGGCGGTCGTTGTCGTGGCCGCGGTCATGGTCGTGGTGATATCCGACGTAGCCGTGGTCGCGCGGCGGCACCACGATACAGCCCTGGAGCGACAGGCTGCCCACCAGCACGCTGGCGGCGATGAGGGTGGTGGTCATGAATCGGCGCATGGCGGCTTCCTCTCGTGGCGGTGGACGCAAGAAGTAGCACGCGGGTAGTCGCATCGCTGCCCACGGGAGCCGCCCTCGACGGCTCCCGTTCATCCGCAAGCCGCCTGTCGTTCAGCTCGATGAAGCCCCGCTGACGATGCGCCGGATCTCCCGGTGGATTCCGGCGCGGGTTTACTCGCCGATCGTCAGCAGTGAAGCATTGCCGCCGGCCGCCGTGGTGTTGACGGTGAGCGTGCGCTCGCCGGCGAAACGCAGCAGGTAGTGCGGGCCGCCGGCCTTGGGGCCGGTGCCGGACAGGCACTCGCCGCCGAACGGCTGCACGCCGACCACCGCACCGATCTGGTTGCGGTTGACGTAGCAGTTGCCGACGCGGGCGTGGCTGGCGATGTAGTCGACGGTGTCGTTGATGCGGCTGTGGATGCCCAGGGTGAGGCCGTAGCCGGTGGCGTTGATCTGGTCCACGATCTGCTTCAGCTCGCTGCCCTTCCAGCGGATCACGTGCAGCACCGGCCCGAACACTTCGCGGGTCAGCGTGGCGAGCGAGGGGATTTCGTAGGCGCGCGGCGCGAAGAAGGTGCCGTTGGCGGTGAGCGCGGGGTCCAGCGCGACCTCGCCGATCTTCTTCGCTTCCTTGTCCATGCGCGCGGCGTGGTCGACCAGGATCTGCTTCGCGTCCTCATCGATCACCGGGCCGACATCGGTGGACAGCAGGCCCGGATCGCCGACCTTCAGCTCGGCCATTGCACCGGTGAGCATGGCGGTGACCTTGTCGGCGATGTCTTCCTGCACGAACAGCACGCGCGCGGCCGAGCAGCGCTGGCCGGCGGACTGGAACGCCGAGGCGATCACGTCCTTGACGATCTGCTCGGGCAGTGCGGAGGAGTCGGCGATCATCGCGTTCTGCCCGCCGGTCTCGGCAATAAGCGCGGCGATCGGTGCGTTGCGAGCGGCGAGCGCGCGGTTGATCGCCCACGCGGTGTCGGTGGAGCCGGTGAACGCGACGCCGGCCACGCGCGGGTCCCTGGTGAGCGCAGCGCCCACGGTGGCGCCGTCGCCCGGCAGGTACTGCAGCACGTCAACCGGCACGCCGGCTTCGTGCAGCAGCTTCACCGCGGCATGGCCGATCAGCGAGGTCTGCTCGGCAGGCTTGGCGATCACGCTGTTGCCGGCGGCCAGCGCGGCACTGACCTGGCCAAGGAAGATCGCCAGCGGGAAGTTCCACGGGCTGATGCAGACGAACACGCCGCGACCGTTGAGGAACAACTGATTGCTCTCGCCAGTGGGGCCGGGCAGCTGTTCGGGCTGGCCGAACAGGCGGCGCGCCATGGCTGCGTAGTAACGCAGGAAGTCGGCGGCCTCGCGGATCTCGGCGATCGCGTCGGGCAGGCTCTTGCCGGCCTCGCGCACGCACAGCGCGATGAACTCGCCGCGGCGTGCTTCGAGCTGGTCGGCGGCGTGTTCGAGGATCGCGGCGCGGCTGGCCGCCGGCAGGCGATCCCAGCCGAACTGGGCGGCGACCGCGTTGCCCAGCGCCCGGTCGACGGTGGCGCTGTCGGCGCCGGTGTAGCTGCCCACCACCTGGCGGCGATCGGCCGGGTTGGTCACCTGCACGGTCGGGCCGTTCGCGCCCGCGCCTGGCACCAAGGGTGCCGCGGTCCACGGGCCGGTGTTTGCGTTGACCGCGTCGGCCATCGCCTTCAGTTCGTTGTCGTTGGAGAAGTTGACGCCCATGGAATTCTTCCGGGTGATCGAATTGGAATGCTGCGCAGGCGCGGTGCTGTCGCCGTAGAGATTCACCGGCAGCGGGATGCGCGGATGCGGAATGGAGCTGAAGCTGCGCACCGTCTCGCAGGGATCGGCGACCAGCTCGCGCACCGGCACGCTTTCATCGACGACGCGATTGACGAAGCTGGTGTTGGCACCGTTCTCCAGCAGTCGGCGGACCAGGTACGGCAGCAGGTCCTCGTGCGTGCCCACCGGCGCATACACGCGGCAGGGCACGTTCAGGTTCTGCGGGCCGATCACCTCGGCGTACAGGTCGGTGCCCATGCCGTGCAGGCGCTGGAACTCGAACGGCCGGCCGTGCGCCAGGTGGTGCACGGCGGCGATCGAGTGCGCGTTGTGGGTGGCGAACTGCGGATAGACCAGCTCGCTGCCGGCATCGAACAGCTTGCGGGCGCAGGCCAGGTAGGACACGTCGGTGTTCGGCTTGCGCGTGTACACCGGATAGCCGGCCAGGCCGTTTTCCTGGGCGCGCTTGATCTCCGCATCCCAGTAGGCGCCCTTGACCAGGCGCACGTACCAGCGGCGATTGGCGGCCCGGGCGGTCTCGATCAGCCAGTCGATCACGAACGGCGTGCGCTTGGCATACGCCTGCACCACGATGCCCAGGCCGTTCCAGCCTTCCAGCGACGGGTGCTTGAAGACGTCGCCGATGATGTCCAGCGACAGCTCCAGTCGCTCCGCTTCCTCCGCGTCGACCGACAGCGCGATGCCATGCTTCATCGCCAGCTGCGACAGTTCCAGCAGTTTCTCGGTGAGTTGGCGGCGGGCCAGTTCGCGCTTGGCCACTTCGTAGCGCGGGTGCAGCGCGGACAGCTTCACCGAGATCGACGGCGCGTCGGTGTGGTTGGCGAACGGGCCACGTGCGCCGATCGCGGCGATCGCGCGGCGGTAGTCTTCCTGGTAGCGCTCGGCGGTGGCGGCGGTCAGCGCGGACTCGCCGAGCATGTCGTAGGAATAGCGGTAGACCGCGTATTCCTTCTTCGCGCAGCGGTCGAGCGCCTCGTCGATGCTGCGGCCCATCACGAACTGGTGACCCATGATGCGCATGGCCTGGCGCACGGCAAGGCGGATCGCCGGTTCGCCCGCGCGGCCGACCAGCCGCTTCAGCGCGCCGGTGAAGTCGTGGCGGGTGTCCTCGGCGAGGTTGACCAGGTGTCCGGTCAGCATCAGGCCCCAGGTCGAGGCGTTGACGAACAGCGATTCGCTCTGGCCCAGGTGCTTCTTCCAGTCCGCGTCGCCCAGCTTGTCGCGGATCAGCTTGTCGGCGGTGGCCTTGTCCGGAATGCGCAGCAGGGCTTCGGCCACGCACATCAGTAGCACGCCTTCCTCCGAGGAAAGGTCGTACTGGCGCATGAAGGATTCGACCGCGCTCTGGTCGCTGGCGCGTGAGCGCACGCGGGTGACCAGGCCGGCGGCCACGTCGATCACCTGTTCGCGTTCGGCCGGCGGCAGGCTGGCCTGGACCAGCAGGTCGTTGATCGCTTCGGTCTCGTCGCGCAGCCAGGTCGCGGTGATGCGCGCGCGCGCGGGCGTGCAGTCGAGGGGAAGTTCGGGGCTGAGAATGGCTTGGGTCACGGGAAGCTTGCCAGAATCCGCTCGGGGCGGAGGGAAGCGCGGGATTGTACGCCGCAGCCTGCCGTTTCGGGCGGCTGCGGCCGCTTTCCGCAGGGGAAGCGAGCATGTCCGCAAGCCCTGCCCCGAGACGTGATCCAGGTCAACGGGGTGCGACATTCTTGCCCGTTGCGCCGCCGCGGCCTATCATTCCCGCGTTCCAGGCACGCCGGGTCCCCATGATCGTGCTTCGACCAGCTACCGCCGGCTTGCCCTGCGTGACGATGTGGCTCAAGCCCAATCGCACGCTCAGCCGGCGCGGTCTGCGTCGACTGATCATGGTTCTGGTAGCGCTGGTGCTGATGACGGCTGGACTGGGATCGTGGCAGGGGAATGTGTTCGCTCCGCTGTTTGCCCTGGTTGAATCCGCCGCCGTGGCCTTCGCCCTGAGCGTGGCCTGGCGGGCCGGTGACCGTAGTGAGTGCATCACTCTCGACGCCGTGTCGCTGGAGGTGCAATCGCTGCCAGGCCGGCGCCGCATGCGTTTCCAGTCGTACTGGGTGCGCGTGTTGCTGGAGCCCGCCAACGGGCGCCAGCGGCTGCTGCTGTCATCGCACGGGCGCGAGCTGGAGATCGGCGTTTTCCTGGCGGATCAGGAACGCGTCGAGCTGTCGAAGAAACTCATGGTGTTGCTGGCCGAATTCAATGGACAGCCACGCAAGCAGGTTCAACAAAGGTGCAAGACATGACATCTGGCGGCATCAGGCGATCATTCACGGCAGCGGCGGCTCTCGCCCTTGCATCGTTCGGCAGCGTGGCCCTGGCCGCCCCCGGTCCGTGGCAACTGAACATGGAGCGCGGCGCCAGCACCTGGTCGCCGGTGGCCTACCACCTCAACAACATCTCGCTGGCCGTGTGCACGGTGATCGGCGTGCTGGTGTTCGGGGCGATGTTCGTGGCGATGTTCCGCTTCCGCAAATCGCGGGGTGCGGTCGCCGAGAAGTGGTCACACAACACCATGGTGGAAGTCATCTGGACCACCATCCCGGTGCTGATCCTGATCACCCTGGCTTACCTGGCCACCGGCGGCCTCACCAGCTGGGCCGACACCACCGGCTCGCAGATGACCGTCAAGGTCACCGGCTACCAGTGGAAGTGGCGCTACGACTATGTCGATTACATGGGCAAGTCGATCGACAAGGTCGGCTTCATGTCCAAGCTGGATACGCAGAGCGACCAGACCCGCCAGCTTGGTTCGGGCATGGACCCGTTCGCGGTCAAGGTCGGCGACGAAAGCACCTACCTGCTGAATGTCGACAAGCCGCTGGTCGTGCCGGTCGACACCAAGATCCGCTTCGTGATCACCAGCGGCGACGTGATCCACTCCTGGTGGGTGCCGGCGACCGGCTGGAAGATCGACGCGATCCCCGGAATCATCAATGCCGCGTGGGCCAACTTCACCACGCCGGGCACCTATCGCGGCCAGTGCGCCGAGTTGTGCGGCCAGGATCACGGCTTCATGCCGATCGTGGTGGTGGTGAAGTCCAAGGCGGACTTCGCCAAGTGGCTGGCCGAGCAGGAGACGCAGTCCACCGCGCCCGCCGCCACGCCGCAAACCGCACAGGTCGCCACCCCGGCCGGTGGCAAGCAGGGCTGACCCGCGTCAGTCTCGTCGGCACGACTTCATTTCGCAGTTGCATTCCACTTTCAGGTTAGAGGTACGTCATGTCCCACGCAGCCACCCATGATCACCATGATGATCACCACGGCGCGCCGAAGAATTTCTTCCAGCGCTGGGTCATGTCCACCAACCACAAGGACATCGGCACGCTGTATCTGATCTTCGCGCTGACGATGTTCTTCATCGGCGGCAGCTTCGCGATGGGTATCCGTGCCGAGCTGTTCAAGCCCGGCATGCAGCTGATGCAGCCGTACTTCTTCAACCAGCTGACCACGATGCACGCGCTGGTGATGATCTTCGGCGCGATCATGCCGGCCTTCGTCGGCCTCGGTAACTGGATGATCCCGCTGATGGTGGGCGCGCCGGACATGGCGTTGCCGCGCATGAACAACCTGTCGTTCTGGATCCTGCCGTTCGCCTTCATCCTGATGCTGTCCACCCTGTTCATGCCCGGCGGTGGCCCGGCCGGTGGCTGGACCATGTATCCGCCGCTGGCGCTGCAGAGCGACTCGCTGGCCTACGTGGTGTTCGCGGTCCACCTGATGGGCATCAGCTCGATCATGGGCGCGATCAACATCATCGCCACCATCCTCAACATGCGCGCGCCGGGCATGGACCTGCTGAAGATGCCGGTGTTCGTGTGGAGCTGGCTGATCACCGCGTTCCTGCTGATCGCCGTGATGCCGGTGCTGGCCGGTGCGGTGACCATGCTGCTCACCGACAAGTATTTCGGCACCAACTTCTTCAACCCGGGCGGCGGCGGCGACCCCGTCCTGTACCAGCACATCTTCTGGTTCTTCGGCCATCCCGAGGTCTACATCATGATCCTGCCCGCGTTCGGGATCATCTCGGAAGTGGTGCCGACCTTCGCGCGCAAGCCGATCTTCGGCTACAAAGCGATGGTGTTCGCGATCGCCTGCATCGCCTTCCTGTCGTTCATCGTGTGGGCGCACCACATGTTCGCGGTCGGCCTGCCGCTGGGCGCGGAAATCTTCTTCATGTACGCCACCATGCTGATCTCGGTGCCGACCGGCGTGAAGGTGTTCAACTGGGTCGCCACCATGTGGGGCGGTTCGATGACGTTCGAGACGCCGATGCTGTTCTCGCTGGCGTTCATCATCCTGTTCACCATCGGCGGCTTCTCCGGCCTGATGCTGGCGCTGGTGCCGGCCGACTTCCAGTATCACGACACCTATTTCGTGGTGGCGCATTTCCATTACGTGCTGGTGACCGGCGCGCTGTTCGCGATCATCTCGGCGGCCTACTACTGGATGCCGAAGTGGACCGGCAACATGTACAGCGAGTTCTGGGGCAAGGTGCACTTCTGGAACAGCGTGATCTGGGTCAACGTGCTGTTCTTCCCGCAGCACTTCCTTGGCCTGGCCGGCATGCCGCGCCGCATCCCCGACTACAACGTCGCGTTCGCCAACTTCAACATGATCAGCTCGATCGGCGGCTTCCTGTTCGGCGCCACCCAGCTGATCTTCATCGGCGTGCTGATCCACTGCGCGTTCTTCTCCAAGAAGAAGGCCACCGACCGCGTGTGGGAAGGTGCCAAGGGCCTGGAGTGGACCGTGCCGTCGCCGGCACCGCATCACACCTTCGAAGTGCCGCCGGTGATCAACGACGACGAACTGGCGCACGGTCACGTGAACGATTGACGGTTTTCGCGGCATCCTGGCCAGCGCCGGGATGTCGCACAGGAACAGGCAGCAGATGAAGCAGGAAACGACGAGGTCTCCGGTCGCCGATGGCGACGACAGTCGCCGCCGGGGCGTCCGACGCACCGTGACGGTGCTGGTGGCGATCGTGGCGTTCTTCTTCCTGATTTCGTTCGTGCAGATCGTGTTGATGAAGTAGTCGGTCGCGATTGCCACAGAGTTTTCACCGGTTCGCCGTGGCGGCGGCCGGCACGCAGTTCCCCGGGCGGCACGACGGGGCAGAGCCATCAAGAGAAATCCACGGGGTTACACCATGGGTCAGCAGCACGACGCTTATTTCGTACCGGCCAAGAGCCAGTGGCCGATTGTGGCCGCGGTGGTCATGTTCCTCACCGTGTTCGGTGCCGCGCACTGGCTGAATGCGGCGCCCGGTGAAGCCGGCTTCGGCAAGACCGTGCTGACCGTCGGCGTGATCGGCGTGTTTGCCATGTTCTTCGGCTGGTTCCGCTCGGTGATCCGCGAATCGCTGGCCGGCAGCTACAGCCACCAGGTCGACACCTCGTTCCGCATGGGCATGATGTGGTTCATCTTCTCCGAGGTGATGTTCTTCGGCGCATTCTTCGGTGCGCTGTTCTACATCCGCATGTTTTCCGTGCCGTGGCTCGGCGGTGACGGCCATGGCGTGCTGACCCACCAGTTCCTGTGGAGCGACTACGCTGCCGCGTGGGGCGCCAACGGCGGCAACGGCCCGGAACAGATCGGCGGTTCCTTCCACACCGTGCCGGCCTGGGGCCTGCCGCTGCTGAACACGCTGATCCTGCTGACCTCCAGCGTCACCGTGACGATCGCGCACCACGCGCTGCGCGCGGGCCATCGCGGCAAGATCCTGCTGTTCCTGGGCCTCACCGTCCTGCTCGGCGCGACCTTCCTGTACTTCCAGGCCCACGAGTACATGGAGGCCTACCGCGAGCTCAACCTGACCCTGCACAGCGGCGTCTATGGCTCGACCTTCTTCATGCTGACCGGCTTCCATGGCCTGCACGTGACGCTGGGCACGATCATGCTGGCGGTGATCTGGTTCCGCGTGCTGGCGGGTCACTTCAACAAGGAGCACCATTTCGGTTTCGAAGCCGTGGCCTGGTACTGGCACTTCGTCGACGTGGTCTGGCTCGGCCTGTTCATGTTCGTCTATATTCTCTGACGCGAGGTCCTTCTCGCGAAGAGCAAGACCGGCCGTCCGGGCCGGACTCTTCAGAAGAGCGACGCGAGGCCCTCTCGCGGAGAGCAGGGCCGAAAACAACAAAAAACCCGCCATTGGCGGGTTTTTTGTTGCTGGCGAGTCCGTCTCGGCGGGCGGGCCGGCGGTACAACCGCTACAATTACTGGCCGACGTCGTGCGGATGGATCCAGCCCATCTTCCAGCCGATGATCACCATCGCGATCAGGAGCAGGGACAGGCCGATGCGGCGGGTCAGGGCCCATACCGTGCGTCGGTCGTCGTCCTGATCCTTCATCATGAAGAACAGCGCCTGGCCGAGGCTGAAGATCACCACCAGCAGCACCACGACCAGCGCAAATTTATAGACGGTTTCCACGTGATTGATCCGATCCAGTTCGACATGCCCAGTATAGCGGTCGCTGGCAGGCGCCCGGCGTGAGCGGTTTTCGCCGTCCGTCGTGGTGGGCGCTGCTGCTGACCGTGGCCGGAGCCTTGCTGTTCGTGCGTCTGGGCTTCTGGCAGCTGCATCGTGCCGACTTCAAGGAAGCCCTTCTGCGACGGTATGCCGCGGCGGCCACGGCACCCGTACAGGACTTCCCGCCGGCGTCGGGCTCGTCGATGCCGGCGGCGGATCGCTTCGCGCGGGTGCGGGTTCACGGCCGTTACCTGGCCGACCGCATCTACCTGCTGGACAACCCGAAGCACGACGGGCTTGGCGGGGTCGAGGTCTTCGTGCCGCTGGCGCTGCATGGCGACTCGCGTCTGCTGCTGGTCGACCTCGGCTTCCTGCCCGGCAACGGCAATGGCAAGACGCCCCAGCTGCCGCCGCTACCCGCCGGCGAGGTGACCTTGCAGGGCCTGTACGTGCCGCCGCCGCCGTCGGGTTTCGAGATGGGCGGCAACGCGCTGGCCCGCCAGGCAGGCTGGCCAAAGACCACGATCTTCCTCGACACCAGCGAAGTCGCGCGCGATCTCGGCCAGCCCCTGTATCCCCACCTGCTGGCGCTGGATGCCGACCCCGCGTCGATCTACGTGCGCGTGCACACGCTCGATTTCTCCTCGATGCCGCCGGCGCGGCATCGGGCCTATGCCTTCCAGTGGTTCACCTTTGCGCTCGCCGCGGTGGTGATCCTGCTGGTCGTGCATCGCAAGCGCAAACCGCGCAAACCCGATTCCACCAGAGTTGACGACGTCCGATGAATGCTGCCGATCCCGCCGCCGTGCGCAAGAGCCGAATCTTCCTGGTGCTGGTAGCCCTGGTTTTCGCCGCACCGATGATCGCCGCCACCCTGCTGGGCTGGGCGGGCTGGATGCCCGGCACCAAGGGCAACGGCGAGGCGATCGTGCCGCAGCGCAACTTCGTGGCCGAGCAGTTGCGCGTGGAGCTTGCTGACGGAAAGACCTATGCGTGGCGCGACAGCTCGCCGCGCTTCACCCTGGTGGCGCTGGCCGGCCCGGACTGCGCGGCGCATTGCTTCGAGACGCTGACAGGGATTGCCAAGGCGCGGGTCATGCTCAATCGCAATCAGTCGCGCCTGCGTCTGCTCTACATCGGCGCGCCGCCGGCGGATGCGAACCAGCGCACCGCGATGCAGGCTTACTGGATCTTCGGTCGCGATGTCGAAGGCAAGCTGGCCACGTATGTACCGTCCACGCCGGACAGCATCAGTGCGGTGCTGGTCGAGTCCAATGGCACCGCGCTGTCGCTGTATCCGGCAGGTTTCGATGTGCCCGGCCTGTTGCGCGACATGCTGAAGGTGATCAAGTGATGTCCCGGCATGCGGTGAAGGCATTGCGCTGGCTGGCCCTGTTCGCCACCGTGTTTGCATTCGGGCTGGTGATGTTCGGCGCGTTCGTGCGGCTGTCCAACGCCGGCCTGTCCTGCCCGGACTGGCCGACCTGCTACGGCCAGGTGACCTGGCCGCAGCACGCGCAGGCGGTGGCCCACGCCGATGCGAGCTTCCCCGATCGTCCGTACGAAGCGCACAAGGCCTGGCGCGAGCAGGTGCACCGCTTCCTCGCCGGCACCCTGGGCGTGATGGTGCTGCTGCTGGCCGTGCTGGCGAGCTGGCGCCGTCGCGCTGCGCTGCTGGCAATCGTTGCCGGGGCGCTGTTCGCGGCGCTCGGGGTGGGCCTGTACATGCGCGGCGAACACCTGTGGTCGTCGCTGCTGGCCGCCTGCGCGATCGCGCTGCCGCTGATCGCCGCGGCCCGGCTGCCGCGTCCGGGCGCATGGAGGATCTGCGTGCTGGCGCTGGCGGTGATCATCTTCCAGGCCATGCTCGGCATGTGGACGGTGACCCTGCTGCTGAAGCCGGTGGTGGTGATGGGCCACCTGCTCGGTGGCATGGCCACGTTCGCCTTGCTGGCCTGGGCCGCGCTGCGCTTCGCGGGCGTGGCCGCGGCGGACGACCGGCATGCCGGCTTGCGCCGCTGGGTCGCGCTCGGCGTGGTGCTGCTGTTCTGCCAGATCGCGCTGGGCGGCTGGACCTCCGCGAACTACGCCGCGCTGGCCTGCGGCTATGGTCCGGGCTCGTTCCCGCAATGCCTCGGCCAGTGGACGCCGCCGACCGATTTCCACGAAGGCTTCGTGCTGTGGCGCGGCATCGGCGTGAACTACGAGGGTGGTGTGCTGGACATGGCCGCGCGCAGCGCGATCCAGATCGCCCACCGGATCGGCGCGCTGGT
The DNA here is from genome assembly GCF_000264295.1 of Rhodanobacter spathiphylli B39. Lineage (GTDB taxonomy): Bacteria > Pseudomonadota > Gammaproteobacteria > Xanthomonadales > Rhodanobacteraceae > Rhodanobacter > Rhodanobacter spathiphylli. The sequence continues at coordinate 71,268 of NZ_AJXT01000012.1, read as the reverse complement.
GGTGTTCTGCTACCTCGGCGCGCTGGCGGTTGGCGCGGCGCGGCGCGGCCTGCGCCTGGCCGGCCTGGCGATCGTTCTGGCGCTGGCGATCCAGGTCATGCTGGGCATCAGCAACGTCTACCTGGGCCTGCCGCTGCCGGTGGCGACTGCACACAATGGCGGTGCGGCCCTGCTGCTGTTCACCCTGCTGGCCACGCTGGCGCGTACGCAGCGGCAAGCAGGAGGCACCTCCCCGCCCTGACGGGAGGGCCCGCACGCTGAAAAGCCTCGCGGAAACCGGGGTATCTGGTCGGGCGGATGTCCGTTGAGGTATACAAGCCACCAATGGTATCCGTGGTGATGCCACCCCCATCGCGAAGGAGTGCCCTCATGAAGACTAACGCGTACATGGTGCTGTTCGGTTTCTCGTTGGGTTGCCTTGTCGGGATCGGCAGCGCAATGGCGCAGGAGCGGGCACAGAAGGGACAGGCTCCCGGCCGGCTGGAAATGAGTCAGCAGGTACGTGCCGCGAACGCCGATTCATTTGACGAGAAGGCGACCGAAGCCCTTCGCCATTCGCGCAAGAAGCCGTCAATGACGCCGTTGCAGTCGACGGACATGTTCCTGCAGTTGGACAAGAACCACGACATGCTGCTGACGCGGTCGGAGGTTCCGGAAAAGATGACCATCCTGCGTGCGCAGTTCGAAAAATACGATCTGGATCACGATCATCGCCTCAACTATTCGGAGTTCGCCAATTACACCGACACGATGCCCAGTGAACTTGCCGGGGCACCGTGAGCCTGGGTGGCGATCCGGCCGGCTCCGCTCGTGAGGTATTACACTACGCGGCCAGCCACCCGTTGCCGAATGTTCACGTGAATCCGCATCTCTCTCAATACCTGCAATTGACGAAGCCACGCATTGTCGCGTTGTTGGTGTTTTGCGCCGTGATTGGCATGTTTCTCGCCGTTCCGGGTTTGCCGCAATGGCAGGCGCTGGTGTTCGGAACACTGGGTATCTGGCTGGCATCTTCTTCCGCAGCCGCGTTCAACCAGCTGATCGACCAGCGCATCGACAAGGTGATGGTGCGCACCTCGCACCGTCCGCTGGCGACCGGAGAGCTCAACGTGAGGCAGGTCTTCGTCTTCGCGTCAGTTCTCGGAATCGCCTCGATGGTGGTTTTGATGCTGCTGGTCAACACGCTGACCGCGGTGCTGACTTTTGCCGGATTGATCGGGTATGCGGTGATCTACACCGCGTTTCTCAAGCGCGCGACGCCCCAGAACATCGTGATCGGTGGCCTCGCCGGCGCCATTCCGCCGGTGCTCGGCTGGACTGCTGTCACGGGTTCCCTGCATCCATATGCATTGCAGCTGTGCCTGATCATCTTCGTGTGGACACCACCGCATTTCTGGGCGCTGGCAATTTTTCGGCGCGAAGACTATTCGCGCGCTCAGGTGCCGATGTTGCCGGTGACCCACGGGGTGGCGTTCACCCGCTGGCACATTCTGTTCTACACCGTACTGCTGGTGCTGGTGACCCTGTTGCCTGCGCTGACGGGGATGAGCGGGCTGGTCTACCTCGGCGGCGCCGTGGTGCTGGGCGGGGCGTTCCTGTATTACGCAGTGCGTCTGTTGAATCCGCCCGACGAGCTGTACGCGATGAAGGTATTCAACTACTCCATCATCTATTTGATGGCCTTGTTCGCGTTTCTGCTGGCTGACCACTGGCTGACAGACCCGCTCATGCATCTTGAATTGGCGCAACAGCGGGCGATCTGATCGCGCTGCCGCGTTCCGGCTCGCTGGTTCTGCTGTTCCGATGGCCTTCGAGGCGGGACACCGCGTCAGCGGTCAGAGCTGATTCCGGCCGAGCCAAGCAGCTCCTGCAATTCGCCCAACTGTGCCGCGTACTTCTTCCAGCGCCCCACCGCGGCCTGATGGATCGGTGCGCGCACCTGCACTGCGCTGGCCGTGGTCGCGGGTGCCCTGTTGTGCTCGGAGTGCAGGCATGCGTCGTTCCAAGGAAGGCGGCAATGTTCCAGCAACTGGCGGGTGCTGGTCTCGGGCTCCGTCACCAGGGTTTCATAGTCCACCTCAAGGATGCGGCCAGGCAGGACACGTTGCCAGTGCGCCATCAATCGGTCGAAAAGGATGTAATAGCGACCGGTGTCGAGCAGGTCGAAAGAGTAGCCGTGGAGCGGCGAACTCTCCGTAAACGGCTCACGAAAATTGCTGAGGCAACTGTCCAGTGGATTGCGTCGCAAACAAATCATCTTCGCGTTGGGCAAGGCGTTCGCGATGAAGCCGGCATAGAGAAAATTGTGAGGCAGTTTGTCGATGAATCGCGGCTTCAGGCTGGTCGCGGGTCGCGTGCTGGAGAGATAGAGATCGCCCAGCTGCTGCCAGTGAATATGGCGAGTGCGATCGATCACGTTCGCATCCAGCATCACCGGAGAGCGGCCACCGGAAAGACGCTCCAGCATGACGCCGAAGTTTTGCAGTTCACCCGCTGCATAGACTTCCGGGTGACTGGACAGAATGCGCTCGACCAGAGTGGTGCCTGTGCGCGGCATGCCCATGACGAAGATTGGCTCATCGGACAGACAGGCCGATGGCTGCGGCTGGACTTCGGGAAAGCGGTGGATCAGCGCCTCCACCACAGCTTCATCGCGTTGAATCGAATATTGCCTTGCGCCGCGGTTTGCAGCCTTGCCGGTCACCAGATGTTCAAATGCCTTGGCATACTCGCCAAGATCTTCGTATTCCTTGGCCAGTGCCGTGTGCAGTTGGAACTTTGCACGCGGATCATCCGCCTGCCGTGCGAGTGCCCGAAGGTGTTCGACATGGTTGCGGGCCGGGCTCTGTCGGCGCAGCCGCGAACGCACGTTGTACGCAGGCCAGTAGTCCGGTGCCAGCGCCAGACAGGCGTCAAGCTCGCGTTCGGCCAGCACGACATCACCGCTCAATACCAGCGAGGTGGCGTAATTGAAGCGACAGGTCGGATTGTCGGGGAGCAGGCCTGCGGCCCGTCGATATAGTGCACCGGCCCGCTCATGCGCATGGCACTGCATGTAGACCGTCCCCAGCAGATCCAGCAGCATCGGATCGGCGGGATCCAGGGACAATGCGACATTGGCAACCTGCAACGCTTCGCCGGTGCGATGGGCGCGTACAAGTGCCCGGGCGAACTGCACCGCATAACCGGCATGCCGTGGCTGCAAACTCGCTGCCTTGTGTAGATGTTCGAGTGCCTGGGGCAACCGACGCAGAGCCATGGCTGCCAGACCGGCCACGTAGTTGGCTTCGGGGTGCCGCGGATCGACCTGCAGTACGCGCATGGCAAGCGAACCGGCCTGCTGCGAGTCCCCCCGGTTCAACGCGGCGCCGGCTTGGGCCAGGAGCTCCTCTGGGGGGTGGTGCGACGTCGCGTTGGTCATGGGATTTCGCAGCTGATTCGGTTGGTGTCGGCGCCGTGCGGTCGATCCGGTTCAGGCACTCCCGGCGCGCGGTAGTCGGGCAATATAGCAAGACGGCGATTTCGCATGGCGGCAAACGACGCGGCGTTTGCCGATTGACACCCGCGCGGCGCCGCACCAAAATGCGCGCGCCCTCCGGCGCGCTTGCGCCGGCCGGCTTCCTGTCCTGACTAACCAAGGCATATGGACGTTTACCCTAGTCGCAACGTCGACATCCGCTCGCTTCGGGTGCCGGCGCCGCATAACAAGTTGAACGCCTGCGGCGACCGCCTGCGGTCGGCTGGTGCTTTCCGCTAGGGAAAGTCCGGCCCACTCCTGAGGACGCCACCGGCGTCGTCATGAGGAGATGGGCTGATGAAGCTCCTTCACGATTTTTTCCGCCTGCACCTTGCAGGCCGGCGCGCGCCCGCCGTTCGCGGCGGGGCCGCCATGCCCGAATTCAGCGTGACCGTGCCCGCGCCCCTGCCGGGCACGCAAGACGTGGCTTGCGCAGAGCGCGACAGCCGTGGCACCGCTCGCCGCGAACCGGCGTCCTTCCTGAAATCCTCCCGTCATCACCGCCGCGGTGCCACGCGCTGATGAAGGCCGGAATCCGCCATCCCGGGTGGCCTCCGCCATCGCCAGGGCCGGCGTAGCCGGCGCCGGCGGGCGCCGTGCGCCGCCCGCCGAAACAGCTTCCGAGTCCCTGCAACTCCGGTTGACGTGACGTCGGCCCGACGTGGCTGGCGCTTCGCCGCATCGCATTCCGCCCCACGGAAACGAAACATGAGCAAGATCCTTCCCACGCCCGCCCACCGCCCGGGTGGCAAGGCCGCCGTCGTGGCCGCGCACGCGTTTCGCGAAAACAGCGCCTTGCTGGCCGAGCTGGAAACCTCGACCGGCGGGCTCGACGCCGCCCGGATCGAGGCGCGCCTGCATCGCGACGGGGCGAACGAGGTCTCGCACGAAAAGCCGCCCCACTGGACGCTGCAGCTGCTGCACGCCTTCAGGAACCCGTTCATCGTGGTGCTGCTGGTGCTGGCCGGCGTGCAGCTGTTCACCGACGGCGGCGACCTCACCGGGCCGCTGATCATTGCGGTGATGGTCGGCATCAGCGTGCTGCTGAGCTTCACCCAGGAATACCGTTCGACGCGCGCCGCCGAAAGCCTGAAGGCGATGGTGCGCAACACCGCCACGGTGACGCGGCGCGCCTCCGACGGCCACAGCGAGCAGCTCGAGGTGCCGGTGGTCGAACTGGTGGCCGGCGACATCGTGCACCTGGGTGCGGGCGACATGGTGCCTGCCGACCTGCGCCTGCTCGGCGCCAAGGACCTGTTCATCAGCCAGGCGATCCTCACCGGCGAATCGCTGCCGGTCGAGAAGTCCGCGCCCACGCCTGCCCGCGTCGATCCCGCCGACGGCGGCAATCCGCTGGACCTGGCCAGTGTCTGCTACATGGGCACCAACGTGGTCAGCGGCACCGCCACCGCCGTGGTGGTGGCCACCGGCATGCAGACCTACCTGGGCTCGCTGGCGCACAGCATGTCGGGCCAGCGCGTGCAGACCAGCTTCGATCGCGGGGTGAACTCGGTCAGCTGGCTGCTGATCCGCTTCATGCTGGTGATGGTGCCAGTGGTGATCGCGATCAACTGGATCGACAAGGGCAGCTTCCTGCAGGCCTTCCTGTTCGGCCTTTCCGTCGCGGTGGGCCTGACTCCGGAGATGCTGCCGCTGATCGTCACGGCGAACCTGTCCAAGGGTGCGCTGGCGATGTCGCGGCGCAAGGTGGTGGTGAAGCGGCTCAACGCGATCCAGAACTTCGGCGCGATGGACGTGCTGTGCACCGACAAGACCGGCACGCTGACCCTGGACAGGATCGTGCTGGAGCGCCATCTCGACCTCGACGGCGAGGAGTCGGACGAGGCACTGGAATACGGCTACCTCAACAGCCGCTTCCAGACCGGCCTGAAGAACCTGATGGACAAGGCAGTGCTGGAGCATCGCGACCTTGAGTCGGCGGCCCGGCGCTATCGGGTGATCGACGAAATCCCGTTCGACTTCCAGCGCCGGCGCATGTCGGTGGTGGTCGCCGACGGCGACGGCGAGCATGTGCTGATCTGCAAGGGCGCGGTCGAGGAGATGCTGTCGATCTGCGCATTCGCGAAAACCGGCGACATCACCGAGCCGCTGACCGACGAGCGCCGCCGCGAGATCAAGGCGATGACCCACCGCCTCAACGAGGATGGCCTGCGCGTGCTGGTGGTCGCGGTGCGGCGCGAACCCGCGCACGCGCGCCCCTACGGCGTGGCCGACGAAAGCGGTCTGGTCGCGGTTGGCTGCCTGGCCTTCCTCGATCCGCCGAAGGATTCGGCCGCCACCGCGATTCGCGCGCTCAACCAGCACGGCGTCGAGGTCAAGGTGATCACCGGCGACAACGAGGCGGTGACACGCAAGATCTGCCGCGAGGTCGGGCTCGACGTCACCCATTCGGTCGAGGGCCGCGAGATCGAGGTTCTGGACGATGCCGCACTGGACACCCTGGTGGCACGTGTCACCGTGTTCGCCAAGATGTCGCCGTTGCAGAAGGCCCGCGTGGTGCGTTCGCTGCAGCGGCTCGGCCACACCGTCGGCTTCCTCGGCGACGGCATCAACGATGCGCCGGCACTGCACGACGCCGACGTCGGCATCTCGGTGGATACCGCCACCGACATCGCCAAGGAATCGGCCGACATCATCCTGCTGGAAAAGAACCTGATGGTGCTGGAGGAGGGCGTGCTGGAAGGACGCGTCACCTTCGGCAACATCATGAAGTACATCAAGATGACCGCCAGCTCGAACTTCGGCAACGTGTTCAGCGTGCTGGTGGCCAGCGCCTTCCTGCCGTTCCTGCCGATGCTGCCGCTGCAGATCCTGGTGCAGAACCTGCTGTACGACATCTCGCAGCTGTCGATTCCGTTCGACCGCATGGACGAGGAATACCTGAGCCGGCCGCGCAAGTGGGATGCCGGCGACATCGGCCGTTTCATGGTGTGGATCGGCCCGGTCAGCTCGATCTTCGACATCACCACGTTCTGGCTGATGTGGCACGTCTTCGGCGCCAGCACGGTCGCCCACCAGTCGCTGTTCCAGTCCGGCTGGTTCATCGAGGGCCTGCTGTCGCAGACTCTGATCGTGCACATGATCCGCACCCGGCGCATCCCGTTCGTGCAAAGCATTGCCGCCGCTCCGGTGCTGGGCCTGACCCTCGCGGTCATCGTGATCGGCATGCTTATCCCGTTCAGCGCACTGGGCGCGAAGATCGGCATGGCACCCCTGCCACCGATGTATTTCGCCTGGCTGGCGCTGACCCTGGTCAGCTACTGCGTGCTCACCCAGCTGATGAAACTGATCTACATCCGACGGTACGGCCGCTGGCTATGACCCGCTCGGCGCTCCGGCCTTTTTTGTCGAAGTTCATTCTGTGCGCGATGCTCTTGCTTTGCCCGTAGCATTCAAAGCGAAAAGCTTTCGTCTGCCTATGGCAGCCGAGCCACCTTTCTCTGAGTGGCCACGCAAGAGAAAAGTGACTCGGTCGCCGAAGGCGATCGACCGCTCTGCACTTGAGCTTTTGAGTCGCATCGGTAAGGAGAAAAGTAACGTGCCCTCTGCAGGATGACGTCTGAATCCAGCAAAAGCATCGCGTGCGAAACAACCGCTCGACGACACCCCCGAATCAATCCGCGTCGCGATCATCCTCGCCAACGCGGCGCACCCCGCGCGTCGCATATCGACGCGCCACCACTGCGCACACCACCAGTTGCAGCTGATGGAAGATCATCAGCGGCAGCACCAGCGCGCCGAGGCCGCCGAGCTGGCCGGCGAACAGGATCTTGGCCATCGGGATGCCGCTGGCCATGCTCTTCTTCGAACCGCAGAAGACGATCGTGATCTCGTCCTCGCGGGAGAAGCCCAGCCGTCGTGCGGCGCAGGCCAGGATGGGCATCATCAGCGCCAGCAACAGGCCGCACATCGCCAGGGTGGACAGCAGCGCCGAGAGCGGCGTGTCGCGCCACAGGCCTTCGACCACTGCCGCGCTGAAGGCGGTGTAGACCACCAGCAGGATCGTGCCGCGGTCGGTGTAGCCGAGCACGGGCTTGTGCCGATCGATCCAGCCACCGATCCAGCGCCGCGCGCCATGGCCGAGCGCGAACGGCAGCAGCAACTGCAGCACGATGTCCAGCACGCCTTGCCACGAGGCGCCGCCGCCGCGGGTGGCCAGCAGCAGGCCGACCAGCAGCGGGGTCAGCGCGATGCCGATCAGGTTCGACATCGAGGCGCTGACCACGGCGGCCGGGACATTGCCGCCGGCGATCGAGGTGAACGCGATCGACGATTGCACGGTCGAGGGCAGCGCGCAGACGAACAGCAGACCGAGGTAGAGATCCGGCGTGAGCAGCGCGTGGCCCAATGGTCGCAGCGCCAGGCCCAGCAGCGGGAACAGCACGAAGGTGCCGGTGAATACGGTGAGGTGCAGCCGCCAGTGGCTCAGCCCCTGCATGATGGCCGAGCGTGGCAGCTTGGCGCCGTGCAGGAAGAACAGCAGCGCGATGGCCGCGTCGGTGATCCCGTCGAAGATCCGCGCCAGCTCGCCACGGCAAGGCAGCAGCGAGGCCAGCATGACGGTGGCGAGCAGGGCGAGGGTGAAAGGGTCCGGCAGCAGGCGACGCGACGACATGTCGGGTAGTCAGTCCAGCCCGCACTGGTCGCGGTGCTTCCGGCGCCACCACAGCACCAGTCCGATCAGCGCGAGAATGCCGACCAGGGCCCACAGGCTGCTCTGGCCGCGATGGATCCACTTCACCAGCCATGCATGGTTGTCGGCGCCCAGGAAGCCTAGGTAGACCCAGAACGGCACGCTGATCAGCGCGGCCACGGTGTCGATCAGCAGGAAGCGCAGGAACGACACGCGATGGGTCATGCCGGCGGTGAGGTAGATGGTGGTGCGCATGCCGGGCAGGAAGCGGGCGAAGAACAGCACGCGGTTGCCGTAGCGCTGGAACTTGTCCTGCACCTTGCAGTAGCGCGAGGGCGTGAGGATGCGCGCCACGAAACGCCACTTCAGGATGCGCGCGCCGTAATGGTGGCCCAGCAGGAAGATCGCGCAGTCGCCCAGCAGCACGCCGAACATCGCCAGGGCGACCATCACGTGGACGTTTGCATAGCCCAGCCCGGCGATCACGCCGCCGGCGACCAGGGTGATGTCTTCGGGCAGCGGCAGGCCGGCGCCACAGATCATCAGCGCGAGGAAGACGGCAACGTAGCCGTTCTCGGCAAAAATCGTGACGAGGTGTTGCAACAGATCCATCAGTAATCCCGTGCGTCCTGCGTGATCCGCCAGGACGAAGGCAGGCATGATCCCACACCCGCATGACTGCCCGTCCGCGGCGTTACGCCAAAGTGCGCGACGTGGCCGTGCCTGCGGCAGTTCACCGCAGTCACGCCGACGCCACCGGCGGGCGCACGCGGGCGGCCAGCAGTTCGCGCAGTTCGGCCTTCTCGGCGCTGTCCAGCGCGCCTTCGCGGCTCTTCGCGGTGAGCGCATCGCGGCGCTGGGTGACCGCCTGGTCTTCCATGCGCTGCAGGGCATCGAAGAATTCCGCCGCTTGGGCCTCGGCTTCGCCGACGACCGTAGCCGCCATCAGTTTCTGCAGCGACGGGTATTCGGGGCGCTCGGCGAAATGTTCCACCAGCATCGCCGGATTGATGCCGGGCCGTGCGCGCGCCAGGTCGAGCAATTCGGCCAGCAGTTCCACGCCGGGCTTGTCCAGGCGCAGGAAGCGATAGGGCTTTTCCACCTGGTCGGCCAGGCCGGGCTGGGCCAGCAACAGCGAGATTGCGCTGCGCACCAGGCTGCGCTGCACCGCGGTGGGGCGTTGCACCGCGCGGTGCGCGGCCGGGTCGGCCTGCAGCATCGCCCGCGCGCCGCTGCGCTTTTCCAGCTCCTGCGCCATCAGGTCGCGGAATGCGCCGTCGGGCAGCTTGCCGATCAGCGGACGAGCGCGCTCGGCCAGCCTGGCACGGCCGTCGAGGCTGGCCATGTCGACGTCGTGCGACAGTTCGTTGAAGAAATAGTCCGACAGCGGCATCGCTTCCCGGATGCGCTTCTCGAAGCCATCCTTGCCCTCCTTGCGCACCAGCGAGTCCGGGTCCTCGCCGTCGGGCAGGAACAGGAAGTACGCCTGGCGACCGTCGCGCAGGCGCGGCAGCGCGGATTCCAGCGCCTTCCACGCGGCGGCGCGGCCGGCGCGGTCGCCGTCGAAGCAGAACACCACGTCCGGCGCGGCACGGAACAGCACCTCGGTGTGTTCCGGCGTGGTCGCCGTGCCCAGCGTGGCCACCGCAATCGGCAGCCCGGCCTGGTGCAGCGCGATCACGTCCATGTAGCCCTCGACCACCACGATGCGGGCCAGGCTCTGGTTGGCCTGCTTCACCTGCCACAGCGCGAAGAGTTCGCGGCCCTTGTGGAACAGCGGGGTCTCGGGCGAGTTGAGGTATTTCGGAGATTGTTCGGAGCTCAGGACGCGGCCGCCGAACGCGATCACCCTGCCGCGGCGGTCGAGGATCGGGAACATCAGTCGCTCGCGGAAGCGGTCGTACTTGCTGCCGCGCTCGCTGGAGGCGACCATGCCGGCCTCGTTCAGCAGCTCCATCCGGCGCGGCGTGTTGCCCAGCGCCTTGATCACGCCGTCGTAGCCGGCCGGTGCCCAGCCGAGGCGGAAACGCCTGATCGTCTCGGCGTCCAGTCCGCGCTTCTTGCAATAGGCCTGGGCATCGCCGCTGCGCGGCAGCTCGCCTTCGTACCAGCCGGCGGCGGCATCCAGCAGCGCGTAGAGATCGGTCTTGTCCTCGCGGGGCGCCGCTTCGCGGCCGCCTTCGCGGGGCACGGTCAGGCCCACCGTCTGCGCCAGCTCCTCGACGGCGTCGGGAAACTCCAGCCGGTCGTAGTCCATCAGGAACTTGATCGCGCTGCCGTGCACGCCGCAACCGAAGCAGTGGAAGAACTGCTTGGCCGGGCTGACGTAGAACGACGGCGAGCGCTCGTTGTGGAACGGACAGCATGCCGTCCACTCGCGTCCGGCCTTCTTCAACGGCACCCGCCGCTCGATCACGTCGACGATATCGACGCGGGCAAGCAGTTCATCGATGAAGCTGTCGGGGATCAGGCCACGCATAAGCGGCCTAGTTTAGTCGGTCGGCGCCCCCGCCGCGTCCGCGGACTGCGCTAATCTCGGCCGGGGTCTCAACGGGAATGTGACGACGATGGCTGGATGGCTGTTCCGCCCGGCGGCCGCCTCCGACGTGGAGGCGGCGGTGCCGCTGATCCACAGCTCGGGGCCGGCGGCCTTCGACTATGTTTTCGCGGTGCCGGGCGTGGGTGATGCGCAGGCCTTCCTGCGGCGGGCCTTCGTCGACGGCGCGGGCGAGTTTGGCTGGCGCAACCACGTGGTGGGCGAGCGTGATGGTGTGGTGGTGGCGGTCGGGGCGGGCTACGGCGGCGACACCAAGTGGCCGTTCACCCTGGCGGCGGCGCGGCAGATCGTGCGCCATTTCGGCTGGCGTCATGCGCCCGGGGTGATCGGGCGTGGCCTGCGCACGGAATCGGTGATCCCGCCGCCGGCCGGTGACCTGTATTACCTGGGGCATCTGGGTGTGAGCCCGGCCCTGCGCGGCAAGGGTGCGGGCACCGCCCTGGTCGCCCACCTGCTGGCGCAGCGGCCGGCGGCTGCGCTCGGCCCCGTCGTGCTGGACGTGGCCGTGACCAATCCCGATGCCCAGCGCCTCTATCAGCGGCTGGGGTTCGTGGTGACCGCCGAGCGCCCATCGAAGCTGGCCAATCCGCAGGGCCTCGTGCCGGGCCACCGGCGCATGCAATGGCAGGCACCGGCGGAGCACGACTAGAGGATGTGGAAGACGCCGATCACCGCCAGCAAGGCCAGCAGGAACAGGATCACGAAGCAGGCGAACAGCACCTTGGCGATGGTCGCGCTGGCGCCCGACACGCCACCGAAGCCGAGCCAGCCGGTGACCAGCGAGATGATGGCGAAAATGATGGCCCACTTCAGCATGACGATCTCCTGCAACGGTTGTGCGGTGGGATTCCACCGCCTCGGCACGCTTTGTAACGTGAGTGGCGTGAAGCCGATGCATCACGCCGCTTGCCCGCGCCGTCTGGCCGCGGCAAGCTGCCGGGCCAGCCGGGAGTGACGAATCGTGGTGATCAACGCGGTGATGATGGTGATGCAGCGGAAGATTGTCCGCGCCTTCGAACGGGCGGCGGCGACCACGCCCGCCACCGCGTGCCGCCCGGAACAGCTGGGCCTGAAACAGGGCGTGGCCTGGTATCCGCTGGTGCAGCACGCGGTGCTGCGCTGCCCCGGCGAGGGGCGTTATTTCCTGGACGTGGCGAACTGGCAGCGGCTGCGCCGACGTCGCCAGCGCGTGGCGCTGGTGGTGCTGGCGATCCTGCTCGGCCTGCTGGCGTTGATGGTGCTGTTGCGACAGGGCTGAGGCAGCGCATGCCGCGAACGGAGATCAGCCGGCCAGGCGGCTCTTGATGCGGCCCGACACCACGCCCATGTCGGCGCGGCCGGCGGCCTTCTCCTTCACCGCAGCCACCACCTTGCCCATGTCGCGCGGCGAGCTGGCCCCGGTTTCGGCGATGGCAGCGGTGATCAGCGCGTCGATCTCGGCCTCGTCCAGCTTGGTGGGCAGATAGGTCTCGATCACCACCATCTCGGCGCGCTCGATCGCCGACAGGTCGTCGCGACCGGCCGCGTCGAACTGGCTGACCGAGTCCTTGCGCTGCTTCATCATCTTCTCGAGCGTGGCCAGCACCTGGACGTCGTCGAGTTCGATCCGCTCATCGACCTCGCGCTGCTTGATCGCGGCCAGCATCAGCCGGATCACGCCCAGCTGGTGCTTTTCGCCGGCGCGCATGGCGTTCTTCATGTCTTCGGTGAGCTGCTGCTTGAGCGTCATGGACGGGGCCTTATGGGATGAATGGACCATTCTACGGAAACGACAAAGCCGGCGTTGCCCCTGGGGACAACACCGGCCATGTCGTATCGGCTGTGCCTGCGGTGGCTGCGAGCGGCTCTCGTCGAAGAGCTGGCGCCGACCGTGTTTCCGGGTGCGCAGCGCCGGGGCGCCGCATGACCTGCCGGGCGACAGGTCGGGAAACTCAGTACAGGCGAACCTTGCGCGAAACGTCGCGCGACAGACGGCGCAGGTGACGCTTCACGGCGGCAGCGCGCTTGCGCTTGCGTTCCTGGGTCGGCTTCTCGTAGAACTCGCGCTTGCGCGTTTCGGCCAGGACGCCGGCCTTTTCGCAGGTACGCTTGAAACGACGCAGTGCGATCTCGAACGGCTCGTTCTCGCGAACTTTTACGTTGGGCATGGAAACTCCGGGTGGTAATCTGCCTGCTCTTGCAGGACAGTGGAATGTGGTGAGCCGGGAATTATACCGTGCATGAAGAAGAATTTTCAAAGGCCGGGCCGATGAAGCCGATTCTGGGCATCGAGAGCTCCTGCGACGAGACCGGCGTGGCGCTGTTGCGCTGGCAGCCTGACGCGCCCGGGAAGGGCCTGCTGGCCCATGCGCTGTACAGCCAGATCAAGCTGCATGCCGATTACGGCGGCGTGGTGCCGGAGCTGGCCAGCCGCGACCACGTGCGCAAGCTGGTGCCGCTGATCCGCGAGGCGCTGGCCGAGGCCGGGCTGACCGTGCAGGACCTGGGCGGGGTCGCCTACACCGCCGGGCCGGGCCTGGTCGGCGCCCTGCTGGTCGGCGCGTCGCTGGGCCGGGCGCTGGCCTGGGCACTGGGCGTGCCCGCGATCGGGGTGCATCACATGGAAGGCCACCTGCTGGCGCCGCTGCTGGAGGAAAACCCGCCGGAGCCGCCGTTCGTGGCCTTGCTGGTATCCGGCGGCCATTCGCTGCTGGTCGAGGTGAAGGCGATCGGCCAGTACACGATCCTGGGCGACACCCTGGATGACGCGGCCGGCGAGGCGTTCGACAAGACCGCCAAGCTGATGGGGCTGCCATATCCGGGCGGCCCGGCGCTGGCGAAACTGGCCGAGCAGGGCAGTGCCGGCGCGTACCGCTTCTCCCGCCCGATGACCGACCGGCCCGGACTGGATTTCAGCTTTTCCGGCCTGAAGACCCAGGTGCTGCTGGCCTGGCAGAAATCCGACCAGAGCGAACAGACCCGCGCCGACATCGCCCGTGCCTTCCAGGAGGCGATCGTCGACACGCTGATCATCAAGTGCCGCCGCGCCCTGGAAGCCAGCGGCGCGCGCCGGCTGGTGATCGCCGGCGGCGTGGGCGCGAACCGGCATCTGCGCAGCGAACTGGCCAGGGCCGGCGAGAAGGACGGCTTCCGGGCGTATTTCCCGCGGCTGGATTTCTGCACCGACAACGGCGCAATGATCGCGCTGGCCGGCGCGATCCGCCTGGCCAGCGGCCAGCACCAGGACGAAACCATCCAGGTTCGCCCCCGCTGGGATCTGCAGACGCTGCCGGCGGCATAGCGCGGCATGGCGACGGGCGGCTACCGCCTTTTTGCCGTCATTCCCGCGAAAGCGGGAATCCATCTTGATGTTTCGGCACGGTGGAAGATGGATGACCAGCTTCGCTGTTGACAAAGCGCATCCCGCTTTCGCGGGAACGGCGGCTGTTGAAACGTGGCATCCGGCGGCGACTCACCACTGCGTGCGCCCCGGCAACAGCCCCTTCAGTTCCGCTTCGGTGAGGTTGCGCCACTGGCCGGGTTTCAGGTGGGCCAGCTTGACGTTGTCGATGCGCACGCGGCGCAGCTGGGTCACCCGGTAGCCGAACGCGGCGGCCATCAGCCGGATCTGGCGGTTGAGGCCCTGGGTCAGCACGATCGAGAAGCCGAACTTGGCGATCCGGCGCACGCGGCAACGCTGGGTCATCTGGCCGTGGATGCGCACGCCCTTGCTCATGCCGGCCAGGAATTCGTCGGTCACCGCCTTGTTCACGCCGACCAGATACTCCTTCTCGTGGTGGTTCTCCGCGCGGAGGATCTCGTTGACGATGTCGCCGTTGCTGGTCAGCAGGATCAGCCCCTCGGAATCCTTGTCCAGCCGGCCGATCGGAAAGATCCGCTGCGGATGGTCGATGAAGTCCACGATGTTGCCGTCCACGCCCTGGTCGGTGGTGCAGGTGATTCCGACCGGCTTGTTCAGCGCGATGTAGATCGCCTTCTTCGCGCCCGGCGTGGCGGCCAGCACGCGCGCCTTGACGATCTCGCCATCGACGCGTACCTCGTCGCCCTCCAGCGCCTTGGCGCCGGTGGAGACGACTTCGCCGTTGATGCTGACCCGGCCGGCCAGCAGCAACTCGTCCGCCTCGCGGCGCGAACACAGGCCGGCTTCGCTGATGTACTTGTTGACGCGCATAGGGCAGGAGTGAGGGTGGAGGAGTGAGAAATGAGAGAGAGCCAGGGCGATCCTGCGACTCACGCAAATGTACAGGGCGGCGATTCGGGAAAGCGGAGCGAGAGGTGGAAGTGAGCGGAGGTGCCGTTCTCTCGCTTCTCACTCCTCCCTACTCACTTCTCGCTCTACGACCTCAGCCCCACGCCGCGCTTGAGCAACTGCAGCGCGGCGATGGTCAGCCCGGCGATGAACACCAGCATCACCGCGAACGCACCGCCCACCGACACGTCGCTGATGCCGAGCACGCCGTAGCGGAACGCATTGACCATGTACAGGATCGGGTTGGCGTGGGAGATGGCGCGCCACGGTTCGCCCAGCATGTTGATCGAATAGAACACGCCGCCGAGGTAGGTCAGCGGGGTGATCACGAAGGTCGGCACCAGCGCGATGTCGTCGAACTTGCTCGCGAATACCGCATTGATGAAGCCGGCCAGCGCGAAGATGACCGCGCCCAGGGTGACTGCAGCCAGCGCCACCAGCGGATGCGCCACGTGCAGCGAGGTGAAGAACAGCGCCACCAGCAGCACCAGCGCGCCGACCACCAGGGCGCGTGCCACCGCGCCGATCACGTAGCCGTAGAGGATCGCCCAGTTGGCCATCGGCGACACCAGCATTTCTTCCACCGAGCGCTGGAACTTGGCGCCGTAGAACGAGCTGGAAATGTTCATGTAGCTGTTGTTGATGACGCTCATCATCACCAGCCCCGGCACGATGTACTGCATGTAGCTGAAGCCGCCCTCGACGATGCCGATGCGGCTGCCGATCAGCTTGCCGAAGATGATGAAGTACAGCGTCATCGTGATGATGGGCGGGATCAGCGTCTGCGTCCAGATGCGCACGATCCGCACGATTTCGCGGCGCGCCACGGTGTACAGCGCGACCAGGTTGGTCGAGGCGTTCATGCCGTTTTCTCCCGGGCCGGCGCACGGCCTTGCTCGACCAGCCGCACGAACAGCTCCTCCAGCCGGTTGGTCTTGGTGCGCATCGAGTTCACCGTGATGCCGCCGGCGGTCAGCGCGCCGAACAGTGCGTTGAGGTTCTGCGTGCGCGCCATTTCCGCCTCCAGCGTGCGCTCGTCGATGCGGCGGAAGCCGATGCCGTCCAGTCGCGGCAGCTCGGGTGGCACCTCGCTGACGTCGAGCACGAAGGTCTCCACGTCCAGCGTGGCCAGCAGGCGTTTCATGCTGGTGTTCTCGATGATGGTGCCGTGGTCGATGATCGCGATGTTGCGGCACAGCGACTCGGCTTCCTCCAGGTAATGCGTGGTCAGGATCACCGTGGTGCCGGCCGCGTTGATCGCGCTGACGAACTGCCACATCGAGCGGCGGATCTCGATGTCGACGCCGGCGGTGGGCTCGTCCAGGATCAGCAGCTTCGGCTCGTTCATCATCGCGCGGGCAATCATCAGCCGCCGCTTCATGCCGCCGGACATCTCGCGCGCCTGGTAGAAGGCCTTGTCCCACAGCCGCAGTTCCTTCAGGTACTTTTCCGCGCGCTCCGCAGCGAGCTTGCGCGGGATGCCGTAGAAACCCGCCTCGTTGACGCAGATGTCGAACGGCTTTTCGAACTGGTTGAAGTTGATCTCCTGCGGCACCAGCCCGATCAGCTTCATCGCCTCGCTGCGCTGATTGTTCACCGACACGCCGAACACCTGGGCGTCACCGTCGGTGGCGTTCACCAGCGACGACAGGATGCCGATCAGGGTCGACTTGCCGGCGCCATTGGGGCCGAGCAGGGCGAAGAAATCGCCGGGCTGCACGGTCAGGCTGATGCCTTTCAGCGCTTCGACGCCATTGCGATAGGTTTTGCGCAGATTGTCGACGACAAGTGCGGGTGCCGTGGGGCGGATTTCCGGGGACATGGGCTGCACCGAGGGGGTTAGCCCTTATTATAGCGGGCCAAGCCGCACCGCCCGAGCCTGTCTGGCGGCACACACTGTTTCCGCACGTACCGTTTCAGGGATGCCATGGCCGATCATTTCCAGCTCCGTCTTGTCGACAGCGTCATGCTGGCGCCCACCGTGCGCCACCTGGTGTTCGAGCGCGTCGACGGCCAGCCGCTGGCCTTCCAGCCCGGCCAGTTCCTGCAGGTGCATTTCCACTACGACGACGGCACCGCGACCAAGCGCAGTTATTCGGTGGGCAGCGTCGGCGACGGCAGCTCGCCGAGCGCACTGACGGAAGTCGGGCGCATCGAGATCGCGGTGAGCTACGTGGAAGGCGGCGCGGCGACGAAACTGCTGGGCGAGCTGCCGCACGGTGGCGTGATCGACGCCAGCGGCCCGTACGGCCGCTTCTGCCTGCAGGAAGCGGACACCCATCCGCGCTACCTGCTGCTGGCCACCGGCACCGGCGTCACCCCGTACCGCGCCATGTTGCCGCAGATTGAAAAGTTGCTGGCCGCCGGTGATCGCGAAGTGGTGCTGCTGTATGGCGCCCGCAACGAAACCGAGCTGCTCTACGGCGAAGAGTTCGAGGCCTTCGCGCAAACCCACCCCGGCTTTCACTTCCACGGCTGCCTCAGCCGCGAAGCCCGCGCCGTGCCCCGCAGCGGCGACCGCAGCGGCCACGTGCAACACGTGCTGGCCGAACTCGGCCCCCACGCCGACCGGGACATCGCCTACCTGTGCGGCAACCCGAACATGGTCGACGCGGCGTTTGCGGCGCTGCAGGAATTCGGCCTGCCGGTGAAGCAGATCCGGCGCGAGAAGTACATTTCGTCGCGGTGAAGCTATCGCCAGGCGTTCGGCACGTCCGGTTACAGGATGATCACGCGGAAGGTCACCGAGAAGTTCGGCGCGGTCGCACCGCTCTTGCCGGCCATGATGCCCTGCGGGGCGATCTTCAACGCCTTCACGTTGGCATCGGCACCGCTGCCGTCGTTGGCTGGGGTGTAGGTCCATGGCCCTGCGCTGCCCACACTGGAGTAGCTCACGTTGGCTGGCGCAAGCGTCAGGCCGCTGTTGGGCGTGCCGTCGGCGAAGGCGACACTGCCCAGCACGAACTTGGTGTTCGCCGGCAGCGGGTCGGTGATCACCAGGCTGTTGTTGTCCGCAGGACCCACGCCGTTGTTGCTGACGTTGATGGTGTATTGCACTGCCGCGCCAGGAAGGGAGTGCATTGCCTTGCCCGCGGGTACCGAACAACTCGCGGGATTGCCGGCTGTGGTGCAGTAGGTGGGATCAGTCGCCACGGTGACTGATTTCATCACCAGCAGGTTGGGCTGCGGAAGCGCCACCTCGAACAGGCCGATGCGAGTATGCGTGACGGTACCCTCGAAACCCTCGATGCCCGTGACAGCTGCATGCCAGGTGCCCGTCTTTGCGCCGCTTGGCACCGTGTAGTCGTACTCAAAGATCCTTGTCGCGCCGCTCGTGGCCGAATCGACCCGGGTCATGTTCACGCCGTTTACAGGAGTCGCATTGTTGGGGTCGGTGAGAGTCAGTGTTGCGTTGGTGATGTCGTACTGGCCAAAGGGGTCGCTGATGACGGCACGCACATAGACGTGATCGGCGGGGAGATAGCTTGCTTTGGTCGCGGTGGAACTGTACGCAGCAGAGTAGATGGAGATGCTGTCGACGTTGATGACCGTCGTGGTGTAGACGGAAACCGTACTGATACCTTGGCCGCCGGTCTTCTGGGAAACAGCGATTGATTCGTTGGCGAACCAGCTGCTATAGCCATTATTGGTGATTCGCAGGTTCAAGCCGCTTCCCGCGGCAATGGTTTGTGCCGAGATCGGTATCTGGAACGTATAGACTGCATTGCCATTGGCAACGCTTTCAGTGTCGCTTGCTATCGTGCTGGTGCCGTTCAGCAGTGTGGCGACGACGCTTCGACCGTCGTATGTATAGTCACCAGTGGCGGCGATGACCAATCGCACAGTAACCGTTTGTGCAGGAAGGACTAGCGTCTTGCCGGAGGCAATGGCGGGAGTCAGAGTCCACGTGGCTGTATCGCCCCCACCATCAATTCCCTTGCGCGAACCAGTCGTACTGTTTGATGTTTGCTGGGTACGGGTAAGGGTGCCCGCATCTTGCACATAGAGAATCTTGTTGCCGGTGGACGGCGGTGCCACCAATGTTTTGGAGACGACTACGGTGGGTGCAGCGGGCGTTGAACCGGTGCCGTTGGGATTGTTTACCGTCGCGCTGTTGTCGATGGTGAACCCCGGAGCATCGCTGCCGGACACGGTGACGTCGTAGACGATGGTGACGCTGCCGTTGGCTGGCACGCTGATGCCGCTCACGCTGACCTTGCCGGTGCCGTTGGCCCCGCCGCTGCTGGTGCTGCCATTGCTGCTGCCAGCGGGCGTGCTGATCACGCTCAGACCGCCGACGCCGGCCGGCATGTCGTCGCTGACGCTGACGCCGCTGGCGACGGCGACGGTGTTGTTGATCAGGGTGATCGTGTAGCGCAGCGTGTCGCCGGGATTGGTGTCGCCGCCGTTGGTATCCAGCACGGTCTTGGTCGAGGTGGATAGGTCCGAGCGGATGACGGTGACGATGTCGGTGCTGCTGTTGTTGGCCTTGCTGTAGTCACCGAGGGTGGTGACCGTGGCGGTATTGCTTATGCTGGCAGGCGCGTTGCCGGCCACGGCCACGTTCAGCGTGATCGGCGGCAAGTCGGCACCGCTGGCCAGCGTACTGGGGTTGCTGCACGTCACGGTCTGGCCGGTGGCGCTGCACGTCCAGCCGGTGCCGCTCGCAGACACATAGCTCAATTCCGCGGGCAGCGTGTCAGTGACGGTAGTGGCGGCCGAGGTCGCATACGCGCTGTAGTTGTGTACCGCCAGCTTGTAGCTGCCATTGGTGCCGGTGGCGAAATTGCCGACGTGGGACTTGGTGATGCCCAGATCGGGGCCGACGAACTTCACGCCGAAGAGTGCGCCTTGCAGGCCGCCGGCGGTCAGCACGGCCGTGACGGTCGACGGACTGCCCGCACTCGCGAACGCATAGCTGCCGACCGTGCCGGCGGCGCCGGATTCGGTCACGGTGGCGGTTCCCACGCCACTCAGATTGGGGTACAGGCCTGAGCCGCTATAGGGGATGCTTGCCAGCAAGGCCCACGGACTTCCGCTGGTGGTGAAGCTCAGCGATTCGTTGTTGTTGGTCGATTCGCCATCCGCTGCCACGAAGGCAAACGGCGCGGGGCCACCGGAAGTATCGACGGTAATGCTGCTGAGACTGAGCGTGACCGTGCTTCCATCGGTGGCCGTGTAGAGCACCGGTTGGCCGGGGATGCCGGCAAAAGTCGCGTTGTTGCCGAAGGCTGCACCCGACCATGACGGCACGCCTACGCGATTCAACGCGGCGTTCGACTTCAGGGTGAAACGCATCACGGCGCCGTTCGACAGCGTGACGACGAAGGGCTGACCAGCACTACTGCGCGCGGTGCTGTCGACGTAGCTGCTGAAATCGATCCAGCAATAAGACTGGTAGTCGGCCGGTGCGGTGCCCTGGGTGGTCGCAGCCGCGCAGGTGGTATCGACAGCAAGCGCTGGAGTCAGCGCCAGCCAGCCGGCCAGCAGCAACAGCATCAGTCCGATCTTGCGCAACCGATGGCTTGGCCGTGCATCGGCCGGGGTGGCCCCGGCATGGCGCTGGCGGATCGTTTCGGTACGCACGGGAAGCGATGTCATCGGCCCATTCCTTCTGCCATGGCCTTCACCGTATCCTGATCGAACTTGAAGCGGAAGCGCAGGAACATGCCTTTCGCGGTGTAGTGCGCGGCGGTGAAGTCCTGGTCGTAATAGCCCTTGAAGTTGTAGCCGACGCTGAGCCACATGTTGGTGCCCACGTCCCAGCCGGTTTCCAGGCCGAGGCTGGTGCTGGATACGCCGGAGCGGTACGAGTGCATGCGGCTGGCGATCACGCCCACGTCCCAGCGCGCGGACACGTCGTAGCGGAACTCGCTGCCGATCAGGTCGGTGTAGCCGGCGTAGCTGCCGCTGTCGAACTTGTAGCGCGCGTACTTCGAGCCGTAGTAGATCGACCACTGCGAATGGTCGCCGCGGTAGTTGGCCTGCAGGTTGTTGACCAGCTTGGCGGTCTGCTGGTTGATGCCGAACGTGCCGGAGCTGCCAAGCGCGCCGGCCAGTTGTTGCGGGCTCTGCTGGCTGGCGGCGATGCCGGTGCTGCCCTGCTGCAGGAACGGTGACACGGACAGGCCCTGCTGGTTGTTCCAGCTCAGGTCGAGTTGCTCCAGCAGCGACCAGCGACCGTCGTCCGGGCGATGCGCGAAGCTGAAACGCAAGGTCGCATTGCTGGACTTGCCGCCGGGACTGAAGCGGCTGTCGAACGCCTGCAAGGTGCTGGAGAACGCGTTGCCGGCGGACAGGTCGCGGTAGAAACCGCCCATCAGGCCCAGCCGCTTTTCGCTGGTCGAATGCAGCGATTCGACGCGGCTGGTCCACGACCAGTCCTTCTGGCGCCAAGTGCTGCCGACGAACATCGAGGTGAAGTCCTCGGTGGCCGAGCTGGCGATCGACGGCGTGGCCGCGTTGAGTGCACCGGGCACGGGAACTGCTTCGCCATCGGTGGTCGTGCCGGTGGTCGGTGCATCCGGACGGTGCAGCGACTTCACCTGGTTCAGGCCGGCGCTGAGCGTGAGTGACTTGCTGACCTGCCAGCCCTGGGTCAGCCCGGAGGTGGAGAACGTGCGCGGGCCGTACTCGGTCATCTGCTGGCCGATCGAATTGGTCAGCTGCGCGCGCTGCCACGGCGTGGCGCGCACGCCCAGCTCGGTCATCCGGCTGTACTGCTGCTGCGCACCGTCGTTGAACTGCTGGTTGACGAACAGCGTCGCCGCGTCGGTCATCTTGTAGTCGACGCCGAGCAGGGTGCTGGCCGGATAGGCCGGGTCGTTCCCGCTCACGTTCTGGCTGGTGATGCCGTGCAGGGTGACCTTGTTGTCGAAGATGCCGGTGCTGCCACCGAGATAGACCTGATCGGCGCTGCCGCTGCCGTAGCTGCCCAAACCGTTGCCGAGCTGGCCATTGCCGAGGATGCCGCTGGTGACGCCGCCGTTGTTCGCGTCGGCCACCGTCGCGCCGGCCTGCGGGTAGTCGTCGCCGACGTGGCGTACGCCCATCGTCAGCGCGTGGTTGCCGGACTGGTAATGCGCGCCTGCGTCGGCCACGGTGCGCGTGCTGGCCAGTTGCAGTGATTGCTCGCGATAGGCTTCCATCTGCAACGACCAGTGCTGGTTCAGCAGGTAGCGGGCGTTGCCACCGGACTTGCGCGTGCCACCCTGGCCCAGCGACTGCTGGCCCAGGCCAAAACCCACGCCGAGCTGGCGCAGGTAGAGCTCGCTTTCCAGCCGCTTGCCATGGTTCTGCAGGGTCACCAGGTAGGCCGTGCCGGAACCTTGCGCGGTGCCGGAGGTGCTGGCGCCGGACACGTTGTTGAAACCGGTCAGCAGGTTGGCGGTGCCGGCCGCCGACGAGGTATGCGACACCTCGGCCTTCAGCTCGCTGGTGCGGGTCAGCTTCACCCGCAGGTCGGCGCCGCCCAGCCGGTTGCTGCCGGTGTCGGCGCCCTCGTTGACCATGGTCACGCCCAGCTCCAGCCGGTCGCCGGCAGCCTTCACCGCCACCCGGCCGCCGGCGGTGATCGACTGGTCGCCGGCGCGCATCACCTCGTACTCGGCCACGATGTAGACCGGATTCATGTTCTCGTCGAAGCCGGGCACCGGCTGCTTGAAGAACAGCGCGCCGCTGTAATAGTCCAGCGTGTAGTCGAGGTAGCTGCTCAGCTGCTGCGTGCTGATCACGCGCTCGTTGTGGTAACGGTCGCGCGTCTCCAGGCGAATGCGCTCGGAGTTCAGCAGGATCTGCTGGTGCGCCAGGTGGTACAGGCCCGAGGTGCCGTTGCCCTGGATCTCGTCGTGCACATAGGACTGCGCGTTGCGCGCGGCGAACGCGGTGTAGCCCAGGTGCGTGCTTTCGTAGGCGCTCTGCACGCCGTTGAAGCGACGGTCGTAACGCGACAGCTCGGTGACGTTGAGGTTGGTGTCGAAGTCGCCGAACATCGCGTAGAACTGGCCGCGTTCGATCTTCAGGTACAGCTTGCTGGCGCTGGATGCGTCATAGCCCTGTTCGGCGGCGTCGCCGTACAGCATGAAGTACTGGTTCGGATCGACGCTCTGCTGCAGGCCGTTGAGCGTGGCGCGATCGGCGCCGCTGGCCTTGGCCGAATCGTAGGCGGCGGTGAGCAGGTACTGGCCCTTGATCATGCCCTTGGCGTACAGCGCGATGCGGCCGTCCTGGAACAGGTCGCGGTTCGGATCGTTGCCTGACACGTTCTCGATATGCCCGCGCACGCCGTTGAACGCGGCGGTGCCGTTGGCCAAGCCGACCAGGATCCAGTCGCGCTTGCCCGGCTGCATCCACGCGCGCAGGTCCTGGCGGGTGTCGTTCTGCAGCGGAATGCTCACCATGACCTGGCCCGACACGGTGGTCGGCGCCAGTTCCAGATACGCGATGCCGTCATCGGCGACGGTGTACTTCGGTTCGCGCGGCGCGATCGCCAGCAGCTGGTTGTCCTGCAGTTCCTGCTGGCTCTGGTACGGCTGGTACGGCGACTGCAGCGTGTAGCGGCCGGTCATGCCGCGACGCACCGGATAGCCCCAGCGGTCGAACAGGCGGATGGCCACGCGGGGGCGGCTCTTGCCGTCGGCGACCAGGCTGGATTTTTCCGGCGCCAGCTCGGCGCGCACCGGCACGCCGGAGTAGTGCACGCGGTGCTCCACGCTTTGCACCACCTTGTCGCCTTCCATGATGTCCGCGAGCAGGATGTTGTCGCCTTCCACCAGCGGCACGCCCAGCCATTCGCTGGCGGCAACGGTGTGGTCCTCATTGAGCCGGGTGCCGGAGAAGTTGCGCGACGACACCGGCGTGCCGTTCACCGACAGGCGCACCTGCTGCTTCGGGCCATGCCTGACCGCCACCTTGATGCTGGGCACGGACGGCGAATAGCTGCTGTCGGGCCAGATGAACCCGGCCCGCGATCCGGCGCTTTCCACTTGCTGCATGTTCAACTGGAAGTGGTCAGCCAGAGCGTCACCATCCGCGCTTTTGTCGTCCGGTACGGTCTGCGTCGTCGCGGCTTTCGCGGCGGACGGGGCCAGGCCCAGCGTGGTGACCTGTTGCAGTTCGGAGCGGGCGGCGCCGCGCGCCGGGAGCGTCACCGAGGCCGGCGGCGTGTGCTGGTGGGCGGCCCCGGGCGTATCGAAATTGGTCAGTGCCTGGGTGACCCGCGTGGCGGTGGCACCGGCCTTCGACTGCAGATCGAAGCTCAGCTTGCCCTGCCATCCGGCGGCACGGTCGCCGAGGCGGAATACCAGGGCACCATCCATCACGTCGGGCGCGGCGGACGCGTGGCCGTCGAGCCGGACCGAGCCATCGACGTAGCGTGCACCAGCCGGTACCAGCACGGTGGCGCTCAGCTTGCTCACCGGCACCTGTGCGACCGCCAATGTCAGCGTGTTGTGGATCAGCGCGCCGTCAGCCTGCTGTGCCAGCTGCACGGCGACATGGCCGCTCGGCGGCGGCAGCCGGCGGACGTGGAAGTCGGCGCGCCACAGCGCGCCACCATGCAGCTCGATGAATTGGGAATAGCTGCGCCCGGCGAAGCGCGTGTTGCGTTCGCAGTCGTCGGTCGCGTAACCCTGCGGCAGGCTGTCGGTGTCCAGCTGCACCACGTGGGTGCCGTTCTTCACCGCCTGGAAGTGGAAGCGGCCATCCTTGTCGGAGACCACGTAGCTGCCGTCTTCCATCAGCACGCGCGCGCCGGCCAGGCCTTCGCGTGAATCGCAGCCGACCAGCACGCGGCCGATCAGCGTGTTCACGTCCTGCATCAGCTCGTCGCGGATCTCCACCTGGGCGGTGGCGATGTTCGAGGCGGTGCCACCATCGGCGAGGCCTTGCGCGCGGTTGATCGATGCGCCCAGCGGCGTGGCGGCGGTGACTTCGGTGACGTAGGTCAGCTGCAGCTGGCTGGACTTGTCGATGTCGCCCAGGTCGAACTGCAGCTGCTGGCCGTTCGCGGCGATCCGCGGGTCGGCGGCCTTGCCCGTGCCGATGCGCGCCGATCCCTTCACGTAGCGGAAGCCCTGCGGCAAGGTGTCGACCAGACGCACAGCCTGCGCCACGCCCACCTTGTCGCTGTTCTCCACCGCCACGGTGAACTGGATCATGTCGCCTACAGCAGCGACATTCACCGAGGCGGTCTTCTGCACGAACAGGCTGCTGGAAACCGGGTCCAGCGGAATGTCGAAGCCGATCGGCTGCGCGCTGGCCAGGGTGAAGGTCTGCTCGAACGAGGCCGGCCCCAGTACATACGGAGCGCCGGCCAGCTGCTGCAGGGTGGATTGCGTGGCCCTCGACGCGTAGCGATAGCCGGCCGGCGGCACCACCTGCAGGCGGTAGCGACCCGCGGGCACCTGCGGCAGCAGGAACGCGCCGGCGGAGGCGCTGTAGGTGGCACCGGAGCTGTCGGTGGCGCTCTGTCCGGAGGTCACGCTCGACGGGAAGCTGCTGACGCCGTCGCGGCCGGTGACATGGGCCACGGCGATGCCGGTGTCCGCGTCGACCAGGGTGATCTTCGCGCCATTGACGCGCGCGCCGGTGGTGGCGTCGAACACCACGTTGTACGGGCTCACCAGCGCCTGCGTGGCGGCGGTGTCGCTGGCGTCGGCGATGTCGGTGTAGTGCAGTTCCAGATGCTGGTTCGGCTGCAGGCTCAGCGCGCAGGTCGAGCCGGCATCGCTGCTGCTGGGCACGTAGCCGGTGAAGACGCCACTGTCCGGACCGTTCTCGGTCAGGCGCACGGTCAGCGACTGGCTGGTGCCGACGACCGCCACGGTGGCCAGTATCGTTTCGCGCGCCAGCGGGTTGAGGTTCTGGTCGTGGTCGGTGATCTGCACGAACACCGGATCGCCCGGGTAGTAGATCTGCGCCGGACCCAGCGGCTGCGCGCTGTTCGGATCCAGCGTGGTGCCCTGCGCCGATGACGGTGCCGGCAGGGCGTTGAAGGTGGCGCCGCCATCGCGGCTGCACTGGGTCGGACCGATCAGCGCGGTGGCGGAGCCCTGTGCGTAGGCCAGGAACGCTGCGCTCGACGGCGTGCGTGCGCCGGTCACGGTCGTGGCCTGGGTGGTGATCAGCGAAAACGTGGGTGCTTCGTTCAGTCCGGCGGAGCCGACCGGACCCTGCCAGGTGAGCGTCGCCTGGTTGTTGATGATGGTGCCCGGCGGCGTGGGCGTGGCCGCCCACGCGACCGGCAGTGCCGACAGGGCGAGGCCGGCCAGCAGCCACGCCTTGCCAAAACGTCCTGCCCGGCCCTTGCGGGGGGAAGAGGCTTTGGCAAGGCGGGTCGATGCGGAAACTTCCTGCATCAACCGCGACTTGTCCATGCATTCATCGTGCGTACCTGCGTGCTGCAGGCGCAGGAACGCGTCGCGCACGGGTCGTTGCCGACCCGTGCGCGAGCGCAGTCCTGAAATCCTGAGCAGAGTGTGGAACACGGTGCGATCAGTCCGCCGTTACTGGATGGTGACGCGGAACTTGGCGGTCGCTACCTGACCTGCCGTCAGATCGATGCCGGCGGCCGAGACCTTGTGGGTCGTGCTGTCGTAGGCGCAGGTGTCACCGTCGGTGGCGTCGGTGCAACCAGTGGCGGCGCCGCCATTCAAGTTGGGTGCGGTCAACACGATCGAGCCGGCGTTGTAAGCCAGGTGGCCGTTGGCGATTTCGGTGCTCAGATCATCGGAAACGGCGACGCTGCTCGCGGTCGCGCCCGAGCCGGCGGCATTGGTCACCGTGATGGTGTATTCCACGACGGCACCCGGAATCGCATGCGGCGCGGAAGAGCCGGTCGGATCGCTGATCACCGCCGAGGTCTTCGCGATCGTCAGCGAGGCACTCTTCACCAGATAGGTGTCGAGATCCGAAGCGGCGCCGTCGAACGCCGCGCCGTCACCGGTGGCCGGATGGGCCGACGCCGCTTCCGCGAAAATGTTCTGCACGGTGCCGGGGGTCCAGGCAGCGAGGTGATCGTCGCTGGCGAGGGCGGTGCCGGAGCCCGCGGTGCCGACCTTGGCGAGCAGGCCAACCACGGCCACCTGGCTATCGGTTGCCGTGGCGGGAATCGTGGCCACCACGAACACGGTCTTTGCCCCGGCGCTACCGACGGCGAGGTTGCTCAACACGGTGATGGGAAGGTCCGTGCCCGGGTTGTAGACGCCGTTGTTGTTGGTATCCGCGTAAACCGCGGAGGTGGCGATCGCCAGGTTGGAGTTGGCGGGCGTGCCAAACGGATTGGCCGTGCCCGACGCCATGTTCACGGCCGACAGAACCGCGTCCTGCGCCTGGTTGCCGTTGTTCTGGACCTTGAACGTGGTGACGGCAGTGGTGCTGCCCGGCTGCGTGTTGAGCACGACCATGGAGCCGTCCTGCTTGATGACGCTGAGGACGAGCTTCGCGTCGACCTTGAATGTCACGGTGTTGCTGCTGATGGGCGTCTGGTCGACCGTACCGACCTTGTACGCCACCGTGGCGGTATTGCTGACATCCGTGCCGGCGGCGGTGGTGGCTGCATTCGCCGCCATCGACCCCAGCCCAAGCAGCGCGCCGACCAGCAAGGTCGATGCGAGCCTGGCTCGATTGAGATGTTTCATGGGTGTTTCCTCTGTAAAGGTTTTTCAGGACTGTTGATCCGCTGGCCGTGCGGATCGGCGTCGCCATGCCTGGCTGGCCGTGTTGCCGGGACACCGGTTCTTGCGCCGTTGGCCCGTGTCGCTTGCGTGTTTTCGGCACGCACTTGTCGCTGCGGCCAGACACGTCGTGTCTGGCCGGCTCTAACTTGCAGTGCGTGAACACCCCGAGCCGTGCGGGTTTGCCCCGTCGGCGGTTACGTCACAACGCCATGCTCCCCGAGTAACCGGGCCTGCTCGGCCCGGTCAGCAAAACCTGTGAACTGATCCTTCTGTCATGTCATTGCCGTGCCGCAGACTCCCGAGTTACTGCAGCACCGCACGGAAACTCACCGAACCCCTCGCGCCAGGCGCGACCTTGCCGTTCACCACCCAGCGGACATGGGTGCAATCCTTTTCGGTGGCCGGGCGCATGCTGCCGTCGGCGTTCTTCACCGACAGCTGCGCCAGCGTGCCAGCCCACGTCTTGCCGCCATCGGCCGAGTAGCTGATGGTGGTGTTCGTGCCGCTTGCCGAGTTCGCCACGTAGTCCATGTGGGCGGGCACCGGGTTGTTGATCACCACGTCGTCCGCCGGCTTGGCGCCGACGTTCTGGTAGTTGATGGTGTAGGTGACTTCCGTGCCGGGCACCACGCGTGCAGCCGGCACCATTTCGGTGTGCTTGCTGCCGTCCTTTTCCACGGTGACCTTCTGCTGGGTGGCCACCGACTGCAGCTCGATGCTGCCGCTGGCCGGCGCTGCCTGCAGCGCAAATGCGGCAAGCAGGCCAAACACAAGAACGGGAATGCGGATCGATTTCATGCTCTTGACCTCAATTGATCGTGACTTCGAAAGTGATGGTGTGCGGACTGGCCGAGCCGGGTACGTTGCCCAGCCGGACGGAGATGGCGTTGGTGGCGGTGATGTTGAAATCGCCGGCGTCGCTGTCGGTGTTGCTGTCGCCCAGCGAGGCGCTGTCCAGGGTCAGGCTGCCTGGCACGTAGGTGGTGTGTTCGGGCATCGGGTTCGTCACGACCAGATTGCGGCCGATGGCGCTGCCGCCGTCGGCCGTGACGATGAGGGTGTAGAGGATGTGCGAGCCGGAAGTCGCCACGCTGCCACCGGACTTGTCCGTTACCCGCTGCGTCGAGGTGAACTGGTAGCTGACACTGCTTGCCTGGTAGGTGCCATTGGATGACGAGCTGCCGCTGCTCATGCCGACCACCACGTTCATGCCCGGGATGCCGGCAGACGGCTTCGCGCTCCCCGGAGTGCCGCTGAAGGTGTTCGAGGTGGCAGCCAGTCTGACTTGCGCGAACGTGCCGTCATTCGCCGTGGCAGGCAGGGCACAAAGGACAAAAACGTCCATGTGGTCGCCGGCGGCGAGCACCGGATCATTGCTGCCGGGCACGTATTCGGGGTCGTTGGCCGAACGGATGCCGTTGTGGTCCTGGTCGAGAAACAACTGGCACTGGTCGACCGCGAAGTCGCTGCCACTGGCGGGCAGGGCGGTCGGCACCAGCTTGTAGCTGTCATTGCCGTTGCCGGGATTGGTCACCCGGAACAGTAGGGTCTGCGCAGCCGATCCGGCCGCCGCCTGGACCGGCTTGGCGTCCTGCCAGGTCGTCGTCACGTCGACCAGCTGGTCGACCACGAAGCTCGTGCTGGCCGTGCCGGTGAGCGTGGAGCCGCCCTGCACGTAACTCATCGTCACGGTGTTGTGTATCGGGGTACCCGCAGCTGCGCTTGCCGCCGATGCCGCAGTGGCGAACGCCGAGCCGAGCAGGAGCATGGCCGCCAGCAAGCATTTGCCGGCCTGGCCGGCAAACCGGACACGCAGGCCCGCCGGAGAAGAAGTGCTCCGGTGATCGGCCATGTGGTGTTCCGCTTGCGTCACGATCAGAAATCCCTCGGCAGACTTGTTATGAGAGGCGGCGTTGGTACCAAAGCAAGACATATGCCAATATCAGGAATTCGCCCGACATCGCTTTCGCTGCGCCACCACCACGGCACGGCTTTTGACACTCAAACCCCCTGTCACACTCGCCGGCGGGCATCTTATTACTTTTTTTTCACAATTTATGAACGCAAAGAGCTCTTTTGGAAATGAGGTTTGCGTCACAAACGCTGAAATTGGGTCACCGGGACTCAGCGGTCGCCGCGGTGGCGCCCGTCTCCCGGTGTGCCGGGCGGCGGCAGGATCGGTACCTGCGCGTATCCTGCGGGTGGCGGACGTGGCCGTGCGGGGCCACTCAGTAGGTGACGGAGACCGTGATGGTGTCGCTGTAATCGCCCGCCGACGGGGTGGCCTGCGGCGGAACCCGGCCGTTCACGGCGCGGTTCTGCACGAGGCCGTTGCCCGTGCGACTGACCGTATCGACACCTGGCGTATCGCCCCAGCGATTGGTGCGGGCAGCGTTTCGGTACAACTCATACCGGATATAGCCACCGGGCCCCTGCATCCGGCGCGTGCTGCCGATGGCATGCAGGCCGTTGTCCAGGCCGATCTTGTAGGCAGTGCCGTTGACGCATTGCACGTGGACGCGGGAGGTGCCATCCACATTGCTGGACAGCAAGCCCGCCACCTGGCCGAAATCGAGGGGGTCCGCCGTGACCGTGCAGGTCGGGGGAACTGTCGCGCTGACCAGGAAGCCGGAAAAGGCGCTGACATCGGCGCCGGCCGAGCTGCAGGTGCCCGGTGAGGGCGTGGTACTGGCGCTGCCGGTGATTTTCAGATCGGCCGGGCTGAAGGTGGCGTTGAAGGTGCCGTCGCCGGCATTTGCCTGGCTGCCCGGCGTGCGGGCGTAGATCGTGACGGCGCCGGCCGTTGTCGTGGGCGGTGTGCCATTGGCGTGGCCAAACGCCCAGAAATTCACGCTGACCGGAGGCGTGGACGGAGTATCAATCGAACCCCATGGCTGGCTGCGCGCGCTGTCACGGTACAACTGGAAGACCAGCAGGCCATTGGCGCCGGCCATCTGTCGCAAACCGCCCGGACTCAAGCCCTGGGGGCCGGTGCCGATATTGAGACACAGCGTGATGTAGTAATTCGTCGGCGTGGAGTTGGTGCAGCTGTAGTTGACCTGCGCCTGGCTGTCGCTGGCGGTCGCCGAAGTCGGGTCGATGGTGCCGAAACTGATCCCGCCGGGGATGCTTGCCTGACAGAGGACGTCGTCTGCCCGGGCTGGGCGCGGCCACAGCAGCACGGCGGACACCAGCAGCAGCAACAGCCATGGCGCCAGCCCCGGATGAAACCAGCAAGGCCCGCGGGGATTTTCGCTGGCGATCATGGGCCTGAAGGTCTCAGTAGGTGACGGTGACGGTAATCGTGTCGGCATAGTCGCCCGCCGATGGTGTGCCTTGCATGGGCACGCGTCCATAGACGGTGGTGGCGTGGCTGTTGCCGTCGCCGGTCCCGTCGACCGTGTCGGTGCCGGGGGTGGCCCCCCAGTGCTGGGTCCGGCCGCCATCACGATACAGCCCATACTGGATCACCTGCCCGCCTGGCCCGGCCATGTGGCGCACGCCCCCGATGGCATGCTGGCCATCGTCCAGTCCGATCTTGTAGGCCGTCCCGTTGACGCATCGCACGCCCACGCTGGAAGTGCCGTCGTGATTGGCCAGGGACAGCAGGTCGGCCACGTTGCCGAAATTAAGGTCGGTCGCGGTGACCGTGCACGCCTTCTGGACAGTAGCGGTGGCATTGATCTGGAAGCTGACGACGTTGCCGCTGCCGCAGCTCGCCGGCGTGCTGTTGGTCTGGTGGTCGTAGGTGAGGAACGAGTCACCGAGAAGGTTGGCGTAGCTGCCGGTGACGGCGCTGCTCTGGCCGGCCGGCACCCGGCCGAACACATTCACGCTCCCAGAGTGGCTGCCGTAGCTGAGAAACCCCCCGGGGACGGTAAACGGGGGCAATTGCGGTGGCGCTTGTGCCGTGGCCAGCGAGCCCCAGACCGAAGTGCGGCCGGCATCGGTGTAGATCTGGAACTGCAGGGCATGGCCGCCGCCATCGCTCATCAGGCGGGGAGTGAGCTGGCCACCGCTGCCGGTGCCGATGCTCGCGCACAACGTCACCTGCTCTGGAAGGCTGATGAAAAATGTCTGCCTGCAGGTGTAGTCGATGGTTGCCGTGACATCCTGATTGCCGCTTTGCGGGTCGATCGTGCCGAAGTTCAATGCGCTGCCGGTGGCGCTGCAGGTGATGCCGGCCTGGGCCTTGCCCGGAAGCATCAGGCCGACGGCCGGCAGCAGGACCAGCAGCAGGAGCAGGCGCAGCAGATGCTGTTGTGTCACGGTCCGCCTCTCTTGCGGCAGGCCAGTGGTCCGATCTCGGGGATGGTATCGCCCTGCTTGTGATAGTCGAAGCTGGCGCTGCATGCGCCGCCCTCCGGCGTGGTCACCTCCAGCGTGTTGTGCTTCTGCAAGGTATCGAGGTAGACCACGCCGTCGAAACCGACCAAGGCAGCCGCACCATCCTGCCCTCGCAGGTGCGCCACGCTGCCCAGCGGCAGCGGCTTGCCGGCGGCATCGTGCAGGACGATCGAGGCTGCGCGAACCGGGGTGATGCCGAAGCGGACCAGGGTGCCGGCGCGGTCGCTTGGCGTGGCGATGGTCTTGACGTGGTCGATGTGCACATCGGCGGGCAGGTCCATCGGATCGATGGCCAGCTGGTTCTTCTGCCACGCGCTGAGCGGTGTCACCAGCAACAGGCCGCTGCCGTTGGTATGGCCGATCGGCCGATTTTCCAGTTTGACCGGCACGTTGGCGATGCCGTCGGTGGAGACCACGGCAAAGGCATCATCGATACGACGCGAGGCGAACAGGCCGCCACCCATCAATACCAGGGCGCCGTTGCCGCTGGCATACGCGTACCGGCTGTCGCCGAACACGTTCACCCCGGTGTTGATTTGTCCATAGTCGCCGCGGTAGCCGACTTCGGCCAGGCCACCCTGCTGGTGGTCGCCGCTGCGCGCCTGCGCGCGCCAGCCGAAGCCGCCGTCGCCAGGCACGACATGGTCGGCGCTGAGCGTGAAGCTGTCGCGGCCGCTGTCGCGCTGCGCCGAGGCGCTGAGCTGGGTGCGGTCATCAAGGCTCATCGAGAAGCCCAGAAAAATGCTGCGATCGCTGCGCTCGGCCAGATTCTGGTTGACGCTGACATTGATCGACGCGCTGTTGCCGATGGAGCGGAACCAGAACGCGCTGGCATAGCGAGAATCCCGGTCGGAGGTGCTGCCCGGGCTGCTGCCGAAGGGCAGGGGAGACGGATACGCCAAACTGGCCTGAGCGTTCGTGGGGGCCTGGCGCAGATGCAGGTAACTGAGGCTGAAGCTGCCCAGGTGAGAGGTGCTCAGGCCAAGCGTGGCACGTTCACTCACACTGGGCGGTGGCGCCCCGTACAACGACGCGACGTCGCGATAGTTGCCACTGCTGCGGATACTGTTGAGGGCGATGTTGAACGGGCCGCGACGCCACTGGTAGCCCAGGCTGTACAGGAAGCCCTGCAAGCCCCGCCCATGACTGCGCGCGAACGAAGTGTTGACGACGCCGGCGTCCGTGCCCAGCAGCCAGGTGGCGCCGAGACCCGCGTTCACCACGCCTGCGCTCGCCTCGCCGTGCAGCTGCGCCGTGAGACGATCGCTCGCGCCGTAGCGCCAGGTGCCGCTGGCGGCAGGGTCGTGACCGTAGTCGAACGACTTCTGGCCATAGCTCTGGCGCACCACGCCCAGTTCCGCGGACCAGTCCGACAGCCCCTGCTGCAGCAACTGTTCGCTGGTGTAGAACGGGAATTCCACGGTGGTGCTTCGTCCCAGTGCGTCGGTCAGGACCACCTGCGCATCACCGCTGCCATTGATCGTCGGTGCGCTGTTCAACTGGAACGGGCCGGGTGCGACCTTGCCGCTGTATTGCCGGATACCGTTGACGTAAAGATCCACCGCCGAAGGCAGCGCGGCCTGGCCAAGGAAAGCCGGTACCGGTGTGGTGACGCGATACGGCTGCAGCGAGAAATTGCGTGACAGCTGGATTCCGGCCACATGCGTGGAGCGGGTCCACGCCAGTGAGCCGGTGAGCGTGTCGCCCACCCGCAGCGTCAGCATTCTTGCCGGAAATGAGGTTTGCCAGCTGGTGTCCAGCCGGACCGAGCGGCCTTGCCAGCCGGCACCCGGGAGTCGGCTCGACTGGCTGAGTGTCGTATTGCTGAGCACGCCACTGCCACTGAAGGCGCGCAGTTCCGTGTAGGCGCTCAAGCTGCTGCTGCGCTGGTCGTCAGCGGTGCCGTAAAGGTCGTAGTTCAGCAGCAGCCCCGGGGACGCCGTGGCCTGCGGAATGTCGTCGCCGGACGCCTGATTCAGTACCGTGGTCTTGAGGTCGAGCAGGGAAATCGGCGCGGTGATGGATACACGCTGGTGGCTGGCGTCGTAACTGACGATCGTTCCGGGCAACCGGTTTAGCGACTGTGGGTCGGCGCCGCCGGCAGGCAGGCGGAAGCCCAGTCGATCCAATGTGCTCCGACTCGCCCAGAGTTCGCCATTGCGCAGGCCGAAATGGACCAGCTGGCCGGTGGGCTGTTCGTTGAGCACCACTTCCAGATAGAGATCGTCGCCCACGCCCATGCTGATGCCGGCGTCATCGAGCACCGAGAGGGCACTGCCATCGGCTGGACCACTGCTGGCCGTGGCGTCCGCCGTTGCTGCCGTCGCCAGACTGGCAAGCAGCGGACTAGCGAGCAGCAGCGTCCAGCGATACTGGTTGCGCAACCACTTCATCGTTGACCTTGGCGTTGAGGGTGCCACCAGCGGCAAATACCGCTGCTGGTGTCTTTAGCGTCCAGCGCTTGTGGGCGCCGGGCAGCACGTAGCCGAGCAGGCCGGCGTTGACGTCGGTTTTCTTGCCGTGGCGATCGACAAAGGTGATCTGGCTCAGTTGGGCGTGGCCATTGCCGGCGTTGGAGACGTTCAGCACCGCGCGATCCCCTTCGCGCTGCAGCGACCAGTTCAGGTGTGGCGCCGTCCTGGACTTGCCTTCGGGCTCGATGAATACCGGCACCGAATACCGCAGTACGAACTGGACGCCCTGCTTGCCGCTAGCGGTGACCGGCAACTCATCGATGATGACGCGGTAGGCGTCTTCCGTGGCGGCGGCCCCCATCGGCGGCGGACCGATGCGGATCACCCGCACCAGCTGGCGATCGGCCGGACCGATCGCCAGCATGGGCGGGCTGGCGAGCAGATTGCGGGAGGGCACGAGGCGCTCCTCGCCATCCTCTTGCGTCCAGTGATACACCCGCACCTGCGCATTCAGCACGGAAGCCCCGGTGTTGCTCAGCCACAGACCGTCGGCATTCTGCCGGGCCTGCAGCTGCAGCGAGATGGGCGCCACCTGCAATCCGGTGGCCGCCACCGTGCCGGTCACCCCAAGCGTCAGGGTGGCTGTCAGCGCGCGGCCAAGCCGCTGGATGCGCGAGAGGTCCATCTTCAGTAGGTGACGGTCACGGTGACGGAGTCGAGATAGTCGCCTGCGTGGACATTGGCGCTGGCAACCACGCCATACGCGTGAAGAGTCTGCGCGCTGCCCGTGCCAGTGCCGGTCACGGTGTCGGTGCCGATCGTATTGCCCCAGACGTTGGTATGGCCGGCTTCCTGGTAGAGCTGGTAGCCGACAGTCGCCGCCGCGCCGCTCTGCGAAGCCATCTTGCGTGCCGCCACGCTGCCGCTGGAGCCGCCATCCAGGCCGATGTTGTAGCTCGCATCGGGCGTGCAGGTCACGGTGATGTCGTTCTGTGCCGAGATGGACGTGTCCGTCGACAGGTGGCTGCCGAAGTCGACCGCGGTGGGCGCGGTGGTGTGCACGTCGCAGGTGTTGT
The DNA here is from genome assembly GCF_000264295.1 of Rhodanobacter spathiphylli B39. Taxonomy (GTDB): domain Bacteria; phylum Pseudomonadota; class Gammaproteobacteria; order Xanthomonadales; family Rhodanobacteraceae; genus Rhodanobacter; species Rhodanobacter spathiphylli. The sequence continues at coordinate 35,777 of NZ_AJXT01000012.1, read as the reverse complement.
CGATATGGATCTTGACATCGAACTGCGCGGTGTCGGTGGCGCTGGGGCTGGCCATGGCAAAACCGGCAACGGTGAAGAGGGCGGCGGCAAGCAGGGTCTTCTTGAACATCATGACGAGTGTCTCCGGATCGGTGGAAAGTGATTTCGTGAGTGGCTTAAGCAATGAGCATGCCATGTTCATTGTGTAAACGGTTACGTTCCCCGTCGGTAACCGCTGGCGCTGGCGAAGAATCCAGTCCTGATGCGGATTCCGCGCAAATTGTCAGTGTTCCCTGACAATTTGTGACACCAAAACTGCGAAGTCCGTCACTTAATCCGAATGCCTTCGTCACTTCGATTTCACCGCTCCGGACAGCGAGCCTCATGTTGTGCGCCGATGTAAAGCTCGCTTGACAACGAGCGTGGACCGTCGCTAATCTGTGTTTGTCAAGTTTGCTTGACATCATTGAACAGGGAGATTCTTCATGAACAAGTGGTTTCGCCGTGCGTCATGTTTGCTGCTGGGAACTGGCCTGGTGTGGGGCAATGGCGCTGCCGCGCTCGCCCACGATGAGGGGTCGGCCACCAACGCCGTGGGTACCCTGAAAGTCGAGCGTCATGGCGACCACGGTCGTGCGGTGATCCTGATTCCCGGGCTGCAGGGCGGGCCGTGGGTGTGGCAGCGGACGATCGAGCAGCTGCAGAAGGACCATGTGGTGTACGCGGTGACGCTGGCGGGTTTCGATGGCATGCCGGCGCCCGCTGATGGCGGCGAACTGTTCGATCGGGCGGATGCGTCGCTGGAGCAGTTGATCGAGCAGCGGAAGATCGACCGGCCGGTGCTGGTGGGCCACAGCCTGGGCGGCACGCTGGCGCTGCGTTTTGCCGGCGAGCATCCCGAACTGATCTCGGGTGTGGTGGCGGTGGACGGCCTGCCGATTTTCCCCGGCATGGAGCGGGTGGGCGCGGAGCAGCGCAAGGCGATGGCGGCGCAGATGCAGCAGCAGATGTCGGCGGCCACGCCGGAGCAGTTCCAGGCGCAGTCACTGGGCTACATGCAGAAGATCGGCGTGATCGATCCGCAGCTGGCCGCGCGCTACGCGCCGATGAATGCGCGCAGCGACATCAAGGCCAGTGCGCAGTACATGGCCGAGGATCTCGCGTTCGACGGACGTGCGGCGCTGAAGAATGCGAACGTGCCGATCCTGGAGATCTCGCCATACAACGCCCCGGATTTCAGCCAGCCGCCGATGATGATGAGCGAGGCGCAGAAGACGGCGTACTACCAGTCGCTGCTGGCCGATGCGCCGAAGGCGAAGGTGGTCTCGATCTCGCCGTCGCGGCATTTCGTGATGCTCGACCAGCCGGCCAGGTTCCAGCAGGCGCTGGGCGCTTTCCTGCAGTCGCTTTGAGGCCTTCGATGACTCGCCTTTCGAACAAGAGCTACCAGTGGCAGACCCTGCTCAGCATGAGCGCCTACGTCGCGTTGCTGTTGCTGGTGTGGCCGCTGGCGCGCTCGGTGGAGGGCTGGGCCGCCAAGGGCTTGCTGGCGTTGGCGCCGGTGCTGCCGATGTTCTATCTGTTCGCGCTGATGGCCCGCCGCATCCGCGAAAGCGATGAACTGGAGCAGCGCATGCATCTGGTCGCGCTGGGCGTGGCCACGATGCTGACGGCGGCGCTCAGTCTGATCGGAGGCTTCCTGGCGGCGGCACACGTGCTCGCCATCGATGGATCGATCCTGATCTGGGTGTTCCCGGTGATGCTGGCCGGCTACGGGATCACGCGGTCGCTGCTGGTCAGGCGCTACGGCGGCGACATGTTTGCCTGCGCCGGCGATGCCGGGATTCCCGCTTACGTGCGTGCCTTGCTGGTTGCCGTGCTGATGGCGGCGGTGGCCGTCTTTGCCTACGTGAAGAACGACGATCAGTTGTGGGGCGTGTTCGCGGGAATGGCGGCGGCATTCATCGTTTTTGCAGGACTGCAGCTGGTTCGCCGCCAGCGGAAGGCGGCCCTGGCAGACGACAGGGCGCAACGATGAATCCCGTGTCGTCGGGGACACCATCAACCGGGAGACATGACTGATGGCCATGCGTGAAGTGCACAAGCGCTACCTGCGCGAATTCCTGCCGGCCATGGCTGCGTATGTCGTGCTGATCCTCCTTTCGGCGCTGGCATCGGCGCGGGTCGACAGCGTGGCCGGGCGCGTCGTGCTGGCCCTGCTGCCCCTGTTGCCCATCCTGCTGGCCATTCGCGCGATGGTTCGCGTGGTCCGCGACCAGGACGAACTGGAGCGGCGCATCGACCTGGAGGCGTTTGCGATCTCCGCCATGGCCACCGGCTTCGGCTTCTTCAGCTTCGGCCTGCTGATGGGCGCCAACGCGGGCTGGACGGTGTCGGGGCAGGCGGTCGCCATCTGGGTGATGCCGTGCCTGTTCGCCAGCTTCGGCATCGCCAAGCTGGTGGTGCTGTGGCGCTACCGCAGTCATGAATAACCATGTGCGTGAACTGCGCGGCGCGCAGGCCTGGTCGCAGGCCGACCTGGCCGAGCGGCTGGATGTTTCGCGGCAAACCGTCAACGCCATAGAAACCGGCAAGTACGATCCGAGTTTGCCGCTGGCCTTCAAGATTGCCCGTCTGTTCGGGCAAACGATCGAATCCATTTTTGAACCTGGGGAGTGACACGTGAGCATGAAACCCGGAAAACGCATGGGCGTGGTGGTCGCCGTCGCGGTGGCGATCATCTCGGCCAACCGCGTCGCCCATCATCGTGAGAAGGAACCGACGCCACCGGCACCGGCTTCGGCCTCGACTGCGGCCGTTGCACCCGCGCCGGCCGCCACCTGGAAACTCGGCAGCCTGACCCTGACCGCATGCGAGCTTGCCGCGCCGAACAGCGGCCTGAGCACGGCGGCCTGGTGCACGGACTTCCCCGTGCCGGAAAACCGGGCCGATCCGCACAGCCGCACGATCGAGCTGAAGCTGGCGGTGCTGCGTTCGCGGGCGCAGGTGGCCAGTCCCGACATGCTGGCCTTTCTTGCCGGTGGCCCGGGACAGGCGGCCACCGATTCGGCGGCCCAGGTGGCGACGGTGCTGAAGCCGCTGCTGGCCCATCGCCACGTGCTGCTGCTCGACCAGCGTGGCACCGGTGGTTCCAATGCGCTCAGCTGCAAGGAATCCGCCGCCACGAGCCCGCCGGACGACAGCACCTTCGACGCCGACAAGCTGCGCGCAGCGGCGGCGCAGTGCCTCAAGCTGCTGGCCGGTCGCGCCGATCCGCGCTACTACACCACCACGATCGCGGCGCAGGACCTGGAGGACGTGCGCAAGGCCATCGGTTCGCCGCAGTTCGACCTGATCGGCGTGTCGTACGGCACGCGGATGGCGCAGCAGTACCTGATGCGTTTCCCGCAGTCGGTGCGCAGCGTGGTGCTGGACAGTGCCGTGCCGAATTCGCTGGCCCTGGGCGAGGACTTCGCCCGCAACCTGGACGACGCGCTGAAGGCGCAGTTCGCCCGCTGCACCGCCGAGCCGGCCTGCAAGAAACAGTTCGGCGATCCGGACCAGACCCTGTACCAGCTGCGTGATGCGCTGCGGGCCAATCCGCACCAGGTCAGTTTTCGCGACCCGCAGAACTACCAGACGGTGAAGCAGATGCTGGACGAGGACTCGCTGGCCAGCGTGGTGCGCATGTTCGCGTACACGCCGGCCACCGCCGCGCTGCTGCCGCTGTCGATCGACGCGGCGGCGCATGGTGACGTGGGTCCGCTGCTGGGCCAGGCCAAGCTGCTGTCCGGCGAACTGTCCGAGCTGATGGGCAGCGGCATGCAGTATTCGGTGATCTGCAGCGAGGACGCCGACCTGCTGGCCGTGCGCCCGCAGGATGCGCAGACCATCCTCGGCACGCGCATGGTCGACGCGCTGAAGGCGGTGTGTTCGGTGTGGCCGAAAGGCACGCGCCCGGCCGACTTCCATGCTCCGCTGAAAACCGACAAGCCGGTGCTGCTGCTTGCCGGCCAGTACGACCCGGTGACCCCGCCGCGCTACGCCGAGGAAGTGGCCAAGGGCCTGCCGAACGCACGGGTGCTGACCCTCAAGGGCCAGGCGCACAGTGTCATGGCGACCGGCTGCACGCCGCAGCTGATCCAGCATTTCATCGAGAAGCTCGACCCGAAGACGCTGGACGCGGGTTGCCTGGACCGGTTGCAGCCGACGCCGATCTTCATCGACTTCAACGGAGCGACCCCATGATCGAGGTAAGGGATTTGCACAAGGCGTTCGGCGCGGTGAAGGCCGTCGACGGCGTCAGCTTCACGGCCCGCGACGGCGAGATCACCGGCCTGCTCGGCCCCAACGGTGCCGGCAAGACCACCACGCTGCGCATGCTGTACACGCTGATGGCGCCGGATCGTGGCCAGGTGCTGGTCGATGGCATCGATGCGGCGGCCGATCCGCTGGCCGTGCGTCGCCAGCTCGGCGTGCTGCCGGATGCGCGCGGGCTGTACAAGCGGCTCAGCGCGCGCGAGAACATCGACTACTTCGGACGCCTGCACGGTCTGCCCGAAGAACTGCTGGCGAGCCGGCGCGAAGCGCTGGTCAAGGCGCTGGAGATGGGCGACATCGCCGACCGCCGCACCGAGGGTTTCTCGCAGGGGCAGCGGGTGAAGACCGCGATCGCCCGCGCGCTGGTGCACGACCCGCGCAACGTGATCCTCGACGAACCGACCAACGGCCTCGACGTGATGGCAACCCGCGCGCTGCGCCAGTTCATGACGCGGCTGAAGGAGGAGGGGCGTTGCGTGCTGTTTTCCAGCCACATCATGCAGGAGGTGGGCGCCTTGTGTGACCGCATCGTGGTGATCGCACACGGCCGCGTGGTGGCCGACGAGACGCCGGACGCGCTGCGCGCCCAGACCGGCGAGAACAACCTGGAGGATGCCTTCGTGAAGATCATCGGCAGCGAAGAGGGCCTCGCCGCATGAACGACATGTCCGCGAAAATCCGCCGCGGCGGCGCGTTCCTCACCGTGTTCCTGAAGGAGGTGAAGGAAAACCTGCGCGACCGCCGCACCCTGATGAGCGCCTTCCTCACCGGCCCGCTGCTGGGCCCGCTGCTGTTCGTGATGCTGATCAACGTCACCCTCAACCGCGAACTGGACAAGGCCGAGAAGCCGCTGCCGGTGCCGGTGCTGGGCGCCGCGTACGCGCCCAACCTGATCGATGCGCTGAAGGCCGGCGGCGTGGTGCCGGGCGCGGCGGTGGCCGATCCCGCGCAGACCGTGCGCAAGCAGGATGCCGACGTGGTCCTGCGCATCGCCCCCGACTACGGCAAGGCCTGGCGCAAGGGCGAGCCGGTGCAGGTGGAGCTGTTCTACGACTCCTCGCGGCGTGACGCGAACACTTCGGTGGAGCGGGTCAGCGACCTGGTCGAGAACTATGCCCGGCAACAGGGGGCGATGCGACTGGTCGCGCGCGGGCTGTCGCCCGGCACCGCGTGGCCGCTGCAGGTCGCCAGGCGCGACCAGGCCACGCCGCAGTCGCGCGCGGTGCTGATGTTCGCGATGCTGCCGTATTTCTTCGTGATCACCATCTTCATGGGCGGCATGTACCTGGCGATCGACCTCACCGCGGGCGAGCGCGAGCGGCAATCGCTGGAGCCGCTGTTCGCCAACCCGGTGGCGCGCTGGAAAATCCTCTGCGGCAAGCTGGCGGCGATCTGCGCGTTCTCCACCGCGAGCCTGCTGATCACCTTGCTGGGCTTCGCGGTGGTCGGCCGCTTCATCCCCGCCGAGAAGATCGGCATGGAGCTCGACCTTGGCCTGCACTTCGCCACCTACGTGCTGCTGCTGATGCTGCCGCTGGTGCTGCTGCTGTCCGCGCTGCAGTCGCTGGTGGCTGCGTTTGCCAAGAGCTATCGCGAGGCGCAGACCTACATCTCGCTGCTGATGCTGGTGCCGATCATCCCCAGTGCGCTGCTGTCGTTCATGCCGATCAAGGCGCAGGCGTGGATGTACGCGATCCCGTTGCTGGGCCAGAACCTCGGCATCATGCAGTTGCTGCGCGGCGATGGCGTCACCGGCGAACAGATCGGCCTGTGCCTGGCCGGCAGTCTGGCGGCGGCGCTGGTGGCGGTGCTGGTGACCGCCCAGTTGTATCGCTCCGAGAAGCTGGCGATCTCGGCCTGAGCCCGGCCCTCCCCGGCCCTCCCCCTGTCCCACAGGGACTTCCTTCGCTCGCAAGCGGGGAGGGGGAAGCATGGCGACGCCATGCTCCTCCCCCTGCGTGCAGGGGGAGGTTGGGAGGGGGTTGGCTTTTGATCTCGCGCCGCGAAGCGCGTCTCTTCCGGCAAGGGGTCAGCCGGGTGGCGCGGTCAGTTCGCGGGCGTCGAGGTAGCCGTCGCGGTTGCGGTCCAGCTTGTGGAACTGGCGGCGCAGGTTGTCGCGGTTTTCCTGCAGCGTGATCGGCTGGCCGCGGCCACCGGGCAGTTCATCGGTTTCGATGATGCCGTCGCCGTTGCTGTCCATGTTGCGAAAACCCTGGCTCATGTAGGCCACGTATTCCGCCGCGCTGACCCGGCCGTCGCCGTTGTCGTCGAAGCGTTGCAGGTACGCCTGGCGGCTTTGCTGGGCATGGGTCGCCGTGGAGGCCAGCAGCAGAACCGCGGCGGCAGCGATGATCCGGATGTTCAGCGGTGGCCGCCGTGGATGCCGATGAACTGCAGGAACTCGGCGCGCGTCCTGGCGTCATCGCGGAAGGTGCCCAGCATCTGGCTGGTGACCATCGACACGCCGCGCTTGTGCACGCCGCGGGTGGTCATGCATTCGTGGCTGGCATCGATCACCACCGCCACGCCGGCCGGCTGCAGGGTTTCCTGGATGCAGTGGGCGATTTCCGCAGTGAGTTTTTCCTGCACCTGGAAGCGCCGCGCGTAACCGTCGACTACCCGGGCCAGCTTGCTGATCCCCACCACGCGATTGGTCGGCAGGTAGCCGACGTGGGCACGGCCGATGATCGGCGCCATGTGGTGCTCGCAGTGGCTCTCGAACTCGATGTCGCGCAACACCACCATCTCGTCGTAGCCGGCCACTTCCTTGAAAGTGCGGCGCAGGTACTCGCCTGGATCGGTCTCATAACCGCTGAACCAGTCGCGATATGCCTTCACCACGCGCTTGGGCGTGTCGAGCAGGCCTTCGCGCGACGGGTCTTCGCCAGCCCAGCGCAACAGCGTGCGCACGGCCTCCTCGGCCTGTTCGGGCGTGACTTCGGGGTGCTTGGCGCGGTCGTTCATGCCGGGTCCTTGGATCGTTCGAAAGGAAAGTTTAACCGGATGCCGGTCTTCACCGGTTGCGCCGGAGCTGATGCAGTTGCCGCTCTTGGCAGCGCCGTAGGTACGGAGTCGTTCCGATATCGGATGCAGTGCTCCTCGCGACGGGATGAGAGAACCGCGACACCCAGGCGAAAGGTCTTCCTGACGACGCATGACGTAATGTATAAGTTACATTATGTCCTGTAGAGATGACATGACTCCTCGATCCTTGCGCTACCTTGTCCTGGTCCCGCTGTCCGTCGGCCGGCTGGTGGTCGCCTGGCTGGTGGTGATGCAGGTGTTGCGCAAGCGCTGGCGCGACACCGTGGAGGCCGAGTGCGATCGCCAGATCGGGCCGCGCGCCAGTGGCTGGGCGCGGGCAGGACTGTCGATCTTCGCGCTGGCGCTGGCGGTGATGTTCGTCTTCTCGCCGCTGGGTCATCCGGGCTGGGCAAGGCCGCTGGCGATATCCAGCCTGCTGATGGCCGGCCTGACCGGATCCTGCCTGCTCGGGTACGCGGTGACGGGCATCACCTGCTGGCACGACCGGCGCGGCGCATGACCGGCACGCCGATCGACAACCTGATCCGCAAGCTGCGCTTCGAGCATGACGAGATGACCCAGCAAGCGCTGGCCGATGCCTGCGGCATCACCCGGCAGACGGTGATCGCGCTGGAGGCAGGCAAGTACGCGCCCTCGCTGGAGCTGGCGTTCCGCATCGCCCGCGTGTTCGGCGTGGGCGTGGAAGACGTGTTCCAGTGGAAACGGTGAGCGCCGTCTGTTCCTAGACGCTTTCGACCTACGGTGCAGTGGCGTCGTCACCGCCGTCGTCCAGCGCCGGCACATCTTCCAGCAGCAACGGGCTGTCGCCGGACAGCGATTCCACGTCGCGCAGCTTGCGCTCGATCGCGCGGGTGCGCTGGCCTGCGCTGTCGATGCTGTTGCGGGCCGCGTCCAGCTGCTTGCGGGTCTTTTCCAGCACCACGCCGAACTTGCCGAATTCGTTCTTCACCGCGCCAAGGATCTTCCACACCTCGCTCGAACGCTTGGCGATCGCCAGCGTGCGGAAGCCCATCTGCAGGCTGTTGAGCAGGGCGCTGAGCGTGGTCGGTCCGGCCACGGTGACCCGGTGGTCGCGCTGCAGATTCTCGAACAGGCCGGGGCGACGGATCACCTCGGCGTAGAGGCCCTCGGTGGGCAGGTACAGCACGGCGAAATCGGTGGTGTGCGGTGGCGCCACGTACTTGCCGTGGATGCGCCTGGCCTCCTCGCGCACCCGCAGCTCCAGCGCGCGGCCGGCGGCCTGCGCGGCTTCGGCATCGGAAACCTCCTGGGCGTCGAGCAGGCGCTGGTAGTCCTCCACCGGAAACTTCGCGTCGATCGGCAGGTAGACATGTTCGCCCTCGTCCTGGCCCGGCATGCGGATCGCGAACTCGACGCGGTCGTTGCTGCCCGGCACGGTGATCACGTTGGACGCGTACTGCTCGGCGGTGAGCATGTCCTCCAGCAGGGCGCCCAGCTGCACCTCGCCGAAGATGCCCCGCTTCTTCACGTTGGTCAGCACGCGCTTGAGGTCGCCCACGCCGGTGGCCAGGTTCTGCATTTCGCCCAGCCCGCGCTGCACGGCCTCGAGCCGCTCGGACACCAGCTTGAACGATTCGCCCAGGCGGGTTTCCAGCGTGGCGTGCAGCTTTTCGTCCACGGTGGCGCGCATCTGTTCGAGTTTCGCCGCGTTGTCCTGCTGGATCGCGCCGAGCTTGGCTTCCAGCGTGGCGCGCATCTCGCCCATGCGCTTTTCATTGTCCGCGGTGAGCGCGGCCAGGCGTTGCTGCTGTTGTTCGCCGAGCCGGTTGAGGGTGGTGGCGATCTCCTCGCGGCCCTTGCGCGCGTCCTCGACCAGTCGCTGGGTCAATGACTGCAAGCCGTTGTCGGTGCGTTCGGTGAGCAGGGTCAGCCGCTGGCCGAAACCGTCGATGCGCTCGGACTGCTGCTGCGACATGCCGTTGAGCTGCTCCCCCAGGTGGCCGCGAAAGCGGTCGAAGCCCTGCTGCAATTCCTCGCGGCCGGCGCGCTGTTCCTCGCGCAGGGTGCGCTCGACGCGGGCGCTGTCGTCCTTCAGCGCGTCCAGCTTGGCTTCGAGGCCGGGATCGCCGCGGCGGCGCAGCAGCAACGCCACCTGCAGCAGCAACACCAGCGCGGCGAGGATGACGAGGACAATCAGCAGGGTTTCATTGAGCGGCATGGAACGTTTTCCCGGGATCAGGCATCCAGTGTACGTCGAGCGGTCTCATCGACTGCGCCCGGATTCATGTTGCCGTCGCCGGGGCGGTGCATCATGGGCGGAAGTTCAGCCCGGGAGAGCTTCATGGAACACGTCCACGATTACCTGGTCATCGGCGGCGGCATGGCCGCGGACGCTGCCGCCAAGGCCATCCGCGAAGTCGACGGCGCGGCGAACGTCGGCATCGTGGGCGACGACCCATCGGCGCCGTATCAGCGGCCGCCGCTGAGCAAGGCGATGTGGAAGGGCGACAAGTCGCTCGCGGACATCGACCTGGCCACCGCAGGGAGTGGCGCCACGCTGCACCTGGGGCGGCGCATTGCCTCGCTGGATCGTGTCGCCCACGTGGCCCGCGACGACCGGGGCGACAGTTATCGCTATCGCCGGCTGCTGCTGGCCACCGGCGCCACGCCGCGCCTGCTGCCGTTTGATGGCGGCGAAAGGCTGATCCACTACCGCACGCTGGCCGACTACGAAGCGCTACGTCGCTACGCCCGACCCGGCGCCTACGTCGCCGTGGTCGGCGGCGGCTTCATCGGCTGCGAGCTGGCGGCCTCGCTGTGCAGCATCGGCTGCAAGGTGAGCCTGCTGTTTCCCGGCGAGACGATCGGCGCGGGACGCTATCCCGAAGTGCTGGCGCACTACCTGGACGACTACTACCGTAGCCGCGGTGTGGACCTGCATCCCGGAACCCGCGTGGTCGGCGGCGAAGCCACCCAGGATGGCGTGAAGCTGGAGCTGTCCAACGGTGAAATCATGCTGGTCGAAGCGGCGGTGGCCGGTCTTGGCGTGACGCCGAACGTGACGCTGGCCGAGCAGGCCGGGCTGGCTGTCGACAACGGCATCGTCGTCGATGCGCAACTGCGCAGCAGCGATGCAGACATCTGGGCCGCTGGCGACGTGGCCAACTTCCACAGTGTCGCGCTGGATCGCCGGATGCGCGTGGAGCACGAGGACGCCGCGATCAGCATGGGCCGGCATGCGGGACGCGCGATGGCCGGCGTGGCGGAGGATTACGTCGTCCAGCCGTTCTTCTACTCGGATCTGTTCGACCTGGGTTACGAAGCCGTCGGCCTGCTCGATACGCGGCTCCAGGTGGTCGAGGACTGGCGCGAGCCGTATCGGGAAGGCGTGGTGTATTACCTCGACGGCGGTCGCGTGCGCGGCGTGCTGTTGTGGAACACCTGGGACCAGGTCGACGCCGCGCGCGAGCTGATCGCCGAGCCTGGCCCGTTCGATGCCGCGTCGCTGCGCGGGCGCCTGCCACGCGGCGCCTGACCCTCCTGTCGAAGCAGCTTCAATCCACCCGGCAGAACACCGCCTTCAGGTAACGGCCTTCCGGCACGTCGGTGCGGAACGGATGGTCGGCGCCGGCGCCGCGCACTTCCAGCACCTGGATCGCGCGGCCGGCGTTGAGCGCGACCCGGCGCAGCATTTCCAGGAACTCGCCTTCGCCGACCAGGCCGGTGCACGAGCAGGTCAGCAGCAGCCCGCCGGGCGGGATGATGTCCAGCGCCATGCGGTTCATCGCGAAGTATTTCTTCAGTGCGTCCATCACCTTGCTGCGGTCGCGGGTGAGCTTGGCCGGGTCGAGGATCACCGCGTCGTAGCGTTCGCCGCGGGCTACCGCGGCGCGCACCCAGTCGAAGATGTCGGACTGCTCGAAGCTCACCGCGACGTTGTTCGCCGCGGCGTTGGCGCGGGCGACTTCGAGGATGCCGGCGTCCAGGTCCACGCCGACCGCCTCGCGCGCGCCGGCCGCCATCGCGTGCACCGCGAAGCCGCCGGCGTTGCAGCACAGGTCGAGCACGCGGCGGCCCCTGGCCAGTTCGGCGAAGCGCTTGCGGTTGTCGCGCTGGTCGGCGAAGAAGCCGGTCTTGTGGCCGGAGCCCGGCGCGGCGTGGAAGCGCAGGCCATGTTCGTGCACCTCGAACGCGGCGGGCACGTCGGGGCTGCGGCAGTCGAACGATTCCTGCTTCTGCACGTGCGACTCGGCGAACCAGTACAACTGCGCGCCGGGGAAATGCGCGAGCAGGGCGGCGTGGATCGCCTCGCGGAACTTCCACATGCCGGCGGCGAAGTATTCGACCACGATGACGTTGGCGTAGCGGTCGACGATCAGGCCCGAAAGGTCGTCGCCTTCGCTGTGCACCACGCGCCAGGCGTCGCTGACCGCATCGAGCTGCAGCCAGTCGCGGCGCAGCTGCACGGCGCGGGCGATGCGCGCGGCGATCCAGTCGGCGTCGATCGTGGCCTGCGGATCGGTGTCGAGCAGGCGCAGCGCGATGCGCGCGTGGCCGTTCCAGAACGCGCGGCCCACGAAGCGGCCCTTCGCGTCCTGTACCTCGACCACGCTGCCCGGCGGCAGTTTCGACTCGGGCTTGTAGATCTGTGCCGACCACACCCACGGGTGGCCGGGGCTGCGGTCGGATTTCAGGCGGATGACGGGAAGCGCGGCGGGAGTATTCATCCACCCATGATAGCTGGTGGCCGGGCGCCGGCCGCGCTGCGACGGCGAATGCTCAGTCGGCCTGGACCACCGCCAGTTCGTTGCCGTGCGGGTCGAGGAACTGGAAGCGCCGCCCGCCGGGGAAGGCAAAGATCGGGCGCACGATGCTGGCGCCGGCGGCCGTCACCGCGAGCAGGGCGGCTTCGAGGTCGTCCACCGCGATCACCGGCAGCGGCGCGCGGGTGGCTTCGGTCGGATCGCCCTGCAGGCCGACGTCCACGTCGCCGGTCATGGTCGCCGCGTAGCTGGGACCGAAATCCGTCAGCTCCCAGCCGAAGGCCTGGTGGTAGAACGCCTTGGACGCCGCGATGTCGCTGGCCGGCAATTCGATGTAGTTGGGACGCGCCATCGCGGACTCTCCGGGGTTGAACAGGTCAGCACCTGTGAAGAAAACCACTTCCTGTGGTTTTCTTCTATCGCACGTCCGGTACGTGCCCGGACGTGCTCACGCGAATCAGTCACCTGCGTGGCTGCTCCGCGACCGGCCGTCCATGGCCGGGCTGAGAGGTTGAAACATAACCCCTCAGCGCAGTCGCAGCACCAGCCACGACAGCAGCGCCAGCAGGTTGATGCCGATCCGCGACACCGACGGCCCGGCGATCGCCAGCAGGAAACCCTGCGAGCCGAGGTGCCAGTCGATGCCCAGCCGCGGCGTCGACTGCAGCGTGGCGAACACGTTGACGAAGGCGCCGCAATGCAGGCCGTAACTGAACACGGGCAGGGCGATCAGCGGCAGCTGCAGCAGCTGCGCCCAGCGCGACATCCGCACGCCCTGCTCGCTGCCGGCGACCAGCTGGATGCCGGCGGCCAGCACGAAGCCGTACAGCGCCAGGCCGAGCAGGGCGATCAGGCTGTCGTGGGCGCCGAATGGCAGCAGCCGGTGCAGCATCGCCGCCACCCCGTAGAAGCCGCCGGCGATTTCGAGGACGCCGATCAGGCGGAACAGAACAGTGCGCATGCGTAGCCCTGGCAAAAAAACGCAAGCTTAGGGCAACGCTGATCAAGTATCACCACCGTCACCCACCTCTCTGTTCGCAGACCACGGGGGCGTCGACGAAGGCAGACTGGCCGTCTGTCGAGACGACGGACCGAAGGCATGCGGACAGAGAGGGTGGGCCTCAACCTGTTGAACCTGAAATGACGAGGTGATGACGGCGGCGATACCTGGTCAGCGTTGCCCTAGGCGATCAGCACGCCGCGCGCTTCCTCGACGATGGCATGCGGCACGAAACGGGCGCTGTCCTGGGTCACCAGCGAGCTGTCCTCGCGGATGCCGATGCCGCAGGCGCGGTCGCCGACCACCCAGCTGCCGATCAGCGGATAGTGGCCGTCGAACGCGGTCAGCGGATGGCAGGCCTGGCGGATGCACGGGCCGTCATACGGGCCGTCGGTGCGCAGTTCGCGGCCGTCGTCCAGGTGCATCGCGATGTTGGCGCCCTCGCGCGAATGCAGCGGCTTGCGCACCCAGCCGCGCGGCAGCGCGCCGCCCTGGTCGAATTCGGCCGGCAACAGGTTCGGGTGGCCGCGGTGCGCATCCCACAGCAGCGGCAGGATGCCCTTGTTGCTGAGCAGCGCCTTCCACGGCGGTTCGATCAGCTGCAGCCCTGAGCGCGGCAGGTACGGGCCGAACGTTTCGCGGAACAGGTCTTCCAGCGGGTACAGCTTGAACAGGCAGCCGATCACCTGGTCGTCGAGGTCGGTGAAGCGGCCGTCCTCGGAGATGCCGATGTCCTCGATCGCCAGCGTGCCGCACTCGATGCCGGCCTGCAGCGCGCAGTCCCGCAGGTAGGCGATGGTGCCCTGGTCTTCGTTCGAATCACGCACGGCGGCGAAATGGAACGGTCGCGCGATGCCGCGGGCGATCGTGCCGAACGCCTCCACCAGCGATTCCTGGATCGAGTTGAACTGGTCGCTGCCGGCCGGCAGCTGGCCGCGCGCGAGCTGGTCCTCCAGCCATTGCCACTGGAAGAACGCGGCCTCGAACAGCGAGGTCGGCGTGTCGTAGTTGAGCTCGTACAGCTTGGCCGGACCGCGGCCGTCGTAGGCGAAATCCAGCCGGCCGTACAGGTGCGGTTCGCGCCGGCGCCAGCTTTCGGCGATCCAGTCCCGGTACGGCTCGGGTACCGCCAGCTGCTGCATGAGCTGCTCGCTGCCCACGATGCGCTCGACCATGTCCAGCGCCATCGCGTGCAGCTCTTCGGTGGGCGACTCGATGTCGTGCTCGATCTCGCGCAGGCTGAAGGCGTAGTACGCGGACTCGTCCCAGTACGGCGCATCGTCGATGGTGTGGAAACCGAAACCGCAATCCGCGGCCTTGGCGCGCCAGTCGGGGCGCTCGGCCAGCGCGATGCGGCGCATCAGCTGCCGAAACCGCGACTGCCGCTGGAGCGGCCGAAGCCGGAGCGGCTGGTGGTGACCGCGCGATTCGGCGTGGCGTTGATCGGCACCATGCCGGTGCCTGCGGTGCCGCCGCGATAGACGCCGCCACTGGCGCCGCCCGCCGCCGGCCGTTGCCAGCCGCCGTTGCTGTCGCGGAATGCAGGGGCGCTGTTGAAGCCGTTGGCGGCCACGCCGTTGCGCATCATCTGCGACAGGAAGAAGCCGGTCATCAGCGGGCCGAAGAACGAATGGTTGTTGCCGTCGCTGCGTTCGGCGCACTTTTCCTTGCCGTAGCTGGCCTCGCATTCCTCGCGGTTGGCGAAGCGCGGCGCGGTGGCCACCGCTTCCTGCTCGGCCTTGGCAAAGGCCTGGTTGCAGGTGCTGCTGTCATTGGTCTGCGCCACGCAGGCCTCGACCGAGGTGTACAGGCCTTCGCGCGCCTCGTTGCGGTCGCAGGCGGTCAGCAGCAGCGGGGCCGTGCCCATCAGCAGCAGGGCGGCGGTGCGGGATCGTTTCATGGGGATGCTCGGCCAGGGGAATCCGCTCAAGCATGCCTGTTCGGGCGGGTGGATGAAAGTTCTTGCGAATGACCGCGGCGGGCGCTGCGGATGGCCGTCCGGCTATTCGAGTTCGTCCGCCAGCTCGTGCAGGTCGGCGATGTGCTGTTCCCACCAGCGCGATTCGGCGGCGAACGGGAACGCGACGGGAAAGGCCGGGTCATGCCAGCGCGCGGCGATCCAGCCGGCGTAGTGCAGCTGGCGCATCGCCCGCAGCACCGGAATCAGCGCCAGTTCGCCGTGGTCGAAATCGCGGAACTGCTGGTAGCCCTCAAGCAGCGCCTCCATCGTGCGTTCGTCGCTGGCCAGCATCCACAGGTCCTGCACGGCGGGGCCGCTGCGGGCGTCGTCGAAGTCGACGAAGTGCGGGCCGGCATCGGTCCACAGCACGTTGCCCGGATGGCAGTCGCCATGCAGGCGCAACTGGCGCAGCGGGCCGAGCGCCTCCATGCGTGCGCCGATCGCCGCGTCCAGCCGGGTCGCGGCGACGCGGTAGTTGGCCTGCAGGCCGGCCGGCAGCAACGACGAGCCGAGCACCGCATGCATCGGCTGCTGCACCATCGTGTCGCGGTCGAGCCGGCCGCGATGTGCAAACGGCGCGCGGGCGCCGATCACGTGCATGCGCGCGATCAGCCGACCCAGCCACTGCAACTGGTCGAGCGCTTCCAGCTCCGGCGCGCGGCCGCCCCGGCGCGGGGTCAGCGCGTAGCGGAAGCCACCGTGATGCAGCAGGCTGCGGCCGTCGAACAGCAGCGGGGCGACCGCGGGCAGTTCGGCGTCGGCCAGCTCCTGCGCGAAGGTGTGTTCCTCGATGATCGCCGCATCGCTCCAGCGGTCCGGCCGGTAGAACTTCGCGATCACCGGAGCAGCGTCCTCGATGCCGACCTGCCACACCCGGTTCTCGTAGCTGTTCAGCGCCAGCAGGCGACCGTCCGGCCACAGCCCGCAGGCGCTCACGGCGTCGAGCACGAGATCGGGCGTGAGGCTCTCATACGGCGCAGCCGCCATCAGGAAACGCGCCTCTTGCTTTCGCCTGCTCTCCCCGTGTCGGAGAGAGGATTGAGGTGAGGGGACGCTCTATCGAGATGCGGCATGTTCAACGCGTGCCCATGCCGCGCGCCGCGATCACCGCCATGGTGATGCGCGAAATGCACACCAGAGCCCCTTCCTCGCTTTCGATGCGGATCTCCCACACCTGGGTGGTGCGGCCGATGTGCAGCATCTTGGCGGTGCCGGTGACGCTGCCGCCGCGCACGCCGCGGATGTGGTTGGCGTTGATGTCCAGTCCCACCGCCAGCTCCTTCGCGGGGTCCAAGGTCAGCATCGCGGCGGTGCTGCCCAGCGTTTCGGCCAGCACCACCGAGGCGCCCCCGTGCAGCAGGCCGTAGGGCTGATGGGTGCGATGGTCGACCGGCATGGTGCCGGCCAGCCAGTCGTCGCCGATCGCGGTGATGCGGATGCCCAGCGTCTCCATCATGGTGTTGGCGCTCCATGCGTTGACGCGGTCCAGGTCGGTGGATTGTTTCCAGATGCTCATCGTTGATTCCCGTGGATCGAACCCGCATTGTCGTCCGGGGTCATCGCCGCGACAATGCACACGTGTTCAAGGTCACCCTCAAGACATCCGGCCGCCAGTTTTCGGTGGTCGCGGGCGAAACCGTGCTGGAAGCGGCGCAACGGGCGGGTGTGGCCTTGCCTTATTCGTGCCGGGCCGGCGTCTGCGGCAGCTGCAAGGCCACCTTGCTGGACGGGCGCTGCGAGTATCCGCGCAATCCGCCGCTGGCGCTGAATGCGGATGAGCAGGCGCACCATGCGGTGCTGCTGTGCCAGGCCGTGCCGGTGACGGATTTGTTGCTGGAAGCGCGCGAAGTCACCTCGGTGGAGGACATCGCGCGGCGCCAGCTCGGCATGGTGGTGACCGAGAAGTGGCCGCTGGCGCCGGATGTCACCGGCCTGCGCCTGCTGCCGGCACGCGGCGAGCGTCGCCTGAAGCGCCTGCCCGGCCAGTATGTCGACGTGCTGCTGGAGGATGGCAAGCGCCGTCCGTTCTCCATCGCCAACGGCCCGCAGGCCGACGGCATGATCGAGATGCATGTGCGCCACGTGGCCGGCGGCGGTTTCACGTCGTGGGTGAGCAGCACGCTGAAGCCGGGTGATCACCTGCGCGTGGAGGGCCCGCTGGGCACCTTCGTGCCGCGCGAGGATTCGGAGCGAGCGATGATCTTCATGGCCGGCGGCACCGGTTTTGCGCCGGTGAAGGCAATCGTCGAGCACTTCATCGCGCTGGGCACGCGTCGCGCCATCCAGGTCTACTGGGGGGCGCGCGTGGCGGGCGACCTGTACCTGCGCGCGCTGGCCGAACGCTGGGCGGGCGAACTGCCGAACCTCGCGTTCCACGCGGTGGTGTCCGACGCGGACGGCGCGGCGGGTTTGCGCACCGGCCTGGTGCACGAGGCGGTGCTGGCCGACCAGCCGGACCTGTCAGGGCACGACCTTTACATGAGCGGGCCGCCGGCGATGATCGATGCCGCGCATCCGCGCTTCCTGGCTGCCGGCCTGCCGGAAGAGCGTCTCTACTACGACTCGTTCGAATACGCCCCCGACGTGCTGGCGCAGATCATCGCCGGGCGCGCGGGCATCCATGACTTGCCGCTGCCGTAGACACCTGACGATCGCTGTCTGATCGGGCAGCGGGGCGGGAGCGTGGCCCGCCAGCGGGTTACTTACCGGTTGCCCTTGGCCACCGGCAACTGCGCCGCGTGCCAGGCCAGCACGCCGCCGTCCAGCCGATGAACCTTGGCGAAGCCGGCCTTGACCAGCCGCTGCGCGGCCTTGATCGAATTGCCACGACCGTCCTTGTCCATCACCACCACCGGCAGTTCCTTCGCCTTGGCCAGATCCTTGTTCTCCGGATCGAACTGGCTCATCGCCACGTGCCTGGCGCCGGGCACGTGCATCTTCTCGAATTCGGCGATCGCCGACAGATCGATCAGCAGCGGGTTTTCGCGATTGATCAGGTGGGTCAGGCCGGCCGGGCTAAGTTCCCCGACCTTGCTGAACAGGGCGCTGACCTGCATCACGATCAGCGCCAGCAGCAGGATCGCGAACAGGGCCACCAGGGCCACATGGTTGCCGACAAATTCGGGCAGCTTGTGCAGGAAATCGTTCATCGTCAGTCCACAGGTGCCTTGATCGCACCAATTCGGGTAAACCGGCGATTATACGGAGTTGCCGCCAGTTGCGCGGGGGGCGTCGACTCAGCGCCTGGGAAGAAAACCACATCCTGTGGTTTCTTCTATCGCGAGTCCGGTACACGCCCGGACTCGCTCACGCGAATCAGGCACGGCGTGCCCGATCCGCGGTCGGCCATGCCTGGCCGACCTGAGAGGTTGAAAAACGCACAACCTCTCAGTCCTGGGTGATGTCCGGCAGGCCGCTGGTCAGCCACCAGTGCCTGGTCGCCTCGTCGTAGTGCCAGGTCTGGTGGTCGACGACGCTGCGCTCGGACTGGTTGTGGATGTTGACCAGGTTGATCACCACCGTCTGCTGCACGTCGAAGTCGCCGGTCGGCACCGGGCCCGCATCGTCGTTGTACTCGGTGACCCGCACCTGCTGGAAGCGCGCCAGCTGCAGCGAGGTCAGCGGATGCGCGGCGCGAACCTTCGGCTCGACGAACTGGGCGGCGCTCTGGAAATCGCCCCAGCGCAGCGTGCTGCCGTAGGCCTTGAGCGTGGTGGTGAGGGCATCGCTGCGGGTCTTGGTGGCGCAGCCGGCCAGCAGCAGGCCCGACAACAGCACGATCAGAAGGCTGGTGATCCGACGCATGTGGTTTGCTCCCCGATGAAATCCCGCCCATTCTGCCTGATGCGCAGGCAGTCCACTCAGGCCCGGCGTTTGGCCACGAAGCGTGCGTTCAAGGCGCACGCCGGTTCGCCGTTCTCGCCGGGCACCACGCAGTCGACCGCGATGCGCGCCCGGCCGCGGTTGTCCAGGGTGGAGAAGAAGGTCGCCCAGTCCGCGTCCTCGGCCAGCCGCGCCTGGCTGTGGAAGTCGTCCCACAGCGGCGCCAGGTAGCGCACGCTGGACTCGGCGACGAACACGTCGCAGTCCGTGCCGCGCTTGCGCAGCGCCAGTTCGACCAGCGCCCAGCCGCTCAAGGTCATCACGCTGACCAGGCTGCCGCCGAACGCGCAACCCTTGTCGTTGACGTTGGGCGCCAGCGGCGCGCGCAGGGTCAGGCTGTGCTCGTCGCAGTCCGCCAGTTCCAGGTCCATCGCATGGGCCAGCGGGATCTCGTCGCGGACGAACTGGATCAGTTGCCGGGCCAGCAGGGTTGCTTCGGTCTTGCTCACGTGATCGGGGATTCGCGTGGGGAAAGCCCGGCAGTGTAAAGGATGCTCTGATCTATTCAGCACTGGCGTCACCGGCTCTGTCTGCCCGCAGATTCGTGGTGCGCGGACGAAGACAGGCGTCGGCCTGTCGAGGAGGCGCGCCGCGGAGATGCGGGCAGACAGAGCCGGCCCCAACCGATTGAATACAAAGATGGGGTGACGTCCAGAAGGCCCCCAGGCGGCAGCGCACGGCTTGCCAAGGCGGCCAGCCTTGCCGGCACCGCGCACTGCCACCTGGGGGCCTTCTGGACGTCATGCCGCCTGCGCTGAATAGATCAGAACATCCTGAGCCACCGCTACACTGGAGCCATGACAGTAAGCGTGCGCGGTGCGCGGATGCAGCGACCATCCAGCCGGAAAACCCCAGGCCTGCATGGCCGGATCGTGGTGATCACCCGTCCGGCGGGCACCGCTTCCGCGCTGGCGCGGAAGGTGCGTGTGCTGGGCGGCGTGCCGTTGCGCCTGCCCGGAATGGGCTTGCGTGCCGCACCCGATGCGGACGCGGTACGCGCCGGCCTGTGCGCCGCCCTGGGCGACGAATTGATCGTGTTCACCAGCCCTGCCGCCGTCCGCCATGCGGCGGCGCTGCTGCCGCTGCGCACCACCGCGTGCGTCCTGGCGGTGGGCCAGGGCACCGCGCAGGCCCTGCGTCGACACGGTGTCGCTGCACCGCTGGCACCGCGCCGGCAGGACAGCGAGGGGCTGCTGGAACTTTCCCAGTTGCAGTCGTTGCGCGGCCGCCGGGTGGCCTTGATCGGCGCGCCGGGCGGACGCGGCGTGTTGCGCGAGCAGCTCGCGGCGCGGGGTGCGCGCCTGCGCGAGCTGCAGGTCTACCATCGCGTGCCGCCGCGACTCGATCGCCGTCACGCGGAAGCGCTGCTGCAGCTGCCCGCCTCGGCGCGGGTATTGCTGTCCAGCGCCGAGGCTTTGCACAACCTGCAGCAGTTGCTGCCGGCGCCGGCATGGGCGCGACTGTGCGCGGCCACTGCGGTGGTCAGCAGCGAACGCCTGGCCGAGGCGGCGCGGGCGGCCGGGTTCCAGCGCATCCGCGTGGCGGCTTCGGCCGTGTCGGCCGATCTGCTGGCCGAGGCCGCTACCGCGGGTTGAGCGAATCTTCACATCCGCCTGCTACGAACGCGCGCGTATGGGCTGCTAGCATGCGCTCATGAGCAACCACGACATGCCCAACGAGCCCGCCGCGCCCGAGGGCGCCCGTTCCGCACCCGTCGCGCCCGATGCGGTGCTGGTCGAGCCGCCGCTGCGTCCGTCACGGCCGGCTTCCCATCGCCCTGCACCGGGTCCCCGCGGTAGTGGCACGCTGGCGCTGGCGATCCTGCTGGCGCTGGTCGCGGCTGGCGCGTCCGGCTACGTCGGCTGGCGCCAGTGGCAGCAGGAGCAGGGCGCGGCGGTCGACACGCGGAACGTGGCCAGCCTGCAGCAGCGCGTGGAGACCCTGGAAACCTCCCTCACCGCCATGAGCGAACAGCGCAGCAGCCTCAACCAGCGGCTGGACGATGCAGCCCAGGTCAACCGTTCGCTGCGCGAGGAGCTGCTGGGTCAGGCCGAACGCACCCGCCATGTCGAGGACGCAGTGGCCAGGCTTGCCGAGAAGAGCCTCAGTGGCCATGACGGCATGCTGCTGGACGAAACCGAATCGCTGCTGCGCATGGCCAGCGAACGCTACACGCTGTTCCACGACGCGCAGGGCGCGGCGGCGGCTTATGCGCTGGCCGACCAGACCCTGGCCGCGGTCAACGATGGCGCATTCGGCGGGCTGCGCCAGAGCATCGAGGCCGAGCGCGAGGCCCTGGCCAGGAGCCAGCCGGCCAGCCAGGCCGCCGCCCTGCAACAGTTGCTGGCCTTGCGTGGCGAGCTGGCCACGCTGCCGCTGAAGCCGCTGGACAGCGGCACCGCCGGCGGCACCGACACCTGGTCGCGGATTCGTCGCGCGCTGGCCAGCGTGGTCAGCGTGCAGCGCGACAACGGCGCACCGCTGGCCGTCGCCGACGCGCGTCTTGCCCGCGAACTGGCGACGCTCGACCTGGCCCAGGCACAGGCGGCGCTGCTGGCCTACGACAGCAAGGACTATGCTGCGGCCCTGCAGCGCGCGGACGCCACCCTGGCCAGCCAGTTCGACGCCGCCGCGCCTGCCGTGCAGCAGGCGCGCGCCACGCTGCGGCAACTGGCGGCGCAATTGCCGGCGAAGCCGTCGGTGCAGCTCGGCGCCGCGCTGACCGAACTGCGCAACCTGCGCGCGGTGCATGCACTGGGCCCGGCACCGTCCAGCAGCGCAGCGCCGGCCGAGGCCCAGCCATGAGGCTCTGGTACGGGGTGTTGCTGGCGGTGCTCGCCGCCGCGCTGGCCGCATTCGGCTGGCACTGGGTGGCGGAGGACCCCGGCTACGTGCTGCTGCGCCTGCGTGGCTGGAGGATCGAAACCACGGTGGTCGCCGCACTGGTGATCCTGCTGCTGGCGTGGGCCGTGCTGACCAGCTTGTGGCGGCTGCTGCGCTGGCCGTTCGGTGCGCTCTCGCGGCGGCATCGGCGGCTCAGCCAGCAGCGCCTCGGCGCGGGTCTGATCGCGCTGATCGAAGGTCGCCACGGCGATGCCGAACGTGATCTCAATCGTGCCTCGCGGCTGGACAGCCTGCGTGGTCCGGCCCTGCTCGCCTCGGCCGAAGCCGCTTCGCGCCGCGGCGAACCCGGCCGCGCGCTGGAGGCGCTGGACCAGGCGGCGCAGTCGGTACCGCAGGCCGCGCGCGTGCTGCGTGCCCGCGTGCTGCGTCGCGAAGGCAAGCCGGCCGAAGCGCTGGCCCTGCTGCTGCCCGAGTCGGACAAGGGCACGCTGACTCCCGGCGGCTGGCGCGAACTGGTCCAGGCCGCGCTGGCCACCGGCGACACCCGGCGCGCCCGCGAGGCGCTGGCGCCGCTGCAGAAGAGCGGCGCGCTGGGCCATCGTGCCTACGCCGTGCTGGAGGCGCAGGTGCTGGTTGCCACGCTGAACGCCGCGCCCGACGGAGCCACGTTGAACGCGATGTGGTCGCAATGGCCCAAGCCGCAGCGGCGGGTGCCGGCCGTGATCGATGCCTACGCGCGTCGCGCCGCCGGCTTCGGCCTGACCCTGCCGGCCATGGATGAAGTGGAATCCGCGCTGCGCCGCGAGTGGTCGCCGTTGCTGATCGAAACCTACGGCAGCCTGTCCGGCGATGACGTCGAGGCGCGCCTGCGTCGCGCCGAAGGCTGGCTGGACGCGCATCCGAACGACGCCAACCTGCTGCTCACCCTTGGCCGCATGTGCGTGCGACTGAAAGTCTGGGGCAAGGCCCATCAGTACCTGCAGCGCTCCCTGGCGCTGGCGCCGGGCGCCGCCGCGTGGGAAGCCCTGGGCGACACCTTCGCCGGCCAGGGCGACCCCGCCCAGGCGCAACGCTGCTATCGCAACGCGCTGGCGTTCACCCGTGGTGACGTCGTCACGCCGCTGGCGCAGACCGCCAATCCGCTGCAGCCGGACACGCATCCGGTCGCGATCGAGGAGCGTGACGCGCACGGGCTGCCGCGCCTGCCGGGGTAACGCCGCTACAGCGCCGTCAGATTCGCGTAGGCGGCCACCAGCCACTTGCTGCCCACGCCTTCGAAATTGATCTGCAGCCGGGTGTGCGCCCCGCTGCCCTCCGCGCTGACCACCACGCCTTCGCCGAAGCTGGGGTGGCTGACGCGCTGGCCGAGCTTCACCGGCAGCGTTTCTTCCAGCGATGACGATGTTTCGCGCGGACGACCGCTGTACATCGGTCGGGTCACGTGCACGCGTGGGCGCACTTCGTCGATCAGTTCGGCCGGCATTTCGCCGAGGAAACGCGACGGTCGCGCCAGCATCTCGGTGCCATGCATGCGGCGCGATTCGGCGTGGGTGACGACCAGCCTTTCGCGGGCGCGGGTGATGCCGACGTAGGCGAGCCGGCGTTCCTCCTCCAGCCGGCCTTCGTCGTCGACCGAACGCTGGCTGGGGAACAGGCCTTCCTCCATGCCGACCAGGAACACCACCGGGAACTCCAGCCCCTTGGCCGAGTGCAGCGTCATCAGCTGCACGCAATCGTCCCAGGCTTCGCCCTGGTTCTCGCCCGCTTCCAGGGTGGCGTGGGACAGGAACGCGGAGAGTTCGCTCAGGCCCGCGTCGATGTCCTCGGCGTTGCGCTCGAAGCGGCTGGCCACGTTGACCAGTTCGTCCAGGTTTTCCACCCGCGACTCGGCGTTGCCCCGCGAATCCTTCTCGTAGAAATCGCGCAAGCCGGTGTGGGTGATCGCGTGGTCGATCTGTTCGGCCAGGGTGAGGCCGGGAATCGGCAATGGGGAGTCGGGCATGGGAGGATCAACAGCGGGAAGCGCAGCATCGGCTTCTCCGATTCCCGCGAAGCTGCGCGCCATCCCGTCGACCAGTGCCAGGAACGCCTTCACCGCGTTCTTCGCCCGCCCGGCCAGTTCGCTGCCGCCGGCCAATTCGAGCAGCGCCGCTTCCCACATCGACGTATCGTCGTGGCGGGCGCGGCGGCGCAGCACATCCAGCGTGCGATCGCCGATGCCACGGGGTGGGGTGTTCACCGCGCGCTCGAACGCGGCGTCGTCGTGCCGGTTCGCGGTGAGGCGCAGATACGCCAGCGCGTCCTTGACCTCGGCGCGCTCGAAGAAGCGCTGGCCGCCGTAGACGCGGTAGCCGATGTTGCGCTGGACCAGCTGTTCCTCGAAGTTGCGCGATTGCGCGTTGGACCGATACAGGATCGCGCAGTCCTTCGCCGAGCCGTGCTCGTCGATGTACTCGCGGATGCGCTCGATCACGAAGCGCGCCTCGTCCTGCTCGTTGTACGCCGCGTACAGCGCGATGCGTTCGCCGTCGTCGCCGGCCGTCCACAACTCCTTGCCTAGGCGACTGCCGTTGCGCTGGATCACGCTGTTGGCGGCTTTCAGGATGGTCGAGGTGGAGCGGTAGTTCTGTTCCAGCTTGATCGTGCGGGCGCCAGGGAAGTCGCGCAGGAACTGCGTCATGTTCTCCACCCTGGCGCCGCGCCAGCCGTAGATCGACTGGTCGTCGTCGCCGACCGCGAAGACCTGGCCGGTGGCGCCGGCCAGCACGCGGATCCAGGCGTATTGCAGCGTGTTGGTGTCCTGGAACTCGTCGACCAGCAGGTGGCGCCAGCGTTGCTGGTAGTGCTCCAGCACGGCGGGATGCTTCAGCCACAATTCGTGCGCGCGCAGCAGCAGCTCGCCGAAATCGACCAGGCCGGCACGGCGGCAGGCGTCCTCGTAGGCCTTGTAGATGTTGACGAAGGTCTGCGTGACCGGGTGATCGCGATGCTCGATGCCGTCCGGGCGCCTGCCTTCGTCCTTCCAGTGGTTGATCTGCCACATGGCCTGCCGCGGCGGGTACTTCGCGTCATCCAGGCCCAGCCCGGCGACCACCCGTTTCACCAGCCGCAGCTGGTCGTCCGAATCGAGGATCTGGAACGTCTCCGGCAAGCCCGCCTCGCGCCAGTGCCGCCGCAGCAGCCGGTGCGCGATGCCGTGGAAGGTGCCCACGGTGAGGCCCTGGGTGCCGCCGGGGATCAGCGCCTCCAGCCGCGCGCGCATCTCGCCCGCTGCCTTGTTGGTGAAAGTGACGGCGAGGATCGCCCACGGCGGCACGCGTTCGGCCTGGGTCAGCCAGCCGATGCGGTGGGTCAGCACGCGGGTCTTGCCCGAGCCGGCGCCGGCGAGCACCAGGTAATGGCCGGGAGGGGCGCAGACGGCTTCGCGCTGCGCGTCGTTGAGCGGGTCGATCA
Organism: Rhodanobacter spathiphylli B39; assembly: GCF_000264295.1. Lineage (GTDB taxonomy): Bacteria > Pseudomonadota > Gammaproteobacteria > Xanthomonadales > Rhodanobacteraceae > Rhodanobacter > Rhodanobacter spathiphylli. Next base: position 10,570 of record NZ_AJXT01000012.1, on the reverse strand, counting down.
GGTACGAGACATCCATCGTGCCCATTGTAGTGGGCACAAAGGAAAACCGCCGCGAAGGCGGCGGTTTCCGGCTGGCGCATGGTCGCCGTCAGCGCTTCTGCATGAAGCCGCCAAGCGCCAGCAACGCGCCGACCACGATGCCGGCAATGCCGATCCATTGCGGCACGCCCTTGTCGTGGGTGGCGGTGAGCTTGGCCGAACCGACCTGCACCAGGGTGTCGGTGTCCTGGTAGAAGGCATGGCCGGCCACCACCCAGATACCCGCGGCAATGAGGATGATGCCGACGATGATCAGACCTGTGCGCATGGTGTTCCCCTTGGTGAGTGTGCCCGGGAGTATGCCGTGCGCCGGTGTGCATGAAACGTACAGGCGAGGCGGCAGGCCGGCGGATGGACGGCGGGCAAAAAAAGCCCCGGAGGCTAGGGGGAGCCTCCGGGGCGGGGCAGACACGAAGACCCAGGGGAGAGGTTCGTGCCTGTGGCGGCTCAGGGAGGTGAGCGCGCCGCGGATGCCGTTGCGTGCATCCGTGGGATTAGAGTGGGGTGGATCGAAAAAGTTGCAAGGGTTGCAGAGAAATTTACGAGCGATTCAGTCTCATGGAAAATTAACGGGAACGCCGCTCAATGCGCCTCGTCCCAGTTGGCGCCCACGCCCACGTCGACCAGCAGCGGCACCGCCAGTGCCGCGGCGCCGGACATCCGTTCGACCACGGCCGCCCGCACTTCCTCGATCGCCTCGCTGCGCACCTCGAACACCAGTTCGTCGTGCACCTGCATCAGCATGTGTGCGTCGTCGCGATCCTTCAGCCACGTGGCCACCGCGATCATCGCGCGCTTGATGATGTCGGCCGCGCTGCCCTGCATCGGTGCGTTCACCGCGGCGCGCTCGGCGCCCTGGCGCAAGCCTGCGTTGCGAGCGTTGAGGTTCTCCAGATAGAGCCGGCGGCCGAAGATGGTTTCCACGTAGCCGTCGCGGTGGGCCTGTTCGCGGGTGGCATCCATGAACGCGCGCACGCCGGGGTAGCGCGAGAAGTAGCGGCCCATGTAGTCGCCGGCCTCGCCGCGTTCCACGCCGAGCTGGCGGGCCAGGCCGAACGCACTCATGCCGTACATCAGGCCGAAGTTGATCGCCTTGGCCGCGCGGCGCTGGTTGGTGGTGATCTCCTCCGGCGCCACGCCGAACACTTCGGCCGCGGTGGCGCGATGCACGTCACCGCCGGAGTGGAACGCGCGCAGCAGGCCTTCGTCGCCGGACAGGTGGGCCATGATGCGCAGCTCGATCTGCGAATAGTCCGCCGCCATCACCTTCCAGCCGGGTGGCGCGATGAAGGCCTGGCGGATGCGCCGGCCCTCTTCGGTACGCACCGGGATGTTCTGCAGGTTCGGGTCGGAGGAAGAGATCCGACCGGTCGCCACCGAACCCTGGTGGTAGCTGGTGTGCACGCGGCCCGTGCGCGGATTGACGATGCCTGACAGTTTGTCGGTGTACGTGCTGCGCAGCTTGGCCAGGCCGCGGTAGTCGAGGATCAGCCGCGGCAGCTCGTGGGTCTCGGCGATCGCCTCCAGCGCTTCCTCATTGGTGGAAGGCTGGCCGGTGGGCGTCTTCAGTTTCGCTTCGAGGCCGAGCTCGTCGAACAGCACCGCCTGCAACTGCTTGGGCGAATCCAGGTTGAACTCGCGTCCGGCCAGCGCGTACGACTGCTGCTGCAATTCCAGCATGCGCTTGCCCAGCTGCTGACTCTGCCGACGCAGTTCGTCGCCGTCGATCAGCACGCCGCGGCGTTCCATCTCGGCCAGTACCGGCACCAGCGGAATCTCGATGTCCCGGTACACGTCGCGCAAGGACGGCACGCTCTCCAGCTTCGGCCACAGCGCATGGTGCAGGCGCAGGGTGATGTCGGCATCCTCGGCGGCATAGCGGCAGGCGGTGTCCAGGTCCACCTGGGAGAATGAAATCTGCTTCGCGCCCTTGCCGGCGACCTGTTCGTACTTGATCGTCTCGTAGCCCAGGTATTTCTTCGCCAGCGAGTCCATGTCGTGGCGCGTGGCGGTGGCGTTCCACACGTAGGATTCGAGCATCGAGTCGTGCGCCAGCCCCTGCACCGCGATGCCGTAGTGCGCCAGGATGTTGATGTCGTACTTCGCGTGCTGGCCGAGCTTGGGCCGCGATGGATCCTCGAAGACCGGCTTCAGCGCAGCCAGCACCTCTTCGCGGTCGAGCTGCTTCGGCGCGCCGGGATAGTCGTGGCCCAGCGGGATGTAGCAGGCCTTGCCCGGCTCCACCGCCAAGCTGATGCCGACGATGTCCGCGCGCATCGCGTCGATGCTGGTGGTTTCGGTGTCGAAGGCGATCAGTTCGGCACCGCGGAGTTTTTCCAACCAGGCGTCGAACTGCGGCCGGGTGGTGACCAGTTCGTAGTCACCCGGCGCGGACAATGCCGCATCAGGCGCGGCAGGGCTCCCGGCGGCCGTGGCTTGATCGATGCCGGGTGCCGGGCGACCGTCAGGAAGTCCCCCTGCGGGATGCCCGATGCCCGGCTCCTGGCCATCCAGCTCCTTCAGCGCGGCCTTGAACTCGTAGCGCGTGTACAGCTCGCGCAGCTGCGCCACGTCGGCGTCGCGCTGGGCCAGTTCGGTGGGACCGAATTCCAGCGGCACGTCGGTCTTGATGGTGACCAGCTCCCGCGACAGCGGCAGCCGCGGCAGCGCTTCGCGCAGGCTCTCGCCGATCTTGCCGCCGATCTTGTCCGCGTTGGCGATCACGCCGTCCAGCGAATCGTATTCGGCCAGCCATTTCGCGGCGGTCTTGGGGCCGCACTTGGGCACGCCCGGGACGTTGTCGATGGCGTCGCCGGTGAGCGCGAGGAAGTCGATGATCTGATCCGGCCGCACGCCGAATTTCTCCATCACGCCGTTGCTGTCCATCACCGTGTTGCTCATGGTGTTGACCAGGGTGACGTGGGGGCCAACCAGCTGGGCCATGTCCTTGTCGCCGGTGGACACCTCCACCTCGATGCCCAGCTCATGCGCCTGCATCGCCAGCGTGCCGATCACGTCATCGGCCTCGACCCCGCCCACGCGCAGGATCGGAAAGCCCAGCGCGCCGACGATTGCCAGCATCGGCTCGACCTGGGCGCGCAGGTCGTCCGGCATCGGCGGGCGATTCGCCTTGTACTGGTCGTACAGCGCGTCGCGGAAGGTCGGCCCGGGTGCGTCGCTGACGAAAGCCAGGTACTCCGGCTTCGCCTTCAGCGTGGCACGCAGCATGTTGACCACGCCGAACAGCGCGCCGGTGGGCTCGCCTTGCGCATTGGTCAGCGGCGGCAGCGCATGGAAGGCGCGGTACAGATAGGAAGAGCCGTCGATGAGGATGAGCTTGGGCATGGGCAATGGTGACCTGGGCGGAACAGCCGCACCGGCGTTGCAGGCCGGCGGGCCCGGGGAAGAGTGCCGGCCATTCTCGCATGCAGGGCGAAACGCCGCGCTTCACGAAAGCGGGTGCATCGCGCTGCTATGCTGCCCTCCCCGAACGAGGTTGCCGCCATGAAGACCGTTGCCGTGCTGGCTGCCGCCAGCTTCCTGTTCGCAGTGAGCCTGCCGGGCTCGAGTGCGTTGGCGCAATCCGCTCCATCGACGAACGTGCCACCGCCGCCTGGCCTCAACGCCCCGGGAGTGAAAGCCGTCAGTCCGCCGACGGCAAAAAAGACCGCGACGAAGAGCGCCGCTGCCGCCAGCGCGCCCGCAAAGTCCCTCAACCTGAAGCCGCAGGCCCTGCCGGCGATGCACGACGACGGCGCGCGGCATCCGCGCGACGAAGTGACGCCGGAAGTGCGGGTGCACCAGGAAGGCGACAACAGCATCCAGGAATACAGCCGCAACGGCCGTGTCTACATGGTGGTGATCACGCCGAAAAGCGGCATCGCCCAGACCTACATGGTCGACCCGCAGGGTCGGCTGGTCGACGAGCATGGCCAGAAACCGGTGGGCCCGGTGATGTACAAGGTGCTGGAGTGGGGCAAGGCGCGGCCCCCGGCAGAGTCGGACGAAGCCACGCCGAACGACAGCGGTCACTGACGGCGCGCTCCACCGGCACCCGGCCAGGCCGGTGCCGGTCGTGAGGATGTCCTGGGCAGCTGCGTGAAAGCTGGTTGCTGTTCGCACCGGGCTCGGCGCTGTTCGCCCGGGTCGCCTAGGCCGGGTCGTCCAGTTCCGGATAGTGCCGGAAGATGCCGCTCTCGTTGAACGGCAGGCGTCGTGGCGAGGCGAGATACGCGGCGACGCGAGGTCGTTGCGCCACCCGCTCCTTCAGTGCCCGCAACAGCGGCAGTTGCCGGCCGATGCGCAGCATCGCCCGCGGAAACGCATACTCCAGCCCGCTCATCAGCTGGAACAGCGACAGATCGACGTACGAGTGCGCATGCAGGGGGTGATGCCCGCCGCTGCGTTCCAGCACCTGTTCGAAGTAGTCGAGGTATTTCGGCAGCCGGGTCTCGCGCAGGTCCGCGGCACGGCGGACGGCTTCGCTGCGCTGCTCTTCGTAGTACAGGCTGCCCGCGATCGGATGATGCGAGTCGTGCACTTCGGCGACCAGGTCGGCGATGGTCAGCTGCAACTGCTGCGCAAGCAGCCGGCGGCTCTCGCTGTCCGGCACCAGGTCGAGCGGCGGCCCGAGATGGTGCAGGATGTTCGCCGTCTGCGCGATCAGCAATCGGCCGGCCTTGAGGAAGGGCGGTGCAAACGGCAGTGGACCGTCGTGGACACCGTCGAGATACTGCACCATGACGTCGTCGCCCTGCTCGCGGGCGATGTCGTCATACGGGGCGCCGGCATCCTCCAGCGCCAGCCGCACGAACTCGCCGCGACCCTGGATGCCGCTCCAGTAGAACAGCTGATAATGCATGGCAGCCTCCCGCGTGAGGGTGGATGCCGAGCGTGCGCCCGTCCGCGCCCGGACTCAATGCCGGATCTGCTTCCGTCATGTTCAGTGACGGAAGTGGCGCATCCCGGTGAACACCATCGCCATGTCGTGCTCGTCGGCAGCGGCGATCACTTCGGCATCGCGCATCGAGCCGCCCGGCTGGATCACCGCGCTGATGCCGGCGGCGGCCGCCGCGTCGATGCCGTCGCGGAACGGGAAGAACGCATCCGATGCCATCACCGAACCACGCACTTCGAGATTCTCGTCGGCGGCCTTGATGCCGGCGATCTTCGCGCTGTACACGCGGCTCATCTGGCCGGCGCCGATGCCGATGGTCTGGCGATCGCGGGCGTAGACGATGGCGTTGGACTTGACGAACTTGGCCACCTTCCAGGCGAAGATCAGGTCGTGGATCTGCGCCTCGGTGGGCGCCTTGCGGGTCACCACCTTGAGGTCGGCGGCGGTGATCATGCCGGTGTCGGCGCTCTGGATCAGCAGGCCCGAACCCACGCGCTTGGAATGGCCGCCCGGATGCGCGCCGAGCAGGTTGCCGTCCTCGGGAATCGGAATGACCAGCACGCGCACGTTGCCTTTCTTGTGGAACGCCTTGAGCGCTTCGTCCGCATACGCCGGCGCCAGCACCACCTCGACGAACTGGCGCTCGACGATCGCCTTCGCGGTGGCGCCATCCACTTCGCGGTTGAACGCGATGATGCCGCCGAAGGCGGACGTGGGATCGGTCTGGAAGGCCAGGTCGTAGGCCTTGCCGATGCCGTCCAGGCTCACCGCCACGCCGCAGGGGTTGGCGTGCTTGACGATCACGCAGGCCGGCTTGACGAAGCTGCGCACGCATTCCCACGCAGCATCGGCATCGGCGATGTTGTTGAACGAAAGCTCCTTGCCCTGCAGCTGCCGGAAGGTGGCCAGCGTGCCGGCAGCGGGGTGCAGGTCGCTGTAGAACGCTGCCTGCTGGTGCGGGTTTTCGCCGTAGCGCAGGTCCATCAGCTTGGTGAAGCGGCCGTTGATCTGCGCGGGGAAGGTGGCGTGGCCGGCGATCGTCTGCTGCGTCTCGTCCAGTTGCAGGCCCGACAGGTAATCGCTGATCGCACCGTCATAGTTCGACACGTTGTTGAATGCGGTCACCGCCAGACTGAAGCGGGTGGCGCGGGTCAGGCCGCCGTGCTGTTCGATCTCGGCCAGCGCCGCGTCGTACTGCCCGGGCGAGGTCAGCACGCCCACGTCGTTCCAGTTCTTCGCCGCCGAACGCAGCATCGCCGGGCCGCCGATGTCGATGTTCTCGATCGCCTGCTCCAGGGTGCAGTCCGGCCTCGCCACCGTGGCCTCGAACGGATAAAGGTTCAGCACCAGCAGATCGATCGGCGCGATGCCGAGTTCGGCCATCACCGCGTCGTCGGTGCCGCGGCGACCGAGCAGGCCGCCGTGCACGTTCGGATGCAGGGTCTTGACCCGGCCGTCCATGATTTCAGGGAAACCGGTGACGTCGCTGACGTCGGTGACCGCGATGCCCGCTTCGCGCAGCGCCTTCGCGCTGCCACCGGTGGAGAGCAGTTCGATGCCTTTCGCGGCGAGGCGTCGTCCCAGGTCGATCAGGCCGGTCTTGTCGGAGACGCTGAGCAGGGCGCGACGAACCGGGACGAGCTGGGGAGCGGGCATGAGCGGGTTTCCGTAGGGGGAAAGCCGGTCATTATAGCCGGCCAAACGCAGGCCGGCTTTTGCGGGTGGGAATTACAGCAGGCCGTGTGCGGCCAGCTTCTTGCGCAGGGTAGCGCGGTTGATGCCGAGCGCGCTGGCGGCGCGGCTCTGATTGCCGTCGTGGAAGGCCAGCACCTCGCGCAACAGCGGCACCTCGACTTCCCGCAGCACCAGCGCGTGCAGGCCTTCGGCACACTCGGTGTCACCGATATCGGCGAGATAGCGGCGCACCGTGCGGGTGACACATTCGCTCAGGGCGCTCTGGCCATGGTGGCTGGCGCCAGGCGAACCTGCGTTCTGCGACGAGGCCGCTCTGGCGGGCTCGGCAGCAGGCAGTCTTACGGCATTCACGGACATTTTCCCTCACGTACGAAACGACGACTGCATGGGCCGTCGCGAATGGTTATGGATGATGCTGGTGCTTCGTGGCGCCTGTTGCATGCGGTCGAGGCATGCAGACGCGAAGAGTCGAGTCTACCCGCGCGGGCGGATAATTTTAAGTACCGGGGATGCCTTCATTCGAAACCGATCTCGAACGCCACCGCGCTGTCGCCCGGGTCCTCCACCTCCAGCAGCAGCACCGCCGTGCCCCCGGGCGCCAGCCCGCTGCGCAGGATCGAGGTGTCGTCCAGGTACTCCTCCGGCTGCAGCCGGCGCATCGCGATGCGCTGGCCCTGCGCGTTCGACAAGGTGATCGTCAGCACCGGGTACGGCTGGGCAAAGGCGGCATCGTTGCGCACGCTGGCGCTGATCATCAGCGCGTGGGCGACACTCGGGTGCGCCTGCACGTTGCTGGCCAGCAACCGCAGCCGTTCCGGTGCGGCGACCAGCGGCAGCTCGCAGCCCATAGTCGCGCAGGCGCTGCGCAGCCAGCCGCCGGTGAGCGGATCGCGGATCAGGTCGTTGCGCTTGGCCCAGGCCAGCTGGACGCCGAGCGACAGTGTCAGCAGGCTGCAGGCCAGTACCCATGGCCAGCGCCGTTCGTCCGATGACGACAGGTGCCGCCGTTCCCTTCGTTCCGTTCGCTTCGGCGCCCGGGCCTTCGGCTCGCGTGCAAAGCGCGGCGCAAACACCAGTTGCGAGAAGTCCTCCACGGGAGTGGCCGACGCCGCCGCGACTGGCGCCTCGCCGAGCACGACGACAGGCGTCGGCTCCGGTCGCGGGCGATAGATCACCAGGTCGAGCAGCGGTGGTTCGAATGCGGGTTCGTTCAGCGGCAACTCGACGAACGGTTCAGGCGGCAGCTGTTCGGCGAGCGTGGCCAGGCTGTCGAAACCGGCATGGCAATGGCCGCACACGACATGGCCGTGCGCCTTGGCGAGTGTCGGCGCATCCAGCGAGAACACGGACAGGCATTCGGGGCATTGGGTATACATGCAGGCCGTTTTGAATCGGTATCGGCCAAGCTTAGCAGGCTGATCGCGCCGCCAAGCCTGCATCCAAGTTTCAGCCGCGGCGGCGTCCGCTGATGCGCACCCAGTCCTCGCGCGTGTCCACCCGCAGATCCTCGAACCACTCGGCGTAGCGCTGCAGCAGTTCGTCCTGCTGGCCGGCGAGGATGCCGGAGATCGCGAACGGCGCGCCCGGCTTGGCGGCGGCGGCGAAGGTGGGCGCGAGCTCGCCCAGCGGACCGGCCAGGATGTTGGCGATGAACACGTCTGCTGGCGGGGCGTCCACGTCCTGCGGCAGGAACAGCGCGAGCTGGTTGTCCACGCCGTTGCGCCCGGCGTTGTCGGCCGAGGCGACCAGTGCCTGCGGATCGTTGTCGACGCCGACCGCACTGGCCGCGCCGAGTTTCAGCGCGGCGATCGCCAGGATGCCCGAGCCGCAGCCGTAGTCGGTGATGGTCTTGCCGTCGAGGTCGAGGCCGTCCAGCCATTCCAGGCACAGGGCCGTGGTGGGATGGGTGCCGCTGCCGAAGGCGAGGCCGGGGTCGAGCCGGACCACGACGAGGTCGTCGTCAACCGGCGGTTCGATGTTCCACGGATAGATCCACAGGCGCCGGCCGAACGGCATCGGCTTGAACTGGTCCATCCAGACGCGTTCCCAGTTCTGGTCGGCGACCTCGCTGAAACTCAGCTGCTCCGGTTCCAGCCATGGCAACAGTTCACCCAGCGCCGCGGCCAGGCCGCGGCGGTCGGCGTCTTCATCGAACAGCGCATTCAGCGTGATCGTCGACCACAGCGGCAACTCGCCCACGCCGGGTTCGAAGATCGCCTGTTCGTCCGGCGTTTCGGCATCGGCGTCGCGCAAGGTGATCGACAGCGCGCCGAGATCCTCCAGCGCTTCTTCCGCGCCGGGTTGCTGTTCGAGGCGGACGACCAGGGAGAGTTCGAGAAAGGGCATGGGGTGATGTCCCCCTCTTCCCTTGAGGGAGAGGGCTGGGGTGAGGGGCGGGGCCAGCGGTGAAGTGTGTATGAGCGAGTTTTGATCGGGCGTGCTGCAAGTCCGCCCCCTCACCTTCCCGCCAGGGGATTTCCTCCGGTCACGATCCTCTCCCCAAGGGGAGAGGAGGCAAACGCAAGAAGCGCGTTGCTTTATTGAGACGGGCCGGCCTTCTCTTTCTGCTCGGCCATGCGCTTTTCGAGGTAATGGATGTTCTGCCCGCCATGCTGGAAGCCGACGTCGGCCATGATCTTCTGCTGCAGCGGGATGTTGCACTTCACCCCTTCGATCACGGTTTCCGCCAGCGCCAGCTGCATGCGGGCGATCGCGGTGGCGCGGTCGGGACCGTGCACGATCAGCTTGCCGATCATCGAATCGTAATTCGGCGGAATCCGGTAGCCATCGTACAGGTGCGTGTCGACGCGCACGCCCGGGCCGCCCGGTGCCTCGAAGCGTTTCACCGTGCCCGGGCTCGGCATGAAGGTGTCCGGGTCCTCGGCGTTGATGCGGCATTCGATCGAATGGCCGCGGATCACGATGTCTTCCTGCCTGATCGACAGCTTCTCGCCGCCGGCGATCAGCAACTGCTCGCGGACCAGGTCGACGCCGGTGATCCACTCGGTCACCGGGTGCTCGACCTGGATGCGGGTGTTCATCTCGATGAAGTAGAAGCGGCCGTTCTCGAACAGGAACTCGAACGTGCCGGCGCCGCGGTAACCGATGCGGATGCAGGCATCCACGCAGACCTTGCCGATCTCGGCGCGCAGCTCGGGCGTGATGCCGGGGGCGGGCGCTTCCTCGACCACCTTCTGGTGGCGGCGCTGCATCGAGCAGTCGCGCTCGCCCAGGTGGATCGCGTTGCCCTGGCCGTCGGCCAGCACCTGGATTTCCACGTGGCGCGGGTTCTCCAGGAATTTCTCCATGTAGACCACGTCGTTGCCGAAGGCCGCCTTGGCCTCCTGCTTGGTCATCACGATGGAGTTGCCCAGGTGCGCCTCGGTGCGCACCACGCGCATGCCGCGGCCACCGCCGCCGCCGGCGGCCTTGATGATCACCGGATAACCGATCTCGCGGGCGATCTTGATATTGGTGTCGACATCCTCGCCCAGCGGTCCGCCGGAGCCGGGCACGCACGGCACGCCGGCCGCCTTCATCGCCTTGATCGCCTCGACCTTGTCGCCCATCAGGCGGATCACGTCGGCGGTGGGACCGATGAAGATGAAGCCGGACTGCTCGACCTGCTCGGCGAAATCCGCGCGCTCGGACAGGAAGCCGTAACCCGGGTGGATCGCCTGGGCGTCGGTGATCTCCGCCGCCGCGATGATCCGCGGGATGTTGAGATAGCTGTCGACCGACGGCCCCGGGCCGATGCAGATCGACTCGTCGGCCAGGCCGACGTGCTTGAGGTTGCGATCCACCGTGGAATGCACCGCCACGGTCTTGATGCCCAGACTGTGGCAGGCGCGCAACACGCGCAACGCGATTTCGCCACGATTGGCGATGACGACTTTTTCTAGCATGGGAGCTCCAAAGAGCGGGGAACCGGGAACGGGG
>NZ_AJXT01000011.1 GCF_000264295.1 Rhodanobacter spathiphylli B39 | reverse complement strand
CCCCGTTCCCGGTTCCCCGTTCCCGCTCGATCATCAGGCAATCACGAACATCGGTTCGTCGAATTCCACCGGCTGGCCGTTCTCGACCAGGATCGCCTGGACGGTGCCGGCGACTTCGGCTTCGATCTGGTTGAACATCTTCATCGCCTCGATGATGCCCAGCGTCTCGCCGGCCTTGACCTGCTGGCCGATCTTGACGAAGGCGGGCGTGCCCGGGGTGGCCGAGGCGTAGAAGGTGCCGACCATCGGCGCCTTGATCACGGTGCCGGCGGGCAATGCCGGCGAGGACGGCGCCGGCTCTGCCGCGGCGGCCGCCACCGGCGGGGGAGCCGCGACGGCGACCGGGGCGACGGCAACCGCCGGGGCGGTGGCGACCGGCGCGGCGTTCTTCGGCACGCGCGACAGGCGGACGACTTCCTCGCCCTCCTTGATCTCCAGTTCGGCGAGGTTGGATTCCTCGAGCAAGTCGATCAGCTTCTTGATTTTGCGCAAATCCATCGGATCAGCCTTTGTCAGTCATGCCACGCGCAGGTGGCTGGAAAAATACGTTGAGTTGTCGCCGGCGCTCAGGCCGTGGCGGCGGTTTGCAGTCTTTGCAGCGTCGCGTCCAGCGCCAGCCGGTAGCTGTTGCCACCGAACCCGCAGATCACGCCGACCGCGATGTCGGAAAGATGGGAGTGGTGGCGGAACGGCTCGCGGGCAAAGACGTTGGACAGGTGCACCTCGATGAACGGAATGGCCGTGGCGGCGAACGCATCGCGCAGCGCGATGCTGGTGTGCGTGAATGCGCCGGCGTTGCACAGAATCATCGCCGTGCCATCGTCGCGGGCCTGGTGCACCCGCCCGATCAGTTCATGCTCGGCGTTGGACTGGAACCAGACCAGTTCGTGCCCCGCGGCTTGTGCGCGCCCGGCCAGTTGCTGGTTGATGTCGGTCAGCGTCTCGCGACCGTAGATCTCAGGTTCGCGGGCGCCCAGCAGATTGAGGTTGGGTCCGTGCAGGACCAGGATCTTCGCCAACGTCATTGTCCAAGACCGCGTCCGGACGCCCCGGAACGGGCGCAGTGTGCGCGCCGCCAGCAGTCTTGTCCAGTTCGCCGCAGATCGGCGATGTTTGGCGGAGAAGCACAGGGTTCCCGTGCGTAACCGTATGTCAGCCGCCTTCGGGTGACGCGCGGATCAGCGCGCCAGCCACTGCTCCATCTGATCGGGCGTCATCGCCCCTTCATGTGTGGCCAAAATGCGTCCATCGTCGGCGACAAGCACGCTGTAAGGGAGATTATTTCGGGTATTTCCCAGTTTCACCGAAGCGTCCGGTGATTCCGGTGGGCCGATCAAGATCGGGTAATTCACCGGATGTGCGGCCAAAAAGGCTTGAACGTGAGCCGGTTGGTCAAGCGCAATTCCGATCACGATCGCCCCACGATCACCGAACTTCTGCTGGGCTTTGACCAGCGCGGGCATTTCCTGCAGGCAGGGCAGGCACCAGCTGGCCCACAGATTGATCAATACGCGACGTCCGCGATACTCGCCCAGATCATGCAGCCTGCCATCCAGGTCGGGCAGGCTCAGCGTCGGCAACGGCTGGCCGATGAGGGTCGAAGCCGCGGTGGTCACCGGTGCGGCCGGAGCCGTCTGCAGGTGGTGTTGCGTGTAGCCGCCGATCGCGGCGGCCAGCACGGCCAGGCCGAGAATGGTCCAGTTGCTTCGACTGAACATCAGCGTGCCGCTTCCGTCAGTGCCTGCTCGACCATCGAGCGGGTCAGCACGGTGGACAGCTGTTTGCCGGGACCGCCATTCTTCGGGAAGACCACGTACAGCGGCACGCCGGGCGAATGGTATTGCTGCAGGAAGGCGCTGATGGTCGGGTTGACGTCGGTCCAGTCGCCTTTCATGTAGACCGTGCCGGTGCGCCTGAGCAAGTCGTGGAAGGCATCGGTGTCCAGCACGGTGTGCTCGTTCGCCTTGCAGGTGACACACCAGTCGGCGGTCATGTCGACGAATACCGGCGTGCCGGCGGTGCGCAGGCTGGCCAGTTTTTCCGGACTGTAGGCGACCACGCCTTCCTCGGTCGCCGCGCTGGCCGACCGCGGCGGCACCTGGGCGAGCAGGGCCATCGGCACCACGGTGGCGATGGCCAGCACCACCACCGCGAGCTTGCTGATCGCGCCGCGCGAGCGGCTGCGCTCGAACCACCACAGGGTCATCGCCAGCAGCACCATCGCCACCAGCACCAGGCCGACCGCGTCGGCGCCGCGCTGGTTGGCCAGCACCCAGACCAGCCACGCGGCGGTGAGGTACATCGGGAAGGCCAGCACCTGCTTCAGCGTTTCCATCCAGCGTCCCGGCCGCGGCAGCAGCCGGCCCAGCGCCGGAACGAAGCCCACCGCCAGGAACGGCAGCGCCAGTCCGATGCCCAGCATCAGGAACACCAGCAGGGCCGAGGCCATCGGCGCGGCGAAGGCATAAGCCAGCGCACTGCCCATGAACGGCGCGGTGCACGGGCTGGCCACCACCACGGCCAGCACGCCGGTGAAGAAGTCGCCGGCCGGACCGGAGCGCGCGGCGAGGCTGGCGCCGGTATTGCCCAGCGAGGCGCCGAACTGCACCACGCCGGACATCGACAGGCCGACCGCCAGCATCAGGCAGGCGAGTACGCCGACCACCACGGGTTGTTGCAGTTGCGAGCCCCAGCCCAGCGCATGTCCGGCGGTGCGCAGCGCCAGGATGCCCAGGCCGAGTGCCGCGAAACTGCACAGCACGCCAGCGGTATAGAACAGTGCGTGGCGGCGCGCCGCGGCGTGGCTTTCCGCGCTTTCCAGCACGCTGACGGCCTTGATCGACAACACCGGCAGCACGCAGGGCATCAGGTTCAGCACCAGGCCGCCGCCCAGCGCCAGCAACAGGGCGGCGATCAGGCTGACTTGCAGCGGCGCCGGGCCGGCCGGAACCGAGTCAGCCGGAGCCGAGTCGGCCGGAACCGAGTCGGCCGGAACCGAGTCGGCCGGAACCGAGTCGGCATTGCCCGGTGGCAGCTCCGGCGCGGTTGCGCCGGTCTGGCCGGTGACGGTGGCGCCACTGCCGAGATCGAGGTTCACGCGGCGGGTCATCAGCGGATAGCACAGGCCGCCGTCCTGGCAACCCTGGAAACTGGCCAGCAGGGTCAGCGCTCTGGCCTCGCCGAGATCGCCCTCGATCGTCACCGGCAGCTCGACCTGGTCGAAATACACGGTGACGTCGCCGTGGTGCTCGTCGTGGTGGGCGGTACCGGCCGGCCAGGCGGGCTTCAGGGCGAGGCCGCCGGCGTTTTCGAGTTTCAGCGTGGTCTGGTCGCGATACAGGTAGTAACCCCTGGGCATCGTCCAGCGCAGCAGTAGCTGGTGCGGGTTCTGCACCAGTGCCTCGAAACGGAAGGCCTGTTCGGCGGGCAGCGGCGCGCCGACCGTGCCCGCCACGGCCTCGATCCTGTTGCTGCCGAGCTGGCCGAGCGCGGCGCCCAGCGAGCCGGCGACGGGGGCCGCCGCGGCGGCGCCATCGGCGGGCAGCGGCAAGTCGAGCTTCTCGGTATGCGGCGGGTAGCAGATCTTCGGATCGACTTCGTGGCAGCCCTGGTATTGCACGCTGATCCGCAGGCGATCGGTGCCGGCGGCCACGGTGTACGGAATGCTGGCGTCGACGCCGTGGTGATAGGTCTCCACGTCACCGAGGTATTCGTCGTGGTGCTTCTCGCCGTCGGGCAACTGCGCTGCGCCCAGGCTGACACCATCGCCACCCTTGAACTTCATGCGGCCGCGGTAGAGGTAATAGTCCGGCGCGATCGTCCAGTGCAGCTTCAGCACGCCGGGCGTGCCGGCGTCGGCGCTGAGCTTGTAGGCCTCGGTCACCGGCAGCAGTTCGGCCGTGTCCTGGGCGAACGCGGGCAACGTGGCAAGCAGCAGACTCAGCCCGATCAGCAGGCGAACGGCCATCCGGCCGGCAAGCATTGATCGCATCACGACTCCGGGAACAGTGCGGCCCGCGCGCCGCGCGGGTGGATGCCCATTATGGCCCAGTCGCCGCGAATCACCCTGCGACGTTGGTACGCACCCAGTCCAGATAGGCGTCGTGGCCGTGCGTCACGGGCACCGCGACCAGTTCCGGCAGTTCGTAAGGGTGCAACTGCAGCAGTCGCGCCTGCAGCGCCTCGAAACGACCGGCGGTGGTCTTGATCAGCAGCAACACCTCGCTGTCGGTGGTGACGGCACCTTGCCAGCGATAGGTCGATTGCACGCCGGGCAGCTGGTTGACGCAGGCGGCCAGCCGTTCGCCCACCAGCGTTTCGGCGAGTTGGCGGGCGCAGGCCTGGTCGGGGCAGCTGCAGTGGCAGAGCAGGACGGTGGCGGGATCGGTCGTGGTCATGCCGGCAGCGTAGCCGAGCTTGCGCGAGGTGATTCACCGGCGCGCCCTTGAAACGCTGCCGGGTTCGCCCAATCTGCTGTGCATCCCCGCGTACGAACACTCTTGCTGCGGGATGCTATCTGCGTAGAATTGGCACTCATTACCATCGAGTGCTAACAGAGCCGCCGTCCGGGCTCTGCAAGACCTTGTCCATCAACTGTTTGAACCAGCTGGAGTCCTCCATGAGCACACTGCGTCCCCTGCATGACCGCGTCATCGTCAAGCGCCTCGAAGAAGAGCGCGTCTCCGCCGGCGGCATCGTGATCCCCGACAGCGCCACCGAAAAGCCGACCCGCGGCAAGGTCGTCGCCGCCGGTACCGGCCTGATCATGGCCGACGGCAAGGTCCGTCCGATGTCGCTCAAGGCCGGCGACGTGGTGCTGTTCGGCAAGTACGCCGGCCAGGAAATCAAGATCGACGGCGAAGAGCTCGTGTTCCTGAAGGAAGACGACATCGTGGCTGTTATCGAGGGCTGATTGAACTGGAGCCTGGTGGTGTAGCGCGAAAGCCGCGCTCCCGGTCGCCTTTGGCTCCTTCCCGCAGCTCTCTCGTGACGTTTCCCATTACTTATTCAAAATTTTTCAAGGAAAAATTTTATGGCCGCTAAAGAAGTACGTTTCGGCGAAGACGCCCGCTCGCGCATCCTCAAGGGCGTGAACACGCTCGCCAATGCCGTCAAGGTCACGCTGGGCCCGAAGGGCCGCAACGTCGTGCTCGAGAAGAGCTTCGGCGCCCCCACGATCACCAAGGACGGCGTGTCCGTCGCCAAGGAGATCGAGCTGGCCGACAAGTACGAGAACCTCGGCGCGCAGATCGTCAAGGAAGCCGCTTCCAAGACCTCCGACGTGGCCGGTGACGGCACCACCACCGCCACCGTGCTGGCGCAGGCGTTCATCCAGGAAGGCCTCAAGGCCGTCGCCGCGGGCATCAACCCGATGGACCTGAAGCGCGGCATCGACAAGGCCGTCGTGGCCGCCGTGGGCGAGCTGAAGAAGCTCTCCAACCCGACCGCGAACGACAAGGAAATCGCCCAGGTCGGCACCATCTCCGCCAACTCCGACACCAACATCGGCGACATCATCGCCACCGCGATGAAGAAAGTCGGCAAGGAAGGCGTGATCACGGTCGAGGAAGGCTCGGGCCTGGACAACGAACTCGACGTGGTCGAGGGCATGCAGTTCGACCGCGGCTACCTGTCGCCGTACTTCATCAACAACCAGCAGAGCCAGCAGGTCGAAATGGATGACCCGTTCATCCTGATCCACGACAAGAAGGTTTCCAACGTGCGCGAGCTGCTGCCCGTGCTGGAAGCCGTCGCCAAGGCCGGCAAGCCGCTGCTGATCGTGGCCGAGGAAGTCGAGGGCGAGGCGCTGGCCACCCTGGTGGTCAACACCATCCGCGGCATCGTCAAGGTCGCCGCCGTCAAGGCGCCGGGCTTCGGTGACCGTCGCAAGGCGATCCTGGAAGACATCGCGGTGCTGACCAACGGCCAGGTGGTGTCCGAGGAAGTGGGCCTGTCGCTGGAGAAGACCACGATCAACGATCTGGGTCGCGCCAAGCGCATCGTCATCACCAAGGAAAACACCACGATCATCGACGGCGCGGGCGAGGCCGAGAAGATCCAGTCGCGCATCGGCCAAATCAAGGCGCAGATCGAGGAAACCTCCTCCGACTACGACCGCGAGAAGCTGCAGGAACGCGTGGCCAAGCTGGCCGGCGGCGTGGCGGTCATCAAGGTCGGCGCGGCCACCGAAGTCGAGATGAAGGAAAAGAAGGCACGCGTCGAAGACGCCCTGCACGCCACCCGTGCAGCGGTCGAGGAAGGCGTGGTCCCCGGTGGTGGCGTGGCGCTGATCCGCGCGCTGAAGGCCGTCGAAGGCCTGAAGGGCGACAACACCGACCAGGACCTGGGCATTGCGATCACCCGCCGCGCGCTGGAAGCGCCGCTGCGCGCGATCGTCGCCAACGCCGGCGAAGAGCCGTCGGTGGTGTTGAACAAAGTCAAGGAAGGCAGCGGCAACTTCGGCTACAACGCCGCCAGCGGCGAGTACGGCGACATGGTTGCCATGGGCATCCTGGACCCGACCAAGGTCACCCGTTCGGCCCTGCAGCACGCGGCGTCGGTGGCTGGCCTGGCGATCACCACTGAGGCGATCGTTGCCGAACTGCCGAAGAAGGACGAAGGCCACAGCCACGGCGGTGGCATGGGCGGCGGCATGGGTGGCATGGGCGGCATGGACTTCTGAGTTCCCGCTCAAGGCACGACAAAGGAAAACCCCGCTTCGGCGGGGTTTTCTTTTTGTGGCGCCGGATTCGGCGATACCTGCCGTATCGGTGGCAGTGAACTCAGTGCCCGTGGGCGTGGACACTGCCGCTGGCGTTGACGCCCTGCACCGCGTCGCCGACCGAGCCGGCCGCGCGGTCGGTGGAATGGATCGCCGAATGCGCGGTATCGCGCACGTCGCCGCCCACGCCCTGGCCCATCTCACCAGCCCTGCCTGCGGTGGCGGCCGTATCGAGACCGGCACCAGTATCGACGTTGGCGTTGGCACCTGCATGCGAGTCGCCGGCGCCCGCGCCGATCGTGGCATTCGCGTTGGCGTTGGCGTTCGCATCGGCTTGGTCATTGACGGTCGAGCGGGCCCGCTCGACGGCCCTGCGGGTCCGGTGCTCGGCGTGGGAACCGGTGCGATGCAGGGTCTGCTCCGTCTGCGCGGTGGTCTGGCCGACGGCGTGCATGGCGCCCGGTGCGGCTGCGCCGAGGTGGGCGCCGGCACCAATGTGGGCGGCACCGCCGAGGCTGGCCTGGGCGAAGGCGGAAGCGGTGAAGACGCTGGCGCCGATGATGAGGGCGGAAAGCATGGTCTTGCGCATGAGGTTGACCTCCAAGTGGGGAATGCCGCCGCAAGGCGCATGGCACGCGCCCACGGCCACGCCGACGCTAGGCGGCCTCGCCCGACTACCGCGTGAATACCGTGTCGCGCTCTTCAGTGGTGGGACAGCTCGCTGAACGGCGAGCCCGGGGCAAGGGTGCCACCGTTCGCGTCACTGCGCGGCGGATGCCGGCCGTGGTGCAGGTAATGCGGCGTTGTGGACGATCTCGCCGGGCGCGGGCGCGGGCTGCGGCAGCAGGCTGTCCAGCTGGTTGCTCATGCGCAGCTGCTCGACGCTGGCCATGGCCTTGTCGAGTTGTTGCAGGTCGTCGCCCTCGGGCAATGGCGGTGCGCCGGGTGCCTCGGTGAGCGAAGCCAGCTGCGGGCCGACCAGTTCGGTCAGCGCGAAGTACGGATCATCGTGGATGCCGAGGTGGGCGAGCAGCTTGCCCGGCAGCAACCAGGAAGCAGTATCCGCCTGCACGGGTTTGGACGGCCGTTTCGGATCTACCAGCAGCCACACGCCGGCCTGACTCAGCATGTCGCCGCCGTCGACGAAGCCGGCGGTCTGGTAGCTGTTGCTCAGGGCGGGCAGGTGATCGCCGTAGAACACCACCACGCTGGGACGCTCGCGCGCCGCCAGCAGCTTCACCAGGCGTCCCAACTCGGCATCGGCATGCTTGAGGTGATACAGGTAGTTCTGCAGCTCCAGCTTGTCGCGGCCGGTGATGCCGGCGGGCACCGGGATCGCGTCGCGCTCGGCGACATGGGTGGGCTCGACGTCGTACGGGCCGTGCGCCTCGATGCTGATGGCGAAGATGAACTGCGGCGGGCCCTGATCCTTCAGCTGGGTCATGATCTCGTCGGTCATCGCGCTGTCGGCCATGTACTTGCCGTCGTTGGGCGCGCCGGGCGGGAACGACGACTGCGACACGAAGCGATCGAAGCCGATCGCCTTGAACGCGGTGGTGCGGTTCCAGAACGCCGGGTCGTTGCCGTGCAGCGCCAGCGTCGAATAGCCGTGCCGGCTCAGCGTGCGGACCAGTCCCGGCAATGCCTGATGACTCATCTGCAGGTAGGGGAACTGCAGGTTGTCGAAGTAGCGCAGCGACAGGCCGGTGAGGAATTCGAACTCGGTGCGGATGGTGCCGCCACCAAAAGTGGGCACGTGCAGCTTGCCGCTGATGCCGTGCGCAGCCAGCCGGCGCAGGTTGGGCGCGAAATTGCTGTGCTCGTAGCCGCGCATGATGGTCGGGTCGAAGAACGACTCGCTTTGCACCACCACCACGTCCGGCAGGTCGGCGACCGCCGGGGTCGGCGCCTGCATGGACTGCAGCAGCGCCGGCGCGGACTGGTTGATCAGGCGGCTGGCCGTGACCGGGTCCGGCTTGTGCGCACCCTTGCCGTATTGCAGGTGGAACAGCATCAGCGAGCTGACCAGGCCGGAATGGGTGGTGGTGGAAATGGCCGACCACGGCTCCAGCCACAAGGTCTTCGCGTTGTAGACCTTCGTCCACGTCTGCAGGCCGACCAGCATCGTGAGCAGTGCCAGTGCCGCCACGCCGCCACCGAGCGCGCGCAGCCGCCGCGGGCGGCGTTCGAACAACGGCGGTTCCAGCCGCCACGCCACCACGATCGCGATCACCGCGGCGAGCAGGCCGAGGTACGGCCACGCGCTGTGCGGCAGATAGCCCGACAGCAGGTGCATGCCACCCTTGTGCAACTGCCCGACGATGCGGAAGTCGTCCGGCAACAGCGGCGTGCCGAGGTTGGCCACCTTGAGCACGTTCACCGCGTACAGCAAGCCCTGCAACAGGAACGCCAGCGCGAACGAAAGCCATGCGCGCCGGCTGATCGCCAGCAGCAGCGCCGCCAGCAGCAGGCCCGGCAAGGCGTTGGCCAGCGGGTAACGTGCCTGGTCGAAGAGGCGCAGAGGGGTCACGCCGACGCCACCGTCCACCCACCCGGTCAGCAGCACGAAGGCCAGGGCCAGCAGCAACAGCAGCGCGACCCGGGAAGCGATCGCTCGCCGACGGGAAACGGGCGGGGAAGCAAGTGGCGGCATGGCAGTCCTGCGTTTGCTGTCATGGTCTGGACGCGCCAATGTAATGGCGGCCAGATGAACAAGGAGTAGGCGTGGCCGGCGAGTGTCCGGCTTGTCGAGGGCTTGTTCAAGCGGTGCTCAGCTGCCGGCAGCTGCCCGCCATGCGGCACAATGCCCGGATGACCCATCCGGCAAGCCCCGCACTGCGTGCACTGATCGATGACCGCTATGGCGAACTCGCCAGTCGCTGCCGTGCGGCCGGCGTGCCGCTGCACGACGACGCCGGCGTGGCCGAGCGCATCCGGCGCACCCTGCTGGCCAGCGACTTCGCCTTCGACACCTGGTGTCGCCAGCCGCACCTGCTGGCGCCGGCCGGGCTGGAGCGCCTGCGCTCGGGCAGCGATGCCAGCGCGCGCGTCGAGGCGCTGAAACTGCCGGAGGACGAGGCCGGGTGCATGGTCGCGCTGCGCCGCTTCCGCCACGCCGAGGCATTGCGGCTGGTGTTCCGCGATGCCAACGGGCTGGACGAGCTGCCGGAAACCCTGTCGGCGACCAGCGTGCTGTACGAGGTGCTGCTGGAGCTGGCACTGGGCTGGTCCGAGCGGATGCTGGCCGGGCGCTACGGCCACAGCCGCAACCCCGAGGGCGCGTTGCAACGCCTGCTGGTGATCGGCTTCGGCAAGCTGGGCGGGTCGGAGCTGAACTTTTCCTCGGACATCGACCTCGTGTTCGCCTACCCGCACGGCGGCCACACCGACGGCGCGCGGCCGCTCGACAACAGCGAATACTTCGTGCGGCTGGGTCGGCAGCTGGTGCGCCTGCTCAACGAGCCGACCATGGACGGCATCTGCGCCCGGGTCGACCTGCGCCTGCGGCCGTTCGGCAACGCGGGCCGGCTGGCCTTGTCGTTCGCCGCGATGGAACAGTATTACCAGAGCGAAGGCCGCGACTGGGAACGCTACGCGTGGATCAAGGCGCGCCCGGTCGCCGGCGATCGGGTGGCGGGTCGGCAGCTGCAGGAACTGCTGCGACCGTTCGTCTACCGCAAGTACCTCGACTACACCGCGTTCGCCGGCCTGCGCGAGATGAAGTCGCTGATCGATGCGGAAGTGGCGCGCAAGGATCTGGCCGACAATCTGAAGCTGGGCCCCGGTGGCATCCGCGAGATCGAGTTCATCGTGCAGCTGACCCAGCTGATCCGTGGCGGCCGCGAGCCGAGCCTGCGCGTGCGCGGCCTGCTGCCGGCGCTGACCGCGTGCGAGGCGCGCGGCCACATTCCCGCCGCGCGGGCGCGTGCGCTGCGCCAGGCCTACGTGCTGCTGCGGCGCGTCGAGAACCGGGTGCAGATGCTGCGCGATGCGCAGACCCATGACATCCCGCCCGACGCGCTCAGTCGCGAGCGCCTGGCGCTGAGCCTGGACCATCCGGACTGGGACAGCCTGCAGGCGGCGCTGGCGGCGCAGCGGGCCATCGTCAGCGAGGAGTTCGCCGCGGTCCTGATGCCGCAGGGCGGCCGTGCCGCCAGCGTGCCGGCCGCCGACCTGCAACTGTGGCAACACGCCTGCGACGAGTCGCTGGACGCCGGCGTGCTCGAAAGTTCCGGCTTCGCGCCCGGTGGCGAACTGGCCGACGCCTTGCTGAAGCTGCCGCAGGCGGCTTCGGTGCGCGCGATGTCGCCCCGTTCGCGCGAACGGCTCGATCACCTGATGCCGCAGCTGTTCGAGGCCGCCCGCGCCAGCAAGGCGCCGGTGGCCAGTCTGCTGCGGCTGGTCCGCCTGATGCAGGCGGTGGCGCGGCGCTCGTCCTACCTGGCCCTGCTGGAGGAACAGCCAGCCGCGCGGCGCCGGCTGGTGCGGCTGTTCGCCGACAGTGCCTTCCTGGCCGAACGGGTGATTGCGCAACCGCTGCTGCTGGACGACGTGCTCGATCCGCGCATCGATCAACTGCCGTTCAAGCGTGCCGACATCGCCGCCGAGATCGTCCGTGTGCTGGGCACGCTGGAGGAACGCGAAGCCGAGGCGGAACTGGAACGGGTCAACGAGTTCAAGGCGTCGACTGCCTTCCGGCTGGGCCTTGCGTTCAACGACGGCCGCGCCGACGCGGTGGCCACCGCGCGCCGGCTCGCCGCGCTGGCCGAGTCGGTGGTGGGCGCGGTGCTGGCCTTGGCCGAGCGCGAGCTGGTGGCGCAGCACGGCCGGCTGCCTGGCGAAGGTTCGGGCTTCTCGGTGCTGGGCTACGGCAGTCTCGGCGGCGAGGAGCTCGGTTTCGCCTCGGACCTGGACCTGGTGTTCGTCTACGACGGCCGACGCGCCCAGGCGATGAGCGACGGCGCGCGGCCGATCGAAGGTTCGCGCTGGTACCAGCGGCTGGCCCAGCGGGCGATGAACTGGCTCACCGTGCTGACCCGTGGCGGGCGTTTGTACGAAGTCGACACGCGGCTGCGGCCGGACGGTTCCAAGGGGCTGCTGGTGAGCAGCCTGGATGCGTTCGTGGCCTATCAGCAGAGTCGTGCGTGGACCTGGGAGCACCAGGCGCTGCTGCGCGCGCGGCCCATGGCCGGCGACGCGGCGCTCAACGGGCAGCTGGCCGAAGTACGACGCAGCATCCTGGCGGTGCCGCGCGAACGCGCCACCGTGTTGGCCGAGGTTGGCAGCATGCGCCAGCGCTGGCGTGCCGAACGCGACCGCTCCGACGAGCGCCAGTTCGACCTGAAGCAGGGCCACGGCGGCCTGCTCGACATCGAGTTCGCCCTGCAGGGACTGGTGCTGGCGCATGCGGCGCAGCAGCCATCGCTGCTGGGGGTCACCGCCAACGCGGGCCTGATCGAGGCTTGTCGCGGCGCCGGCCTGCTCGACAACAACCAGGCTGCGATCCTCGCCGTGGCCCACGCCGACCTGCTGCAGCGCGCCCTGGCCTGCACCCTCGACCTGCGCTCGCGCATCGCGCCGCGCGATGCCGAACTGGCGCAGCTGTGCGGTAGTGTGCGCGGGGTCACCGATGCGCTGGGGTTCGCCTTCGACTGAACGGGCGCGGGTGATCAGCCCGATTGCCGCTGCGCGATCAGCACGCGCAAGTCGGTGGCGATCGCTGCGGTCTCGCGCAGTGGCGGCGGTGGACGAGCGGTCGAGCGGTCCAGGTCGTGCAGCCGCCCGGCCTCGCGCAGGGCCTGATGGAAACGCTCGATCTTCGCCGGCAACGGCACGACAACGAAGGTCTCGACCGGGCAGCCCACGGCACAGGCTTCGGAAAGCATGTTCACCGAATCGGGGGTGACCACCAGCCGGTCGGCCCAGCCAAGCACGCCCGGATAGGGGTTGCGGCCGTCGTCGGGCCCGGCCCAGACCAGGCCGGGCACGTCGCGCAGGCTGCGGCGGAACACTTCGACCAGCGTTGGCGTGGTGCGCCGTGAACCGATCACCAGCAGGCTGCCGCCTTCGCGGCGCTGGCGTTCGAGCAGTCGCGTCGACAGCTGGCGTGCGTAGTCGGCATTCAGCGCGATGCCCTGGCGTGAGCCGCCGAGCAGGACGCCGACGCGCGGTTGCGGCAGCTCGCCAAAGCCGGGGCAGGCATCGCGGCCATCGGCCAGCCATTCGTCGTCGACCGGATTCAGCGAGCCCAGCGGCTGCAGCACGTTGGGGCCGTCGAGCCGGTCATGACGGGGCGCGATGACGGTGTCCCAGTGGGCGGGATCGATGCGCGGGTCCAGGATCTGCACGGTGTAGCACTGCCGGTCGGTCAGGCGGCGCAGCATGCGGGTGAACAGGGCGGACGCGCGGCCGCAGCCGATCGCCACGGTCGGCCAGGGCGGCGCGAACAGGCGGCGCTGGCGGGCGGGCAGGGCCAGCCGCCCGCCGAGTTCCAGTTTCGGCGCTAGCCATGACCACGGTGCCCGTGGCTGCAGCACCAGGTGCCGCATGGGCATGCCCAGATACTCCGCCAGTGCCAGTGCCTGGCGCTGGTTGCCGGCGGCCGTGTCGGTGACCACCCAGCATTCGCCATGCAGGTTCAGCATGAGGCTGCGGGCTCCGTCACTGTTTCCCGAATGACCACTCTACGTTCTTCCCATGGGTGGACCGTTCGCATGCAGCCGCCTATACACTGGCAGGATAGCGTCACTTCGGGCGCGCCCCGAGCACAGGATAGCGATGCGTGGGTGGCTTTCCGAGGCCAGCCGCAGCCTGTTCGGGCGTCGTCACCGCCTGGCGTTCGATGAAGTCTGCACGTTCGCCCGAACCATCCTTCCCACCATTCACAGGAGCTTACTCATGCGCGCACTGAAATGCCTCGCTTTCGCCGGCCTGCTTGGCGCCGCCGTGTCGGTCCAGGCCGCCCCGGTCACCTACCAGCTCGACCCGAGCCACACCATGGTCCTGTTCAGCTGGAACCACTTCGGCTACTCCAACCCCACCGCCGACCTCGGCCTGGGCGAGGGCACCGTGGTATTCGACGAGCAGCACCCGGCCCATTCCAGCGTGGAAGTGACCCTGCCGCTGGCCCAGCTCGACACCCATGTGGCGGCGCTGGACGAGCATCTGAAGAAGCCGGATTTCCTCGATGCCGACAAGTACCCGGTGGTGACCTTCAAGAGCACGGCGGTGCAGCCGCTGGGTGGCAACAGGTTCAAGGTGACCGGCAATCTCACCGTGCATGGCGTGACCAAGCCGGTGGTGCTGGACGCGACGCTGAACAAGATCGGCCCGCATCCGATGAGCAAGGCGCAGTCGATCGGTTTCGACGCCACCGCCAGCATCAAGCGCTCGGATTTCGGCGTGGGCGCCTATGTGCCGAACGTCAGCGACGAGCTCAGCATCCGCATCACCACCGAAGGCTCGGTGCCGAAGAAGAAGTAAGTCTGCGCGACACGAAAAAGCCGCGCCGGTGACGGCGCGGCTGTGTCGGGACGAGTGGGTCAGTTCGGCTTGACCCCGGCGTCCTTCAGCGATTCCAGGCGGGACAGGTCGACGTTGCCGACTGCCTGCTTCAGCTGGTCGATGCTGTCGACGTTGCCGGTGGCCTTCACGGTGAAGCGCTTGCCGACCACCACGCTGTACTCGCCGTATTTCGACTGTGTATCCCAGGCCTCGTGAACCAGGTTGCCGCTGGCGCTGTAGGTCTTCTCGTAGCCGTGTTCGGTCTGCTTCTCTTCTTCAGGCGCCATTGCGCTGGCCAGCGACATCAGCCCCTTGGCGCCGCCGGTATCGGACACTTCCAGCGTGACGTGCTGGCCGTTGTCGGCGGAGTAGTCGGCGCTGGCCTCGGAGATCTGCATGCCCATCGCCTTGTTGCGCTGGGCCGACAGGCTGCTGCGCTCGAGGTTGCCCAGGTTGTCGGGCAGGAAGGCCTTGATCTGGTCCGGTGCCAGCGCCTCGACGTTGCCGTCGGTGCCGGCCATCGCACCCATCATCTTGCCCATCGCGGCGGATTGCGCGGCGCTGTCGCCGGACTTCTGCGCGGCTTCCATGTCCTTGCTGGCCTGTTCGGCCCGCTTGCCCATCGCGGCCAGCTGCCCCATCGCGCTGTTGCCATCGATGGTGACGCTGTCGCCGTTGCTGCCGGTGACATGCATGCCGCCCATCGCCGCGCCGGTGAACGCGGCGGTGCCGACCACGCCGATCACGATGGCGCCCACGATCCAGCTCAGCACGAAGGCGATGATCACGCTGACCGCGGTGTAGCCGGCCGATTTTTCGGCCGGACATTTCATCGTCTGCGGCAGGCCGAGGTAGAGCAGGTACACGCCATAGACCGCGCCAGCGAGCGCAACCAGCCAGCCCAGCCACGGGACGATCAGCGCGATGCCCGCAATCCAGCTGGCGGTCCACGCGTAGGCCACGGTCTTGAGGGCCTGCACCATGTTCTTCTGGCCGCCGAAGGTGGGGGCCAGCGCATTGATGATCAGCGCCATCAGGTAGACCACGACCAGCGACAGCAGGTAGCCCAGCACCATGCGGGTGATGCCGCCACCGATCGAGTCGCGCACGGTGATGCCGAATGCGCTGGTGCCGATCAGGCTGCCCTTGATGAACGCGGCCACCGCGGGCAGGGCGGCGAGGATGAGGATGTAGCCGGTGAACAGGCCGTTCACCGTCGCCGGTTCGGCAGCGGCCACGGGCCACTCGGTCTTCGGCGTGGTCAGTATGGCCTTGACGCGTGCAATGATTTTTCCTGAATCCATGGTCAGCTCCGAGCTCGTTGCAGTGGCCCGGCGCGAAACGCCGGGTCGTGGATGAGTGCTCACATGATGACGACCGCCACCGCAGCCTCACGGCCGGGAGCCGCGTCCGACTTCCTTGGGTACCCCTGCTGTCCCCCGACAGAAGGCTGCAGCCTGCTACCATTTGCGGCCTGATGTCCAGTCTGGAGTTCACTGATGTCATCCCCCCGCTCTGCGGCGGCGCCGATGGTGCCGGCAAATGCCGAAAATCGTTACGAAGTGACGCGCGCGGACCTGCCGCTGTCCTGTCCCATGCCCGGCATGGAGCTGTGGAACTCGCATCCGAAGGTCTACCTGCCGATCGTCGATGATGGCGGCGAGTCAACCTGTGCCTACTGTGGCGCCCGTTACGTGCTTCAGGACTGAGCTTTCGGGCCAGTCGTACCCCTTGGCGGCATTGTTCTTGCTTGCCCTCATGGAATGAAAGCCGCCAGCCCCGAGCTCATGTCCAGCATTGCCGTGCCCGCCAAGCTGCTGACCGTGGTCCAGTTGATCCCTGCGCTGCACTCCGGTGGCGCCGAGCGGTCGGCGCTGGAGATTGCCCGCGCGCTGGTGCAGGCGGGCCACCGTTCGGTGGTGATCTCGGCGGGCGGCCGGCTGGTCGAGCAATTGAAGGCCGAAGGCAGCGAGCACGTCACGCTGGACATCGGCCGCAAGTCGCTGTCCACGCTGGGTCATCTGAGGACCTTGCGCCGCGTGCTGCGCGAGCTCAAGCCGGACATCGTGCACGCCCGGTCGCGGCTGCCGGCCTGGATGGGCTGGTGGGCACTGAAGGGCATGGCGCCGCGGCCGCATTTCATCACCACCGTGCACGGGCTCAATTCGCCGGGACGTTACAGTGCGATCCTGCTGCGCGGCGAGCGCGTGGTGGCGGTGTCGCAGACCTTGCGCGATTACGTGCTGAGCCACTACCGCTGGCTGGAGCCGGGCCGGGTCAAGGTGATTCCCCGGGGCATCGATCCGCAGGCGTTTCCCTACGGCCACCGGCCCGATGACGCCTGGCAGAAGGCGTTTCTTGCCGAGTTTCCCGCGCTGACCGGCGCGCCCCTGCTGACCTTGCCGGGCCGTGGTACGCGCCTGAAGGGGCACCATGACGCGATCGAGCTGCTGGCTGACCTGAAGCGGCGGGGGATCGAGGCGCGCCTGTTGCTGCTGGGGGTGATCGAACCCGGCCGCGAGGCCTACGTGGCCGAGCTGCAGGAGCTGATCCGCTTGCGCGGGGTGACCTCGCAGGTGGTGCTGAGCCCGCCGCGCGACGACGTGCGCGACATCTACGCGATTTCCGCGCTGGTGCTGCAGCTGTCGAACCGGCCCGAATCGTTCGGCCGCACCGTGGTCGAGGCGCTGTCGCTGTGCCGCCCGGTGCTGGGCTACGCCCATGGCGGCGTCGGCGAATTGCTGGCCGAGTTGTACCCCGCCGGTCGGGTGCCTCCCGGTGACCGCGAGCGGCTGGTGGAGCGCGCCGCCGAATTGCTGCGGGTGGCGCCGCCGATCTCTCCGCTGCAGAGCTATCGCCTGGGCGACATGCAGCAGGCCACGCTGGCCCTGTACGACGAAATCGCGGCGTCCTGATCCGGCCGCCGCGGGCGTGCGGATTGGCTGCGGCGGCTCGCCTACAATGCGGGATCGCAGTCATCCGGTTCACGCATGAATTCGTTCGGCACCTCACTCAAGGGCGCGTTGCGCTCGCCACTGCTGCCGTTCTGGCTGGTGGTCGCGCTGCTGCCGTTCGGGCGCAGTTCCGAGCTGGGCACCGTGTTGTGCCTGCTCGGCGTGATCATGCTGTTCGCCCGCGATCCGCAGGCCCTGCAGCAGCATGCCGGGGCACGCCTGCTGCTCTGGCTGCTGGCCGCCTATGTCGGGGCGGCGCTGTGCTCCGCGCTCGATGCGGTCCGGCCGGGCAAGAGCTGGAGCACGGTGGCCGCCCTGTTGCGCTACGCGCCACTGGGTTTGTACGCGTGTTTTGCGATCCGCCGCGAAAGCAAGCTGCAGGCCCTGTATGTGGCGGTGGCCTGGGTATTGGCGCTGTGGTGTCTGGACGCCTGGGTGCAGGCGCTGACCGGCTGGAGTATCGGCGGCCAGGCGGAGGCCGAGCGTGTCTCCGGCATCTTCGGAGCGGACAACCTCAAATTGGGACCGACCCTGGCCGTGCTGTCGCCATTTGCGCTGTGGACTGCGCGACGACGCTGGGGCCTGCCGGGACTGCTGCTCGCCTTTGCCCTGATCCTGGGCCCGATCCTGCTGGCCGGTGCACGCGCCGCGTGGCTGTGCTACGTGCTGGTGGCGCTGGGTTTTGCCTGGCGCGAGACGAAATCGCCGCTGCGTTTTGCCGGCTTCTGCGTGGTGGCGGCCCTGCTGCTGGCGCTGGCCGGGGGACTGGCCTGGAAGACTTCGACGCGCTTCCATGACCGCATCGATCGCACCCTGCTGGCCCTGCACGGCACCGACCAGTCGCTGGACGCCGCACTCAGCGGCCGCCTCGACATCTGGCACGCCAGCGTCGGGATGTTCGCCGCGCATCCGCTCAACGGCGTGGGTGTGCGTGGCTATCGCTATGCGTATCCGCAGTACGCCCCGGCGAATGATCATTTCGTGGTATCGACCGAAGCCTGCGGCGTCGGCGAGGGTGCCTGTCATGCCCACCAGCTGGTGCTCGAGATACTCACCGAGACCGGTGCGATCGGCCTGCTGCTGTGGCTGGCCGGTGTGGTGCTGGCATGGCGGGCGTGGCGCAGCGTGGGTGCGGCAGCACGGGAGCGTGCGTTCCCGGTGAGCCTGGCACTGGGCGTGATGCTGTTTCCGCTGAATACCCATCTGGCTTTCTATTCGGCCTGGTGGGGGCTGCTGTTCGCCTGGTTGCTCGGTCTGTGGTGTGCCAGTTTGTTCGTTGCCGGCATCCCTGCCGGCACGGCAGAGCCCGGCGTCACTGCCGGACTTCTCGAAGAAGCACGCCCTCAGGGGACGCGCGATGGGGCGTGAACCGTTGTCGGTGGTGGTGACCACGTTCAACAGCGCCGCCACGCTGGAGGCCTGCCTGCGCGGCGTGAGCTGGGCGGACGAGATCGTGGTGCTGGACTCCGGTTCCGCCGACGCCGGCATGGCGATCGCGGCCCGCTACGGTGCGCGCATCCACGCCCAGCCGTTTGCCGGATACAGCGCGCAAAAGCAGGCGGCGATCGATCTGGCCAGCCATCGCTGGGTACTGCTGCTCGATTCGGACGAGTCGCTGGACGAAGCCTCGATCGCGCCGCTGCAGCAGGCGCTGCTGGCGCCGACCTGCGCGGGATACCAGTTGTGGCGGCGCGAGTGGCAGTTCTGGCGCTGGCAATCGCGACGGGCGCGGCTCAACCACTACGTGCGTCTGTTCGATCGACAGCGCGCCCGCATGAGCAGTCATGCGGTGCACGAAGAGGTGCAGGTGGATGGCACGATCGGCGTGCTCGATGTCGTCATCGATCACCACGGCGAGCCCGACATCAGCGGGCGCGTGGGCAAGGCGGATCGCTATTCCAGCCTGCAGCTGCCCGACCTGGCCAGGCGCCGGGTCGGCGGATTGCGACTGCGCATGGTGGCGTATCCAACGGTGGCCTTCCTGCGCTACTACCTGTTGCGCGGCCATTGGCGTTCCGGCTGGGCCGGCTTCATTGCCGCCCGCATCCACGCGTTCTACGCGTTCCTGAAGTACGCGAAGCTGTACGAGCTCGAGCAGCGGCGTTCGAAGCGGGAAACCGGCGACGATCAGTAGATCGCGGGCGCGCCCGGCGGCCGGGTCTTGAAGCGCTTGTGCACCCACAGGTACTGCTCGGGCGCTTCGCGCACCATCTGTTCGATGCAGGCATTGACCCGTGCGGTGTCGGCTTCCGCGGCGGGCCCCGGGAAGTCTTCGAGCGGCGCGCCCAGCCGCAGGACGTAACCCTGGTTGCCGGGCAGGCGGCGATGGAAGAACGGAATCACCTTCGCGCCGGACATCCGTGCCAGGTGATGGGTGGCGGTGATGGTGGCCGCCGGCACGCCGAAGAACGGGGCGAACACGGTGTCCTTGCTGCGCATGTCCTGGTCCGGCGCGTACCAGAGGGTGCCGCCGTTGCGCAGGTATTTCACCGTGCCGCGGATGTCGTCCTTGTCGAACATCGCGTCGGCGTAATCCAGCCGCGCGCGCAGTACCGCCCACTCGAACACGGTCGAGTCCATCCGCCGATACATGCCGGCGATGCGGATGCGCTGCGAGACCAGTCGCGCGCACAGCTCCAGGTGCGAGAAATGGCCGCCCACCAGCAGCACGCCCCGGCCCTGCGCCCGCGCCGCTTCCAGATGCTCCAGTCCCTCGATGCGGGTGGGGATCGCCGCGATGCGCCGATCGCTGCCCATCCAGCCCAGCGCGAACTCCACCAGCATCAGGCCGATGTCGCGCAGGTTGGCGTCGACCAGGCGTGTCCGGGCACCGGCGTCGAGTTCGGGGAAACACAGGGCGAGGTTGGCCGCGGCGATGCGCTTTCGCGCCGAAGGAACGCGCAGTACCAGGGCGCCGAGGCGACGGCCCAGCCACATCAGCACGGATTGCGGCAAACGTGCGATCAGCCAGATCGTGGCCACGCCCAGCCACGCCGGCCAGTGACGAGGTGCGAGCAGCGAACGGTGGAAGGCGGGACGGGACATGCCGGGCATCGTGGGCATTGTAGTGGATCGCGGACGGCCGTTCCGGGTGGCCTCGTTCCCGCTCTCGTATACTGCCGCGTCAACACCACGAGTCGTGCCGTTGCGCTATCTCTACACACTGGCGATGTTCCTGGTCACGCCGTTGCTGGTGCTGCGGCTGCTGGCGCGCGGGGTGCGTTCGCGGCCTTACCACCAGCGCTGGCCGGAGCGCTTCGGGTTCTTCAGGACGCCGGGCTTCAACGGCAGCCTGTGGGTGCACGCGGTGTCGGTGGGCGAGGTGAACGCCGCCGAGCCCCTGATCAAGGCACTGCAGCGCGACTACCCCAAGGCGCAACTGGTGGTCACCACGGTGACCCCGACCGGCACGGCGCGCGTGCAGCAGTTGTTCGGCGACAGCGTGTTCCATGTCTATCTGCCGTATGACCTGCCGTACGCGGTGAGCCGTTTCCTGAAGAAGATCCGGCCACGGCTGGCGCTGATCGTCGAGACGGAAATCTGGCCCAACCTCTATTTCGCCTGTCGCCGCCGCGGCATTCCGCTGATGATCGTCAATGCGCGATTGTCCGAACGTTCGCTGCGCGGCTACCGGCCACTGCGCGGGCTGCTGCGATCCGCCTTGCGTTGCGTGACCCTGATCGCCGCGCAGTCGCGCACCGATGCGGCGCGCTATCGCCTGCTCGGTGCCGATCCGCAGCAGGTGCTGGTCACCGGCAACATGAAGTTCGACATGCCCATACCCGATGGCGCGGTGGAGCTGGCCGCCGGCATGCGCGAGCAGTGGGGGCCGCGTCGCCCGGTGTGGATGGCGGCGAGCACGCACGAGGGTGAAGAACAGGCGGTGCTGGAGGCGCACCTGCAGGTGCTCAAGCGGTTGCCCGATGCGCTGTTGCTGCTGGCGCCGCGCCATCCCGAACGGTTCCGGCTGGTCGAGCACTCGGTGCGCAGCCTGGGTTTCACGGTGGCCACGCGCGGTCTCGAAGGGGTGCCGTCGTCCTCGCACCAGGTCTTCGTGATCGACGCGATGGGCCAGCTGATGCCGTTCTTCGCCGGCTCCGACGTGGCCTTCGTCGGCGGCAGCCTGGTGCCGATCGGTGGCCACAACGTGCTGGAGCCGGCAGCCCTGTCGGTGCCGGTGCTGGTCGGGCCACACACTTTCAATTTCGACGAGATCACCCGCAGCCTGATCGAGCAGGGTGGCGCGATGCGCGTGACCGGCGCCGCGCAACTGGGTCCCGACGTGCTGCGGCTGCTGCTGGATGCGGCCAGCCGCGAACGCATGGGTCGCGATGCCCAGGGCGTGTTCGAACGTGAGCGCGGGGCGGTGCAGCGGGTCATGCAGCTGATCGACGGCATGCTGCAGGAATGACGGATCGTCCGCCCGGAAACGGAACGGCCGGGACATGCCCGGCCGTTCCATGAAACGTGGCGCCGCGGTCTACTGCAGCAACGCGTTGATCTGCTCGATGTCCTTCACGTCGGCGGTGCCGGCGGTCTGCTTGAGCAGCAGCTTGTTGAGGATGAACTGGTGCCGCGCCTGCGAGTAGCTGCTCTCCGACGAAGTCAGGGTCTGGATCGCCAGCAGCACGTTGGTCATCGTCTGGGTGCCGACCTCGAACCCGGCGCGGGTCGCTTCCAGCGCCTTGCGGCCCGATTCCACCGAGGCCTTCGCCGATTCGACCTGGGCGATGCCGGCGATCACCGAGCGATAGTAGTTGAGCGTGTCGCGCACGACCTGGCGACGCTGCGCTTCCAGGGCGTCGGCGGCGCCGTCGCGCTGGTAGATCGACTGGCGCACGAGTGACTGCGTGGCGCCGCCGGAGAAGATCGGCACGTTGAGGGTCAGTCCGATCGTGGTCGAGGCGGGGTCGCGATAGCGGGCCGCGGCATTGCCTTCGGACCAGCCGGCTCCCTTGCCGTAGGACACGCCGGCGGTGATCGTGGGCAGATGCGCCGCCCGCGCCGCGCTGATGTTGTGCTGGGCGGTTTCCACGTTGCTCTTCTGGGCGAGCAGGTCGGGATTGGTCTCCAGCGCCTGCTTGACCCAGGCGTCCTGGTCGGCCGGTGACGGCGGCTGCATGGGCAGGTCGTCGCGCAGCTTCTTCAAGTCACCGGTGGGCTTGCCGGTGATCTGGGCCAGCGCCTCGCGGGAATCGTTGAGGGTGTTCTGCGCGGCGATCGTCTGCGACTTCGCCGCTTCGTAATACGCCTTGGCCTGGTAGACGTCGGTGATCGCCGAAAGGCCGACCTTGAAGCGCTGGTCGGACTGCTCGTACTGCTGGCGGAACGCGTCCTCGTTGGCCTTGGCGTAGGTGAGGCCATCCTCGCTGGTCAGCACGCCGAAGTAGGCGGCGACCACGCGCACGTAGAGTTGCTGCCCGGCGGATGCGTACAGCTCGTCCTGGGCCTCGGACGCCGAGTGGGCGGCCTTGAGGTTGGCGTACTTGCTGAAGTCCAGCACGCTCTGGCTCAAGGTGCCGTTGATCGTGCGCGAGCGGCTGTGGCCGATCTGTCCGCCACCATTGGTCTGGTTCAGGCTCATGCTGGCGCCGATCTGCGGCAGCAGCTGCGCACGGGCCTGGGTCACGCCCTCACCGGTCGCCAGCCTGCTGGCGTCGGCCTGCGACAGCACCGGGTCGTTGTTGCGGGCTTCACGGTAGGCATCCAGCAGATCCTCGCCGTGGCTGGGCAGCGAGATGGCGGCCAGGGCCAGTGCAAGAGTGAGCAGCTTCAAACGCATGAGTTGCCTCGTGGGTATCGATTCGGGGATGAGCTCAGAACACGAACCGCGGCGGCGGCTCGGCGTGACTCAGGTAGGGAAGGTCGGTTTCGAACAGGGCCTCTTCGCGGTAGCGACCGGCGCCCTCATGGATGAGCAGGGTGGCATGCTGCACCGGCGATTCACCGCGGATCACCAGGGCGCGACCACCGGGCTTGAGCCAGGTCAGCCAGCGCGGCGGTATCGCATGCACCGCCCCGGTCACCACCAGCCCGTCGAACAGGCCGTCGGGCTGCCACTCGTTCACGGCTTCGCCGGTGACCAGCTTGGCGTTGGAAACGCCGGCGGCCTGCAGGCGTTGACCGGCGGCCGCCGTGAAGTCCGCATGGATGTCGACGCTGGTGACATGCGCGGACAAGCCGGCCAGGCAGGCGGTGAGGAACCCCGAGCCGGTACCGATTTCCAGGACGTGCTCGGCGCCCTGCAGTTCCAGTGCCTGCAGCACGCGACCTTCCACCACCGGCTTCATCATCACTTCGTTGTGGCCCAGCGGCAGGCACAGGTCGGCGAAGGCAAGCTGGCGATGTTCGGCGGCGACGAAATCCTCGCGACGCACGCGGGCGATCACGTCCAGCACGCGGGCGTCCAGGACTTCCCACGGGCGCACCTGGTTTTCCACCATGTTGAGTCGCGCCTGCTCGATATTCATCGCCATCTGCTCGTGTCCCATGCGGATCGAAAAAGGTCAAAAAGGATAAGCGCTAGCGCGCGCTCCCACAATGACACGCTCCGACGGTCACAGCCTGCCGGTTGCGCGGCAGGCCACGAAGTGCCGGAAGTCATCGGAAGCGGTTGACGCACGTCACCTCGATGCGCGCGTGCGCTCGCACTGGAGTCGGTGCCGGTGCCTGTTCTGGAAAATAAATGAACCGGGGCGTATAATAAAGCGATGAACCCCGTTTGTGAAGGTGGAGGCATGAGCAGCAGCGCGCAAATCAGAGCCCAGGGTCCCGGTCGTCCGAAGGACATGGAGAAGCGTGCGGCCATTCTGGTCGCGGCGAAGGCGCTGTTCATCCGCAATGCCTTCGCCGGCACCAGCATGGATGCGATTGCCGCCGACGCCGGGGTGTCCAAGCTCACGGTGTACAGCCACTTCGGCGACAAGGACAACCTGTTCCGCGAAGTGATCCGTTCGCGCATCGAGGATCTGCTGCCGGAAGAGACCTATGCCTTCGACCCGCACGCGGACATCCGCGAGACCTTGCTTCGCGTGGCGCTGATCCATGCCCACCTCGACTGCAACGCGGAAACCGTGGGCACGTTTCGCGCCATCCTCAGCGATTGCCGTCAGGGCAATCCGCGCTACGGCAAGCTGATCTGGGAAGAGGGTGCCGCGCGCACGCACGGACTGATGGAGCGGTTGTTGCAGCAGGCGGTCGACGCTGGCCAGCTGGACATCGCCGACGTGCCACGTGCCTGCACGCAGTTCCTCAGCCTGATCAAGGGCAACCTGATGATGCGCCAGATGTTCGGTTGCACCGACTGTCCCGAAAGCTATGCCGCGGAGATCGAAGCCACCGCCCGGGCCGGTGTCGACATGTTCCTGCGCGCCTACCTGCCGCGTGGTTCGTCCGCGGCCTGAGTGGCGGGGCGACCCGGCGGGGGCGTTGACGCTGCCGCCA
Source organism: Rhodanobacter spathiphylli B39 (assembly GCF_000264295.1). Classification (GTDB taxonomy): domain Bacteria; phylum Pseudomonadota; class Gammaproteobacteria; order Xanthomonadales; family Rhodanobacteraceae; genus Rhodanobacter; species Rhodanobacter spathiphylli. The sequence goes on along the minus strand of NZ_AJXT01000011.1, from coordinate 28,005 downwards.
CACCGGGTGACTAGACTGGCCTGAATCCGCCCACGCAAGGGATATTCCATGGCCACCCAGTCGAAGTCCACGCCGTTCCTTTCCGACATCCAGACGATCCGGCGGCGAGCGCGGGAACACATGCAGCGCGGCGCGGTCACCGACAGCTACACGCTGGATCGGGAAACGGTGCTGAAGCTGCTCAACGAGGCGCTGGCCACCGAACTCGTTTGCGTGTTGCGTTACAAGGCCCACCACTATCTTGCCTCCGGCATCAACGCCAAGAGCGTGGCTGCCGAATTCCTCGAACACGCGAACGAGGAGCAGGGTCACGCGGACCTGATCGCCGAGCGCATCACCCAGCTCGATGGCAAACCCGATTTCTCGCCGGATGGCCTTTCCACTCGCAGCCATGCCGAGTTCGTGGTGCCGGAGGAATTGGCGGCGATGATCGAGGAAAATCTCGTCGCCGAACGCATCGCCATCGACAGCTATCGGGAAATCATCAACTACGTGGGTGACCGGGACACCACCACCAAGCGCATGCTGGAAGGCATCCTGGCGATGGAAGAGGAGCACGCCGAGGACATGAAGACCCTGATGGAGGATTTCGGCAAGAAAGGCGAGCCGGCCAAGCCCGCTTCATCCAGATAGGCCTTGTCGAAAGGCCGGGAAGTCTGCCGATCGGAATTGCAGGCAGGTCGGGAAGCAGGGTGGCCGCCGCCACCCTGCTTCATTTTTACCAGCCGGCCAGCACCAGTTTGCCGATCGTGCTGCCGGATTCCAGCTGGCGATGCGCCTCGCGCAGGTTGGCGGCATGGATGGGCGTCAGGGTGGCGGTGCGCGTGCCGCGCAGTTCACCGCTGGCGAGCATCGCTGCCACGCGTTCGAGGATGCATCCCTGTTCGGCCTGGTCGTCCGTCTTGTAGCGGGCGCGCGCGAACATCATTTCCCAGTGGATGCCGATGCACTTGGCCTTGTAGGGATCGCCGATCTTCAGCGCGCCGACCGGTTCCACGATCAGCCCCACGTGGCCTTGCGGCGCGAGCAGGTCGCCGATGACGGACCAGTAGCGGTCGGTGTCGGCGAGGTTGAGCACCGCATCGACCTGGGAGAAACCCAGCGCCTGCAGCTGTGCGGCCAGCGGTTCGCGATGGTTGATCACGTGCTGCGCTCCCATCGTGCGGCACCAGTCGATGGTTTCGGCGCGTGAGGCGGTGGCGATCACGGTGAAACCTGCGCGTCGGGCCAGCTGGATCGCGATCGAGCCCACCCCGCCGGCGCCGCCGATGATCAACAGGGACTTTCCTTCGCCACCGCGCTCGCTGTCGAACGGCATGCGCTGGAACAGCAGCTCCCAGGCCGTGAGTGCGGTCAGCGGCAAGGCCGCGGCGTCGGCCAGTTCGACCGAAGGCGGCACGTGGCCGACCAGCCGTGCGTCCACCAGCTGGTACTGCGCATTGCTGCCGGCCCGGGTGACGTCACCGGCGTAGTACACGCGGTCGCCGGGCCGGAACCCGGTCACCGCCGCGCCGATCGCCTCGACCGTGCCGGCGGCGTCATAGCCCAGCACCTTCGGCTGCGCTTCCACCTGGGGCTTCGGCGAGCGCAACTTGGTGTCGACCGGATTCACCGAAACCGCTTCGACGCGCACCAGCAGATCGTGTTCTTCCGCGACGGGGCGGGGCAGTTCGATGTCGATCAGCGATTGCGGATCATCGATCGGCAGATAACGGGTGAGGGCGACGGCTTTCATGGAATCTCCGAACTTCGGACAGGGGACGGGAAAGAGTTTGCGCTGGCGCGAACGCGGTTTCAGCAGGATGCTTCGAGGCCGGCGGAACGGGGTGCGACACGGGATGCCTGGGGGCGATCCAGCCGCATGCTGTACAGCGCCACGATCAGGCCGAGCAGCGGCAGGGTCGCGGCCACCCAGGTCACGGCGCCCAGGCCCGGTCCATGGCTGATCACCGCGCCGCCCAGCCACGCGCCGATCGCATTGCCGAGGTTGAACGCGGCGATGTTGAAGCTCGACGCCAGCACGCCACCGCCGCTGGCCTTCTGCAGCACCCGCAGCTGCAGCGGCGCCACGGTGGCGAACCCGGCGATGCCGAACACCGCGGCAAACGCGATCATCGCCGGCTTGCTGTGCAGGGCCAGGGTCATCGTGCCCAGCACGACCGCCAGCGCGATCAGCGAGCCCAGCAGGGTCGCCATCAGCCGCTTGTCGGCGAGTCGGCCGCCAAGCAGGTTGCCCACCACCATGCCGCCGCCGAACACCAGCAGGATCGGCGATACCGCGCTGTCGGCAAAGCCGGTGATGCGGGTCAGGATCGGCTGGATATAGGTGAATACCGCGAACACGCCGGCGAAGCCGAGCACGGTCATCAGCAGGCCCAGCAACACCTGCGGATGGGCGATGCCTTTCAGCTCCTCGGCGAACTTCATCGGTGCGTGTCCGCCACGATCGGCCGGTACCAGCGTGGCGATGATGATCGTGGCCAGCACGCCGACCGCGGTCACCGCCCAGAACGTGGCGCGCCAGCCATGATGCAGGCCCAGCCAGGCGCCGGCGGGCACGCCGAGCAGGGTCGCCACGGTGAGGCCGGTGAACATGATCGAGATCGCCGAGGCCTTGCGATCCTCCGCCACCAGCCCGGTCGCCACCACCGCGCCGACGCCGAAGAAGGTGCCGTGGGCCAGCGAGGTGAGCACCCGCGCGATCATCAGCACGGTGTAGCTCGGCGCCATTGCGCTGGCCAGGTTGCCCAGGGTGAAGATGATCATCAGGGCGATCAGCGCGGTCTTGTGCGGCAGCCGGCTGGTGGCCGCGGTCAGCAGCGGCGCACCCACGAACACGCCCATCGCATAGCCGGAGATCAGCAGGCCGGCGGCGGCGATGCCGACGTGGAGGTCGGCGGAGACCTGCAGCAGCAGGCCCATGATCACGAATTCGGTGGTGCCGATGCCGAACGCGCCGGCGGTCAGCGCGTACAGCGCCAGCGGGGTGCGTGGCCGGACGGAGGAAGGGGGGCGCATGGCGACAGTCCTGAAGAAACGATGCGCCAGCCTAAGGATTTGCCTTTTCTGCAAAAACCACCAAGATGGCTAATCATTATCAATGAATGGTTGATAGTCATGGACCGCATCGGCGACCTCGGCCTGTTCCTGCGCGTGCTCGACCTGGGTTCGATCAGCGCCGCCGCGCGCAGCCTCGACCTGTCGGTGGCGGTGGCCAGCCAGCGGCTGAAGCGGCTGGAGCGCGAACTGGGCGTGCGCCTGCTGCACCGGACCACGCGCCGGCTGCATGCCACGCCCGAGGGCATGCAGCTGGCCGAGCAGGGACGCGCGCTGGTGGAGGACCTGGAGGTACTGACCGGCGGCCTGCGCCAGGGCGCCAGCGAAGTCAGCGGCACCTTGCGGGTGACCATGTCGGCCGCGTTCGGCAGCCAGTACATTTCCCCGCTGCTGCCGGAATTCCTGGCCCGGCATCCGCGGGTGAAGCTCAGCGTGAATCTCGACGACCAGGTCGTGGACCTGGTCGGTTCCGGTTTCGACCTCGGCATCCGGGTCGGCGCGCTGGACGACTCCGGTCTGGTGGCGCGCCAGCTGGCGACCAACCGGCGCGTGCTGTGCGCGTCGCCGACCTACCTGCAACGCCGCGGCGTACCGCACACGCCGGCCGATCTGGCGAAACACGATTGCCTGCTGCTGGTCGGCAGCCGGGGTCGGCAGGACACCTGGCATTTCAGCGACCGCAAGGGCCGCGCCATCGCGCAGCGCGTGCAGGGCCGCTTCGAGACCAACCAGGGCGAACTGCTGCGCGACGCGGTGGTGGCCGGCCTCGGCATCGCGATGCACTCGGTCTGGCACGTGCACCAGCAACTGCGCGACGGCCGACTGCAGGTCGTGCTGCCAGACCATGCGATCGCCACCACCGGCATCCACGCGGTGATGCCGCAGCGCCGGCTGGTGCCGCCGCGGGTGCGCGCCTTCGTCGACTTCCTGGCCGAGCGGCTGGGGGCGCATCCGCCGTGGGAACGATGAGCCTGTAAGCTTTGCCCATTCCCCGCAGGAGTTGCCCGATGCAGACCCAGGACACCTCGAACCCGCCACGCCACGGCATGCGCCGCGCCATCCTGGCGCTGTGCGCGCTGGTGCTGCTGTTCGTGGGCGCACTGATGTGGTGGTGGGACAGCGAGCCCGCGCTGTTCGATCCGGTGACGGTGACCCGGGCGCAGATGCAGGAACTGAAGCGGCCGGTCAGCGTCGGCGCCACCACCACGGTCACCCTGATCACCTCGGTGCACACGCTGCTGGACAAGCGCGGCGGCTACCTCAGCAACGACAAGCTGCCGCCCGGCGTGCTGATGGACAACGTGCCCAACTGGGAATTCGGCTCGCTGACCGCCTCGCGCGACCTGGTGCGCGCGTTGCGCAACGACTTCAGCCGTTCGCAGACGCAGTCGACCGAGGACAAGGATCTGGCCGAGGCCGATCCGCTGCTCAACAGTCCGAACGACCGCTGGCTGCTGCCCAGTTCGGAGAGCCAGTACCGCAAGGCGATCAGACATCTGGACGGCTATCTGGGCCGGCTCGGCGACGCCGACGACAGCAATGCGCACTTCTACGCGCGCGCGGACAACCTGGCCGACTACCTGCAGCTGGTTTCCTCGCGGCTGGGTTCGCTGTCGCAGCGGCTGTCGGCCAGCGTGGGGCAGATCCGCATCGGCGACGTGGCTTCGGCGGACGAGCCGGCGGCAGCCAGCACGGTGGCGACGCCTGGTGGCGGCCGGCTGGTGAAGACGTCGTGGACGAAGATCGACGACAACTTCTACGAGGCGCGCGGCTACACCTCGACCCTGCTGGAGCAGCTCAAGGCGTTCCAGCAGGACTTCGGCCCGATCCTGCGTTCCAAGCACGCCGACGTGAGCTTGGAGCAGGTGATCCGCGAACTGGAGGAAGCGCAGCGTCCGCTGCACAGCCCGATGGTGCTGAACGGTTCGCCGTTCGGCTTCTTCGCCAACCATTCGCTGGTGATGGCGAACTACGTGTCGCGGGCGAACGCGGCCCTGATCGACCTGCGCGAGCTGCTCAAGCGCGGTTGATTCCTGCGTGCGGCAGACACGAAAACGGCGCGCCACGCGAAGCGGGCGCGCCGTTGGTCCGTCGGATGATCAGGCCTTGCTGGCCTTGTACCGCTCGACGCCCGCGACGATCTCGGCCTTGGCCTCGATGGCACCGGCCCAGCCCTCGATCTTGACCCACTTGCCCTTCTCCAGATCCTTGTAGTGCTCGAAGAAGTGGCCGATGCGCTCCAGCCAGTGCGGCGAGACGCCCTTCATGTCGTTGATGTGCGCGTAGCCCGGGAACACCTTGGGCGACGGGATCACCACCAGCTTCTCGTCGCTGCCCGCCTCGTCCGACATCTGCAGCATGCCGACCGGGTGGCAGCGGATCACCGAACCCACGGTCAGCGGCAGCGGCAGGATCACCAGCGCGTCCAGCGGGTCGCCGTCACCACCCAGGGTGCCCGGCACGTAGCCGTAGTTGCACGGGTAACGCATCGGCGTGGAGAGGATGCGGTCGACGAAGATCGCGCCGCTATCCTTGTCCACTTCGTACTTGACCGGCTCGGCATCCTTGGGGATTTCGATGATGACGTTGATTTCGTCCGGCACGTTGCGGCCGGCGGGTACGAGATGCAGACCCATGGACAGTCCTTGGCGAAGATTGAGGAAAGAAGGTCTGCAAGGATACGCCAATCGCTGCTGCGCCGCAGCAACGCGAGCCGGCCGCCGGACCGGCTGTTCAGGCCTTGTGCGAATGTCCGTAGGGACGTTCGCGCAGCCATTTGGTGGCGATCCACTTTTCCCCCCGCTGCACCGGCAAGCCGGCATGCAGGGATTGCTGGTCGCCGCCCTCGTAGGCGAAGTACACCGCGGCACCACGCCGTGCGGTGACGGTGAGGCCCAATTCCGGGAAGGCGGTGCCGCCGCCCTGTGCCGGCGTGTTCAGGTACATCACCACGCTGGCCACGCGCTGGCCACCGACCGCGGTGATGGTGTCGTAGCCGGGCTGCTGCGGGTCGAACCAGTCGAAGTGCGGCTCGTACTCCTGGCCGGGCAGGTAGTGCAGGATCTGCAGTCCTTCGCCGTGACTGACCGGCATGCCCAGCAGGGTGGCCAGGCGTTGCTCGATCCGGCCCACCAGCGGCAGCTCGTTCAAGGTGAAGAACATCCCCTCGCTGGTACGTCGCTGGTCGACCTGGTTGCTGCCGTCGCTGGCCACCGTCAGCGCGCGCTTGAGCCGGGGTTGCGCCAGCGCGATCAGCTCCTCGCATTCTTCCGCGGCGAGCAGGTTTTCCAGCACGCGCAGCGCGGGGTTCTCCACACTGAGCGAAATGCCGACGAGATGCCCGTCGACATCGACTTCAGGCGCTTCGGGATGTCTCGTGCGCAAGCCGCGAGGCGACGCGCCCGGTGCCGCCGCATTCAGCGCCGCCAAGGGCAGCTTCAACACCTCGGCGACGATGCTGCGGCTCTGGCGCGGGTCGTAACCGTTGTCCTTCATCAGCCGCAACACTTCAGTCACGCTGTGGCCGTCCCGCGTCGTGGTCAGAATCCAGTCGCGCAGTTGCGGGGTGATCGTGGTGCGTGGGTGCATGGATGGGACAGCGTCGGCAGCGGAGCGGAAAGCTTACTGCATGCGCCGCACCGGCTTGATCGCGGGCGCGCGCCTCGTCGCCGGCAGGACGGGGCAGGATCGATCAGCCGCCCTGGCAGCGGCGTCGCGCCGGTCGCCGCGCCATCCGCTCCTCCATCTCGTCCAGGCAATGGCCGAACAGTTGCATCGCGTCATGCAATTCCTGCGCGGACAGGCCGCAGTAGCCCAGCAGCAGCCCCTGGCGGGCCTGGGCGGACGCGTAGTGCGGCGCCATCGGATACAGGCCCAGGCCCTGCGAGTGGGCCAGTTCGATCAGTTCCTGTGCCTGCGCTTCGTCGTAGCCGCGAAGCCACACCACCACGTGCATGCCAGCCGGGGAGTCGACGATGTCCACCCGGTCGCCGGCGTGCCGGTGCAAGCCGCGGATGAGTTCTTCGCGGCGCCCCTTCAGCTCCTTGCGCGCCTGCCGCAGGTGCCGTTCGAAACCACCGCTTTCCATGAAATGCGCCAGCGCCGCCTGCTCGATCCCGGGGCAGGAAAAGTCGCTGAGATATTTTGCGTTGATGAAATCGTCCCGCAAGGCGACGGGCAGCACCATGTAGGCAAGGCGCAGGCTGCCGAACAGCGTCTTGGAAAAGCTGCCGACGTGGATCACCCGGTCGCCCTGGTCCAGCGACCGCAGCGCAGCCAGCGGGCGGCTGTCGTAGCGGAACTCGCCGTCGTAGTCGTCTTCCAGGATCCAGCTGTTGTGCGTGTCGGCGTAGTGCAGCAGTTCCAGTCGTCGCCGCAGCGACATCACGGCGCCACTGGGAAACTGGTGCGAAGGCGTGACGCAGACCAGCGCCGGCGCCGGCACGGGCAACGCCTCGCAGACCAGGCCTTCGTGGTCGACCGGCACGGAACAGATGCGGGCGCCATGCGCTCCGAGTGCCTGGTAGGCGCCGAAATAATGGGGGTCTTCCAGCGCCACCGGATCGCCCTCGTTCAACAACACCCGGGCGGCGAGCGAGAAGGCCTGCTGGGCGCCGCTGACGATCAGCACGTTCTCCGGCAGCGCCCGCACGCCCCGGTGCCGTGCCAGGTAGGCGCACACCTGTTCGCGCAGGGCCGGCGAACCCTGCGCACGGATGTCGCTGGTGGGCGTATAGGCCGCGGCGCGTGCCAGTTCGCGCCCCCAGGTCTCGCTGAGCGCGGGATTCACCAGCGGGTTGCCGTACTGCAGGTTGTAGCGCAGGCCGCTGTGCAACTGCGCAATGGTCCTGTCCTGCACCCGTCGCGCGCGATGCGCATAACGCGATGGCGGAGTGATCGAGCGCTCGAGCGGACGCGCCGTGCGCGTGGTCTGCAGGTGCGCCACGTAGCTGCCCGATCCGACCCTGGCGTCGATGAAACCTTCCGCGCGCAACTGCTCGTAGGCAGCCAGCACGGTGGTCCGCGAGAGCCCGAGTTCCTGGGCCAGCTCGCGGGTGGGAGCGAGGCGCGAGCCGATGCCGATGCGACCGTCGAGGATCGCTGCCTTCATGGCTCGCGAAAGTTGGGCGTACTGGGGCCCGGTGCCGTCTAGGATGAGGAACACGCCAGATCTCCGAGGGGTTTCAGAAATGCATGGACTGGAGCCACGGCGATGTGGGGACAACGCGATGGCCGATGGGGAAGATTAGAGGCCAGCGTGACTGCGCGTCGTGCGGCAGAAGTCACGATGAAGCTTCGATGGAGGACTCGTTCGGCTGCGTTCGCGCGGCGTGGATTCGCCGGGACGCGCACCGGTCCACGGCTGCAGTCGTGAAGGCTCGCGGATGGCAAGCCGGAATCCGCCGCCTGCCGCGGCGTCCGTGTCCGCCGGTGAAACAAAAAGGCACCGCCGAAAAGCTCGGCGGTGCCCCGTTTCACGGTGTTGCTGGCGGATCAGAAGTCGTAGTTCACGCCAAAACGCACATAGCGTGGGGTCTGCGCCGTGAACGGACGCAGATAGTTGACGCCCTGACGCGCGTAGGTCTGCGTCGTCTCCTGACTGTCAAACACGTTGTAGACCATCACGTTGAAGCCCAGCCGGCGCTGTGCCCATTCCGGCCGGTATTCCGCGCTCAGGCTCAGCAGGTAGGTCCACGGGTTGTGCGACTCGCCCGGCGACGACGGCTGGCCATTGCAGAAGTGATAGTACGTGCCGTAACCCAGGCCCGGGTTGGTGTTGTTGGCATACAGACCAAGGCAGCTCTTGGGCGCGCCGGACATGACGGTCAGGTTGCCCGACAGCATCCACGCCGGGTTCAGCTGATACGAACCGTACGCCTTGATCTGGTGACGCCGGCTGTTGGCCAGTTCGCCATTGGCGTAGTCCATGATCTGCGCGTAATCCCAGTCGGAGGTGGCCGACACGTCGGTCTGGCCGACGTCGGTCTTCACCTGGCCTTCGCTGTTGCCGTAGCTGCGCGAGAACAGGTAGTCGACCTTGCCCTGCCACTTGCCGTCGAACGGATGCTCCAGGTACAGGTCCAGGCCGTAGTACTTGCGCTTCATCGTGGTGTTGAAGTGGAAATCGTTCTTCCAGTCCATCTGCACGGTGTAGTAGCCGCCGGCCAGCTTCGGGATGTTGAAGACCGAGGTGGCGCCCGGGTTGATCAGGATGCTGCCCGGCACCTGGGTGGCGTCGTAGCTGTTCGGGTCGATGCCCATCGCGTTCATCTTGGCGATGATCGACACGTTGTCGGCGATGTCGTCGATGGCGTTGCGCAGGTTGCGATAGGTGGCCTTGGCACCGTACACCCACGAGTCACCCAGCTTCTTGTCGAAGCCGAGGATGTACTCGTCCTGGTATTCCGACTTCAGGTTGGTCGACGCTGCCGTGCGCGGGTCACGGCCCTGGCCGTACTCGCCGTTGTTCGACAGCGGCTGCCCGGCGCCGACGCTGGTGTCGATCGGGGTCAGCCCGGTGGGCGCGCCGTTGGCGTCGATGCCGGTGTAGGTGTAGTAGGTGCTGGTGAACAGCGAGGTGCCAGCCGAACGCTGCGCCACGCTGCTGGGCAGTGCGAGGTAGTAACGACCCGCATTGCCGTAGACCTTCATGCTGGAGTCGCCATTGACGTCCCAGCTGAAGCCCACGCGCGGCGCCCACTGCGGCGAGGTCAGGCGCAGGTACGGCTGACCGTCGCCACCGTAGTTGGTGAACTGGTCGTTGCGCAGGCCGAGCTTGACCAGCCAGCGATCGTTGACCTGCCAGCTGTCCTCGATGTACTGCGCCCGCTGCGCGACGCGGAACGAGCCGTTGTCGTGGTAGCGGTACTGGTAGACGTAGTAGCCTTTGCTGCCCGGGCCAGCGGCGGCAACCCACGGCGAGTTGCGCCAGTCGGCACCCGCGGCCGCGGTTCCCGGGCCGCCCAGGATGTACTGGTTCGGCAGCGGGTTGCCGTCGCCGTCGGTGATCCGGTCGTAGTACCAGGCATAGCCGAGGCCGTTGGGCGGGAAATACGTGCCCGCGTCGACGTTCGACGAGTTCTGGTTGTCGATACCCGCGGTCAGCGTGTGATCGCCCAGCTTGTAGCTGACATCGAGGCGCAGGTTGGTGTTGGTCGAGCGATGCCCGGGCAGGTTGATCGTCGACACCGTCTGGTTGTTGGTGATGATGTCGCCGCCGGTGACGTCCGGGTTCTGGTTTTCCGGATGGAAGAGGTACGGGTTGGTCGGATCGAATCCGGGCGTGTCGCTGTAGTACGTGCCCTTCATCTTGCCGTACAACGCGCTCACCGTGAGGTCGTCGGTGATGTAGCTGGTGAACTTGGCCGAGTAGAGGTCGGCGCCGTTCTTGGTCGAGGTCGCGCCACCGACGTAATCGGTCTGCTTGTCGCTGTCGTAGTCGTAGTTGTAGGTCGAGCCCTCGTACGAGTCCTTGCTGGACGCACCGGTCAACTCAAGCACGTTGCTGTCGTTGATGTTCCAGTCGAGCTTGCCGTACCACTTCGGGCGGTCTTCGCGCGTATGCGTGATGAACGGCGCCGTCACCGGGCCCACGCCGCGGTCGACTGCGCTGTTGGAGTCGCCCAGGCCCTGCTCGCGCTCGGCCTCGACGGCGGCGAAGAAGAACAGCTTGTCCTTGATCAGCGGGCCGCCGACGTAGGCGTCGACGGTGGTCGTCCATGACTTGTTGTCGTTGCGGCGGCGATAGATGCTGCCGCGCGAACCGTCGCCGTTGACGTAGTAGAAGTTCTTCGGGTCGCCCTGCAGACTGCTGGGCGTCCACTGCACCTGGCCACCGAAATGCCATTCGTTGGTGCCGCGCTTGCCGACCTGGCTGATCACGCCGCCGTCGGAGCGGCCGTAGGCGGCGCCGTAGCCGCCGCTGAGCACTTCCTGCTGGTCGATCGCGCCGTAGGGCAGGGTCAGACCGCCGAAGCCGCTCAGCGGATCGGTCGTGTTGAAGCCGTTGATGTAGTACGCGTTCTCGACGACCGAGGAGCCGCCCAGCGAGACGACCGAGCCGCCGGTGGTGCTCAGGCCGTTGAACAGGCCGCTGCCTTCGACCACGCCCGGGGCCAGCAGCGCGATCGCCTCGGCGCTGCGTGCCAGCGGCAGGCGGGCCAGTTGCTGGGAGGTGATGACGGTGCGCGAATCGACACCGGTCACGTCGATGCTCGGCAGCGCATTGGCCTGCACGGTGACGGCGCTCAGGACCTGAGCGTCCGCCGCGTTCGGCGCGGCAAAGGAAACCTCGGTGCCGGCGCCCACGCGCATCGTGATGTGCGAGCGCGTGTCGATCACCTGGCCATCGCGCTGCAAGGTCACGGTGTAGTCGCCCAGCGGCAGCGAGTCCACGGTGTAGCGGCCGGACGCGTCCACCGCCACTTCACGGGTGATGCCCGCGTTGTTGCTGACCTTCACGGTCTCTCCGCTGTTGGCGGGAGCCTGGCCGAAAATGCTGCCGGTCGTCGCCTGCGCGTGAGCCGGAACAAGGGCGCCGGCACCATACAGTCCCAGCGTGATGGCGGCCGCCAGGCCCAGCGCGGCATGGGCCAGCGGTCGGCTGCCGGGCTTGCGTTGGATATTTACGTGGTTCTTCATGTAGCTCCCCGTTTCAGTGGTGATTGACATCGGATCCGGTGGAACGAACCCGCGTCCACCTCAAAATGAAAATCCGGTGCAGGTGAAAAGCTCAGGCGATCAGGCCCCGGTTGTTCCGGAGCTTCACGTTGAGCTTGTTGTGGAAGGTCATCAGACGATCGATCTGCTCGGCGCCCTGGCTGTGCCCGAGGACGCCGTAGAGTTCGGCCAGCAGGTCCGCGCGTGCGGACTGATCCAGCGAGCCGCCGAGCAGCCCGATGTAGGACTGCAGCAGGCGCAGCGACCCCGCCAGCAGCTGGGGGTCCAGGCCCGCCGCAGGCGACGGGCTGGGCAGGGATTCCGGCGCGCTAGCCACCCGCTCGACGGTGGCCGTCGGCACCAGCCTGACCGGGCGCGACGGCTCGTCGGCGGCGTGCATCGGGCCCTCGCCGGCGACCAGCCACAGCAGCGAAACACCGAGGGTTCGCGCCATGGTGATGCAGCGTTCGCGCGAGATGTCACTGTGGCCGTCGCGCCAGTTGCGCACGGCGCCGGCGGAAAAGCCGCAACGATCGGCGATCGCCGCGGCGCTGCCTTCGAGCTTGATCAGTCGGCGTATGCGCTCGGGCAAACCCCGTGCCGCGTCGGCGGCGTCGGCATGCGCCGCGCCCGGCTCGCCGGGCGACGCGGCATGCCTGCCCGTCATGCCATCGAGCAGGGCAAGGCGCGCCAGGGGCTTGCTCGACGCCGCCGCAGCGACGTGACTGTTGCTGCCGGTTCGCCCCGGGGGAGGGGGCGCGAACCAGGATGCACTGGTGGACATGATGCTGGCTCCATGGGGGAATGCCGGCTTGGGGAGGCCGGCAACATGGGGTGACAAGGCGGGTTGTGGGAGTCCGCCGGGCGTCAGGTTTTTGTTAGGGAAGCGTTGGGGGATGTAGGGTAGATGCCGGAATCTTTCGTTACATAACCAATTCTTCCGGACCGGCCAAAGCCAATTGGCTTGCCCAGCTGCTGCCCCGGGCTGCAGAAATGCAGCCATTGCGCAAATGGATGCGTACCACGATATGGACGTCTGGACGTCCATAATGATTGAACGAATCCGCCGGTCGGTGAGGCGGAAGCCGGTGGCCGAACGAGCGGGGCGGCTTCCCCGGCTTCGCCCGCGCCCCGAAAGAAGATCGCCCGGAACGGAGGCCGTTCCGGGCGATGGGTTACGCAGTCAGGGCTTGGCGGACTACTTCAGCTGGTCCCACAGAAAGTCGTACGCCATCGCGTGCATGTGGGCGGACTGCTGGTTGTCCGCGCCGGCGCCGTGGCCGCCCTCGAGGTTCTCGTAGAACCATACGTTCGGGTGGCCCTGGGCCTGCATTTCCGCGGCCATCTTGCGCGCCTGCACCGGCCCCACGCGATCGTCGCTGGTGGCGGTGTAGAACAGCACGGGCGGGTAATGGCCGTCCTTCTTCACGTTCTGGTAGGGCGAGAATGCCTTGATGAAGTTCCAGTCGGCGGTATCCGGGTTGCCGTATTCGGCCATCCAGGACGCACCGGCCGACAGGTGGATGTAGCGCTTCATGTCCAGCAGCGGCACTTCGCAGGCGATCGCACCGAACAGCTGCGGATACGTCGTCAGCATGTTGCCCATCAGCAGGCCGCCGTTGCTGCCGCCCTCGGCCCCGAGATGCTTCGGCGAGGTCACCTTGCGCTTGATCAGGTCCTCGGCAACCGCCGCGAAATCCTCGTAGGCGCGCGGGCGGTTGGCCTTCAGTGCGGCCTGGTGCCATTGCGGGCCGTACTCGCCGCCACCGCGGATGTTGGCGATCACGTAGACGCCGCCGCGTTCCAGCCAGGCCCGGCCGACGCTGCCGCTGTAGTAGGGCTGCAGCGAGACTTCGAAACCGCCGTAGCCGTACAGCAGGGTGCGGTTGGCGCCGTCCAGCTTGAGGTCCTTCGGGGCGATTTCGAAATAGGGCACGCTGGTGCCGTCCTTCGACTTCACGAAGTGCTGGCTCACCGTGAACTTCGTGGCGTCGAAGAACGCCGGCGCCTGCTTGACCGTCTCGGCCGGCGTGCTGTCGAGCACGCCGCGCTGCAGCGACGACGGGGTCAGGAAGCCGGTGACGTCGAGCCAGTATTCGTCGCTGTGGTCGGGGTCGGTGTCGATCACGCTGATCGAGCTCATCGCCGGTGCGCCCGGCATCGCCGCGCGCTTCCAGTCCCCATCGGGCGTGGCCATCTGCGGCGGCGTCAGCACGTCGAGGCGGCTCTTCACGTCGTCCATCAGGTTGAGGATCAGGTGGTGCCGGGTCCACGCGTAGGAGTCCAGCGAAGTATGCGCATCGGGCTTGAACAGCACGGTGAACTCGCGCTTGCCGGCCATGAAGCGGTCGAACTGCGTGGCCAGCAGTGCGCCGGCCGGATAGGTTGTGCCGTTCACGGTCCACGGCGAGCGCGTGCGCACCAGCAGCCATGCCTGGTGGGCATCGGCCTCGGCATCGTCGGGCACCTCGACGCGGGCCAGGCTGCCATGGATGCGCTGATACAGCTCGCTGTGGAAGAAGTCCCTGGCGATCGATACGAAGTCGCGCTCGTAGCCTGGTGTGCGATCGTGGTACGCGCTGACGGCGAGGTCGGTCGGTTTGCCTTCGTACACGACGGCGGCGTTTGCCAACGGGGTGCCACGCTGCCACTGCTTGACGATGCGCGGGTAGCTCGACTCGGTCATCGTGCCGGGCCCGAAATCGGTGCCGACGTAGACCGAGTCCTCGTCGATCCAGCCGACCTGGGTCTTCGCCACGGGCAGCTCGAAGCCGTTCTTCACGAAGCGCTTGTGCGGTATGTCGAACTCGCGCACGGCGATGGCGTCGCCGCCATCCGGCGACAGCGACACCAAGCAGCGCTCGAACGCCGGCTTCAGGCATTGCACGCCCTTGAACACCCAGCGCTTGTCCTCGGCCTTGTTCAGCGCGTCGATGTCCAGCAGCACCTCCCAGGCCGGCTCGGCCTTGCGGTATTCGGCCAGCGTGGTCCGCCGCCAGATGCCGCGCGGGTGCGACTTGTCGCGCCAGAAGTTGTACAGATGGTTGCCCATCCGGCTCACATAGGGAATGCGCGCGTCGGAGTCGAGCACTTCGAGGATGCTGTCGCGGGTGCGGGTGAATTCGTCGTTGTCGACGAAGCGCATCGCCGTCGTGGCGTTCTGCTGCTTCACCCAGTCCATGGCGCGGGTGCCGTGGATGTCTTCCAGCCACAGGAACGGGTCGTCGTGGCCGTTTGCGGCAGGGGCTGCCCCGGGGGGCGTGGTGTCGCGGGCGTGGATATCGGTCATGCCTGTCAGTGTGACGCCAAGCGCCAGCATCAACCAGAGTGATTTCATGATGTGTCCCCAGGTGCGCGAAGAACGGGATGGACGTGGCCGGTGCGGCCCGCGGTCAGTCGAAGCGCGACCGTCCGATCATACGGCCGCTGCCGACCAAAGTCAGGAGCGCCAGTCCTGGAACAGGAATCCCGCCACGGGGGCGGGATTCTGTCGTCTCGATCCGGCCCCGCTTCGCCGCTCTCCCGGTGTGCGGGAGAGCGGCGAAGTGCCGTGCGGGAGTCGCTTCGATTACAGCAGGGGGATCATCAGCAGAGCCACGATGTTGATGATCTTGATCAGGGGGTTTACTGCGGGGCCGGCGGTGTCCTTGTACGGATCGCCGACGGTGTCGCCGGTCACGGCGGCCTTGTGCGCCTCCGAGCCCTTGCCGCCGTGATGACCGTCCTCGATGTACTTCTTGGCGTTGTCCCATGCGCCGCCGCCGGTGGTCATCGAGATCGCCACGAACAGGCCGGTGACGATGGTGCCGATCAGCACGCCGCCCAGCGCCTGCGCGCCGGCCTCGGGGCCACCGAGCCACTTGAAGCCGAAGATCACCAGCACCGGCACCAGCACCGGCAGCAGCGACGGCATGATCATCTCGCGGATGGCCGACCGGGTCAGCATGTCCACCGCGCGCGAGTATTCCGGCTTGGCGGTGCCGGCCATGATGCCCGGGATGTCACGGAACTGGCGGCGCACTTCCACCACCACCGCACCGGCGGCCCGACCGACCGCCTCCATCGCCATCGCGCCGAACAGGTACGGGATCAGGCCGCCGATCAGCAGGCCGATGATCACGTAATGGTTCGAGAGGTCGAAGCTGACCAGGGAGCCGCTGAAGTGCTGGCTGAGGTTGTGCGTGTAGTCGGCGAACAGCACCAGCGCCGCCAGTGCCGCCGAACCGATGGCATAGCCCTTGGTCACCGCCTTGGTGGTGTTGCCCACCGCGTCCAGCGGATCGGTGACGCCGCGCACTTCCGGTGGCAGGTCGGCCATCTCGGCGATGCCGCCGGCGTTGTCGGTGATCGGGCCGTAGGCATCCAGCGCCACGATCATGCCGGCCATCGACAGCATCGCCGTGGCGGCGACCGCGATGCCGTAAAGGCCGCCCAGGGCGAACGCACCCCAGATCGCGGCGCATACGGCCAGCACCGGCCAGGCGGTGGACTTCATCGACACGCCCAGGCCCGCGATGATGTTGGTGCCGTGGCCGGTGGTGGAAGCGGCGGCGATATGCTGCACCGGCTTGTATTGGGTGCCGGTGTAATACTCGGTGATCCACACGATGCCGCCGGTCAGGGCCAGCCCGATCAGGGTGCAGCCCCACAGGTTCATCGCGCCGTGGCTGAAGTCCGGCATCAGCTGCATGGTGATCGGATAGAACGCGGCAGCGGCCAGCACGGCCGAGACGACCACGCCCTTGTACAGCGCGCCCATGATCGAGCCGCCCTGTTTCACCTTGACGAACAGCGTGCCGATGATCGAGGCGATGATCGACACGCCGCCCAGCAGCAGCGGATACAGCACCGCGTTGGCGCCCACCTCGCTGATCATCAGGCTGCCCAGCAGCATGGTGGCGATCACCGTCACCGCATAGGTTTCGAACAGGTCGGCGGCCATGCCTGCGCAATCGCCCACGTTGTCGCCCACGTTGTCGGCGATCACCGCCGGGTTGCGCGGGTCGTCCTCGGGGATGCCGGCCTCGACCTTGCCGACCAGGTCAGCGCCCACGTCGGCACCCTTGGTGAAGATGCCGCCGCCCAGGCGCGCGAAGATCGAGATCAGCGAACTGCCGAAGGCGAACCCGACCAGCGCGTGCAAGGCGGGTTCACCGTTGATGCCCATGCGGTTCAGCAGCAGCCAGTAACCGGCCACGCCGAGCAGGGCCAGGCCGACCACCAGCATGCCGGTGATCGCGCCGCCCCGGAAGGCGACATCCATTGCCTTGCCCAGGCCGCCGCGAGCCGCCTCGGCGGTGCGTACGTTGGCGCGTACCGACACGTTCATGCCGATATAGCCGGCCGCGCCCGACAGCAGCGCGCCCAGCAGGAAGCCGATCGCGGTCGGCCAGCTCAGAAAGAAACCGATCAACAGCAGCAGCACCACGCCGACCAGGCCGATGGTGGTGTACTGGCGGTTGAGGTAGGCGCGGGCGCCTTCCTGGATCGCTGCGGCGATCTCCTGCATCCGTTCGTTGCCCGGCGATTGCGCCAGGATCCAGCGCGCGGAGAACGCGCCATACAAAACCGCCACTAACGCACATGCAACAACGATCCACCAGCCATACTGCTGCAGCATCGGAGCCTCCCCATGGGTTGTATGCGGCCGTCCGGAACGGGCGGTCTCGGGGAGTATAGGCAGACGTTGCGGCGCGGGCTGTTGTGCGGCGCAGCGCCACCGAGGAAATGAAAAGGGCCGCGTACGAATACGCGGCCCTCGATGCCTCAGCCTGTCGCGGCTCTAGCGCAGCGCCACATCCAGGATGATGCCGGTGGCGATGGCGACCAGCAGGTAGTCATTGTCGGCGCGCACCCAGTGATAGCCGCGCGGCGGATGGCGCAGCCGGTAGTAGCCGTAGTCGCGCACCACATAAGTCGGACCGTAGTAGCGATGGCCGCGTTCCCAGCGATGCGGGTGACCGTAGTGGCGCGGGCCGTAATAGCCGTGGCTCACATAGCGCCGGTCGTCGTGGTGGCGGTAGTCGCGGCGGACCTCGTAGCGGCGGTGATCCTCGCGGCGGTTGTCGTGGTGACGATCACTGCCGCGGTCGTGGCCATGGCGGCCATGATCCCCGGGGCCGGGTGCGGCCAGCGCGAAGCTGCCGGCGCCGAGCAGGGTGATCGCAACGAGCAGGCGGGCGATGAGTTTCATCTCGGGTCTCCTCCCCCGGCAATGGCCGCGACAATGCGGCGTTCGACCGGGGCAGGTTGGATCGTAGGAAGCTGCGGCTGAACGCCAGCCGATTCCGGCAGGGCGGTTTCAGGTGGCGCTCAGCACCGCGAACACGGTCACAGACTGCGCCGGTTCAGCGCTGGAACGGGGCCAGCTTGCGTGGCACCGCGACGTTCTTCAGGCTCACGTAACGTGGCAGGCCATCCTTGCCGTAGGGCAGGGCCGCCTCGCCCCGGATCAACGGCGCCAGATAGCGGCGCGCGGCGGCGGTGATGCCGAAACCGTCGCGGCTGATGAAGCCCTTCGGCATCTTCTTCTCGCGGTTGGCGATCTTCGCCAACGGCGCCGGTTCGATCTTCCAGCGATACGGTGCATCGGACGTGCGCACGATCACCGGCATCACCGCGTTCATCCCGGCCAGCGCGTATTCCACCGCGGCCCGGCCCACGGCATGCGCCTGCTCGGCGTCGACCTTCGACGCTGCATGGCGCGCCGAGCGTTGCAGGTAGTCGGGCAGCGCCCAGTGGTATTTGTACCCGAGCTTTTCCTTCACCAGCGCCGCCAGCACCGGCGCCACGCCGCCCAGTTGCGCATGGCCGAAGGCGTCGCGCGTGCCTGCTTCGGCGAGGAACTGGCCCGCCGCGTTGCGCACGCCTTCGGAGGCGACCACGGTGCACCAGCCGACGCGCTCGACGGTGGCCTTCACCTTGGCCAGGAAGGCCGCCTCGTCGAAGGCGTTCTCGGGGAACAGGATGATGTGCGGCGGCGCATCGGCGCCCTCGCCGGCCAGGCCCGCGGCGGCGGCGATCCAGCCGGCGTGGCGGCCCATCACTTCGAGGATGAACACCTTGGTCGAGGTCTCGGCCATCGAGGCCACGTCGAGGCTGGCTTCCAGGGTGGAGATCGCCGTGTACTTCGCCACCGAGCCGAAGCCGGGGCAGCAGTCGGTGACGGCCAGGTCGTTGTCCACCGTCTTCGGCACGCCGATGCAGCGGATGTCGTAGTTCATCGCCTTGCCCAACTGCGAGATCTTCAGCGCGGTATCGGCCGAGTCGTTGCCGCCGTTGTAGAGGAACCAGCGGATGTCGTGCGCCCGGAAAACCTCGATCAGCCGCTCGTACTCGGCGCGATTGTCGTCCAGCGATTTCAGCTTGTAGCGGCACGAACCGAACGCGCCGCCGGGCGTGTGGCGCAGCATGGCAATCGCGCTGGCCGACTCCTTCGAGGTGTCGATCAGCTCTTCGCGCAGCGCGCCCAGGATGCCGTTGCGGGCGGCATACACCTTCACGCCCCGGCCGCGGGCCGCTTCGATCACCCCCGCCGCGGTGGCGTTGATGACGGCGGTGACGCCGCCGGACTGGGCATACAGGATGTTTCCGGCAGGGACGGGCGAACGGCGACTCGAGCTCATGGGTTCCTCGATACGGGCGATGAAGTGTTGCGCATGGTCGGCAACAAAGGTTTTGGCGACAGATACTTGCGCGTGCCTGGGGGTTGCCGCCGTTTGACGGCTTGGGGTGCAGCGGCTAATTTGGCGCACAATATCCGGGATATCGGACGGACTGTTGCAGTGTGCGGCAGTACGTCGAACTTGTGGAGCATTATGCGACTCGTCCTACTTGGTGCGCCCGGCTCGGGCAAAGGTACGCAGGCAGCCCGATTGAAGACGGCGCTGGGCGTACCGCATATCTCGACCGGCGACATGCTGCGCGCCGCGGTGGCCGCGGGTACCGCGATGGGACTCAAGGCCAGGGCGGTGATGGATGCCGGCCAGCTGGTTTCCGACGACATCCTGCTCGGCATGCTGGAAGAGCGCCTGGCCCAGCCTGACGCGAAAGCCGGCTTCATCCTCGATGGCTATCCGCGCAACCTGGCCCAGGCCGACGCGCTCGACCACCTGTTGGCCAGGCTCGGCCAGCCACTGGATGCGGTGATCAAGCTGGACGTGCCGAACGACGCGATCATCGGTCGCTGCGAGATCCGCTTCAAGGCCGAAGCCCGCGCCGACGACAATCCCGACACCGTGCGCAAGCGCCTGGGCGTGTATGCCGAACAGACCGCGCCGGTCGCCGATTTCTACGCCAGCCGCGGCAAGCTGCAGGTGGTCGATGGCGTCGGCGAGCTCGACGAGGTCACCGCGCGGGTCGAACAGGCCCTGCGCCGCGAGCCCGCTGCCGCGAACGGCTGAGCACTTCCGCTCCGGCGGACTTCACGGAGTCGTTCGGCATGCGCCTGCACATCCTCGGTATCTGCGGCACCTTCATGGGTGGCGTCGCCGCGCTTGCGCGTGAACTCGGCCACACGGTCGAAGGTTCCGACGCCAACGTGTATCCGCCGATGAGCACCCAGCTGGAAGCGCTGGGCATCGGCCTGATGAGTGGCTACACCGCGCAGCACCTGCAGCCGGCGCCGGATCGGGTGGTGGTCGGCAATGCGATGGTGCGCGGCAACCCCGCCGTCGAGTACATGCTCGATGCGCGGTTGAACTACATTTCCGGGCCGCAGTGGCTGGGCGAGACCGTGCTGGCCGGGCGCGACGTGCTGGCGGTGGCCGGCACCCACGGCAAGACCACCACGACCAGCCTGCTGGCGCATCTGCTCGAGAGCGCGGGGCTGGCACCGGGCTTCCTGATCGGCGGAGTGCCGGGGAATTTCGGGGTGTCGGCACGGCTGGGGGGCAAGCAGGCATACGCGGGCCCCGAACCCTCATCCGGCGCTGCGCGCCACCTTCTCCCGAGGGGAGAAGGGAGTGTTGTGCCGCCTGCGGCGGCGCCTTTCGTGATTGAGGCGGACGAATACGACACCGCGTTCTTCGACAAGCGCTCGAAGTTCGTGCACTACCGTCCGCGCATCGCCATCCTCAACAACCTCGAATACGACCATGCGGACATCTTTCCCGATGTCGCGGCGATCCAGCGCCAGTTCCATCATCTGGTGCGCACGGTGCCCGGCAACGGCCGGCTGATCGTCAACGCGCACGACGAGCGCCTGGCCGAAGTGCTGGCGATGGGTTGCTGGACGCCGGTGGAAACCTTCGGCATCGGCCGCGGCGACTGGCAGGCCAGCCTGATCGAGACGGACGGCTCGGCCTTTGCCGTGTATCACCGTGGCGAACGGCTGGGCGAAATACGCTGGACCCTGCTCGGCCACCACAGCGTGATGAACGCGCTGGCGGCGCTGGCCGCGGCGGCTGCCGCCGGTGCCGATCCGCGAGCGCTGTTGTCCGCCTTCGCCAGCTTCGAGAGCGCCAAGCGCCGGATGGAACTGGTCGGCGAGGTGGACGGCATCCGCGTCTACGACGACTTCGCCCATCATCCCACCGCGATCGCCACCACCCTGGCCGGCCTGCGTGCCAGCGTGGGAACGGCGCGCATCCTGGTCGCGCTGGAGCCGCGCTCCAATTCGATGCGCCAGGGCGCGCATGCCGAGGCGCTGGCGCCGTCGCTTGCCGACGCCGATGCCGTGGTCTTTCTGCAGCGCCCGGAATTGCCCTGGGATGCGCACCGGGTGACCGACGCGCTGGACGGCCGCGGCGCCACGGCCGCGACGGTCGATGCACTGATCGACCACCTGCGCGAGCAGGTGCGACCGGGCGACCAGGTGGTGTTCATGTCCAACGGCGGCTTCGAGGCGGCCCCGCGTCGCTTCGTGGAAAGCCTGCGCCAGGCCTGAGCGGCCGGCGGTGACCGTGCCCATCGCTGTCGTTACACTCAGGACATGGTTGCCCGTTCCCATCCGCCGCTGATCGAGGTGCCGCTGTTCCCGCTGCCTGCCGTGCTGTTTCCGGCCGGCAAGTTGCAATTGCGCATCTTCGAGCCGCGCTATATCGATCTGGTGCGCGAGTGCACGCGTTACGGCACCGGCTTTGGTGTCTGCCTGATCCTGCAGGGACAGGAAACCGGTGCGCCGGCGGTGCCCGCCGCGATCGGCACGATGGCGCACATCCATGACTTCAACACCGATGAAAGTGGCCTCCTCGGCATCATGGCCACCGGCGGACGGCGCTTTCGGGTGGCACGAAGTCGGGCAAGATCGGACGGCCTGCTGCGCGGCGAAGTGGAAATCTGGCCGGACGAACCGACCGTGGAAGTGCCGGTGGAGTTCGCGCTGCTGCAGAGCATCCTGGAGCGCCTGATCGAAACCATGGCGCCCCACTGGCGCGATGCGCCACGCGCCGCCTACGAGGATGCCAGCTGGCTCGGTCTGCGCCTGGCCGAACTGCTGCCGCTGGATGTCGCCGAGCAGCAAGGCATGCTGGAGCTGACCGACCCCCTGCTGCGCCTGGCCGAATTGCGCGACATCCTGCCGCGTTTCCAGAAGGCATAGTCGTCACCCGCTAGACTGCCTGTCTGCACTTTCCCTTTCGAGGATTCGACACATCATGGATACGCTGGCCGGCAAGACCTTGTTCATCAGCGGCGCGTCGCGGGGCATCGGTCTGGCGATCGCGCTGCGCGCTGCGCGCGACGGCGCCAACATCGTGATCGCGGCGAAGAGCAACGTGGCCAACCCGAAGCTGCCGGGCACCATCCACACCGCGGCCGCGGAGATCGAGGCGGCCGGTGGCAAGGCGCTGGCCTTGCAGGTGGACATCCGCGAGGAAGAGCAGGTGGTCGCGGCCGCCGCACGGGCCGCCGAACATTTTGGCGGCATCGACATCGTGGTGAACAACGCCAGCGCGATCTGGCTGGCCGGCACCGCCGAGACGCCGATGAAGCGCTTCGACCTGATGCAGCAGGTGAATACCCGTGGCACCTTCCTGGTGACCCGCAGTTGCCTGCCGTATCTGAAACAGGCGGCCAATCCGCACGTGCTGATGCTGTCGCCGCCGCCGAACCTCGATCCGAAATGGTTCGCGCCGCATACCGCCTACACCATCGCCAAGTACGGCATGAGCCTGTGCGTGCTGGGCATGAGCCCGGAGTTCGCACCGATGGGTATCGCAGTGAACGCGCTGTGGCCGCGCACGGTGATCGCCACCGCGGCGATCGGCATGATTGATGGCGTGAAGGTCGAGCATTGCCGCAAGCCCGAGATCGTGGCCGATGCCGCCCACGCCATGCTGACCCGGCGCTCGACGGAATACACCGGCCATTTCGCGATCGACGAGGACGTCCTGCGCGAGGCCGGGATCAGCGATCTGTCCGGCTACGCCGTGCAGCCCGGGGCGCCCCTGTTGCCGGACCTGTTCCTGGACTGATCTT
This sequence comes from Rhodanobacter spathiphylli B39, assembly GCF_000264295.1. GTDB lineage: Bacteria > Pseudomonadota > Gammaproteobacteria > Xanthomonadales > Rhodanobacteraceae > Rhodanobacter > Rhodanobacter spathiphylli. Next base: position 4,872 of record NZ_AJXT01000011.1, on the reverse strand, counting down.
CGGAACCCCTGCCGGACCGCGGCGCCAAGCGCGACCAGGCGTCAAGGTGGCACGCGTGGCATTCCGTCCGGTTCGCACCGACATCAACTTTTCGAGAACGACATGCACGAACAAGCCTCCGACCTGATCGAACTGGGCAAGCGTTACTGGTTGCCGGTCTACAAACCGCGTGAACTGGTGCTCGATCATGGCAAGGGGGCGCGGGTGTGGGATACGGAGGGCCGCGACTACGTGGACTTCGGCGCCGGCATCGCGGTGAATGCGCTCGGTCATCAGGACCCGGACCTGCTGGCCGCGCTGACCGCGCAGGCGCACAAGTTGTGGCACAGCAGCAACGTGTTCTACACCGAACCGCCGCTGCGCCTGGCCGCGGAACTGGTGGAAGCGTCCGGCTTCGCCGAGCGGGTGTTCCTGTGCAATTCGGGTGCGGAAGCGAACGAAGCGGCGATCAAGCTGGTGCGCAAGTGGGCGGCAGCGAACGGGCGTCCGCCGGAACGGCGGATCATCCTCACGTTCTTCGGCTCGTTCCACGGACGCACGCTGGCTACCGTCACCGCCACCGCGCAACCGAAATACCAGGAGGGCTACGAGCCCCTGCCGGCGGGCTTCGTGCACGCCGCGTTCAACGACGTCGATGCGCTGGAGGCGGCCTTCGCCAACCACGACCTCGCGGCGGTGATGCTGGAGCCGATCCAGGGCGAAGGTGGCGTGCTGCCTGCGGCGCCGGGCTTCCTGCAGCGCGTCCGCGAGCTGTGCGATGCGCACGACGCCTTGCTGGTGCTGGACGAGATCCAGTGCGGCATGGGCCGCACCGGCTCACTCTTCGCCCATGCCCATGACGGCGTCACGCCGGACATCGTGACCCTGGCCAAGGCGCTGGGCAGCGGATTTCCGATCGGCGCGATGCTGGCCGGCCCCAGGGTGGCCGAGGTGATGCAGTACGGTGCGCACGGCACCACCTTCGGCGGCAACCCGATGGCGGCGGCGGTCGCCCGCGTCGCGCTGGCCAAGCTGGGTTCGCCCGCGGTGCTGGCCAACGTGGAGCGGCAGGCGAACGACCTGCGCGCCGGCCTCGCCCGGATCAATCACGAGTTGAACCTGTTCGACGAAGTGCGCGGACGCGGGTTGATGATCGGTGCGATGCTGGCCGAGGGGCATCGGGGCAAGGCGGCGGCGATCCTCGATCATGCCGCGGCGCATGGCCTGCTGCTGTTGCAGGCCGGGCCCGACGTGCTGCGCTTCGTGCCGCCACTGACGATTGCCGACGAGGAACTGGCCGATGGCTTGGCCCGTCTGCACGCGGCCTTGAGCGATTTCGCGGCAAGCTGAAAAACCTGGACATCCGGAGCCGGCAATGAAATATCTGCACAGCATGGTGCGCGTGCGCGACCTCGATGCGTCGCTGCGCTTTTACTGCGAGGGGCTGGGGCTGCGCGAGGTGCGCCGCAAGGAAGTGCCCGAGGGCAAGTTCACCCTGGTGTTCCTGTCCGCGGCGGAGAGCCCGGAGGCCGAGATCGAGCTGACCCACAACTGGGGTTCGCAGGAAGACTACGGTTCGGCGCGCAACTTCGGCCATCTTGCGTTTCGCGTGGATGACATCTACGCCACCTGCCAGCGCCTGCAGGACATGGGTTACACCATCCATCGCCCGCCGCGCGACGGCCACATGGCCTTCGTGCGTTCGCCCGACCTGATCTCGGTCGAGCTGCTGCAGGAAGGCCAGTTGCCGCCGCGTGAGCCGTGGGCGTCGATGCCGAACACCGGCAGCTGGTGAATCAGCCCTTCGCCTCGCGCAGGGCGCCGCGGGCGGCTTCCAGCGTGTCGGCGATGTCCTGGTCGCTGTGCGCGCTGGACATGAAGCCGGCTTCGAACGCGGAAGGGGCCAGGTACACGCCACGCTTCAGCATGCCGTGGAAGAAGCGGTTGAACAGCGCGCTGTCCGCTGCGGTGGCTTGCGCGTAGGTCGTCACTTTCTCTGCGGTGAAGAACAGGCCGAACATGCCGCCGACGCGATTGGTGCTGAAGGCCACGCCTTCGCCATCGGCGACCGACTGGAAGCCGTCGGTCAGCAGCCGCGTGCGTGCGGCCAACCGGTCATGGAAGCCGGGCGCCTGGACCAGCTCCAGCATGGCCAGGCCCGCAGCCATCGCCACGGGATTTCCGCTCAGCGTTCCAGCCTGATAGATCGGCCCGGCCGGTGCGATCTGCTCCATCAGTTCGCGCTTGCCGCCATAGGCGCCCACCGGCATGCCGCCGCCGATGATCTTGCCGAAGGTGGTCAGGTCGGGCGCCACGCCGTAATGCGCCTGTGCACCGCCGAGCGCCACGCGGAAGCCGGTCATCACCTCGTCGAAGATCAGCAGCGCACCGGATTGCGTGCACAACTCGCGCAGACCCTGCAGGTAACCGTCGAGCGGGGCGATGCAATTCATGTTGCCGGCGACGGGCTCGATGATCAGGCCTGCGATCTCGTGCCCCTGCTCGGCGAACAGCGCCCTGGCCGCATCCAGATCGTTGTAGGGGAGAGTCAGCGTGAGGTCGGCATTGGCCTTGGGCACGCCCGGCGAGGTCGGCACGCCGAAGGTCAGTGCACCGGAACCGGCCTTGACCAGGAAGCTGTCGCCGTGGCCGTGGTAGCAGCCTTCAAACTTCACGATCTTGCTGCGACCGGTGGCGCCGCGCGCCAGCCGGATCGCCGACATGGTCGCCTCGGTGCCGGAGTTCACCATGCGCACCATTTCCATCGAGGGCACCAGGCGGGTGATCGTCTCGGCCATCGTGACCTCGGCCGGGCAGGGTGTGCCGAACGACAGTCCGTTGCGGATGGCGCGTTCAACCGACTCGCGCACCGCCGGATGGTTGTGGCCGACGATCATCGGGCCCCAGGAACCCACGTAGTCGATGTAGCGATCGCCTTCGACGTCCCACAGGTACGCGCCGTCCGCACGTTCCGTGAAGAACGGCTCGCCGCCCACGGATTTGAATGCGCGCACGGGCGAGTTCACGCCACCGGGCATCAATTGCCGGGCGCGCTGGAAGAGTTCGTGGTTGGTCGTCATGCGGAATTCCGATCGGAGGAGTACAGGTCGTCGAAGCGTCGTGCGGCGGCGCGAACGTCGGTGGCGGCAAGCACCGACGCAACGGCGGCCAGGTAGTCCGCACCCGCTTCAACCAGTGGCCGCCCATTGTCCGGCGTGATGCCACCGATCGCCACCCGCGCTATGCCCAGCGCGGCGCTTTGCCTCAGCAGGTCGATCGGCGCCAGGGACGCCAACGGCTTGGTCGACGACGGAAAGAACGCACCAAACGAGACGTAGCTTGCACCGGCGCGGGCCGCTGCTTGCGCCCGCGACAGCGAGTCGTAGCAGGAGACGCCGATGATCGCCTGCGGCCCCAGGGCCTCGCGTACCGCTGCCGGATCGTCGTCGTCGCGACCGAGGTGCACGCCGTCTGCACCGACTTCCATGGCCAGGGCGATGTCGTGGTCGATGATCAGCGGAACATGGTGCGCCCGACAAAGCGCCGCAAGCGCGCTGGCCTCGGCATGGCGACGTTGCCCATCGCGGCCGAGATCCCGGTATTGCAGCATCCGGGCGCCACCTTCCAGCGCCAGCGCGGTGGCTTCGAGCAAGTCTGCCCGTGGCCCGTTCGTGATGGCATACAGTCCGCGCCGGTTCGGCATTCCGCGTGTATTCAAGTGGCGACCTCATGTCGGCAAGTCTGGTGGGTGCGTCCGACCCGCGCTTTCGTATTCGCGGTCGAGTTGCGAGAATGGGCAATTATCCTGCGATTCGAAGAAATCCGATCATGAGCCAGAGTTCCAGCGAGACCGCCGTCCGCAAGTGGATGTGCGTTGTGTGTGGTTACATTTACGACGAAGCCATCGGCGTACCCGATGAGGGCATTCCTGCCGGCACCCGTTGGGAAGACGTGCCCGATACCTGGACGTGCCCGGATTGCGGCACCACCAAGGACGACTTCGAGATGATCGAGCTCGACTGAGCGCCGATTCCCGCCAGCAAACGGCCCGATTCCGTCAGCGCACTGACCGGGCCGCCTGCTCTGATGTTCCTGCGCCCGGTCCGCGGCGCGCCATGCGGGAGCATCTCATGCAGCAGTTCATTCCCTTTGAAGACGACTGGGACGCATTGGAGAACCTGCGCCCCGAAGATCTCATTCCCTATCGCGTCGGCATGCTCGACACGCCACGCGCCGCGGTTCAGCGCACCGCACCGAGCTCGCCGTCGATCTTCAGCACGTCGCCCGCCCTGAAACCCATCCGTTGCGCGGTGCCTGCCGGCAGCTCCAGCACGTAGATTGCCGGCGCGGCGCTTGGATAGACCGGGCAGGGATCGGCCTTGCAGGGCGGTACATTCTGCTGCACCGAAACCAGCCGCTTTTGCTCGTCGAAGTACAGGATGTCCAGCGGAATGAGCGTGTTCTTCATCCAGAAGGCCTGCGGGCCGCTCGCGGGAAACGCAAACAGCATGCCGTGATCGGCCGCCAGCGTGGTGCGCATCATCAGGCCACGCTGGCGACCGGCATCGTCCGTGGCCAGTTCGACCGAGAACCGATGGCCGTCCAGTGCGACTGCGGTCGGAGCTTCATGTGTCCTTGTACTGCAGGAGCACGCAGCCAGCAGGAACGGAATCGTGGTCAGCCACCGTCTCATCACTTGCGCATCCGCCATGAAAGGTTGCGGGCCAGTGTAGTGCGGCATGGAACGCTCGCCGTGAGGAAACGATGTTGCAAAAAAATGTCGCGCCCCCTTCCAAGATCGGTTGCATGGCGCTATGATTCACGCCCCTTCGACGAGACGTCCTGCTGCGAAGGTTCCTGCTCCAAACAATCTCGAAAAAAGCTTTCACGAGG
>NZ_AJXT01000010.1 GCF_000264295.1 Rhodanobacter spathiphylli B39 | reverse complement strand
GGGGAAACCTCAGGGACGGAGGCAATTAAATTTCGCCCGTTGATATTGCTCGGTCACGCGGCAGACCACAGGCCTTTCCGGCGCCTCACCACGCGCTGAAATCGTTTGTCCCCGAGCGCGGTCTTGATCCACGCTTTTCTACTACCCTCACCCCTTGGTTCCCCCTTGATCCCAACCACCATGAAATACGAAGAACTGCAGGAATCCGCCCTCAGGCTCAACGCGCTCTACGAGCAGCTCGAAACCAAGTTGTACGGGCGCGCGTGGAGCACGGAGGAACTGGCGCTGGGGTTCATGGGGGACGTGGGTGATCTGGCGAAGCTGATCCAGGCGAACGCGGGCATCCGCAATATCGATGATTACAAGTCCAAGCTGGGACATGAGCTGTCGGACTGCCTGTGGTCGATCATCGTGCTTGCGGACAAGTGCGGCATCGATCTGCAGGCGGAGTTCACCAGCAACGTCGAGGGGCTGATGGCCTATGTGTCCAGGGAGATCGCCGCATGAGCATCCGTCCGGGCCGCCGTGTCGCGGTACCTGGTTCACCCGAGGTAGCCGCATGAAGATCCTTCTCCGCATCGCATGCGTTGCCGCCAGCCTTGGCGCCGCTTCGGCGGCGCCTTGCAGTGAGCTGCCGGGCAAGTGGATGCTGTCCATCGAGAATCCCGGGCATCACGCCGTGGCGACGGTTGCCGTGGAGTTCACCGATGATGTCGCCCCCTCTTGCATGGGCGGGGAATGGAAGGTCGTGAAGGTGGTTTCAGCAACAACCCGTGACAAGACCTTCTTCCCGGTATCGGACCCGCTGTCGTATCGGATCGAGAACGGGCAGCTGACCATCGGCCGCAACGAAGTATGCGATGCCTACCTCTGGCTGCAGGGCCCGCTCGCCGGCACCTCGGTGCAGGGCAGCTATTTCAGTCTCGGGCTCGGGGGAAGCTCCCCGCTCGGCTACTTCACGTTGAGCCAGGCCAGGCCACAATGAGCCCCCCGGCGCCATGCCGATCCGGCGAGAACGAAGCATGAGCAACTCCAGCCCGCTGTCCGAATACCTCGTCATCTCCCGCGGCCAGTGGGACAGTGACGCTTCGCGCGAAGACATCCAGGCGGCGATCGACCGCTTCTATGCGTGGCATGACCGGCTGGTCGGCGAGGGCCGGATGCGGCCCGGGCAGCGGCTGGCGCGGGAAGGCAAGGTGGTATCGCGGCAATGCGTTCTGGACGGTCCCTTTGCCGAGGCCAAGGAGGTGGTCGGCGGCTACTGGACGATCCTGGCAGGCAGCCTCGACGAGGCAGCGGCCATCGCCGCGCAGAATCCGTGCCTGGACCATGGCCTGGCGTTCGAAATCCGGCCGATCGACCCGGCGCGCGCCAGCGCCTTCGCGCTGACCAACGAGACGCCGACCTAGCAGGCCGCACGTCGCATCCAGTTGCCTGGCCGTCGGCCCCGGCGGAACCGGGCGCGCTCAACACAGCAGCGTCGGCAAGGACGGGAGTGCTGCCGCGGCGAATCCGGAGGAAGATGCCGGATACCGCGTGCAGGCCCGCCAGGAAACGCCATGGACATCGAACGCAAATACTGGTTTCCCGCCAAGCGGTTCGGCTGGGGCTGGGGGCTTCCCGTGCGCTGGCAAGGCTGGGCCTGTCTGATCGTCTACGTGGCCGGGGTTGCGCTGGTGCTGCATTGCTTCGGGCCGGGCCGGGAGCCCGGCCTGCGCGTGGCCGGCCTGGGCCCGCTGACGCTGGCGCTGTTCGTCATGTTCTGGCTCAAGGGCGAGCGGCCGGGGTGGCGTTGGGGCGGGAAATGAGAACGTGGCCAGCGGACCGGCATCGCCAGCCCGATTGAACCGGCCCGCGCTTGCCGCGACACTGGCCTCATGAAACGTCTGCTCGCACGCTGCGCCATCGCCCTGCTCCTGCTGCCCGCTTCCGCGATCGCCGACCCGGCCTTGTGGGTGGTGAAGGATGCCGACACCACGATCTACCTGTTCGGCACCGTGCACCTGATGCCGAAGGATGCCGACTGGCGCTACCCGGCGCTGGAACACGCGCTGGCCGACAGCCAGACGCTCTACATCGAGCTGACCGACGACAACCCCGCCAATATCGCCGGGCTGGTGATGCGACTGGGCATGGACACCACGCACCCGTTGACCAGCCAGCTCAGCGAGTCCGAAGCACAGCGCCTGCGCACCCTCGCCGACAAGGCCGGCGTACCCGGTGGCATGCAGACCCTGAACATCATGCGGCCGTGGCTGGCCGCATTGACGCTGTCACTGATGCCGTTGAAGAACGCGGGACTGGACCCGGAACACGGCGTGGACAAGCAGTTGAAGGCGCAGATGATTGCAGCCCACAAGCCGGTGATCGGCCTGGAAACCGCGGAGCAGCAGATCCGCCTGCTGGCCGACATGCCACGGGCGATGGAGCTGGGCCTGCTGCGTTCGAGCATGCGTGACGCGGACCAGGGAATGGCGAAGCTGCAGCAGATGATCGCGGCATGGAAGGCCGGCGATCCGGACACGATCGATCGCGTCAGCACCGCCGAGATGCGCGCGAAGGAGCCGAAGCTGTACCAGTCGATGCTGGTCCAGCGTAACGAAGCGTGGGCGACGAAGATCGCCACCCTGCTGCAACAACCCGGCACCGTCTTCATCGCCCTCGGCGCCGCCCACCTGGCCGGGCCGGACAGCGTGCAGGTACAGCTGCGGCAGATGAACCTGCCGACCGAACAGGTGCACTGATCAGTCGATGCCGGCAACGACATGCGGCAGGTACGGCGCTTCGAGCGCCGCCAGCTCCGCCTCCGGCAACTCGACCGCCAGCGCTGCCACCGCTTCTTCCAGATGATGGGGCTTGGTCGCGCCGACGATCGGTGCGGTGACCACCGGCTGGTGCAACAGCCAGGCCAGTGCCACCTGGGGCCGCGGCACACCGAGGCGCTCGGCCACTTCGCCGACGCGATCCACCACCGCCTTGTCCGCCGCCTTGCTCGCGGCGTACACGCCATCGCCCCAGGGATCGGAGCCGCCGCGCACCGTGCTGGGCTTCTCTTCCCACGGCCGCGCCAGGCGACCGCGCGCCAGCGGGCTCCACGGCACCACGCCGATGCCCTGGTCCGCGCACAACGCCAGCATCTCGCGCTCCTCCTCGCGATACAGCAGGTTGTAGTGCGGCTGCATCGAGACGAAGCGGGCCCAGCCATGCAGGTCGGCGGTGTACAGCGCCTTGGCGAACTGCCAAGCCATCATCGACGAGGCGCCGATGTAACGCGCCTTGCCCGACTTCACCACGTCGTGCAGCGCCTCCAGCGTTTCCTCGACCGGCGTGGCGTGGTCCCAGCGGTGGATCTGGTAGAGATCGACGTAGTCGGTGCCGAGCCGGCGCAGGCTGGCGTCGATCTCGGTCATGATCGATTTGCGCGACAGGCCGCCGCCGTTGGCGTCCTCGCGCATCGGGTAGAACACCTTGGTCGCGATCACGACCTCCTCGCGCCGGGCGAAATCGCGCAAGGCACGCCCCAGCACCAGCTCGCTGCCACCGGCGGAGTACATGTTCGCGGTGTCGAAATAGTTGATGCCCAGTTCGAGCGCGCGGCGGATGAAGGGTCGGCTGTGCTCCTCGTCGAGCGTCCATGGCCTCGCACTGGTGGGCGCTTCCGAATAGCTCATGCAGCCCAGGCAGATGCGCGAGACCTTGAGGCCGGTCTTGCCGAGTCGTACGTAGTCCATGGGGATCACCTCTTTCGTCGTTGCGTGAAATCGCTCCGGCCCTGTCGCCGTGCCTCGCGATGGATGGCGATGCCGGCGGCAACCAGCGCGATGCCGATCGTCTCCGCCCGCCCGGGCAGCTGGTGCAGCACGACGGCGCCGACCAGGCATGCCGTGGCGGGCAGCAAGGCCAGCAGCATGGCAAAGGTGGCCCGCGGCAACCGCGCCATCGCCAGCTGGTCGCACACGTAAGGGATGACCGATGATGTCACGCCCACGCCCATGCCTGCGGCGAGCAGCGGCAGGCTGAGCAGCGCCGGCGTGGCCGGGCGAAGACCGATCAGGCTCACCACCACCAGCGCCACCAGCATTGCGGCGGCCAGGCCATCGATGGCGTTGCCGCCGGCATCGTTCGCGACTCGATGGCCGAGCACGATGTACAGCGTGAACAGCGCGCAGTTGGCGAACGCGAACGCGAAGCCGAGCGGCGCGCCTGCCAGGCGCAGGTGGGTCAGGAACCACACGCCGGCAATCACCAGGGCCAGCGCCACGCTATTGCGCTGCGTGCGCAAACCGGCCAGCGCCAGCGCGATCGGGCCGAGGAACTCGATCGCGCCGACCGTCGCCAGCGGCAGTCGATCGATCGCCAGGTAGAAGCAGGCATTCATGCCGCCGAGCACCACGCCCAGCCCCGCGATGTTCCATCGCGCCGCCACATCCATCTGCCGGAAGCGGCGCCACGGCCGCCGCCACGCGGCAAAGATCAACGCCGCGCTGGCGATCCGCAGCCAGGCGACGCCGAGTGGCTCGACCCGGGCGAACAACAGCACGGCGAAGGCCGGGCCGAGGTAGTGGAAGATCGCGCTGGCCACGAAATACAGCTGCGGCGGCGGCGCGAACCGTGGTAACGGTGAGGTGGAAGGCTGCTCGTTCATGGCCTCCCATTTTCCAGGGAACCGGCGCATGATCCATCAAAAATCCAAGGATACGTCCGTCAATTTTTCAACTATCGCAGTAAAAGTGAACGATATGCCTCAGATTTCCAGCCTCGTCTCCGATCCCCGCAACATCGAATTGCTGAAGGCGCTGCAGGAAGACCCGCGCCAGCCGGTCAGCAAGCTCGCCAGTCGCATCGGCATGTCCGCGCCGGCAGTGAAGGAGCGCCTCACCCGGCTGGAGGAAACCGGGGTGATCCGCGGCTACCGGATCGAGCTGGAGCCCAAGGCGCTGGGCTGGCCGATCACCGCGTATGTGCGCGTGCGCCCGATACCCGGGCAGCTGTCGAAGATCGCCGAACTCGCGCAGAAAATGCCGCAGGTGGTCGAGTGCCACCGCGTCACCGGCGAGGACTGCTTCATCATCAAGGTGTACCTGGACGCGCTGGAGAATCTCGACCAGATCCTCGACCGCTTCCTGCGCTACGGCCAGACCACCACCTCGATCGTGCAGTCCACCCCGGTGCCGCTGCGTGCGCCTCCGCTGCCGGGCAGTGGCGGCAGCAATCCGTAGACGCGCTACAAGAGGTTGCCACTTTCTGGCACCATCGACCGGTTATCCGCGCCGCGCGCGCCACTTTCCAAGATGTAACCCATGAACCTGCAAGCCAATTACGAACAGATCCCGCTCAAGGAATACGCCGAGCGGGCCTATCTCGATTACTCGATGTACGTGGTGCTGGACCGCGCCCTGCCCTTCGTGGGCGACGGCCTGAAGCCGGTGCAGCGGCGCATCATCTACGCGATGAGCGAGCTGGGCCTGAGCGCCACCGCCAAGCCGAAGAAATCCGCACGCACCATCGGCGACGTGATCGGCAAGTTCCATCCGCACGGCGACAGCTCCAGCTACGAAGCGATGGTGCTGATGGCGCAGCCGTTCTCGTACCGCTACCCGCTGGTCGATGGCCAGGGCAACTTCGGCTCGCCGGACGACCCGAAAAGCTTCGCGGCGATGCGCTACACCGAATCCAAACTCAGCCCGATCGCCGAGGCCTTGCTGGGCGAACTGGGCCACGGCACGGTGGACTGGGTGCCGAACTTCGACGGCACGCTGGAAGAGCCGGGCTGGCTACCGGCGCGCGTGCCGCACGTGCTGCTGAACGGCTCGATGGGCATCGCGGTGGGCATGGCCACCGACATCCCGCCGCACAACCTGCGCGAGCTGGTCACCGCCTGCATCCGCCTGCTGGACGAGCCGGACGCCAGCGTCGCCCAGCTGTGCGAGCACGTGCTGGGCCCGGACTACCCGACCGAGGCCGAGATCATCACCCCGCGCGCGGACCTGCTGTCGATCTACCAGACCGGCGGCGGCTCGGTGCGCGCCCGCGCGGTGTACCAGCGCGAGGAAGGCAACATCGTGATCACCGCGCTGCCGCACCAGGTCAGCCCGTCGAAGATCCTCGAACAGATCGCCGCGCAGATGCGCGCGAAGAAGCTGCCGATGATCGAGGACCTGCGCGACGAGTCCGACCACGAGAACCCGATCCGCCTGGTGATCGTGCCACGCTCGAACCGCGTCGACGCCGACGAAACGATGCAGCACCTGTTCGCCACCACGGACATGGAGAAGAGTTTCCGCGTCAACCTCAACATGATCGGCCTGGATGGCCGTCCGCAGGTGAAGGATCTCAAGCGCATCCTCACCGAGTGGCTGAGCTTCCGCACCAGCACCGTCACCCGCCGACTGGAAAACCGGCTGGCCAAGGTCGACCGCCGCCTGCACCTGCTTGAAGGCCTGCACACCGCCTACCTCAACCTCGATGAAGTGATCCGCATCGTGCGCACCGAGGACGAGCCCAAGCCCGTGCTGATGGCGCGCTTCCGGCTCAGCGAGGAGCAGACCGACTACATCCTGGAGACCCGCCTGCGCCAGCTGGCCCGCCTCGAGGAAATGAAGATCAACGCCGAGCGCGACCAACTCGAAGAGGAGCGCGCGAAGATCAACGTGCTGCTGAAATCGCCGGCCAAGCTGAAGGGCCTGATCAAGGAAGAGCTGCGCGCCGACGCCGAGAAATTCGGCGACGCACGCCGCTCGCCGCTGGTCGAGCGCGAAGTGGCCCAGGCGCTGGACGAAAGCGCGCTGGTCGCCAGCGAGCCGGTCACCGTGGTGCTCTCGCAGAAGGGCTGGGCACGCGCGGCGAAGGGCCACGACATCGACGCCGAGGCGCTGAACTATCGCGAAGGCGACGGCCTGCTCGCCGCGGTGAAGGCGCGCACCACGCAGCAGGTCGCCTTCATCGACTCCACCGGCCGCGCCTACTCCACGCCCGCGCACACCCTGCCCTCGGCGCGCGGCAACGGCGAGCCGCTGACCGGCCGCTTCAGCCCCGCCGGCGGCGCCAGCTTCGACGCGGTGATCGCCGGCGACAACGACACCCGGCTGATCCTCGCCACCGACTTCGGCTACGGCTTCGTCAACCGCTTCGAAGCGCTCACCGGCCGCAACAAGGCCGGCAAGCAGATCATCTCGCTCAGCGACGGCGCGAAAGTGTTGCCGCCGCAGGTCAGCGCCGACCCGGCGCGCGATCGCATCGTGGTAGTCACCACCGAAGGCCACCTGCTGATGTTCTCGGTGGCCGAGCTGCCGGAACTGGACAAGGGCAAAGGCAACAAGCTGATCGAGATCCCGAAGAAGCAGCTGGCCGAAGGCGAACGCGTGGCCGGCGTGGCCGTGGTCACCGAAGGCAAGGGCGAAGTCACCATGTACGCGGGCGCGCGCAAGCTCACCCTGAAGTGGGCCGACCTGGTCGAATACGGCGGCAACCGCGCCACCCGCGGCAACCTGCTGCCGCGCGGTCTGCGCCGCGTCGAACGGATCGAAACCACCGGTTGAGCACGGCATGGCGCAGGGCGGGCAGTGCCCGCCCTGCGGAGCGAGTCCAGGAACTTGTCGCCGCACCACCGTTCCAACAGGGATGTGCACGCCGACGCGACCCCGCGCGTTGAACACGTGACCACCGGAGTAAGCATGACCATGCAACGCATCCTCCCTGCCCTGTTCGCCGCCCTGCTGACCACCACGGCCTGGGCGCAGACGCCGGCCAGGCCGCTGAACCTCAAGCTGGCGCCCGCCGATATTCCTGCAGCCAGCAGCACCGTCGCCAGGCCGGCCTCTGCCACCAGCGCGCCCGGCGTCTACTACGGCGACACCAGCGGACGCATGGGCAACACCGAGGTCACCAGCGCCAGCGACACCGGTTCCGATTGCGACGATTACAGCTACAACCGGCCGCAGGTGCACGGCAGCGTCGGCATGGGCGTGGTGGGCGGCAACCACGTCAGCGGCAATTACCAGACCGGCACGGTGAACCTCAGCAAGGCCTTCGGCAGCTGCGACCATCCCCGCGGCGGCGTCAGCATCTCGATCGGCGGGGGCACCGGCAACTTCCACGGGCGCGGGCATTGATGCAGCGGTAGCCACCAGGGGCTTGGCGAGGCGACGCTTCGACTCCGTTCGCTGGCGCGAGCTGCGCTCAGCGCGAGAAAGATGTCAGGGACAATAGTTGCCAGCGTGGATCACCGCGGCTGGGCCGCGCGCGCACGCATACTGGCGATGAAACAGGCGAGAGTCGCTGCCGCGCAAAAAAAGAGGCGCACCGCGCCCCCACCCTCAATTTATATCAGCCACCGGGACTTGCGACAAGGCTGGCAGCGTGAACTAGGATCGCCGCCCTGCCGATCGGGCAGGAAGCGTGAGGCGCGCCGGGCGATGCATGACGACGAGTGGGTTCCGGTTACCAATGAGAACTGCAACCGGGTGGACGGGCCGTTCTATCACGGGACGAGGGCGGATCTTTCGGTCGGCGATTTGCTGACTGCCGGGTTCACCTCCAATTACGACGATCGCGTGGTGATGAACCATGTCTATTTCGCTACCGTCCCGAAGGGGGCCGGTCTTGCGGCGGAGATGGCCCGTGGTGCGGGAAGGCCGCGCGTCTATGTCGTCGCGCCGACCGCGGCGTTTGAAGACGACCCGAACGTCACGAACAAGAAGTTTCGCGGCAACCCCACACGGTCGTATCGAAGCGCGTCACCGCTAAGGATCGTTGGCGAACTCACAAGCTGGGAGCCCTACGACGAGGAGTTCATTTCGGCACTGAAGAGCCGCGTCGAAGGCGGCATGGGAGAAATTATCAACTGAGAAAAGGGGCGAGCCAGGAAAGGCATCAGGAACCATTCGTGGCTAGCCGCCAGAGGGTAAATTGTCCCTGACACAATTGTTTAAAGTTGCTGACAACAACGACAGCCTGCCCGCATGTCATCAACGAGCGTTCGCACAAGGCACGATCTGAGACAGGGCTCGTCGCTTGTCCGGTCAGGAGTAGCGCCGCATACTCGGCGCAACGTCCCGTTTTCGGGTCCAAGAAAACGCTGCACCTTGAAAACTGCCACGGCAATCTTCGCAGCAATCGCAGGAGTTTCAGCAGGCTTCATTACCGGAGTGTTCGCTGCGTTTATTGGCGGCGCACACGAGAAGTCGGCGTTCTTCGCAATTTCACTGTCCTCATCCATCGCCCTTGCCCTTGCATCGCTAGCCGGTGCTTCACGTTTGCATGTGGCGTTCCCTCGGGCCCATTACGCCATTCTCGCAGCCTCCATGGCCGGGGCGGGAGTGGGCGTGTGGAGCGTCCTTCGTATGATCAAAGTCATTTAGTCGGGCGCGGACGCCTAAGGATGGTCTGATCAATTAAGTTCGAAACGGCCGTCCAGACGGCCGTGCGAGAGCTCAGGAATTGGCTGCGCCGAACGATGAATTATGGGT
>NZ_AJXT01000009.1 GCF_000264295.1 Rhodanobacter spathiphylli B39 | reverse complement strand
CCACGATAGCGCGCCCTGACATAAGAAATTAAAGGGGACGTGGCCAATTAAGTGGAGCTGCGGTTCTCCGCCAGCGCCTCAGGCAACGGCGCGTTCGCACGAAGCCAAGCCTCCCCAAGCAGCTCCACCAACCGCGCCTCGCACGCCGACAGATCATGCCCGCGCCGCTGTGAAACCACGAACGTCAGCGAACGGATGTGCCACGCACGCCGCTCAAGCTCGACGAGCTGTCCGCTGGCCAGATCCTCGGCGACGAGATGCCGCGGCAAGTGTCCCCATCCCAGCCCGGCCTTCAGCAGATCGCGTTTGGCGCCAAGGTCATTGACCAGCCACTGGCGCTTGCCGGCAACACCCTGTTGGGTCTTGTCGGCGCCGGGCTGGTTGTCGGTGACGATGATCTGGATGTAGCGGCCAAACTCGTCCACGGGGACGGGGCTGGGTGTCGAAGCCAGCGGATAGGTCGGCGCACAGACCGTCGCCATCGCTTCCTCGCGCAGCCAGTGGCGCTCGATGGCATGCGGGTTCACTTCCGGCACGTCGTTGATGGTGACGGCCAGGGCGCACACTTTTTCGAGCACCAGCTTTTCGCCGCCCTGCATGGTGGTGATGCGCAGGTTGATCGCGGCGGCGGGGCATTCTTCCTGCAGAGTGCGCAGGCAGCCGATCAGGTGGGCGCGCGGAAAGTAGGCGTCGACCGCCACCGACACTTGCGGCACACCGGCCTTGGCGATCGCGCCGGCGCGGTTCTTCATTTCCTCCGTGCGCGAGATCACCGCCCGGGCATCCGGCAGAAGGCTGCGCCCCGCCGCGGTGAGCTGAGCCTTGCGCGTGTTGCGCTCGAACAGCTCGACGTCGAACGCGCTTTCCAGCGCCTTGATCGCGTGGCTGATGGCCGACTGCGCCCGCGCGAGCTTGCGCGCGGCACCCGAAAAACTGCCCTGGTCGCACACCGCCACGAACGCACGCAGCTGGTTGATGGTGACGTTGTCGAGCATGAGTTATCCAGAAAATAGATCGTATCAAGCGATGTTTCGTCAATTGGTTTGATGCGTCAAGCGACCCAGATTGGTTGGGCAACCGGCTCGAACAGGCCGGATCACCCCACTCAAGAAGGATCATCCCCATGAGCTACGCCATCATCGGTTTCGGTTCCATCGGCCAGGCCCTCGCCCGCGCGTTCGCCCGCAACAACATCGAAGTTACGGTCGCCAGCCGGCGGCCGCCCGAAGCACTGTTGCCGCAGGCGCAGGCGATCGGCCCCAGGGTCATCCCAGGGACTTTGCAGGAAGCGGTCAAGGCGGACGTGATCATCCTGGCGGTGCTGTTCGAGGGGCACCGTGACATCGGCAAGCTGCTTGCGGACTGGAAGGGCAAGACGGTCATCGACGCGATGAACACGAATGACCCCGTCGAAACGCTCGACAACCTCCCCTCCTCCGCCTTCGCCGCCAGGTCGTTCCCCGGCGCCAGGTTCGTCAAGGGCTTCAACCACCTGCTGTCGCGCACGCTGGCCACCGACCCCAAGGTCGAGGGCGGCCACCGGGTGGTGTTCCTGTCGAGCGACGACGAAGCGGCCACCGCGCAAGTGGCGGACCTTGCCAAGCGACTCGGCTTCGCCCCCGTCAACCTCGGCAAGTTCGACGAGGGCGGCGCGCTGGTGCAGGCACGCGGCCGCGTCTGGGGCCCGCTGATTTTCCAGGACCTGTTCAAGCAGCAGCCCTGAACGCGCACGGCCATCGCGACAAGGATCGCGATCGGCGCGCCATCCCCATCACCGCTTCGGCAGTGGCAACCCCTCCCACCAAGGATCCATGACATGAGCAAGTTGAACGGCAAGACCGCCGTCATCACCGGCGGCGCCACCGGCATCGGCATCGCAGCGGCAGAGCGCTTCATCGAGGAAGGCGCCTTCGTCTTCATCTACGGCCGTCAGCAGGAAGCGCTCGACGCCGCGCTGGCAAAGCTCGGCCCCAACGCCCGCGCGGTGCAGGGCTCGGTCTCCGACCCGGCCGATCTCGACCGGCTTTACGCGGCGGTGAAGGCCGAACGCGGCACCCTCGATATCGTGTTCGCCAACGCCGGGACCGGCGGCCTGCTCCCGCTGGGCCAGATCACCGCGGAGCACATCGACGAAACCTTCGATACCAACGTGAAGGGCACGATCTTCACGGTGCAGCAGGCGCTGCCGCTGATGGGCCCGGGTGGCTCGATCATCCTGACCGGATCGAGCGCCGGCACCACCGGCGCCCCGGCCTTCGGCGTCTACAGCGCGAGCAAGGCCGCCGTGCGCAACCTCGCCAGGACCTTCGCGGAGGACCTGAAGGGCACCGGCATCCGGGTCAACGTGCTGTCGCCCGGACCGACCGCGACCGAACTGGCGAAGGCCGCGGTGGGCGAGGAAGGCCTGAAGGCGTTCGCCTCGATGAACCCGTTGCAGCGCATGGCCGAACCGGCCGAGATCGGGGCGGCGGCGGCCTTCCTGGCGTCGTCGGACAGCAGCTTCATGACCGCCAGCGAGCTGGCCGTCGATGGTGGGCTGGCGCAGATCTGACGCGTTGCATATGGCCGGGTGCTCCTTCCGATGGGTTGGAGCGCCTTGTCGATTGCCCGGTGGCCGCGCCGAGCTACCAACCCGCATACGCCACCCACCCCTTGAACGTGAAAGCCGCATAGAACAGTTCATGCCGTTCGAAGCCCGCCTGCTCCAGCAGGTCGACTTCAGCTTCGGGGGAAAGCAGCGGGAGGCGGCGGGCCATCGCTTCGATCGTCGTGGCCGGATTCGCCACGGGTACGCCGTTCGAGGTCATGAAGGCCACATGCCTGCCCAGCCAGCGCAGCTTCTCGTCCGGCGCGTCGGGTACGCTGTGATGCGCCATCACCAGCGGGGCGCCTGGTTTCAACCGGCGCCACAGCTCGCGCAGCGCCTGCAGGCGCTCCGCGAAGGACAGGAAGTGCATGGTCAGCAGGCAAACCGCGCCGTCGAATTCGATGGCCGGGGCCGCATCGATACAGCCTTCCAGCAACTCCACTCTCGGCGCCAGCGGCCCCAGCGTCTGGACGGCCAAATCCAGCATCGGCGCCGACGGGTCGACGCCGAGCAGGCGCCAGTGCGGGTAAGCCTCGGCGAAGGCCTTGAGCTCCAAACCTCCACCGGCGCCCAGCACCAGCACGCGCCCATTGGATGGCACGTGCTCGTGCAGGAGCAGCCCGCTCATCTGGTGGAGCGCATGCAATCCGGGCACCTGCCGCAGCGGCCCGTCCGTGTATCGCGCCACCGCCTGGGGATCGTTGAAAGAAGACATGCTGCCCTCGCCCGCTTGACATGGAGGCGCTAACGTAACATCGTTTGTTACATGAAACGAGACAGCCGACTTTCCGCCGTACTCCACGCCTTGCTGCACATGGCCGAGTGCGATGCGCCGATGACATCCGATGCGCTGGCGCAGTGTCTGGGCACACATCCGGTGGTAGTCCGCCGCACCATGGGCCTGCTGCGCGAGGCTGGTTTGGTCACGGCGGGTCGCGGACACGCCGGCGGCTGGCGCATTTCGGCAGACCTCACCAAGGTCACGCTGCGCCAGTTGCACGAGGCGCTGGGGGAACCTGCGCTGTTCGCCGTGGGCAACCGGAACGAACATCCCGAATGCCTCGTCGAGCAGGCGATCAATGCGGCGCTGGACACCGCGTTCGCCGACGCCGAGGCACTGCTGTTGCAGCGGTTCGAGTCGGTCACCCTGGCCGCGCTGGCCGCGGATTTCGCGCGCCGCCATGGCGCCCATCGGTCGAGGCACCGGCATGAAGCATGACGTGATCATCATCGGCGGCAGCTACTCGGGCATGGCCGCGGCCCTGCAACTGCTGCGGGCGCGGCGCAGCGTACTCATCATCGACGGCGGCAAGCGGCGCAACCGCAGCGCCAGCCACTCCCACGGGTTTCTGGGCCAGGACGGCGTCGATCCCGCCGAACTGGCCCGCGTTGCCCGCGAGCAACTGCACGCGTATCCCACGCTGACCTGGCTGGACGGCGAAGTCGAGCAGGCGACCGGCGCGATGGACGACTTCCAGGTGGCCTGTGGCAGCACCCCGCATTCAGCCCGGCGCTTGCTGCTGGCGATCGGCGTGTCGGATCGGCTGCCCGGGATTCCCGGCCTGGCCGAGCGCTGGGGCAGGAGCATCTTCCACTGCCCGTATTGCCACGGCTACGAACTGGACCAGGGCCGCATCGGCGTCATCGCGACCGGCTCGATCTCGATCCATCAGGCGCAGCTGCTGCCGGAGTGGGGAAACACCACGTTCTTCCTCAACGGCACGTTCGAACTCGACGAGACCGCCGCGGAAGAGCTGACCCGTCGCGGCGTGACGGTCGAAACGACGCGAATCGAGCGGATCGACGGAGACGCCGACGTCGTGCTCGCCGACGGACGACGCATGAGCTTCGCCGGCCTGTTCACCGCGCCGCAGAACGAGCCATCGACGCCGATCGCGGCTCAGCTCGGTTGCGAACTGGCCGAGACGCCGATGGGCCTGCAGATATCGACCGGAGAAACCAGGGGGACCACCGTGCCGGGCGTGTTCGCCTGCGGTGACGCGGCAAAGGTCCCGCACTCCGTGTCGCTCGCGGTGGGCGACGGCGCCTGGGCCGGTGCGCAGATCCACCGGTCACTGGTGTGGCCCGGGGCATAGCCCGCTTCCCCCGGCACACGGCTCGCAAAGCGCGTTCCTCCGGCGCCCGATCGAGCCGATCCCGAGGCGCAACCTGTTGCCCACGCAGAAGCGGAACCGCAAATACGTTCCGATGGAATCGCTCGCCCGCGCTGAAGCGGGAAATGCGCTGAAACTCACAAAGACGGCGGTCCGAAGCGGGGTTCTTTGGCATCGGTGCCGACAACGAGGCAAACTGCGCGCCTGTCCAGACGATACGCGGAACACGCCCATGCACGGCGAATACAAGATGCCCGGCGGCAAGCTGGTCGTGATCGACCTGGAACTGCATGGCGATCGCCTGGCCAAGGTGCAGCTGAGTGGCGACTTCTTCCTGGAGCCGGACGGCGCGCTCGACCTCATCAACCGCGCGCTGGAAGGCCAGCCCGCGGCGGCCACGGAAGCGGAACTGGCCCGCGCCATCGCCGGCCCGCTCGACAGCGACGTGATGATGTACGGCATTTCGCCCGAGGCGATCGCGGTGGCCGTGCGCCGCGCCCTGCACAAGGAATCTGCAGCATGATCCGCACCGACTGGCGCGACCACGACTGGCAGCTGATCCACACCACGCCGCAATCGCCCACCCTGCACATGGCGCTGGACGACGTGCTGACCCACGAGGTCGGTGCGGGCCGCCGCGCGCCCACCCTGCGCATCTGGGAATGGGCTTCGCCGGCGGTGGTGATCGGTCGTTTCCAGTCGCTGCGCAACGAAGTCGACGCCGAAGCGGCGCAGCGTCACGGCATCGAGGTGGTGCGTCGGGTGTCCGGCGGCGGTGCGATGTTCATCGAGCCCGGCAACACCATCACCTATTCGATCTACGCGCCGAAGTCGCTGGTCAAGGACCTGTCGTTCCAGGAGGCCTATGCCTTCCTCGACGAATGGGTGCTCGAAGCGCTGGCCGAGCTGGGCATCAAGGCCTGGTACCAGCCGCTCAACGACATCACCTCCGAAGGCGGCAAGATCGCCGGCGCCGCCCAGGTGCATCGTGGCGGCGCGGTGCTGCACCACGTCACCATGGCCTACGACATCGACGCGGCGAAGATGCTGGACGTGCTGCGCATCGGCCGCGAGAAACTGTCCGACAAGGGCACCACCAGCGCGGCCAAGCGGGTCGACCCGCTGCGCAGCCAGACCGGCCTGCCCCGCGAGGCGGTGATCGAGCACATGATCGCCACCTTCCGCCGACTGCACGGCCTCGGCGACGGCACGCTGCGGATGGATGAACTGACCCAGGCCGAGACCCTGGCGCAGTCCAAGTTCGGCAGCCGCGAATGGACGGCCGACGTGGCCTGAGCAGCGGCGTGGCAGGGCCATACCTGCCATTCGTCACTTGTCAGGCGCGGTTCGCGAGGCAGAGGATCGGACTTCCGTTCGCGCTGACAAGGAGAAGTAGATGGCTGCTTCACGACTACCCGTCCTGGTCGCCGGGCTCTGCCTGGCCTTCGCCGTCCACGCCGCCGACACCGACACCTGGAAACTTCCGGTCGCGGTGAAGAAACTCGACAACGGCCTCACCGTGGTGGTGTCCGAAGACCACAGCTCGCCCACCGTCGGCATCAGCATGGTCTACCACGTCGGCATGCGGCTGGAGCCGCAGAACCGCACCGGCTTCGCCCACCTGTTCGAGCACCTGATGTTCGAGGGCACGCCCGACGCGCCCAAGGGCACCTTCGAGCGGGTGATCCAGGGTGGCGGCGGCGTGTTCAACGGCTCCACCCGCGCCGACTACACCAACTACATCGCATCGGCACCCTCGTCAGCGCTGGCGCCGATCCTGTGGATGGAGGCGGACCGCATGAAGTCGCTGGACTTCAGCGCGAAGAACCTCGCCAACCAGCAGAACGTGGTGAAGGAGGAGATCCGCGTCAACGTGAAGAACCAGCCCTACGGCCTGTTCTACTGGACCGACCTCAACCGTCTCGCGTTCGACAAGTGGGCCAACAACCACGACGGCTACGGCTCGTTCAAGGACCTGGACCACGCCAGCATCGCCGACGTGAAGACCTTCCACGACACCTTCTACCAGCCGGCCAATGCGGTGCTCGGCATCGCCGGCGACGTCACCCCGGCGCAGGCCTTCGCGCTGGCGCAGAAATACTTCGGCCAGCTGCCCGCCCGCACGCTGCCGCAGCGTCCCGACGTCACCGAGCCGCTGAACACCAAGCCGCGCCACGAGGAGCAGACCGACGCGCTGGCCAAGGTGCCGGCGCTGGCGATCGGCTGGAAGATGCCCGCCCGCGGCAGCAAGGACCAGGTGCCGATGATGGTGCTGTCGCAGTTGCTGGTGGGCGACGACGCCTCGCGCTTCTACCAGGGCCTGGTCAAGGGCCGCGAGCTGCTGCTCAACGTCAACGGCGGCGTGAACTTCCCGCTCGGCGACGGCAGCGACTACGCCGGTCCGACCCTGCTGGGGCTGTTCGCGCTGTACAAGCCCAACGCCACGCCCGACCAGGTGCTGGCCGCGATCGACGAGGAGATCGGCAAGGTCGCCAGCGACGGCGTCGACGACGCCACCCTGGCGCGGCTGAAGACCAAGATGCTGTCGGACTGGTACGGCGGGCTGGAGTCCTTCCTCGGCCGTGCCGACACGCTGGCCAAGCTGCAGACCTTGTGGGGTGACGCCAACGTCGCCAACCGGATGCCGGGCTGGATCGAGGCGGTGAGTTCGGATGACATCAGGCGCGTGGCCCGCACCTATCTCACCGACGCCAACCGCAGCGTGATCGTGCGCCGCCCGGCGGCCGCTGCCGCCCCCGCCACCAAGACCGCCAAGTGAGGACCGCCATGAAGACGAACATGACATTCAGGACGCTCGCCATCGCGCTTGGCCTGGCACTGGCCGGCATGGCGCAAGCCTCCACCACCGCGTTGCCGAAGGACCTGCCCGCCTACGGCCCGGACAAGCCGCTGCCGGTGCCGCAGATCGCCCAGCGCACACTGCCGAACGGACTCACTGTGTGGGTGGTGCCGCGCGACGGCCTGCCCAAGGTCAACGTGGCGCTGTCCGTGCTCGGCGGCACCGCGGCCGACGCCGCTGCCACGCCGGCGATGTCGCAGATGATGGCGCGCCTGCTCGACGAAGGCACCGCCAGCCGCAGCTCGCGCGACATCGCCGAGGCGCTGCAGGCGATCGGCGGCGACTACGGTGCCGGCGCCGACGACGATGCGATCGGCATCCGCGCCAGCGCGCTGGCCTCGCACGCTTCGCAATTGCTGGCGCTGGTGGCGGACACCGCGCTGCACCCGAGCTTCCCGGCCAACGAAGTCGCCCTGGCGAAAGCCAATGCGCTGCAGGGCCTGAAGGTGCAGGAAGCCGACCCGGACTGGCAGGCGGGCCGTGCCTTCAGCCACGCGGTCTACGGCGATCATCCGTACGCGCGCGATTCGCTGGTCGAAGCCACCGTGCAGGCCACCTCCAGCGACTCGCTGCGCGCGCTGCACGACGCCCGCTTCCGGCCCGATCGTGCCCTGCTGGTGATCGTGGGACGCATTGACGCGGACGCGGCGTTCAAGCTGGCCGAACAGCAGTTCGGCAGCTGGAAGGCCGACGGCAAGGCCCTGCCCGATACTGCGCCGGCACCACGTGAAGCAGCGCCCCAGCGGCTGCTGGTGGCGCGCGACGGCGCCGTGCAGAGCAACATCCGTTATGGCCGTCCAGCCGTCCCCGCCAGCGACCCGGACTACGTCCCGCTGACCGTGGCCAACACCATCCTGGGCGGCGGCTTCACCAGTCGCATCACCCAGGACATCCGCGAGGACAAGGGCTACTCGTACAGCCCGTGGTCGCGCTTCAGCGCCAGCCGCGTGGGCGGCAGCACGGTGGCCAGCGTCGACGTGCGCAACGAGGTCACCGGCGCCACCCTGGCCGAACTGTCCAAATTGTTCGACAGCATGGCCAGCCAGCCGGCCAGCGCGGAAGAACTCAACGGCGCCAAGCGCCTGGTCGGCGGCATCTACCTGCTGCGCAACCAGATCCAGGGCTCGCTGACCGGCACGCTGGCGAATTACTGGGTGGACGGCCTGCCGCCGAGTTTCCTGGGCAGCTACGTGGCCGAGGCGAACAAGGTCACCGCCGCGCAGGTGCAGGCGATGGGCCGCAAGTATTTCGCCGCGAAGGACCAGAGCATCGTGATCGTGGGCGATCCCAAGGCGATCGATGCGCAGCTGAAGCCATACGGGACGTTTGCGGCGTTCAAGCCCTGAAGAGCGACCCCACACCAACCCTCCCCTGCGACCGAAGGAAGTCCCCTTGCGGGACACGCAGGGGAGGGAGCAAGGCGGCGCTTTCGCTTTCATCTCCTGCATGACAGGGTGGGAGCAAAACCGCACGCTCGATCCCTCCCCCTGCGCAGCAGGGGGAGGGCAGGAGGGGATGGCTTTTGACTTTGCGGCGAACAGCGACCCCACCCCGGCCCTCCCCTGCGACCGAAGGAAGTCCCCTTGCGGGGCACGCAGGGGAGGGGCAAGGCGGCCCGCACGGCTTTACCCATGCAACAAGCAGGCTCACAACAGCGGCAGGATGTGTTCACGGCTGAGGTGGGCCACCGGCACGTCGGGCCGGGCCGGATCGATCCAGCGCAGTTCGGCGATCTCGGCCTGGGCCGTGATCGCGCCGCGCACTGCCACCGCGTAGACGGCCGCCTCGACCACGTGGCCGGGCTCGTTGGCCGCCGGCGCGCGGCAATGGCACAGCAGGCGGGCCGAGTCGCGCAGCAGTTCGCAACCCAGTTCCTCGCGCAGCTCGCGGGCCAGCGTGGCCAGTTCGTCGAGGTCGTCCGGGTCGCGCTTGCCGCCGGGTTGCTGGAACACCGTGGCGCCGTGCTTGCGCACCAGCAGGCTGCGTCCGGCCGTGTCGCGGAGCACCGCGGCGACGATGCGGATGACCGGTTTCGCGCTCACAGCCGGGTGTACGACCACGACTGCATGCGGCCGTCCCGGTAGGGCATCACGCCGTGGAACGGGCGCGGGTCGGCGTCGAACACCAGCGGCAGGAAGTGGCGGTCGCCTTCCCACATCGGCAGGGTCAGCAGGCGCTCCAGCGCGATCCACTCCAGCGTGCCTTCGGGATTGACCATGAACGGCGTGCCCGCGTAGCGGTCGATCACGAAGATGAAACCGAGCCAGTCCTCGCCCTGCTTGCCGAAGCCGGGCCAGTTCAGCGTGCCGCGCAACTGCATCGACTCGCAGGTGATGCCGGCCTCCTCGAGGATCTCGCGCTGCATGCAGGCGGCGATGTCCTCGCCCGGCTCCATCTTGCCGCCCAGGCCGTTGTACTTGCCCAGGTGCTGGTCGTCCGGGCGGGCGTTGCGATGGATCATCAGCACTTCGCTGCGATCGGGCGACAGCACGTAACCGAGGGTTGCCACTATCGGCGTATAGGGCATGGGCGGGCACCGGGGAAAAGCGCAAGTTTAACGGCAGCCGGGCCTCTGCGCAGGCGGCGGACTTGCACGCGCAACGCAGGGCGGCGACCATCGACGCATGGCTTCTTCTTCCCCGCTCCACCCCCGCCCCCGCCATTCCCGATGGCAGCGCGCGCTGTTGCCCGTGTTGCTGCTGCTCGGCGCGCCCGGTTGCGCGCCCACGGCGCAGGCACTGGCCAGCGGCGAGATCGCGTTCGAAGGACAGAACTACCGGATCGTGCACGTCGATCTCAGGCGCGAGGGCCTGTCCCTGCACTGGCGCGACCCGCAGAGCGGCCAGCCCTTCAGCAGCATCGAGACGCTGCGCCAGTGGGGCGAGCAGCACGGCCGGCACCTGCTGTTCGCCGCCAACGCCGGCATCTACGACCACAAGTTCGCGCCCCTCGGCCTGTATGTGGAAAACGGCAAGACCGTGGTGCCGCTGAACCTGGCCCACGGCAACCCGGCCTCGGGCAATTTCTCGCTGCTGCCGAACGGCGTGTTCGCGGTGTATCCGGACGGCCACGCCGCGGTGCGCACCAGCGCCGCGTTCAAGGCCGACGGCAAGAGCGCGAAGTGGGCCACCCAGTCCGGCCCGATGCTGCTGATCGACGGCAAGCTCAACGAGCAGTTCGTCGACGATTCGTCCAGCCTGAAATGGCGCAGCGGCGTCTGCGTGAAAACCCCGACCGAAGTGGTCTTTGCCGTGAGCGAGGCGCCGGTGAACTTCCATACGTTTGGACGTCTGTTCCGCGACAAGCTGGGCTGCCGCGACGCGCTGTACCTCGATGGCAGCATCTCGCAGCTGTACGTGGACGGCGAAGGCTATGCCGGCGCGCCGGCCTTCATGGTCAAGCCGTATGCGGGCATCTTCGCGGTGTTCGCCAAGCCATGACGACGCGTCGTCGCCGCATCCTGCGCATTGCGCTGCCGAGCCTGCTGGCGCTGCTGCTGGCCGCCTTCCTCGTCGGCTGGTACCTGTTCGCCGGCAGCCGTGCCCGGCTCGACGGCACGCGCCAGGCCACCGGCCTGTCCGCTGCGGTCAGCATCCGTCGCGATGCGCTGGGCACGGTCACCATCGAGGGGAAGAATCGCACCGACATCAGCTATGCACTGGGTTACGTGCACGCGCAGGAGCGCTTCTTCGCGATGGACCTGATGCGCCGCATGAGCGCCGGCGAACTGTCCGCGCTGGTCGGGCCGGCTGCGCTGAAGGTCGACCTCAACCACCGTCGCCATCGGCTGCGCGCCGTGGTCGAGGCTGCCTATGCGCAGATGGCTCCCGCCGCGAAGCACGAACTCGACCGCTACCGCGACGGCGTCAACGCCGGCCTGGCCGACCTGCGGGTGCGGCCATGGGAATACCTGCTGCTGGGCAGCCAGCCGCAACCGTGGCGCTCGGAAGACAGCGCGCTGGTGATCGCCGCGATGTATCTGGACCTCAACAGCGACGGCCGCAACGAACGCGAGCTGCGCATGGCGCAGATGCGCGCGGTGCTGCCCGGTTCGCTGGTGGATTTCCTGCTCGCGCCCGATCCCGACTGGGAGGCGCCGCTGAGCGGCCGGCTGTCGCGCACGCCGGTGCTGCCCGCCGCCAGCGTGTTCGACCTGCGCCCGCTCGCACCGACTGCAGCGTCGACGGCGCTGGCCGCCACGCTGGCGCCGGCGCTGGATGCACCGCGCCCCGGCAGCAACAACTTCGCCGTGGCCGGCACGCTCACCGGCAACGGCGCGGCGATGCTGGCCAACGACATGCACCTGGGCCTGCGCGTGCCGAACATCTGGTTCCGCACCCGCCTGCGCTATCCCGATGCCGTCGCGCCGGGCGGCCAGCGCGACGTCAACGGCGTCAGCCTGCCCGGCACGCCGGCGGTCATCGTCGGTTCCAACGGCCAGATCGCCTGGGGCTTCACCAACAGCTACGGCGACTGGCAGGACTGGGTGCGCGTGCTGCGCGATCCGCACGACGCCAGCCGCTACAAGGTGCCCGACGGCTGGGCCAGCATCGAGATCCACGACGAACACATCCGGGTCAAGGGTCGTCCCGACACCATCCTCAAGGTCGAGGACACCCGCTGGGGCCCGATCATGGGCCAGGACGCCGACGGCACGCCGCTGGCGCTGGCGTGGATCGCCGGCCGGCCGCACGGCTACAACCTCGACCTGATGCAACTGGAGCACGCGCCCGACGTGGCTGCGGCGCTGGACCTGGCGCCGCATCTCGGCATGCCGCCGCAGAACCTGCTGGTCGCCGACAGCCACGGCAACATCGGCTGGACCCTCGCCGGCAACAGCATCCCACTGCGCGCGGGGATCGACCCGCTGCTGCCGTCGGACTGGTCGAAACCGGGCAGCGGCTGGCAGGGCTGGGCCGCAGCCGAGCGCTACCCGCGCATCGAGAACCCCGCCGATGGCCGGCTGTGGACGGCCAACAACCGCACCGTGGACGGCGACGCGCTGGCCCTGCTCGGCAACGGTGGCCATGACCTCGGCGCGCGCGCCCAGCAGATCCGCGACGACCTGCGCGCCCGCCCCAGTTTCACCCCGGGCAACCTGCTCGACATCCAGCTGGACAACCGCGCGGTGTTCCTCACGCGCTGGCAGCGCCTGCTGCAGCACACCCTGGCCGGCAGCACCGACCCGGCGCTGCAGCAACTGCGCCAGCTCGCCGCGACCTGGCGTGGCCGCGCCGCGGTGGACAGCGTCGACTACCGGCTGGTGCGCGCGTTCCGCAACCAGGTCAGCGAGGCCGTGCTGGCGCCGTTCGCCGCCCGCGTGAAGCAGCGCTACGCGGACTTCAGCTGGCCCGGCGAAAACAGTGCCGAGGCGGCCGTGTGGACGCTGATCCACGCGCGACCGCCGCAACTGCTCGACCCGCGATATCCCGACTGGCACGCCCTGCTCGTCGACGCCGCGAAACAGGTGACGACCGAACTCGGCCGGCAACCCGGTGGCCTCGCCGCACGCAGCTGGGGCGAGCGCAACCGCGCCGACATCCGCCACCCGCTGTCCGCCGCGTTGCCGCGCTGGCTGGGCCGCCACATCGACATGCCCGACCAGCCGATCCCGGGCGACAACAACATGCCCCACGTCGCCGCGCCCGGCTTCGGCGCGTCCGAACACCTGGACGTCGCGCCCGGCCACGAGGCCGACGCCATCCTCAACATGCCCGGCGGCCAGAGCGACCACCCGCTGTCGCCGTATTTCGGCGCGGGTCACGCGGACTGGGCCAACGGCAGGCCGACCCCGCTGTTGCCGGGCGCCGCCAGCCACACGCTGACCTTGCGCCCGGTGCCGGAACCATCGCCTACGGCTGACGCGCGCGGTGCAGCAACGGATTGATGCCTTCGCGTAAACGCCTGACGATGGCGCTGCCGCGGATGCGAATGGTGAGGTGCTGGTCGCCGTGACCGGCCAGTTCGAGCACCGCCAGCATGCGCTGCAGAGGCAGCCACGTACGCCACCATTGCAGCAACACCAGCAGCAACGCATACAGTGCGAGCCCGACCACTCCGGCCAGCCCTGGCAGCGCCGCGGGATTGGCCAGACCGCCGACTTGGTCGGGACCGATAGCCACCAGTGCAGCACGTCCACCGGACGCCTTCAGCGGTGTCACCCAGGCGGTGGCCGCATGCTGATCATCGCTCAGGGTCAGCGCCTCGCCCCTGCTGTCGCTCACCGCCAGCACGCTGGCAAGTTGCGCGGACAGCGCCGTGCCGGTCCAGCCCAGACCCGTCGATGGCGGAAGCGCCGAACCCGGCGCCGGCTGCATCAGCAAGGCCACGTCGACATGCGCGATGCGGCTGATGGCGGTGGCAAACGCATCGTCAACATGGCTGGCGGCAAGCAGCAAACCTTGCAAGGCACCACCGCGCAGCAGCGGGCTGACCGATACCCAGTACAGCTGACCGTGATCCACCCATACGCCCTGCTGCGCCTGCCGTTGGCTGATCGCGGCGCTGACCAGCGGATCACGCTGGATGCTGGCGTGGTCTTTCAACAGGATGCCGGATGCCGCCACCGGGCGGCCTTGCAGATCGAGCACCACGGCGATGTCGTAGCCACGGCGGCGATCCTTCAGCAGGTCGCTGATCGACGCGCTGTCCACCGTGCCGCCCAGTTGCGGGTTCGGAATCAGCGACTGCGCCACGTAGTCGACAAACGCCGGATCCTGGGCCAGCAGGTCGGCGCGCAACTGCAATTCGCTGAGACGGTTCGCTTCCAGCTCGCGCTCCACCGTCGACGCCACGCGCAGCTGATCAAGCGCATGGCCACGCGTGGCGTGCTCGACTTGCCACAGGATTCCGGCGACCGCCGTCACGGCAAGCAGCAGCACGGCACCCGTTCCGAGCAGCAGGAATCGCGTTGCCGGCTTCATGGCGTCGACACGGCATGGAGGGCGGTGGTCAGGCGCGGCCTGGTCACCACGATCCGCTGGCGCACCGCCGCGCTCGCCGGCAAGATCAGCTTCTGGCTGAGCGGTTGCGCACGCGGGTTCCAGAAGTGCAGCGTGCCCGGTCCTGCCGGCAATCCGGTCAGGGTGAAGTTGCCGTCCGCGCCCACCCTGACCACGTAGGCGGAAGGCACCACCAGCACGTCCAGCTCCATCGAATGATGGACGTTGCAGCTGACCAGCACGATGCCGGCCCGGCGAAACGCGTGGTCGGCCTTCTCGCCGGAAGCCTGGTAGCCCAGATCAAAGGCGGCACCCGGCGTCACCGAGAAAACGTTGTGGCGCACGTCGTCCAGGTTGACGAAGGTCACCGTGCTGCCCAGCGGCACCGCCAGCGCCTCGGGGCTGAACTCCCGATTGTGCGTATACACCGTGTAGCGCCCCGGCCTGGCGCGGCTGCCACCTTTGTCGGCGACGAAATACACCAGCGTGTCGGACTGTTCGCCCGCGTCGACCTGCTGGCCGCGCGCGGCGGCCAGATCCACGTGCCCGCTGACTTGCAGCGTCGCTGGCGCCGGTGCGGCTACCGCCGTCGCGGCGGCCTTGTTCGCCGGCGCCGGCTTCGGCGCGGGACGATGGGTCACCGCCGTGTGCGCTGGCCGGGCCGCCGGCACCGGCGCCATCGTTGCCGCAGGCGCGGGCGAAGCAGCCACCGGCGCCGCTGCTGGCAACACCGGTGCCGGCGCGACTGCCGGCATCGGCTGCGCTTGCGTCCGCGGCGCGAGCGTCGGCGCGCTGGCGTGCGGGCGCGGTGGCGCCATGCTGCACGCGCCGAGCAACAGCAGCGCGCCTATCCAACCCATGCGATACGTGTACATGCGACCCCCTGAGGTCTTTCGATCCAGCAGCGTCATCCGGTCACTGCCGGATGACGTCCTGCGCAAGCACGGCTTTGCGTGCGGAGCCACCCGGATGGACGGCTATCTGGTGATCACCGCCGGATGCATCGGCGCCAGTTTCGCCAGCAACTTGTTCTGCGCGCGGAACGGCACATTGTTCTTGTCCATCGCCGTCTGCAGATCCTCGACCAGCGCATTGAACGCTGCGCGGTTGATGCCGAGGCTGCGGTGCACCTTGACCATGTCCTTGCCGGTATACGTGCACGGCCCATCGAGGATCACGCAGAACTGGTCGACCAGCTCCGCCTTGATGTGCTCGCGGTCGCTATCGGCGAAGTACGGTCGCGTGCGCGCGTCCGCCATCAGGTTGTCCATGAAGTCGTTCATCAGCGTGACCAGGCCCGGCTTGCCGCCGAACTGGTCGAATACCGGCTTGAGTGCCGGATCGCGCGGTGCGCTGGCAGCCATTGCCGCGGACTGCGGCGGCATCGGCGCGGTGTCCTGCGCCAGGATGCTCTGGCTGAGCATGACGGCGGCGGCAAGCGTGGCGAGCTGGAAATAGTGCTTGTACATGGGGTACTCCCGGTGGGGAAAAAGTGGCGACAAGGAAGGCGCGAAGTGGCTCAGAAACCGACCTGCACCGAGGCATACAGGCCGCGCTGCCGATCCTTGATCACGATGTTGCCGAGGTCGGCGTAGGCCACGGTGAGCGAGACATGCTTGCTCGGCGCCCATGCCACAAAGGCGTCGTACCAGTCGTCCTCCCTGGCGATGCCGAGGTTGTTCGGCTTCTGCCGGTATTCCGCGCCGATCGCCCAGTGCCGGCTCAGCAGATAGGCCACCGAGGCCTCGAACTCCGGCTTGTAGGAGTTGTTGAGATCGCCGCCGAAACCGAGGATGCCGATCTGGTTGGCCTTGGTGAAACGCACCGTGCCATCGACCAGCAGGCTCTGGCCGAGGAACAGCTTGGTCGCGCTGATGTAGTAATCAGTGCCCTGCGAGCGCTTCGCGCCGACAAACCTGACCACGCCGTCCTGATCGTTCTTCTTGTATTGCGCACCGACCGAAACCTGCGGCAGCCAGCTGCCCTGGTCGAGCACGACATCGCCAAACAATCGCACCTTCACCCCGACGACGTCCTGCCGGAAGGTGAAACCCTCACCCAGTCCCAGCGCCGCACCGACCTTCTCGGTGTCGAAGCGCTGCCGCGCGAACGACAGTTCGACCCGGTTGTACAGGCCGACCATCGCACCCGCCGTATCCACGTGATAGTCCGGCAGGTTCACCCGCGTGTAGAACGCATTGGCGCCAATCTCGTCGCGCGTTCCGTAACCACCGATTACCGCCCACGGCGTGAGGCCGCCGCCCGCCGCGCCTTCGAGTTGGGACACGCCGCCGGTCAGCAGCAGCTTGTTGCTCGTGGTCGGGCCGGCATCCGTGCCAGCGGCCGTGGCCACCGCGGAAAGCATGCAGCCACCCAGTGCCAGGCCGATCAGCCCGGCGAACCGGGTCTTGTCATTCGTACGCATTGAAACTCCCCTCGCAGACAGCGCGGTATGCGCATGTGAGGAGAGGTACGAGTAATGCCGCGCAAAAGATGCAAACTTTCTTTCGCCGGCCCATGCAGCCTCGCGGGGGGCCGGATCTGGTTCCTGATGCATCCATCCGCACCGGCGTCACGTATGCGCACGTGCGCCAACGAGTGGGGCGTCCCCACTCGTTGGCAAATCGGCGTCGCCATGACCCGCGTCAGCTGGCTCGCCGCTGAAATACGGACCACAGGATGATTCAACCATGAGTGTCAGCAGCCCCGCCGAGCGAGACGAGTTGAACCGCCTGTTGCAGCAATCCGGAAGCCATGATCAGAAGGCATTCGCCGAGCTGTACAAGCGCACCTCGTCCAGGTTGTTCGGCGTCTGCCTGCGCATGCTGCGCGATCGGGGCGAAGCCGAAGAGGTGCTGCAGGAAACCTACACCACAGTGTGGCGGCGCGCCGCCAGCTTCGATGCGTCGAAGGCCAGCGCGATCACCTGGCTGGTCACGTTGTCGCGGAACAAGGCGATCGACCGCCTGCGCCAGCATCGCGAGCAACTGATGGATGATCCGTCCCGTCTGGACGAGATGGTCGACGAACAGCCCACACCCGCCGCCGACGCCCAGACCGGCCAGGAGTACCGGCGACTGCAGCACTGTCTGGACGAACTGGAGCCGCAGCAGCAGAGCTCGGTGCGTGAAGCCTTTTTCACCGGCGCTACGTATAACGAATTGGCGACACGCTGCAAGGTGCCGCTGGGAACCATGAAAAGCTGGATTCGCCGCAGCCTGATGCAACTCCGCACGTGCCTGGACTCATGAACAACCCCACCGACGACGGCAACCACAACCTGCGCTACGCCGAATACGTGCTTGGCGTGCTGGATGCCGACACACGCGCCGACGTGGCGCGCGAAGTGCTGGCTTCCGATGAAGCCGCCACCGCGGTGGCACTGTGGCAGCGCCGGCTGATCCCGCTGGCCGACAGCGTGACCGAAGTGGCGCCCGCTCCCTACGTGTGGGCCCGTATCCAGCATGCGCTGCAGCTGGATGCGCCGACCCGCGCGCAGCCGCCCGGCAAGCTGTGGAACAACCTGCCACTCTGGCACTGGCTTGGCATCGGCGCCAGCGCCATCGCTGTCGCCCTGCTGGTGGTCGTCGCATTGCCGCGCAAGCCACCGACACCCGCCGCGACCATGGTTGCCTACATGGCCGCCACCATCCAGCAGGACAACGGCAGCACCGGCTGGACCGCGACGGTCGATCCGCAGCACGCGCACATGGTGGTGGTGCCCGCCACGCCGATCGCGTTCGAGCCAGGCCGTGCACCCGAACTGTGGCTGATTCCGGCGGGCGGCAAACCGATTTCCGTCGGCATGATCGCGCGCGACCGCGCCACCACTCTGATCCTCGATGCGACCCTGGTGGCACGCCTTGGGCCGACGGTCACGCTTGCCGTTTCGGTGGAACCGACGGAGGGCTCACCCACCGGCCAGCCGACCGGTCCGGTGATCGCCAAGGGCGCACTCAGTACCGCACCGAACGCGGGCGGCAAGGTGTCATCGGCGTGATGCACGGTCGCCATCAACCATCTCGCAGGATCACGGCTTGCTGCCACCGCTGATTGCGCACCGCCAGCGCTCGCCGACCCGCCGCCGTGATGAATCATCGCAAGCCGGCCGGGCTGGCTGGCTGTCGATGCTGGCCAGGCCGCGGACTGCACGGGGAAACCGGAGATGGTGCCAAGGCCAGGACCGGCGCCCTTGCCGACCGGCCTGGTGCGGCGCACTTCCTCGGCCATGCTCATGCCGTTGTCGGCCACCGCAGACACGCGCAGTCGCCGTCCGGCGGCCGTCCACGGGGTGGTCTGCGATCCGCCGGGTGACCGCCGTGCGGCAGAGCGGGACGCGGTCGGTAATCGCGGCTGCGCCCATGCGTCATTCGACCACATGAACCATCCGGCCGAATCTGACCGAAGTCAAAGGTATCGCGCCCGCACACGCGCATGATCCGCACCGTTCACACGGCGGATCCGGTTCATGATCAGTTGCGACACCGTCATCATCGGCGCGGGCCCGGTCGGCCTGTTCCAGGTTTTCGAGCTGGGTCTGCTCGGGCTCGGCGCGCAGGTGATCGATTCGGTGCCGCAGGCCGGCGGCCAGTGCATCGAGTTGTATCCGGACAAGCCGATCTACGACATTCCGGCGGTGCCGGCATGCAGCGGGCGCGAGTTGATCGAGCGGCTGCAGCAGCAGATCCGGCCGTTCGCGCCGCAGTTCCACCTGGGCCACACCGTCACCACGCTGGAGCGCATGCAGGACGGTCGCTTCCGCCTGCAGACCAGCGGCGGGCTCGTGTTCGACGCGGGCGCGGTGGTCATTGCCGGCGGCCTCGGCGCGTTCGCACCACGCACGCTGAACCTGCCGGAAGCCGCGCCGCTGGTGGGCCGCACGCTGCACTACAAGGTGACCCGGCCGGCGCTGTTCGACGACCAGGACATCGTGATCGCCGGCGGCGGCGATGCGGCACTGGACTGGGCGCTGGAGCTGGTCGAGCGCGCGCGCAGCGTGGTGCTGGTGCACCGCTCGTCGATCTTCCGCGCGGCGCCGGCCAGCGTGGCCCGCATGCAGGCCTTGTGCGACGAGGGGCGCATGCAGTTCTGCGAGGGCGACATCGTCGGCCTGGAAACGGCGGACGACGCGCTGGCGCAGGTCCGCGTGCGCACGCGCAGCGGCATGGTCCAGCGCATCGCGGCCTCGCACCTGCTGGTGTTCTGGGGCCTGCATCCGGCATTGGGGCCGATCGCCGAGTGGGGGCTGGCGCTGGAGCGCCAGCAACTGGTGGTGGACCCGGCGACCTTCCAGACCTCGGTGCCCGGCATCTTCGCGGTGGGCGACATCAACACCTACCCGGGCAAGAAGAAGCTGATCCTGTCGGGCTTCCATGAAAGCGCGCTGTGCGCGTTCGCCGTGCACGCGCACCTGCATCCCGGCGACAAGGTGAACCTGCAGTACACGACCACCAGCCCCGCCTTGCAGCGGCGCCTGGGCGTGCGCGATGCCGAGCGCGACGCCGTCGTCGCCGAGCCGCCGCCACGCGTGGCGGCCACGGCCTGACCTCGCCCGCACGCACGCGTTCAATCACTCATCCCGGGAGACATCCCATGCACCGTCCCTCCGCTTCCGACGACCTGCGTTCGCCCGACCGCCGGCGCTGGCTGAAGCAGGCCGGCCAGCTCGCCATCGCGGGCGGCCTGCTGGCCGGCGGCGGCTGGGCGGTGCTCAAGCGCAAGCAGAACCTGTGGCAGGTGCGCCGCGAGCGCACGCTGATGCAGACCTCGGTGGCGGTGACCTGCCTGGCCGATGACGTGCAAGCCGCCGGCGTGGCGATCGAAGCCGCGTTCGCGCGCATGGCGGCGACCGCGGCGCAGCTGACCCGCTTCGATCCCGCCAGCCCGCTGGCGCGACTCAACCGCGACGGCCAGCTGGCGCAGGTGCCGGCACAACTGGATGCGGTGCTGCGCCAGGCGCTGTCGCTGTCGCGGCTGACCGACGGCGCGTTCGATCCGACCGTGCTGCCGGTGCTGCGCTACTTCGAAACGCTGCGCGGCACGGCAGCCACCGACGCACACGAGCAGCGCGTGGCCGAAAGCCGCGACGCACTGGTCGGCTACCGCGACCTTGCCCTCGATGCGCGCGGCGCGCGGCTGCTGCGCCCGGGCATGGCGATCACCCTGGACGGCATCGCCAAGGGCCACGTGGTCGACCAGGGTATCGCCGCGCTGCGCGGCGCCGGCATCGAGTACGGCCTGATCGACGCCGGTGGCGACATCCACGCGATCTGCGGCAACGACCCGCAGCGGCACTGGAACGTCGGCATCGTCGATCCGCGCGACGTCAGCCGCGTGGCGGCGGTACTTCAGCTGCGCAACGCGGCGCTGTCCACGTCGGGCAATTACCGCGTGTTCTTCTCCGCCGACCGGCGGCTGTTCCACATCGTCAACCCGCGCACCGGCTGGTCGCCGCAAAGCTATTCCAGCGTCACCGTGATGGCGCAGCGCTCGGTGCTGGCCGACGGCATGAGCACGGCGGCGTTCTCGCTGGAGCTGCCGCGCCTGTCTGCACTGATGGACGCGCAGGATCAGCAGTGGCTGGCGTTCTCGCGCACGGGCGGGCAGCGTTGGCGCTCGCGCGACCTGCCGCTGATTGCCGGCACGGCGGAGCGCGTGTGATGCGCATGCCACGCCCGCTCGTCACCCGCCTGCTGCTGGCGCTGTGCCTGTTGTTGCTGGCACCGGCCGCGCTGGCCGGCATCGACGCGAAGCACCCGCAGCTGCACGAGGTGTTTCCGCAGGCCACCCGCTACGGCGACATCGAGGGCACGCCGCCGGCGGCCGCGGTGTACCAGGGCGACAAGATCATCGGCTACGTGTTCGAGACGGTGATGGTGGCGCCGGTGCCGGCGTACTCGGGTGCGCCGATCAACCTGCTGGTGTCGATCGGCACCGACGGCAGCATCCGCGACGCCCGCGTGCTGGAGCAGCACGAGCCGATCCTGCTGGTCGGCATCCCGGTGCAGAAGTTGTACGACTTCGTGGCGCGCTACATCGGCCATCGCGTGGACGACCAGATCGTGGTCGGCGGCGGCGCCAGCGGCAGCGTGCGCATCGACGCGATCAGCAGCGCCACGGTGACCTCGATGGTGGTCAACGAGACGATCATGAACTCGGCGCTGAAGGTGGCCGCCTCGCGCAAGCTGATCGCCGGCGCGACCGACACCGGCGCCAGGGTCGCCGCCGTGCGCGCCGACTATTACCAGCCGGCCGACTGGGACACGCTGACCGGCAACGGCGCGATCGGCCACCTGCAGCTCAAGCGCCAGGCGATCACCGACGCCTTCAAGGGCCAGCCGGAGAGCGGCCTGGTCGACGATCCCACCGCGCCGGCGCCCGGCCACGAAGGCGATGTCTTCATCGACCTGTACTTCGCCGACGTCACCCCGCCCACGGTGGGCCGCAACCTGCTCGGCGCCAGCGCCCACGCCGACCTGATGAGGCAGCTCAAGCCCGGCGATTCGGCGATCGCGGTGATGGCCAACGGCATCTACTCGTTCAAGGGCGTGGGCTACGTGCGCGGCGGCATCTTCGACCGCGTGCACGTGCTGCAGGATGGCAAGCTGGTGCTGTTCAAGGACACCGACCTGGTGCAGTTGAACGACACCCCGCTGCGCGGCAAGCCCGACTTCGCCGAGCAGGCGATCTTCATCGTGCGCAACGGCGGCAGCGGTTTCGACGCGACCCGGCCGTGGACGCTGCAGCTGATGGTGAACCGCCAGGTCGGCCCGCTGCAGAGCATCTATCACACCTTCACCCGCGATTACCGCATGCCGGCGGTCTACACCACGCGGCCACAAAGCGGCGCGGAGGCACAGTCCGGCGCACTGCCGGCCGACGCCGCGCTGTGGCAGAAGATCTGGTACGGCCGCCGCATCGACATCGCCGTGCTGCTGGCCGGGCTGACCGTGCTGACGCTGATCCTGCTGTTCCAGGACTGGCTGGTGACGCGGCCCGTGCTGCTCGAACGGGTGCGCACCGGTTTCCTGATCTACACCCTGGTGTTCATCGGCTGGTACGGGCTGGCGCAGTTGTCGGTGGTGAACATCTTCACCTTCATCCAGTCGCTGCTGCACGGTTTCCATTGGGAAACCTTCCTGATGGACCCGCTGATCTTCATCCTGTGGGTATTCGTCGCCGCCACCTTGCTGCTGCTCGGGCGCGGCGTGTACTGCGGCTGGCTGTGCCCGTTCGGTGCGCTGCAGGTGCTGGTGAACAACGCGGCCAAGCGATTGCACGTGCCGCAGTTCGAGTTCCCGCGGGCGGTGCACGAGCGGCTGTGGGCGCTGAAGTACGTCATCCTGCTGGTGCTGTTCGGCATGTCGCTGCAGTCGCTCAACACGGCCGAGCACTACGCCGAGATCGAGCCGTTCAAGACCACGTTCACCCTGCACTTCGCGCGCTCGTGGAGCTACGTGCTCTACGCAGTGCTGCTGGCCGGCGTCTCCGCCTTCAACCACAAGTTCTATTGCCGTTACGTCTGCCCGCTGGGTGCCGGGCTGGCGGTGTCTGGGCGCTGGCGCCTGTTCGAATGGCTGCGCCGGCGGCCGGAGTGCGGCAGCCCCTGCCAGGTCTGCGCCAACGAGTGCGAGGTCAAGGCGATCCATGCCGATGGCCGCATCGACTTCAACGAATGCCACTACTGCCTGGATTGCCAGGTCACCCGCGTCAACGATCACAAGTGCCCGCCGATGGTGCAGCAACGCAAGAAGCGCGAACGCGCCGCGCGGCCGTTGCCCACGCCGATCGCGCTGATTACCCCGGCGAACGCGCCGGAAACCCGGGAGCCGGCGCCCGTCGCCGACTGATCCCACACGTCACCTGCCTCTGCGGATGGAAGCCATGCACGACGAATCGAAGAACAAACCCGAAGCAAACGCGGAAGGCGCCGACCCCGCGCGTCGCAACTTCATGAAGAACAGTGCGCTGGTCGGCCTGGCCGGTGCGGCGGGACTGGCGTTGGCGGGCTGCGGCCGCAAGGGGGACCACGGTGGCGCGGAAGGTGGCGCCGCCGGACACGATGGCGAGCGCCAGCGCGGGCACGGCGAGCACGAAGCGGCCTCCGACCACGTGCCGCCCGGCCAGCTCGACGAGTACTACGGCTTCTGGAGCGGCGGCCAGTCCGGCGAGGTGCGCCTGGTCGGCGTGCCCTCGATGCGCGAGCTGATGCGTATCCCGGTGTTCAACCCCGACTTCACCATCGGCTGGGGCGTCACCAACGAGAGCAAGCGCGTGCTCGGGCCGAACTTCCCGCCCGGCGGCGACTGCCACCACCCGCACATGAGCCAGACTGACGGCCACTACGACGGCCGCTACATCTTCATCAACGACAAGGCGCACACCCGCGTCGCGCGCATCCGCTGCGACGTGATGCGCACCGACCGCATCACCGACGTGCCCAACGTGCAGGCGATCCACGGCCTGCGCGTGCAGCGCGCACCGCGCACCGGCTACGTGTTCGCCAACGGCGAGTTCCTGGTCCCGGCACCGAACGACGGTCGCGACCTGGAGGACCCGGCCAGGTACCAGACCATGTTCAGCGCCCTCGACGGCGACACCATGGAGGTTGCTTGGCAGGTGCTGGTGGACGGCAACCTGGACAACACCGAGGCCGACTACGCCGGCAAGTACGCCATCTCCACCTGCTACAACAGCGAAAAGGGCATGGACCTGCCCGGCACGATGCAGGCCGAGCGCGACTGGGCGGTGGTGTTCAACATCGCCCGTATCGAGGAGGCGGTGAAGAACGGCAAGTTCAAGACCATCGGCAGCTCCAAGGTGCCGGTGCTGGACGGTCGCCACGGTTCGTCGTTCACCCTGTACATCCCGATTCCGAAGAACCCGCACGGCATCAACGCCAGCCCCGACGGCAAGTACGTGGTGGCCAACGGCAAGCTCTCGCCCACCGTCACCGTGATGGAGTGGAGCCGCATCGACGACTGGTTCGCCGGCAAGCTGAAGGACCCGCGCGACACCGTGGTGGCCGAGCCCGAGCTGGGCCTGGGCCCGTTGCACACCGCCTACGACGGCCGCGGCAACGCCTACACCACGCTGTTCATCGACAGCCAGATCGCCAAGTGGAACATCGCCGACGCGATCGCCGCCCACGACGGCAAGAAGGTCAACTACCTGCGCCAGAAGATCGACGTGGCCTACCAGCCCGGGCACTGCCACACCTCGATGGGCGAGACCCGCGATGCCGACGGCAAGTGGCTGGTGTCGCTGAACAAGTTCTCCAAGGACCGCTTCCTGCCCACCGGCCCGCTGCATCCGGACAACGACCAGCTGATCGACATCTCCGGCGACACCATGAAGCTGGTCGCCGACGGCCCGGTCTACGCCGAGCCGCAC
Organism: Rhodanobacter spathiphylli B39; assembly: GCF_000264295.1. Classification (GTDB taxonomy): domain Bacteria; phylum Pseudomonadota; class Gammaproteobacteria; order Xanthomonadales; family Rhodanobacteraceae; genus Rhodanobacter; species Rhodanobacter spathiphylli. The sequence continues at coordinate 20,258 of NZ_AJXT01000009.1, read as the reverse complement.
GACGTGATCCTGCTGCATCGCCGGCTGCTGATCGACAAGGTCAAGAAGAGCTGGGACCGCGACGATCCGTTCTTCGCCGAGACGGTGGCGATGGCGAAGAAGCATGGCGTCAACGTGCTGTCCGACAGCAAGGTCATCCGCGAGGGCCGCAAGGTGTTCGTGTACATGACCTCGGCCGCGCCGATCTTCGGCATGGGCAGCTTCAAGGTGAAGAAGGGCGACGAGGTGACCGTGGTGGTGACCAACATCGACGCGGTGGAGGACGTGAGCCACGGCTTCTGCATCGTCAACTACGGCATCAACATGGAGATCAGCCCCGGCGCCACCGCCTCGGCCACCTTCACTGCCGACAAGGCGGGGGTGTTCTGGTACTACTGCACGTTCTTCTGCCATGCGATGCACATGGAGATGAGCGGGCGGATGCTGGTCGAGGCCTGAGCCATGCCGTGCCGCCGCATCACACGCGGCGGCACGGCACGACCTGCCGCTGCCATGCATACGCTTCGTTGCCTCGCCATCCTGCTGCTGCCGCTGCTGGCGCTGCCGGCATACGCGGACGAGTCGCTGGAACAGCTCGTGGCGGCGGCGCCGCCCGGCGCCACGGTCAGCGTGCCCGCGGGCGTGCATGCGGTGCACCTGAAGCTGGATAAGCCGGTCACCCTGGTCGGCGAACCCGGTGCGATCCTCGACGGCGGCGGCGCGGGCGACGTGGTGCGCATCGGTGCATCGAACGTGACCGTGCGTGGACTGACCCTGCGCCACAGCGGCAGCAACCTCACCGCGACGAACGCCGGCATCTTCGTCGAGCGCCAGACACGCGAGGTCACGCTGGAGGACAACCGCATCGAGGACAGCCTGTTCGGCATCTACCTCGACGGCGCGGCCAACGTCCGCGTGGCCCACAACGTGATCCGCGGCATGCGCAACCTGCGCGTGGCCGACCGCGGCGACGGCATCCACCTGTGGAACGACACCGGCTGCACCATCGAGGGCAACGACGTGGCCGACTCGCGCGACGGCATCTACGTCTATGTCAGCTCGCACAACACCATCGCGCGCAACGTGGTGCACGACGTGCGCTACGGCGTCCACTACATGTATTCCCAGGACAACCTGCTGCTGGACAATGTCAGCCGCGGCAACCTCGCCGGCTATGCGCTGATGTCCTCGCACCACCTGAAGGTGCTCGGCAACAGTTCCGAGGACGAGAGCTCCTACGGCTTCCTCCTCAACTACATCGCGCACAGCGAGATCGCCGGCAACCGCATCTACCGCATCAAGGGCCAGAGCGACGACGCCGGCGGCACCATCGACGGCACCGAGGGCAAGGGCCTGTTCGTCTACCTGTCGCAGTTCAACGACTTCCACGACAACCTCGTCGCCGACTCGCAGATCGGCATCCACGTGACCGCCGGCTCGGAGCACAACCGGTTGTGGGGCAACCATTTCGAGGACAACCGCATCCAGGTGAAGTACGTGCAGAACCTCGCCCAGGAGTGGTCGGCGCACGGTCGCGGCAATTTCTGGAGCGATTACCTGGGCTGGGACCTTGACGCCGACGGCATCGGCGACGTGCCGTTCCGTCCCAACGACGGCGTCGACGTGCTGCTGTGGAAATACCCCTCCGCGCGGAACCTGATGTCCAGCCCTTCGGTGCTGCTGATGCGCTACGTGCAGCGCGCCTTCCCGGTGTTCACGCCGCCCTCGGTGCAGGACAGCCACCCGCTGATGAAAGCTTCCCCGGCCATGCCATGAACCACCCGATCGAATGCCACGCGCTGGCCAAGCACTACGGCGAGCTTGCCGCACTCGACGGCATCAGCGCCGTCGTACCGCGCGGCCAGGTGATCGGCCTGCTCGGCCACAACGGCGCGGGCAAGTCCACCCTGATCAAACTGATCCTCGGCCTGATCGCGCCCAGCGGCGGCCGACTGCAGGTGCTCGGCCAGTCACCGTGGCGCGCGCATGCCTTGCGTCGGCGCATCGGCTACCTGCCCGAGAGCGCCACCTTCTACGGCAACCTCAGCGGCCGCGAACTGCTCGACTACCTGGCGCGACTGAAGCAGGCGCCACGCGCACAGGTCGCCACGTTGCTCGAACGCGTCGGCCTGGCGCACGCCGCCGACCGACGCGTCGGCACGTATTCGAAGGGCATGCGCCAGCGCCTCGGCCTGGCGCAGGCGCTGCTCGGCTCGCCCGAACTGGTGCTGCTGGACGAGCCGACCACCGGCCTCGATCCGCAGGCCACCCGCGAGCTGTACCGCATCGTCGGCGAGTTGCGCGCGGATGGCCGCTGCGTGCTGGTCTCCTCGCACCTGCTGGCCGAACTGGAGCCGCACATCGACGGCGCGCTGATCCTGCGCCAGGGCAAGCTGTTGGCTGCCGGCAGCCTGCACGCGCTGGGCGAGCAGGCCGCGCTGCCGGCACAGGTGTTGCTGCGACCACGCGAGCTGGCGATGGGCGAACTGCTCGCGCGCCTGGAAGCCGGCGGCGTGTCGGCACGGCCGCGCCCCGACGGCCGGCTGGAACTGCAGGTGCCGCGCGCCGGCAAGTTGCGCATGCTGCGCGAGCTGCTGGCCGACCCGGCGATCGTCGATCTCGACGTGCGCGAGCCGACGCTGGCGCAACTCTACGACTGGCTTGGCGCCGGTCCGCCATCCACCGCGGAGGTGGCCGCATGAACCCGATCCTCACCGTCGCCGCCAAGGAATTCCGCGACGACTTCCGCAACCGCTGGACGATCGCGCTGACCATCCTGTTCGCGTTGCTGGCGCTGGGCATCGCCTGGTTCGGCAGCGCCGCCGCCGGCCGGGTCGGCTTCACCTCGTTTGACGCCACGCTGGCCAGCCTGACCACGCTGGGCGCGTTCGTGATCCCGCTGATCGGCCTGCTGATCGCCTACGACAGCATCGTCGGCGAGCGCGACGACGGCACCCTGCTGCTGATGCTCAGCTACCCACTGGCGCGCGGCCAGCTGGTGGCCGGCAAGTTCCTCGGCCATTGCGGCGCATTGGCCGCGGCCACGCTGGCCGGCTTCGGCCTGGCGGTGACGATCATGCAGTGGATGCAGCCGCCGGAGCAGACGATGCAGGCGTGGCTGCAGATCGCGCGTTTCATCCTCAGCGCGTCGCTGCTGGGCGCCTCCTTCGTCGGACTGGCCTGCCTGATCAGCGTGCAGACCGCCGACAAGTCCCGCGCCGCCGGACTGGCGCTGGTCGGCTGGCTGGTCAGCGTGGTGCTGTTCGATCTCGCGCTGCTGGCACTGCTGGTGGTCAGCGGCGGCAACCCGCTCGAGCGCGCGGTGTATCCGTACCTGCTGCTGTTCAACCCGGTCGACGTGTTCCGCCTGGTCAACCTCACCGCGCTGGGCGACGGCGCCGGCAACGACCTGCTGACCGGCATGACCGCCCACCACGTCTATCCGCCCGCCCTGCTCTACGCGCTGTTGCTGGGCTGGGCGGTGGCGCCGTTCGCGTGGGCGCTGCTCGCGTTTCGGCGCAAGGAAATCTGAAGGACTCCGCGCATGCCCTGCTCGCCGATCACCACCCTGCGCCGCGCCGCCTTCGTGCTGACGCTGGCCCTGCTCGCCGGTTGCGGCGGCAAGCCCGTACCCGCACACCACGCCGTCGATACCCACCCGGACGACGCCTGCGCGGTGTGCGGCATGTATCTGGACGGCTCGCCCGGCCCGCGTGCCGAGGCCTGGATCAGCGGCCGCGCCAAGCCGCTGGTGTTCGATTCCACCCGCGACTTTTTCGCCTACGTGCTGCAACCGGAAAACCAGTCCGCGCTGCAGGAACTGTTCGTGCAGGACAGCACGCGCATCGACTGGCAGCAACCCGCCCACGCCGCCGCCAGCTTCATCGACGCCCGCACCGCCTCCTACGTGGCCTGGCAGCCGCTGGCCGGTTCGATGGGACCGACCCTGGCGCCGTTCGCCAGCCGCACCGTCGCCGAAGCCTTCGTGCACGAACATGGCGGCGCCGTGCTCGGCTTCGCGGAGATCACGCCCGCACTGGTGGCCACGCTGGACTACCGCTGCCCCGCCCGGGCCATCGGCGCGCACGGCACGCTGCAATGCCTCGCCGCGCCCACGCCGTCGCTCGGCCTGTCGAGCCATCCGCAAGCCGCGCCTTCGCCGGCGCATCCCCGCCCCCATCCATGACAGGAATCCGCACCATGCTCGGACTGAACAGCTTTTCGCACTGGATCGTGCTGCTCGTGCTGGCAGTGCTGATCTTCGGCACTGGCAAGCTGCGCAACGTCGGCCGCGACCTCGGCGGCGCCATCGCCGATTTCCGCAAGGGGCTCGGTGAGGTCAAACCGGAGCGCGCTGCTCCGTCGGCGGCGCAACTGGACACCGACGACAAGCCGCCGCGCTGACACGCCGCTCTCCCTCGCCGGATGGTGGTCCGCTCAGTGCTCCAGCGCGGCCGCCACGGTCTCGGGCAGGGTGTTCAGCGAGAACGGTTTCTGCAGCACGCGGTAAACCAGTGCCTGCAGCGCCTCCGGCAGCGGCGATGGCGCGTAACCGGTCATCAGGATCACCCTCAGTTCCGGACGCAGCGTCTTGCCGATCCGGGCGACCGTATAGCCGTCGATGTCGGGCAGCTTGATGTCGCTCAGCAGTACGTCGATGCGCAGATCGGATTTCAGGGCCTCGACCCCGCTGTCGCCATCGCTGGCTTCGACGACGCTGTAGCCCGCGTCCTGCAGGTTTTCCATCACCAGTTCGCGCAGGAAGGTCTCGTCTTCGACAAGCAGGATGCATGGGGTGGAAGAGTCGGGGGATGACATTACGCTACCTCGGGAGTCGCTTCGCCGGGAACATGCGGCAGGACGATGTGGATGGTGGTGCCGCGGCCGGGCCCGCTGTCGATGCTGGCCAGGCCACGGGACTGCACGATGAAACCGAAGATGGTGCTGAGGCCCAGGCCGGTGCCCTTGCCGACCGGTTTGGTGGTGAAGAACGGCTCGAACGCCTTGCGCCGAACCTCCTCACTCATGCCCATGCCGTTGTCGACCACTCGCAGATGCACGTAGTCGCCGTCCGGCAGGCCCTCCATGGGATGGTCGGCATCGATGCGCAGATCATCCACGCCGATGACGATGCGCCCGCCGTCCGGCATCGCATCGCGCGCGTTGACGACAAGATTCAGTATCGTGTTCTCCATCTGGTTCGCGTCGCACAACACAGGGCGATGCGAGTCGAGCCGGTAATCGATTTCCACGCCGCTGCCCACCGAATGCTCCAGCAGCGGGCGGATGTCGCGAACCAGCACATCCAGCCGCAGCAACCGCGGCGACAGCGGTTGTTGCCGCGCGAAGCTGAGCAGGCGCTGGGTCAGGCTGGCGGCCCGATCAATGCCGTCCTGCGCCACGTCGAGGTAGTGCCTGATCCGCTGTTCCCGCGCTTCGCGGCCATCATCGGACCCGCGTTCGCGTGGCGGCGAGGCGGGTGTGCCGTCAGCCGACGGATCGCCCTGCAGCAGCTTCTGTTGCAGCAGGGTGAGACTGCTCTTGATGATCATCAGCAAATTGTTGAAGTCATGCGCGATGCCGCCGGAGAGCTGGCCGATGGCTTCCATCTTCTGGCTCTGCCGCAGCGCCTCCTCGGTCCGTGCCCGCTGCGCCATCTCGATGTTGAGCCGCTCGTTGGCGTCGGCCAGTTCGGTGGCACGCCGATGCAGCGCATCGTTGGCGCGGGTCAGCACGCCCTGGGCCACCGCCAGCACGGCAAGCATCAGCACCGCCATGATGGTGAGCAGCGCCACGCCGCTGTAGCGAGTCAGTTGCACCATCAGCGGCGTGTCTGCAGCACGCAGGTATACCCGACCGACGGTAGTGGCGCCCTGGCGCGCTGGCACTTCCACCAGTTGCCGCTGGTGCGGCGCGCGGCCGTCGGCGGCCAAGCTGTCAGCGATCGGCTCGCTGCCCGCCCGCTGGAAACCGGCCACCTGGCGATGCGCCTCGTTGTACACCGCCGCTGCATCCAGCCGGGGGTCGAGCATCAGGGCGTTCACGTATTCCTGCGCGGCCGCGCGATCATCGAACGCAATTGCCGCAGTCACGCTGGCGGCCAGGATGTTGGCCTGGGTGACCAGTTGGTGTCGCCGCTCGACCCGCGCCGAATGGTATTGGTAGGCGGCCGCGAGTGCGCCGGCGATCAGCAGCAGGCCAGCCGCGACCAGCAGCATTACCGGGCGGAACCTGTAGGCCCGGAGGTTCGCGTGGGCATTCATCGCGAATTGACCTTCAGCGCCAGGCTCAACAGCTTCGAGCTGATGGTGAGATGGTTGCGCGCGGCGGCGGAGGTATTGATCTCGAAGCCGACCCGGCCCTGCCGTATCACGAACTGCACGATGCCCTGATCATCCGGCGTGGCGGAGTCGACCACGGTCAGCACCGGCCTGCCCTCCACCGCCGCCAGCGCCTGCCGCGTGGTCTGCGCCGGCAGCTTGCCGATGAAGGCGATCTGGCAGCCAGCGTCGGCCGTCAGCGCGTCCAGCCGAAGCACTTCAAAGGCATGCGTACCGAAGCGGCGCCCGACCACCGCGTCGGCCAGAAAGCCGTGGAACGGATCGTCGCCGACCACGCAGATCCTGAACGCTGCGTCCGGGCCGACGAACTCGCCGGGCGGCCAGTTGACGAAGGGCGCGAGCTTGTAGAGATACGTCGCCTTGACCGCGTATTCCAGCGAGATCGCCGGTGGCGCTGGCGACGGCTGTCGTGGCAATTGCACCGCGTTCGCCGCCGCTGCGCCCATCGCGTACGCCAGCAGCGCGATCAGGCAGGCGCAGACACGGGCGCGCGCCACGCGCGATCCCGCGCACAACGCGGCAACGGCACGCAGGGCATGTCCGGACGCGGCGCGGCGGGGCAGGATCGGCATGTCCTCAGAACTTCAGGCGGGCATCGAGCAACACGCTGCGTCCGATGCGGTCGCTGTCCGGGAACACGTATTCCTGATGCCACGAGTGCAGCAGGCTGGAGCCGGACAGGGCGAGATCCAGTTTCTCATTCACCCGCCAGGCCAGTCGTGCGTCGAGCTCCACGTAGCCGGGCACCTTCGGGTCCGGCAAGGCGCTGACCCCGCGCAGTTCGGCCACCAGGGTCCAGCGCTCGGAAAGGTTCATCACCGAGCGGATGAAACCGTGACGCTCGGGATCATTGCCCGCCTGCGACAAGCCCAGCAGGCCACTCGCACCCGGCTTGAAGCGCAACCGTTGCCGCTGTGCGGCAAAGCCCGCGCCCAGGCGCCAGGAGTCGCTGACCGCGTAGCTGCCCCAGGCTTCCAGCCCCAAGGTATGGCCTTCCATGCCATTGCCCCACAGCAGTGGAAGCAGCGTGGGCGAATATTCGATGGTCCGCAGGTCGTCGTAGACGTTGTAGTACACCGACACCGACACGGTCGCCCGCGTGGCCACCTGTGCACGCCAGCCGGCTTCATAGGCGGTCAGCTGCTCGCGCCTGAAATCCGGATTGCCGACCAGGAAGGTGGTCGAGCCGAGTTTCTCGATGACATCCTGGTCGAATGGCGTGGGCGTGCGCACCGCGCGCGAAGCGGCTGCCCACAGCAGCACGTTCCCCCCGGGCTTCCATGACAGCTTTCCGCTGGGCATCAGCGACAGGCCCGAGTAGGGATCGTCCTCGGCCTTGAGGCCAAGAGTCAGCTGCACGCGCGGGCCCAGCCCGATCTGGTCCTGCACGAATGCGTTCGCCAGGTTCTGCGTGTTCACCGCCGGGTTCCACAGCAGCGAACTGGCCGGACTGATCCGCGGCTTGATGTCGTAGCGGTAGTTCCGGTTGCCGGCACCCCACACGACCTGGTTGTGCTCGCCCAGCGCGAAATTGTGCTGCAGCTCGATGTCCCAGGTGTCGAGCGCGAAGCCGTCGCCACTGGCATCGTTGCGACGATGCACATGGTCGTAATAGGCCTGCAGCTGGAAGCTCGAGGTATCGCTGATCGCGTGCTGCCAGCGTGCCAGCAGGTCGCCTTCGCTGCTGCGCGAGTCGGGTGCGCCAGCCTGCTCCACGCGGCCATCGTGCAGGTCGCCCTGCAGCATGGCGGCATCGGCCGCGCCGCCATCCCAGTCCAGCCGGAAACCGACCTGCGGATTGCTCCAGCCGTTGCGCGCGTCGTGCCCGGTGCTGTCGTCGAGCGAGTCCCGGCGAACGTCCCGCGCGTAGACCCGGTAATGCGCGTGTTGTCCCAGCACGCCGCCATATTGCACGGACGCCTCACGCTGCCGGTTGCCCACGCCCACGCGCAGCACCCCGCCCCGGGTATCGGCAGCCTTGCGGGTGATGATGTTGATCACGCCGTTGACGGCGTTGGCGCCCCACAGCGCACCGCCGGGACCGCTGATGACCTCGATGCGCTCGATGTCTTCGGGCATCACGTACTGGTCATCCCAGTACATGCCGGAAAAGATCGGTGAATACACGCTGCGGCCATCGATCAGCACCAGCAGCTTGTTGGGAAAATTCTGCGCGGCGTTGTTGCCGCTGAAACCCCGCGCGGTGATCACGTAGTTGCTCGGGCTGGTCTGGAAGACCGCCAGGTTGGGCGCGAGCCGCAGGATGTCCGGCAGGCTGGTGGCGCCGGATCGCAGGATGTCGTCGTGACCGATCACGTAGACCGCCGCCGCGGCATCGCCCAGCGGCTCGGGGGTCTTCGCCACCGAGGAAACCACCACCTTGCCCAGGTCCTCCAGCGAAAGGTGACTGAGATCCTGCGGCACCGCCACGGCGCTGGCCACGTCGACCGACAGCGCCAGCAGGCCCAGCGCAATCGCGCCGCGCCGGCACGCGCGCTTCTCCACGCTCATGTCGCCATCCTTTCGCAAGCACAATCCGAACAGCACATGAAAGCCCCCTGCCACCGACCTGGCTCACCCCGGATGCCGGCATCGGGCGACATTATGCCGCCGATGCCCGTGGCACCGTGTCTATGGGTTCTTCACATTTCGCAGCGGCGCCCGGCTCGTCGCCCCATGCCACAGGTTCGCCCCGCGCCTATCCCAGCATGCGTTCGCACACTGCCCGGTACAGCGCCGGCAGCGCATCCAGGTCCGCGATGTCCACGCACTCGTCCACCTTGTGGATGGTGGCGTTGACCGGTCCGAGCTCGACGACTTCGGCCCCCATCGGGGCGATGAAGCGACCGTCGGAGGTGCCGCCGCCGGTGCTTTGCTCGGGATCGATGCCGCACAGGTCGCGGCAGACTGCCACCACGGTGTCGCGCAGGGCGCCGCCCGGTGGCGTGAGGAAGGGCTCGCCGGAGAGGTTCCAGTCCAGTGCGAAGTCGAGTCCGTGGCGATGCAGGATCGCCTCGGTGCGCGCGCTCAGGTCTTCCGCGCGGCTGGCAGTGCAGTAACGGAAGTTGATCAGCGCGGCGAGTTCGCCCGGTATCACGTTGTTCGCGCCGGTGCCCGCGTTGAGGTTGGAAACCTGAAACGAGGTGGGCGGAAAGTCCGCATTGCCTTCGTCCCAGCGCTCGGCGGCCAGTTCGGCCAGCGCGGGGGCAAATGCGTGGATCGGATTCAGCGCCTTTTCCGGATACGCCACGTGGCCCTGCACCCCGCGCACCACCAGCGTGCCGGACAGCGATCCGCGGCGGCCCACGCGAATCAGGTCGCCCAGCCGTTCCTTCGAGGACGGTTCGCCCACCACGCACCAGTCGATGCGTTCGCCGCGTTCGCGAAAGTGTTCGGCCACGCGGCGCACGCCGTCGAGGTTGGTCGGGCCCTCCTCGTCGCTGGTCAGCAGCAGGCCGACCCGGCCGCGATGTGCGGGATGTGCCGCCACGAACAGCTCCAGCGCCACCACCATCGCGGCGGCCGAGCCCTTCATGTCGGCCGCACCTCGGCCGTATAGACGTCCGTTCCGGACGGCCGGCTCGAACGGCGGGCTTTGCCAGGAGGCTTCCGGCCCGCTGGGCACCACGTCGGTGTGGCCGAGGAACGCCAGCGTCGGGCCGGCGTCGCCATGGCTGGCCCACAGGTTGTCGACTTCGCCGTAGCGCAGGTACTCGACGCGGAAACCGGCATGCGCCAGCCGCTCGCCGATCAGCGGCAGGCAACCGGCGTCATCGGGCGTCACCGAACGGCGGCGGATCAGGTCACAGGCAAGCTCGAAGACGTCGGACATGGGCACTCGCGATAGTCACGCAGGGCAAGAGCCGCAGCATACCAAGCACGCCCGGCCCGGTTGCTCAGCCGGTCAGCACCACGCCCAGCAGATGGCCTACCCCGTAGGTGATCGCGGCGGCCGCGGCGGTGATGCCGAACTGGCGGGTGATCGAAAACAGCATGCTGCGTCCGGTGAACAGCGAGGTGCCGATGCCGATCAGGGCCAGCCCGGCGGCGGTGGAGCAGGCGCTGGCCAGCATGGCCATGTGGCCACCGAGGAAGAAATATGGCGCGACCGGAAACAGTGCGCCACAGGCGAACAGGCAGAACGAGGAGATCGCCGCGCCCCAGGCCGAGCCGCCCAGTTCGGCCGGATCGACACCCAGGTCTTCGCGCACCAGCATGTCGAGCGCCGCGCGCGGCGTTTCGGCCACATGCTCCGCCAGGTGCTCGGCCGCCGCCGGCTCCAGCCCCTTGTCGCGATAGATGCCGGCGATGTGTTCGAGGCCGTCTTCCGGCGCCACCGCCAGGCGCTCGGCGCGCTCGGTGATCCGGGCCTGGTAGAACTCGCGCGAACTGTTGACCGACAGCCACTCGCCCAGCGCCATCGAGCATGCCCCGGCGACCAGCCCGGCCAGACCGGCCAGCAGCACGGCGCGATCACCCGAGGCGGCGCCGGCCATGCCCATCACCAGGCTGACGTTGGAAACCAGCCCGTCGTTCGCACCGAGCACGGCGGCGCGCAAGGTGTTGCCGCTCTGGGCGCGATGGCGCAACCCGTGCGGACCGGCCGGCTGCGACAACGGAAAGTGGTCGCGATGGCCACTGCGGTCGACTGGCGTGACGGCATGATCGGCGTGTTCAAGCCGCACCACGGTAGGCATCACGAACTCGGTACCGAAGCGCTGCGCGAACCAGCCAAGCGTGCGCACACGCAAGCCGATCCGCGACGGCGGCACCACCTCGCCCAGTTCGCGCAGGCGCTCTTCCCAGAACTGCGCATTGACCTGCTCGCCCGCCGCGATGCGTCGATAGGCCTGGCCCAGTCGCGCATCATCGGCCAGCTCGGCCAGCCGCGTGTACAGCGCGGCGTTGTCACGCTCGATGCGAAGATTGCTGCGGAAGCGGCGGGTGCGATGCGTGCTCATTGTTGTCAGTCGTCGAGTTCGTCGTCGCGCTGGCCCAGGCAGACCAGCGCCAGCAGCAGCACTGCGACGAAACGGAACGCGCTGTCCAGCCCGTTCCACTGGCTGGACATCCACATGCCGAACCATTCGCCGCCAATCGCCATGAAGCCACCCAGCCACAGCAGCACCCCGACGCCGAGGCCGGCCACGGCGAGGCGCTTGGCACGATGGAACTGCGCGGCCGGTGAACGGCGTGCGCGCCACAGGCGCCACGTCCCCAGCCCGCACAGCACCGCGGCCAGCGTTTCGGTGGCGATGATCAGCACGTAAGCCGCATGCTGCAGCAGCGGCGCATGGATCGCGCGGTAGTGGATGGTGGCGTCCGGGAAGATCGAGTCCATCGCCAGCACGTGCTGCACGAAGACCAGGTTGCTGCCGTAATCGGTGATGTTGCCGAAGGCGACCAGCGCCAGCCACAGCGCGATCGTCGCCATCAGCCCGATCCTGGAAAGCCGCAACGGCATCTCAGCGTCCGAACAGTTTCTTGAAGCCGTTGTCGCTGAAACCCACGCTCACCGTGCCGTCGGCTTGCACCACGACCGGGCGGCGGATCAGCGCGGGATATTCCTTCAGCAGCAGGGTCCATTCCGGATCGCTGCCGGGGTTCTTGCGCTGCGGCAGCAGGTTGCGCCAGGTGGTCGAGGACTTGTTGACCAGCTTGTCCCAGCCGCCGAGCTGTGCCGCCCACGCTTTCAGCGTCGCCGCAGGCACCGGGTTGGCGCGGTAGTCGACGAAGTCGTGCGCCACCTCGAAACGGGCCAGCCAGTTGCGCGCCTTGCGGCAGCTGTCGCAATTCGGAAGTCCATGCAGCACGGGGTTCATTCGCCACTCCGCAGCAGCTCGTTGATGCTGGTCTTGCCGCGCGTCTTCTCGTCCACCTGCTTGACGATGATCGCGGCGTACAGGCTGTGGCTGCCGTCCTTCGCGGGCAGGCTGCCGGCCACCACCACGCTGCCGGCCGGCACGCGGCCATAGCTCACTTCGCCGGTGGCGCGGTTGTAGATGCGGGTGGACTGGCCCAGGAACACGCCCATGCCGATCACGCTGCCCTTCTCCACCACCACGCCCTCGACCACTTCCGAGCGCGCACCGATGAAGCAGCCGTCCTCGATGATGGTGGGGTTGGCCTGCAGCGGCTCCAGCACGCCGCCGATGCCGACGCCACCGGACAGGTGCACGCCGGCACCGATCTGCGCGCAGGAACCCACGGTGGCCCAGGTGTCGATCATGCTGCCGGCGCCGACATGGGCGCCGATGTTGACGTAGCTGGGCATCAGTACCGCGTCCTTGGCGATGTGCGCGCCACGGCGCACCAGCGCGCCGGGCACCACGCGGGCACCGAGCTGCTGCAGCTCGGTGTCGTCGCCGTGGGCGAAGCGCAGCGGCACCTTGTCGAAGGCCTGGGCCGGGCCACCGTCGACCACGCGGTTGTCGTTGATGCGGAAATACAGCAGCACCGCCTTCTTGATCCACTGGTTCACCGTCCAGCCGCCGTGGCCGTCCGGCTCGGCCACCCGGCGCTCGCCGGACTCCAGCAGGTCGAGGACCTGGCCGATCGCGGGGCGCAGACGGGTCTCGATCTCGGTCGGGTTCAGCGTGTTGCGGCGTTCGAAGGCTTCGTCGATCAGGGTTTGGATGGCTTGCATGGGGTTCTTTCGCGGAAGATGATGACGGTTGGCCGGTAGGGCCACGAAGAATACAGGCCGGATCGGCATTTGCCTGCCCGGGTTCATCCGTATTTGACGACGGCGCATCCATTGTTTCACAGCACTCAACGGAGTCGGAAATGAACCAGATCAAGATTGGCGTGATGGTGGGAAGCCTGCGCATGGATTCGTTCAATCGCCGACTGGCCCGGGCCGTGGAGAAGCTGGCTCCCGACGATCTCGCCTTCCGGCACATCCAGATCAACGACCTGCCGCTGTACTCGCAGGATTTCGATGCGGCCTACCCCGCTGCCGCCACCCGACTGAAGAAGGACATCGAGTCCGTCGATGCCCTGCTCTTCGCCACGCCCGAATACAACCGCTCGATTCCGGGCGTGCTGAAGAATGCGATCGATATCGGTTCGCGGCCCTGGGGCACCAACTCGTTTGCCGGCAAGCCCGCGGCCGTCATCGGCGCCTCGATCGGTTCCACCGGCACCGCCCTGGCGCAGCAGCATCTGCGCAACGTGCTCGCCTACCTGGACATGCCCGTACTGGCCCAGCCGGAGGTGTTCATCCACTTCAAGGAAGATCTTGTCAGCGAGGATGGCAGCATCGGCAATGATGGAACGCGGAAATTCCTGCAGGGCTTCGTCGACAACTACGTCGCGTGGGTCAGGCGATTCGCGCGGTGAGCCGCCCATGCGACGCGCCTGTCGCGCGCGTCGCATGGCGTTGCCGGGAACCGTTGCAGTCTCCTGCGTGAAGAGCCATCACCGGCTCCCGGATGTTCGGGCACATCTGACATGCCGATGCGGGGAACCTCCTTCACCGTCACGAGACGCCCTGCGGGTCCATGATGCATCCGGGCCCGCCTGCATGAAATGTGCGAGGGGCACCGTTTCGTCATCTCCCCTGGAGGAACCCCATGCACGAGCAGATCACTCAAGGCTCGATGGTCTTCATCACCGATGGCGCCGACGGCATCGGTGCCGTGCGGGAGATCAGGCGCGGCCTGCCCGAACTGCTGGTCTATATCGAGAACGCCGGAGACTTCGTGATACCGATATCGGCCGTGAAGGATGTTCATTCCGGCAAGGTCGTGCTGGATTTCGACAGGCTGGATCTGCGCGTGCGCAATGCCATCCGTCATGCGCGCGATGCGGAAGACAGCCATTACGTCGCACCGGCTTCGGGGGAAGAGGAAGAATAGCCGTCGACATGCGCCAGGCCGATCACCCCGCGGCCCGGAGTACGCTTTCCGGCAAGATATCCGGCTTGTCGACGGAACCCCTCATGGCATGATCAACCGAGACGAAGAACGACTGAACCGCCAGCTGGACCGGTTCGAACGCGAGTTGCCCGCGCCGTTGAGTCGAAGCATGCGCTGGCTGCGCGAACCTTCGTCTCGATGGATCCGCGTTCCGGCGGGCATCCTGCTCATTGTTGGCGGCATCTTCAGCATCCTGCCCCTGCTGGGCTTGTGGATGCTGCCGCTGGGTCTCCTGCTGCTGGCGCAGGACCTGCCCTTCCTGCGGCGCCCGACGCGGCGCGCCCTGCTGTGGATGGAACGGCGCTGGGTGCGCTGGAAACGGCGCCCTCGCAGCACCACCGGATAGTCGGAATCGTCGGAACGCCGACTTCGTCGATGCCGTCCTGCCGTGTGGCCCGATCCGCGCGCCCTCGGCAACCACCCGGGGCCGTCCCGCAGATCGACGATGCATGGTGTTGAAGCCGCCGGTGACTGGTTTTGTGTGGATAATTCGTGATAATGGCGCGATCCCACCTGGAAGGCGGTGCAAACCCATGACGCAATATGATCTTGAGTCTTTGTTGGCACCGATCGGAGATGAATCCCCGTCGGGTGACGATCTGGAATACGACCCCGAATTCCTCGCGCTGGAACGCGCCGCCGCACCCAAGGCGGAACGCGCCATCGGGGACAACGTCAAGGCCGCGGAAGAGCCGGACTGGGAAAAGGTCGCCGAACTGGCCGAGGCCCTGCTGCACCGATCCAAGGACTTGCGTCCGGCCATCCACCTCACCACCGCCTGGATGCGCACCTCCGGCATGCGTGGATGGAGCGCCGGGCTCAGCCTGATCCGCGGGCTGCTTGAACACTTCTGGGACACCGTCTATCCGCAACTGGATGCCGAAGACGACAACGATCCGACCATGCGGGTCAATTCGGTCGTGCCACTCGGTGACCTGCAGGGTGTGCTGCGCTATTTCCGCACCACACCCTTCGTGCAGTCGCCGCGGATGGGCCGTTTCGACCTGCGCGACCTGCGCATCGCCAACGGGACGCTGAAGGTCACGACGGAAGGCGAACCCGGCCCGTCGTTGACCGAGATCGAAGCCTGTTGCATGGACTGTTCCGAAGAAGAACTGGTGGCGGTCACTGCCGCCATCGGCCAGTCACTGGAGAGCGCCAAGGCCATCGACGGCATCTTCAACGACCGCATCGGTACCGCCGGCCCGGACCTCAAGAATCTGCTCAGCGATATCTACGAGCTGAAGAAGTTCCTGGACCCCCAGCTGGCGCGGCGGCTCCCGCAGGAAGGCACAGGCGGTGAGGGTGACGCGGGCGAAGGTGGCGGCGAAGGCGGTACCGGCGGCACCCGCGCATCCAACGGTGCCATTTCCGGGCCGCAGGACGTCATGCGGCGGCTGGACGAGTTGTGTGACTACTACTCGCGCAACGAACCGTCGAGCCCGGTGCCGCTGCTGCTGCGGCGTGCCCAGCGACTGGTCGGCATGGACTTCATGGACCTGCTGAAGGATCTCGCCCCGGGCGGCATTTCGGAGCTGCGCGTGGTTTCCGGCACGCCCGAAGACGAATAGGCCGAGGACGAGCCGGCCGCAGATCCGACCCGGCAGTTGCAGGGGCAGGCTTCAGTAGACGCCCTTGCAGCTGTTCGCACCGGATCGCACGAAGAGCTGACGCACCGACGGGTCCCAGCTGAGGGTCAGGCCGGCGGGCAGTCCCGCGGTGATGCCGGCCGAAGCGATCTGACTGATTGGCCCCACCGTCGTGGTGCGGCCATCCGCGAAGGTGACTCCCGCGCTGATCGTGTAACTCAGCGGATCGGTGCACGTCCCTATGTCCACCTGCCTGGAAACGGTGGTGCCGCCGGAAAAGTCCGGCATGGTACCGGCGATGGGCGACCCGACCTTCTCGCTGCCATTCCCGGCACGGCACGTGGTGGTCAATACATAGCTGATCGAAAGTTTCGCCGGGGTGGCTACCTGCACCACGGCCACCGCGTCGGGCTGGGCCCCGCAGCCAAGCAGGAAGGCCTTGCGCCTCGACGCCACGTGGAGGACGTAGCTGCCAGGATCCAGCTTGGCGCCCGCGGGCAGTTCCAGCTCGATCCGGGCGGGCGAGACCCCGGTCACCTTGGGCTGCACGGCCTGCGGCTTGCCCTGGGCATCGGTGGCGGTGACCGTGGGATCCTCGCACTGCGCGTCGAACAGGTTGGCGCCCACCAGCGCGAAACTGGTCTTGCCGGGGGTGTTGCGCAACACGAACAACGGTCGGTGATCGGCGGTCTCGACAGCATCGACAACCGGCGGCAGCTTCGCCCCCTCCGAGGCTTCGGCAAGCTGGGCCACCGTGGTTGTCAGCGCATCGGCCATCGCGTTTGCGTCGACGTCCAGGCAGCCCTTGCTGGCAGCCAGAAACGCTTGCACCCGCTGGCTGGCTGCATGGGCACGATAGGCGTTGCTTTTCGGTTTGGCGTCGATGATGTCGATCGGCTTGTCGGTTTCCTTGCCGAGCGATTTGCGCAGGGCCTCGCTCATGGCGGCGAGGCGCTCGCTGGTCGAACCCAGGCTGGAACCCGGCATGCCCGCTGCGCGAGCGGACAATTCGTGCTGCGCCGCGCCCAACTCTTCCAGGATCGCCGTTCCGGTCAGTCGCGGCGCAAGCTGCGCCGCGAGTGGCGTAACCCACCCCGGCGCCAGCAATCCGACCAGGACGGCCGCGCCGAGCTTCAGCATGCTCATCGGCGACCATTCATCATGAAGCCCACCATCCCCACCGTGTCGCCTTCCTGGCAATCCTGCTGGTCCGGCTGATCCGGATCGCACCCGCTCTGCTGATCGGCCGGCAAGCGCACGCCGGACGGCACGATGCCGTAGGAACGATAGTTCGCCGTGATCACACTCGGGTCGATGTAGGAGTCACCGTGGTTGCCGTTCTGCGCACTGCCTGCACCGGTCGCGGTCGGAACGTTGATCGCGAAACCACCACCCAGCGGCAGCAGGTTGTTGCTGCTGTCGATCGCATAGAAATAGGCGGGCGGGAAACCGACATTCGCAATCTGCTGCAAACCGCTGCCGATCACGTAGATGGGCGCCGAGGCCTTGCCCATCCGTCCGGTTGAGCCCCAGATGCCCGTGCTGTTGT
The DNA here is from genome assembly GCF_000264295.1 of Rhodanobacter spathiphylli B39. GTDB lineage: Bacteria > Pseudomonadota > Gammaproteobacteria > Xanthomonadales > Rhodanobacteraceae > Rhodanobacter > Rhodanobacter spathiphylli. Next base: position 2,881 of record NZ_AJXT01000009.1, on the reverse strand, counting down.
AGAGCGGCGTGGTGCCCAGCTGGAACAAGTCGCCATTGGTCACCGACAGATAGGTGACCGCGTTGCCGGCGTTGACCGTGAACGTGCTGCCATCGACCGACGCCAGAGTCAGGGTCTTGTTGTTGGTCATGCTGAAACCACCCGGCGACGAGAAGTTGCCAAGCGTGTCGACCATGTTGTTGATGCGACCGGAGGCACTGCCCAGCGTGGTGGCGCCTGCCGCGCTTCCGCTCAGGGTGCCGGCCGTGATCAGGCCACCGGAGCCTTCGTTGATCGCGCCGGCGGACTTCAGCGTGGTCTTCGTGCCGCTGATCGACCCGTTGATGGACAGTCCACCGGCGGTCGTGGTCAGGGCCAGGGCGGAACCGCCGTTGACCGCGCCATTGACCGTCAGCGCCTGCGCATTGCTCAGCGCGAAGTTCGCTGCGCTGAAGCTGCCCAGGGTACCGATGTGGTTGGCGCCGGTGAGGGTCGTCGCGCCGACCGACTGGCCGCTCAGGGTACCGGCCGTGATGCTGCCGCCGGCACCTTCGCTGATGGCACCGGCCGACTTCAGCGTCGTCGTGGTGCCGCTGACGGCACCGTTGATGATCAGGTCACCCGCGGTGGTCGTGAGTGTCACGGCCGGACCGCCATCGAGTGGCCCGACCACCGTCAGCGTCTGCGCATTGGTCAGACTGAAGTCTGCCGTGAAGCTGCCCAGCGTGTTGATGTGGTTGCTGCCGTCCAGTGTGGTATTGCCGGTCGACTGACCCGTCAGCAGATTGGCAGTGATGCTGCCTGCCGCCCCCTCGGTAATCGCGCCGGCGGAGTTGAGCGTGGTGGTGGTGCCGCTGACCGCACCGTTGATCGCCAGATCGCCAGCGGTCGTGGTCAACGTGGTACTAGCGCCGCCCTGGAGCGGACCACTCACGGTCAGCGAACGCGCATTGGTCAGGCTGAAGGCCGTCGCGCTGAAATCGCCAAGCGTGGCGACCTTGTTGGCCTGATTCAGCATGGTGCTGCCGGTCGAACTGCCGGTCAGCGTGCCGGCGGTGAGGATGCCGCCGCCCTGGCTGATATTGCCGCTGGAGCCCAGGTTCACCGTCGTGCCCGTGACGTTGTTGCCCAATGCCAGATCGCCGGCCGAGGTCAGCGAAACGTCATCACCCGTCAAGGCCGTATTCACGCTCAGCGCTCCGCTGGTCGTGGTCAGGCTGATGTCGCCGGTACCACCCGCGGTGGTCAGCGGGCCAGCCACACTCAGCGCTTGCGCATTGGTGAGAGCGAAATTGGCGGCACTGAAGCTCCCGAGCGTGCCGACGTGGTTGGCCTGGTTCAGCACGGTGTTGCCGACCGAACTGCCATTCAAGGTGGTCGCGGTGATGCCGCCACCGCTGCCTTCGGTGATGTCCGCGGCCGAGTTGAGCGTGGTCGTGGTGCCGCTCACCGCGCCGTTGATGGCCAGGTTGCCGGCCGTGGTTGCCAAGGTCGTGCTGGTGCCGCCGCTGACGGGACCGGTGACGGTCAACGCTTGGGCGTTGGTCAGTGCGAAGCCAGCCGCGGTGAAGCTGCCCAGCGTGCCGATGTGGTTGCTGCCGTTGAGCGTCGTTGCTCCAACGGATTGGCCGGCCAGCGTGGTGGCCGTGATGACACCGCCTGCGCCTTGGCTGATCGCGCCCGCGGAGGTGAGTGTCGTCGTCGCGCCATTGACCGCCGCGTTGATCGCCAGGTTGCCGGCGGTGGTGGTCAGCGCCGTACTGGCGCCGCCGTTCAGGGTGCCGGCGATGGTCAGTGACTGGGCGTTGGTGAGGGCGAAACCCGCGGCACTGAAGTTGCCCAGGCTGGTGACGTGATTGCTGCCGTTGAGCGTGGCAGCCCCCGCCGACTGGCCCGTGAGCATCGCGGCGGTGATGTTGCCGCCGGCTCCTTCGCTGATTGTTCCGGCCGATTTCAGGGTGGTGGTGGTGCCGCTCAACGCACCGTTGATGGCCAGGTTCCCGGCGGTCGTGGTCAACGCCATGCTGGCGCCGCCATCGACTGTCCCGGTCACGGCAAGCGACTGCGCGTTGGTCAGCGCAAAGCCGGCGGCAGTGAAGCTGCCCAGGGTGCCGACATGGTTGACCCCGGCGAGGCTGGTTGCACCTGCCGAATGACCGGTCAGCGTGGTGGCGGTGATGCTGCCTGCCGGTCCTTCATTGATCGTGCCGGACGAGTTCAGACTCACTGCCGTGCCGTTGAGCATGCCGCCCACGGTCAGGTTGCCCGAATTCACCGTCAACGCACCCGTGCTCACCGTTCCCAGCGTCAAGGCGTTGATGTCGCTGATCTGCGTGGCGCCACCGGCGAGATTCACCGTGCCACCGAAGTCATTGCTGCCGCCAGCGAGGGTAATCGCGCTGGTGCCGGCATTGATCGTGGTGGTACCCGCCACGGCCAGCGCAGCGCCCGTCTGCGATACCGCTCCGCTGCTGGTGATGAGCAGGTCGCCACCCACCGTGGTCGCACCCAGCGTCGTGCTGGTTCCGGCTCCGGTCGTGGTAATCGTCAGCGTGCCGGCCGCATTGCCGCTGACGCCAAGATTGCTGCTCGCCGTCACCGCTGCGATGCCCGACGTGGTACCGCCAACCCCTGTCGTACCCGCACCGGACAGGTTCACATTGACCGGTGTGGTGTATCCCGAGTAGTCCAGGCTGCCGTTGCTTCCAGCGTCGAGATTCCCCGAGATATCCCCGTCGGCACCCGAGTGCATGAAGAAATGGCCGGTACCGGTGTCGATCAGGTTGCCGATGCCGGAGAAGGTTCCGGCCAGACTGGTCACCGTACCCTGATTGTGGCCGGTGAGACTCCAGTTCTGGTTGGACGCGGACAGCGTGCCGGTGCCGGCATCGGCGATGTTCTC
>NZ_AJXT01000008.1 GCF_000264295.1 Rhodanobacter spathiphylli B39 | reverse complement strand
CAGCGGTTTAGTTCAACGCTTAGTAGATTTCAAACTGAAGTCTAATCCAGCAGCCTATCCCGTGTCCCTGACGCAACAGTTTTCGGCTGTGGTGTTGCAAATCAACACCTTGGCCAGTCCCGAGCAGTCTAATCCAGCAGCCTAATCCCGCAGTGTTTGGGCGCCTTGCTTCGCGTCACTCGGCTTCCATCTTCTTCAGGAATCCGATCAGCCCATCGAAGTAAACCTGCTGGTCGTCGTACATCGCCATGTGGCTTCCCTTGGGGCATAGCAGGAACTCTCCGTGCGGGAGTTTCTTCGCCATGCTGGCCATGTATTTCGGGTCCATCGTGTCGTATTGCGCGCCGATCACCAGGGTGGGCACGGTGATGCGGTGCAGGTCCTTGCTGCGGTCCCAGTTCAGCAGGCGGCCGCTGGCGCCCAGTTCGCTGGGGCCCTGCATCAGGGTGTAGATCTGCTCGTTGATGTGGCCGAACGAACGGGTGACGGGTTCGGGCCATTGCGCCTGCGGCATGCGCAACACGTGCTGCTCGTAGTGCATCGGGCCGAGGATAGCCATGTAGCGCGGGTCGCTGGTGCGGTGTTCGGCTTCGAGCTTCTGCACTTCGGCGAGCTGTTTCTGATCCATCGCCGGCATCAGCACCTTGTGGGCGTAGTCGTTGTAGGCGGGTATCGAGTCGACCATGTTGGAGATCACCAGGCACTTCAGGTGCTGCTGGTATTTCAGTGCGTACTCCATGGCCAGGATGCCGCCCCAGGACTGGCCGAGCAGGCAGAAATTGTCCTTGTCCAGGTGCAGCGCCTGGCGGACCTGTTCGACTTCGTCGACGTAGCGGTCGATGGTCCACAGGGATGTGTCTTTCGGCTGGTCGCTGTAGGCCGAGCCGAGCTGGTCGTAGTAGTAATACTCGATGCCGGCGCCCGGGAAATAGCTGTCGAACGCCTCGAAGTATTCGTGGGTGGCGCCGGGGCCGCCGTGCAGCAGCAGGACCTTCAGTTTCGGGTTGTTGCCCACGCGCTTGGTCCAGACGTGAAACGTGCCCCTGGGCGTGGTGATCGGGATCATCTTCACGCCGCCGGCAAGCACGTCGTCGCGACCGCTGTTGTCGAAATAGGCGTTGCCCGGGGTGGCGGAGGCTGGGGAGATGCCGACGGCCAGGGCGGCGTTGGCGAGCAGGGTCAGGCCGACCAGCAAGGTGGCGATGCGTAGCTTCATCGGGGTTCCCCAGGGGCAAGGTCAGACTGGACTATGCGGGGCCTTCAGGTCGCCTGCAAGCACGGGCGTGGGCGTTTCAGCGCGGCACGCGATAGCCGCCGGGCACGCCGTTCGGGCTCAGGGTGATTTGCCACAGCTGGTCGCGGCGGCTGCGGAACACCGCGGAGGAGACCGCGAGGTAGTAGCGCCACATGCGGCGGAAGCGTTCGTCATAGCTGGCTGGCAGGCTCGGCCACGCCGCTTCGACGTTGGCGCGCCACGCGCTCAGGGTGCGGTCGTAGTCGGCGCCGAAGTTGTGCCAGTCCTCGATCACGAACAGGTCCTCCAGCGCGGTGGTGACCTGACTCGCGGCGGGGATCATCGAGTTGGGGAAGATGTATTTCTCGATCCACGGGTCGGTCTGCGCCGGTGCGCGGTTGCTGCCGATGCAGTGCAGCAGCGACAGTCCGTCGTCCTTGAGGCAGCGGCGCACGGTCTCGAAGTAGGCGCGGTAGTTCTTGCCGCCGACGTGCTCGAACATGCCGATGGAGAACACCGCGTCGAACTGCTCGTTGATGTCGTGGTAGTCCTGCAGGCGGATTTCGATCGGCAGGCCGGCGCACAGTTCGCGGGCGTAGTCGGCCTGCTGTTGCGAGACGGTGATGCCGACGCCTTCGATGCCGTAACGCTCGGCGGCGTATTTCAGCGCCTCGCCCCAGCCGCAGCCGATGTCCAGCACGCGCTGGCCGGTCTTCAGCTGCAGCTTGCGGCAGACCAGGTCGAGCTTGGCCGCCTGCGCGTCGTCGAGGTTGTCGGCCCTGGCCCAGTAGCCGCAGGAGTACACCAGCCGCTTGCCCAGCATGGCCTGGAACAGGTCGTTGCCGAGGTCGTAGTGGGCCTTGCCGATCTCGAACGCGCGCTCGCCGCGCTGCAGGTTGATGAAGCGCGCCTTGAGGTGGGCGAGCAGGGTATCCAGCGTCTTCAGTTCCTGGTCGAGCCCCGCGGTGAGCAGCCGCGTGCACAGGCCGGGCAGGTCGTCCGCGTCCCACCAGCCGTCCATGTAGGCTTCGCCCAGACCCAGCGAGCCATGCGCGAACACCCGCGGATACAGGCGGTCGTCGTGCACGCGCAGGTCGATCGGCGCGTTGCCGTCGATGTGGATGCCGGCCTGTTCGAGCAACTGGCTGGCGCGGTCTTTCAGATCGTCCTGACTCATGGCCTTGCCTCGCGGCGGATGTTTCGTTCTTGGTCAGTGCTTGCCGAGGATTTCGAAGTCTGCCGGCCAGCGCGCATACGTCGCGTCGACGCCCGCCTCGCGCACCAGTTGCAGCAGCGTCGCGGCCTGTTCGTCGCGCAGCAGGAACTCGATCTTCACCGGCAGGTCGTCGGCCAGTTCGAAGAACTGCTCCTCGTGCAGCACGCCATGCCGGCCGAAGCCGGCGATGGCGCGGAACACCGAGCCGCCGCCGATGCCGCGCTGCTTCGCCTGTTCCAGCAGCCATTCGGACAGCAGCATGCCGTCGTGTCTGGCGCGGGAGTGGCAGTAGAAGGTGAGGTGCACGCCTTGTTGCAGGTCTTGCGGTTTCATGCGGATGCCCGGTCAGTGGCGCAGCAGGCTGCGGGTGAGCGCGATGCCGAGCACGGTCATCGCCAGCGAGCCGATCACGTGCACCGCGACATGGCCGCTGAACCACAGGTACTGCTGGCGCAGCAGCAGGGTGGCGGATTCGGCGGAGAAGGTGGAAAAGGTGGTGAGGCCGCCGAGGAAGCCGGTGAACACGAACAGCCGCAGTGCGGGCGGCAGTGCCTGGAAGTGATCGAACAGGCCCATCATGCAGCCCATCAGCAGTCCGCCGGCGAGGTTTGCCGCCAGGGTGCCCAGCGGCAGGGTGGGAAACATCGGGTTGAGCAGGATGCCCAGTCCCCAGCGCAGCCAGCAGCCGATGGCGCCGCCGATGCCGATTGCCACGAATCCGGTAAAGCCCACGAGCGCGCCTCCTGACGGGAATGTGTCCGGTTCCGCGGTGGCAGGCACGCCTGCACCGCCGGAAACCGGGGGAGCAGGCATCATCAACTTCAACACGAGGAGCGCGAGAAGCGGTTTGTCCTGGGGGGAGCGAGCATTCCGGGACGGGAGGCATGCCATCTCCCATGGCGAACATCCTAGTCGATCCGGCCGCCCCGACGTCAAGGGTCGCCCTATAATGCGCGACCCGCCGCGACCAGCATGCCATCATGACTCCAGCCCAGCACACCGTGCGACGCAGCCTGCCGTGGCTGCTGGCCGGGCTGTCGATGATCGGGCCGTTCTCGATCGATGCGGTGTTCCCCGCGTTCCCGCTGATCGGTGCGCGTTTCCAGGTCGACGACACGGCGCTGCAGCAGCTGGTCAGTGCGTACCTGCTCACCTATGCGGTGATGAGCCTGTTCCACGGCGCGATCTCCGATGCGATCGGGCGCAAGCCGGTGATCGTCACCGGCATGCTGGTCTACGCGCTGGCGTCGGTGGGCGCGGCTTCGTCCACCTCGTTCGCGATGCTGCTGGCCTGTCGCAGCCTGCAGGGTATGTGCGCGGGCGCCGGCCTGGTGGTGGGCCGGGCGGTGATCCGCGACAGCCTGCAAGGGCCGGCGGCGCAGCGGCTGATGTCGCAGGTGATGATGATCTTCGGCGTGGCGCCGGTGATCGCACCGATGATCGGCGCCCTGCTGCTGCCACTGGACGGCTGGCACGGCATTTTCTGGCTGCTGGCCGGTTTCACCCTGCTGCTGGCGGTGGCCCTGTTGACCCTGCTGGACGAAACGCATCCGCCGGAACGGCGTTCGCGCTTCGCGCCGCGCCCGTTGCTGGCCGGCTACCTGGCGTTCGCGCGGGAGCGCTCGTTCTGGCCGCTGCTGGTTTCCAGCTCGGTCAATTTCGCCGGGCTGTTCCTCTACATTTCCTCCGCGCCGCGCATCGTGCGCGAGCTGCTGCATCTTTCGGCGCAGGGTTTTCCGTGGCTGTTCGTGCCGGTGGTGGTCGGCTTGATCAGCGGCGCCTGGCTGTCCGGGCGCATGGCCGAACGCGCCAGCGCCAAGCGCACCGTGAGCCTGGGCTACGCGTCGATGCTGCTGGCCTGCGTGGCGCATCTGCTGCTGGCGCTGCTGTTTCCGCAGCCGCGCCTGCCGTGGTCGATGCTGCCGCTGATCCTGCACGGCATCGGCGTGCAGCTGGCGTTCCCCACGCTGACCCTGCTGTTGCTGGATCGCTTTCCGCACCATCGTGGCGGCATCTCCTCGGTGCAGGCGTTTGCCAGCCTGCTGTTGTGCGGCTTCGTGGCCGGCGTGATGTCGCCGCTGCTGTCGGCCAGCATGCTGCAGCTGGCGCTGGGCGCGTCGCTGCTGACCGTACTGGGCGTGCTGGCCTGGGGCTGGTACCACGGCGTGACCCGCGAGGCCGTGTTGCCGGTCAGCGGCGCCGATGCGGCGGAGGTGATGGAGGCGGAGATCGCCGAGCCGCGCTGAGCGATGAGGCTCAGGCGGCGGGCGCGCTGGTGATCGACTCGCTAGCGGCGGGCGCATGCGCGATCGGCACCACGGCCTCCACCGACATCAGCACGGTGGCGCTGGTCAGCGCGCGGGCCAGCGACGGCGAGCGGTAGCTGCTGTCGGCGAGCCATCGCTGCCACACCGACTCGTCGACCTTCTCGTTGACGCCGGTGCCGAGCAGGCGATCGATCGGCGGCTTGAATTCCTTGTACAGGCCGCTCATGAATTCCCGGTACGAATTGCGCGGCACGCCGGTGTACGCGTCGGCGGCGGGCAGCAGCAGACTGTCGCACGCCAGGCCGGCGTCGATGGCCTTGCGCTGCAGCCAGGCCAGCGGCAGGTCGGGCAGTGGGTCAGGCTTGCGGCCGGCACCGTCGCAGTCGTTGCCGCCGCCGACGTCCGAATGCGAGCCGATGAACCAGCGCTGCTCGATGTCGATCTGCTCGTTCTTCTTGGAGGTAAGCGATTCGCCGGGCTTGACGGTGTACGGATTGCGCGTCCACACCGCGGGCGCGAAGTCGGCCCGATGCTCGTCCAGCGCCAGCGCCTGGTAGGCGTACTTCACGATGCGGCTCAGCTCGGTGTCGTGGAACCGGTAGCGCGCCCGGGCATACGGAAACCAGGAGGCGGTGTCGGGAATGCCCAGCGAGCCGACCGTGTCCCATACGCCGATGAAGTGGATATCCACCTCGATCGAATGCTCGGCACGATAGGCGACTGCGACGTCGTCGTCGGGTTTGCTGGCGGCGTCCCGATAGAGGGCGTAGGCAGCGGACACGTCGGACCTGGCCACCTTGTCGTCGTTGCCGCAGCGCAGCAGGCCGCATTTGCGGATCAGTCCGCCGAGGCTGCGGGCGGTGTAGGCGCCGCGACTGAACCCGAACAGGAAGATGCGGTCGCCCGGTTGCCACTGCTCGCACAGCCAGCGGTAGCCATCCAGCACGTTGCCGGACAGGCCGTAGCCGAACGCGCCGCCGAGCAGATGGCTGATGCCGCGCGTCACGCCCACGCCGGGAATGTAGTTGACCAGTTGCGAATGGCCGTGGTCGTCGAGCGGGGCGATCAGCTGGCGCAGACGCTCCACATTGGTGTTGGATTCGGGCTTGTTCCAGGTGCCGTCGAACAGCAATACCAGCTGACGCATCGCCACGTTGTCCTCCCGCGCGCTGCGCAAGGGGTTGCCTGGGCCGATTCTAGGGCAAACACCGCGGGCGACCAGTGCCGCGGACGCAGGCCGCTGGCGGGTTGTCGCACGCGTGGCCGCCGCCCGCGTTTCGCGCGATATGGACATCCATTTGACGCGCGCTGGACCTGGCCGGGTCCAGGCTGGCCGCAGTTCCCTGCCGGAGCATGTCATGCCCTACAAGACCGTCAGCGAGTTGCCCGAGTCGGTGCGCGAGCACGTGCCGAAGCACGCCCAGGAGATCTACAAGGAAGCGTTCAACAGCGCCTGGGACGAATACGCCGACAGCGACGAGCGTCGCGGCGAGGAATCGCGCGAGGAGGTGGCGCACAAGGTGGCGTGGGCGGCGGTGAAGAAGAAGTACGACAAGGGCAGCGACGGCGACTGGCACGCGAAATAGCTTGCCGCCCGTGGTGCATCAGGCGCGGGGTCAGGTGTGGGGCAGGCCACGCGCCCTGAGGAACTCGCGTGCCTCCGCGGCATCGCGCTCGAACCAGGCGCGGGTCGAGCCCAGCCGGAACGAGTAGCCCCAGGCGTCCATGTCGGTCATCAGGCGTTCGCGGCCGACACCGGGAAGTTGGTCGGCCAGCACGATCTGCAGGTAGCAGGTGGCGTCCTCTTCCTCGACCGAGTCGGTGGCGTCGGTATGCACCGTCGCACGTTTTTCCTCGGGCAGCACGATCAGGTGGCCGGCTTCGTGCAACAGCGAGTGCACCGGCGTGTCTTCGCGGGCGTAGACCGTGGTGCCGATGATGCCGGCCTCGCGCTCACCCCAGAAACTGCCGGGAATCGGCGCGTCGCGAGCCACCTGTTCGAGCGTCAATCCGAACTGCGCGAGCAACGCGGCGGGATCGGCAAAACCGATCTGGCCGACGCACAGCACGCTGTCGGCCGGGTCGCTGGCGGTGGGATGGGTGTCGGGGTGCATGGGGCGCGACGCGCGGACGATCCGGATGAAGATCGCCGGGCCGCGCGTGGCGGCCCGGCATGGATTTGGCGTGGGTGCTCAGCCGCTCCGGGCTTCGCTGCTCGCCGGTTGCTTGCCGTCAGGCAGGGTCACCGAGAGTTCGAGGATCTCGTGGCCGCTGTCGCGCTCGAAGTTGATGTTGATCGCGTCGAGGTCGACATGGACGTACTTCTTGATCACTTCGAGCAACTCGTTGCGCATCATCGGCAGGTAGTCCGGCGCGCCGCGGGTGGAGCGCTCCTGCGCCACGATGATGCGCAGGCGCTCGCGCGCCACGCTGGCGGTGGCCTCGGGCTTGCGCTTGAGGAAATCGAGAATGCCCATCGTGATCAACCTCCGAACACGCGCTGGAGAAAGCCCTTCTTGGGCACGTCGATGAAGCGCAACGGGCGCTCTTCGCCGAGGATGCGGGCCACGGTGTCGCTGTATGCCTGGCCGGCCAGCGAGTTGGCGTCGACGATGACCGGGATGCCGTTGTTGGAGGCGGTCAGCACGTTCTCCGACTCGGGGATCACGCCCACCACCTGGATGCCGAGGATTTCCTCGACGTCCTTCACGCTGAGCATTTCGCCGATGGCGACGCGGGCCGGGTTGTAGCGGGTCAGCAGCAGGTGCTGGGTGATCGGCGGCTCGCCCTTCTCGGCGCGCCGGGTCTTGCTGGCCAGCAGGCCCAGGATGCGATCGGAGTCGCGCACCGAGGAGACTTCCGGGTTGACCACCACCACCGCGTGGTCGGCGAAGTACATCGCCAGGTGGGCGCCTTTCTCGATGCCGGCGGGCGAGTCGCAGACCACGTAGTCGAAGCCGTCCTCGGACAGGCCGTCGAGCACCTTCTCGACGCCTTCCATGGTCAGCGCGTCCTTGTCGCGGGTCTGGCTGGCGGCCAGCACGTACAGGTTGTCGTAGCGCTTGTCCTTGATCAGCGACTGCTTCAGCGTGGCTTCGCCGTGCACGACGTTGACGAAGTCGTACACCACGCGCCGCTCGCAGCCCATGATCAGGTCGAGGTTGCGCAGGCCGACGTCGAAGTCGATCACGGCGACTTTCTTGCCGGCCATGGCCAGGCCGGTGGCGAGGGAGGCGCTGGTCGTCGTCTTGCCGACGCCGCCTTTGCCGGAGGTGACAACGATAATCTCAGCAGTCAAGGGCCCATCTCCGCAGGTTTGTTTTTGTTGTGGGTGATCACAGCCTGGCGATCATCAGTTTTTCGCCGTCGAGCCAGCATTGCACGGACTGGCCCTCGAGGTCGCCGGGAATCTGTTCGAACACGCGGTACTGGCCGGCGATCGCCACCAGTTCGGCGCGGAAGTCGGAGACGTAGATGCGTGCCTTCTCGTCGCCCTGCGCGCCGGCCATGGCGCGGCCGCGCAGGCCGCCGTAGATGTGGATGTTGCCGTCGGCGATCACTTCGGCGCCGTTGGCCACCGCGCCGGTGACGATCAGGTCGCGGTCGCGGGCGTAGATCTGCTGGCCGGAGCGGACCGAGCCGGCATGATGCTGGGCGCCCACGTTGCCGGAGGCCGGTGCAGCGAGAATCGGTTCGCGCGTCGGCGCGGGGGCAGGCTCGCTGCGTGGCGCGGGGGCGACGGCAGCGGGCGCGCCGGTGGCCGGTTCGTAGGCCGCGCGGAACTTGGCGATCAGCGGCAGCCCCATCCGTTTGGCCAGCGCCTCGGTCTCGCTGGTGCCATAAGCCAGCCCCACCGGCAACATGCCGGCGCTGCGCACCGCTTCGAGCAGTGCGTCGACGGTGCCGTCGTCGGGCAGGTCGAGCAGGTGGCTGAGGTCCAGCACCACGGCGGCCCGGGCGAACATCTGCGGCGCGGCGCGCACGCGGCGTTCCAGTTCGTCGCACAGGGCGGCGGCGTCGACCCGGCGCACCCGCACGCAGGCAAGGCCGACCTGGCCGAAGCGCAGGTCACAGGCGTCGGTGGCATCCATGCTTGCGTTCATGCGTGCCGCTCCCCGGCCAGGCGGCGCGGATGCGGCTGGGCGGTGTCCGGGCGTTCGCGTTCGGCCAGCCACGGTACGTCGGGCAGGCCGCCTTTCTCCAGCCAGGTGTCGCGTACATAAGCGTAGCTGGGCAGGTCGCGGGCCAGCAGGCTGACCTGCGGGCCGTGCTCGCCCATGCGCTGCTGGCCGACTTCCTGGAAACCGTAGGTGCCGTGGAACAGCACGACCACGTCGTCGCGCGGCTCCAGGAACACTTCGCAGGTGAGCAGCGGCACGCGCACCTCGGCGTAGCTGTGCACGTCGCAATAGAAGATGCGGCCCAGCCCGTGGCGACGGTAGGCGTTGGCGATCACGATGCGGTCGATGTACAGGAACTGCGGATAGTGCTCGGCGAACCAGCGATAGTTCGGGCTGTCGTAATCGCCGCCTTCGCGCAGCGCGATCAGGAAACCCGCCAGCTGACCGTCGATTTCGGCCACGCGGAAATATTCGGCGTGCTCGTGGAAATAGCGCAGCTGGGCAGGATCCAGTGCGAGGATGGAGCGACCGGCAGCGTTGTTGAGCGCCAGTACGGCATCCAGGTCGTGCTCGCGCACGTCGCGGATGGCAAGGGCCATTCGTTGCTCCGCAAGGGTGGATTCGGGGACGAGAGGCGACCGCAGCCTCGCGCAATGCCGCATTATGACATGCGCTGCAGGCCCTTACATCTCGCAAGGGCACATGTAAAAGCTTTGTAAAGCGGCGCGCGGCGACAAGTGGGGCCCGGCCGGGCATGACTTCTCGCGCATTGCGCGAAATCCCCGCGCAGCCAATGATGCGGGGATGCGCTGGCCATTCTTCAACCATATCCGCCTGCTTCGCTATGCGGGCTTCTTTACCTACCTGTCGGTGGGGACGCCGCTGATCACGAACTGGGCCACCGAGCGGCTGACCCAGCTGCAGCGCCCGAATTTCTCGCTGCTGCTGTGGACGCTGTGTTACCTGATCTTCGGTCTGATGTACTGGCTGCTGACCAGCAACCTCGGCTCGCGCCGTTACCCTGTGCTGAAACTGCTCGGGCTGACGCTGATGACGGCCGCCGCGGTGGCGGTGGGCTGGTACAGCCACAGCGGCCTGTCGGCGATGCTGATGGTGGTGGCCTCGCTGGTGCTGCCGTGGCTGCTGCCGTTCTCGCTGGCGGTGTTCTGGCTGGTGCTGCAGCACCTGAGCCTGGTGGCGATCTTCGCCACCTTCCCCGAATACGATCACAGTGTTGCCCTCGGGTTTCTCCAGGCCAGCATCTACCTGGGCATCTCGGTGCTGGTGTTCGTGACCTCGACGGTCGCCAGCCAGCAGGCCGAGCAGCGCGACGTGCAGCGGCGGCTGAATTCCGAACTGCGCGCCACCCGCGCCCTGCTGGCCGAATCCAGCCGCATCGCCGAACGCATGCGCATCGCGCGTGACCTGCATGACCTGATCGGCCACCACCTGACTGCGCTGAGCCTGAACCTCGAAGTGGCCAGCCATCTCACCAACGAAGCGGCCGGCGCCCACGTGCGCAAGGCGCAAAGCACGGCCAAGCTGCTGCTGGCCGACGTGCGCGAAGTGGTCAGCGAACTGCGCCAGGACGACGCGATCGACCTGACCCAGGCACTGCGGGGACTGGCCGAAGGCGTGCCCGGCCTCGCCGTGCACGTGGTGATGCCGCCACGTTTCAGCGTGGAGGACCCGCGCCGTGCCCAGGTGCTGCTGCGCTGCGCCCAGGAGATCATCACCAATGCCGCGCGCCACGCGGCAGCCCGCAACCTGTGGCTGAATTTCGCCTACGCCGGGGAAAGCCTGATCGGCCTGCATGCGCGCGACGACGGCCGCGGCGCCGAGAACTTCGAGCCGGGCAACGGCCTGTCCGGCATGCGCGAGCGGCTGGCCGAGTTCGGCGGCAGCCTCAGCCTGGACAGTGGGCCGAGCCAGGGGTTTGCGCTGACCGTGCGGTTGCCGCTGGGGGAACATGCCGCGCTGGCGCACGCACCGAACCGGCTTGAGCCACCAGCGCTCAATGTGTCGTAATCTCTGCCGGCTGCGCCGGGGTGCGAAAGTGCGTCGGTGTTGGCAGCGGTGCCCTGCGCCAGCTGCCAGCATCCCATCGTCAAGCCACAGTTTTCCCGAGGATCCGCGATGATTTCCGTTTGTCTCGTCGACGACCAGAATCTGGTTCGCCAGGGCGTCCGCTCGCTGCTGGACCTGGCCGAGGACATCCGTGTGGTGGCCGAGTGCGCCGACGGCGCCCAGGCCGTGCAGGATATTCCGCGGATCAAGCCCGACGTGGTGCTGCTGGACCTGCGCATGCCGAACATGAGCGGGTTGGAGGTGCTGCAGGCGCTGTCCGCCCGCAACGAGCTGCCGCCCACGATCATCCTGACCACCTTCGACGACGACCAGCTGGTGCTGCAGGGCCTCAAGGCCGGCGCCCGCGGTTATCTGCTGAAGGACGTCTCGCTGGAGCAACTGGTCGAGGCCGTGCGCACGGTGGCCGCCGGCGGCTCGCTGGTGGCGCCGATGGTGACCCAGCGGCTGATGGCCGGGGTGTCGCGGATGCAGAACAACTTCACCAGCCTCGAGCAGCCCGACCCGCTGACCGAGCGCGAGACCGAGATCCTGCGACTGCTGTCCGGCGGCTACAGCAACAAGGAGATCGCCAACTCGCTGAAGGTGGCCGAGGGCACGGTCAAGAACCACGTCTCCAACATCCTTTCCAAGCTGGGCGTGCGCGACCGCACGCGGGCCGTTCTGAAGGCGCTGGAAATGGGCATCGTCTGATGCCCGAGCGGGTGCAGGGCGCCCGGATGCGCCGTTTCAGCGGGCCCCGGCCGGCGGTTTTTCGGCCCTGCGCGGAGGCCGTCCGGGCGGATAGCGTTCCAGCCCGTGAGCAAGTAACATCCGTAGCTTCGGCGTTTGCCGACCCCCTGCCATGGCCCGCGGACCCCACCGAAGGGCGGGTTCGCGCGGAAGGCCGGGGCAACACTATCTAGGTATGGCGTAAAGACGCTTCGGAGAACTCTGGAATGATGCGTGTCTTTGAATTTCTTGTTGCCCTGGTCATCGTTGCGGTCATCGGTGTCCTGGCGGCTGTGGTCATGCCCGGCAGCGGTCATGTGGAACGCCAGCTGGTCATCGGCAAGGACATGCGTCAGGTCTATGACGTGCTCGACAACTACCGCCGGCTGCCGGATTACTCGGTGCTGCGCTCGCTCGATCCCAAGGTGCAGTTCGCGTTCTCCGGCAAGGCCTACGGCCCGGGCGCCGAGATCAGCTGGACCACGACGGATGCCAAGCTGGGCAACGGTGGTCTGACCATCGCCAGCGCCACGCCCGAGTTCGACCAGATCGACGGCAATACCAAGAGCGCCAGCATCATCTGGAACCTGGACAACGACTGGCGCGGCCTGGACAAGCATTTCACGCTGGATCTGGAGCGTCAGGGCAACCGCGGCCAGCTGACCCAGGTGACCTGGTCGTACGACGTGTCCTACGGCTGGAACCTGATCAACCGCTTCGCCAACCTGTACATCCACGGCGATCCGGACTCCTTCATCCAGTTCAGCCTGAACAACCTGCAGAACGTGCTGGCCGGAGTGCCGAACATCGACTACAGCCAGCTGATTCCCTACATCGAACAGACCCAGCCCACCCCGGTGCTGCTGGTGTCGAGCTCGATCCAGCGCAAGGACGGCCTGGAAGGTCTGGACGACGCGGTGGCCAAGGCGACCACGGAAATCCAGGCGGCCGCCAAGAAGCTCGGCGTGAACATCACCGGCTCGCGCATCCTGATCACCACCAACTACGGCGACCAGACCTACAGCTTCGACGTGGCGTTCCCGATCGACAGCAGCACGCTGACCGTGAATGGCCAGAGCGAACAGCTCACCGCCGCCACCCCGCCGTCGATCGACAATGCGGCTCCCGCCGAGGCGAGCAGCGCCGCCGGCGCAGCCGACAGCAGCGTGGCCGTCGGCAGCCGCGACCGCTTCGGTCGCCTGGTGGTGGACGGCAACGTTCGCGCCTCGCTGGCCTTCGGTGGTTCCGCGCTCAAGGGCGTGTGGAACGGCACCTTCGCCGGTGTGCCGCAGACCCGCGAGATGCTCAAGGCGTACGCGCAGACCCATGGCTACAAGTACGACGAAGTGGTCAACCGCCCCTACGACGTGATTGCCACGCCGGAAGTGAAGGATGCCGGCGGCAACATCACGTCCTACGCCAAGTACAACGTGTACCTGCCGATCACCGACGCCCCGGAGAAGACCCCGGAACAGGAAGCCGGCCTGCAGCCGCCGAGCCTGGACGATGCGCAGGCGCCGGCAGCGGCCAGCTCCGCTCCCGCCCCGGCCGGCACGGCTGCGGCTCCGGCAGAGGCCGCCAGCGCGGGCGAGTAAACCCTCCACGCGCGGTCTTGCCGAAAGACAGAAAGGCCCTTCCAAGCGGAAGGGCCTTTCTTTTTCGGGTCACCCCGGGCGGGCCACCCCGCGCTTCTTGCGGTACATTGCGGGACGCGCCGCGACAGCACCCGACCGTACTTTCGCCAGCTGGTCGCGCCGAACTCCACAGCCCCAACCGGACATGATCGAAACCGACCAGCTCACCCGATGCTATGGCCACCTCACCGCCGTGGATGCGCTGAGCATCCGTGTCGAGCCAGGCCAGGTGCTGGGCCTGCTTGGCCCCAACGGTGCCGGCAAGTCCACCGCGATGCGCATGATCGCCGGCTTCCTGGTGCCCACGTCGGGCACGGCACGGGTCTGCGGCCACGACGTCAGCCGCGAGCCGCTGAAGGCGAAGCGGGCACTGGGCTACCTGCCCGAAGGCGCGCCCAGCTACGGCGAAATGACCGTGCGTGAGTTCCTCCACTTCATCGTGCGCATGCGCGGGCTCAAGGCGGAGACGGGCTACCGGCGTTTCGACGCGGTGGTGCAGCAACTGCAGCTGGAGGAAGTGCTGGAGGTTTGCATCGACACCCTGTCGAAGGGCTTGCGCCGGCGCGTCGGACTGGCCCAGGCGATCCTGCACGATCCGCCGGTACTGATGCTGGATGAACCCACCGACGGCCTCGATCCGAACCAGAAGCACGCGGTGCGCCAGCTGATCGACGTGATGGCGCGCGACCGCACCATCCTGATCTCCACCCACCTGCTGGAAGAAGTCCACGCGCTGTGCAACCGGGTGGTGATCATCGCCCGTGGCAAGCTGCTGGCGGATGCCACGCCGGCCGAACTGGAGGCGCGCTCGCGCTATCACGGGGCGGTGTCGTTCAGCGCGCCGGGCAGCGGCATGTCGCAGGAGATGCTGGGGCGCCTGCCGCAGGTGGCGTCGATCGAGGTGGACCCGCTGGACGGGCGCATCACGGTGTTCCCGAAGCCCGGCGAACGCATCCTGGAGGCGGTGGAAACGCTGCTGCGCGAGCAGGGCCTGGAGGTCTCGGAAATCCAGCTCGAGCGCGGCCGGCTGGACGAGGTGTTCCGCCAGATCACCACCAGTGACGAGCGCACCGCCGAGGTTCGCGCATGAGCCCGGTCAACGCGGTGCTGCGGCGCGAGTTGCGCAGCTATTTCGTGACCCCGGTGGCCTACGTCTTCCTGGTGATCTTCCTGGTCCTGAGCGGCATCCTCACGTTCTACGCGGGCGACTATTACGAGCGCGGCCAGGCCGACCTGCAGCCGTTCTTCGCGATGCATCCCTGGTTGTACCTGATCCTGGTGCCGGCGATCACCATGCGCATGTGGGCGGAGGAGGCCAAGGGCGGCACGCTGGAACTGCTGCTGACCCTGCCGCTGACGCTGTGGCAGGCGATGCTGGGCAAGTTCCTGGCGGCCTGGCTGTTCATCGGCCTGGCGCTGGCGCTGACCTTCCCGATCTGGATCACCGTCAACTATCTGGGCTCGCCGGACAACGGCATCATCCTGGCGGGATACCTGGGCAGCTGGCTGATGGCGGGCAGCTTCGTGGCGATCGGCGCCTGCCTGTCCGCGCTGACCCGCAGCCAGGTGGTGGCCTTCATCCTCACCGCGCTGGTCTGCGTGTTGCTGATCCTGATCGGCCAGCCGCAGGTGCTCGACTTCTTCTCCGGCGCCTTGCCGCGCAAGCTGATCAACGCGGTGGCGCACCTGTCGATGCTGCGCCACTTCGAGGCGATCGCGCGGGGCGTGCTGGACGTGCGCGACCTGCTGTATTTCCTGCTGAGCACGCTGGGCTGGCTGCTCGCCGGCGTGCTGCTGCTCGACCTGAAACGGACGCGCTGAAGCCATGTCCATGTCGCGTATCCGCCGCCTGTTCTCCACCCCGTTGCGGCTGACCCGGCGGGGCCTGCTCTACCTGGCGCTGGTGCTGCTGGTGCTGGTGTTCGTGCCGCTGATCGTGGCCAGCAGTCGCTGGCTGCATGCGTCGCGGATCGACCTCACCACCGACCAGCTGTACACGCTGACGCCCGGCACGTTGCACATCGTCGATACGTTGCAGCGGCCACTGCGGCTGACCTTGTACTTTTCCGACCATGCCACCCGCGACCTGCCGCAGCTGCGCAGTTACGAGCAGCGCGTGCGCGAGATGCTGCAGGAGATGGTGGCGCGCTCGCACGGCCGCATCCGCCTGCAGACCATCGACCCGGTGCCGTATTCCGACGACGAGGCCAGCGCCGAGGGCAGCGGCCTCACCGCGGCCAATGGCGGCAGCAATGGCGAGCGGGTGTTCTTCGGCCTCGCCGGCAGTGCCATGTCCGGCAGTGTCGACGGCGACGGCAACGATGAGCGCGTGCCGGAGAAGACCCTGTCGATCGCGTTCTTCGATCCCTCACGCGAGACGTTCCTCGAATACGACATTGCCAAGCTGGTCTACGAACTGAACCAGACCAGCAAGCCGCAGGTCGGCGTGATCAGTTCGCTGCCGGTCGAGGGCAACCCGGTGCTCAGCGAACAGCCGTGGACGGTCCTGCAGCAGTTGGGTCAGCTGTTCGACCTGAAGACGATCGATCCGGCCACGCTGCAGAAAGTGGACGACAAGATCCGCGTGCTGTTGCTGATCCACCCCAAGCAGCTGAGCCCCGACGCGCAATATGCGATCGACCAGTATGTGCTGGGCGGCGGGCACCTGGTGGTGTTCGTCGATCCGGACGCCGAGCTGGACACCTCGCCCTACGGGCCGGAGAGCATCACCTTCCCGGATCGTGCTTCGGACCTGTCGCGCCTGTTCAAGGCGTGGGGCGTGAGCTATGACCCGCACAAGGTGGTGCTCGATCGCACCCGTGCGCTGCAGATCGAGCTGGCCGGCAACAGCCTCAACCATCCGGCGATGCTGGACCTGGGCGCGCAGGAGCTGAACCGCAACGATCCGGTGACCGCCAGCCTGCAGCGCATCAACGTCTCCACCGCGGGCTTCTTCGACCTGGCCGCGGATGCGCAGACCCGGCTGATTCCGTTGCTGCAGAGCAGTGCCGAGGCCGAGGTGGTGTCCACCCAGCGCGTGCTGGACGCCAGCAACGATCCCACCACGCTGCTGCAGAACTACCATCCTGACGGCACCCACTACCTGCTCGCTGCCCGCCTGCAAGGCACGTTCGACAGCGCGTTTCCGGAGCGCGCCGGCGTGTCGGGGCATCGCGTGCGCTCGGCCGCGCATGCCGAGGTGATCCTGGTTGCCGATACCGACCTGCTCAGCGATCGCCTGTGGGTCGAGCCGCAGACCATTCTCGGGCAGACCATGATGCGGATCTTCGCCAACAACGGCGATCTGGTGACCAACCTGGTGGACAACCTCAGCGGCTCGTCGGCGCTGCTGTCGATCCGCGGCCGCTCCACGTCGCAGCGTCCCTTCACCCGGGTGCAGGCGTTGCGCAACGTGGCCGACCAGAAATTCCTGCAGAAGGAGCAGGAGCTGGAGCAGGAACTGGCCGACACCCGGCGGCGACTGGACGAGCTGCAGCCCGCCAAGGGCGGCCATGCCAGCACCGCCACGGCCGAGCAGCGCCGCGAGATCGAGCAGTTCCGTCAGCGCCAGCTGGCGATCAACAAGGAGCTGCGCGACGTGCAGCACCAGCTCAACGCGGAGATCGATGCACTGGGGCTGCGGGTGAAGGTCACCAACATCGTGGCGATCCCCGCCCTGGTGGTGCTGTTCGGCCTGTTGTACGGCTGGCGCAGGGGCCGCTACGGTCGCCGCCGCCGGTGACGGCGGCAATCTGCCGCAAGCGCGCGAATCCGCAGAGGCTGACGCGATGGCGGCGCGGCGTTAAGCTGGGCGGTCGCCGGCCGCCGCCGGCGCAGACAGAAGTGCCGGTGCAGTGACTGCAAGCCTGTTGAAATGGATCGTGCCGTGGGAGTTTTCGTGGGTCTTGCTCGCGTGCTTCGTGGTGGCTGGCGTGCTGTATCTGCGCGGGTGCCGCCGTCGGCCGGTGCGGTTTGCCAGCAAGCTGGCGTTCTGGTCGGGCATGGCGATCATCTACCTGTCGCTGCACACGTATCTGGACTACTACGCCGAGCATGAGTTCTTCATGCACCGCATCCAGCAGTTGCTGCTGCACCACGTCGCGCCACTGCTGATCGTGGCGGCGTATCCGTCTGCCGTGTTGCGTTCCGGCCTTCCGCTGGCCTGGCGGGTGCGCGTGCTGCGTCCGTTGCAGCGCTCGTGGCCGTGGCGGATGGTGTTCGGCGTGCTGTGGAACCCGACCGTCGCCACGCTGCTGTTCATCGCCTTCATCCTGATCTGGCTGATTCCCGATTTGCAGACGCTGGCGATGCTGGACTGGCGCATCTACCGCTTCATGAACTGGAGCATGCTGGTCAGCGGTTTCGCCTACTGGTCGCTGGTGCTCGATCACCGCCCGCATCCGCCGGGACGGATGACCGCCGGGCTGCGCGTGCTGTCGCCGGCGATCACCATGACGCCGCAGATCGTCGCCGGCGCGATCGTCACGTTCTCGAAGACCGACCTCTATCCGATCTTCGAGATCTGCGGACGCGCATTCACCTTCAACGTGCTGACCGGCCAGCTGATCGGCGGCGTGATCATCTGGGTGCCGTCGGCGCTGGTGGAGTCGATCGGCGGGCTGATGGCGCTGCGCCTGTGGCTGCGCCTGTCACGCAACGGCCGGCTGCCGCGCAAGCCGCCGCACAGGACGGTCAGGAAGGTGGCCAGCGAAGCGACGGCCGCCGACCGAGGGCTGCGCGCTCAGTGATCGTGTGACATCGCGCCGTGATCCATGCCGGGCATGGCGTGGTCGGCATGAGCGTCGCCGGCGTCCAGCGCGTTGGCCGGTCGCGCGATGAAGTCGGTGGCCAGGGTGCTGCCGTCGGCGAACTGCAGGGTCAGCGTGACCGTGTCGCCCGGTTTCACCGGCTGTTTCGGCTGCATCAGCATGAAATGGTAGCCCGCCGGCGCCAGCGCGGCCTTGCCGTGCGCGGGCACGTCGAGCGAGTCGACCATGCTCATGCGACTGACGCCGCCGGCGGTCGAACTCTGGTGCAGCATCACGTCGGCGTAGATCGTGCTGCCGGCGCCGCGCAACGCGATCGGCGCGCCGCTGTCGTTTTCCAGCGTGACATAGGCCCCGGCGGGCAGGGCGCCGGGCAGCACGCGAATCCACGCGTGGCTGGCATGGATGTGGTCGGCATCGGCCGCGTGGGCGAAGCCGGCCAGCAGCAGGCCGGCGCACAGCAGCGACAGTCGGGAAAGTTTCATCGGTCGGCTCCGTTGTCGAGCAGCAGGTGCAGGTCGTGGACCAGGTCGTCGTGCGAGGCGGAGGGAGTGGCCAGCACGCGGGCATGGCCCTCGCGGTCGAACACGTAGATCGCCGAACTGTGGCTGACCTCGTAATTGCCGTCGGCATCGCCCGGTTCGCGGGTGAAGGCCGAGCGGTAGCGCTTGCTCAGCGCCTCGACGGCGCGGGCGTCGCCGACCAGTCCCACCGCGCGCGGATCGAATGCGTTGACGTAGGCGTGCATGATCGACGGCGTGTCGCGCGCCGGATCGACGCTGACGAACAGGATGCGTGCGCCGTCGGCCAACGGCCCCAGCCGCTGCATCACCACGTGCAACTGGGCCAGGGTCAGCGGGCAGACGTCGGGGCAGTGGGTGTAGCCGAAATACAGCAGCACCACCTTGCCGCGATAGTCGGCGCCGGTGACCGCCTTGCCGTTGTCGTCGGTGAGCCTGAAGTCGAGATCGGGCATGTGGCCAGTGATGTTGGTCAGCCGGAACGGCAGCGGTTCACCGCGCTGGCAGCCGCCCAGCAGCAGGCTGATGGCGAGCAGCAGCAGCAGCAGCGCGGGGCGCGGCCAATGGCGGGGCTTCATGCGAGAATCCTGGGTCTTCATCTGTTCAAGCATACGACACCGGCCGCGTTGCCGGGTTCGCCGGCCAGGGATACGAGCACCATGCGACAACCTGTCAGTACCCGTGTTGCCATGCTGGTCGGCACCGCCGGAGCCAGCGCGGTGCTGCTGGGCGCGTTCGGCGCACATGCATTGCGCGGCGTGCTCGACGGGCGTGGCATGGAGTTGTGGCATACGGCGGTGAACTACCACGCATGGCATGCGCTGGCGCTGGTCATGACGGCTGCGCTGGGGCGTGGCCGCAGCGGTCGGACAGCGTTGTTCGCGTTCGGCACCGGCATCGTGCTGTTCAGCGGCAGCCTGTACGCGTTGGCGCTGGGCGCGCCACGCTGGGTGGGCATCATCACGCCGCTGGGCGGACTCGCCTTCGTGCTTGGCTGGCTCGCGCTTGGCTGGACGCTGCGCTGGCGCAACGAATAGTTCTTGCGGGTGTCATGCGACGGTCACGCCTGGCTGCGATCGTTCCTGCATGAACATGCAGATCGCCCTCTGGCACCGCTCCCGTGCGACATGGTCGCCCAGCCACGTTCTGCGCCGCCTGCGCGGGCCCGGCCTGATCCTGCTTGCGGTGCTGTCGCTGGGTTTGTCGTGGTCCTGGCTGTCGGCCCCGGCCGGAGCGGATCAGGCCGATCCGGTTCGCCAGCTGGTGCATTTTCGCGATGCGGCCCACGACTGGCTGCTGGTGGTGGACCCGGAGACCCGCGAACTGGTGGTCTACGACGCCAGCAATGGGCGTCCGCTGGAGCGCCTGGGTGCAGACGACGGACTGCCTGAGGTTGATTCGATCGCGCAGTCGGGTTCGTTGCTGCTGGTGGCGGATCGGCAGCATGCGGAGGTGCGTCTGTTGAAGTTGCCCCAGTTGCAGCAGGTGGCTTTCGATCCGCGTTGAGCGATTCAGGTGGCGCCGGCCAGTGGCGCGATCACGTGCAGCACCAGGTCGGCGCAGAAGTGCGCCAGCATCGCGTGCTCCAGGCCGTACTTCCAGAACAGCATGCCGGTCACCGTCCCGACCACGGCATTGAGCAGGACGATCTTGCCGATCAGCAGCGATGCCGGCGCCGCCGTGATCGCGAAGACTGCCGGCAGATGGCCGGCGCCGAACAGCAGCGCGGCCACCACGATGGCCAGCACGAACATCCACGGCAGCGCCACGTTGCGATGGCTTCGGGCCAGCAGCCAGACGAACAGGCTGACCAGCAGCAGCCGGCAGCCGACTTCCTCCACGATGCCGCCATAGAACGACGCCAGCGCGCCACGCCAGGCCCAGCCCGCGGCGCTGGTGGCATGCTCGGCTGGAAGCGCGGGCCCGAGCAACGACAGCCCGAGAACCAGCGCGGCAGCCGCTGCGCCAAGCGACATGGCCAGGCCCCAGCGCGCGGGTCGGCCCGGGTCGAGCGGACGCCGGTAGACCCAACTGCGCAGCCACGGCGCATCCAGTCCGTGCGTCGCGCCCAGGTACAGGCCTAGCCAGCCGAGCAGCCAGCAGATCACGCCAGCCTGGATCGTCTGTGCCGCGATCACCACCGGCAAGGGCACGTGCAGGGCGGCCAGCTTCTGCGGCATCAGCACCATCAGATAGGGCCAAAGCGCCAGCGTGGACAACAAACCGGCCACGCCGAGCAGCATGGCGAGCTTCAGATGGGGGCCCTTGACGGGAAGGGCGGCGGGCGCGATGGCTGGCATGGAGTGGGGCTCTTGCAGTGGAGGGTCAGTCGCTGTCCTGGTCGACTGCGGCCGCGCCGGGGTTGGCTTTCAGACGGCCAGCCTTGCGCAGCGCCTCGCGCAGCACGTATTCGATCTGTGCGTTGAGGCTGCGCAATTCGTCATCGGACCAGCGTTGCATCGCGTCCAGCACGACGGCGTTGATGCGCAGCGGATAGGCTTTTTTCTCGGCGGCCATGCCGGCTCAGCGCCGCCCGTGTCCACGCCTCGCGGCGTGGCACGCAATGAACACGATCAGCAGGATGGTGATGAGGCTGCTCATGACCATCCCCTCAGTACAGCGTGCCGGTGTTCAGCACCGGCTGGGTGCCGCGCTCGCCGCACAACACCACCAGCAGGTTGCTGACCATCGCCGCCTTGCGCTCTTCGTCCAGGTTCACCACACCGCGCTGGCTCAGCTGTTCCAGCGCCATCTCGACCATGCTCACCGCGCCCTCGACGATTTTCGTGCGGGCGGCGATGATCGCGCCGGCCTGCTGCCGCTGCAGCATCGCCTGGGCGATTTCCTGGGCGTAGGCAAGGTGGCTGATGCGCGCCTCCACCACCTGCACGCCGGCCTTGCCCAGGCGGGTCTGGATCTCGTCGCGCAGGTGCGTGTTGATCTCGTCGCCGTGGCTGCGCAGCGAGGGCTTGCTGTCCTCGTGGGCGTCGTAGGGGTAGCTCTGCGCCATCTGCCGCAGCGCGGATTCGCTCTGGATGTGCACGTAGTTTTCGTAGTCGTCGACGCAGAACACCGCCTCGGCCGTGTCCAGCACCTGCCATACCACCACGGCGCCGATCTCGATCGGGTTGCCGTCGTTGTCGTTGACCTTCAGCTTGCCGCTCTCGAAGTTGCGCACGCGCAGCGAGATGCGCTGGCGGCTGTAGAACGGATTGGTCCAGCGCAGGCCCTCCTGGCGCACGGTGCCGGCGTACTTGCCGAACAGTTGCAGCACCTGGCCTTCATTCGGGGCAACCTGGAAGAAGCCCTTGAGCATGAAGCTGTCGATCGCCAGCACGATCACGCCGGTGAACACCTGGAACAGCGGGGGGGCGTCCGGATGACCGTGGATGGCGGATACCACCAGCGTCACGCCGATGCCGGCCAGTACCAGGCACAACCCCACGAAGGGGATGCCGGCGACGGAAAAGCCATTGTGTTCGTTCATTGAGGAGTCTCCCTGAGGTGGGGTGATTAGATATCAGAGTGATATCAAATGCAAGCGGCCTCCTCGTGATCCCGGCAGGGCGGCGGTCGGCCCTCCGAGCAGGCCGCATACAATGCCGGTTTGCCCACACCGGAGAACCCGATGAAGCCTTTCGGCACGCCCCATTCCGACCACGCGTTGCGCGTTCTGCTGCTGGGCTCCGGCGAGCTGGGCAAGGAAGTGGCGATCGAACTGCAGCGCTACGCGGTCGAGGTGATCGCGGTTGATCGCTACGCCAATGCGCCGGCCATGCAGGTGGCCCATCGCAGCCACGTGATCGACATGCTGGACGGCAAGGCGCTGCGTGCGCTGATCGAGCTGGAAAAGCCCGATCTGGTGGTGCCGGAGATCGAGGCGATCCACACGCCGACCCTGATCGAGCTGGAAAAGGAAGGGCAGCGGGTGATCCCGACCGCACGCGCCGCGTGGCTCACGATGGACCGCGAAGGCATCCGCAGGCTGGCCGCCGAGGAGCTGCAGCTGCCGACTTCGCCGTATCGCTTCTGCGACGACGAGGTGCAGTACCGCGCCGCGGCCGCCGCGATCGGCTATCCGTTCGTGGTCAAGCCGGTGATGAGTTCCTCCGGCAAGGGCCAGAGCGTGGTGCGCGGCGACGACGAAGTGCAGCATGCGTGGGATTACGCCCAGTCCGGCGGACGCGCGGGCAAGGGCCGGGTGATCGTCGAGGGCTTCGTCGATTTCGATTACGAGATCACCATGCTCACCGTGCGGCACACCGATGGCGTGAGCTTCTGCGCGCCGATCGGCCACCGCCAGGAAGACGGCGATTACCGCGAGTCGTGGCAACCGCAGCCGATGAGCGATGCCGCGCTGGCCGAGGCGCAGCGCCAGGCCGCCGCGGTCACCGGCGCGCTGGGCGGCTGGGGCGTGTTCGGCGTGGAGTTCTTCGTCAAGGGCGATGCGGTGATCTTCTCCGAGGTCAGCCCGCGCCCCCACGACACCGGCCTGGTCACCCTGATCTCGCAGGAGTTTTCCGAGTTCGCGCTGCATGCGCGGGCGATCCTGGGACTGCCGATCCCGGTGATCCACCAGTACGGGCCGTCGGCCTCGTGCGCAGTGCTGGTCGAGGGCGAAGGTGCGGGACCGCGCTACCACGGCGTGGCCGAGGCGCTGGCCGAGCCGGACACGCAACTGCGCATCTTCGGCAAGCCCGAGGTGAAGGGGCGCCGGCGCATGGCGGTGGCGCTGGCGCGGGCCGGCACGCTGAACGAGGCTGTGGGCAAGGCCGTGCGCGCCGCGGGCAGGCTGCGCATCGAGTTGTGAGCGGAAGAATGCCGCGACCCGATGCGATAGGCTCTGCGCCATCGACGATGGTTGTCCAGTCGTAACCGCTCGCCCTCACGGCGAGCCCTTGATCGGGGAGAGGCAAGGATGGAATCAGGCGGATTTGCGCACTGGCTGGTGGTGGTGGTCGAGCTGTCGGCGGCGTTCGCGCTGCTGTTGCTGGCGCTGGCGGTGGTGGTGCTGTTGGCGACCTGGGTGGTCGACCGCAACCAGACCGGCAACGCGGTGTTGCGCAACTTCCCGGTGATCGGCCACTTCCGCTACTGGTTCCTGCACCTGGGCGAGTTCTTCCGCCAGTACCTGTATTCCAGCGACCGCGAGGAAATGCCGTTCAACCGCGCCCAGCGCACCTGGGTGTATCGCGCGGCGAAGAACGTCGACAACACCAACGCCTTCGGGTCGAGCCGCGACTTGCGGGCGGAAGGCGTGCCGTTCTTCGTCAATGCGCCGTTTCCCGACCTGGGCACCGATCATGTCAAGCCGGTGCCGGTCACGATCGGCCCGTATGCACGCGAGCCATACAGCCATGCCGCGTTCTTCAACATTTCCGCGATGAGCTTCGGCGCGCTGTCGGCCCCGGCGGTGCGGGCACTGTCGCACGGCGCGGCCAAGGCCGGCATCTGGATGGACACCGGCGAGGGCGGGCTGGCGCCGTATCACCTGGAAGGCGGCTGCGACATCATCTTCGAGATCGGCACGGCCAAGTACGGCGTGCGCACGCCGGACGGCAAGCTCGACGACGAGAAGCTGCTGGCGATCTGCGCCCACCCGCAGGTGAAGATGGTCAGCATCAAGCTGGGCCAGGGTGCCAAGCCGGGCATGGGCGGCCTGCTGCCCGGCGCCAAGGTCACCGCCGAGATCGCGGCGATCCGCGGCATTCCCGTGGGCGAGGATTCGCAAAGCCCGAACCGGCACCTGGACATCGGCAACGTCGCGCAGCTGATGGACAGCATCGCCCACATCCGCGAGCTCACCGGCAAGCCGGTGGGCTTCAAGGCGGTGCTGGGCGGCGCCGAATGGATCGGCGAGCTGTGCGATGAAGTGCATCGCCGCGGCATCGGGAGCGCACCCGACTTCATCATCGTCGACGGCTCCGAGGGCGGCACCGGTGCCGCGCCGCAGACCCTGATGGAAGGCGTGGGCCTGCCGCTGCACGAGGCGCTGCCGGCGCTGATCGACATGCTGATCGTCAAGGGCCTGCGCGAACGCATCAAGGTGGTCTGCTCGGGCAAGTGCATCACCGCCTACGACGTGGCGTGGGCGTTGTCGATCGGCGCGGACTTCGTCAACTCGGCGCGCGGCTTCATGCTGGCGCTGGGCTGCATCCAGTCGTTGCAGTGCAATCGCAACACCTGCCCCACCGGCATCACCACGCAGAACCCGAAACTGCAACGCGGGCTGGTGGTCACCGACAAGAGCGAGCGGGTATTCCACTACGCGAAGAACGTGATGCACGAAGTGGGCATCATCGCCCACAGCTGTGGCGTCAGCGAGCCGCGCCAGCTCAATCGCGGGCATTGCCGCGTGGTCGGCGACGACGGTCTGTCGATTCCGCTGGAGAAGCTGTTTCCGTATCCGCAGCGGGAATCTTCTTAGACGCGCGCCCTACGGCATGTCGATCCAGCCCTGGGCCGTACGGATCTGCAGCGGCATGAAGCGCCGCTTGTAATCCATCTTCGGGTGGCCGTCGATCCAGAAACCCAGGTACAGCCACGGGATGCCGCGGCGGCGGGCCAGTTCCACCTGTTGCAGGATCGCGAAGGTGCCGAGGCTGCGCCCGGCTTCCTCCGGTTCGTAGAAGGTGTAGACGGCGGAAATGCCGTTGAGGCAGATGTCGGTGACCGCCACGGCCAGCAACCTTGGTCCCGTGCGCAACTCCATGAACACGGTGGGGCTCCACGGCGCGGTGAGGAAGCGGCGGAAGTCGCTGGCCTCGGCGTCGTCCATGCCGCCGCCGGCATGCCGGCTGTGCAGGTAGCGCTCGTAGAGCGCGTGGCGTTCGCGGTTGTAACCGGGGATGCACTCGGTGACGACCACGTCGGTATTGCGCTGCAGGCAGCGGCGCTGGCTGCGATCCGGCCGGAAATTCGCCACGTCGATGCGGCACGGCGTGCAGGCGTGGCAACTGGCGCAATGGGGAAAATACAGGTGGCCACCGGCGCGACGAAAGCCGCGTTCCAGCGCGGGTTCGTACAACTGGTCCAGGTTGGGGGCGGCCGGATCAAGCACCAGGTTCTGTGCCGTGCGGTCGGCGTAATAGCCGCACGCATGGGGCAGGGTCTGGAACAGCCGGACTTGGTCGGATCGGCGCATGGACCGATTCTATGTCGCCGCTGGCGGCGCCGCACGTGGTCGATTCAGAACACGTGCAGATCGCGCAGCATCGCCACCGCCGCCACGCCGAGCACCACCAGCAGTACGATGCGGCGCACCCGGGCGACGGTGAGCCTGCGCCGGTCGAGCGGCGTGGGGTTGCGTGCGGCGGCCAGTTCCTCGCCATGACGGACCACCGGCTCGATGCCGATCTCGCGCAGCAGCGCGCGGGCGCGGGTGTAGTCGTCGGCGCTGGTGATCCACACCTGGGGCCAGCGGCTGCGATCGTCCTGGCGCTGCGAGTAGCTGAAACGCTGCCAACTGGAGCGGTTGTAGTTGGAGCGATTGGACACCGTGGCCTCGATGCCGTGCTCGGCCATCAGGGCGACCACGGTATCGATGTTCTGCTCGCGGGGAGAGGTATAGATCTGGCGCATGGACGGCAGTCTACGCGATCAGTCGTTGCGCACGCGGATCAGGCCTTCCTGCGCGGTGGAGGCGACCAGGTGCCCGTTGCGGCTGAAGATCTGTCCGCGGGCCAGCCCGCGGCCGCCCTGGGCGGTGGGACTGTCGAAGGTGTACAGCAGCCATTCGTCGACGCGGAACGGGCGATGGAACCACAGCGCGTGGTCGAGGCTGGCCATCTGCACGTTGTGGGTCATGTACGAGATGCCGTGCGGCAGCGTGGCGGTGCCGATCAGGTGGAAATCCGACGCGTAAGCCAGCAGCGCGCGGTGCAGGATCGCCGAGTCGTCGATCGGCGAGGTCAGCCGGAACCAGATGTGCTGGATCGGCGGGCGCTTCACCGGATGCAGTTCGTCGCGGGGCCACACCTGGCGGAACTCGAACGGACCGTCGATGCCCAGCCAGCGCTGCAGCTTCACCGGCAGGCGGGCCAGTTCGTCCGGCGGCAGCGGATGCATCGGTTCGATGTCTTCGGGCGCTGGCACCTCGGGCATCGAGGTCTGGTGTTCCACGCCGGTTTCCGGCACTTGGAACGAGATCGAGCCGTTCAGGATCGGCTGGCCGTGCTGGATCGCCACCACCCGCCGCGAGGAGAACGTGCCGCCATCGCGGGTGCGTTCGACGCTGTAGACGATCGGCGCGCGAATGTCGCCGGCGCGCAGGAAGTACGCGTGCAGCGAATGCGCCTCGCGGGCCGGATCGACCGTCTGCTGCGCGGCGGACAAGGCCTGTCCCAGCACCTGGCCGCCGAACACGAAGCGGGTGCCGATGTCGCGGCTCTGGCCCCGGAACAGGTTGTCTTCCAGTCGCTCGAGCTGCAGCAGCTCGACCAGTTCGGTGACGTGGTTGGGTGACATGGAATCGGACTCGCGGGGAGGTAAGCCCGCGATTATAGCGGGCGCGGGCCGTGCTTACGGCACCGCCGGCCGGCTCAGGCCGCAAGCTTCGAGCACCTCGGCCCACGGAAACAGCGGGCCGGGATCAAGCTTGCGGTGGATCTGGATGGCGGGATCGTCGCTGGCTGGCATCAGGTCCGTGTCCAGCTGTTCATGGCCGGCGATCCGGCGCAGGTTCGGAAAGTCCCGGCGCAGCTCGGCCAGCAGGGTGTGCAAGGCGATGATCTGGGCATCGGTGTAAGGCTCGGTCATCCGCTGCTGGCGCGAATCCCACCAGTGCGGATAGCGGCCCAGGTTCACCAGCTCGATGCCGATCGAGTTCGGGTTGTGCCCGCGCACGTGGTTGGCCACGCGGGTGCCGGGCACGTAGCGGTACACCGCGCCATCGCGGTCGATGTAATAGTGGCCGCTGTTGCCGGCGCCGCTGGGGTGCAGTACGCGCTCGCCGTATTCGCGGGCGGTGGCCAGGTCCGGCAGCTCGGTGCAGTGGATCACCACCAGCTCCACCGCCGCGGCGGGGCGCTCGGGTAACAGCTCGACGTAGGGCAGGGGCTGGTCGTGGATGGTCAGGCTCATGCGGGGCAGTTTCGCACGTGCCGCGGCCGCGGCGGAAACGCCGCCTGTTACCATGCGTGCCTTGCTTCGAGCACTTTCACGGAGACCGCCATGCGCGGCCAGATCATTCTTTCGCACGGTTCGGATTCGAGCCCCGAGGCGACCAAGGTCAGCGCGCTGGCCGCACTGGCCGAGTCGCTGGGCTGGCGCACGCAGCGGCCGGACTACCGCACCGACGACAGCCGCGGCCATGCCGGCTCGGTGGCGCCGCGGATCGCCCGCCTGCGCGCCACCATCGAGGCGCTCGACGCTCCACCGCTGCTGGTCGGTTCCAGCATGGGTGCCTTCGTTTCCGGACTGGTCTCGCTGGACGTGCCGGTGGCCGGCTTGCTGCTGCTGGCCACGCCCAGCGAGATCCCCGGCTATGCGCGCCGCTTCGACCTGCGCGCGGACGTGCCTGCCATGCTGATCCACGGCTGGCGCGACGAGGTTTGCCCGCTGGCCGGCGTGCACGCGTTCGCCGCGCGGCGGCGCCTGCCGCTGCTGGTGCTGGACGACGATCACCGACTGGGCGCAAGCATGGACACGATCAGCGCCCAGTTCCGGCTGTTGCTCGACCAGCAGGCCGCCGCATGAACACCTCGGCAACGCGCGCATTCTTCGCCACCTGCCCCAAGGGCATGGAATACCTGCTGCGCGACGAACTGGTCGCCATTGGCGCCAGCGACGTGCGCGAGGCGCTGGCCGGCGCGCACTTTTCCGGCACGCTGGGGACCGCCTACAAGGCCTGCCTGTGGTCGCGCCTGGCCAGCCGCATCCTGCTGCCGCTGGCCGAGTTCGACGCGGCCGACGACGACGCGCTGTACCGCGGCGTGCAGGGCATCGACTGGAGCGAACACCTGGCCGCACATGCCACCTTCGCGGTGGATGCCGGCACCGCGATGAGCAAACTCAACCACAGCCAGTTCATCGGCCTGCGCACCAAGGACGCCGTGGTCGACCAGTTCCGCCAGCGCGACGGTTCGCGTCCGGACATCGATACCGACGAGCCGGACATCCGCATCAACCTGCGCCTGCGCCGCGATCGCGCCACCGTGTCGCTGGACCTCGCCGGCTCGCCGTTGCACCGCCGCGGCTGGCGCGAGGAGCAGGGCGAGGCGCCTCTGAAGGAAAACCTTGCCGCCGCGATGCTGTTGCGCGGGCGCTGGCCCGAGGTCTACGCGGCCGGCGGTGCCCTGCTTGATCCGATGTGCGGTTCGGGCACCTTGCTGATCGAAGGCGCGCTGATGGCCGCCGACGTGGCGCCGGGCCTGCGCCGCGAATACTTCGGCTTCCTCGGCTGGCAGCAACACGACATCGCGCTGTGGCGCGGCCTGCTGGACGAGGCGAAGCAGCGCGCCGAGAACGGCCTGCGCGCGTTGCGCAGCGTGTTCTTCGGCAGCGACGCCGACCCGCGCATGGTGCAGACGGCCAAACGCAACGCCCAGGAAGCGGGCGTGGCGGGCTTCTTCACGCTGGACAAGCAGGACATGACGCGCGCCGCGCCGCCGCCCGGCGTCGAGTACGGCCTGGTGATCACCAATCCGCCGTACGGCGAGCGCCTCGGTGACCGCGCCGAGATGCCGAAACTGTACCGCGCGCTGGGCGACACCTTGCGCCAGCGTTTCAGCGGCTGGCGCGCCGCCGTGCTGGCCGGCGACGTCGAACTGGGCCGCGCGATGCAACTGCATGCCGAAAAGCGTTACGCGCTGTACAACGGCGCGCTGGAAACCGTGCTGCTGACCTTCGACCTCAAACCGCGCGACGAGCAGCCGCGTGAAGCGAAGCCGTTGTCTCCCGGCGCACAGATGCTGAAGAACCGGCTGGAAAAGAACGTCCGGCACCTGCGCAAGCGACTGGCCCGCGAGGGCATCCACTGCTGGCGCGCCTACGACCAGGACCTGCCCGAGTACGCCGCCGCCATCGACGTCTACGGCGATACGAACGGCGACGACCACCTGCACATCCAGGAGTACCGCGCGCCGGCCGATGTGCCCGCCGACGTGGCCCGCCTGCGCATGCGCGAGATCGCCCGGGTTGCCGGCGAGGTGCTCGGCGTGCCGCGCGAGCGCATCGCGCTGAAGACCCGCGAGCGCGGCAAGGGCGGTTCGAAATACGGCCAGATGGACCAGCGTGGCGCGTTCATCGAGGTGGAAGAGGACGGTCTGAAGCTGCTGGTCAACCTCACCGACTATCTCGATACGGGGTTGTTCCTCGACCACCGCCTGGTGCGCGGCAAGGTGCGCGAACTGGCCCACGGGAAATGCTTCCTCAACCTGTTCGCCTATACCGCCACCGCCAGCGTCCACGCGGCGGCGGGTGGCGCGCTGGAAACCACCAGCGTCGACCTGTCGGCGACCTATCTGGAGTGGGCTTCGCGCAACCTGGCGCTGAACGGGTTCACCGGTGTCGACCACCGGCTGATGCAGTTCGACGCGCTGGAATTCCTGCAGCGCGATCGCGGCCACTACGGACTGATCTTCGTCGACCCGCCAACCTTCTCCAACTCCAAGCGCGCCGAGGATTTCGACGTGCAGCGCGATCACGTGAAGCTGCTGGAAGCCTGCAACGAGCGGTTGACCCGCGACGGCGTGATCGTGTTCTCCAACAATTTCCGCCGCTTCAAGCTGGACCGCGAGGCGCTGGAAACGCACTTCGAGATCGAGGACTGGAGCGCGCCCAGCATCCCGTTCGACTTCGCCCGCCGCGCCGACATCCACGGCTGCTGGCTGTTGCGGCGGCGCAAGGCCGATCCGGGCATCAATCCCTGGGACAGCGCCCGCATCAAAAAGTGAACCCTTCAGTGCACATTAAGGCTGATCCGACGAGCATCTGCCCGTACAACGGAGAACACTCATGACTCGACGTTTCAGTGGTGCAGGCAAGCTGGCGGCCATCGGCCTGGCGGTTGCAGCGGCGGTGGCGATGCCGCTGAGCGCGTCGGCGCACGGGCACGGCCATGGCTACCATGGCGGTGGTTACCACGGTGGCTACCATGGCGGTTATTACGGTCACGGTGGTGGTCACTGGAGCGGTGGTCGCTGGATCGCGGGCGCGATCGTCACCGGCGCCGTGATCGGCCTGGTCGACAACGCCCTGCGCCCCGCGCCGGTGTATTACGACGCGCCGGTCTATCGCGAGCCGCGCACCGTGATCTACCGTGAGGAGCCGGTGGTCACCCGTCGCGTGGTGGAGACGCGCACCGTGGTCTACGACGACCCGTACCAGACGCGCTACATCCGCGACGATGGCTACGGCGACGATTGATCGCACTCATCGCTGAAGCACTTGAACAGGGGCCCGGTCATCCGGGCCCCTGTCGTTTTGCGGGATGCTTCAGTCAGTGGACAGGCAGGGTCATGGGCTGTTCCGCGCCGCTGCCGTGACGCTTCGCGCTGGCGCTGAGCTCGTCGAAGCGTTGCTTGTCGATCCGGCTGACCGACTCGATCGCGCACGGCGGCTGCTGGCTCGAGCGCACGGTCTCGCCCGTCTCGCCGCAGATGCGCCCCCGGTTGTTGACCGCATTGGAGTGGTTGGGGCGGAACATCAGGCCTGGCGGCGCGATGCCCAGTCGCGGGCAGTCGTGACGCAATGCCACCAGGTAGCGCTTCGGACCCGTCCGCACGATCGCCGTGCGCGCATCCACGATGTGCCATTCGTTGATCTGGGTCGTGTCGATGCACTCGCCGGCGGGCAGGGGCGGGTGGGCCGCCTTGTCGGCCGCCTGCGCGGTACCCGCGCCGGTGGCAAGGGCAAGCATCATCAGGGGAAGGATCATTTTCATCGGACGTGCCTCGCTTTCTCGGGATGGTGCGAACCGTGATCCAGCCACGGCAGCTGCATGCCGCGCTGCAGCGGCATGGGGAGAGCAGACGGAGTATCCGCGATACTCTTGTCACAAGAAGTGAACGGTCGATCCGCCATGCTGGGGAATATGCATGTGACCCGAGACTCCATCACCGACTCCCTCTGCTCCGCCGGTACCGGGACGTCGTTCCGGAAGGCCTGCTGATGGCCTCGCGATCGCTGGCGGCGGAAGACATCGGCAGCCGCTTCGGGCGGGTGCGCGGCCACAGCCTGGAACTCTGCGCCCACCTCAGCGCCGAAGACCTGCAACTGCAGTCGATGCCCGATGCCAGTCCAGGCAAATGGCACCTGGCCCACACGACCTGGTTTTTCGAACAGTTCGTGCTGGGCCGCGACCCGGCTTATCGGCCCCGTGATCCGGCGTGGCATTACCTGTTCAATTCCTACTACCAGTCGGTCGGGCCGATGCATGCGCGACCGCAACGCGGGTTGCTGTCGCGCCCCTCGCTGGACGAGGTGCGCGACTACCGCAGGCGCATCGACGACATGGTGGCCGACCTGCTGGCCCGCCAGGACGACGCCGAACTGTCCTCGCTGGTCGAGCTGGGCCTGCATCACGAGCAGCAGCACCAGGAACTCCTGCTGACCGACATCAAGCACGCGTTCTGGTGCAATCCGCTGCAGCCGGCGTATCGCGCACCGATCCTCGCCGAGGCTGGCGCGAAGGTCGTGCCGCTGCGCTACATCGATGGCGGCGAGGGCATCGTCGAGATCGGCCATCGTGGCGAGGGTTTCGCCTTCGACAACGAAACCCCGCGCCACCGGACCCTGCTGCAGCCGCATGCGCTGGCCAACCGGCTGGTGACCAATGCCGAGTACCTGGCGTTCGTGCGCGAAGGCGGTTATCGCGAGCCCGGCCTGTGGCTGTCCGAAGGCTGGGCCACGGTGCAGCGCGAGGGCTGGCAGCATCCGATCTACTGGCAGGACGACCTGGCCAGCGAATTCACCCTGGCCGGCGTGCGCGCGATCGATCCGCAGGAGCCGGTCTGCCACCTGAGCTATTTCGAGGCCGAGGCGTTCGCGCGCTGGGCCGGTGCACGACTGCCCACGGAAGCGGAATGGGAGTCGGCCGCGCAGGGCTTGCCGGTGCACGGCAACCTGCAGGACCAGGGGCGCTGCCAGCCGCAGCCAGCCGTGGCTGGCGAGGGTCTGCTGCAGATGTTTGGCGACGTGTGGGAGTGGACCGCCTCGCCCTACATCAGTTACCCGGGCTTTCGCCCGCTGCCCGGTTCACTGGGCGAATACAACGGCAAGTTCATGTGCGGGCAGTGGGTGCTGCGGGGCGGTTCGTGCGCCACGCCGCGCGACCATCTGCGCGCCACCTACCGCAATTTTTTTCCACCACACGCCCGCTGGCAGTTTGCCGGGCTGCGCCTGGGACAGGATCGATGAGCAGCGTACAACCCTGCAGTACCGGCGACGACGATCGCCGCCCGCCACTGAACGACCTGCTGGCGATCGCCCGGCACGGGCTCGGCCTGAAACTCAAGCGCCTGCCTTCGTGGCTGTTCTATGACGAGCGTGGCTCGGCGCTGTTCGAGCGGATCTGCGAGCAGCCCGAGTATTACCTGACCCGCTGCGAAGTCGCCCTGATGGACGAGCATGCCGCCAGCATCGCCGACAGCCTGGGCAGCGAGGTGCGGCTGGTCGAATACGGCAGCGGCAGCGGCTTGAAGACCCGCATGCTGTTGCGCGAGATGCACGACCCGGTGTCGTACGTGCCCGTGGAGATCTCGCCGGCGCCGTTGAACGAGAGCGTGCGCAGGCTCGCCCTGGAGTTCCCGCAGCTGCCGCTGCAGCCGTTGTGCGCGGATTTCAGCAAGCCCTTGCGCCTGCCGATCCCGCCGCGCGCACCGCGCCGGACGGTGCTGTATTTCCCCGGTTCCACCATCGGCAATTTCGAGGCGCGCGACGCGGTGGACCTGTTGCGCAAGATGCGCAACGAGATGGGCGACGCGGGCGGCATCCTGATCGGGGTGGACCTGAAGAAGGACGTTGCGCAGATGGAAGCGGCCTACAACGATCGCGCCGGCGTCACCGCCG
Source organism: Rhodanobacter spathiphylli B39 (assembly GCF_000264295.1). Taxonomy (GTDB): domain Bacteria; phylum Pseudomonadota; class Gammaproteobacteria; order Xanthomonadales; family Rhodanobacteraceae; genus Rhodanobacter; species Rhodanobacter spathiphylli. Next base: position 69,004 of record NZ_AJXT01000008.1, on the reverse strand, counting down.
AGTTCACGCTGAACATGCTGGCGCGGCTGAACCGGGAGATCGGCAGCGATTTCGATCTTTCCGCCTTTCATCACCACGCGCGCTACAACCCGATGGCCGGCCGCATCGAGACGCATATCGTCAGCAGCCGCGAGCAGCAGGTGAAGATCGGCAGCAGCAAGGTGGGTTTCCGCGCCGACGAAGTGATCCAGGTCGAATACAGCTGCAAGTACTCGCTGGAAGACTTCGCCGCCCTGGCCGAAAAGGCCGGGCTGGCGGTGATGCGCACCTGGCTGGACCCGCAACGGATGTTCAGCGTGCAATACCTGGTGCGCGCCAGCGCCGTGGCGCGCTGAGAGATTGTGATTCTTTCAACCTCGAAGCCCGGCCACGGCGAGGGCATGGATGCCCGAGTTGAGGCAACGCAGGAGCGATTGCCCGATGGCCGGACATGAAGGAGTCACGCTAGAGACTGCTTCATGTGAGCGCGTCCGGGCATGTACCGGACGCGCGATAGAAGAAAACCACAGGAGGTGGTTTTCTTCACAGGCGCTGAGCGGCGACGGGCCGGCGCGACGCCGGCCCTCCAGGGGTCACTTCGCGCCGTACAGCTGCTTCACGTCGGCGGTCAGCGCGGCCTGGCTGTCGGGCCGGGCGTAGAACATGTGGCCGCCGGGGTATTCCTTGACCTGCACGCGCGACGCATCACCCATCGCCGGCATCTGGTCGACGGCCAGCACCGAGACCATGAACGGGCAGGACAGGTCGTCCCAGCCGTGGGCGATCAGCACGCGCAGGCCGGGGTCGTTGGCCACGGCCTGGCGCAGTTCCTTCACCGAACCTTCCTGCGCATCGTCGTCCTCGTGCCACAGGCGGTTCACTTCGTAGCTGAGCGCGTTGTAGCGACCGTCGACCTTCCAGCCCACGGTCTGCGTGACGAAGTGAACCATCGCCGTGGTGGTGGGCGCGATGATCCCGTTGAGGATCGGATCGCCGGTCTGCTGACGTGGCGCGTACGGGAACGGGTCCCACGCGGTGACGTTGGAGTCGTAGCGGCTGCCCAGCTTGCCTTCGGCGCGATACACCTCGCGCAGATAGGCCTGGGTTTCCAGGCGGCCACCGGAGCGCCTGACGAACAGCGGGTCCAGCCCGGTCAGGTCGGTGACCTTGCGGATCATCGCTTCGGTGGCGGCCGGGTCGGAACGTCCCTTCATCAGAGTGGTGGCGTACTCGCCACGCGTATAGGCGATCACCGGCGCCATCGTCTCGGCGCTGAGCTTGCCTTCGCGCTCCAGGTGCGCCGCCGCGATCGACGGCAGGGTAGTCATCCACGGCAGCGGCGAGACGGTGTCGTCGCTCCATGCACCCGGGTCGAGATACGGCGAGATCAGCGTCACGCCGCTCATCGCCACGCCCAGCTGGGTCTGCATGTATTCGGTGATGCGCGGGCCGCGGAAACCGCCGTAGCTTTCGCCCACGTAATACTTGCGCGCGTCCATGCGGCCGTTCTTCACCAGCCAGTCGTACATGATCCGCGACAGGTACTTTATGTCGACATCGGTGCTGTAGAACTGCTTCGTCGCCTCCTTGTCGTCGACCAGCGCGCGGCTGTAGCCGGTGCCGATCGGGTCGATGAAGACCAGGTCGGTGAAGCCCAGCCAGGTGCCGGGGTTGTCGTGCAGGGTGGGGCGCTCGGACGGCGAGTCGCCCTCGACGCCGAAGTCCACCTTCTTCGGGCCGATCGCGCCCAGGTTGAGGTAGACCGACGAAGCACCCGGGCCGCCGTTCAGCGCAAACGTCACCGGCCGGTCGTTGCCGGCCATGGTGTAGGCGGTGAACACCACCTCGCCGGTCGTCCTGCCCTTCTCGTCGCGCACCGGCAGCGAGCCGACGGTCACCGTGTACTTGAGCGTGCGGCCGTCGACCGTGGCGGTTTGCGTCACGTGCGCGTCGGCGGGGAACGGCGGCAGCTGGAAGCCATCCTTGCCCGCCGCCTGGGCGCTCGCCGCCGGCTTGTCGCTGTCGGCCGCGGCGGCCGGGGTGGCGAATCCGGGCAACAGCAGGGCGACCATCAGGGCGAACGGCAGGGACTTGCGCACGGGCCTCTCCTCGGGCGTAAAGACCGAAGCCTAAACGCGCGGCGGGTGCGCCGAGTGTGCTGAAAGGCATGGGTGGCCGCAGGCATGGCTCAGCGCGGCATGGCCTGCGGCTGCTCCAGCGCAGCCGGTCGGGCCACGCGTTCCATCCACGCGTCGAAGGCCAGCAGGAAGGACTGCAGCGACTGCAGCGTGGCGGTGTCGGTGAGCCAGCCCCGGGCATCGAAGCGCTCGGCGACGCGGGCCACGAACAGGCTTGGCGCCGGCATCACCAGTGCGCCGCAGGTGTGCAGCACCTGGCGCAGCGAGGCCTGTGCCAGCCGGGTGCCCCACGGTCCGCTGCTGGCGCCAAGCACGGCGACCGGCTTGCCGGCCAGCACTTCGCCGAGGGGACTCTCGCGCGACAGCCAGTCCAGTGCGTTCTTCAGCACGCCAGGGAGCGCCTGGTTGTACTCGGGCGTGGCGATGAGCAGGCCGTCCGCGGCGGCCACCGCCGCACGCAACGCCTGCACGCCGGCCGGACCGGCCGGATCGCGCGACTCCAGGTCTTCGTCGAACAGGGGCACGGCCGCCAGTGCGTCGTGGACGTCCAGCTGCAGGCCCGTTGGTGCCTGCAGTGCGGCCGCGTGCAACAGGCGACGGTTCCAGGAGTGGCGGCGCAGGCTGCCGGCAAGGCAAAGCACGCGACGGGCGGACGTGGGCTGAAAAGTGGTCATCGCAAGTCTCCGGTCAGCTCAGGGTTGGATCAGCAGCAGCGCGGCGCAGGCGACCAGCAAGGCGCCGCCGACGATGTCCACGCCGCGTCGCGCGACCGGCCGGGCCAGCCAGCGCGCCAGCGAGGCGCCGAGCGCGGCCCACAGCCACAGGCACAGCGTGGGGATCAGCACGAACATCGCCACCAGCAGCAGGTAATCGTGCGTTCGCGTGGCCTGCATCGCGGCCAGCACGGTAAGCACCAGCAGCCAGCTTTTCGGGTTGAGGAACTGGAAGCCGACCAGTCCCAGCGCGCCGGCCGGCAAGGGCGAGGAAGTGGTCGTGTCGCCTGGTGGTGACATCCCGGCGATGCACAGCGCAGCACCGAGCCAGGCCAGGTACAGCGTGCCGGCCAGGGCGATCCAGCGTCGCAGCGACGGGAGTGCCGCAAAGACCGCCGCAGCGCCCAGCGCCGTCACCGCCAGCAACAACAGGCCGCCGAGCACGATGCCGGCGATCATCGGCAGCGTGCGGCGCATGCCGGCCGTGCCGGCCGCGCGCAGGATCACCAGGTTGTTCGGGCCGGGCGTGATCGCGGCCGCGCACAGCAGGCTGGTAGCAGCGAGCAGTTGCTCCATGGGCCGTTCTCCGCAATGGTCGAGTGTATCCATCGTCCGCCACGAAGCTGGTCGATGACGCGGCATCTATGGTCTAGAATTGCGACCATGAACGAGCTTCCGCTGAATGCCCTGCGCGCGTTCGCCATGGTCTACGCCCATGGCGGCGTGCGCGCCGCCGCGCGCGAGCTGGGCATGGCGCATTCCTCGGTGAGCCGGCACCTGGCCGAACTGGATCGCTGGTTGGGCGTGCCGCTGCTGCGTGCGTCGGCCGGTCGCGGCGCGCTGGTGTTCACCCCGCAGGGCGAGGCGCTGGGGCGTGCCAGCCTGGCCGGCCTGCGCGGCATCGAGCAGGCGGTGGCCGCGTTGCGCGAGACCCGGCCGGCGCATGCGGTGACGCTGTCGACCTCGCCGTCGTTCGCGATCCGCTGGCTGCTGCCGCGCCTGCCCGCGCTGGAAAAGGCGCATCCGAAGATCGAGCTGTCGGTGCAGGTGGAACAACGCCTCGACGCCATGGACGATGGCCGCATCGACCTAGCGATCCGCATGGGTACGGGGCCGTGGCCGGAACTGCATGCCGAGGGATTGATGGACGACGCGCTGTATCCGGTGATGAGTCCGGCGCTGTGGCAGACCTCCGGACGCCCATCGAAGCCGGGGCAACTGGCCGGGCTGCGGCTGCTGCACGACCGCGACCCGCAGGCGTCATGGGAAGCGTGGCGCAGCGTGCACGGTCCGGCCAGGCTCGCGTTGCAGGGCGGCGCCCGCTACACCTCGTCGGACCTGGTGCTGCGCGCGGCAATGCAGGGGCAGGGCGTGGCGCTGGCGCGCCATCGGCTGGCCGCGGACGACGTCACGAACGGCAGCCTGTTGCGTCCGTGCGGCGAACTCGGCGTGCCGTTGGGAACTTCGTACTGGATCGTGCGACCGCCGGGGAAACCACGCGCGGCGGTGACCGCGGTGATCGACTGGCTGCGCTGGCAGGCCGCGGGCACTGCGGCGCGCTGATCAGCCGCGCGCCAGCGCACCCTCGACGAACTGCTGCAGCTGCGCCGCGTTCAGTGCGCCGGATTGCCGCGCGATCTCGCGACCTTGCCTGAACATGATCAGGGTGGGAATGCTGCGGATGTTGAAGCGCGCCGCGATCTGCGGTTGCGCCTCGGTATCCAGCTTGGCCAGCCGCAGGCGCGGTTCGAACTTGCCGGCGGCCTGCACGAATACCGGCGCGAAGCCGACGCACGGCCCGCACCACGGCGCCCAGAAATCCACCAGCACCGGCAGGTCGCCGCGGCCGGCGATCGCGTCGAAGTTCGCCGTGGTCAGTTCCGCCGGATGTCCCTCGAACAGCGCCTGCTTGCAGCGACCGCAGTTCGGGCGCTCGGCCACGCGGTCGGCCGGCACGCGGTTGAGGGCGCTGCAGTGCGGGCAGGGAATGGCAAGCGGTGTACTCATGGCAAACTCCGATCTCCGGCGCGCGCCGCGCCCATGGGCATCAGATGGCGGCTGGCCAGCGTGAATCCAAGTCGAGTCCACAAGCCCGGAACCTCGCCGCTGCGCATCGGACTGCTTGCGCTGGGCATGCTGTGGACTTTGCCCAACAGCGCGGCGGGACTGTTGCTCGGCTGCATCGCACTGCCGTTCGGCGCGCGGATGCGCTGGCAGCGACGGGAGCGGGCGGTGGTGGTGCGGTGCTGGCCGTGGGGCGCGGGCGGCGCGCTGACGCTGGGCAATGTGATCGTGCACACCGGGCAGCGACTGGATGTGGCGTGCGTCACCTATGCCCATCGCGCCGGCCGATGCGTGGAGCCGGCGATCTCGCTGGCCGACCACGAGCGTGCCCATGTCTATCAATACATGCTGCTGGGGCCGCTGTTCCTTCCGGTGTATCTGTGGTGTGGCGGCATCAGCGCGCGCAATCCGCTGGAGCATGCGGCGGATCGTTACGCCCTCCACGGCCACGGCTGGTGGCCGTGGAGGGCGTAGGCGATTCAGCGTTGCGGCACGCGGCGCGCGTAACGACGCAGGTGATAGACACGGTGCACGTGGGACGCACCGAGCCAACCGCCCAGCGCAGCGGCGAGCAGCGACAGCACGATGCTCAGAAGCAGTACCCACATCGCCATCGCGGCGTAGTGCGTGGCCCTGTCCGCGGCGGCCTTCAGCCGTGCCTGGGCAGCGCTCACTTCGGGTGACAGGCTTTGCACCGCGGCATCGATATCGGCCTGCGGCAGGTCAGTATTGGCGGCCAGCAACGCCCTTGCCGTGTCGGGATGATTCGCCAGCAGCGCAGCGGTCGCCGCGCCGGCGACCCGCGGATCGAGTTTCGGTGCAGGCGGAGCCGCAGGCATCGGCGTCGCGCCGGTCTGCATGTCCGTCGTGGCGGCGGGGGACGCGGGGCTGTCCGCCGTGCGGATCTTCTGCGACAGCCGGGCCTGCAGCAGCACGCTGGCGTCGCTGCCCATGCGCTGCGCATCGTGCAGGGAGCCGACGGAGCGGCTCATGCCGTGCCGATGCATGCCGGCGGTCGCCGCCAGGCTGGCACCGCCACCGATCGCGCCGCCCATGCCCAGCGCCAGCAGCAAGCCGGAGGCGGCAATCGACAGCCCCCAGACGGTGATGCCATGCATCACGCCGGTGGTCTCGTCATCCCTGCCATCAAACCAGCTGGCAAACATGCCGCCGATCAGCAACGACACCACCCAGGTCAGGATCAGCCATGCCGCCGTGCCCATGCCGATGCCTTTCGCGATGGCCTCGACGTCGTCGGGATCAAATGCGGTGAAACCCATCGCCAGTCCTCCGACATACAGCAGGAAGGCGATGCCAACCGCCACCAGCCAGCCGGCGACGATGGCGCCCCACCGCAGCGACGGCTGCGCAGCTTCCACCACCGTGCTTTCAATTTCCACCTGTGCCATGAAGTTCTCCTGGTAACCGGAACGTGACCGTCGATGCCGGGCGGCGGGCTCAGGTGCAGCCGCGCAGCAGGAACAACACGATCAGTACCGGAATCGGCACGCCGAGCAGCCACAACAGGACCCAGCCGATGCCGCCTTTCTGCTTCTGCCGATCCAGCTGTCGGCGATAGATTTCCATCACGGTTTTCATCGCAACCCTCCGTCATTCATGTCGATGCCGCCGCCGACGCGCGATGCCGGCGTGCTTCGCGCAGGAACGTTGCTACGGCCGCCGTGGTAACGACGTGACGGCGTGTCGGGATTCACCTGACCTGGTTCAGCGGCGTCGACGCATCGTTACGTGGCGCATGCAGGAACGAAAACGGGCGGGAGGCTTTCGTCCTCCCGCCCGCCTGGTTGACCGTCCGGGTGCATGGCCCGGTGAACGTGGTGCCCGTATTTTCTTGAACCGGGGGTTTCGAGCGGCTGTTGCCGGGGGGTGTCCGACTCAGGCTGCCGTGCGCGGCACGAAACGCAACGCCACCGAGTTCATGCAGTAGCGCAAGCCGGTGGGGGCGGGGCCATCGTCGAAGACATGGCCGAGGTGGCTGTCGCAGCCCTTGCAGCTGATCGCGGTGCGGGTCATGCCGAACAGGTGGTCGCTGCGCTCGACCACGTTGCGCGCGGCGATCGGCTGCCAGAAGCTGGGCCAGCCGGTGCCCGAATCGAATTCGGTGGCGGCGTCGTACAACGCGGTGCCGCACGCCCTGCAGCGGAACAGGCCGGCCACCGCGGGGCGCTCGTGCTCGCCGCTGAACGCGCGTTCGGTGCCGTCGCGCCGCATGATGTCGTAGGACGCCGGCGGCAGGCGCTGCTGCCATTGGGCGTCGGTCAGCACCAGTCGCGGCATTTCGCGGGGGCCCAGATCGCGGCCGTGATCGTCGAAGATTTCCACCAGCACGTTGCCGGGCTGGCCGACCGGCGTGCTGGCCGCGGCACGCACGCGCGAGGCGAGCAGGCCACCGCCGGCCAGCAGCACGGCGCCACCGCCGAGCGCGGCACGCAGGAAGCGGCGGCGATCCATCGCGAGGGTTTGTTCAAGTCGTGACATGGCAACCTCCGGAACGGTGGGTGGGGAATCAGCCGAAGGTGAAGGCGAAGGCCTGCACGCCCGGGTCGAGGAAGGTGATTTCGAACAGCCGCTCGCCACTGCCGCTGGCCTGGCGCACCAGCTGATAAAGACGCTGGCTGTCGACCGTGCCGTTGCCGTCGGCATCGGTATCCATGCCGTGGTCGGCGCCGGGCGCCTTGCCGTCGATGGTGACGCGGAAGCGGATCGGCTTGCCGTCCGCCGCCGGGCCCAGCACCAGGTGCAGGTCGCGACCGCGGAAGCGGTAGACGATGGCGCCGCCGGCCTGCTCCAACCGGGCATTCTCGTCGCGCACCGTCCAACGGCCGTCGAGCGACCACTGGTTGGCCGCCAGCGCGCCTGGCGCGTGATAGTCATGCGCGTCGTCGTGCACGACCCGGCCGCCGACGAAATTGCGGGCGCGGGCGTAGCCGACATAGGTTTCCGGCGAGCGGGTGGGATCGTCCGACGCGGCCGCCTCGACGCCACGATGGTCGTCGCTGACGTAGCCGCCGGGCAGGTTCTTCTGGCCCGCTTCGGTGAGCAGCTGGCGGATCACGTCCTCGCTTTGCCGGTACTCGCCTTCGCCGAAGTGGTGATGGCGGATCTGCCCCTGCGTGTCGATGAAGTAATGCGCGGGCCAGTACTCGTTGTTGAAGCCTTTCCAGATCGCGTAATCGTTGTCCAGCGCGACCGGGTAGTCGACGCCCAGGTCCTGCACCGCCTTGGCCACGTTGGCAGGGTCCTTCTCGAAGGCGAACTCCGGCGCATGCACGCCGATCACCACCAGGCCGTGGTTCTTGTACTTGTCGGCCCAGCCGCGCACGTAGGGCAGCGAGCGGATGCAGTTGATGCAGGAGTAGGTCCAGAAGTCGACCAGCACCACCTTGCCGCGCAACGATTCGGTGCTCAGCGGCGCGCTGTTGAGCCACTGCGTGGCGCCGGCCAGCGACGGCATCGTGCCTTCCACCGGCAGTGGTTCACCGGCCTTCAGCACCGGCTGGGGAGCGGGTGCCGGGCGTACGGCATTGATCAGCTTCTGTTCGATGCCGCCGGTGCTGGCCAGCGACACGCGGGTGAGCAGGCCGGTGTCCAGGCCCAGCGCGATGGCGGCCACGCCGCACAGCACCAGCACGCCCAGCGCCCGGCGCACCCATTCGCCGGCGCCCAGCGAGCGCTTCATCAGGGCGAACACCTTGCCGCCGATCAGCAGCGCCAGGCCCAGCGAGGTCGCCGCGCCGGCCGCGTAGGTGAGCAGCAGCAGGGTGGTCTGCACGCTGGCGCCATTCAGCGCCGCGCCGGTCAGCAGCAGGCCCAGGATCGGCCCCGCGCACGGCGCCCACAGCAAACCGGTGGCCACGCCGAGGCCGGCGGAGCCCCAGATCGAATCGCCGTCGGTGGCGGAACGTTGCGACAGGCGGTTGCCCAGCGCCACGAACGGGCGGGTGATCCATTCGGCGAGATGGGTGGACAGCAAGGTCAGGCCCAGGAAGGCCAGCACCACCAGCGCGATGATCCGGCCGTACTGGTTCGCGTGCACCGCCCAGCCGCCGCCCAGCGCCGCCAGCGTCGCCACGCCGGCGAAGGTGATCGCCATGCCCAGCAGCATCGGGAAGCCGTTGCGCATGAATGGCTTGTCCGATCGGGCGAACACGAACGGCAGCACCGGCAGGATGCACGGGCTGAGGATGGTCAGGACGCCGCCGAGATAGGCGAGGATCAACACGAGCATGGGATGTCATCCGTGGGTGGTTGTCTGGTCTTTCGCCGGGGGACCGTCGCCGGTTACCCGAGGTTTACGAGGTAACCCGGGCGGCGGATGCGGCGAAAGAGGGTGAGGGTCCCACGATGGAACACGCATGTCGCAAGCCTTGACTGCCAACGGCCTGTTGGGCCTAGATAGCGGACTTTGTTTGCGGACGGGTCCCCGCCGGATCGTGCCAGTCGACTTTACCGAAGCCCGCGACAGCGATTCGCCCGACCAGCGTCGGGCGGCCTGGATGGCGGCTGCCCAGGCCGGCGACCGGCGTGCCTACGAGAAGCTGCTGGCCGACTCGGTGGCATTGATCCGCGCCGCCGCGCGGCGCCAGGGCGTGGCGCCGGACCATCTGGATGACGTGGTGCAGGAAACCCTGATCACCGTGCATCGGGTGCGCCATACCTACGACCCGGCGCGCTCGTACGACGCCTGGCTGACCGCGATCGCCAGTCGCCGCGCGATCGACGCCCTGCGCAGCCGCGGTCGGCGCGACAGTCGCGAGGTGCACGACGAGTACGCCTTCGACAGCCATGCCGACGAAGGCGATGCCAGCTCCGCCACCGAGAGCGACGAGCGCGCGCAGCGCCTGCGCGACGCGATCGCCGAGTTGCCGCCGGGCCAGCGCGAGGCCATCGAGCAACTGGGCCTGCGCGAACGCTCGCTCAGCGAGGCGGCCGAGCTGACCGGGCGCAACACCGGCGCGCTGAAAGTGAACCTGCATCGCGCGCTGAAGGCGTTGCGCGAACGTTTCCACGGAGAACCCTGAGGCCATGTCCGAGCTGCGACCGCATGAGGCACTGATCGACCGGCTCGGCACCGAGCTGGTGCCGGTGCGGCGCCTGCTGCCGCCATGGCTGCGCACGGCGGGGTGGCTGCTGACGGTGGTGGCGATCGCGGCGTTGCTGGTGATGCATTACGGCATCCAGCCGATGCGCCTGCGCTGGGCGGCAACCCCCGACCTGGCGTGGGCCGGCCTTGGCGCGGTGGCGACGGCGATCAGTGGCGCGTGGGCGGCGTTCACGCTGGGCGTGCCGGGGCGCAGCCGCGCCTGGGCATGGCTGCCGCTGCCCGCGGCGGTGTTGTGGATCGGCGCCAGCGGACTGGGTTGCCTGCGCACGTGGATCGCGCCGGGTACCGAGGTGGCCGGCCTGCATCAGTCGGCCGACTGCCTGCTGTTCATCATCAGCTTCTCGGTGCCACTGTCGGCGTTGCTGGTGATCCTGTTGCGCCGCGCCTGTCCGCTGCGACCGGTGCGCACCGCGGTGCTGATCGGCCTGGCCAGCGCGGCCGCCTCGGCCAGCCTGCTGGAGATCTGCCACGCCTACGATTCGGCCGCCACCGACCTGCTGACCCACGCGGCGGCGGTGGCCTTCGTGGTGGCCGTCAATGCGGCGATGGGCGGACGCCTGTTGTCGAAGGCGTAGGGATTCCGTTCAATCCCGGAAGTTGTCGAACTGCAGCGGCAGTTCCACGTCCGCCTTGCGCAGCACGGCCATCGCTTCCTGCAGGTCGTCGCGCTTCTTGCCGCTGACGCGCAGCTTGTCGCCGTTGATCTGCGCCTCGACCTTGAGCTTGGCCGCCTTCAGCGCGGCCACCAGCTTCTTTGCCACCGGTTGCTCGATGCCCTGCTTGACGGTGATCTTCTGCCGCGCACCGCCCAGGTTCACTTCCGGCTCGCCCATGTCCAGCGCGCGGATGTCGATCTTCCGGGCGGCCAGGCGACCGCGCAGGATGTCCAGCATCTGCTGCAGCTGGAAGTCGCTGGGCGCGCTCTGGGTGATCACCGAATCGTCCAGCACGTACTTCGCGTCCACGCCCTTGAAGTCGAAGCGGGTGCCCAGCTCGCGGTTGGCCTGGTCGATCGCATTGGTCAGTTCGTGCTTGTCGACTTCGGAGATCACGTCAAAGGAAGGCATGGCGGTGGCTCGCTGGGGAACAGGCCCGGAAGTGTAAGCGATGCGACTGGGCGATAATGCGCGACCAGCAGCGGGCGGGAACCCTTATTCGTGAAAGTGGACGTGTTGATCATCGGCGCCGGCGCCGCCGGCCTGATGTGCGCGATCGCCGCGGGGCAGCGCGGGCGGCGCGTGCTGGTGGTCGACCATGCCAACAAGGTCGGCAAGAAGATCCTGATGTCCGGCGGCGGGCGCTGCAATTTCACCAACATGGGCACCACGCCGGCCAACTACCTGTCCGCCAATCCGCACTTCGCCAAGTCGGCGCTGGCGCGTTACACGCCGTGGGATTTCATCGCGCTGGTCGAGAAGCACCGCATCGCGTACCACGAGAAGGAGCTGGGCCAGCTGTTCTGCGACGATTCGTCGAAACAGATCGTGCGCATGCTGCTGGACGAATGCGCTGCCGCCGGCGTCACGGTGGAGGCAAGCTGCGGCGTGCAGCGCGTGCGCAGGACACCGGAAGGTTTCAGCGTGCACACCGCGCGCGGCGAGGTGCATGCCGAATCGCTGGTGGTGGCCTCCGGCGGCCTGTCGATTCCCAGCATGGGCGCCAGCGGCTTCGGCTACGAACTGGCGCGACAGTTCGGCCATCAGGTCTTGCCCGTGCGCGCCGGCCTGGTGCCGCTGACCTTGAGCGGCAAGCATCAGGAGCATTACCAGGACCTGGCCGGCGTGGCCTTGCCGGTGGTGGAAAGCCGCGTGGGCAGGCAGAGTTTCCGTGCCGGCCTGCTGTTCACCCATCGCGGGATCAGCGGGCCGGCGATCCTGCAGATTTCTTCCTACTGGCAACCCGGCGACGACCTGCGCATCGACCTGCTGCCGGACAGCGACGTCGGCGCGCACCTGGTCGAACAGCGCGCGGCGCGACCGCTGGCCGAGTTGAAGACGGTGCTGGGCGAGATGCTGCCGAAACGGCTGGCGCAACGGCTGTGCGAGCAGTGGTTTGAGAATCGGCCGATGCGCCAGTACCGCGACGCCGAGCTGGTGCAGATCGGCGCGCAGCTCAATGCGTGGCCGATCACCGCCAGCGGCACCGAGGGCTATCGCACCGCCGAGGTCACCCTGGGCGGCGTCGACACCGACGGCATCTCCTCCAGCACCATGCAGTCGAAGTTGGTGCCGGGGCTGTACTTCATCGGCGAGGTGGTCGACGTCACCGGCTGGCTGGGTGGCTACAACTTCCAGTGGGCGTGGGCTTCGGGCCAGGCGGCCGGCGCCGTGGCCTAGGGTCCTGATCCGCTCGGCACAAGTCACTTGACGCCCCCGGTCCGCGGCCGCAGCATCGCCGGACAGGATCTCCCGGCGCGGTTCGCTGGATGCCCGGGAACGCAGGCTCTTCATCCAAAGGAAGCAGGCCATGGCCACGGTGGAAAACGGCAAGCTGATCGACCCGGAAGTCGAAGTGAAGCTCTACACGTCGATCGAGCACGGCGCACTGACGTCGGTCGCCTCGATCGTGCTGCACCGTACCGATTCCTCGTCGGCCACCGGCACCCTGAGCGCCTACGAAGGCGGCAAGACCACCGGCGCGCATTTCCTGATCGACAAGCTGGGCAAGATCTACCAGACCGCCCGCGTCGACCAGGTCTGCTGGCACGTGGGCATCCTGGTGGCGCGCTGCCAGGCGGAAAGCAATTGCGATCCGCAGGAGCTCAAGACGATCACCGCGCTGCTCCACGAGAAAGGCCTGTCGTTCAGCACGCGGGCGAAGAACCTCTCGCGCCATGAAGTGGCCAAGACCTACCCGCAGCGGTATCCGGCCAACAGCGACTCGCTGGGCATCGAGGTGGTGGGTAAGTATGTGGCAGCTGACAAGGCATTCGAGCTGCCGACGCCGGAGCAGCTGAAATCGGTGAAGTACCTGGTGGACATCCTGGTCGCCCAGTTCAAGCTCAACCTGCTCAGCGACGTCTACGCCCACGGCGCGATCGCCCGCAAGGAAGTCTCCGAGGGCGCCCAACTGCTGCAGTCGCTGCTGACCGGAGCCAAGCCATGAGCGTGTTGCGGACGGTCGTGGTGGCGTCGCTGCTGGGCATCGCCCTGATCGCCTGCGCGCCGGTGCACCATGACGATGCGGTCGAGGTGGTTTCGCTGGCGCGGCAGATCGACACGTCGCGGCCCGACCATGACATGTGCAGCTCGCTGTCCCTCACCCGCGCCGACGTGGCGACCTATTTTCGGCTGGCCGACGAAGTCGATGGCGAAACCTTCCACGACGAGGCGATGATCCTGCCGTGCAGCTACAGCGGTTCGATCAAAATGTTGGGGCAGTTGCGGCAGTGGCAGATCTTCGCCGGCGGCGCGGCCTACCTGTTCGACAGCCACGGACTGAACAAGCGCTACCTGTGCCGGCAACGCTGCCTGGACGCGCTGCCCGGCCTGCAGTAGCCGCCGCGCGAGACGATCCGCGGCGTTTCGCGATACCTGAACGCGACGCGTGCTTGACTGCGCGCTGGTTCATGTCGAGGAAGGTTTCATGAAAGTCGGATTCATCGGTCTCGGTGCCATGGGCAGCGCGATGGCCAGCAACCTGATTGCCGCGGGGCACAGCGTCACGGTGTGGAATCGCTCCGGGGCGGCTTGCGCGCCGCTGGCCTCACTGGGCGCCAAGGTGGCCAGCACGCCCGATCGCGCCGCCCAGGGCGACGTTCTCTGCAGCATGCTGGCCAACGACCAGGCCGTGCGCGAGGTATTCCTGGAACACGCCCTGCTCGATGCCATGGATCGGGGCATGGTGCATGTGAACCACGCCACCATCTCGGTGGCGCTGGCGCAGGAACTGGCGCAGGCCCACGAAGAACGCGGGCTGGCCTACGTGGCTGCGCCGGTGTTCGGCCGGCCGGACATGGCAGCGGCGGCAAAGCTCAACATTCTCGCGGCGGGTGCTCCCGCGGCGATCGAGAAGGTGCAGCCGCTGCTGCAGGCGATGGGCAGCAGGGTGTGGCCGATGGGCGGTGCGCCGGAGCGTGCGAACGTGGCGAAGATCGCGGGCAACTTCATGCTCGCCAGCGCCATCGAAAGCATGGCCGAGGCCACCGCGCTGACCCGCGCCTACGGCGTGGGTGCGGCGGACTTCCTCGAGGTGATGACGAACACGCTGTTCGCTGCGCCCGCGTATCAGGGCTACGGGCGACTGATTGCCGAGCAGCGCTTCAAGCCGGCCGGGTTCACCCTGCCGCTGGGCTACAAGGACGTGGGGCTGGCGCTGGCGGCGGGTGATGCGGCGCGGGTGCCGCTGCCGTTTGCCGGCGTGTTGCGCGACAGCCTGCTGGAGGCACTGGCCGCCGGCGACGAGGAACTCGACTGGTCGGCACTGGCTCTGGTGGCGGCACGCCGCGCCCATCTGGACGAGCGCTGAGAACGCTGCGGCTCTAGGAGAGCGCGGTGTCCCAGTGCAGGTTGCCGTCGACCACGGTACGGCTGCAGCCGCCCACCCAGATCGCCTCGGCGTCGATGTGCACGACCAGGCGCGCATCGTGGCCGATCTCGCGGCCCTGGCTGACTTCGTAGCCGCGAGCCAGCAGTCCGTGCGGTTCGGCGTGGGCGAGGTAGGCGGCGATCAGGCCGTTGGCCGCGCCGGAAGCGGGATCTTCGACGATGCCCACGCCGGCCGGGAAGGCGCGCACCACCAGTTGCCGTCCACTGTCGGCGCGAGCGAATGCGCACAAGCCCATGCTGTCGCTCGCCTGGGCCAGCGCCAGGATCGAGGCGTGTTCCGGCTGCCATCCACGCAAGCTGGCCTCATCGGCGACCTCGGCCAGCCACCAGCGCCGGCCGCCGTCGACCAGGGCGGGCGGCAGCAGGCCGGTGCGGATGCCGGCCAGCGCCGCAGGCAGCAGGGGATGCGCATCCAGTCCGGTGGACAGCACGCGCTCGCCGGGCGATTGCAGCAGCAGCTCGCGTGTTTCGCCGTGGCCCACGATGCGGATCGGCAACACGCCGGCGCCGCATTCCTGCCACAGCATCCCGTCGCGGGGCTCGGCCAGGCCGCAGGCCAGCACGGCATGGGCGCTGCCGATGCTGGGATGGCCGGCGAACGGGATTTCCTTGTGCGGCGTGAAAATGCGCACGCGATAGCTGGCCTTCGGATCGGTCGGCGGCAGCAGGAAGGTCGTCTCGACCAGGGCGGTCCAGCGGGCGAAGCGCTGCATCGCCGCGCTGCTCCAGGTGTCCGCCCCGATCACCACGCCCAGATGATTGCCACCGCCAGCGGTGGCCGCAAAGACGTCCAGGTGCAGATAGCGGAGCGGGCTCATGGCATTCATCAGGTCGGTTCATCGGGCGCCAGGCGCCGCGTAAAGCGCCGAATGATAGCGGGCGGGCGCGCCCGGCGGCAGTAACGATTCGTCATGTCGGTGCAGGCGCGGCGCATATGGGCCATGGCGGGGCGGAAGCTTTCCGTCGCCCGCCGGCGAGCCGCACATCGAGTCGACAAGCCATGGCGCTGGCCCCAAGATGCGTGTTTTTGCTGCCCGACGCGGAACCGTCCATGCTGATCACCTTGCTCATCATCGCCATCACCTGCATCGTCTCGTTCATGGCGTTCAACAACAGTCGCCTGATGAACGACCTGATCTTGTGGCCGCCGGCAATCACCCGTCAGCGCGAATACCACCGCCTGGTGACCTATGGCGTGGTGCATGCGGATGCCATGCATCTGCTGTTCAACATGGTCACGCTGTTCTTTTTCGGCCGGGCCATGGAGAGTTTCTTCGCCGCGCGCCTGGGCACGCTGGGTTTTGCACTGTTCTACATCGGTGGCCTGGTGGTCTCGATCCTGCCGACCTATCTGAAGAACCGGGCCAATCCGAACTATCGCAGCCTGGGCGCTTCCGGTGCGGTGTCGGCGGTGCTGTTCTCCTTCGTCCTGCTGGCGCCGTGGTCGCGCATCATCGTGCTGGTGATCCCGATGCCCGCGATCGTCTACGCCGTGCTCTACACCGGCTATTCGATCTACATGGACCGGAGCGGGCAGGGCAACGTCAACCACAGCGCGCACCTGTGGGGTGCGGCTTATGGCGTGTTGTTCACCTTGCTGGTCGACCCTCGCGTACTGGGACATTTCCTCAACGCGCTGATGCAACCGACCTTCCGATGATGAACGGTTTCCGCATTGCGAAATGCCCGGCGCGGCCGAGGCGTGCATACTGGCACGCACTACGTCATCGATCACCGCAGGAGAACTGACGCATGGCCACGTCCAGAAAGTTGGTTGCCAAGAAGTCCGCAGCAGGGAAGACGGCTTCCCGCAAACCTGCTGCATCCACCAAGGCAGCTCCACGCAAGGCGGCCGCCCGCAAGGTCGCGGCGCAGAAGACTCCGGGCAAGAAGACGGGCGTCACCAAGAAGGCCGTCGCGAAGAAGACGCTTGCCGGGAAGTCGGCGGTCAGGAAGCCGGTCACGAAGAAGGCTCCGGCCGCGAAGAAGGCGGCGGTGAAGAAACCCGCAGCCAGGAAGGTGGCCGCGAAGAAGCCCGTGGCGAAAAAGGCGCTGGCCAAAAAATCTGCGGTGAAGAAGGCCCCGGTGAGAAAGGTCGCGGTGAAGAAGGCGGCTTCCAAGAGGCCCGTCGCGAAGAAGGCGACCGCCCGCAAGCCGGCGAGCGCGAAGTCCGTGACCAGGAAGCCGGTCACGCAGAAACCTGCCGCGAAGAAAGCTGTGGCGAAGAAGCCGCTCGCGAAGAAGCCCGCGGCCGTGTCTGCCGTTCGGAAGGCCACGCCGCGGAAGCCGGCTGCCACCCGCAAGCCGCCGATGGAAGCGCCAATCGAGCACATCAGCCAGGAAGATGCCGTGGCGAAGATCCAGGCCTTGCTGGAGGCAAAGAACGAGCGGGTGCGCCAGGGGCCGACCTGGCCGGACGCCAATCCGGCCCAGCCGGGAGGCGGTCATGCCGACCTGCACCCTTCGGCGACCGGCGAGATCGAGGGTTCCGATGGTCGCGTGCTGGCACCGCAACGTGGCGAGCAGGCCAAGCGCAGCAAGCGCTGAGTTGCACCTGCCGGGTCGGGTGGGTTCATGGCCGGCGCGCGGTGACGGACATGGCCGGCGGTTGAACGCCGGTTCTCCGCACAACCGGCTTTTAGCGCCCGTTCAAGCGGTCGGCCGCAGTCTGGCGATGCATCCACAGCGGGGACAGGTCATGAAACGCGTTCTATCCGGTCTGCTGATGGTGGTCGCCGCGGCGACACTGTCGGGCTGCTACTACGATCCGGGCTACAGCTACGTGCGTGGTTCGGGTGACGCCGGCGATGCCTACTATGGCGAGGGCGGCGCCACCTACGTGGCGCCGTCCTACTACGGTGGCTACTACGGCAACGGCTATTACGGCGGCGGGTACTACGGCTGCTGTTACTCCCCGGGTGTCAGTGTTGGCGTGGGCAGCGTCTGGTACGGCGGTTCGCGCTACCGGCATGACGACTACCGTGGACGTCGCGACTACGATCGTCACGCCGGGCATTGGCAAGGCCGTTCCGATGGCGGTCACCGGGGCGACGGCGGCAGGGGATACCACGGCGGTGATCGCCGGGGTTCCCAAGGTTCCGGTTGGCGTGGCTCCGACTCGCACGACTCCGGACAGCGTTCGCATGGCAGCGGCGGAGGCGGGCATGGCGGCAGCCACGGCCATCGTGACCGTGGCAATGATCGCCACTGACGCCCGGTACTAGCGGCAGGGAATGCGCCCTGCCGTTGCTGCATGCGGGCTGTTGCCGAGGCTCATCGCAGTCGTTGCGGTGAGCCTCCTGTCGTGTGGCTGCAACAGTCTTCGCTACTACGCGCAGGCCGCGCACGGACAGGGCAGCCTGGTTTTCCATCGGCGTGCGCTGGACAAGGTGATCGCGGATCCGGCCACACCCGCGCTCTTGGCCACGCGGCTGCGCCTGGCGCAGCAGGCGCGGGCGTTCGCCAGCGAGCAACTCGCGCTGCCCGGCAATCGCAGCTACACCACCTATGTTTCGCTGGATCGACCGTACGTGGTGTGGAACGTGTTTGCCACGCCGCCCTACTCGGTGCAGGCGGTGCCGCAATGTTTCCCGATCGCCGGCTGTGTCGCCTACCGGGGCTGGTTCAGCGAGGCGGCGGCGCAGCAGGATGCGGCCCGGTTGCGTGTCCGCGGCGACGATGTGTGGGTCGGTGGCGTGCCGGCCTATTCGACCCTGGGCTGGGTCGACGATCCGATCCTGTCGAGCATGCTGCGCTGGGACGACGACGAACTGGATGGCACGATCTTCCATGAGCTGGCGCACCAGCTGGTCTACGTGAAGGGCGACACGACCTTCAACGAATCGTTCGCCAGCTTCGTGCAGCAGGAAGGCCTGCGCCAGTGGCGCCGCTCGCGCGGACTGCCGGCCGGGGATGGCGGGCGCCAGGCGATGGACGACGGCTTCACCCGACTGGTGCTCGACCTGCGCAACCGGCTGAAAAACGTCTATGCGAGTGGTGCCGACCAGGTCACGATGGAGGCGGGCAAGCGGCGCGAGCTGGCGGCGTTCCGTGTCCGCTATGCGCAGTGGCGCGACAGCCAATGGCCGGGCGAGCACCGATATGACGCCTGGGTGGCCGCGCCAATCAACAACGCCCGCCTGCTTCCGTTCGGCCTGTACGAGCAATGGATGCCCGCGTTTGCCGCGCTGTTCGCGCGATCGGAGCGCAGCTGGCCC
Source organism: Rhodanobacter spathiphylli B39 (assembly GCF_000264295.1). Classification (GTDB taxonomy): domain Bacteria; phylum Pseudomonadota; class Gammaproteobacteria; order Xanthomonadales; family Rhodanobacteraceae; genus Rhodanobacter; species Rhodanobacter spathiphylli. The sequence continues at coordinate 50,221 of NZ_AJXT01000008.1, read as the reverse complement.
GCCTTCTACGCCGACGTCCGGCAGTTGGCGCACAAGCCGAAGAGCGAACGCGACGAGACGCTGCGCCATCTGTGCAACGGTGCGTGTTCCGGGGCAGACTGAAGCCCCCATCGCCGGAGTGTCGCCATGGTCAATGCCGAAAAGCGGGAGCTGATCCAGCGCTACGTTGACGCCTACAATCGTTTCGATGTGGACGGCATGCTGACCATGCTGACCCCGGACGTCCTGTTCGAGAACATGGCGGACGGCCAGCTCAACGTCGCCACGCAGGGCACGACCGAGTTCCGGCAGCTGGCCGAGCAGGGTGCAGCGCTGTTCGCCGAGCGCAGGCAGACGATCACCGCCTGGGAGTTTCGGCCAGCCTCCGTGCTGGTGACGATCGCCTGGCGCGGCGTATTTGCCGCAGACGTGCCCGACGGTCCGCGCGCAGGTGCCGAGCTGACGCTGCAGGGCGAGTCGGAATTCGAGTTCGCCGGTGGGCGGATCAGCCGGATCGTCGATCGCAGCTGAGTCGCACGGCGGTCACGGCGTGGATTTGCGGCTGGCCATGTGCCGCAGATAGGCCAGCACGGCATCCAGGTCTGCATCGGAGACCGCGCTGCGGTCGAAGCCGGGCATCTTCGCCTGTGGCCACCGCCTGAGCGACTGCGGATCGCGAATGAAGGCGCGCAGCAGGTCGGCGCGCAGGTATTCGGTGGGATTGTGCGGCAGGTTCAGATCCGGGCCGAGTTTCGCGTCGCCCTGGCCGTTGAGCGTATGGCAGGCCAGACAGGTGCGCTGGAACACCACGAAGCCCTGTCGCACCTGGCTGTCGGGGGGCAGCGACGGGTCGGGCTGCAGGGCCGGGAAGCGCGCGGCGACCCCGGCCAGCTTGCGGATGGCGGCCAACTGGTACGGCCACTGTTCCGGGCCGACATGCGCGGCCTGTGGCCGGGTCCAGACCACGTAGAACGGCCCTGCGCTGCCCTTGCCGCGGGGTAGGCGGGGCCACGGCTGCGCCGGGTCCTCGATCGCCAGCCAGGCCGTGCTCCCTTTTCCGTTCAGCAACAGGGCGGCGGGGACTTCGGCGGCAAAGCCGTCACTGGCCACGAACTGCAGGTGGTCGCCGGCATCGAGCCCTTGCAGCAGGTCATTCAGTGGCAGCGCGCGGTAGCGCATCGGCCGGCCGAAGGCCACGTCCTCGGGCACGCTGATCGTGCGCACGTCGCCGCGCTTCAGCAGTGCTTCGCTTTGCCAGGTGGTCGGGCCGTGGCCGAGATCGATCTTCAGCTCGGCGGCCGTGGCCGGCAGCAACAGGCTCAGGGCGAACAGGCCGGTGATCAGCAGTTTCATGGTGGACTCCGACAGGAAGCGACGATCGTAGACCACAAGGGATGCCACGTGGCGCCGGCCCGCGGTTCGGGGCAGCCTGTCGCCCAGCTGAACGCATCCCGTCATGCACATTGAACTCACGTGGCCTTGTCCACACTAAGCCCGTGTATCGCCGTGATGGCGACAAAAAGTGAGGCGGTTCATCGCATCACTGAGGGGTCGGCATTTCCTCCCCTGGATGCCACCTGACAAACCCCATCAGTCCTCCCCTGGCTGATGGGGTTTTTTTTTGCGCGCGGCCCGGCGCCGTCGCGTGGGCGCCGGCGCGGCATGGATAATGGATCACTCCCGTTTGCCGCTGGGCTTCTGATGATCATCGAATCGCTGCTTGATACCGACCTGTACAAGTTTTCCATGATGCAGGTGGTCTTGCACCAGTACCCCGCGGCCCAGGTCGAGTACCGCTTCAAGTGCCGCACGCCAGGCATCGACCTGGTGCCGTACATCGACGAGATCCGCGGAGAACTGAAGACGTTGTGCCAGCTTCGCTTCACGCCGGACGAACTCGACTACCTGCGTACCTGGCGTTTCATCAAGAGCGACTTCGTCGATTTCCTGGGGCTGTTCCAGCTCAACGAGAAGTACGTGGACATCGCACCGGCTGCCGCGGGCAACGGCGAGATCGAGATCCGCATCCGCGGGCCGTGGCTGCACACCATCCTGTTCGAGGTGCCGCTGCTGGCGATCGTCAACGAGGTGTACTTCCGCAACACCAGCGCCGGCCTCGACCTCGGCGAGGGGCGCCGCCGCCTGCAGGCGAAGATCGCCCTGCTGCGCGACACGCCGGATTACGGCGGTTGCAAGATCGCCGACTACGGCACGCGCCGGCGCTACTCGCGGAGGTGGCAGGAAGAAGTGGTGACGGCACTGCGCGACGGACTCGGCGCCCAGCTGGCCGGCACCAGCAACGTATGGCTGGCGCGCAAGCTCGACCTGACGCCGCTGGGCACGCTGGCCCACGAATATCTGCAGGCGCACCAGGCATTGGGTCCGCGCCTGCGCGATTCGCAGGTGGCGGCGCTGGAGGCGTGGGCGAAGGAGTACCGGGGCGACCTCGGCATTGCGCTGTCGGACGTGTACGGGCTGGACGCGTTCCTGCGCGATTTCGACATGTACTTCTGCAAGCTGTTCGACGGCACCCGCCACGATTCCGGTGACCCGTTCGCCTGGGGCGACAAGGTGCTGGCGCACTACTGCGCGAACCGGGTCGACCCCCGCGGCAAGGTGCTGGTGTTCAGCGACGGGCTGGACATCCCCAAGGTGATGCAGCTGTACGAGCACTTCCGCGGCCGCTGCCTGCTGGCGTTCGGCGTGGGCACCAACCTCACCAACGACGTGGGCCCGGTGCCGCTGAACATCGTGATCAAGATGATCCGCTGCAATGGCCAGCCGGTGGCCAAACTCAGCGACTCGCCCGGCAAGAACATGTGCGAGGACGAGAAGTACGTGGCGTACCTGCGGCAGGTGTTCGACATCCCCGCATCGCAGGGATGAGGCGACTTGCTCCTTCCTGCTTGCAGGGGTGGAGGTTGCTCGGGCGGGCGTGGAAGGTCAGGAGCACCCGACCCCAATCCTCCCCTGCGACCGAAGGAAGTCCCTTTGGGGCAAGCAGGGAGGGAGTGCCAAGGTCAGAACGCCGGCAGCACGGCGCCGTGGTACTGCTGTTCGATGAATGCCCTGATCTCGGGACTGGTCAGCGCCTTCGCCAGTTTCTGCACGCGCGGGTCGTTCCGGTTGTCGGGGCGGCCGACCAGGTAGTTCACGTAGGGTGAGTCCTTGTCCTCGATCAGCAGGGCGTCCTTCGTGGGGTTCAGGCCGGCGGCCAGCGCGTAGTTGGTGTTGATCAGGGCCATGTCCACTTCGTCCAGCGTGCGCGGCAGCATCGCCGCCTCCAGCTCGCGGAACTTCAGATGCTTCGGATTCGCGGTGACGTCCTTCAGCGTGGACATCTCGTTGCTCGGGTCCTTCAGCGTGATCAGGCCGTGTTTCGCCAGCAACAGCAGCGCGCGGCTGTTGTTGCTGGGGTCGTTCGGCAGGGTGACGCTGGCGCCGTCGGGCAACCGGTCGATGCTCGTGTACTTGTGCGAGTAAGCACCGAACGGCTCGATGTGCACACCGGTGACGATCACCAGGTCGGTGCCGCGTTCGCGGTTGAACGCATCCAGGTACGGCCTGGTCTGGAAGTAGTTCAGGTCGATGTTTTTCTCGGCCACCTGGGTGTTCGGCTGCACGTAGTCGGCGAATACCCTGATCTGCAGGTCCACGCCCTGTTTCGCCAGCAGCGGTTTTACCTGCTTGAGGATCTCGGCATGGGGAACCGCGGTAGCGGCCACGGTGAGGACGTGATCGTCCTGTTTCGGCGCGGAGCAGGCCGTCAGCGAGAGCAGGATCAGGGTCGTGGCGAGGAAGACGTGCAGCAGTTTCATGGCGGAAGTTCACTTGTGCAATGCACAATAATAGACGTCTATACCGCCAAACACAAATCGTGCGATGGCGCCGACGAGGACGCGTCAGACCTTGGGTCGGGAGCAGTAGCCAGCCAGCAGGAGCAGGGCCAGGGTGGCGGCGAGGGCGGCGAGCAGCAGTTCCAAGGCGGCGATTCCGATGAGCGGCCCACGAAGGTAGGCCGCCCATGGCGCCAGGCACAAATGATCAAGTCAGCGTTGCTTATAACGCAGCACGATGCGGTCGCCGATCATCTGCAGCACCTGCACCAGCACGATCAGCAGCACCACGGTGACCAGCATGTAGTCCGACTTGTAGCTGAGGTAGCCGTAGCGGTACGCCAGGTCGCCAAGTCCGCCCGAGCCGATCGCGCCGCCCATTGCGGTGTAGCCGACCAGGGCGATCGCGGTGACCGTGATGCCGGCGAACAGGCCGCCGCGTGCCTCGGGCAGCAGCACATGGCGCACGATCTGCCACAGGCTGGCGCCCATCGCCTGGCTGGCCTCGATCACGCCCTGCTGCACTTCGCGCAGCGCGGTCTCCACCAGCCGCGCGAAGAACGGCGCCGCGCCGATCACCAGTGGCGGAATCGCGCCGCGGATGCCCAGCTTGGTGCCGACCAGGGCGTAGGTGACCGGCATCAGCACGATCATCAGGATGATGAACGGCACCGAGCGAAGGACGTTCACCAGCAGCGAGGTCACCGCGTAGAGCTTCGGCATCGGCCGCAGCTGGCCCTTGCCGGTGAGGTACAGCAGCACGCCCAGCGGCAGGCCGATCAGCACGGTGAGCGCCAGCGAGCCGCCCAGCATCAGCAAGGTGTCGATGCTGGCGCGGCCGATCTCGCCCCAGTCGTCGATGTTGGGGAAAAGTTTCTGCAGCGGATTCATCGGGGCAGCTCCTCGATCTCGATGCCGGCCTCGCGCAGCGCGGCCAGTGCGATTTGCACCTGTGCGCCCTGCATCGCCAGGGTGAGCTGGCCGTAGGGCAGATCCTTGATGCGGTCGATGCGCCCGGCCAGGATGTTGAATTCCACGCCGGTTTCCCGCGCCACCCGGCTCAGCGACGGGGTCAGCGTGGCGTCGCCGCGGAAGCTCAGGCGCACGATGTGGCCGGGCACCTGCGCGAAGGGCGTGTGTTCGCTGGCCGCTTCCTCGGGCAGGGCCTCGTTGACGAAGCGCCGGGTCGTGGGGTGCTGCGGGTGCAGGAACACGTCGGCCACCGGGCCGTGTTCGACGATCACGCCGGCGTCGAGCACCGCCACGCGATCGCACACGCGGCGCACCACGTCCATTTCGTGGGTGATCAGCACGATGGTGAGTTTCAGCTCGCGGTTGATCTCGGCCAGCAGTTCGAGCACCGAGGCGGTGGTCTGCGGATCGAGCGCACTGGTGGCTTCGTCGCAGAGCAGGATGGACGGCCGGTTGGCCAGCGCGCGGGCGATGCCCACGCGCTGCTTCTGGCCGCCGGAAAGCTGTGACGGGTATTTGTCCGCGTGGTCGCTGAGGCCCACCCGTGCCAGCAGCTCGCCCACGCGGGCCTGCAATGCCGCCGTGTCGCGTTCTCCGGCCAGTCGCAGCGGGAACGCCACGTTGTCCGCCACCGTCTGCGAGGCGAGCAGGTTGAAGTGCTGGAAGATCATGCCGATCCGTCGTCGCTGCGCGCGCAGTGCCGGCTCGGCCAGCGCGGTCATCTCGGTGTCGTTGACGAAGATGTGCCCGCCGCTGGGTCGTTCGAGCAGGTTGATCAGCCGTATAAGCGTCGATTTGCCGGCGCCGGAAAGGCCGATGATGCCGAACACCTCGCCATCGGCAATGTCGAGATCGAACGGCTGCAAGGCAGGGATGTCCCTGCCGTCGACGCGGTAGGACTTGTGGACATCGACGAAACGGATCACGGCGTGGGCCTGGCCAGCGGGTGGATGCGGCATTCTATGCCACGGGCCCGGCCACCGATGGCGTATGCTGCCGGATTGCCCCATCAACACGGAGTCCGGCCATGTCCAGCGTCTACGATTTCACCGTTCGCGATATCGAGGGCCAGCCGCGCTCGCTGGCCGAGTGGCGTGGCAAGACGCTGCTGATCGTCAACGTGGCCTCCAGGTGCGGCTTCACTCCGCAGTACAAGGGACTGGAGACGCTGTGGCAGGACCAGCGCGACCAGGGGCTGGTGGTGCTGGGCTTCCCGTGCGACCAGTTCGGTCACCAGGAGCCCGGTGACGAGGCCGAGATCCGCAACTTCTGCAGCACCCAGTACGACGTGACCTTTCCGATGTTCGCCAAGATCGAGGTGAACGGCGAGCACGCCGACCCGCTGTACAAGTGGCTGAAAAGCGAAGGCAAGGGCATCCTGGGCAGCGAATCGATCAAATGGAACTTCACCAAGTTCCTGGTCGATGCGGACGGCCAGGTGGTCAGGCGCTACGCCTCCACCGACACGCCGGAGAAGATCGGCAAGGACACGCGGGCACGTCTCGGCGGTTGATGGGCCGAAGTTGCCGTCCGGACCACGGCAGGCCGGGTTCACGGGCCTGCATGGCCCGTCTTCCGATCCCTCGCAGGCGCCTTGGCGGCCTCTGCTAAACTGCGTGATTCATGTCGGCGATGTGGCCGGCGAACCCGAACCCGATCGCGAGATGACCATGCAGATTGCCCAGAACTCCGTAGCCGCCTTCCATTACACGCTGACCGACGACGAAGGCCAGGTCATCGACAGCTCCGCCGGTCGCGAGCCGCTGACCTACCTGCATGGCCAGGGCCATATCGTGCCGGGTCTGGAAAAGCAGATGGAAGGCCGTTCGGTGGGTGACAAGTTCGACGCCCACGTGGCGCCGGAGGAAGGTTACGGCGTGCATCACGCCGAGCTGATGCAACAGGTTCCGCGCGAGGCGTTCCAGGGCGTCGAGGACATCCAGCCCGGCATGCAGTTCCAGGGCAACGGTCCGGAAGGCCAGATCAACGTCACCGTGAGCAAGGTCGAGAACGGCGTGGTGTTCATCGATGCGAACCACCCGCTGGCGGGCAAGACCCTGCACTTCGCCATCGAGGTGACCGACGTGCGCGACGCCACCGCCGAAGAGCTGCAGCATGGTCACGTGCACGGCGCCGGCGGCCATCACCACTGAGTTTGCGCCAGTCGTGACGCGGCACCGATGAACGAAGGCCCGGCAGCTTGCCGGGCCTTCGTCGTATTCAGTACCAGTCGAGCAGCGAAATGCCCACGCCGAGGTAGGTGGCGTTGTGGTTGTAGTCGATCAGGCTTTCGCCATAGCCCTTGAACACTTCCATGTAGCCGCGCAGGTTGCCGGCCATCGGAAAGCTCCAGCTGAAGCGGGCCGCGCCGTGGCTGCGGCTGCCGCCGCGCATCGAGTGGCGCAGCATCATGCCGAATTCCTGGCCGTGCCATTCATGCACGATCTGCACTTCGCCGCGTCCCATGTAATCACTGATGTCGGGATTGTCGTCGTCGCTGCGCGCTTCCGGGATGCGCCACCACGGACGCAGCATCACCGTCCAGCCGTCGCGTTCGAAGCCGACGTCGGCGATCACCCGGTTCCAGCTGCGCGACAGCGGATCGCCGCGGCCATTCGACTGGTGGTCCACGCCGATGCCCAGCAGGCGGCCAGTCCAGCCAAACACCCGGTAGTGGGTGTCGAACACCAGCGTCGCCTCGGGTTCGTAATCGGTCTCGCGGAACGGGCGCGAGAGGGTCGAGTTGTAGACCTGCCAGCGCGATGACTGGGTATAGCCCACCCACAGGTCGCCGGCGTCCCCGAACACGCCCTGCCAGACCTTGGCCTTCAGGCTCAGCTGGAACTTCGCCTCGACGTTCTGCAGCCGCTCGCTGTTGCCGCTGACGGTGTTGTCGGGACTCGGGCTGTGCGGGCGGTTGTTCTGGTGGCTGGTCATGAACGCCGGCATCACGTAGACCGGGTTGTAGCCGCGGATGTTGAACGTGCCGAGCTTGCTCTCCGGCGACAGCTCCCAGCGGCTGTCCAGCAGGGACAGTGGCTGTGCCACCTCCTTGTTGCCCGGTTCATCGGCGGACGCCCGCTTGTCGTCGCGGCCGAATATGCCTGGTGTGCGGGTGCTGGCATCCACGCGTTTGCGGGCCACCGGCAGGTTGACCCGTCCGGTGGCGTGGTCGTAGCAGGCCAGGCGTTGAGCATCGCTCTCGATGGCCGTGCAGCCGCGGATGTCGGTGGGGTCCGGGTTCTGCGCGTGCACGGCAGCGACGGCGCAGAAGCCGCCCAGGGTTACGGCCGCAGCCGCCATCAATGGCTTCATGTAAAGCGGATTCCTGGATCGGGCGCAGCAGTCTAGCGGAGCTCGCGTGGACTGTGGATGACGGTCGAGCGGACATCAACCGGCGCCGGCCCGAAGGCCGGCAGCCTTCGCTGCAACCTACTTCTGCGCGGCCCAGCGCTGGTATTCGTCCTTGCTGATGCGGCCGTTGCGGTTGTGGTCGGCGTAGATGAAATCGTTGGCCAGCAGGGGATAGGCTGAAGCCTGGTCCTCGGTGATGTAGCGAGTACCGCCGGACAACTGCTCGAACGACGGCGCCGGGCCCGCCGGGGGCGGCGCCGGCATGCTCGAGTGCACGGTCAACTCGCCACTCGGCGTATTCATGGTGGCGGTGGTCTGGTCGGCAGGCATGGGGGGCGTGGCCTGGGGCGTCGCGCTGGCGGGGGCGGTGTTCTGGGGCGTCGTGTCCTGTGTCGTCGAGTTCTGTGTCGCCGAGTTCTGTGTCGTCGAGTTCTGGGCAATCACCTGGCCCGCCAGCAGCAGGGCCGAGGCGGCGAGGGCGGTCAACAGCGGTTTGCGATATTTCATCATCGGAACTCCATGCCAGAATGATCGGGTGAAGTCGGCGGGTGCTGGATGGCACCTCGCAGTGATCGAACGAAGGCCACGCTAGCAGGGGATTTGTAAATGCCGTCTCAAGGTTTCGGTCATGAAGACGTGAAGAACAAGCATCGTTGGGCGGCGCTTCAGCAAGCGGCCACATGTTGAAGCTGGCCCAGGCCAGGGCCATGCAGCTGGCCGCCCAGGGCCTGCTGCAGCCGCCGAAGCGACAGCCCCGGCGGGCAGACCTGGTGACTGCCATCGAGCGCATGCGGATGCTGCAGATCGATACCATCCACGTGGTGGCGCGCAGCCCGTACCTCGTCCTGCATTCGCGCCTGGGCAACTACCCGATGGCGTGGCTGGACGAGGCGCTGGCGCAGGGGCAGCTCGCCGAGTGCTGGGCCCATGAAGCGTGTTTCGTCAGCGCCGCGGACATCGCCTGGCACCGGGGCGGACAGGATCATCGCAGCCATCACTGGGCGCACCGCCATGCACAGCGCGTTCACCGCGAGCACCGCAAGGACATGGACGCGCTGCTGGCGGGCATCCGCGATTCCGGCCCGGTTCGCGCCGCGGACTTCGAGCGCCGCGACGGCGGCGCCAGCTCGGGCTGGTGGGAGTGGAAGCCGGAGAAACGCTGGCTGGAGGCATGGTTTGCCCTGGGCGAACTGATGGTGGCCCGGCGCGACAGGTTCCAGCGCGTCTACGATCTGGCCGAACGGGTGCTGGCCGGGCTCGACCCGCCGTTCGACGTCACGCTCGCTTTCTCGCCGGCACAGCAGCGCCGGCATTTCATTCTCGAAACCGTGCGGGCGCTGGGCGTGACGCCAGCGGCGTGGATCGGCGACTACTTTCGGCTCAAGCCCCGGGTCAGCGATCGCGAGCTGGCACCCCTGCTGGAAAGCGGCGAACTGCTGGCAGTGCCGGTCGAGGGCTGGGGTACGCCCGGTTATGTGCACCGCGAGCATGCGGAATGGCTGGACAAGGCGCTCGCCGGAAAGCTGCGCGCCACCCTCACCACGCTGCTGTCACCGTTCGATCCGCTGGTCTGGGATCGCAGTCGCGTGCTGGCCATGTTCGGCTTCGAATACACGCTCGAGTGCTACACGCCGGCCGCGAAGCGTCGTTACGGCTACTTCGTGCTGCCGATCCTGCACCGGGGACGCCTGGTCGGCCGGCTGGACGCCAAGGCGCATCGCGACACCGGCGTGTTCGAGGTCAAGGCCCTGTTCCTCGAACCGGACGCAAGGCCCGAGCCGGCTCTGGTGAGTGCCGTGGCCAGGGCCATCGCGGCCACCGCGACATGGCATGGCACGGAAAAGATCAGGCTGGGAAGCACGCAACCGGCATCGCTGGGTCGGCTGCTGCGCGCGCAGTGGCGAGCGGCCCGGGTGAAGCTTGCCGGCCCGGGCTGAGCGGCTTCTACGGCGTGCTTGCTGCGGGCGCGGGATTTTCCGCGCAGGACTTCCCGTCCAGTGCCTGACGCAACTGGCTGGATAGCGAATTGCAGCGCGCCGCCAGTTGCGGCCGGATGGACGGGTTCTTCGAATCGCGCAGCAGGCTGCTGCGCATTGCTTCATAACGCGACTGCAACTGGTCCGGCGCATAGATGTCCGCAGCGCGATGGCAGGCAAGGTAACTCGACAGATAATCGTCGCAGGCGGGAATCCCGGTTTCGTCCGTCGACTCCGCCTGATCGTCGCCCGCACTGGCAGCGGAGGCGCTCTGGTGACGGGTGTGGCTGGTCGGTGCAGTGGTGGTGGCGGTGGTGCCGGTGGCCCGGGTGTTCGGGTGTTCGGCGCAGCCAGCCAGCAGCAGGCCGGCAAGCGCGCCAACCAGGATCGTGCGGGGCAGCTTGGGCATGTCGATCTCCTCGGGGGTCTGGGTCTTTGGCGGGTCCATGCGCACAGGGAACCGGCCGGCTCCCGCCACTAGAGCGCGCGGCCAGTCAAGAAAACCTGAATTTCCGCATGCCATGGCTTCAATGCCCGGGACACGGAGGTGATCCGCGGCCGGATTGGCGTTTCCGGTGGCCCGTGACGGGAATTCGTGTTTTCCCGTTTCATGCCGGACACGGGCAACACCACGGGAATGGATTCGCCGATTCGACCTGGGGGAGCGAATCGCCGGGTCGGGGAATGGGTCGGTTCGATTGCTGGCCATGACAGGAAAACCGCGCACGGATGTCCGGTTTTCCCTTCACGAAATATCCTCCTGCGGCGCCGCTTGACAAATCACTTGCCGGCAAAAAATCCGTTATGCTTGGGGTGCTGCGTCTGCTTGGCTACAAGAGTGCCCGGTAGGGATTTCCTGAATCCGACTGTTGCACCGGACCCTGCATGCTCAGTAAAACCGTCGGCCCGTTGGGGCCGGTTTGTCTCAGCGTTCGGATTTGGATCGGAGTGAGTCATGGCGGATCGTGAAGTAGGTACTGTGAAGTGGTTCAATGACGCCAAGGGTTTCGGCTTTATCAGCCGCGATAATGGCCCTGACGTGTTCGTGCATTTTCGCGCCATCACCGGCTCGGGTTTCAAGAGCCTGCAGGAAGGTCAGAAAGTGAGCTTCAATGTCGTGGACGGACAGAAGGGCTTGCAGGCCGAAGACGTTACCCCCGTTTGATCGCGGTAGCGGAACCTGTATGAAGGGCCGGCGCAAGCCGGCCCTTTTTTTTGTGGTCGACGCGGCGATTGGTTAGCCTGTGGGAATGTCCGACCCTTCTTTTGATGATGCTTCCGCCACCACGTCGCTGGTGATCCCGGTCACTGCCGCGGACGGCGCACGCTTCGAGTTGCTGGCGGTGTTGCCGGCCGGCGCCTGGCACCAGTTGTTGTACTGGCTGCCAGCGATGGGCATGCCGGCCCGTCACTACCTGCGGCTGGCCCAGGCGCTGGCCGAACGCGGCATCGCCGTGGTGCTGCACGAATGGCGCGGCATCGGCTCCAGCGATCGCCGCGCCGGTCGCCGCTGCGACTGGGCGTACCGCCAGCTGCTGCAGGATGACCTGCCCGCCGGCATGGCATTGCTGGAAGCGCGCTGGCCGCGGGCGCGCAAGTGGCTGGGCGGCCACAGCCTCGGTGGCCAGCTGGCACTGCTTTGCGCGAGCCTGCATCCGTCGATGTTCGCCGGGTTGTTGCTGGTGGCCAGTGGCTCGCCGTACTGGCGGCGCTTCCGGCATGGCTGGCTGATCGCCGCGGCCTACGCGCTGGCGCCGTGGCTGGCGCGACTGATGGGCTACCTGCCGGGGCGTCGCATCGGTTTCGGGGGCAACGAGGCGCGTGGCGTGATCGACGACTGGGCGCGCAGCGGCCGCAGCGGTCGCTACGCCGCCACGGGCATGTCGCAGGACTTCGAGGCACGGCTCGCCGCCCTGCAGCTGCCGGTGCTGGCGCTGCGACTGAAGGAAGACTGGCTCGGTCCGCAGGCCTCGCTGGAATGGCTGCTGGGCAAGCTGGGTGCAGGCATCCGGCAGATCGAGGTGATCAACCGCGATGATCTGGGCGGCCGGCCGGCCGACCACTTCGGCTGGATGGAAACGCCGGTGCCGATCGCCGCATGCATGGCCGAATGGTTCACCGTGCAGGATGCGCTGTTCGCCGAACGCGTACAGTCGACAGCTTGATTCCCGACTCCGTCGCCCGGATGTCGACCCTTTCGATCCGATGGATGCCCTGATGAACCTGTTCGATCCGTTCCAGCAACGCAGCCTGACCTTGCGCAACCGGCTGGTGGTTTCGCCAATGTGCGAATACTCGGCCACGGATGGCGTGCCGAACGACTGGCACCTGGTGCACCTGGGGAGTCGCGCGGTCGGCGGCGCCGCCGTGGTGATCGCCGAGGCCTCGGCGGTCTCGGCGCAGGGGCGCATTTCTCCGCAGGACACCGGTTTGTGGAACCAGGCCCAGCTGCAGGCATGGCAACCGATCACCCGCTTCATCGGCGAACACGGGGCGATCGCCGGCGTCCAGCTGGCCCACGCCGGGCGCAAGGCCAGCACCTTGCGTCCCTGGGACGGCCACGGCCCGGTGCCGGCCGGGCAGGGCGACTGGCCCGTGGTGGGCCCCTCGGCGCTGCCGTTCGACACCGGCTGGAACGTGCCGCTGGCATTGGACGAGGCCGGCATCCAGGCGGTGATCGCCGATTTCCGCGCCGCGGCGGCACGCGCGCTGGAGGCCGGCTTCCAGCTCGTCGAGGTGCATGCGGCGCACGGTTACCTGCTGCACCAGTTCCTGTCCCCGCTGAGCAACCGCCGCGACGACCGTTACGGCGGCAGCTTCGAAAATCGTACCCGGCTGACCCGTGAAGTCGTGGCCGCCGTGCGCGAGGTGTGGCCGGACAACTTGCCGTTGTGGCTGCGCGTGTCGGCGACCGACTGGGCCGACGAAGGCGGTTGGGACCCGGCGCAGAGCGTGGAGCTGGCGCGCATGGTGAAGCCCCTGGGCGTCGACCTGATCGACGTTTCCAGCGGCGGCCTGCTGCCGCACGTGAAGATCCCGCTGGGACCGGGCTACCAGGTGCCGTTCGCCGCGCAGATCCGCCGCGAGGCCGACATCGCCACCGGCGCCGTGGGCTTGATCACCGAAGCCGAACAGGCCGACCGGATCATCGCCGATGGCGAGGCCGACCTGGTGCTGATCGCCCGCGAAAGCCTGCGCGATCCCTACTTCCCGCGGCGGGCGGCGCAGCAACTGGGCGCAAAAATCGCCGCGCCGGCGCAATATCAGCGGGCCTGGTAAGGAGCACGTGATGGAAAGTCGTCCCCGGCTGATCGCCGACGCCCGCGAGCACGACCTCGGCGACGGTTTCGTCGTGCGTCGCATGCTGCCGGTGCTGCAGGCGCGCCATGTCGGTCCGTTCGTGTTTTTCGATTACATGGGGCCGGTGAATTTCCCGGCGGGCAAGGGCATGGACGTGCGGCCGCACCCGCACATCGGCCTGGCCACGGTGACCTGGCTGTTCGACGGGGCGATCCGCCACCGCGACAGCCTGGGCAGCCTGGCCGACATCCGTCCCGGCGAGGTCAACTGGATGACCTCCGGCCATGGCATCACCCACTCCGAGCGCACGCCGCCCGACGAACGGGCCGCTGGCCAGAAGCTGCACGGCATCCAGGTCTGGGTCGCCCTGCCGCAGGCCGATGCCGAGGTAGCGCCGGAGTTCCACCACCATGGCCGCGAGGCCTTGCCGCGGATCAGCGGGCCAGGCGTGGAAGGCGTGCTGATCGCGGGCAATGCCTACGGTCAGCGTTCACCGGTGAAGGTGTTCGCGCCGATGTTCATGCTGGAAGTGAGTCTGCAAGCCGGCGCCGAGCTGGCCTTGCCGACCGGGCACGCCGAGCGCGGCGTGCATGTGGTCGACGGCTCCGTGAGCTGGGGCGAACTGAAAGTCGGCAAGCACCAGATGGCGGTGCAGGCCGGCGAACAGCCGCCTCCGTTGCACGCCGGCGAACCAAGCCGGTTGATCCTGTTCGGCGGTGCGCCGCTGGATGGCGAGCGCCATCTGTGGTGGAACTTCGTGGCCAGCAGCCGCGAGCGCATCGAGCAGGCCAAGGCGGACTGGAGCGAAGGACGCTTTCCCACCGTGCCCGGCGACGAGGAAGAATTCATTCCCTTGCCGGCATAGCGCCACATTCCGCAGGGATGCGGCAGAATCGGGCCGTCCAAACGCGGAGCCTCGCCATGTCCGGCTACAGCAGTTTTGCCGAGTTCTATCCGTTCTACCTCGGCGAGCACGGCAACCGCCGCTGCCGCCGGATGCATTTCATCGGCAGCAGCCTGGTGATCGCGGTGGTCGTGCTTGCCGTGTCCAGCGGGCAGTGGCGCTGGTTGTGGCTGGCACCGCTGTGCGGTTACGGCTTCGCCTGGATCGGCCACTACGTATTCGAGAAGAATCGCCCGGCCACCTTCAGGCATCCGCTGTACAGCCTGGCCGGCGACTGGGTGATGTACGCCCAGATGCTGCGCGGCAAGCTCAGCTTCTGACTTCAGCTCTTCTCCCTCCCCTGCTGGCAGGGGATGGTCGGGGTGGGGTCGCTCTTGCCTCAGCGATACTGCTGATGGCAGCTCTTGCAGGTTTCGCCCACCGGCTTGATCGCGGCCACCAGCGCCTCGCAGCTGGCCGGCGCGGCCTGCACCGCCTGTTGCAGCTGGGTCTGCAGCTTGCCGGCGTCGTCGGTGAAGGTCTTCTCGCTGATCCCGAACACCGGCGTGATGTCGCTGGCGGTGGAGGCGAGGCGTTCCAGGTGGTGCTGCACCCGGGCCGGCTCGCACTGCTTCGCCTTGATCGCGTCCTTCAGTTCGCCCACGTGATAGCCCATGGTATCCATGACCGCCTTCGGCATCGGATTGCGTGCGCTCAGCGCGTTCATCACGTTGACGGTGCCGATCACGCCGATCACCAGGCCAAGCAGGATCATCAGGGCTGCGCGCATGGATGAGGTTCCGATCATGAAGAGAACGCCAAGGATACCCTGCACCGACGCACCCGTAGCCACCGTCCACGATAAAATGCCCGCTCTCCACAGCAAGGCCCGCCCGTGATCCGTCCAACGATGACCCGATGCCGCAACGGCGGCCCGCGATGAGCGAGCCAAACTACCCGGCCGAACGCTTTGCCGGCGTCGAGCGCCTGTACGGCAACGGCAGCGTGGCCACGCTGGCGCAGGCGCATGTGTGCGTGATCGGCATCGGTGGCGTCGGTTCGTGGGCGGTCGAGGCGCTGGCGCGCAGCGGCGTGGGCCGGCTCACCCTGATCGACGCCGACGAGGTCTGCGTATCCAACACCAACCGCCAGCTGCACGCGCTGGATGGCGAGTACGGCAAGACCAAGGTGGGCGTGATGGCTGCCCGCGCCCATGCGATCAACCCGACCCTCCGGCTCGAGGCGGTCGAGCGTTTCCTCACCACCTCGACCCTGGACGAACTGCTCGACCGCGGCTACGACGTGGTGCTGGATGCCTGCGATGCGTTCCGGGTGAAGCTGGAAACCATCGCGTGGTGCCGGCGGCGCAAGTTGCCGATCGTCAGCGTGGGTTCGGCCGGCGGGCGCACCGACCCCACCCAGATCCGCGTGCGCGACCTGTCGCGCACCGAGCACGACGCGATGTTCAGCCTGATCCGCAAGAAGCTCCGCGCCGACTTCAACTTCCCCCGCAACGCCAGCCGCTACTTCGGCGTTTCAGCCGTCTATTCGCTGCAGAACGTGCAATACCCGCAACCGGACGGCACCGTGTGCGGCACCCGCCCGCCGGGCGGCGATTCGCTGAACCTGGCCTGCGGCGGCGGCCTGGGCGCGGCCACCCACATCACCGGCGCATTCGCCTTCGCGGCGGTAGGCAAGGTGATCGAGAAGCTGCTGGGGAAAAGCGAGAAGTGAGTGAAGAGGAGCGAGAAGTGAGTGAAGAGCCTGCTTTCTCTCTTTTCTCACTCCTCTTCACTCGCTCCTGCTCCCTCACCAGCCCATGTACTGCCCGCCGTTGATCGCCAGGTTGGCGCCGGTCATCCAGCAGGTTTCCTCGCCGGTGAGAAAGGCCACGGCGTGGGCGATCTCTTCGGGCTTGCCCAGGCGGCCCAGCGGGATCTGCGCCTCGATCTTGGCGCGCACTTCTTCCGGCACGGCCATCACCATGTCGGTGGCGACGTAGCCGGGCGAGACGGTGTTGACGGTGATGCCGAACTTCGCGTTCTCCTGCGCCAGCGAGATGGTGAAGCCGTGCATGCCGGCCTTGGCTGCGGCGTAGTTGGCCTGGCCGTACTGGCCCTTCTGGCCGTTGATCGAGCTGATCTGCACGATGCGGCCCCACTTGCGCGCACGCATGCCGTCGATCACCGCGCGGGTGACATTGAAGCAGGCGTTGAGGTTGGTGTTGATCACGTCCGTCCACTGCTGATAAGTCATCTTGTGGAAGGTGGTGTCGCGGGTGATGCCGGCGTTGTTGACCAGGATCTCGACCGGGCCGCACTTCTCCTCGATCGCGCGCACCATCGCCGCGCAGGCATCCGGGTCGGTGACGTCGCCGGCGACCAGGCATACATCGATGCCCTCGGCCGCCATCGCCTGGCGCCAGGCTTCCGCCTTGTCCGGGTCACGGTAATTGCTGGCCACCCGATGCCCCTGCCTGGCCAGGTAGCGGACGATTGCGCTGCCGATGCCGCCGGTGCCGCCTGTGACCAATGCCGTACGCTGAGTCATTTCCCTGGATCTCCTGTTCGGTTAGGCGCGAATGCGATCGCACCGAAGCATGGCAGACGCATGTTTCAGCCGTCCCCTGGTCGCCTCGACGCGTTCCGTAGTTATAGCGGTTCAGGCGACAGAGTGACCGCTGCAATGCGGCAAACGGGCCGGATCGAAATGGGCCAGTGCGTGCAGCAGCAGATCGTCCACCCCGCCGCGCCCGGCATGCGGCAGTGGCAACTGCAGGAAGGCGAGGGCGCGTCGCAGCGCCGGCACGGGGTCGGCCGGGTCGACCGGGAACGCCTGTGCGGATTTCGACAGCTTGCTGCCATCCCCATCCAGCACCAGCGGCAGGTGGCGATACGCCGGCGTCGGCAGACCCAGGCAGCGCTGCAGCCAGATCTGGCGCGGCGTGGAGTCGAGCAGGTCCAGCCCGCGCACTACCTCGGTGATGCCCTGGAAAGCGTCGTCCACCACACAGGCCAGCTGATAGCTGTACAGGCCGTCGGCCCGGCGCAGCACGTAGTCGCCCACCTCGTTGCGCAGGTTCTGCCGCTGCTGGCCCTGCAGGGCATCCTCGAACGCGATGTCGAGATCCGGCGCGCGCAAGCGCCAGGCTGGCGGTTGGTCGGCCTGCGGCGAAGCAACGCAGCGGGCATCGCGATGAAGGCCGTCGCCGCGCGCCAGTTCGCTGCGGCTGCACCAGCAGGGGAACAGCGCATTGGCGGCGCGCAGTTGCTCGATCGCCGCCGCGTAAGCCGCCGTCCGCGTCGACTGGAACAGCGTCGGCCCGTCAGCGACCAGGCCGAACGCAGGCAGCGCCGCCAGGATGCCCGCCGCCGAACCGGCAACCTCGCGTGGCGGATCGATATCCTCCACCCGGACCAGCCATTCGCCGCCGGCATGCCGCGCGCACAGCCAGCTGCCCAGCGCGGCGACCAGCGAGCCGAAGTGCAGTTGTCCGGTGGGCGAGGGGGCAAAGCGGCCGCGATAAGTCATCGGCGCATCTTAAATGCCGCTCCAGACCCTTGAAAGCGCGCCTTGCCGCCCCGAATCTTCGACCGTCCACCATTCCCCTTCATGACTGCCACAAGAGAGACAGCCATGCGTCGCATCGCGCTATTCATCGCCACCAACCTTGCCGTGCTGCTCCTGCTGAGCATCGTCTGCCGCCTGTTCGGCATCGACCAGATGGCCGCCGCACGCGGCTACGGCGGCATGGGCGGCCTGCTGGCCTTCGCCGCCGTGTTCGGCATGGGCGGGGCGTTCATCTCGCTGGCGATGTCGAAGATGATCGCCAAGTGGTCCACCGGCGCCCGGGTGATCGAGCAGCCGCAGAACGAGACCGAGCGCTGGCTGGTCGACACCGTCCGCCGCCACGCGCATAACGCCGGCATCGGCATGCCCGAGGTGGCGATCTACGACGCGCCGGAGATGAATGCGTTCGCCACCGGAATGACGAAGAACAGCTCGCTGGTGGCGGTAAGCTCCGGCCTGCTGCAGCAGATGGATCGCGAACAGGTCGGCGCCGTGCTTGGCCACGAGATCGGCCACGTCGCCAACGGCGACATGGTCACCCTGACCCTGATCCAGGGCGTGCTGAACACGCTAGTGATCCTGGCCGCCCGCATCGTTGGCCGCGCCGTCGACAGCTGGATGAGCGGTGGCCGCGACGAGAATCGTGGCGGCGGTGGCATCGGCTACTTCGTGGTGGTGATGGTGCTGCAGGTGGTGTTCGGCCTGTTCGCCTCGATGATCGTCGCCGCGTTCTCGCGCTGGCGCGAGTTCCGCGCTGACGCGGCGGGTGCGCAGTTTGCCGGCCGCGGCGCGATGATCTCCGCGCTGCAGCGGCTCAAGGTCGATCACGGCGAAAACACGCTGCCCAACACCATCGCCGCGTTCGGCATCTCCGGCCCGCTGGCGGAAGGCTTCAGGAAACTGTTCATGAGCCACCCGCCGCTGGACGAGCGCATCGCCGCGCTGCAGAAGGCCGGCTGATTGAAGCTTTACTCCCTCCCCTGCTTGCAGGGGAGGGCTGGGGTGGGGTGCTCCTGAGCTTGTCTTTGGAAGCCAAGGTCAAAAGCGAACCCCCTCCCGACCTCCCCCTGTCATGCAGGGGGAGGAGCCAACGCCCATCGTCAACGCAACTCTGGAACATCAACGCATGAACGCACCCGCCGAAACCCGCAAGTTCGAAGCCGAAGTCGCCCAGGTCCTGCACCTGGTCACGCACTCGCTGTACTCGCACAAGGAAATCTTCCTGCGCGAGCTGATCTCCAACGCCTCCGACGCCTGCGACAAGCTGCGCTTCGAGTCGATCGCCAACCCTGAGCTCTCGGCCGGCGACAGCGAACTGCACATCGACGTCAGCTGGGACCCGGATGCGCGCACCGTCACCGTGCGCGACAACGGCATCGGCATGACCCGCGATGAAGTCGTGGCCAACATCGGCACCATCGCCAGTTCGGGTACGCGCCGCTTCCTGGAAGCGATGAGCGGCGAGCAGAAGGCCGACGCGCGGCTGATCGGCCAGTTCGGCGTGGGCTTCTATTCCGCCTTCGTGGTGGCCGACAAGGTCACCGTGCTCACCCGTCGCGCCGACGCGCCGGAAAGCGAAGGCGTGAAGTGGGAGAGCGACGGCAAGGGCGAGTATTCGCTGGAACAGGTCGACGAACCACTGCGCGGCACCGCGGTGATCCTGCACCTGAAGGCCGACGAGGACGAATTTCTCAAGCGCTGGCAGCTGCGCTCGCTGATCACCCGCTACTCCGACCACGTCGCCTTCCCGATCCGCATGCCCAAGGAGAAGGACGACAAGCCCACCGACGAATTCGAAACCATCAACGCCGCCTCGGCGCTGTGGACCAAGCCGAAGTCGGAGATTTCCGACGAGGACTACCAGAGCTTCTACAAGTCGCTCGGCCACGATTTCAACGACGCGCTGGCGTGGACGCACAACCGCGTCGAAGGCAGCCAGAGCTTCACCACCTTGCTGTACCTGCCGTCGCAGCCGCCGTTCGACCTGATGATGGGCGGCCGCGACGAGCGCAAGGGGCTGAAGCTCTACATCAAGCGCGTCTTCATCATGGACGCCGCCGAAGAGCTGCTGCCGAACTACCTGCGCTTCGTGCGCGGCGTGGTCGATGCCGATGATTTGCCGCTCAACGTCAGCCGCGAAATCCTGCAGCACAACCGCCAGCTCGAGCGCATCAAGGCTGCTTGCGTCAAGCGCGTGCTCGACCTGATCGAGAAGCTGGCAAAGGACGAGCCGGAGAAATTCGCCACCTTCTACAAGGCCTTCGGCAACACACTCAAGGAAGGCATCAGCGAAGACGCCAACAACCGTGAGCGCATCGCCAAGCTGCTGCGCTTTGCCTCCACCAAGGGCGACGGCACCAGCCAGACCACCTCGCTGGACGACTACATCGGCCGGATGGCCGTGGGTCAGGACGCGATCTGGTACATCACCGCCGACAGCTACGCCTCCGCCTTCGGCAGCCCGCAGCTGGAAGCGTTCAAGGCCAAGGGCATCGAAGTGCTGCTGATGTCCGACCGCATCGACGAGTGGATGATCGGCAGCCTGAGCGAATACGACGGCAAAAAGCTGAAGAGCGTTGCCAAGGGCGAAGTGCCACTGGACGAGGCCGACAAGAAAAAGCAGGAAGAGGCGACCAAGGAAGCCGAGCCGCTGCTGAAGAAGCTCAAGGAGCTGCTGGGCGATCGCGTCGGCGAAGTGAAGGTGTCGGCGCGCCTCACCGATTCGCCGTCCTGCCTGGCGCTTTCCGATTACGAAATGGCCCCGCACCTGGCCCGCCTGCTGCGCGAAGCCGGCCAGGACATGCCGGAGTCCAAGCCCACCCTGGAGATCAACCCGCAGCACGCACTGGTCAAGCGCGTCGAGACGGAAGCCGACGAAGCCAAGGCCCGTGATCTGGCCACCCTGCTGCTGGAGCAGGCGGAGATTTCCGCTGGCGCCCAGCTGCCCGACCCGGCGGCCTTCGTGCAGCGGATGAACCGGGTGTTGCTGGGGTAAGACGCCAAGTACCCTGCAGTCCAGGAGCCCGCCATCCGGCGGGCTTTTTCCATCTGCGCATTCCCGCGATTGAGAACCGGGGAGGGCCGCCGGCTCTTTGCAGTCCGACCGCACGTCATCCTGCGCAGGTCCGGGGGCGATCCTTCCTTGGTGGCAGCGGAACCGCGGGAACGGCGACAATGACGACATGACCAACGAAAGCCTTCCCCCCGAATTTTCGAATGCCCTCGATGAACTGTGGAATCATTGCGTCGGCATGATTGCCCGCGGCGTCGATTACCCGCACTACGTCAACGCCGTGAACGTCCTGTACGGCCGCCACGACGTTCTCCGCTGGCCGGTGGCGCTCGCCGTGGCAAGGTCGGTATGGCGACAGACACCGCAGCCGACGCTGAACTACGCCTTGCCGTCACTGCCGGCGACCGAGCGCAATGCCGCCTGCCCGTGTGGCTCCGGTCAGAAGTACAAGAAGTGCTGCCTGATGCTGGAGCACGACCTGCCGATGGGGCAGATCAACTTCCTGCCCACGCTGCTGGAGCATTTGCCGCGTCGGCGCTGGAGCGAGCTGGCCGGCAGCCGGATTGCGCCCGACATGGTGGCGCATGCCGCCATGGAGCTGGCCACCGGCAATTTCACCAGGGAAGCCTGCGCCTTGCTCGAACCCTGGTTCGTTGCCGACGCTGATTTCCATGCCGGACGTGAAGCCTTGTTCGATACCTTGCTCGATGCCTATGGCCAGCTGCAACGGCCCCGCAAGAAGGCGCAGCTGCTCGCACGTGCGATCAAAGTGGGCGACCGTCGCCTGCGTTCGGCAGCCCTGCAGCGCCAGGCGTCGATCGCCTCCGACAGCGACGACTACGCCGGTGCGTGGCAATACTTCGCCGAAGCGCAGCGCAGCGACCCGCAATCGCCTTCGCTGTCGCATCTGGAGGTCACCCTGCTGATGTCCGAGGGGCGCCACGCCGAGGCACGCGAGCGCGCACGCTTCTGGGCGCATCGGCTGGCCGCCATGCGTGATCCGGAACTGGAACACCTGGTGGCCTTCATGCGCAATATCGTTACCCATGGCGAGCAAGCCATGGAGCAGATGGCGCTCGACAACCAACCCGACTTGCGCGAACTGGCGCAGCTGCTGCAGACGGCGCCGGCGATCGCTTCGGTGTACACGCTGGAGCCGAGCGGTGAACAAGCCGGCCCGCTCGAACCGACCCGGGCCATGGCCAAGGCGCTGCAAGGGTGGGAGCAACTCGCGGGCAGCAACAGCCACTCCCCGGTATTCGGCGGCGAGGGTGCCGACATTGCGCAATGGTTGCCCGAACTGCGCCGACAGCCGCAGCTGTGGAATGCGTTCGAGGTGCTGGACACCATCGTGGCAGCCATCGACGAAGTCGGCATGGGCATATTCACCGCAAACCTCGCGCGATCCGTGCTGGATCGCGCCGAGCGCCTGCTGCGCGAAGTGCTGCGTGCCAATCGCGCCGAAGGCAAGCGGCTCGAGTGGGGCTGGTTGCAGAACCGGCCTGCGCTGAACCTGATCGGCCAACGCGTCGCCATCGATGCCGGGCAAGCGCCCGACGCCGCGCAAGTGGCGCGGCTGGAATGGCTGGTATGCGAACTCAATCCCAGCGACAACCAGGGCTTTCGCCACGCCCTGGTGCGCGCCTACCTGCACACCGGTCGTGTCGCGGACGCGCTGGCACTCACCGAGTGCTACCCCGACGATTTCGCCGCGATGCAATACAACCGGGCGCTGGCGCTGTTCGCCGCCGGTCAATCCGATATGGCCATCGGCGCGCTGGGCGACGCCGTGGCGGCCTATCCGAAACCGGCGGCCTGGCTGCTCAAGGCCAATCCCAAGCCGCCGCGGCAAGACGGCTGGGGCATCGCCGTCGGCGGTGACGAGGAGGCATGGATCTATCGACAGGAGACGCTGGCGCTATGGCAGCAACTGGACGCAATGTCGTGGCTGCAGCAGTCGGTGCGCGCACTCGGGAAAAAACGCTGAGCATCCGGCCTCGCGCGGCACGCATGCCCGCCGCAAACGCAGGCATGCACGCCCACGTCATCTGTTCGGATATCTCGGCCGCGCATGCTCTGTAGCCACTGCCAAACGGGTTACCACGCGCCCTACGACCGCTTCGAGCGACTGGCCACGAACCCCGCAGCGCCGAGCTTCCTGATGCGCTGCAGACAGTGCGCCGCGCTGTGGAACGAAACGTCCGGCGCGCCGGAGTTGCTGACGCGAACCCATGCACGTTGGTTGTATCCGGCGGCACGGATCTAGCGGCGACAACCCGGCGCAACCCGCAGCGACACGTTTTCCGGCTGCGAGGATTTCGCCTATGTGCTGAAGAACAACCAACGCGCCACCCTGATCGGCGAAGCCACCGGCAGCGGCGCCCACGGCGGCGGCCCGCACTGGCTGACTGCGCACTTCGTGATGTTCGTCCCCTCCGGACGCCCGATCAGCCCGTTCACGCACACCGACTGGGAGAACATCGACGTGGTGCCGGACGTGCATTCCTCGGCGAAGAAGGCGCTGGACCTGGCGCAGGTGGCCGCGCTGAAAGGGGTGATCGCGGGTGAGAAGGACGAGGATCGGCGGTAGAGGTTGCAGGAGCGGTTGGGGGAGTTGTAGTGACCTGATGGGCCACGGGCTGCAGTGGTTCGATGCCAATGGTGTCCTTTCGTACCGGACCGATCCCGGCGCTAGCCGGGATCGGTTCATCTTCCTCGATCGTCTTCCCGGCGAAGGCCGGGACCGCATTTGCCCCTGTCGATCGTGGTCAGGACTCTCGTCCGCCGTTCACGCGCATGAGGCCAGTATTCCTGCGTTGCTTCAACTCGGGCACCCATGCCCTCGCTCTTGAACGTCGCTATCTTTGATGCACACTAGCGCAGCGGCATTTCCTTCGTTGTCTTCTCAAGAATCTTCATCGACTCGGCGTTCCGCTTTTTCCATTCGCGCAACTCCGCGTCGTTCTGCGAATCGCTCACATAGATGGTCGCCCGGGTATGCGGTGTGGGTGCTGTGGCAGGGCGGGGCAGGATGGGTGGTCTCGGTCTATACGTAGTCCGGGTGACGCCAGGACTCACGACGACGGGTAGCGGCGCGGTCGGGGTGGAAGGCGACAGTCCAGCGATAAGCAGCAAGCCTGCCACCATGCTTCCGCTGAGGGCGAGCGGTGTATCCAGCGGACTCACCGCACGCGCCCTGGTTTTTTGCAGCGAACGCACCGTGGCGATCAGTTCGCCGCCGTGGATCAGTTCGATGGGTTTGCCTTGGGCGAAACGTCGGGCGTCGCTGGTGTAGTCGCCGAGGGCGACAATCTTTACGGCGTCAGCTTTGTGATGCACCAGCAGGCCATACATCTCGCGCGCGACCTTGACGCCAACCTGCCAGTTCTGCCACTGCTTGCACTGCACCAGCGTGGTCTGGCCGCCCTTGCGCAGGATCAGATCGATGCCGCCGTCGGCGCCGCCGAGGCCGGTTTCCTCGACCGCATAACCCTGACGTCGGAAAGCTTCACCCGCGAGTTGTTCGAATTGCTGCCAACTCATCTTGCGCAGGCTGTCGATGCCGGTCTGGCTGTCGAGCAACTGGCGGCGGCGACGGCGGCTGATGAAAGAGACGATGGCAGCGATCCAGCAGCCGATCAGCAGCACCCAGGCGAGCGGGGCGTAGATGCCGGAAGCGGCTGTGTTGCCAAGACCGTGCAGCACTGGGCTGTTGAATGAGGCGAAGTACCAACCGACACCGTGACGTATCGCGACATATCCGATGAGGCCGATCAGGATGCCGATCCACCATGGCATGGCCGCGAGCTGTTCGAAGCCGCTTGGTTTTCGTTTGGCCATTTCCCTCCCCCTGAGCGTTCCCTGGCGCAGCCACCGTACTGCAAACACCGGTGGGGGAAAACCAGCTGGCCATGCCGAAACATCCGGCCCCGATCATCGGAACGAGGGCAGGGTCGGCTTTTCTTCGGGAAAGGTCAGGACTAGTGCTTGAAGCGATGCTCACGGTGCCACGCGAGGTAAGTGGCATGGGGCCTCAGGTCGGGGTTAAGCGGCACCCGCAGCCTTTTCTCCGGCAAGATCAATTTATCGAGTCCATCGGGTACACCGTGAGGCGATAGCAAGATGGTGTAGTCGTCGGCGAAGCTCAGCAAGCCGCGGTCGAATAGCCAATGAGCGGTGCCGGTGAGAGCGATGCCGTTGCGAACGGTGTCGGGGCCGTCTGCTTCGACCGAGCGAATGTGGGCAGCTTGGACTTCGGGCCGGCCACCGCCGTTGATCAACCGCAGGCCGGTGACAGCGCAGGTATTGGCGTAAGCGTTGCGGACGTGTCGCCGAAAGGCCAGGTCCCGGAATTTCCGCAGGCCGACCTGTTCGACGAGAGGGTGGATAACGTATTCGGGCACCGGTTCGGCCACTCGGTCAGCCAGCTCCCAGGGCTCAACTGCGACGGATATGCCTATCTGCACGATGATGGCAAATTCATCAGCCGGAATAAGGCGAACCGAGCGACCAAACGCTCCTTTATTGGCTGAGCCGTCTTCTTTTCTAAGGCCTGATTCGCGATATTCCGCGCCCTCGCGGAAGGAAACGCCTTGGTCGAACTCCAGGAAATTTTGCAGGTGCGCGTAGTAGTGGTCTGCGCGTTCCGGATCTTGTGTGATGTTCGTTACTTGAGCGATCGCGAAATACGCCTGTCGGCCAGTAGCACTGTTCCGGCCGGTAGTCCGTCGAGGTTCGTAATAGATGATCCAGTCGCCGACTGCCGCTTCAGCCTGGCGCAGATAGGTGCGAGGAAAGTGATAGCGCACCTCGATGAGATCGTCGTACGCAGAACTTTCCGAAGCAGTGAATATTGCGTTGGCCATGCTGCTCCCCAATTCCGTACCAGGTTACGGTAAAAGTGGACGACAGAAAACGCTGCGTTCTTCTTACCCTCCGGATACGAATTCATGAGCGTTTGGGAAATCGTCAACGATCGCGTCAACGACGTCGCTGGGGTCGGTGTTCCGACTTCCGAACAGGACAATTTGCGTTGGTGGAACAAGTTCGGTGGGGACGGTTCTGCGTTGAGTTGGCGTGAGTGTCCCAAGCTGGAGCTACTGGTGGTGCGGGGGCGCAAGAAGCCGAAGCCCCGGGCGGATCTGAGTCCATTCATGCCGGGTGCGCTGGTCTTGAGCGCCAGGGCCTGTGATGTGTTGAGGCCCTTTCTGGCTTCGTTCGGTCAGTTGCTGGAATTGAGCGTGGAAGGGCAGTCGGAGTACTTTTACAACGTCACCAACGTGGTGTCCTGCATCGACGCGAACTTGTCCGAGCAGCGGCCGGAGGGAACCATCGCCAGGGAAGTTTTCGACGAGGCGCGGGTGCCCTCAGTCGCGACGGTGTTCAAGGACCGGTTGAACCCTGGAAAGATCTATGTGAACTCGGCAGGCAAAGAGGTTTTGGCGCAGCTTGTTGCCGAACACGAAATCACCGGGTTGAACTTCAGGCAGGCGGGGTGGGGCCGATTGCCGGATGGCAGGCATGGACATTTGCGCCAAGCCGATTCAACTGTCTCCAGCCGACGGCTCTCAGGCGGCAGGTGACCTTCCATTTCTGCGCCATGAAGCAAGCCTGCGCATCGTCTCAGTAATCACCCAACCCACCGCATACAGCAACACGAACGTGGGCCCGGCCAGATACAGATAGGCCTCGGGCCACGACAGTCTGGCCAGCGCCGGACCGAATCCCAGCCCAACCGCAAAACTGCCTTGCAGGGCGATCGGGATTTGCGCGAAGACGAATTGACCCTTGGGGTCGCCGTGGGCGGTCAGGGCAAATCCCAGGCAGACGAGGATGGCCAGCAGGTAGGTGAGGCAGAGGGCAGTGCCGATCTTGCTCATGGGCTCTCGGGCTTGAGGGGAACGACGCGCCTCAGCCTTCCGGATGAAGTCGGCGGACGCCCGCGATGGGTGGCAGCTGGTTGCGGGGTCAGCGTAATACAGCAACGGCTGGCAGGGAGGTTAGCGTCACGGCTCTGCGGCGACGGTGCCAGTGCACTGCTGTCCAGACGCGACGGCGACTTGGTCAGGCGCACTTCCGCACGCGCCGGCCAGCGCGGATACTCGGCTGGATGGCAAGCGGGGGCTTGCAGCGTTTCACTCTGGGGAGCTGACCATGCACGGTTTGTCGATGGATCGTTCGCGCACGGTGTTGGCCGTCGCGCTCTTGCTGGCCGGCCTTGCCCTGGCCACGCCATCCCGCGCGGCGGTGCCAACGCTGGCGCCGCCGGTGCGGGCCTATGTCGCGCATGCACAGCCGCTGCTGGCGATCACGCATGTGCGGGTGGTCGACGGACATGGCACCGGTGCGAGGGAGAACCAGACGGTGCTGCTGCGTGACGGGCGCATCGCGGCGGTCGGGCGGCACGTGGATGTACCCGGAGAGGCGACCGTGATCGATGGCAGCGGGCAGACGCTGATGCCCGGCCTGGTCGGCATGCACGATCACATGTTCTATCCGGCGCCCAGGGTGAATCCGGCGTCGAAGGAGTTGCTCGCGCCTGAGCAGGCGTCGAGCTTCCCCAAGCTGTACCTGGCTGGTGGGGTCACCACGATCCGCACCACCGGCAGCGTGGAGCCGTATACGGACCTGGCGTTGAAGAAGGCGATCGATGCCGGCTTGATTCCCGGGCCGAAGATGCACACGACCGGGCCGTATCTGGAGGGCAAGGGCAGCCTGATGCCGCAGATGCACGAGTTGGTCGACGCCGACGATGCGCGCAACACGGTGAATTACTGGATGGACGAGGGCGCGACTTCATTCAAGGCGTACATGCACATCACCCGCGCCGAGCTGTCGGCGGCGATTGCGGCGGCGCATGCGCGCGGCATCAAGGTGACCGGCCACCTGTGTTCGATCGGGTTCACCGAGGCGGCGGATCTGGGTATCGACAACCTCGAACATGGCTTGTTCGCGGACACCGAGTTCAGCGCCGGCAAGCAGCCGGATGTGTGCCCGGACACGAAGGCGGCTATCACGCACCTGGCGACGCTGAAGGTCGACGGTCCGGAGATCCGGCAGTTGATCAGGCATCTGGTGGCAAAGCACGTCGCGGTGACCTCCACGCTGCCGGTGTTCGAGACCTTCGTGCCCGGCCGCGCGCCGCTGGATGCGCGGGTGCTCGATGCGATGCTGCCGCAGGCCCGCGAGGAATACCTGAAGACACGCGAGCATGTCGCGGCGATGAAGGATTCCCCGTGGCCGAAGCTGTTCCAGCTGGAGATGGCTTTCGAGCACGCTTTCGTCAAGGCCGGAGGCACCTTGCTGGCCGGTCTCGATCCCACCGGCTACGGCGGCGTGATCGCCGGTTATGGCGACCAGCGCGAGGTGGAGCTATTGGTAGAAGCGGGCTTCACGCCGGTGCAGGCCATCCAGATCGCCACCTTGAACGGCGCGCGCTTCATGGGCGTGGACAAGCAGATCGGTTCGATCGACGTCGGCAAGGCGGCCGACCTGGTGCTGGTCAAGGGCAACCCCGCAAGCAACATCAAGGACATCGAGAACGTGGTGCTGGTGTTCAAGGATGGCGTGGGTTACGACCCGGCGAAGCTGGTCGAGGCGGCCAACGGTACGGTGGGGTTGCGCTGATCGCGTCGGTGCGTTCACCGACATTCGGGTGAATGTCATCCAGCGGATGGCATTCCGGCAGCAACGGGCGTTGCGTCCCGAAGGCGGCGCCAAGGGTCGCGACGCGGGTCAGGCGCGTGACGAGTTCGACTTGGGACAGCCATCAGCCTTCGCGGATGAAATCCACGAAGGCCCGCAGCGGCGAGGGCAGGTGGCGCCGGCCAGCGTAATAGAGCATTGGCCCGCTGAATCGCTGGGACCACGGTTCCAGCACCGGCACCAGTGCACCGCTGTCCAGGTGCGGCTGCAGCCAGTCTTCGAACAGGTGGACGATGCCGAGTCCGTCGAGTGCCGCCTGCACGGCCAGATCGAAGGCCGCGCCCGTGCGGACCTGCAGCGGACCGGATGGGTCGACGCGCACGATTTCGCCGTCGCGCTCGAACTCCCACAGTGGCACGGCGCCACCGGAAAACTGGCCGCGCAGGCAGGCGTGTTGCAACAGGTCGCGCGGGTGTGCGGGCGTGCCGTGTACCTGCAGGTAGGCGGGCGCGGCGGCGGTGACCAGGCGTTGCGTGCGCGGGCCGATCGGCAGCGCGATCATGTCCTGCGCCAGCCGCTCGTCGTAGCGGATGCCGGCATCGCAGCCGCTGGCCATCAGGTCGACGAAGCTGTCTTCCACGATCACTTCCAGCCGGATCTCGGGGTAGCGCTTGAGGAAGGCCGTGATGATGCCGGGCAGTACCGTGCGCGCCACGTTCGCTGGCACGTTGATTCGCAGCGTGCCGGCGGGGCGGTCGCGGAAGTGGTTGACCACGTCCAGCGACGCTTCCACTTCGGCCAATGCAGGCGCGAGCCGTTCGGCCAGTCGCGCACCGGCTTCGGTGGGCGAGACGTTGCGGGTGGTGCGGTGGAGCAGGCGCAGGCCGAGGCGGGTTTCCAGCCGACGCACCGCCTCGCTCAGCTTGGAGGCGGAGTTGCCGCCGCTGCGTGCCGCTTGCCGAAACCCGCCGGCTCGCAGCACGGCGAGGAACGCCTGGAGATCCTGCAGCTCTGTCGCCATTGTCCCGTTCTCCGCACGCCCCGTATGGATTCTGGCGGATTATCAGGATGGCGTGGCCTTCCTATAGTTCATCCCATCCCTTCATCCTCCCCGGAGAAACACCATGAGCAAGCTCGCACAGGCAGGCACATTTACGCTCGGCGACCGCACCGTCAACCGCATGGGCTATGGCGCCATGCAACTGGCCGGGAAAGGCGTGTTCGGCCCGCCGAAAGATCACGCCGCGGCGCTGGCGGTGCTGCGTGCGGCGCTGGAGGCCGGCGTCAATCACATCGACACCAGCGACTTCTATGGCCCGCACGTCACCAACCGGATCATCCGCGAGGCGTTGCATCCGTATGCCGATGCGCTGGTGATCGTGACCAAGGTCGGCGCGCTGCGCGGCGAGGATGCGTCGTGGAATCCGGCGCAGAGTCCGGCGCAACTGGTGCAGGCGGTGCACGACAATCTGCGCAACCTGGGCCTGGATGTGCTGGACGTGGTCAATCTGCGCGTGATGGGCGACGGGCATGCGCCGATCGAGGGCAGTATCGAGGCGCCGTTCACTGCGTTGGCCGAACTGCAGCAGCAGGGCCTGATCCGTCATCTGGGCATGAGCAATGCGACCGCCGACCAGGTTGCCGAAGCGCAGCGGATTGCGCCGGTGGTGTGCGTGCAGAACCAGTACAACCTGGCGCATCGTGATGACGATGCCTTCATCGGCGCGCTCGCCGGGCAGGGCATCGCCTACGTGCCGTTCTTTCCGCTGGGCGGCTTCAGCCCGCTGCAGTCGCGGACGCTGTCCGATGTGGCGGCGCGGCTGGAGGCCACGCCGATGCAGGTGGCGCTGGCGTGGCTGCTGACCCGGTCGCCCAACATCCTGCTGATTCCCGGCACGTCGTCAGTCGCCCACCTGCGGGAGAACCTAGCAGCGGTGGAGCTGCGGCTGGGCGACGAGGTGATGGCCGAACTGGATGGCATCGGCCAGGCCTGATCCGGCTTCCGGTCTTGGCCAAGTCATGGACGAATGCGCCGCGGCACCTCGTGTTGCGGCGCTAGCGGTTGTCCGGATCGGATTTCACCGCCAGGTTCAGCAGCTTTCCCTTCGCGTCCAGTTCGACCAGCATGATCCGCGTATCGCCGTCAGGTCCCACGCGATACACCGAGCGCACGGCGCCGTCGTGTTCGCCACGCTTGATCAGCCGCAGCGGCGCGGCATCCCACTTTGCGGGCAACTGGCTGCGCATGTCGGCCGCGTCGTTGGGGTCGAAGACGTAGCCGGCGTCGGCGTCGAACTCGCCGGCGAGGTTCTTGCCGGCCAGCATGCGTTGCAGCACCTCGCGGGCGTGGGCGGCGATTTCCGGCTTGTCGTCCTTGATCGCGGGATTCGGCTTCGGCATCAGCGCCGGTTCCACCAGGCCGGCGATGACGTGCGACATGTAGACGGGGCTGGCGTGAGCGGCGTCCAGGTTGGTCAACACCACCACGGTCAGCTTGTCGTCGACGTAGCGGTTGATGGTGCAGGTGAAGCCCTGCCACGCGCCGCTGTGCTGGATCACCCGATGGCCGTTCATGCTGTCGCTGGCCCAGCCGAAGCCGTAGTGGCTGGGGTTGGGCTGGCCGTCGTTGAGCAAGAAGGGGGTCCACATCGTGTCCAGCGACTTCCTGCTGAGCAGGCGGGTGCCGTACAGCGCGCGGTCCCACTTCTCCAGGTCGACCACGTTGAAGTACAGCGTGCCGTCCGCGGTGGAGTTGAGGCTGGGCGACACCCATGTCTGGTTTTTCAGTTGCCCGCCGACGATCTCGTAACCGGCGGCGCGGCCGGGGATGATGTCGCGCTCGGAGATGCTGCGGGTGGAGACCATGCCCAGCGGCGCGAAGATTCGTTCCCGCATGAAGTCGCGGTAGTCCTGGCCGGTGACCTTGTGGATCAGCACGCCGAGCAGGGCATAGTTGGTGTTGCGGTAGTCCCAGCGCTCGCCGGGCCTGAACTCGATCGGCAGGGTTTCGATCTTCTTCACCAGTTCGTCTTCGGTGAAGTCCTTGCGCGAGTCGAACAGGCCGCCGGGCTGCATGCGCGAGGGGTCTTCGTACTCGGCCAGGCCCGAGGTGTGCGACAGCAGGTTCTTCACCCTGATCGCCTTCCAGCCCGCCGGCGCATCGGGGAAGTATCGGGTGATGCTGTCGTCCAGGCTCAGCTTGCCCTGTTCCACCAGCATCATCACCGCGGTGGCGGCGAACTGCTTGCCGACCGAGCCGGACTGCATCAGCGTGGCCGGCGTGACCGGCGCCTGCCATTCGATGTTGGCCAGGCCGTAGCCCTTCAGCAGCAGCGCGTGTCCATCGCGATAGACGCCTACCTCAACACCGGGAACATGCTGGCGCGCCATCTCGGCGCTGACATAGCGGTCGATGGCGGCGATCTGTGCCGGCTTCAGCGCGGCCGCGGGTGCCGGCATCGTGGTGCCGAGGAACAGCGTGGCAAGCAGCAGGTTGCGCGTCAGGGACATGGTCGGTGCTCGCCGCCGGAGGTGGAAGGTTTCGCATTCTGACCGAACGCGGGCGCGCCGGGTGGTCGTCCGGCGGCCTGCCGCTGCCGGTCGGGCTGCGGCAACAGACGGATCTTTCGCCGAATGGAAAGCCCGCCGATGGGCGGGCTCTCCAGGCTTACCTGCCGCGCACCGGAGGCGACCGGGTGGGCGAGTTGTGCGTGGTGTTGCCGATGGGAGGCATCGGCGACACGTGCGGGCTGCGCGGATAGGCGGGCCGATAGTGATCGTGTTGGTAGAGGCGCGGTGATCGGCGGAACAGGCTGTCGCGTTCGGCCAGGGCGAGTCGATGTCCATCGATGTGCACCCAGTACCAGGAGCCCGCCGGCACGGGTGCGGTCGACAGGAAGGTGAACTGCGCGCTGTAGTTGCCGTTGTCCAGCGGCGATGCCTGCAGCGCCAGGTTGATCACGAACTGACTGGAAACCGGGCGCCCGTGCCTGTCGGTCGCCGGCCTGGTGATCATCTCGTCCAGGTTCGCGCGGAGCAGCCGATTGACCTTGGGCGAGAGTTCGATGGCAGGTGATGCGCTGGTCACCTTGCCGTGCGAATCCACCTGCACCAGCACCGGCATCACCTTGGGCGGAAACTCGTTGAGCGAAGCGGACCCGGCGGCGGCCACGCCGGAGCAGGCCAGCAGGGCGCCAAAAACGGCAGATCGCGGTATCGATTTCATGGTGCCCTCGCCGAGGCAGCCTGGTGCTGCTGTTGTCGCACGACGGTGCTCCCGACGCCGGAAAGAATCAAGCGTCCGGGCGTGACGGGGGCAACACGCGCTACTTCGGCAGCGAGGCCAGCCAGGCGAGCACGGCTTTGGAAAGTTCGATGCGTCGGTCGGAATAGGCGTGGTCGGTGGAAAGGTGCACGGTGGTGACGTGGCTGTCGCCGGCCTTGCGCAGGTCCGCGGCGAACGCCTGGTTTTCCGGGGCGAGGCCGTCGTCGGAGGTCAGGATGAGGGCGGTGCGATTCTTCAGCGCGGCGACCTTCGCGGGGAAGACCCAGCCCGCGGCGTGGTCGACCAGTTCGCGCGCCAGGCCGTCCGGGGTGCAGCCGCTCAGCGGCGCCATGCCTTCGTCGGCGAGGCCGCTGGCCATGGCCTTGATGCCCGCGCTTTCGCCGTCCCTGCGCACGAGTTGCGTGGCATGCCACGCCATGTCCGCCGCGGAGAGCGTGGCGAAGGCCTTGATCGCGGGATCGGCCGCAGCGGCCTGCACCGTCATGAAGCCGCCCATGCTGTGGCCGATCAGCACGATGCGCGCGGGATCGAGCCGAAGTTTCCCGGCCACCTCCGGCTGGCGCAGGTAAGCCAGCGCGGCGGCGGTGTCCTCGATGCCGTGCGAAAACGAGAACTCGCCCGGCGTGCCCCACGAGCCGCGGTAGTTGAAGTAGAGAACGTCCCAGCCGGCGCGGCGCATGTCCTGCGCCAGGTCGAGGTTGCGTTCGTTGCCGGGGAAGCCGTGCAGCAGGATCACCGCCGGATGCGGGCCGGCGCCGGCAGCGACGTAGACCAGCGCATTCATCAGGGCGCCGTGGCTGGGGATCTGCATGGTCTCCATCGTGGCCCGCGAACCAGTCGGTGCGGGCGATGCCGGCGAAGGCCCGGCGTGCTTCGGGGCGGCCTGCGCCTGGCACGGGTTCCATGCCACGCCGGCGACAAGACAGGCGGCCAGCAGCGTGCGGATCGAACGGCTGTTCATGCGATTTTCCCCGGTTGGACGAAGCGGTTCGCGAAGCGTATTCCTTTCGCGCGCGATGCGGAGTGCCCGTACCTCGCGGCAGCCAAGACGTCCCACCGAAGCCGGCCGCTGGCGTTACCCTTCCACTTCCCCCATCCGGTCACGGAGACCCCCATGTCACAGCACGTCGCCACCTTCCGCCAGATGCACGGCGGCCCCGGACTCCTGCGCTTTCCCAATGCCTGGGATGCCGGCAGCGCCCGCCTGTTCGAAAGCCTCGGCGCACGGGCCATCGCCACCACCAGTGCCGGCGTGGCGTGGGCGCTGGGCTACCCCGATGGCGGAAGGATGCCGGCCGACGTGGCGATCGGCGCCGCCGTCAACATGGCGCGGGTACTGCGCGTGCCGTTGTCGGTCGACCTGGAGAACGGCTATGCGGAGGACCCGGTGACGGTGGGTGAAACCGTGCGCCGCCTGATCGACGCGGGCATCGCCGGCCTCAACATCGAGGACGGTCGCGATGCGCCGGAGAAGCTTGCCGCGAAGATCGAGGCGATCCGGAGCGCCACCGCGAACGCCGGCGCGGACATCTTCGTCAACGCCCGCACGGACGTCTTCCTGGCCAGCCTGGTCGACGCGCCGCAGCGGGTCGGGGAGACGTTGTCGCGCGCCGCCACCTATCGGGCTGCCGGCGCCGACAGCCTGTTCGTGCCGGGCCTTCGCGATGCGGGCGAGATCGCCGCCGTGGTGGAAGGCGCCGGCTTGCCGGTCAACCTGATGGCATGCCCGGGCCTGGCGCCGGCGTCCGAGCTGGAGCGGTTGGGCGTGCGGCGATTGAGCGCGGGCTCGGGCATTGCGCAGATGCTGTGGGGGCAGGCAGGGAAGCTGGCGCAGGAGTTCCTCGACAGCGGCCGCTCCGAATCGATGGCCGAGGGCGCGATGCCGTATCCGCAGCTGCAGGCCCTGTTCGCCGGCCGGTGAGCGCGGACGAAAGGGTCTGGAGTCCGGGCGGACGCCCGCCGGAGCGACGGATTTCCAGCGGAACTTGCCGCGGAACCCGTCCGGGTTACCCGTGCGTGTCGAGCAGGTCGATGATTTCGCCGGTGCTGCCGGTTTCGCCCAGTCGCGGGAAGATGCGGGCAACGCTGTTGGCGTGGGCCTCGGCACTCATGTCGGTCATCGCATCGATGGCGAGGGTGACGTGGTAGCCCAATTCGTGCGCCTGGCGTGCGGTGGATTCGACCCCGATGCTGGTGGCGATGCCGGCGAGCACGATCTGGGTGACGCCCTGCGCTTTCAGGTACGCATCGAGGCCGGTGCCGGTGAACGCGCCCCAGGTGCGCTTGGTCACCACGTGATCCTGCGGTTGCCGGTTCAGTTCGGGCACCAGTTCGGCCCAGTCGGCGGGCAGATCACGCAGGTTGCGCGGGCGTTCGGTCCGCCCCGGCGCGCCGCCACTGACGTTGACCAGGACGACTGGCAGGGCGTGACGCCGGAACGCCTCGGCCAGCGCGCGGGCGCAGGCCACCACCTGGTCGGCCGGATGGGCCGTGGCGTAGGCGACGATGCCCTTCTGCAGATCGATGACGACGAGGGCGGCATGCGGGTCGAGTGTGCTTGCGGTCATGCAGGTGTTCCTGATTCGAGGGAGCGGGGTTGGTGCGAAGGCGACGCGACGTCGCTCACGATTCGACGAGGCGCTTGAGCAGGTCGACGGCGCGGGCGAGCTGGGCCTGCTCCTTCGGCGCCAGCCGGGTCTGGATGGCCTGGAACAGCCAGTCCTCCCGCGCCGCGCGGCTGGCCTTGACCAGCTTGCGGCAGGCGGGGGTCAGCGACAGCAGGGTGCGCCGCCCGTCGTCGGGATCGGGCGTGCCGCGCAGCAACCCGGCTTCCAGCAAGGCGGCGACGTTGGCACCCATGGACTGCGGACGCATGCCTTCGGCGTGGGCGAGCGCGGTGACGGTGGCGGGCCCGTCGCGCTCCAGGTGCCCGATCACCGACACCTGCGACCACGGCAGGCCGCCCAGGTTGATCTGTTCGCGCAGGCGGCGTCGCAGCTTGCCCACCAGCACGCGCAACTCGACGGCGGTCGCCATGGCATCGGCGCCCGCCGGTTTGACGGATGGCTTGCTCATCCGCGCAGTCTGTCAGACGAGAAGTCAAACTGCAAAGGCAAACTTCACGAAGGGGTGGCAGGCGGCCGACCGGTCCGGGACGGCCCCGGATGCGCCGGTGATCGGGACGTGGCGGATGGCGGCGTGTCAATCTGATATGAAAATATCATTGACACGAAGATGTTAATCGAATAACACTGCAGATCGTGGGCTGTCCACGCGACCATCTCGGGGGAGAGAGTCATGGATTTTCGCTATCTGCAGCATGCTCGTCGGGGAATCTGCGTTGCCATCGCGGTGGCCCTGTGGTCGCCGCTGGGCGTCGCGGCCCAGCCATCGTCGCCGGGTGGTTCCGATGCCCCCGCGCCGGCGTCCGGCAGCACCCCGCCGCAGGATGCGTCGGGCGCCGGGGCGGGTCAGCAATCGTCACCGGCCGCCGCCGGCTCCGCACCCACCGACCTGGGCACGGTCATCGTGACCGCGAACAAGCGCAGCGAGCGGCTGCAGGATGTGCCGATGGCGGTGTCGGCGCTGCAGGGCCTGCAGCTCGAGCGCGAGAGCGCGGTCAGCTTTGCCGACTACGCCACGCGGGTGCCCGGGCTCAACGTGATTTCCAGCGGGCAGGGCAGGACCCAGCTGGTGCTGCGCGGCATCACCTCCGGCAGCGGCCAGCCGAACTCGACGGTGGGCACCTACATCGACGACGTGCCGTTCGGCTCCAGCACCGTGTATGCGGCCGGCAGCGTGCTGACGCCGGACATTGATCCAGCCGACCTGGAACGCGTCGAGGTGTTGCGCGGGCCGCAGGGTACGCTGTATGGATCGAACACGCTGGGTGGCCTGGTCAAGTTCGTCACCACGCCGCCGGATGCCACCCGCGCCTACGGCCGCGTGCGTGCCGGCGTCAGCAGCGTCGAGGATGGCGGCACCGGTTCGGACGTGCACGCGATGTTCAACGTGCCGCTGGCCGCGGACAAGCTGGCCTTGCGGATCAATGCGTACGAACGCCACGATCCCGGCTATGTCGACAACGTCCTCACCGGCAAGCGCGACGTCAACCGCGCCAAGGTCAGCGGCACGCGCGCGCAGTTGCTGTGGACGCCGAGCGACACGGTTTCGCTGCGCCTGTCGGCGCTGGCGCAGAACCTGGGCAGCGACGGCGCGGGCCTGGTCGATGGCGGCGTGGATGTCGATGCGCTGACGCTGAAGCCGATCCACGGCGACCTGCAGCAGGTCCGCTCGCCGGGCACCGGCCAGTTCCGGCTGAAGTACCGGCTCTACGACGCGTCGCTCAACGCCGACTTCGGCGGGGCGAAACTGTTTTCGTCGACCAGTTACGGCACGCTGGACATGAACTCCAACGCCGACATCACGGCGGCTTACGGGCCGTTGCTGAATCCGCTGTTCGGCCTGCCCAACGGTGGCTATTCGCTGGTCAACCCGATGACGCTGGACAAGTTCACCCAGGAATTGCGGCTGCAGTCGCCGGAGACGCAGACCGTGGAATGGCGTGCCGGCGTGTTCTACACGCGCGAAAAGACTACCGCCCACCAGAATATCCTGAGCTTCGATGCCAGCACCGGCGAACCCATCGCGCTGCCGACGCTGGCCGACCTGTCGATGGGGCCGGCGATCTTCACCGAGTGGGCTGCCTACGGCGACCTGACCTGGCATGCCACCTCGCGTTTCAGCGTGCTGGTGGGCGCGCGCTACAGCAGCGATCGCACCACCTACGCGCAAACCGGTGACGGCCTGATCGTCGGGCCCAGCCAGTTCACCATCCGCGGATCGGACAACCCGACCACGTATCTGCTCAATCCCAGTTTCCGCTTCAGCGACGACCTGATGGTCTACGGCCGCATCGCCTCGGGCTTCCGTCCGGGCGGCCCGAATGTCGGCGTGCCGCCGGGGCTGGGCGCGCCGCTGACGTTCGGTCCGGACAAGCTGGTGAGCTACGAGCTGGGCCTGAAGGCCACCACGATGCAGCGGCGCATGACCTTCGACGTATCCGCCTTCTACATCGACTGGAGCCAGATCCAGCTCACCGTCGTCTCCGGCGGCATCGGCTTCATGGGCAACGGCGGCAAGGCCAGCAGCAAGGGCGTCGAGGCGGCGTGGCAGTACGCGCCGGCGCGGGGCCTGCTGCTGTCGGCCAATGCCAGCTGGACCGACGCGAAGCTGGACGCGGACACGCCGCCCGGCCTGTTCGGCTACAAGGGCGATCGGCTGCCCTACGTGCCGAAGTGGAATGCCAGCGTAGGCGTGGATTACGACTTTCCGCTGGCCGGCGGCTGGTCCGGCTTCGTCGGCGCAGGCTATCGCTACGTGGGCGAGCGCAAGACCGATTTCGTCGCCGCGCCGGGTCCGCGCCGCGACGTGCCCGACTACGACGGCGTCGACCTGCGCGCCGGCGTCAACGTCGGCAACTGGACGATCAAGGCCTACGTCAAGAACCTGACCAACGAACGCGGCATCACCTCGCTGGCGTCGGAAACCACCGACCCCCACGCCAATCCATTCGCCGCCGTCTACGTGATGCCGCGCACGGTGGGTCTGTCCGCCAGCGTCGACTTCTGAGCATGCTTTTCCACCGAACCGTATCCGGAGTGCGTCCATGAACCGCTATGCGAAATTCGCCGCGGCATTCGCGATCACCTGTGCCGCCGGCATCGCGATGGCGCAGGTGCCGTCGCCGCCGAACCCCGCACCCGCCAGCTCGGTCCTGCAAGTGCCGGCCGTGCCCGTCGCCGTCGCGCCAGCCGCGGCGTTGGCGGCGCCGGCCGGCGCCGCGCATGCGTTGACCGCCGACGACCTGTCCACCTTCCTCGACGGCATGGTGCCGTACATGATCCAGCGCGGCGACGTCGCCGGCGGGGTGATCTCGGTGGTCAAGGACGGCCAGCTGCTGTTCGCCCGCGGCTACGGTTACGCCGACCTGGAAAAGCGCACGCCGGTGTCGCCCGAAACCACGCTGTTCCGGCCCGGCTCGACCTCCAAGCTGTTCACCTGGACGGCGGTGATGCAGCAGGTGGAGCAGGGCAAGCTGGACCTCGACCACGACGTCAACGAATACCTCGACTTCACCATCCCGGCGCGCGACGGCAAGCCGGTGACGCTGCGCCAGCTGATGACGCACACCGCCGGCTTCGAGGACACCGCTCGCGGACTGTTGCCGAGGAAGCCCGAGGACGTCGATCTGGAGCGCTACCTGAAGGCGCATATCCCCGCGCGGATCTTCCCGCCGGGCGAGATCGTGGCGTACTCCAACTACGGTTGCGGGCTGGCCGGCTACATCGTGCAGCGCGTCTCCGGCGAGCGCTTCGAGGATTACATCCGGCAGCACATCCTCGACCCGCTGGACATGCATCATTCGAGCTTCGCGATGCCGCTGCCGCCGCCGCTGGCAGCGCTGATGGCCAAGGGCTACAAGAGCGCGTCCGACGGCAAGCCGCAGCCGTTCGAGCTGGTCGATCCCGCGCCGGCCGGCGCGCTGAGCAGCAGCGCGACCGACATGGCGAACTTCATGATCGCCCAGCTGCAGGGCGGCCGCTTCGGTGACACCCGCATCCTCAAGCAGGCCACCGCCGAGTTGATGCACAGCCGGCAGTACACCGCGGCGCCGGGCCTGAACGGCTTCGACCTGGGCTTCTACCAGGAGGATCGCAACGGCCAGCGCATCATCGGCCACGGCGGCGACACCATGGTGTTCCACAGCGACCTGCACCTGCTGCTGGATGCGAACGTGGGCATCTTCATGTCGTTCAACAGCGCCGGCGATGCAGGCAGCGTGCACGTGATCCGCAAGGCGATCTTCCAGGCCTTCCTCGACCGCTATTTCCCGAAGGAAGCGCCGGCGCCCGCAACGGTGGCCACGGCGAAGGCCGATGCCGCGCGCGTGGCCGGCTGGTACCAGGCCAGCCGCCGCAACGACAGTGCGCTGCGCATGCTGTACCTGTTCGGCCAGGTCAACGTGGCGGCGAAACCCGACGGCACGCTGGCGGTGTCGATGCTCACCGACTACGCAGGCAAGCCGCTGCCGTGGCACGAGACCGGGCCGCTGCACTACAGCGAAGTGAACGGCAAGTCGCAGCTGGCCTTCGTGGCCGATGCGAACGGCGGCATCCGCTACTGGGCCACCGATGCCGAGGTACCGGTGTTCCTGTTCCAGCGCGTGCCCGCGGCCCGCAGCCTGGGCACGGTCGGCCCGCTGCTGGGCGCGTCGGTGGCAATCCTGCTGGCCACCCTGCTGAGCTGGTTCGTCGGCGGCTGGGTGCGCCGGCATTACCGGCGGCCGCTGCAGCTGACGGCGCTGCAGCTGCGCACGCGCCTGCTGTCGCATCTCGGCGTGCTGGCGCTGCTGGCGGTGGTGCTGGGCTGGCTGACCTTCATCGCGGTGACCTCGGCCGACGAGTCGAAGCTTCTGGACGGCTCGGGCACGGGCTGGCTGTACCTGCTCTACGTGCTGGGCGTGTTCGGCCTGCTCGGTGCGCTGGCGGTGCTGGTGCATGCGGTGCGCGCCTGGATGGTGCCGCGGCGCGGCCGCTGGGTGCTCGCCGGCGAAACCCTGCTGGCGCTGGCGGCGATCTACCTGGCCTGGTTCATCGTGGCGTTCGGGCTGGTCAGTTTCAACGTGAGGTTCTGACGGACCGCTGCGCATCGACATCAATCAGCCAGGAGAGATCATGGGTACCGAGAGACACGCACGGCTGCAGTTGCACACGCGGCTCGAGAAGTGGGCGTTGAAGGAGCCGTTCCACATCACCGGTTACACCTTCGACGAGTTCGAGGCGCTGGTGGTGACCCTGCACGAGGGCGAC
Organism: Rhodanobacter spathiphylli B39; assembly: GCF_000264295.1. GTDB lineage: Bacteria > Pseudomonadota > Gammaproteobacteria > Xanthomonadales > Rhodanobacteraceae > Rhodanobacter > Rhodanobacter spathiphylli. The sequence continues at coordinate 9,538 of NZ_AJXT01000008.1, read as the reverse complement.
CGGTTCGGTCGTGGCGAGGCGCTGGGCGTCTACTACCGCAACGACACGCCGGCCGCGATGCAGGTGCAGGTCGAGGCGCTGCGCGAACGGATCGAAGGCGGCCTGACGCGGCAGGAACTGCTGCAGCTGCTGCCCGCCGGCGGCGCGCGCAATGCGGTCGACTGCGCGCTGTGGGATCTGGAGGCCAAGCGCAGCGGGCGGCCGGTGTGGATGCTGGCCGGCGGCGAGGCACCGCAGCCGCTGGTGACCACCTTCACCCTCGGCGCCGACGCGCCGACGACGATGGCCGGGATCGCGCGGGGCTTTCCCGGTGCCCGCGCGCTCAAGCTCAAGCTCACCAATGACGAGCTCAACGCCGAGCGCGTGCGTGCAGTGCGCGCGGCGTGCCCCGACGCGTGGATCATGGTCGACGCCAACCAGGGTTTCACCCGCGACTCGTTCGCGCGCCTGCTGCCGGCGCTGGTCGAGGCGCGGGTAGCGGTGGTGGAGCAGCCGTTCCCGATCGGCAATGAAGCCTGGCTCGACGGACTGCACAGCCCGATCATGATCGCCGCCGACGAGAGCGTGCAGGATCACCACGACCTGCCGTCGCTGGTGGGCCGGGTCGGCATGATCAACATCAAGCTGGACAAGTGCGGCGGCCTCACCGAGGCGCTGGCGATGGCCGCCCAGGCGCGCGAGCTCGGCTTCGAGCTGATGGTGGGCAACATGTCCGGCTCGTCGCTGGCGATGGCGCCGGCCTTCGTGCTGGGCCAGTCGTGCAAGGTGGTGGACCTCGACGGTCCGATCTACTTGCGGCGCGACCCGGCGCCGTCGGCGATCTACGAGCATGGCCGCATCTGGTGCGACGATGCGATATGGGGCGGGCCGCTGGCGGCGGCCGCCTAGACCACAGGGGAGCGACATCGCAGCATGATTCCAGCACGCGAGAAAAACTGGTTTGGCCATCCGCGCGGCCTGAGCGTGCTGTTCCTCACCGAAATGTGGGAGATGTTCTCCTTCTTCGGCATGCGCGCGCTGCTGGTCTACTACATGACCAAGCACCTGGACCTGGACCAGCAGTACGCCTCGCTGATCTACGGCGCCTACGCGGCCTTCGTGTATTTCACGCCGGTGTTCGGCGGCATGGTGGCCGACCGCTGGCTGGGCAAGCGCAACGCGGTGATGATCGGTGGCGCCACGATGGCCGCGGGTCATTTCATGATGGCCTCCGAGCCGCTGTTCTATCCGGCGCTGGCCACCATCGCGCTGGGCAACGGGCTGTTCCTGCCGAGCCTGGCCAGCCAGATCGAAGGGCTTTACCGCGATGGCGATCCGCGCAGCAAGAGTGCCTACAACATCTACTACGTGGGGGTGAACCTCGGCGCGTTCCTGGCGCCGCTGATCTGCGGCACGCTGGGCGAGGCGTACGGCTGGCACTGGGGTTTCGCCGCGGCCGGCATCGGCATGCTGCTGTCGCTGGTGATCTACCTGGCCGGCGCCCGTTACCTGCCGCCGGAACCGGAGCGCGGCGCCGAGGCGCGGGCGGCGCGGCCGCCGGTGGATCGGGCGGTGATCGATCGCTTCGCGCTGCTGCTCGGCGTCGCCGCGATCGTGGTGGTGTTCCGCGGCGCCTACGAACAGGTCGGCAACACCATCGCGCTGTGGATCGACCAGGACGTGGATCGCGAGCTGGCCTCGGGTTGGGCCATCCCGATGACCTGGTTCCAGTCGATCAACTCGGTGGTGGTGTTCGCCTTCACCCCGTTGCTGGTGGCACGCTGGGCGCGGCTGGCGCAGCGCGGCGTGGAGACGCCGCTGCTGGGGCGGATGGCCTTCGGCGCCGCCATCGTGGGTGGTTCCTACCTGATGCTGGCCGTGCTGTCGGCGTGGTGCGAGGCGCACGGCGTGCGCGCGCACTGGGGCTGGCTGGCGGCCTGGTTCGTGCTGATGACCACCGGCGAGCTGTACATCCTGCCGGTGGGCCTGGCCCTGTTCGGGCGCATGGCGCCGGAGGGTTTCCGCGCCACCAGCATCGCCACCTGGTTCTTCGCCGGCTTCTTCGGCAACCTGCTGGCCGGCGCGCTGGGCACGTTGTGGAGCCGGCTCGGCCACGCCTGGTTCTTCGCCCTGATCGCGGCGGTGGCCGGCGTGTCGGCCGCGCTGTTGTATATGCTTGGCCGTCGCCTGGGCGACGTGGAATCCCATGGGACGGCGGGCGCCGCCATGGCGCTGGCCAGATAAGCGGATGACGATGACCAAGGACCTGCAAAAAAAGCTGAAGAGCCGCTGGGACACTTTCACCACGGCCGAGCAGAAGATCGCCAGCTACCTGCTGCACAACATCAGCGGCATTCCGTTCGAGACGGCCGCGTCGCTGGGCAAGCGCGTGGGCGTGAGCGCGATGACGGTGGGCCGGTTCCTGCGCAACCTGGGTTATGCCGGCGTCGGCGACCTGAAGGAGGAACTACGCGGTGATGCGCCGTGGATGCAGCTGTACAAGACCTCCGAACCGGCAGCGGATGCCGACTACATCGGCGAGAGCCTGCAGGCGGAGATCCGCAGCCTCAACGATGTCTACGCGCTGGCGCGGGGCGAGGAATGGGCGCCCATCGTGAAGATGCTGGTGTCGGCCGATCGCGTGTCGGTGGCCAGCTTCCAGCACGGCTCGTTCCTCGGACTGGGCTTTGCTTCCTCGCTGCAGCACGTGCGGCCGCGGGTGTCGTTCGAATCGGGCGCCGACGGTTCCTATACCGGCATGCTGCTGGATTCCACCGAGAAGAGCTGCGTGGTGCTGATCGACATCCGCCGCTATTCGCGCCACTTCCGCCTGCTGGCCGAGGAGGTGGTCGAGCGCGGCATACCGCTGCTGATCATCACCGACACGCAGTGCTACTGGGCGCGCCAGCTGACGCCGCACGTGCTGATGATCCCGATGCAGACCGGTCGCGCCTGGCACAGCTTCGGCACGCTCACCAGCCTGTTCAGCCTGTTGATCAATGCGGTGATCCGCGAGATGGGCGACATCCTCGGGCGGGTCGGCGAGATCACCGAGTTGCGCCAGAAATTCATCGGCTACGACGGGCCATCGCTGTCGGGCGAGGGCAAGCCCGCCGGGACCGGCAAGAACAACGGCACGAAGAAGCCGGCAAAGCGGCGTTGACCTGGGCGGCATCAGCGAGCGAGGCAAGAGCATGACCTGCAGGATTCCGCGACTGTCACTGCGCCGTTGCCTCGCGGGATTGCTCATCGCGCTGGTCGTGGCGGGCGCACCGGCGCTGGCTGCCGCGCCGGCGCAGGATCTGGACGCCTTCGCCGCGCGGGCGATGAAGACCTTCGGCACACCGGGCATGGCGGTGACCATCGTCGACGGCCAGACCGTCACCACGCACGGCTACGGCGTGCGCAAGCTGGGTGAGGCCGCGCGGGTCGACGCGCATACGATCTTCCCGATCGGTTCCAACACCAAGGCCTTCACCGCGGCCGCGCTGGCGATCCTGGTCGACCAGGGCAAGCTGCACTGGGACGACCGCGTGGTGGACAAGCTGCCGGGATTCCGCATGTACGACGCCTATGCGTCGGCGGAGATGACGGTGACCGACCTGCTGGTGCATCGCAGCGGGCTGGGCCTGGGCGAGGGCGACCTGATGACGTTTCCCACCAGCGACCGCACGCGCGCGGAACTGGTGAATGACATCCGCTACCTGAAACCGGTGCGCTCGTTCCGCGGCGGCTACGACTACGACAACGTGCTGTACATCGTCGCCGGGCAACTCGTCGAAGCCGTGTCCGGCCAGCGCTGGGAGGACTTCGTGCAGCAGCACATCCTCGACCCGCTGCAGATGCGCGACACGCAGACCAGCATCGATGCCCGCACCGCCGACCAGGCCGCGCTGCACGGCAGGAACACCACGCCGGTGCGCGGCGTCGGCCCGCAGCGGGTGCTGACCACGGTGATGACCGGCAGCGTGTTCGCGGCTGCCGGTGCGCTGCAGGTCAGTGCGGCCGACATGGGGCCATGGTTGCGGCTGCAGCTCGATGGCGGTCGGCGGAGCGACGCCGGGCCGATCTTCAGCGCCGCGGCCGCGAAGATGCTGTGGACGCCGCAGACGCTGATCCCGATCTCCCCGCTGCCGGCCGAGGTCGCACTGGCGCAACCGCAATTCAACGCCTACGCCTTGGGCTTCGAGGTGCAGGACTACCGCGGCCACCGCATCATCACCCATCTGGGCGGCGTGCTGGGCGGCTATTCCGCGGTGGTGATCATTCCGGAACGACACGCGGCATTCGCCGTGATGCTCAACGCCGAAGATCCCGCCACCTTGCTGGCGATGCGCGAGCATCTGCTGGACAGCCTGCTGGGACTTCCCTCGCCGGACTGGATCGCCGGCTACGGCAGGATGTTCGAGGGGATCAACGCGGGCGCCACGGCGGCGCTGAAGGCGGCGGGCAGTGACGCATCGTCCCGCGGGGCTCCGTCGCTGCCGCTTTCGGCATACGCCGGCGTGTATCGCGACCCGTGGTACGGCACGGCCACCCTGCGCCAGGGCGCGAACGGGGCGCTGACGATCAGCTTCGATCGCTCGCCCGGCTTGCACGGCGCACTGGAGCACGTGCGCCACGACACCTTCCGCACGCACTGGGCGATGCCCGACGTGGAGGATGCCTACGTGAGCTTCGCGCTGAAACCCGATGGCAGCATCGCCCAGATGACGATGCAGGCGGTGTCGCCGATCGCCGACTTCAGCTGGGACTACCAGGACCTGCGCTTCGTCCCGATGGCTGCCGGCAAGTAGCGCGCTTCGTCCGAAGACCTTGCTGCCGCGCCGGCTGGCGGCCCGAGCTGGTCGGCTGCGTGTTCGCGTTGGATACTCGACGCACCGACCGCAAGGGGGCATGCCATGTTTCCACGACTTCTGCTGATGCTGCTGAGCCTGCTGCCGGTGGCGTCAATCGGCGCGACCGAGGCGCCCGCCACGCGCACCATCGTGCTGGTTCGCCACGGCTACTACCTGCCCGATGCGAAGGCTGACCCGAAGCTGGGTCCGCACCTGGCGCCGATCGGCGTGGCCCAGGCGCACCTGGCCGGCGCCCGGCTGGCCGCCTTGCCGGGGCGCTTCGATGCGATGTACGTGAGCCCGGTGCAGCGTGCGCGCGACACCGCGGCCGTCATCGCCGGTGACTTTCCGGGCCGGCATTTCGAGGTGGTCGACGACCTGGCCGAATGCACGCCACCGACCCGTCGCACCGAAGTGACCGCCGACGAGAAACCGGCGGACCTGGCGGCCTGCGCCCGCCAATTCGATCGCCTGTTCGCGGATTACTTCAAGCCGGCGCACGGCCACGCGCGGACCGAGCTGATGGTTTGCCACGGCAACGTGATCCGCAACATGGTCGTCCGCGCACTGGGCGTCGACAGCAAGGCCTGGCTGGAAATGTCGGTGGGCAACGCCAGCATCACCCGAATCCTGGTCGAGGCCGACGGCCGCTTCAAGGTCATCTCGGTGGGCGACGTGGGGCACATCCCGCCGAGCCTGCGCACCGGTGCCACCGGCGATGCCGAACGCAGCCTGGCGATTCCCGCGTTGCCGTAGCGACGAATACCGGCGTTGCGATCACGCGTGATGCCTTGTCAGCTCAGCACTGAACGCGGCCGCCGGCCAGCTGCTTGCACGGATGGAATACCGGTTCCTTCGGCGGCGGGCGCTGATGGCCATCCCCATCGCCGTGGTGATCGTGGTCGTGATCGCGGCCCGGACGACGGTTCGGATAAGGCGCCCAGTACGCCGGTGGCGGGTTGTACGCCTGCTGTTGCTGCAACTGGTCCTGGTAGGCGTCGTTCTGCTGGCGCAGGACTTCGTTCTCGCCCTGCAGGCGGTTGCGCTCGGCGGCCTCGTCGACCAGCGCCTGCTGCCGTTCCTGCTCGGCGCGCTGCTGCGCGGCGTAGGCTTCGTCGGCCTGGCGCTGTTCCTTCTCGTCCTGCGCCTGCTGGCGAGCCTCGATGCGTTGCTGGTACAGCGCTTCGAGGTGGTGCGAGTCGGCATAGCTCTTCGCCAGCCCGTCCTGGCCCAGGCGCAGGTAGCGGTCGATGACTTCGGTGTCGTCGGCCTGGTGCAGCAGCTCGCCATGGCCCTGCGGGCAGGGATGGTCGGTGTAGCTGACCTGTCCGCCGACGGTGCACTTGTAGATGTTCTGCGCGCCCGCGGTGCCCGCGGCGGCCAGCAGCAGGAGCGCCAGGCATGACAGGGGAATTCGGTTCGGCCGGACTTTCATGGGGACGTCCATCCTGGGTGACTAGGAGCGTGGGCGGTAGAAACCAAGCGAGCGAGGCAAAGTGGTTTTGAGTCAGGTTTTTCGATCATTTGAGGCGAATAGCCGTAGCTATTCAACGAAAGTGAGCGGAAAAGCTGGCCAAAACCACGCAGCCGCAGCCGCTTGGTTTCTACCGCCCACGCTTCTGGCATCGGCTGGATGTTGCCGCCGCGCGGGTTAGGCCGCGCTGAACGCGAGGGCGACGCGTCGACGGCAGCGCGGCCGGGTTGCGCCGTTCAAGCGGCGGGCGATGCCTCGGCCGGCTGGCGGCCGGCGCCCTGCCACGCGCGCAGGCCGATCACCGCCAGCACCACGAAGCCGGCATACAGCACCGCGGTGATCAGCAGGTGCTTGTAGACGTACTCGCCCACGTAGATCACGTCCACCGCGATCCACAGCCACCACGCGGCCACGTGCCGCCGCGCCTGCCACCACTGGGCGACCAGGCTGAAGGCGGTCAGCGCCGCGTCCAGCCAGGGCAGGGCGGCGTCGGTGAGGTGATGCATGAAGGCGCCGAGCGCGATCGCGCCGACGCCGCCGATGGCGAGGTGGATGATCGCCTGGCGGCGTGGCAGCGGCGCCACCTGGACGAGTCCGTCTTCGCCCAGGTGTTGCAGCCAGCGGTACCAGCCGTAGCCGATGAATCCCGCGAACGCCAGTTGCAGCAGTGCATCGGAATACAGCCTGGCGTCGACGAACACCCAGGCGTAGATCAGCACGGACACCAGCCCGATCGGCCAGCACCATGGCTGGCGCCGGGCGGTGAGCCAGACGCCGAGCGCGCTGACGATCGCCGCGATGAGTTCGACCCAGGTCATCTTCAGAACGCGAACGTCAGCGACAGGCGCGCCAGGCGCGGCGCGCCCGGGAACAGGTAGCTGTCGCCGCCGGAGCTGCCGGTGTCGCGCCAGTAGAAGCGGTTGAACACGTTGTCGACACTGAGCCGCCAGGTCATCGCGTGGCCGTTCCACTGGCTGGCGTAGCGCAGGCCCGCATCGAACACGTGGTAGGCCGGCACCCGCGTCACTCCGTCGGGCGTGGCCACGTTGCTGCTGGCATAGCGCCAGCCACCGAGCAGGCTGAGCCGGTCGGCGAACGGCAGGCGATAGTCCAGGTACACCGCACTGCGCAGGCGCGGCACGTTGACCACCTGGTGGTCTTCGTAAGCGGGTGCGCCGGTGTCATGCGCACGTGCGCGAAGGACGTTGACGCTGGCGGTGAGGCGCAGGCGATCGGTCAGTTGTCCCGCGGCGTCGAGTTCCAGTCCGGCATGCGCCTCGTTGCCCTGCTGGACGAAGGTGAAGCCCTCGGCGCTGCTGTCCGGTCGGGCGAACTGGTATGGCTGGCTGATGCGGTACAGCGCCGCGGACAGACTCAGGGCATCGCTGGCGGCGTACTTCACGCCCGCTTCGGTCTGGCGCGCCAGCAGCGGGGCCAGCGTGGTGCCACCGTTGGCGGTCCAGTACGGCGCCTCGTTGCCCAGCGACAGGCTTTCGCTGTAGCTGAGATAGGTGGTCAGCCGCGTGGTGGGCTGGTACAGCACGGCTGCCTGCGGCAGGAACTTGCCCAGACGCGTGTCGCGCTCGGGCACGCCGTCGGAATCATTGGCGCGCTCATGCAGGCGCACGAAACGCCCGCCGGCCAGCAACTGCCACTGCGTGCCGAGATGCAGGCGATCCAGCGCGAACACGGAGTGCTGCCAGCTGGTCAGGCGACGCACCGAGGCGCCCGGCTGGTTCGGCGACGGCGCGAAGTACGGCGGGTCCAGCTGATCGATGTTGGCGGTGCCGACGTAGTCGTACACGTCGGCGCGACGGTCGATGGTGCGGCGGAACGCGCTGGCGCCCAGGCTGATCTCGTGGCTGACCGCGCCGGTGTCGAACGCGCCCTTCAGCACCGCGCGCGCTTCGTCGTTGGCGCGGGTGTCGTCGGGGCTGCGGTAGTCGTAGACGTCGTAGTCGCCGTTGGGTGCGAAGAACCAGCCCGGCGTGGCGCCGCTGGCGCAGTCGGCCGAGTAGAAGCAGCCGTAGGCGAACGCCACGTTGTCGTCGATCACCGCCCGGCTGTGGCTGGCCGAGAGCTGGGCCGTCCAGGCATCGGCCAGGCGGTAGTCGAGGCGCAGCGTGCTGTTGCTGGCGTCGACACCGACCGGCTGCTGCCATGGTTCGAAGCCGAGCATGCGGGTGCGGCTGGGATGCGCCGGAATCGTGCTTCCGCCGAGCAGTTGGTAGCCGGACACCGAGCGCTGCGAGCTGGACTGGTAGTTGCTGTCCAGTTGCAGGGTGGCGTTCGGGCTGATCTTCCAGTCGGCCGCCAGCGAGACGAAGTTGCGCCGGCCGTCGGCGTGGTCGACGTAGGACTGCACGCCGTCATGGGCGGCGTTCACCCGCACGCCGAACGTCGGTGACAGCCAGCCGCCCACGTCCATGGCGAGGTAGCGCGAACCGTGCGAATCGGTGCCGACGGTGGCGCTGCGCACGTCGGTCGGCCGCTTGCTGACGTAGTTGACCAGGCCGCCCGGCGCCACCACGCCCGCTTCGAGGCCGCCCAGGCCCTTGAGGATTTCCACCCGCTGCTTGTCTTCCAGCGCGATCGGTTGTTCGCCGACCAGGCTCATTTCGTTGAGCTTGTAGCCGGTGGCCAGGTCGAGCGCGTAGCCGCGGATGGCGACATCCTGGTAGTAGCCGACTGGCGCGTAGCTGTCGCCGAGCGCGGCGTCGCTGCGTGCCAGTTCGCTCAGCGTATGCGGCTGGCGGTCGTCGATCTGGTCGCGGGTGATCACGGTGATCGCGGCGGGCGTGTCCTGCAGCGGCGCGTTGCCGAAGCTGCCGAAGGTGTCCAGTTGCGAGTTGTCGGCGTGGTAGCCGTTGCTGCCGTTCGCGTTCACGTGGACCGGCGACAGGCGCGTGGCCTGCGGTTCGCTGGCGGTGTCCGCGGCATGCACGGGAGCGATCACCGCGAGCAGGGCGAGCAGCAGGGGAGTGCGGGAAAGAAGCATCGTCATCGTCGTCGTCAAGGGAGTACGGACGAAGCGACGGCGACCCGGCAGTCGCAAGGACGCGCCGGATCTGCAAGCTCCCTACGCCGGTACAAGCCGGATCAGGTTCCAAGGGACTCTCTCAGCCCGGCTACGCCGGGCACCCCCGCTTCAATAACGCGTATTGAACCACGGATCGGGCGGAGCTGCTCGAGCTTCCATCGCGTGTCTGGTACATGCCCGGACGCGCTCACGCGAATCAGCCACTTG